>NZ_GG657557.1:393967-407682 GCF_000157995.1 Holdemania filiformis DSM 12042
TGTCAAAAACTTGAAAGGAAATGGATCGGCTTGCACCGCGGATACCAGAAACCATCCCCAACGACAGAAAGACCGCCAACCCCGCGCAAACTCACCTTTGATCAGTTCGGCAAAGAAAAACTCTGAGTCTTATTCCTGAAACCAGTACAGGAAGAAAAACTCAGAGCGAAAGTCCATCCGTCAGAAACGGATTCTTATTTTGATGCCAGCTGCTTCGCGACGTTGTAGCCGAACGTAATGCAGCGGCTGTGGGAAATACAGTTCAGATTGTGCGGATAGGTTCCGTGGAACATCGAACCGGAAACATTGCCGATTGCGTATAAACCCGGGATGACGTTGAATTCTGTATCCAGTACTTCTGAATTCGGCGTGATCTGCAGCCCGCCGGCGGTGCACAGCGCCGCGGCGCCTTCCAGATTCGCATAGAACGGCGCAGTTTTGATCGGATGCATCATGCTTGGAAGCATGTGGAAATCGGTATCCTCACCGGCTTCGCACATGGCATTCCAATGATTGATCGTTTCGACAAACGCGTCGGCGGGCACGCCCATCAAGCCCGCCAGTTCTTCCAGTGTATCGGCTTTCAACGCGTTTTCGCTCGTCGCCGCGCCGACCCAGACTTCCTTCGGCCCATAGCAGGAAGAAGACGGTGTCCACATCTTGTCGATCGCGCCCGCGGCATCTCCGTCGGTGATGTACCAGTTGATCGCGTCCGGCTGGTTCTGCATCGCCAGTGCCAGATGATTATACGGTTCATATTCTGGTGTAAACCGCTTGCCCAGCTTGTTGACACGCAGATACGGCATCAGCTGTGCCGGATCAAGCATCAGCGGATGCGGATATTCGTCCTCAATCGCACCGATCGCCTTGCCCATCTCATGACCGTCGCCGGTGTTGGACGCCGTGCCATTCATCCAGTGATTCAAAGCCAGATCGCGCGGGCGGCAGCATTCCTTCAGCTTGGTTGGGTTGAATTCATAACCGCCGGTCGCCAGAACGACACCCTTGGCGCACAGATATTTCACGTAGCCTTCCGCCGTCTTGGCGATCACGCCGACGACTTTTCCATCTTCTTTAATCAGCTGACAGGCCGGAGTCTCCATCAGCACTTCTGCGCCGGCCTCCTTGACCTTGCTTGTTAGCAGCTCGACGATTTCTGCCGGAGCCATCGGAATATTGATCGACGTGTTCCAGGAACGGCTCAGCGATGTAGTATCGTAAGGTTCGTAGAAATCCGGGAAATCCCCGGCCGCAAAGGTCAGCTTGAAATCCTCATCCGGCAGACCGAACAGATCGAGGAACCAGTTGATCGCTTCCTCCTGCGTGTCGATCCACCGCTGATAGATCGCCTGATTGCCATAGAACATGGAATTGACCATCGCGTCGTCCAGCCACTGCTTCGTGTCGAACTCCACGCCGTATTTTTTATGAATCCGGTCGGTTAATCCGCCGATCGTCGCCGAACGATACGTGCCGACCTGCCCTTTTTCCAGAACGACGGTTTTTAACCCCTGCTGCGCGCTGGCGATGGACGCCGCGAAACCGGCCGGACCCATGCCGCACACGACGACATCGACATTTTCAGTCTTCACAATTTCAGAATCCGCAATCGGCTCCTTCACGAAGGCGACGACGCCTTCCATCGGAACCTTCGGTTCCAGCGCTTCAACCGCCGGCCAGCCTGCAGAAGATGCGGATGACGTTGGTTCACATGGCGGACATTCCTGTTTTTCCGGGGTGGAAGTGCAGCCCCCTAACAGCCCCGCAGCCGCGACGCCCAGCGCTCCGGCAGCCGTGCCCTTTAAGAAGTCCCGGCGGCTGATGCCTTTGATCTTGTTTGAATTTGACATACTTTCCCTCCTGTTTGTCTTTTCTTTCTTCATTATAAAAGGCTTGTTTGTGAATTGACAAACAGATAAAAGTTAGGGGATACAATTAAAAGTTGTATCCCCTGTTAAGACATGATAAGCTGATGACAAAGAAAAGGAGAAATCGCCATGAATCCCAAACAGCTGCATTGTTTTATCACCGCCGCCCAGGAGGGCAGCTTTTCCAAAGCCGCGAAAAAACTTTACCTTTCCCAGCAGGCGTTAAGCAAAACGATCGACAAGCTGGAGGAAGAACTGGACGTGCCGCTGTTTATCCGCGGCGTAGCTGGACTGCAGCTGACCCGTTATGGTGAAGCCCTGCGTCAGTCAGCCTTTCCTTATTTACAGATGCACGACAACATCATCGCTGATCTGCAGGCCATGAAAAACGAAAGTCCGCAGACGTTGTCGCTGGGCTATCCGACGGGTCTGTTGATCAACTTCCCGGATGATTTTCTGACCCGTTTCATCACCGCGCATCCGGAGGTCGATTTCCAGATTTACAGCGCGCCGGATGATTCCTACAACCGTTCGCTGCAATCCAGCGAAATCGATATTTATTTCTGCACGATGCTGTATAACGCGCCGATGGTTCAGGTCCAGTATCATTACCGGCATCCCGTCTTCGCCGTGTTAAGTCAGGATCATCTGCTCGCCGCTAAGCCGGTGTTGTCGCTGGCGGACTTCCGCGGTCAGAAGCTGATCGGTTTAAATACTGAGAATGCTCTGAACGCCCGGATGGAACAAATATGTCAAAAACAGGGATTAAAGGCAACGATGGTCTTTTCTCCGGCAGAAATGGGCTTGATTTTCAAGCTGATTGAAAGCACCCGGTGCGTCAGCTTCTTCGGCAGCGACTCGATTCCGCTTCCACCCTCGATCGTGAAACGGCCGATCGGCGATCTGGATCTGGATTATGAATTCCTGATCATTACGCATAAGAACGCGCCGGTTACGCCGATCATGGAAGAATTCATCCGCTACACCCGCAGCTTCTTTTAATTTTCTCCTGATCCCTGGACTTTTTCCCGCATGATACTTCAATAAGAATTCCTCTGCTTTTCTGATTTTGCTTAGCAGAATGCGATTTCCGGATGATCCTTTTTTGATATTCTCCCTTTATAATTTTCAGTCCTTGCCTGCGGTTTGGACAAGAAATCAAAAAGCTGCCTCATCAGCAGCTTGATCCGTCTTTATCCTATGAATTAGGCCCATTAAAACTCGATTTCAACTCCCACCGGGCAGTGATCCGAACCCAGGATATCCCCATAGATAACACTGTCCTTCACCTGATTCATCAACCGTTGGGAAACGATGAAATAGTCGATCCGCCACCCGACGTTTTTCGCGCGGGAATTGAAGCGATAGGACCACCAGGAGTATTCAACCTTTTCCGGATATAAGGTTCTGAACGTATCCGCAAACCCCAGGCTCAGCAAATCGCGCATCTTCTGGCGCTCCTGATCGGAGAAGCCGGGATTAAAATGATTCGTCTTCGGATTCTTCAGATCGATCTCCTCCACAGCCACATTCAAGTCGCCTGTGTAAACGACCGGCTTGGTTTCGTTCAGCTTTGCCAGATGCCGCGCCATCGCGTCTTCCCACTGCATCCGGTAATCCAGACGAGCCAGTTCTTCCTTGGAGTTCGGCACATAGGCGGTAACAAAATAGAATTGCTCAAATTCCAGCGTGATCACGCGGCCTTCCTTCGGATGCTCCCCTTCCGCTTCGTCAAAATCATAGCGCACGGACAGCGGCTTTTGTTTTGTGAACACCGCAGTGCCCGAATACCCTTTTCTTTCCGCGCTGTGCCAGTATTGATGGTAACCCGGCAGTTCTAATTCGATCTGATGGGGCTGCAGCTTGGTTTCCTGCAGCGCGAAAATATCCGCGTCCTGTTCGTTAAAAAAATCCATAAAGCCTTTCTGAATACAGGCCCGTAATCCGTTAACATTCCATGATATCAGTTTCATAAAGCACCTCATTTTTCTGATTTTATTTAACCAGATTTCGACAGATTTTTCTACTCCTTTGATTCATTATCCTGCAGGATTCCATTTTTCGATGGAAATGGTTTCGTAAAGCAAACAGAAAAGAGAGCTGATCGCCCAGCTCTCCCTATCCCTCTGATCTTTCCCCGCCATCATGTCATTCGCTGAAGGAATCTTCAAAACGCTTAACCAAGCCGAACCTGAAATGAGACGTTAATCCTCTTATACTCTCGGCTTGAATTTCAATGTTCCTGGTTATGAATTAAACATTTCCACCTTGCTTTTACATCTTTTCAGAACTCAGCCCTGCGAATTAGTTTTGGATTCTTCTTTCACTACATTGGTTTCCTTGGCCACGACAATCAAACGCAGATCATCCCGGTCTCTGACACAGGTTTGCAAAGTAAGCATGCGCTCACCCTCAGCGAGATCAAGGCCCGTGTTATAAAACTGTTTCTCCTTCACGTTCGCAATATAGTTTTCAAACTGCTCTGGTTCATAATTCGGATGGAAATATTCAAGATTTTCATTGCCCATTTCATAATAATAAACATAAGCAATCTCATATTCCCGGCACTCGTTTTCTAATTGCAGCCTGATCTTTTTATTGTTCTCATAATTACTTTCTTCTTTCAGCTGATGCAGCGGGGAAAAGACCAAGCTTTCATCCGCGTAGACATAATGGCCGTAAAAGATGAGGTTCTGATCATCCAGCGTATTTCGATAATCCAGATATACCGCTCCATGACTATCGTATTCTTTATTTACTGTATAATTCAGATAATATTCATTATCCGATCCCTGTACGGTCAGTTCATCGACCAGTCCGCTCTCAAAGTACAGATGTCCCAGGTAATCCTGATTCAACGCTTTCTGAGCTGCATAGTCCACCTGGTCAGCGGACGGTGTTTCGTCGATCACCGATGGAGTTTCTGCCGGATTTGTTGAACCCTGAGACTGCGGTTGGATAAAGAAGCAGACAGCCGCAACAACCAGAACCGCGAGGATGCCGCCGGCTATAATTTTAAACCGATTATGCTTGTCTTGATCATGAGTCATGATTTCCATCTCCCTTCTGAAAAACCAGGTCTGCATTGCTGCAGACCCTGATTCCCAATTTCAATCTTGTATCTGTCAGATTATCTTACACCTGTATTCGGCACCTGATAACCGCCAGACACTTCGCACGCCGGGGCACTGTAAATCTTGTTGCCCCAACGATCAAATACATTGCCGCAGACATCCTTTATAAACGGTCCGCCATCGTCATACGAAGGGGTATTGTCAGAGGATTCCGGCGGTGTTGTCGGTTCCGGAATTTTGGTAAATTCCGCAGTAAGAATGACATCTTCTCCCGGCATGACAAAGCTGTTGCCCACAATAACCTGGCCATTGACTTTTAAGCTGTCTTGAACAAGTTCATATCCAGCATCGGGTGTAACCGTAATTGAAATTTCATCACCCGCGAAGGCTTCAGATTGATTAACTGAAATTTTACCATTCTTTACATTTGAATCGATGATAATTTTATGCGCTTGTCCCGGAACTTCACCGTCATTATCGATTAAATTCACGATTAACGACATGTTATATGAAGCTGGGGTCTTCGCATTAACAGGTTCGAGTTCTAAGTAAAAGAACTGATTTTCTTCAACTTTCGAGTTATCATAAGTTTCAAATACTGCCGTCTTTGTCCGTTCTCCCACCGCAAATTTAAGCGTGACCGTCTCTTGCTTAAAATCTTCTCCATGAACCGCTGTCCCTGGGTAAGAAGCAACATTAATCTCAGCCGCTTGAGAAACGTCTCCTAAACGAGTTACATTTACTTTAACTTGTTCACCCTCGTTGAAATCTACACTTCCGACATCTTCAAATTCAAAGGATCCGGTAGGCTCATCATTGTAAATTAAAGCATCGATTAAGACTGATTTATCCTGACCTGACTTATCTTCCGCTTCAATCCTTACAGTGTGCTGACCATACTCTAAATCCTCAGAACTATAGACAATGGCTCCCTGATTGTCTCCCGGATATGGATGCCGCGGGTCACTGCTTTTGCCGCTAGTCATATCCACAACAAGAGGTTCTCCATTATCAATGGTGATACGCAGATCTGAACCATTGCTATTCCAGGCTCCTCTGATATAGAACTTGGAACCGGTGAATGTCACATCTTTATATCCATTTTGAGATAATGCCGTGTAATCATTGTGAACTAAATTTAACTTCGTTTCTTTATTGTTTTGATACCAGGCGTCAGACTGATAATTTGTCGACGGGGTACCGACCGTCATCTTACAATCATCAATGTATTTTAATCCAGCAGGAACGGGTTCCCCTTTTTCTGCCGCCACCGGTAATTTATACAAATTAATGCTATTTAATACAGGAACTGCGTTTTCACTGCTGACCGTAATACGCAATTTATCTGTTTTTACAGGCTGATTCGTAGACATCTTACGATAGCCAACGACGGTTCCTTTAGAAAATTCCTGCCATTGACCGTTTACAAACACTTCAACTTGATAAGCGTCAATCCGCTGACCTAAAGGAATATATTCCTGAAGTTCTACAACATCAAATGTTTTCGGCTGTCCCAGATCGATAATCACTGTTCCCTGGCGTTCTTCATCAGCCATCGTCCAATAAGTATCGTAATCCCCATCTACTAAATTGGATGCGCTGAATCTTTCGCTGCGAACCTTTTCACTGGTTGCCGTTACATTAGAACCTCTGGCCAAATTCTTTCCTTCGCCAAAAGTTTCTTCACGAAGTCTTGCAAATTCGTTTAGATTTTCAACGTCAATATCATCAATTAAGCCGTTTCTGTTTGGCGGTATATTTAATAACATAATGCCGCCCTGACCTACCGTCTGCATATAACGATCCAGAAGGTATTCGCCGGTTTTCACTTTTCCGTTTTCATTAGGATGATAAAACCATCCCGGTCTAATTGAAAAGTCCCCTTCCCAAACAACCCATTCAGATTCTGCAGCCGGATCAGGAATCGGTTCTGTCGGACCCGTTCCCGGAGTCATCGTCGAAGGTTTATTAGGATCAATTTCACCTTTTTCATTTCCGCACCATGCAGCATCTTTGCCTGAAACATACGGCGGACCATAAACGATCATTTCATCGCGGGTATCCTGAACACCGTTGGATCCCTTAGCGATATCAAGCCAAACCGGAAAATCATAAAGCTGTTTCAATCCGGAACCATTTGCTCCATCAAGCCATAATTCCACAAATTCGCCGTTATTTCCATACTTAGGATTATCAAAAATTTCTCTGAGGTGTTTCTCATACAGGATATTGTAATCATCATCTAACGGTGATGAATCTGTCGAGCCGCTGCCATTCCCATAAGCGCCCCGTTCTCCATAAACGATCGATTTGCCTTTTTCTTCAAACACATCCCATGGCGACAGATATAAGCCCATATTCATATTGTACTTAGTACATGACGCTGATAAGAGAGCCAATATATCTTTTCCATTCTTCGATTGTGCTGTTGAGAATTCATCAGTATCAAATAAACGGAATCCGTCATGATGCTTAGCTGTGAAAATCAAGCGCTTAAAGCCTGCATTTTTAAAGGTTTCTACCCATTGATCAGTATCAATCGTATCCGGATATTGCATGGTATCCGGAGTATAGGTACCGTCATTTCCCCATTCAATACCATTGGTCCCCTTATACGTATTCGGACCATAGTGCACAAAACCAGCTAATTCTTCTTCATAATATCTCATTTGTTGTTCGCTTGGAAGGGCACCATACGGGGCAGGCGCCGCGGTTACATCACGAGACCACTTCGCATATAAAGTTGTATCACCCGTTACTTTATCCGCGGTAAAATCCCAGGCTTTCGTATATTTTTCATCTTTATACCACCCGTCGAAGATAAAATCTAATTTTGTCGGATCTTCGGGTTTATCAATCAAGCTTCCAGCCTTAACTTTAGTTAAAGAGGGTATATTGCTGCCGCCTTTTGAGTCGAATACAATATCATACAATCCATTTTTAATGGTTATTTTTACCTGGCTGTACTGGCTGCGCAAAGCCTGCGTACTTTCATAGCTTTCACAAACTCCTGGAAGTACCGCGATGAAATTCACCGTCGTCGTCTTGTTAATTTCAATCGGTCCTTCATATAACCGGGTACTTGGGTTTGGATGATATTGATCGACTGTCGGCAGAGAACCATCCGTTGTGTAATAGAATTGATAATTATCCGTTCTGCCTGGAACTTCATAAAATCTCTGTTTCGATTCCGGCATGGATAATTCCAGGGTTACCGGATCGTCATACGTCAGTTTGGTCGTATCCAATATCCCATTTTTCATAATCGAACTGCCGTTGATCGCAGCATCTGGATGCGCTACGACCTGAGGTGTGAGCGGGATGACCGTATAGAGGAAATCCGCAACCGGACTTGTTTTTCCATCAGCCGCCGCAATCGCTTTGATATTGGTACTTTTCTCAATGCGGATCGTTTCTCCGCCATATTTTCTGGAAGCGGTCGTCGGCGTTGATCCGTCCATCGTATAATAAATATCGGCGTTCTGAGGATGGAATAACTGAACATCTCTATATTTCACCATGCTGCCTGATGCAAAGTTAGACAGCGGAGCGGCAAGCTCAGAATTGCCTTTTACAGAGAAATTCAGATGATAGGTCTTCGTTACGGATAAATCGCTGGACGTTACGTAAACCGTCGTTGCGCCAGGAAGCGTTTCCGGCGAAGTAACGGTCACGATCGAGAACTGATTATTCGCGTTGGCCTCAACTTTCGGCGCCTTCTTTGTTCCTTCCGGCAATTCAATAAAGTATTCTGTATTTTCGTTATTGAACCCTTCCAACGCTTGACCATCAACTGTGATCGAATTCAATGTAATATCCGGCGAAGCAATATCATCAAACACATGGATATTTGCGTTCTTCATTCCCGTTACAATTTCTTCAACCTCTGCCGTTGTCGTGTTGGTGTCCGGCGTGTAATAAACCCAGTCGACATCTTCCCAATAGGTTCGTGAATGACCGTTGTATTTTTTATCCTGGCCGCCGCCGATAAACCACAAATTAAACGCAATGGACTGAGGACCGGCAATTTCATCTTTATTCGCATGCGATGCTTTTTGCTGACCATCAATATAATAGGTCGTCCTGCCATCCTCATCCAGTTTGATCGTTAGAATTGACCACCGGCCATCTAAACTACCGACTGCCGAAGGGCCGGTTGAGGACGATTGATCCCGCTGGGCTTCTGAAGACGTTTCCAAGGAATAAGAATTCCAGGACGTAAACCACATCGTCTTCGGTCCCATTCCCCATCCGCCGTTAAACAGATATTCAAAATCGCTTTCATGATAAGGCTTCCATTTCGGCCCTTCAATCCGATTGATCGTAAAGAAGGTCGATAAAGCCTGATCTTTTGCGTTCCAAGCTCCGGTACCCTCCGGATCTTCGGATTCCATGACATTATCATACAGCCATACTCGCGCGACATAGGTGCCGGCGCCGAATTTCTCTTCATAATACCGGATCTGCGACTGTGTCGTATTTTCTCCGCCGGTGCCGTCAGTCTTGGCTTTCAAACGAACAATTGTGTTATCAGGATCTTCCGCGTCTTCCATTAAAACAACGTTGTCCGCGCTCCATCCCCACGTTCTATCACCCGGTCTTCTTCCGGTGCCTTCCTGTACGTCCCAATTTCCTCTTTTTTCAAGATCTTCCGGATCGGTATACGAAAAATCATCAAAGAAGGCTTCTTTCAACATTTCAAAATGAACGGTATACACCTGCTTGTTTACCTTATCTTTTGCCGTAACCTCAATGGTCGTTGTTCCCGGGATCTCTGAGGTTTCAGTAATGGTGACCACCGCTTCTTTTTGATGGGCAACCGCCGTGACTGTCGGAACCTGAGTATCGACAACCGTTACCGTATAATCCAGCTGTTCCGGCTTAAAAGAACTCAGTTCTTTTCCATCAATCAAGATCGAGGCCAGGGTCGCGTCCTGTTCCGCCGACATCGTCGTATGAATGACACAGGAAGCCGTGTAATTTCCTTTTTTCGTTGTCGCGGTAATCGTGGCATCCCCCATGATCCCGTTAGCCGTGACCAGACCGTTTTCATCCACCGTCGCAATTTTTTCATTGCTTGAAGTCCAGAGGATTTCCGACGATGTGCCGATCGGGAGTACCGTAGCATTTAACTGCAGGGTTTCGCCGCAGACAATATCCGCTTCTTCCTGATCCAGTCTTATTCCAGAAACACCGAGACTGATCTCTGTGATTTTAACGTCGTCATAATAAGCGGTCGCTTTGCTTGTTGACCAGATATCGCCCATCTGTAAAGCGCCGATGGAGGTAATGGCATCGGTAGTGTGAACTAAAGTGCCGTCAATATAAAAATTCGCATCGCTGCCGGAGGTTAAGTCAAAGACAAATTCGTGCCAGCCTCGAGTCCGCTTCACCTTCGATTGCGCATAACCGGCAGAAGTTCCTAACCGGATCGCATAATTTGTCTTTCCATCCGTTCCAAGTCCGGCAATTGCAGGCTGTTCCGTCACCTTACTAAACGGTGCCCAGATGTTAACCTGCTGGAAAGATTCCTTTCCGTTATCACCCATCGTATCATAAAACCAGACGCTGACTTTGCCATTCACCGCTGAATCAAACTTCTTGAAGATCCAGGACTTTTTCGCAGCTTCGCCGCGGGTCACGAAGCTATGCGTCCCATCATGCGCCTGTTCATCGGTTACTTCAAAATATTGTCCGCGGCTGTCCAGCAATTCCCATTTCATTTTCGGATCGTCTTCATCAAAAGTTGCGGACCACTCTTTTTCAATTTCCTGGGCTGCTTCTTTAAACGTGATCGTATAGGTTCTGACCGTCGATCCGTCGATCGCTGTAATCGTAATTGTTGCTTTGGGAGTCGCTTCCGTTGCCTGTTCGATTTCAACTTTGGCTTTTTCATTGTTCGCTTCCGCGGCTACTTCTGGCAAAGCGCTCCCTGCCGGATATTCCCAAAGGTATTCGAGTGTTTCAGCGTCGAATTCAGGAATGCTGATGCCGCCGACTTTAATCGTCCTTGCTGAAGCGTCGTGCTTCGCGGCTTCTTCCGCATCCACATCGACGATGGTCATATTTTCAAGGCGGATATTGTCAAAATAGGTTTCGCCGCCGCTCGCCCACTTATCGCCTAATTGAATTGCGTTAAACGAAGTGACTAAATCACTCCCCGGAATCCCGCTGGCGTCCACAGCTGTTCCGTCAATCGACAGCTCAGTCCCCTGCTCGGATACTTCCATGGTAAACGTATGCCAGCCTTTCGTTCTGGCAATCTGCGTATCAATAAATCGGCCGTCTTCCGCAATTCTGGCACAATAATTCGAATTGCTCCAGCCTTGAGTCGTTTGATTCTGGTTGATACCCAGACCGATAATAAACGATTTGCCCTTATTTTCCTTATTGGCGATCCCCGTCAGATTCACCTGCGCCATCCGGCCTGTCTGATCTGTACCATCATCATAAAAATCGACAGATATTTTCCCGCGGATATTATTCTCAAACTTATGTTCGATGAATAGCTTATTGGTTCCATCCGTATAAAAGCTGTAGCCTTTGCCATTCTGAGCGTCGGTCGCTTCCGGATCGCGTTGAACAATCGCCTTGTCCCCCTCCAGATATCCCCAATAATCGAGATTAATTTCACTGCCTGCGGTATCTCCAAAATCATCAAAGAAGTCAGCGTCGGCCTGCAGCGCTGGTTCGTTAATGCCCTGTTTCTCTTTTACCGCCGCCTTTGGCTGAACTGGTATTTTATTCTCAGTGCCCGGTTCCGTAGGTAGCGGAGTCGGCGTGCTTTCGGCTGCTTCTGGTGGCAGCGGCGTTTCCATACCTTCCGACGGTTCAGTCGGGGAGGATTCTTCCAACTTCTCATCCGGTTCTGCAGATCCCGGAGTTTCAGACTCTTCCGTTTTTTCCTCCGACTGTTCTTCATCAACATTCTGAACCTGAGTTTCGTTCTGCCTTGTCGGTGAATTCAATGACTCCGCATGAATCGCCCCTGATGAAGATGGAACCATCACCGTAAATATCATGACTGCGGCGGTCAGTAAACTGATCAATTTTTTCATCTGTTTTTCTATTCCCTTCCTGCTTTCAACTTGTTCTGATGCTGGCGTTTACATCCTTAAGCGTTCTCAGCGTCTGCGTTAATTTAAGCGCTTACATTCAGGCGTTGTAACCTTGGCTTCTTCTATTCATTCTCTCCCTCCCACATAACCAGTATTTTATTCACTATTTCGCCACAAAAAAACGGAGAACTGTAAGAATGGTTTTGCAACTTTATTCTTACAATTCCCCCACTTTTACTAAAACAGCACAGAAACATCCGTGATTCCCTGTCCTAACAAATGTTCCCGGATTTTTTCCGCTTCCTGAATTTCCGCTTCATTCTGAACTAAAAGTTCTGCCCGCCATCGTGTCAACGGAGTGTGGCCAAACCGCAGAAGTGACTGTGTGACAAACGATTCGATGGTGACCGCATGGCATTGTTTAGCCTGCTCCGTTTCTTTAAGAAATGAAAGCGGCAGCCGAATCCGCAGTTCTAATTCATAAAGAACCACAAAGCGCAGTAACTGATCATAGCCAAACAACATTAACGGCTGGATTGTGTCTTGCTCAGACAATAAGGTTTCAGACAGATCCACCGTAACGATAAGCTTTCTCAGATCCAGTCCTTTCTGCCGCATTTTCTTCAATTGCTTAACCTTGCGGTATATCATGGAATCCATCGGTTTCTCGAACAAACCAAACTTCTTACGAAACTCAGGAAGCAAGACTTCAACCGCCTCCCGGTTTAATTCTTCGGCATATCGTTTCGCAGGTTTCCAACGCTTGCGCCAAACTAACGGCGTACAGCCAAAAGCCTCGTGAAAGCAGCGATAAAAATACTTTCTGTCGCTGAATCCGCATTCCATGATAATTTCCGTAATGCTCAGATTGCTTTTAAACAATAACGTTTCCGCCCGTTCCAAGCGCATTTTCATAATCATATCGGTAAATGACTGATGAAATATTTCCTTAAACAGAGCGCTGAGATGCTGCGGTGTGATTTTAGCCTGCTTTGCGGTCTGATGCAGCGTTAAGCGATCCTGAAGATGTTCCTGGATATAATTCAAAATCTGAAGCAGCCGTTCTTTTTTCTCCTGCGACATGAATTGATATTGTCCCTGGCCGTTATTGAAAATCGTATATTCCAGACACAAAAGAGAAAGAATGAAGTCGCCCTGAACGCTCAGCGGACTTTCCGGGTTTTCTTCCACAATTAAATTCAGGCAGTCCGATAGAAAAATTCGATCCCGGTCTGATGTAAAAGCATCGTTGTGGTCGTCTTTACGAAGGGACACTGCCTGAAAGATCATATCGTTCATTTCCGGATAAACCCGGGAAGCCTTTTCTACATCAATCTCGATCACCTGAACAATACTGCCCTCCGTACTAAAACAGTTGCACAGCTTATGCCGATTGATAATCAGCAGCTGCCCTTCCTGAACGATTTCCATTTCAGTTCCAATCTTAGCGGTCATCGTTCCTTTTAAAACGAAGAGAAGCGTAAGATAGATATCCGATACAAAAAGCGCCGTACTTTTCATTCTCCACACTTTTGTTTTTACCCATTGTTCCATGTTCTTTTCCTCTAGCTTTATTATACCGATTTTTGTTTATTAAATTAAACGTTATTTTAGTGAAATGGTTTATTCTATATAGACTGCCCTGAGCCTGATTTCTGATCCCTCCGCGCTTATAAAGTCCGGAATCATGGAGATTCCGACATTTCATGATTTTC
>NZ_GG657557.1:408980-411888 GCF_000157995.1 Holdemania filiformis DSM 12042
GCACGATTTCTGAATGAGAAATCCTGCTTTACTCTCGAATCCGATCAGCTTTAAATCTGATCTTCACCCGCGATCACATTGACCGCTTTCAAGGCAAAGGTCAGCGTCCGTCCGCAAGCCAGGCCCGGGAATAATTCCGGATAGTTGTTCGCAAAGAAGCTGCCGGAAACGTTGCCGATCGCATACAGCCCCGGAATGACGTTCTTTTCTTTATCCAGAACCTGCATCTTATTGTTGATCTTCAGGCCGTCGCCGGTGCACAACAGACTGGCGCCCAGCCATACGCCATAGAATGGCGCCTTGCGCAGCTGTGAAAGATAATGACTTGACTTAAAGAATTCATCGTCTTCTCCCTGATCATAGATTGCGTTGTAGCGATCGCACTGGGCTAAGAACTGAACCTTGGCCTCGCCTTCAAAACCCAGCTTGTCCGCCAGCTCGTCCAGCGAATCCGCTTTCATGATAATGCCTTCCTCGACATACTTCTCCATCTGTTCCGCCATCCGCTCCGGCATCACGCGAGTCAGCGAGGAACAGCCCAGTGTATGGAACTTCTGCCAGTCTGCCTGGAAATCCCCATCATAGACCTGGCAGTATACGCCGCCTTTCTGGTTTGCCGCTGCGAAAACGATATCGTTATACGGGCAGCCTTCGTTGGCAAAACGGACGCCGTCGCGATTGACCTTCATAAACGGCTGCGTGCCTGGATTCCATTGATAGATCGTGCCCGGGAACTGCTTGGATCCGTTAGAGGCTTCAACATATCCGGCGTTTACGCCCGGCGCTACTGCGCCGCGGTCAAATAGCATCGGAGCGGATTCCTTGTCCATATCCGCGCCAGCCCACAGGCCCGCTTTGATCCCATCGCCGTGATTCATCGCGAAATAGCTGCTTGCGGTTGTGCAGGATACTGCCAGCGGAGACAAGGCCTCCATCATCTCCGGATTGCCTTCATACCCGCCGGTCGCCAGGATTACGCCTTTGCTTGTGGTGATCTTAATGTATTCGCCGCTTCCGTTCTGAACAATCGCCCCGGTCACCGCGCCGTTTTCCTTGATCAATTCGATCAACGCATGTTCAAAATCGACATGATAGCCCTTTTTCTCAATGTAATCCACAAACAACTTGTTCCGCGGCGTATCCGCCCACTCACTGTCCGGCCGCGCATTGTAATTATGCTGGGTCGGTGCGTGGTAATAATCGGTGCCTTCCTCCGCTTCGCCGGTATCGGCTTCAAAGTAACAGTCATAGCCATAGGAATCCATGATGGCCTTGACATAATCGTGCATCGCCGCAGATTCGTCCAGCCAGACCCGAACGACGCTCTGATCCAGTTTTCCGGAAGCATACCGCGACAGCTCCGTCATCGCACGCTGCCGGTCGATCGGTTTGCCCGCGGCTAACGCGTCTGCGGAATCCGCCGCCGCATACCAGTTGCGGGTATCGCAGACAAAGCTGTTCTGTTCGACAACCCGGAAGTCCAGTCCCAGATCCGCCGCTTTGACCGCCGCCATCATGCCGCCGTTGCCCGCGCCGACGATCAGCACTTCGGTCTGCCACGTTTCTTTAATATCGCCATCCTGAATCTGCGGCTGCTGACCCAGCCAGTTTTCGGATGTGGCTTCCGGCTTGGCCGTCGGCGTCGCTGCCGGCTGTTTCTCTGCCGATTCCCCACACGCGCTCAACAAACCCAGCGCTGCCAGCGACACGGCGCCCGCCGCGCTGCCTTTCAGGAATTCCCGTCTTGAAATCCCGTTTTTCTTCATCTTTCTTTCCTCCTGTTTGTGTAAATTCACACATTCACATTATAAAAGAAAGTCATGACTTTTCTGATAGGAGTATCGAATAGGCTTATGCTGATTTCAAATAACGAAGCAGCTGTTTCAGTACTGGATTCGTCGCGTCTTTACGGTACACTAACCCCAGATGCACGGTTTCCGGTGTCTGCGAGCGGATCGGCACCGCTTTGATCAGCGGACTGTCTGCCAGGATACCGCCTTCCGGCGCCAGAATGACACCCTGATTCAGTTCCAACAGCCGCCGGGAAGCAGGTACATCCTTAACCGGTGTCAAGATGATGGAAGCCCGCAGCGAGGGACTGAATTTTTCCAGATAAGCGCTGTACCGCCAGCTCTGCCGCCCGCGCGCAAACACGATCTGCGGCCAGGCGGCCAGTTCGTCATACGTCACGCTGGATTGTGAAGCCAACGGATGGCGGAGATTGAGATAAGCCTTCAATTCTCCGCAAAACAGCTCGCGATAGACCAGCGATGGGGAATCGACGTCCTTGCGCCAGTTCATGCAGCAGTCGATTTCACCGCTTTCAACCTGGCTTAGTCCGCGCGTAAAATCGACTGGAATCATATCCAGCCGCACCTGCGGCATTGCCTGCGTCAATTTTTCCAACGCCCTCATGAGCGGCGCTTCCGCAAATCCGATTACGCCGACTTTCAATGTCAGCGTCGCCTGATGGGCCTTCCGCGCTTCCTCCACGGCTGCCTGATATTGATGGAGCAATTGCCGGGCCTGAGGATAGAAAACAGCTCCGGCCGGCGTCAAAGCGACCTGATTTCGATCCCGTTCAAACAATTCAAATCCCAGCTCCTGTTCCAGCAGATGAATAACCCGGCTGATGGAGGGCTGCGAACAATGCAGCGCCTGAGCGCTCTTAGAGAAATTCAACGTTTCGGCCACATGCACAAAACATTCCAAACGATCCACTTTCATTTTTGTTTTTCCTTCCTGTTGTTTCATCATCCCTTGTTATATTGATAAGCTAAATATGAGTGATACCGCGCATATCCGCTTAATCATCCTCGCTTTAAATAATCCTGACAAATTCTGTTTACCCTGACAGCCGGAATGATTAAAAAGTCTTGAGCTTGATCATCGCGCCACATTACAACAC
>NZ_GG657556.1:0-49088 GCF_000157995.1 Holdemania filiformis DSM 12042
TGGACAAATTAGCACAAGTTTTGTCTACAATTGCAAAGTGTTTGGCATATCCTGAGTTAAATATTGCTTTTACAATAAAGGATACAGCAGCATTGAACGAAGCACTTTTACGTGAAACAGCGATGAATGCGAAACACAAAGCGGAGTTACTATGCGAAGCTTCAGATGTGAAATTGGGACAGTTGCTTACAATTGATTATGACTGGAAAGAATTTAACATCTATTCAGAGACAAATATTGATTTTATGCATCAGTATTCGTATGATTCTTCCCCCAAAACAAAGTATATGAAGATGGAACCGGATTCTATTCATATCAAAGATACTGCAAATTATATCTGGGAAATTATGTAACACGTCTCTTTTGAAGGTGATAAACAAAAGTTTTATCGTATTAAAGAACAGCCATAAGACTTGCGCGAATATGCCAAAAAAATGAAGCCCGGCTTGAGATCAAAGTGTTTGTATCTCCTAGAATTATGCTCTATATATGTATATGGCTAAAAGCCGTTCAGTTAGCTACCTACAGCTGTGGTTGAGCCTGTAAACATCTTGTCACGTCCGTTTAACTCCCAGGAGATTGTATCCGCAATGAGAAAATTGATATAGGTGTGGCCAAAGTCAATCCGATCCAGGCGCTGGTGGAATTTTTTACAGCCAAGGTTTGGACGATGTCCGTACTGCTGTCAATAATACAGGTAATTACCATCTTCCAATCGTTGAACAATCTTCTTAATAAAAAGATCTTTGTCAGCTTTTCTTTCCTAAACTTATTTATAGGATTTTGTATTAGACTGATGTGGATGTTGCTATTTCATAAGATTTCACGAATTCTATATGAAAGAGTAAATCTCTTATGAATTAAACTCAGACAGTGACATTACAATAATTAGATTATTACAGAACATTCTATATAGGTTTAAAGAAATAAAATACCACGACAGGTTATTAAATATTTGTGTTATCATTGGCATAGTCAAATAAATTAGATTTGAGGGATGGAAGATGGATGCAAGACAGAACCTGAAAAAATACTTTGGCTATGATTCTTTCCGAGAAGGTCAGGCGAAGATCATTAATGCAATTCTTGCGGGGCGCGATGCATTGGCAATCATGCCGACAGGGGCAGGAAAATCAATCTGCTATCAAATTCCTGCTGTGATGTTGCATGGGATTACGTTGGTAATTTCACCGCTGATATCACTGATGATGGATCAGGTCAAGGCTTTAAATGAGGCTGGAATTCGCGCTGCTTTTATTAATTCATCCCTGAGCGAAACTCAAATTGCTAAAGCTTTACTGCTTGCTGAAAAAGGAGTCTATAAGATTATCTATGTCGCTCCGGAACGATTAGAAAGTCACGATTTTATTCATTTTGCCCGTCAAGCTGATATTTCCATGATTACCGTTGATGAAGCTCACTGTATTTCTCAATGGGGTCAAGATTTTAGACCAAGTTATCTGAAAATCATCGAATTTGTCAAAAGTTTGCCAAAGCGTCCGATTGTCAGTGCATTTACGGCAACCGCAACACAAGAAGTAAAAACAGATATACTCTGTGTTTTAAATCTGATTGAACCGGAGGTGGTTGTGACTGGATTTGATCGGAAAAACTTATTTTATAGTGTAGAAAAAAGAAAAGATAAAGATCATTTTGTCATAGAGTATGTTGAGAAACATGTAAAAGAAAGCGGAATCATCTATTGCGCGACTCGCAAAAACGTAGATAACCTTTTTATGTTGCTTTCCAAACAAGGTGTTTCTGTCACCCGCTATCACGCCGGATTAGACAAAGAAGAAAGAAAGCAAAATCAGGATGATTTTATCTATGATCGAACTCCGGTCATTGTGGCAACGAATGCTTTTGGGATGGGCATTGATAAGTCGAACGTCCGGTATGTAATCCATTATAATATGCCTCAAAGCATGGAAAGTTATTACCAAGAAGCAGGCCGTGCAGGCCGGGATGGCGAGACTTCACAATGCATCCTATTATTTTCTGCCCAAGATATCATGATCAACAAGTTCCTGCTGGAAAATAAAGATTTTTCAGATCTTTCTTCTGAGGAAATTGAGATTATAAAACAACGGGATGCTCGGCGTCTTAAAGTTATGGAGAATTATTGCAGAACCAATGGATGTTTGCGAAATACCATTTTAGATTATTTTGGGGAAAAAGTAATAAAACCTTGCGATAACTGCGGCAATTGTATGAAAGACTATAAAAAAATTGATATGACTGAAGAAGCGAAACAGGTTATCAATTGCGTTGCAGAAACAAGAGGCCGGTACGGATTAACGATAGTATTGGGAACCTTAATCGGTGCAAATCGTGCAAGACTTAAAGAGGTGGGCACGAATCGTTACAAAACCTATGGAGCATTAAAGAAATACTCTGAGTCACAGATCCGAGAGCTCATCTATGAACTCATTAATCAGGGATATTTGATTCAGTCAGAAGACCAATATGGAGTTTTGAAACTTGGCGATATCACGATGCTGCAAGATGAGAATGCTCATGTGATTTTAAAAGTCACTGAAGAAAAAACACAGGAAGCTGGAAAATTAAAGAGCAAACAAAGAAATACGGACAAGCTTACCTCCACTGGCTATGTTTTATTTGATGCTTTGCGTAAACTTCGGACAGATATTGCGAGAGAGGAAGGATTACCACCTTATATCATTTTTAATGATAAGACATTGATTGATATGTGTGTTAAATTGCCGCTTGATGAAGAGGCCATGTTGGATATCGTAGGTGTCGGTGTTAATAAACTACAAAAATATGGACAACGATTCTTAGCGGTCATTGTGGACTTTAAAAAAACGCATCAAGAGGATAAAACCTCAATTCAAGATGATGCTTAAGATTACGATATTTGAGTTAAAAGAAGAAAAACAAGTATTATGAGATGAATGGAAAGCAAGGAGTTCTTATAAAAGATTAAATTTGACGAGTAATGATGTTATTGCCATTGTAATTTGAATGATTGAAGAAGAATCAGCCAAGTAAATGTTTTATACTAAAAGGGTAAGAAAAAGGCCGGTAAAGCAGAGTGAGATTGTCTCTGCCAGCCGGCCTCTTATATATGATTTTAATTTCTATTCATGTATTCTGACAGACAAGGATAAACCGTGATGGGCATACTTTGAAAAATCTTCTTCTTTACTCCCTACTGAAACACCAGCTGCTCCATCATCCGCGCTGCCCCGTCTTCTTTATGCGACAACGCATGATGCCGCGCCATCGCCAGCACTTCCTCCGTCGCGTTGGCGACAGCGACGCTGTGTCCGGCGACGTTCAACATCGGCAGGTCGTTGGCGTTATCACCAAATGCCGCCGTTTCCTCCGGCGTGCAGTTCAGCTGCTGCATGACCCATTTCAAGGCTTCGCCTTTATTCGCCTGCGGATGCAGAATCTCCAGGTTTGACGGATGCGAAGACGTCAGTTCAATTCCCTCTTCATCCGATAACAGATTGATCAACGCCTGCTTCTTTTCCGGATAATCGCGGCTGGTAATAAAATGAATCTTCGCGATTTGCGCGTCCGGCAGGGCATCCAGGAAATCCTTCCCGGATTCCCAAATCCGGTTTTTCAAAATGTTTTCCAGATAAGAACCGTCGATCTTCAACGCCTTTCGGTCGTCCAGAATCGCCAGATGACTGTGAAGCCGCCCTTCAATCAAACAACTCCAATGCGGATTCATCGGTTCCGCCTTTGTCAATAACGCTTTGGCTCTGGCCGCAGGCAGCGTATTGGAAACCAAGGTTTCGCCCGTTTGATTATCCACGATCAAGCCTCCGTTGGCCGTAACGATCCAGCGGATTTTTTTCTGATCCCGCAGCCATTGCGGAATCTCCCCTAAGGGCCGGGAACTGCATGGCACAAATTCCACGCCGCTGTCCAAAATCCGGCTGAGAATTTCCTTTGTGGTCTCGGTTAAGACAAAATGTTCGTTCAGTAATGTGAAATCCAGGTCGGTGGCGATCAGGCGAATTGAACTCATAAACAAAAATCCTCCTCTTTCCTCTTTCAGAATATTTTCTAACTATGATACCAAAGCCGCAGAAGGAATACAAGCCTGAAAATAACAAATGGAGGGCAAGCTTCGCAGAATTCAAATCAAGCTCAGGCAGAAAGCCGGAAATGTCTGGAATTTGCGGATTATGTAGAGAAATCCTTGCTTTTTATCATCAGGTATGGTTTACTATTCCTGGTCTTTTTATCAAGAATGAGGGAGAGAGTCAGCTCGACGAACTCATACCAACCTGCTTGGAAGCAAGGTGGTAATGCTGGCAACGATAAGAAAGCAGGACGATGAATCATGAAGCCTTCTTTCTGAAGGCTTTTCTTATGCGTCATATCTGCCTTGATAAAAAAGACAAGGAGGATAATCTATGAAAAAATTTTTTACCAGCGAATCCGTCACCAGCGGACACCCGGACAAAATCTGCGACGCCATTTCCGACGCGATTCTGGACGAAGCGCTTCGTCAGGATCCTGCCAGCAAGATGGCGGTGGAAACGACGATCAAAGACAATCTGATTTTTATCTATGGCGAAGCGAACACCAGCGCCGATCTGCCGTTTGAAAAAATTGCGAAGGACAAAATCCGCGAAATCGGCTATACGGAAGAATTTGAAGTCTTGACCAAGGTGTCGAAGCAGTCGGCAGAAATCTATGAAGCGGTCATGCATGATGAAGCCGATATGGGCGCGGGCGATCAGGGAATTATGTTCGGCTACGCCTGCAACGAAACTGAAAACTACATGCCGATGCCGATCGCGCTGGCTCACCGGCTGGCAGAGCGGCTGGAACAAGTCCGCAAACAGGAAGCCCACTCCATTCTGAAACCTGATGGCAAAACTCAGGTCACCGTGGAATATGATGATAACAAACCAGTCCGGCTTGACACCATCGTCGTTTCCACGCAGCATATCGCTGAAGCGACCCAGGAAGAAATCCGGGCCAAGATCATCAATGAGGTCATCAATCCGGTAATCGACGCCAACCTGATCGATAAGGACACGAAGATTCTCGTTAATCCAAGCGGATCCTTCGTTGTTGGCGGGCCGTTCGGCGACAGCGGCACGACCGGCCGTAAGATCGTCGTCGATACCTACGGCGGCATGGGACGGATCGGCGGCGGCTGCTTCAGCTCCAAGGACCCGAGCAAGGTTGACCGCAGCGCGGCCTATTACAGCCGTTTCGTCGCCAAGAACCTGGTGGCGGCCGGTCTGGCGGATCGGTTGGAAATTGAAGTCTCTTACGCCATCGGTAAGAGCGAACCGATTTCGATCTATGTCGAAACCTTTGGGACCGGCAAGGTCAGCGACGAGGAAATTCTGGAAATTATTCATAAGAATTTCGATTTCCGCGTCTCCAGCATCCTTCGTCAGTTAGACCTGAAAAAGCCAATCTACAGCCGCTATTCCGCTTACGGTCACTTTGGCCGCAGCGATTGCGCCTGGGAAAAATTAATTGAGTTAAAGCGCTGACCGGCGCTTTTTCTTCGCCGCTGAGGAAGACAAAACGACAAAATTCAAGTACAATGAAGACAATCCCATCACTAATCAAGAAAATGGGAATGACAACAGGCAAATAAAAGATTTTATATTATTCACAGCGCAAACCAGGAAAACGCGCCCGCTGGCGAAAACCCTCATCTCAAAGCGACCGGATTTCCCGCCACTTTGATTTGCGCTACCCCATCCGCTCTAAACAAACAGAAAAAGCAACGCTGGCAGCCAGCCAAGGAGGAAGACGATGACTGATTTTTTACCTGTAACCCGTGAAGAAATGGAACAACGTGGTTGGACGCAGCCCGATTTCATCTATGTCAGCGGCGACGCCTACGTCGATCATCCGTCCTTCGGCCCGGCGATCATCACGCGCATGCTGGAAGCCTACGGCTATAAGGTCTGCATGATCCCGCAGCCCAACTGGACGCGCGACGAACCTTTTATGGAATTCGGTGAGCCGCGGCTGGGTTTCCTGGTGTCCTCCGGCAACATTGACTCAATGGTCAATCATTATTCGGTTTCCAAACGCCGCCGGGATAAAGATAATTACACGGATAACGGCGAGATGGGCAAACGTCCGGACCGCGCGACGATTGTGTATTCCCAGAAAATCAAACAACTCTATCCCAGGACGCCGGTGATTCTGGGCGGGATTGAGGCATCGCTGCGGCGGTTAGCCCATTATGACTATTGGGATGATCAAGTCCGGCGGTCAATCCTTTTGGATTCCGGTGCTGATCTCGTATTGTACGGCATGGGCGAGAACTCGATCATCGAGCTGGCAGAAGCGCTGGACGGCGGCCTGCCGATTCAGGATATTATCTGGATTAAAGGCTCCGTCTACAAATGCAAGACAATCGATCATCTGTTTGAACATAAGCTGCTGCCTGCCTTTGAGGAAGTGTCGCAGGATAAGCGCAAATATGCCGAGAGCTTCCGCATCCAGCATCTCAACATCGATGCCCTCAATGCCGCGGTGCTGGTCGAGCCGTATCAAGGCTGGTATGTCGTCGCCAATACCCCGGCGCTGCCCCTGACGCAGCAGCAGATGGATTTTACCTATTCACTCCCCTACAAAAGAACCTTCCATCCGATGTATCATCACATCCCGGCGATTGATGAAGTCCGCTTTTCGATCATCTCCAACCGCGGCTGTTTCGGCAGCTGCGCTTTCTGCGCGCTAACCAATCATCAGGGCCGGGTGATTTCTTCACGAAGCAAGCAGTCGATTCTGGAGGAAGCGAAAAAGATAATCCAGGATCCGGATTTCAAAGGTTACATCCATGACGTCGGCGGTCCGACCGCGAATTTCTATCATCCTTCCTGTCAGGATCAGCTGAAGCGCGGAACCTGTCCGGGCAAGGAATGTCTGCATCCCAAGCCATGTAAAAATCTTGAGGTTTCTCATCGCGATTATCTCAGCATCCTGCGCGATCTGCGGGTATTGCCGGGCGTGAAAAAGGTGTTTGTGCGCTCAGGCGTGCGGTACGATTATCTGATGTACGATCAAGACGATACCTTTTTCCGCGAACTGGTGCAGTATCACATCTCCGGTCAGCTGAAGGTAGCGCCGGAACATGTCAGCGACAAGGTGCTGGATACGATGGGCAAATGCAATCACGCCCTGTATGAAAAATTCAGAGAGAAGTATCTGGCGCTGAACAAGGAATATGGAATGAATCAATTCCTCGTTCCATATCTGATGAGCTCGCATCCCGGCTGCGATCTGAACGACGCGATCGAGCTGGCCTGTTATCTCAAGTCGATCAATCACATTCCGCAGCAGGTGCAGGATTTCTATCCGACCCCGGCGACGATTTCCACGACGATGTACTGGACGGGACTGGATCCGATGACGATGAAACCGGTCTACGTCGCCCGGGATCCGCATGAAAAGCAGCTGCAGCGAGCGTTGATGCAATTCAACGCCCCGCGGAATTATAAGCTTGTGCAAGAAGCGCTGACCCGCGCCGGACGGACCGATCTGATCGGCTATGGCCGCGATTGTCTGATTCCGCCTGTTCCCTGGGGAAAGCCTGCGGCAGGGGCTGGCCGGAAGGTGGATCGGTTCATTAAAGAAGAGGGCAAACGAAAGGGGAGCGGCAGCGGAAATACCAAGTCAGAAAGCCGCCCGCAAAAGTCGGGAAAAGGGCGTGAGGAATCCGCTGTAGGAAAAAAACACGCAGCTCAGGGCAAGCGTTTTGATCAACGGAGAAAATCATCTCAGGGTTCATCCTCGTCTGCGAACAAGCGCAAGGGATGATTCCACCCGTTTTGCTTCACGGGTAATCCATCGCTATTTGTCTCAACGAACGCCGGTTGACTTCTGCGGCGTTTTTTGTTTTTCGTTAGGCTTGTCCGGTGCTGAACGCCGGCGATCTCTGCCAAAGCTTTATCCGCAAGCTTCCCAAGCCGCTCCAAAGCCAAAAGGCTGTCAATACGGGGAATCTGAAAGTACAGCGCGATAGCTCGAGTTCATCCTTATTCATGAGGGATTCTGCTCGCCCAAGACAAGGAAGCTGCGCAAAACCGCTAATGTTCTTCTTCCTTTTTCCGATTCGTTTCCAGGCCGCAGCCGAACCGCTTTCATTCATGAAATTATTATCACAAAACATACTCTTATCAATGAATAAAAAAGCCATCTTTGCGGGGTGCAATTGTTGAATTCAATTTTCAAAGGGGATATAATAAGAACATCAAGGGAGGACTAAAAGATGATTATTCAAAGTAAGCAGGTCTGGGTTTCCAGTACGTTCATCGAAGCGCAGCTGGAGATCGAAGACGCGAAGATCACAGGAATTTACCCATATGGAACCAAGCCGGTCGATAAGGACTACGGCGAGGACCGGATCCTGCCGGGCATGATCGATATCCATTGCCACGGAGGTCTGGGTTTTGATACGAACGACGCCAATCATGAAGGGCTGCGGACCTGGGCTGCCGGACTGCCGAAGGAAGGCATCACCGGTTTCCTGCCAACCACAGTCACGCAGAGCGAGGAAGTGCTAACCAAAGCGTTGATCAATGTCACGGAAGTTGTTGACGAAGGCTATGAAGGCGCGGAAATTCTCGGCATTCATTTTGAAGGCCCATACCTGAACGCAAAAAACAAGGGCGCGCAGCCGGAACAGTTCATCGTGACGCCGAATGTTGAGCAGTTCAAGAAATATCAGGAAGCCGCCAAGGGCATGATCAAAGTCATCACACTGGCAACGGAAATGGATCCGGACTGGGCTTTAACACGCTACGCCTCCAGCCATGGCGTCTGCGTTTCGATCGGTCATTCCGGCGCGACCTATGAAGACGCGCTGATGGGCATCGCCAACGGCGCAAACTCCATGACGCATGTCTTTAACGGAATGAACGGGCTGCATCACCGCACGCCGAACCTGGTTGGCGCCGCGATGCGTTGCCGCGACACCTATGGCGAAATCATCTGCGACGGCAATCATGTCAACTGGGCAGCGGTCAACGCTTACGTTACCGCAAAGGGCCGCGATTATGCCGTCATGATCGACGACGCGCTGTGCGCAAAGGGCTGCGAGCCAGGCTACTATGAGCTGGGCGGCAATCAGATCGATATCCGTGAAAACGGTTCCGCTTATCTGCACGGCACCGACACGCTGGCCGGCGGTACCTTGAAGTTTAACCGCGGTCTGCAGAACCTGGTTGAAAAGGCGCTGCTGCCGTTTGACTGGGCCGTCAACATGGTTTCCCTGAACCCGGCTCGTCTTTTGAAAATGGATGACCGCAAGGGCAAGATCATGGCGGGCTACGACGCCGACCTGGTTGTTCTCAACCGCGATTACGACGTGGTTCAGACATACTGCCTCGGAAAAGAAATGCTGTAAAAACCTGAACCTTTCAGGTTTTTCTTTGTAGTTGGCCGTCAGAACTAAGGAAAAACACAGCTGCCGCAAGGAATCTTAATGGATAACAGAATTTCCGGCAGCCTGTTCTTTCCGCAAACACCGCAGACCGGCGGCCGCGATTAAGCGCCGCCCAGGTTTTGCGGTCATTGGAATCCCCGTTCAATTCGGCAACGGCAAACAAAGAGAAACACCCAGAGAAAAGAGGGAATTAAGATGAGAATACAAAGCACTCGCGTCTGGCTGAACGAACAATTCGTTCCGGCTCAGCTTGTTTTTGACAACGGAAAGATCACGGCTATCGAATCCTATGACGCTCAGAAAGCTGACGTGGATTACGGCGACAAGCGAATCCTGCCAGGGCTGATCGATATTCACTGCCACGGCTACAATGGGCTGGATTGCAACTACGCAACCCGCGAAGGTCTGCTGAACTGGATCGAATATCTGCCGCAGGACGGCGTCACCAGCTTTTTAGCGACGACCTCGACCGCTCCGGAAAGCAATCTGCTGGAATCCTTCGCGCTCATCAGCAAGATCATGGACGAGGATCACCGCGGCGCTAAAATCCAGGGCATCCATGTCGAAGGTCCGCAGATTTCCCATGAATTCAAGGGCGCGCACAATCCCTACTTAATTCAGAAACCCGACGTCGACCAGTTTGACCGCTATCAGAAGGCGGCTGAAGGCAAGATCAAGATGATCTGCATCGCGCCGGAAAAAGATGACGATCACGCGCTGATCCGCTATTGTGTTTCCCAGGGCGTCAAGGTGGCGATGGGGCATACCGGAGCGAAATTCGACGAATGCGCCAAAGCGATCGAAGACGGCGCTGACAGCTTCACGCATACGTTTAACGGCATGCTCGGCCTGCATCACCGCGAACCGGGAACCGCCGGGGCCGCGATGTTCTTTGAGGACATTTACGCCGAGCTGATTGCCGACGGCGTGCATGTGCATCCGGCCGTCGCCAGTGTGCTGGGACGCGTCAAGGGCAAGGATAAACTCATCCTGGTCACTGATTCCGTATCGATTAAAGGCCTGAAACCCGGCTTCTACCACATGAAGGGCCGCGACGTGACGGTCGGCGAGGACGGCTGCGGGCGGCTGCCTAACGGCAAGCTGGCAGGCAGCTCCAACCGCATGAACGTGCTGGTCGGCAATCTGATCGAAATGATGAAGCTGCCGCTGGCAACGGCGATCAACGCTGCGACGATCAATCCGGCCAAGCGCATGGGCTTTGCCCGCAAAGGCTTGATCGAAGCCGGCTACGACGCCGATTTATGCGTGCTCAACAACGATTACAGCGTAGCCCAAACCTGGGTGCTGGGCGAGGCGATGCTGCATGAGTAAAGCGCGCGCCGTCTTTTTCGATATCGATCACACCCTGTTCTCCCATACCCTTCACGACGTTCCCGCTTCCGCTTATACCGCTTTAGAAAAACTGAAGCAAAACGGCAGTCAGATCGCGCTGTGCACAAGCCGGGCGGTGGAGGAATTAGTTAATCTGCCGCCGAAGCTGACGGATCTGCTGGACGGCGTTGTCTGCGCTCAGGGCGGGATTATCATGGACCATGGGAAAATCATCGCTTCGAAAATCATTGACGAAGGCGATGCCGAACGGGTGATCGATTATTGCCGCCGCAACAACTTAGTCGTGCGCTACAGCGGCGTGCATGGCGAAAACAGCCATGACCTGCACTACACCCAGGAAATCAGCGATCTGTTCTATTTTCTGTATAAGATGCGTCCCGGCCAGACACTGTGGAAGCATCAGCCGTTAGTCAACATCATTTTTTACACCCGGGATGCCCAGCAGGTCGACGCGATCCGGCCGTTATTGCACAATTCACATCTCATGGTCATGCATTTCGCCAACGAAGTCACCGCGGCGGATGCGAACAAGGCCAGCGGAATGCTTGAACTGGCGTCGCATTGGGGCTTTGACGGATCCCAAACCGTGGCCTTTGGCGACGGCTACAACGACGTGGAAATGATTCGCCGGGCTGGTTTGGGGATCGCGATGGGCAATGGATGCGACGAAGCGAAGCAGGCCGCCGATTATGTGAGCGACGATATCGACCGCGACGGTGTCTACAAAGCCTGTCTGCATTTTGGATTGATCGAGGAGGAAAATCATGCCGAGAATTGAAAATGAAGTCGCCGTGGTGGAAGTAAAAACGCTGGCGGCGGAAATCACCAGCTTTTATGACAAAGAAAAGAATATCGAACACATGTGGCAGGGCGATCCGCAGTTCTGGGCCGGCCGCAATCCGATCCTGTTCCCCATGGTCGGCAGCACCTGGACCAAGGACTACCAGATTGACGGGAAGACCTACAAGATGGGCAACCATGGCTTTGCCCGCCACAGCGAATTCACCGTTGAAAGCGTGAGTGAAGATACGATCGTTTTATCATTAAGCGATAATGAGGAAACCCGCGCGCAGTATCCGTTTGAATTCAAACTCACGGTGACCTATCAGCTGTCCGGCCGGAAGCTGACGATCACCTACCGGATTGACAATCATTCACCGCGGATGATGCCGTTCTCCTTCGGCCTGCATCCGGCGTTTAACTGTCCGATGGCTTCAGGCGAGCGCTTCGAAGATTATAAACTCGTTTTCGCCTGCCCGGAAACGCAGACGACCTCCAGTTCCAACGCGTCGCTGAGCTTAAATGAGGAACGGGAAATCGCCCTGGACTATGCGACGTTCAACAACATCCCGACGCTTCTGTTCGAGCATCTACGCTCACCGTATGTCACGCTGACCAACGGTAAAAACAGCGTTAAAGTCAGCGTTGCCGGTTATCGCTGGCTGGCCTTCTGGACCAAGCAGAACGCGCCTTACCTGTGCATTGAACCTTGGCACGGGCATGGTGATTTCGAGGAAGTTCACGTTCCGTTTGAAGAACGCGAGGGCACGATCCAGCTGAAGGAAAACGGCAGCTTCACGACTTCGTACACAATCGAAATCGCGTAATTTTAATTTTGGCAACAACGGCTCGAGACGTTGAGTTTACATCGGTTTCGTGCTATTGTTATAGATGAAAAAGGGAGGAATTTCAAATGTTCAAAATTATTGTGACGGAAAACTATGACGAACTGAGCGAAAAAGCTTTTGAAGTCATGAAGGAAGTCATCACATCCAAGTCCAATCCGGTTCTGGGTCTGGCGACAGGCTCCAGCCCGATCGGTCTGTACCAGAATATGATCAAGGATCACAAGGAAAACGGGACGTCCTATAAGAATGTCGTCACCTTCAACCTGGATGAATACATCGGCCTGAAGCGCGATCACAGCCAGACTTACTGGACCTTCATGCATGAAAACCTGTTCAACGGCTTAGACATTCCTGATGCGAATGTTCACGTTCCAGTCGGCGACAGCGACAACATTCAGGCGGAATGCGAAAAGTATGAAGAAGCGATGAAGAACTTTGAAGTCGACATCCAGCTGTTAGGCATCGGCGCTAACGGCCACATCGGTTTCAATGAACCAGGTACATCGTTTGATACGCTGACGCACACCGTCGTTCTGAAGGAAAAGACACGTCAGGACAACGCGCGTTTCTTCGATCCGTTAGGCGAGGAAGTTCCGACCGAAGCGATCACCATGGGCATCGCGACGATCATGAAAGCCAAGAAAATCCTGTTGGTTGCCAATGGCAAAAACAAGGCGGATGCCGTCTATGCCATGATCAAGGGTCCGGTTACGGAAGAATGCCCGGCCAGCGTCCTGCAGAACCATCCGGATGTTACGGTCATCGTCGACCGCGGCGCGGCAAGCAAGCTCTAAGTCGTTCCGAGCGGATATAGCCTAATCTTAAAACAGCCTTCGGGCTGTTTTGTTTTTTGCCACAAATAAGAACTTTGACAGGCGATCTCCCCACCCTCAGCCGTGAGCATTTCGGTATGCAAAGGAAAAAACTGTGATATACTTAGATTACTGAACAGGAGGATGAAGAATATGAAAATTGTAAATACGCAGGAATTTGATGAAATAACAGCGAAGGACGGGCTGGTGCTCGTGGATTTCTTCGCCGATTGGTGCGGGCCGTGCAAAATGCTGGCGCCGGTGCTGGAAGAAGTTGCGGCGAAGTATGAAGGCAAGCTGGACATCGTGAAGGTGAATGTCGATCAGTCGCAGGATCTGGCGCAGCGCTACGGCGTCATGTCGATCCCGACGTTAATCGCGTTCAAGGGCGGAAAAGCTGTGAAGCAGAGCGTTGGCTTCCAGCCGAAAAACATGTTGGAAAACATGATCGACGGTTTGCTGTAAATCGTCTGTTGCGGTACAATTAATTTTCAGATCGTTTTACAAGGCCGGGTACTCCATGTATCCGGTTTTTTTATTCTCGGCCGATCGGCGAGAGCAGGGATGAAGCGGACAGATCAGGGAAAACTGGATACAGGCAAAGGGCTGGAAAGCAGGGTAAGATCAGCAACGGCTGTTCATGAAGTTAAAGCAGAAGGCGGAAGCATCCGGCCCAGGCGGGGAGCGCTGGCAAAGGAGAACGCAGACGCGCATTCCGGAATGAATTGAAGGACAAAGTTTCTTAGAAGGCAGAACGCTGAGAATAGACAATCCGTCAGAATCCAGCCGCTGTCCAACCTCGCGCCGCTGATGAACTTAGTCAGCTCAGGTCCGCGCTGACCTGAATCCTGAAAAAAAGTTTAACGGCAGTAATCTTTTTGTTTAAAACTATTGAATTTTACAGGCGCGTATGTATAATAATATCTGTGTTTATTAAATGCTTCCGAGAAGTTTAGTGTTACTAAACATCGAAGCGAAAAAGGAGGGATTGGATGGATATCGGATATCGGATCAAACAGCTGCGGACGAAGAACAACCTGACGCTGGAAGAACTGGCCAGCCGCTGCGAATTAACCAAGGGTTTCCTGTCGCAGCTGGAACGGAATCTGACCTCGCCTTCAATCGCGACGCTGCAGGATATCGTCGAAGCGCTGGGGACGACGCTGGCGAAGTTTTTCCAGGAAGAAACCGAGGAAAAGCTGGTCTTTACCGACGACGACTACTTCGTCGATGAACGCGAGGACTGTACGATCCACTGGATCGTGCCCAATGCCCAGAAAAACGAAATGGAGCCGATTTTGCTGGAACTGCCGCCGCAGGGCCAGTCGCATGAGGTCGCTGTTCACGAAGGGGAGGAATTCGGCTACGTGCTGTCCGGTCGGATCAAACTGGTCAATCTGGACACAGGAAAGGTCTATACCGTTAAAAAAGGGCAGACATTTTATGTCAAGGGATCGTTCAGCCACTGTCTGAAAAACGATTCGGCCCAGCCGGCCCGCGTGCTGTGGATCTGCACGCCGCCGATCTTTTAGAACCAATGAGAAAGGGGATTTACGGATGAAAAAACTAATTCAGTTTAAGAATATCGTGAAGGAATTTGACGGCCAGATCGTCTTAAAGGGCGTCAATCTGGATATCTATGAAAACGAGTTTGTCACGCTGCTCGGTCCATCGGGCTGCGGCAAAACGACGCTGCTCAGAATTTTAGGCGGATTTCTGGAGCCGACGGAAGGCAAGATTATTTTCGACGGTCAGGATATCAGCCAGGTCCCGCCCTATAAACGGGAGATCAACACCGTGTTCCAGAAGTATGCGCTGTTTCCGCACATGAACGTGTATGAAAACATCGCGTTCGGCTTGAAAATCAAGAAGCAGTCCAAGGATGTCATCGAACAGAAGGTTATGCGGATGCTTTCCTTAGTCGGCCTGGAAGGCTTTGAAAAACGCAACGTCACCCTGCTTTCCGGCGGTCAGCAGCAGCGCGTCGCGATAGCCCGCGCGTTGGTCAACGAGCCGGAGGTTCTGCTTTTAGACGAACCGTTAGGCGCGCTGGACCTCAAGCTGCGCAAGGAAATGCAGCACGAGCTGAAAAAAATTCAGAAGGAAGTCGGCATCACGTTTATCTTCGTAACCCACGATCAGGAAGAAGCCCTGACAATGTCCGATAAGATCGTCGTTATGAAGGACGGCGAAATCCAGCAGATCGGCACCCCGGAAGAAATCTACAACGAGCCGGAAAACGAATACGTCGCCCGCTTTATCGGGGAATCGAATATCATCGACGGCGTCATGAAGGAAGACTACCGCGTCATGTTCGACGATAAGATCTATGACTGCGTGGATTTCGGCTTTAAAAAGAATGAAAACGTCGATATCGTGATCCGTCCGGAAGACATTGACATCGTGCCGCGCGGCCAGGGAATCCTCAACGGCGAGGTTAAATCGCTGTTGTTCAAGGGGGTTCATTACGAAATCATGGTCCAGACCGTGTCGGGTACCGCGAAAACGGTCAAGATGCACGTTCTGGCTAATCATGACAAAGTAAATCCAGAAGCTAACGAAAAAATTTCCGCCAACGACTTCACGATGGACCTGGAGGACGTCGCGGAGATGACCGACGCCGACGTCATCGCCCGCGCCAACGCGCAGGCCTGGGATGAGGAAGATGAATTTATTTCCCTGTCTACCGTCGAATATGATATCAAGCCCAGCCCGGCACCTATCCGGCGACCTTCGGCACCTCCAAAGGCACTTCGATCACGATTAAAATCAGCGTCGTCGAGCCGAAGTATGTCGAGGACAACAAGCATAATATCGGCATTACCGCTTTTGACTTCTATAAAACACCGGATGAAATCAAAGAGAGCGTCGCGCTGAACACCGATTTGAAAATGTGGGCCAGCGCCGAGGCCTGGGATCTGGAGGACGACAGTCCGATCGAGATCAGCGAAGTGAAATACGATTTCGATCCGGAAACGATTGCGGAAGGCGACTTTGACATCACCTTTGCGACCAAGGGCCGCATCTTCAAGATCCACACCACGGATTTCCAGGAGGAAGGCAAGAAAGTCGATCTCAAATTCGCGCCGGAGGACATTCACGTCATGTCCAAGATGGGAGTGTAAGCCGCTATGAAATCGTTTGCGCGCATGCTGTATCCATATCTGGTATGGATCGCGATCATGATTCTGGCGCCGATGCTTCTGATCGTGCTGTACGCGTTCACCAAGCAGGGCAACTCGGTGCTGACGCTGCAGTTTACGCTCGATAACTTCGCCCGCTTTTTCTCCGACAGTATTTTTCCCAACGTGCTGTGGCGGTCGTTAAAGATCGCGCTGATCACGACGGTCATCTGCGTGCTGTTAGGCTATCCGGCGGCGTATTTCATCGCCAAGCTCGACGGCAACCGCAAATCGGTCATGGTGCTGCTGATCACACTGCCGATGTGGATCAACATGCTGGTCAGAACCTACGCCTGGCGCGGCATTCTGCTGAACTTTCCGGTCAGCAGCGAATTCAAGGTGTTTGTCGGCATGGTTTATAACTTTATTCCCTTTATGATTTTACAGATTTATACGTCGCTGACTAAAATGGATCAAAGCCTGTTAACCGCAGCGGAGGACCTGGGCGCCAACAAAGTGCAGACCTTCCTGCGCGTCACGCTGCCGCTGTCGATGCCGGGCGTCATCTCCGGCATTACGCTCGTCTTTCTTCCGGCGGTATCGAGTTTCTTCATTCCGAAGCTTCTGGGCGGCGGCGATTACGTCCTGGTCGGCAACCTGATCGAGAACTACTTTATTTCCACCGGCGATTGGAACTTCGGTTCGGCGATTTCGCTGATCATGGCGGTGATCATCATGATCTCGATGTTCATCACCAAGAAGGTCGACTATGAGAACAAGGGGGAAACCCGCGCATGAAAAAATTGAAATCATTGTTCTCCCGGTTTTATCTGGTGCTGGTTCTCGCGTTCTTCTATCTGCCGATTCTCTATGTCATCGTCTTCTCCTTCAACGACAGTAAGTCGTTAAGTAAATTCACCGGCTTCTCGCTGCAGTGGTATGAAAAGATGTTTGCTAACCGCACGATTATGGAGTCGATCTATTACACCGTGGTCATCGCGGTGATCGCAACGGTGGTTTCTACGATCGTCGGCACGATCGCGGCCATCGGTCTGTCTAAATCCAAGCGGATCGTCAAGGAACTCACGCTGCAGATCAACAATCTGCCGATGATGAATCCGGAAATCGTCACGGCGATCGGCTTAATGCTTCTGTTCACCTCGTTAAATATTAAAACCGGCTTCATGACGCTGTTGTTGGCGCATATTGCGTTCTGTATTCCCTATGTCATGCTTAGCATCATGCCCAAGCTCCGCCAGATGGATCCCAACCTGCCGGAAGCCGCGTTGGATCTGGGCGCGACGCCATGGCAGGCTCTGATCAAGGTGATCGTTCCGGAGATCATGCCGGGGATTGTTTCCGGCGCTTTGATCGCCTTCACGATGTCGTTTGATGACTTCGTTATCTCGTTCTTCACGACCGGTCCGGGCATTAACAACATCTCGATTTACGTCTATTCGATGTATAAACGAATCAATCCGAGCATCAACGCGCTGTCCACAATCATTGTGGTGATGATCACCGTCGTTCTGATTCTGGTCAACGTCATTCCGCTGGTGAAAGAAAGGAAATTGAAGAAAAATGAAAAACTGGGTTAAACTGGGTTTGTGCGGCCTGATGGTCGTTTCGCTTGGCGGCTGCGGGGGCGGCGGCAAGAGCGACATCGATCCGCAGGAGGTCTATGGCTGCAGCACGCTGAATGTCTACAACTGGGGTGAATACGTCGGGGAAAACGTTTTGTCCAATTTTGAAAGACAGTACAATGTCAAAATCAATTACTCCATGTTTGCCTCCAACGAGGAAATGTATACGAAGCTGCTGGGCGGCAGTCAGTACGACGTGCTGGTGCCTTCCGATTACATGATCGAGCGGATGATCGACGAAAATATGCTTCAGCCGCTGGATAAGTCGATGATTCCGAATCTGGCGAACCTGGCCGACGGCGTCAAGGGGTTGTCCTACGATCCGGATAATACCTATTCCGCACCGTATTTCTGGGGCATGGTCGGAATTGTCTACAACAAGAACAACGTCGATCCGGCAGATGTGGAATCGCAGGGCTTCGACGTGCTGCGCAATGAGAAATACAAGGGACATGTGTTCGTCTATGATTCCGAGCGGGATTCATTTATGATGGCGTTTAAGGCGCTGGGGTATTCGATGAATACAGAAAATGAAGACGAGATTCAGGCAGCTTATGAATGGCTGCTGGACATGGATAAGAAGGTCGATCCTTCCTATGTGACGGATGAAGTCATCGACGGCATGGTCACCGGTGAAAAGGATATCGCCGTCGTTTACAGCGGCGACGCGGCTTACATTTTATCGGAAAATGAGGATATGGCCTACTGGCTGCCGGAGGAAGGCACAAACCTGTGGAGCGATGCGATGGTCATCCCGGCGAACGCTAAATGTCCGAAGCTGGCCAATGAATTCATCAATTACATTCTGACTGACGACGCTTCTTATGATAATTCCAGTACGGTCGGCTACGCTTCCAGCAACAAGAACGTGTTGGACGAAATGAGCGCCGCAGGCGGGGAATATGACGGAAATCCGGCTTATCTGCCGCGTGTCGGATATGCCAAGGATGAAGTATTCAAGCATAATGAGATCCTGAAAAAGAAATTAGCGGATCTGTGGATTAAAGTCAAAAACAGTTAAAAGTCTGACGGATCAGAGCGAAACAGAACGGAAAAGGCGTTGAGATCGGCGCCTTTTTTGTTTTGAAAGTACGCTGAAATTCGTTTCATTTTAGCCTTGCATTTTAATAGGAGTTCATATATAATAATAAAGCACAGCGAAATGGTACCTTAGCCAAGTGGTAAGGCAATAGACTGCAACTCTGTGATCGCCAGTTCAAATCTGGCAGGTACCTCCATAAAATTGGGGATGTGGCGGAATCGGTAGACGCATCGGACTTAAAATCCGGTGATGGAAACATCGTACGGGTTCGAGTCCCGTCATCCCCACCAATCCTAAAAATCAAGCTGTGAAAAAATAAAAAAAGTTGTTGCAAATCGACACGAACTCTGTTATAATAACAAAGCGTTGTTGATAAGAACAACGAGATACGCGCCCATAGCTCAACTGGATAGAGCGTTTGACTACGGATCAAAAGGTTGCGGGTTCGATTCCTACTGGGCGCGCCATTTTATTAAAAAAAACAGTTCCCTTCGGGAACTTATATTTCGGGATGTAGCACAGCTTGGTAGTGCACTTGATTTGGGATCAAGGGGTCGCAGGTTCGAATCCTGTCATCCCGACCATGATTTAAATTTTTGGCGAGGTAGCTTAGTTGGCTAGAGCGTTCGGTTCATACCCGGAAGGTCGTGGGTTCGAGTCCCACCCTCGCTACCATTTGATTGTTTAGGATCTGCGGACCCTTAGCTCAGTTGGTCAGAGCTGCCGGCTCATAACCGGCTGGTCGTAGGTTCGAGTCCTACAGGGTCCACCAAGTCATTCTGGAGGAATACCCAAGTGGTTGAAGGGTCCGGTCTTGAAAACCGGTAGGTCGGGAAACCGGCGCCTGGGTTCGAATCCCAGTTCCTCCGCCATTGAAAATTTTATACTTAGTTATCGCGGGGTAGAGCAGTCTGGTAGCTCGTCGGGCTCATAACCCGGAGGTCGTTGGTTCAAATCCTTCCCCCGCAACCAATGGTTCTGTAGCTCAGTTGGTAGAGCAATGGACTGAAAATCCATGTGTCGCCGGTTCAATCCCGGCTGGAACCACCACTTATTAAAAATCCTGTCGCTGACAGGTTTTTTTGTATAGTAAACGAAGGGATTGAACGGTGTTCAGGGGGAAGGATTCAGGCGGAGCCCGACGAATCAAAGTTACGTGGATCCAGGCGCCCAAGCCGTTTTCGTCCGCAAATTGCGGAGGGAGATCCGCTCCGGTTTTCAATCTTGGGATTCTCTCAATCTGCGTTGCCTGGCGGACCCTGTCGGCAGCCAGCGCCGGCTTAGGGGAAGCGAGGATGAGACTCCGCCCGATTTCCTGTTTCCTGCGATCCCTCGATCCCATAAACCCAATGCGGTCAGATTGGCAAAGCCAATGAGATCCCGTCGCAGCTCAATACGCAATGAGCGTTCTGAAGGCGGCAGATCTTATCTCTGATCTCGAAACAAACCCCACGGCAATTCAGGAGGAACTTCAATGACAAAGGAACAGCTGAAACAAAGATTGGAACTTAACTCCGCAATGACGCAGATCGCTGCGGATTATCTGCGAGAAAATGCCTGCGCGATTGAACGGGAGATGGTTGAATCTCTGTGCCATAGCTGCGGATTATCAGAAACGGACGCCGTCTACACTCTGTTTTGTATTATCGCAGGTCTGGAGCTGGATGAAAATCCGCTGCACCACCGTCTGGCCGACCAATATTTCAAGCCGGGATTCCGCTGTTTGTCCGCGGCTGAATATGAAGCCGACGCTTATCTGCGCAACATCCATTTTCCGGATACGGCCCAGGGTGCCTGGACGGTGCGCTGGGAACGCTATCAGCCGTTTGAAATCCTGATCTATGACGACTACCGGGTGGATGAAACCGGAGCGGAGTGTCCGCAGCTGGGCTATTTTAACACGGAATACCGCTATCCCTGTGTATATGAAAACGGCGTTGAGTGGATGAGCGTGATCCCCAGCGAGATCAACACAATGCGCCCGCTGCTGAAACAAGCCCAGGGAAGGGTGCTGGTCTGCGGCTTGGGTTTAGGCTATTTCGCCTATCATCTTTCACGCAAGGACAATGTCGAACAGATTATTGTCGTGGAGAAGGAAGCCGCGGTCATCCAATGGTTTACGCAGTGGATTCTGCCGCAGTGGGAACAGCCGGAAAAATTAAAAATTATCCATGACGATGCCTTCGCGGCGGTGGACCGACTGAAACCCGGCGAAGTAGACACGATCTTCGTCGACTTGTGGCATAACGCCGCGGATGGAGCGCCGTTAGTCCAGGCAATGCGGACGCGGGAGCCGCGGCTGCCCGGCACCCGGTTTCTTTATTGGCTGGAAACCTCGGTCAACTCCGTATTGCGCTGGAATCAGGTCATGAAGGAGTACGCGGATCAATAAAAAAAGAGGAATTTGGACAGGTCGCTTGATTAATCAAGGGGCGCCCGCCGCTGAATTCCTCTTTTTTAGAGTTGAGTTCGTTTATTTTGTAAGGGAATCGACGTCGATCAGTTCATATTCCCGCGAACCGATCCCCAATGCGGCAGCGGCCTCAATCGTATGGATGCCGTGGCGGGATTCAATCCGTTCGATCAAATCTTTTTTACCTGGATCTTCGCACTGATAGACCAGATCGATGCAGGCCTGATCCAATGCGACCGGATCCAGCGAGGACAGGATACCGATATCTCTGACCTTCGGATCTTCCGCTTTCGCGCAGCAGTCGCAGTCAACCGACATGTTGCACATTACGTTGATGAAGACAATGTTTTCTTTCTCATAGTCGAGAATGGATTTCGCAGCGTCGGCCATCGATTCCAGGAACTGATCATGATCGGATGACCAGATATTCTCCGCGACCCCAGCGCCATGGATGTAAGCTTTGCCATAGCTGGACGCCAGACCGATCGAGATGTTTTTCAACGCGCCGCCGTAGCCGCCCATCGGATGTCCTTTAAAGTGCGTCAGCACCAACATGGAATCATAATTTTTCAGATGATCGCCGACAAAGTTTTTCTGGATTACCTTTCCGCCTTCAACCGGCAGCTCCAGATCGCCGTCTTCATCAAGAATATCGACGGGAAACAGTTTAGACCAGCCGTGCTTTTCCATTGTATGCCAATGCGCTTCCGTTGTATTGCGCTGACCTTCATAAGCAGTGTTGCATTCAACGACCGTGCCGTTTACCTTTTCAATGACAGGTTTCATAAATTCAGGACGCAGGAAGTTCTGATTGCCGACTTCGCCGCTGTGCAGCTTTACCGCGACTTTGCCTTTCAGCTCGCGGCCGAGAATTTCCTCCATCTCGATCATTTTTTCCGGCGTGATGATCTTGGTAAAATAAACTTTTGATTTTTCCATGGAATGGACCTCCTTACTTTGGAAACCGTCTAGGCGTCAGTTTCCTCGTGACTTTATTGTAACGCCTGAAGTTCACTCCAAGTCAATCCTTTTTTATGGAATTGTCCGCGTTTTCTTTCACGCAGCAGAGAAATCCGGGATTGGGTGCGGCAGGGATAGGTTTTCCTGTTATACTGAAAGCAGGAAGTTGAAAGGAGAAGGACGAGTGATGAAATTAACATGGATGGAGGCGGAACAACCGTTGCCCCGGATTGACCGGGGTCTGCCCAACGTGTTCCCGATTCCGATTCAGCTTCAAGGGCAGCCGGCCGTTGTTTTATTTGATACCGGCGCTTCATGCAGTGCTGTGCGCAGATCGGTTGCGGAAGCGGCGGGGCTGCGGCCGCTGCATGAACAGATTGCGGGCGGCGGGAGCGGTCTGGGACGGATTCAGGCCGAGAAGTGGCTGGCGGAAACCGTGCAGATCGGCCCGCTGACGGTGACGGAACAGGTGTGGATGGTGCTGCCGGACGCCTGTTTTGTCTTTGAGCTGGAAACTGGACATCCCGCACAAATCGACGGATTGCTGGGGTGGGACGTTCTTCAGTTCGGCTGTTGGCAATGGGATGAAAAAAGTCAGCGGTTGTCAGGGAAGCCGTCGCTTCCGGAAAAAAGCACGATTCATGAATTGACTGGCTGGGATTCTATGCCTGTGGTGCAGGCGGAAACGAACGGCGAGATTTTATGCTGGGGGTTTGACAGCGGCAATACCAGCACGACCGGCGGGTCCTTGTTTTATTCAAGATTGCCTGAATCACTGCCGCTGGAATTGGAAACGCTGACGGGCGTTGATGGAACGACGCAGGTTCCGGCCAAACGGCTTGCTCGACTTCCTCTGCGGATCGGAACAGCCGAAATGATCCTCAGCGACGTTCCCGTGATCAATAAAACGTTATATCCCGTGCGGGATCAGGCGGTCGCCGGCTTGTTGGGCGCAGACGTGCTGGCAGGGTGCAGCTGGCGCCTGGATTATCCTAATCGCCGCCTGGAGCTCAAACCGGAGGCTACGAATTCCAATCGGCCGGTACGCCGGGTTTGACATAGAATAAAAACAAAAAACGCCGGAGAACTGAAAGCAGGGAGGACTTTCAACTTCGGCGTTTTCAGAGAATCGCAACGTTAGTTTGGAATTAGAATTTGCGACAGCGGCATATTCGGAGTGTTTAAATTCGGCGTTTGGTTGAGCGCGCCGGAAGAGAAATAGAAGACAGAGGCGATCACGATCAGGATTGCGGCTAACTTGTAGAGTGCAGTCAGGTTTTTTTGCATTGGGGATTCCCTCCTTTTATTTTCAGCATAAGCGCCAAACGCTCTTTTATTCTTGATCTTACTATAACATACGAAGCCGTTGGGGAAATGAACGGCAGCTTAACAATTTATTACAGATTCCTGACGGCCGCTTAAAACAGCCTTGATTTCCCAGAACAGTCGTGAAAAAACGTGAAATCTGATGTTTTTTCCAAGAAAACTTCCACTTCTGCAAGGCACAGATCCGCCAACGGCTTTCTTCACTTGACAAAGTTTGACAACCTTCGTCGCAATCAGCCACTACAATAAATCTGATAAGAGGTGGAATTTTGATGAAGGGAAACGTTTGTTTTTTAGAAGATTTAACGCGTCTGATCCAGGCGGGAAAGCGGACGGAGCTCGCGCACCGGCTGCGGCCGGAAGCGGCTGTTGTGAGCGGGGAGATCGAAATCTATGGCCGGGAAGCTGCCGCGCGGTGGCTGTGGGAACAGCCGCAGCTGACAACGCTCGGCGAACCCCGGATCCAGATGCTTTCCGGTCAGCTGATGCTGCAGCGGGGAACGGTGCAGTGCGCGGGAAAGCCGCTGCGGTATGGGCTTGTGATCGATGTGCTTTTAGGTCAGCTCGTTCATCTGACGCTGCTGGAAGCGGCAGTGAAAACAGAAAGCGCAGCCACATCCGGCCGCAGCTCTGACTTGGAGCTGCTTTTAACGCAGACGCAGAAATTCTGGCTGGAATGGGATCTTTGTCAGGATACGCTGCGGGTGTCGGAGAACTGGTTCGCGCATTTTCATTTCCAGCCTGCGCTTTCCAATCTGTTTCAGGATCCGGCACGCCGGCAGCACTCACTCTCCGGTGCGCAGATCGCGGAAATCCAGAGTCAGCTGCGGCAGGGAAAGCCGGTCCCGCCCATTGAGCTCAGCCTGCGTTGCGGTGGGAAAGACTTTCGCTGGTATAAGCTGGAGCTGACGGCTGAAAAGGATGGGCAGGGCCAGCCGGTGAAGGTGCTGGGCCTGGTAAGCGATATCGATCAGCAGCGGCGCGAGCTTCACTGGCTGCGGCGGCTGGCGCACCAGGACTGCCTGACGGGATTATATAATCGTTTTAAGATCCAGCAGCTGATCGAGGAAACGCTGCGCTGCGCCCCGGAGGGGAAACGCATGACGCTGGCAGTGATGGATATTGATAATTTCAAACAGATCAACGACGCTTATGGACACGACTGCGGCGATGAAGCGCTGCGGCAGACCGCGGCTGAAATCCGCGAGTTGTTTGCGCCGGAGGATTTAGTCGGCCGGATCGGCGGTGATGAATTTGTCGTTTTACTGCAGGAAGCGGGCACTGGCGAACAGGCCAGTGCCCGTCTGGAACAGATCCGTCAGAAGCTGCAGCATCGGCATCAGCCTCCGGCTGTCCTGACGGGAATTTCCTGCAGCATCGGCTGCGCCTTCTTTCCCGTGCAGGGAACGACGTACCGGCAATTATTTCTGAAAGCCGACGCGGCGTTGATTCAGGCTAAGCGCCAGGGAAAAAACAGCTGTGTATTCTATTAATTCATGTTGAATTCTTGATTTATGTTTTCGACGCTTCCCTTTTTAATTGGGTGAGATTGCCGTCCGTTTTGCGAATGGGCGTGGTATGATAAAATCAACGGATCAATGAAAGGGGAAGGAAAATGAAAACAACCTTGATTCTGGGCTCGACGGTGATCGATATGATCGTCCGGGTGCCGCATCTGCCGGTAACCCAGGAGGATATCAATACACGTTCCATGACGATGGCGCTGGGCGGTTGTTCCTATAATGCGGCGCGGATGCTGCGGCTGTTCCAGCTGCCGCTGTTTCACTGTTCGCCGACGGGCGACGGTGTTTTCGGCCAGCTGACCGAGAAACTTTTGAGGGAAGAAGGACTGTCGCCGGCGGTGCGGGTGAAAGGTCAGGATAACGGCTGCTGCCTGTGTTTGGTGGAGGACAGCGGCGAGCGCACGTTTTTATCAACCCATGGCGCGGAATATGGCTTTTGCGAAGAATGGCTGGCAGACCTCGATCCGGCGCAGCTGGACTATGTGTATGTTTGCGGAATTGAACTGGAGGAGCCGAGCGGACAGGCCATGTTGAAATGGCTGCGCGATCATCCCGGGCCGCAGGTTTTCTTCGCCCCGGGCGCGCGGCTGATGCATTTAGATGCATTCCACTGGCAGCAAATGGAAGCGTGCCGGCCGATCCTGCATTTGAATGAAGCGGAAGCGTGCTGGCTAAGCAAGACCGGAGAGATTGAAGAAGCCGCGAGAACGCTGCATGATCGGTTTGGTCAGGCTGTGATCATCACCCGGGGCGAACAGGGCGCGGTGTGCTGTTCAGCAGAGGGCAATGTCCAGGAACTTCCGGGTGTCGCGGCAGAGGTTGTCGATACGATCGGCGCCGGCGACTGCCATGCTGGAACGGTGCTGGCGGGACTGAAGCTGGGCTGGCCGTTGGCCATGGCGGTGGATCTGGCTAATGCGATGGCCGCCCGGGTTGTCGCCCGATCCTCTGCCCGTCTGGATGAAACCGAATTCGATGCCGTGCTGAACACCTGGCGGAAAAACGCCGGAAAGGACTTGCCGGCGGAGGGAAAGTGCGGTATCCTGTAACCAATTCATAGTAAGGTGGGAAACAACATGGAAAGAATACAAATTCAAGACTTAACCGACTACCATTTCGTACACAGCCTGGCGGCCTCCAAAACGCATATCCTGTGCTTGCAAACGCAGATGGACAAGGCGGAAAATGGCTACCGCACCAATTTGATGGAACTGGAGCCGGCGACGATGCAGCTGAAGCCGCTGATCAGCGACGGCAAGGTTTCGTCATTCTGCTTTGAGGATGACAACACGGTGCTGTTCGCGGCGGAGCGCAAGCCGCAGGATAAACCGGAACCGTATGAACAGAAAACCGTTTATTACCGGCTATCCCTGAATCAGGGCGAAGCCCGGAAAGCGTTTGAAGTTCCCTACGCCGTCCTGCAGATGACGCCGGTAGCGGACAGCGATTGGGTGGTTTTGAAGATTCAGGAAAATTTACATACTTTAGATCCCCAGACGACATCCAAGGAAGAACTGGACGACGCGCAGGATTATGTGATTCTGCATGAAGTCCCGTTTGTTGCCAACGGCGCCGGATTCATCGATTCAGACCGCTGCGGCTGCCTGCTCTGGAACAAACGCACAGGTCAGCATCAGCGGATCACGCCGGAGGGCTATGATTGCGGCCGGGTGATCGTCAGCGGTCAGCGGATATTCTATACGGGAAAGAACTGGCGGGATGTGCAGCCGAAAACATCGGAGCTGGTCTGTTATGATCTTGAAACGCACACCTCGCGCACGCTAGTGCCGCAGGGAGCACTGCGGATCGGCGCGATCGCCGCGGAAAACGATGTGCTGATGTTGATGGCAACCGATATGCAGGCCTATGGCAACGGTACGAGCTGTGATTTCTACCGCTGCGATGTTGCGAGCGGGGAAGTCCGTAAGGTACTGGATTACGAATATTCCATCGGCAGCTGCGTTAACAGCGACGTCCGCTATGGATCAGGAAAAACGTTCATGATGAAAGATGATGTGCTTTATTTTACATCCACGATCGGGTATCGTACGGAACTGATGCGGCTGCAGGGAGATCGCTTGGAAAAAGCAGTCGCGTTCAACGGCGCCGTCAGCGGCTTTGATCTGACGGAATCCGGATATGTGTTCTGCGCGATGGAACCAGGCCGGCTACAGGAAGTCTATACGGCAGACGAATCGGGAACGCTGAAAGGGCGCACGCAGATCAGCGAGCAAGACCTCCAAAACAAGGCTGTTCAGCCTGTTGAGTACGCCGGTTTTGTCAATTCCGCGGGTCAGACGATCGATGGCTGGCTGATCAAACCTGTCGGTTGGCAGCCGGATCAGAAATATCCGGCGATCCTGGACATTCACGGCGGTCCGCGCACGACGTATGGCGAACTGTTGATCCACGAAATGCAGGTCTGGGCAAGCGCGGGCTATTATGTCTTTTTCTGCAACCATCGCGGATCCGACGGCTATGGCGACGCCTTTGCGGATCTGCGTCTGAAATATGGAACGATCGATTATGAAGATATTATGGAATTTACGGATCACATCCTGGCACAGAACCCGCAGATCGATCCGCTGCGGCTGGGCGTTACCGGGGGCAGCTATGGCGGCTACATGACCAACTGGATCATCACGCATACGCACCGCTTCGCCGCGGCCGCCAGTCAGCGCAGCATCTCCAACTGGATCAGCGATTACGGAACCTCCGGGATCAGCTATGACGACGATCTGCATGACGGCGGCAAACCGTGGAATCACATGGAAAAAATGTGGGATCACTCGCCGTTGAAATACGCGGATTTCTGCACAACGCCGACGTTGTTTATTCATTCCTTTGAGGACTATACCTGCGCTGTATCGCAAGCGATGGAAATGTTTACGGCCTTCAAGGTGCTGAACGTCGAAGCCCGCGCCTGCTTGTTCAAGGGGGAAAACCACGAGCTGTCCCGCAGCGGCAAACCACTGCACCGCTTTAAGCGTCTGCGCGAGATCACCGGCTGGATGAATCAGCATTGTCAGAAATAAAGTTGGAAGAATATCAGAAATCCGTATCGTTGGATTGAAAGACAGGTTTGGATTTTTAACGGCTTGAAAGTCGCTGCGGCGCAGTGGTGTTCAAGCCGTTTTTCCTGTATAATGAAGAACACCGGACAGCCGGCCAAGGCCGGCTGTTGGCATGAGAAAGCGGGGATAAACGAATGGAAACAGGAATTTTAATTCTGACGGCAATCGCCGCCGGCGCCGCGTTGTTTTGTCTGTTTCAGATGATGGCCGTCAACCGGCGGCTGGCCAGACTTGAAGCGCAGGATTTCAATAAAAAGCTGAGTACGCTGCAGGCGACGCTGGCGGAACAGGACCGGCAGAGCCGGCAGGAAATTGTCGACGGGGCACAGAACGCCGTGCGGTTAGTCGGCGAAATGCTGAGCGCCAATCAACAGACCGCATTTCAGGCGGAAAGCCAGAAGCTCGACGCCATGAATCACAGCGTTTTGCAGCAGCAGGCAGCCCAGCGTGAAATGCTGCAGTCCTTAAGCGCGCTGTTAAGCTCCAATCAGCAACAAATCTCGGAGCTGCAGAGCCGGAAATTCTCCGAGATCAGCCAGTCGCTGTCGGAAAAGCAGAATACGCTCAACACAGCGATGGCCAATCAGTTCAGCGTGTTGGAAAACCGCTTGAAAACCTTTGAAACCGGGAACGAGCAGAAACTGGAAAACATGCGTCAGACGATTGAAAAACAACTGGCCGCGATCCAGCAGGACAATAACCGGAAACTGGATGAAATGCGGCAGACTGTCGATGAAAAGCTGCAGAAGACGCTGGAGGACAAGATGACGCAGTCGTTCCAGCTCGTTAACGATCGTTTGGAACAGGTCTATAAGGGATTGGGCGAAATGCAGACGCTGGCCGTCGGCGTCGGCGATCTGAAAAAAGTGCTGTCCAACGTCAAGACCCGCGGCATCGTCGGGGAAATCCAGCTGGGCGCGATCCTGGAAGAAATTCTGTCCTCGGAACAATACGCAACCAACGTCGCGACAGTGCCGGGAAGCAAGAACGTCGTCGAGTTTGCGATCAAGCTGCCGGGGGAGGACGATCAGCCGGTATGGCTGCCGATCGACTCCAAATTCCCGGCCGACGCCTATTCCAACCTGCAGGATGCCTACGATTCCGGCAGTCAGGAAGCCGTGACGCAGGCTGTCAACGTGCTGTCGCAGCGAATCCGTTCCTTTGCCAAGGATATTCACGATAAATATATCGAACCGCCCTACACAACCGATTTTGCGATTTTGTTTCTGCCGTTTGAAGGCCTGTACGCCGAAGTCGTCAACCGCGGCTTAGTCGAAACGCTGCAGCGGGATTACCGCATCAACATCGCCGGACCAAGCACGATGGCAGCGCTGCTCAACAGTCTGCAGATGGGCTTCAGAACGCTGGCGATCCAGAAGCGCAGCAGCGAGGTCTGGACGATCCTGGGTGCGGTGAAAACAGAATTTGATAAGTTCCACGACGTACTGGCGATGACCCAGCAGCGGCTGGATCAGGCGAATAAAGAACTCGATAAGCTCGTCGGCACACGCACGCGGATGATTCAGCGCAAGCTGAAGGCGGTCGACAAGCTCGATCCGGCTCAGTCAGCCCAGCTGCTGGAAACCGCGGCTGAGGATGACAGTCCGGTCGAAGTGTAAGCTTTTGATGAACTGACAAGGCGGATAAGAATCGCGGGGAGCGCAGGAGCCGCGATCAGTTGATTCATAAAATCTGTGCAGAGATCATAGGGAAAATCGTTTTTTGAAGAAGCACGGAAATTCGAATTGAATTCCCCGGCTTCTTTTTTTAGCGTTGACCGATGTTGGTTTTCTCTTGTTTTCCAAGCTATCCTCCGTTATGTTCCTAAATTGTGAACTCTGTTGATCAAAGTCCCTTTATGGTATGCTAAAAAAGACAAAATTGGAATTGATGAAATACCAGAAAGATCGGAGACTCACTAATAGGGAAAAGCGGATTTTGGGAATCAGAAATTTTTATTTTTGATAGTCCATATCTGATTCAATTTAGATCATATCAGAAAAAAGAATACGCTGCCTGGTCTGATTTGAAAGCAGAAGGCAGCTAAAAGGGAGATGGGGAAACGATGCGGCGAAAAAACAAAGGACATTCGTTGGGCGTCTGGGCTCTTGTCTTATTTATCATTACAGGCTGCGCAGGGCCTGCCAATCCGGTCATCATTCTGCCTTCCAATGAAGAATCGAGGGTATCGCTGACCTACTTCGGCAATAAATACGAACCGGAAAACGTGCAGGTGATCGAAGAAATCATCTCGCAGTTCATGCTGGAAAATCCGGATATCCGCGTCGCTTACGAAAGTCTTAAAGGCTCGGCGTATTATGAGGCGCTGCTCAAACGCATGGCTAACGGCAAGGGCGACGATGTGTTTATGATCAATCATGACACTGAACTGATCTTAGCCTCCCAGGGACAGCTCGCCGATCTCTCCGGCCTGGCGACCATAGAAAACTACACGGATGAAATGTTGAGTCAAATGCGGGAACAAGAGCATATCTATTGGGTGCCGACGACAGTCTCTGTGTTTGGTCTTTACTGTAATCTTGATCTGCTGCAAAAACACCATCAAAATGTGCCGGAAACCTTGGCTCAATGGGAAGCGGTCTGCGATTACTTTGTCAGTCAGGAAATCACACCGGTAATCGCGAATAACGATATATCCCTGAAGACGGTCGCGATCGGTATCGGACTGGCAGCGCTCTATCAGACCCGGCAGCAGGCGGACTACTTTGAACAGGTGAATCTGGGATCCGCAACCTTAAGCGAAAAGCTGAGGCCGGGTTTTGCGTATGTCGAAGCGATGATCGCCAACGGCTATCTGGATCCGGAAGCCACGTTGGCGACACAGAAGACCTCCGACGATCTGGAGCTTTTTGCGAACGGACAGACACCATTTCTGTTGACCGGCGCCTGGGCTGCAGGACGGCTGGCGCAGAAGAACCCGGATTTTGCGTTTTCTGTCGTTCCCTATCCGCTGCTGGAGGACGGCAGCTTTGCGGTAATCAATGCCGACACCCGGCTGAGCGTCAATGCTGACAGTCCGCATCGCGAAGAAGCGCTGCGTTTCGTAGAGTTTTTTACCCGCCCGGAGAACATTCAAAAGTTCGCCGATCAGCAGGCTTCGTTCAGTCCGTTAAAAAACGGCGGTCATTCCACGCTGACGCAGATTCAGCCGCTGATTCCGGCGTATGCGGACGGACGAGTTGTGATCGGCTCGGATTCCCTGCTGGATAAACCGATCTGGGAATTGACCGCGAAAGCCGTCGTCCGCCTGCTTCAAGGCGAAGCTCTGGATCAGGTCATGGAACAGCTGGACGCGGACGCTGAACAAGAGGAACAATCATGAAGAAACTTGTACGCAATACCCGCCGCACCGTCACAGTAGGGGCAGCAGCGCTGGCGCTGGCGCTCTGCCTGTTGACGACACACTTTATTAGCAATGTGAAAACCCAGCTGTGGCAGCAGTCGATCAATACGATTTTAGAATCGACGCGTCAGGGCCGGAGTACGCTGGCTGTGCAGTTAGACGAAAATTATGCGGATCTGCGGAACATCGCCGGACGTCTGGCAGACTATCCGGCATCCGATTCTGCCGCTCTCGACACGCTGCTTCGTGAAATCAACACGCTGGAAAGCAGCGTCCATCTGATTTTCGGCGAACAAGTCTGCCTGCCGTCAGACCAGCCCTGTGATCAGCAGGCGCTCGCGCAGCTGGATCCCCATGGCGGCGATCAGGCCGTGATCGATCCGCACATCAGCAGCGTGACCGGCATGGATGTATTCGACTTAGTGCTCGAAGTTGATTTTTCAGATGACCAAAAGGGGTATTTGATAAAGGAGTTTGAAGTCCGCAGCATTGTCGATACGTTTACGCTGTCCTTCTATAACGACGCCGGGTTTTCGTATGTCGTCGACGCGGACGGCGATGTCCTGATCCGTTCTCCGCATCCGCGAAGCAACAAAACGGTGCAGAATTTATTGGATATGCTTTCTTCCCAAAGCAATGATTCCCAAGCTCTGGCTTTATTTGCGGATTCACTGAAGTCCGCAGAAACCGGCTGGGCAATTTTTACCTATGAAGGCGAACGCACGGTGTTCTGTTTTACGCCGGTCGGGCTGCACTCGGATTGGGCGTTAATTTCAATAATTCCGGAAGCTGCCGTCAATGCTCAGACTCACGCGCTGCTAAGACAGTCGCTGGCTTTGGTGGCTTCGGCAGTTCTGGGGATCAGCGCGCTGGTTCTGCTTTATCTGCGCCACATGACCAAGACGCAGCGCCGTCTGACGCATCAAACCAATTATATCAGTCATCTTTATAACGCGCTGCCGGAAGCGGTCGCGTTAATCTCCACCACTCAGCCTTATCGCCTGCTTCAGCTCAACCGGGAAGGCTGGCGGCTGATGGGCTATACGCTGGAAAATTCAGACGAAGTTCTCAATCTTGACCTGCGGGCTTCGATGCCTAAATTGGATTACGAACACTTTGCCGGACAAATTGAAGCGGCGATTTGCAGCGGGGAAAAAATCAACCTTGTCGAGATGATGAAGAATAGGGACGGCAGTGTGTTCTGGACCTCGGGGATTATTGAAAAAACGCTGGATGAAAACGGCGAACCGGTGCTGATCTACGCGTTTCACGACATCACCAAGGAAAAGCAGGCGGAAGAAGCAGAAAAACAAAGAACGCTGCAGGAGCGGCTGACGCTGGTCAGCGCGCTGTCCAACGCCTATCCTGTGATCATCAGCCTGAATCTGACGCAGGACCAGGTGCAGTTCGTCTATGTCCGGCCGGGATTGATGATACGGCTGGGCGAACAAGAAACTTACAGCCAGTTATACGCTGAACTGGAAGCGTCCATTGATCTGGAATTCAGGCAGGATTATCGCCAATTTCAGCTGAATGCGTTGCAGGAGGCGTTTGCCGGCGGAATCGGCGAGGTTGTGCTGGAGATGAAAATGAAGCTGACCGACGAGCAGCTTCACTGGACGACGACGCAGATCATCCATGTCAATAACCCGTATTCCGAAGATCAGCTGGCAATTTTAATTTCCCGCCGGACCGATGAACAGCGTTTAAAAGCGGAGCGCCAGCAGGAGATACTGAAAACCGCCTTGGAGAACGCGACTGCGGCCAGCGCCGCAAAGAGTCAGTTCCTGTCCAATATGAGCCACGATATCCGAACGCCGATGAATGCCATCGTCGGCATGACCGCAATTGCCGGTGCGCATCTCAACGATCCGGAACGCGTCCAGGCCTGTCTGCGCAAAATCAGTCTTTCCAGCAAGCATTTGTTAAGCTTGATCAACGATATTCTCGACATGTCGAAAATTGAGAGCGGCAAGCTGACGATAGCGCAGGAACCATTTAATTTTGCCGAGCTGATCACCGAGGTTGTCGAGCTGGTCCGGCCGCAGGCAGAAGAAAAAAATCAGATCTTTGAGTTCCAGCCGGAGCGGCTGGAGAAGGAAGGGGTCGTTGGCGATCCGCTGCGGATCCGTCAGGTGTGTATTAATATTTTAAGCAACGCTGTGAAGTATACGCCCGAAGGCGGCACGATTACCTTGGAAATCAGTCAGCGTTCCAGCTTATATAAAGGGTGTCAGAATTTTGTGTTCCGGTGTGCGGATACCGGAATCGGGATGGAGCCGGAGTTCATGACGCGTCTGTTTCAGCCCTTTGAACGTTCGGATCACCCGCAGGCCCGGAATGAAAATGGAACTGGATTGGGCATGGCGATCACAAAAAATCTCGTTGATCTGATGAACGGCGAGATTCAGGTCACAAGCACGGCAGGACAGGGTTCGGTCTTCACTGTAATTCTTCCCTTTACCGCTGCAAAGTCAAACCGAAGAACAAATTCCTGCCAGCTGGCAGAGCGCGCACATTCTGGTCGTGGACGATGATCCGAAGATCGGCGAGGAAGCCGGAGAATTGATGACGGCGCTGGGGCTGCGCTGCGATTACCGCGACAAGGGGGAAGCGGCGTTGGACGCCGCGGAACAGGCACAGTGCGCAAAGGATCCGTACCGGCTGATCGTGATCGACTGGAAAATGCCGGGGCTGAGCGGACTGGAAACCGTTCAGGCCTTGCGGCAAAAACTGGGCGCCCAGCCTGAAATTGTCATTCTTTCAGCCTACGACTGGTCGGATATCGAAGAACAGGCACGGCAAAGCGGCGTCAGCGGCTTTTTGACCAAACCGTTCTACCGTTTCAAAATCTGCCGCCTGCTTAACGAATTGGAGGACGAACGGCGTGAGCCGGCTGAGGTAAAGCCGGTGATCACGGATTTCAGCGGATGCCGCCTGCTTCTGGCCGAGGATAACGAGATCAACCGCGAGATCGCCCGGGAAATGATTGCCAGTCTGATCACCGTTCAACTCGACGAAGTGGCCGACGGTCAGGCTGCGGTGGACCGGATCGCGGCCAGTCCCGAGGGGTATTACAATCTGGTGCTGATGGATATTCAGATGCCGCGCTTAAACGGCTACGAGGCGACCCGTCAGATCCGAAAGCTCAACCGCCGCGATAGTAAAACGCTGCCAATCGTCGCAATGACCGCGAACGCCTTTGAAGAAGACGTGCGGCTGGCGATGCAGGCCGGGATGAACGCCCATTTTGCCAAGCCGATCGACATGGACCGGCTCGCGGAGATCCTGCGCCGGTTTCTCTCAAACGAAAATTCGGATGAGAATCTGCCGGAATAATAATTGATGTTCTTTTCCACGTCCCGCCTTCGGGTGGGATTTTACTTTGCTGGAAAGGCTTGGAAATTGATAAATTCATGCGTTTGTCAATTGTATTTTCGCAGGGAAAGGAATACAATAGCGAAGTGACCGACCAGTCGGTCGGAAAAAGGAGAGGCCTATGTTTTCTAAGTTTAGTGTTAAGAAACCCTATACTGTGATTGTGGGCGTGGTCATGTGCCTGTTGCTGGGCGTGATTTCATTTATGAATTCAACAACTGACCTTTTGCCCGAAATGGAGCTGCCCTATGTCGTCATCTATTCGACATATCCGGGGGCCAGCGCCGAAAAAGTAGAAACCAGTCTGACCCGGATTTTGGAATCCTCGGTCAGCACGACAGAAAACCTGTCGAATATGAGTTCGATTTCTTCGGATAATTTATCGTTAATTATTCTGGAGTTTGCCGACGATACCAACATGGATACGGCAATGCTCGATCTGAATGCCAAGATTGATCTGGTGAAGGGCTATCTGGATGAAACGATTTCCAGTCCGACGCTGATGGCAATCAACCCGAACATGATGCCGATCATGATGGCGACGGCAGATTATGACGGTCATGACCTGCAGGGATTGAGCGACTTTGTCAATGAGAAGGTCGTACCGGAGCTGGAAAAGACCAAGGGCGTCGCGTCAGTGGATCCAACCGGTTTGTTGGAAGAAACCGTGCAGATCGTGCTTGATCATGACAAGATCGATGCGATCAACAACAAAGTGCTGGACAGCGTCGATTCCGAGCTGGCAAAGACCGAACGGGAACTGCGGGAAAAGCTGCAGGAGGTCAACGACGGCCTGCAGAAAATCACCGACGGTGAGTCGGAATTAACCAGTACGAAAAATGAAACCTATGACAAGCTGGCGCAGTCTTCCGTTCAGCTGCAGCAGGCGGCGACGAATCTGATCGCGATGGATTCGCAGATCACTCAGCTGAAAGCGGAGAAGGCGGCCTTTGAACAGATCGTCAGCGGCGTGGATCAGCTGAGAACACAAGTTCCGGACAATCCTGATGCAACGAATGAGGAATTAATAGAATATCTGGAGAGTTTGCCTGCGACCATTACTATGTTGACACAAAGTAAAGATGCACTTGCGAACTATCAAATTCTTATTAATGAAATATCAGATGATACTTCGTTAGCTGATCAGCCATTACCTGAGGAAATAACTTTCATTTTAAGCAAATTTAAAGTTGATCTGACTAAAATAACAAATTATGGAGAGGTCAAAGCAGCACTGTCGGGCGCAGTAGCAACCATAGATCAAGCTTTAACCCCGTTAAATGCACTTTCGTCTAATTTAGACGCCATGAAAGAAATGGTAGGAAAGTACGACGACGCGAAGGTCAAGTTAAGCAATGTTGAAATCGAAATCGCGACGGCTGAAGGCGTGAAGCAGGCGGCCAGCAGTATGCTGACAAAAGCCGGGATCGACGTTTCCGACCTCAACAGTCTGCAGTCCAAGCTGGAATCCGGAAAGTTGACTGCGGCCGGTGAGATTACCAAGGGCGAAATGACGATCTCCACGACCAAGACAACGCTGGAATCCGCCAAGACGCAGATTGAGGACGGCTTGAAACAGATTGCCGACGCCCGCGATGAAGCGCTGAAAAAAGCAAATATTTCCGAAGCCCTTTCGCCGAGCATGATCTCGACGATGCTGACGGCGGAGAACTTCTCGATGCCGGCCGGCTATATCGCCTCCAACGACGATTCGCTGCTGATCAAGGTCGGAGATCAGTTCGCTTCGCTGGAAGAAGTGGAAAATCTGCTTCTCATGTCGATGGAGATCGACGGATTGGAAGAAGTCCGGCTGAAGGATCTGGCAAGCGTTCAGATCGTCAATAACAGTGAAAAATTATATACCCGCGTCAACGGCAATCCGGGCATCATGCTTTCCTTCCAGAAAAGCTCGACCGCCTCGACCGCGGACGTCTGCAAAGCCCTGCATAAAACCTTTGACAAGCTGGGCACGCAGTATGAAGGTCTGCATTTCTCAACCCTGATGGATCAGGGCGTCTATATCGATATGATCGTCAATTCCGTTCTGGAGAATTTCCTGTACGGCGCCATTCTGGCGATTATCGTTCTGATCTTATTCCTGCGCGATCTCAAGCCGACGGTGATCATCGCCCTCAGCATTCCGATCTCGCTGATGTTCGCCATGGTGCTGATGTATTTCAGCGGTGTGACGCTGAATATTATCTCGCTGTCCGGTCTGGCGTTAGGTGTCGGGATGCTTGTCGATAACTCCGTTGTCGTTATTGAAAACATCTACCGGATGCGCAACGAGGGCGTCGGCTTGATCGACGCGGCGATTGAAGGCGCTAAACAGGTTGCCGGAGCGATCATCGCTTCGACGCTGACAACGGTCTGCGTCTTCTTGCCGATTGTGTTTGCGACCGGTCTGGCCCGTCAGCTGTTCGTCGATATGGGGCTGACGATTGCCTACTCGCTGCTCGCCTCGCTGATCGTCGCCTTAACTCTGGTGCCGATGCTTGCCAGCAAAATGCTGAAAAAGCAGAATGAAAAGAAGCACGGCTTCTTTGAGAAGCTGGTCAGCGGATATACCGGGCTGTTGAAATGGTCGCTGGGTCACAAGCTGATCGTCATGGGCGGCGTCATCGCGTTGTTGATTTTCAGTACGATCGGCGTTATGAACATGGGGATGACGCTGATTCCGTCAATGGATTCCGGCCAGATGTCGGTCAGCGTAACGATGCAGAATGAGGAGGCTTCCGATCAGGAATGCTTCGCGATGTACGATCAGGTCATGGAACGGCTGATGCAGGTGGAAGGCGTTGAGACCGTTGGCGTTACCAGCGGCGGCAGCGGCCTGTCCACGATGATGGGCGGAGGCGGCAATACCTCCACGACCTTCTATATCATCACGGAAGAAAAAGCGAATACGAAAAAAATGGAAGCGGAAATCCCGCAGGTTCTGGCGGATCTGCCTGTTGATGCGGCAGTTTCCACAAGCAATATGGATTTGAGCGTGCTGGGCGGCAGCGGCGTCGCGATGACACTGTACGGCGATGATCTGGACGAGCTGCAGGCGTCCGCGATCCAAATCGGCAATCAGTTGAAGCAGATCGAAGGCATCGACGTCGTGGACGACGGTCAGCAGGATCCGGTCAAGGAAGTCCGCGTCATCGTCGATAAGAATGAAGCGATGAAATACGGCCTGACCGTAGCGCAGGTCTATCAGAGCGTCGCTTCCAGTATTAAAGAGGAAACGACCAGCACGACTCTGGCGATTCAGGACAAGGACTATCCCGTCGTCATCGTTCAGGACGCCGCTTCCTTAACCCAGCTGGATAACCTGCAGGATATGAAGCTGAAGGGAACCGAAAATCAGGAAGAAAAGGAAGTCGAGCTGTGGCGGATTGCCGATATCGAAAACGGCACCGGCATGAACAGCATTTACCGTGAAAACTCCCGCCGGTTTGTCAATGTCAGCGGTACGATCAAGGAGGGCTACAACGTCAGCCTCGTTACCCGCGACGTGCAGAAGCAGCTGGATACCAGCGGACTGCCGGAATCAGTAAGCTTGGAGTTCAGCGGTGAAAACGAAACGATCATGGAAACGATGGTCACGATGATTCAAATGATTCTGTTGGCGATCGCGTTTATCTACATGATCATGGTCGCTCAGTTCCAGAGCCTGTTATCCCCGTTTATCGTTATGTTTACGATTCCGCTGGCCTTTACCGGCGGCTTCCTGGGCCTGTTGATCACCGGTCAGGAATTGAGCATTGTCGCGATGCTGGGCTTTCTGGTGCTGTGCGGCGTCGTTGTCAACAACGGCATCGTCTTTATCGACTATGCCAACCAGCTGAAAGAACGGGGTTATGCCACCCGCGAAGCGATCATTGAAACCGGCCGGACCCGTCTGCGTCCGATCTTGATGACGGCGCTGACGACGATTCTGGCGATGACGACGATGGCGCTGGGAATCGGCACCGGCAGCGATATGATGCAGGGCATGGCGATCGTTACAATCGGCGGTCTGACTTATTCCACGGTGCTGACGCTGTTTGTCGTGCCGATCATGATCGAAGTGACAAGCCGCCGCAAGGACCGCAAAAAAGCAAAGGCGGAACCGGCGCATGAGTGAGGAGAAGAAGACTCAGGTCTATCTCGGCGTGATCAGCCTGGTGCAGCAGGGCCGCTCGCTCAATGAGCTGAAGGTTTCGGAAATTGCCGAAGCCAGCGGGATCGGCAAGGGCACCTGTTATGAATACTTTTCTTCAAAAGAGGAAATTATCCGGGAAACGTTGTTGTATACATTTCATAAAGAATTTGACAACTTCTGCGGCCTGCTTCAATTCGAACAGGGCTTCGAGGCCGGCTTTCGGCAGATCTTGACAGTGATGGAAAAAGCGCTGAGTCAGTTCTCGCCGTTTCAGACGCTGATGTCCAGCGTCGGCAAGCGGGAGCTAAAACAATACGTCAGCGAGGAAGCGATGGAAAATATTATGCGCCAGATGATCCGTTTAATCGATCTGTTGCTGGACCAGGCGCTGCAGGAAGGCGTAATCGAGCCGCAGCGGCCGCGGGAGTATCAGCGCTTTGTCTTGATCGGCGTCATGCAGGCGTATTGCTTCCAAATTACCAACCCGCAGTTACAGATCTCCGCCGCTCAAGCCGCGGACTATGCCTGGCAGGGGTTGCGGGAAGCGCTGGCATGAACGGCAATTAAAAATGACAAAGCAATAATGAACATTAGAATCTGAAATAAAAAAAGAAGATGAGAGAACTTAGTTAGACCCTAAGACTCCATCTTCTTTTCTTCATTTATCAGTCAGGATAAAATCAAATTAGTGAGCAAACTGGAACGGCGTAGCCGCTGTGTAAGCGTCCGCACCTTCCGCAAGCAGATTTATCGTTACATCTTCCAAGTGCAGCGTCTGGAAACCATTTTCAACCTTTCCGCTTTCATTAACGAACTCTAGGGTCTGGGCATAGCCCTCCGCTTCCGCTTCATCAACCTGGACTTCAATCGTTACGCTTTCGCCATCCGCAAGGCCGCCATCCGCGTAATTCGTGCCTTTCTCTTCTGAACCTGTTTTGTAGATATACAGTTCAGTGATTGTTTCTCCCGTCGTGTTGACAACAACGTATTTTCCGCTTGTTGCCACTTCCTTCTTTTCGGTTTCTTTATTTTCTGTCTCCGGCGTCGGGGTAGGTTCCTGTGTCGGTTTTGGTTCTGCCGGAGCGCTGCAGCCTGCGAGCAAGGCCGCTGCCAGGACTAAAGCTAAAAATTTCTTCATCTTTCTATTCCTTTCCGTGCTTTGTAAGCATCATACGTTGACCATGATAAACTGTATAGCAGGAATACAGTCAATCCCTTTTCCCATTTAAATTAACTTTCAAAAAAGTTTACTAAAGGATGAAAGCAGGCATCGCTGAAAACAGACATCGATTTTCCCATGTTTCTTCAACCCCAACATACAAAAAGGCCGGCGGCACAAAGAGGTTTGTTTTTACTTTGCGCTGCCGGCGTGATGCCGTTTCAAATTTTAAGCGTGGTAGAAATGAGTTGACGGATTCATCCTGAAGGGGATCAGTTTTTTCTTCAGGGTAATTTTCTGACCGGAACTTCCAGCATACTCAAATCGTTTTTACCGGCGATGTAATAATTTTCGACGATATTGTGCAGAATAATATTGCCGGTGACTTCATAATGATGGTCGTCAATATATTGCATGACGTCGCATAAGAGTTCAAATTGTCCGGGATTGCCATAGAAATATTTTTTTACTTTCATTCCGCCGGACAGGGTGATCACATTGGAATGATCGGCCGAAATATTTTCGATGATGAAGAAGACGCCGCTGTCGCGGTAAGGATCTGCGCTGTGACACGCTCCTTTGCGAAAGAGAACGCCGCAGCCTTCAAATTGGATATTGGTGTGCTGTAACGTCAATTCCACACATTTCCGATAGGCGGCGTCGATCATCGCGTCTTCTTCCAGCGATAAATCAAAGGGGGCGAAGAAGGCGGTTCTTTCCTGTTCCTCACTGACAAAGATCTTGTTTAATTCGTATTTTCCAAATAGCGACTGATAGTACATCTTCCGGTGATGTGTAATCAGTTTTTTCATCTGTAATTCCAGAATCTGATCATCTAATTTCGCAATCTGTGTATCGAAAAGCGCTAAGATTGAATCCGCATTATTTTTTTTCATGACTTCCATGATATCCGATAACGACATCCCCGCATCTTTCAGCTGCATGATCTCGATCATTTTCGGTTTCTGCGAATGCTCGTACAGCCGATAACCGTTGTCATTGATCTTCGCGGGCTTAAATAATCCGATTTTATCGTAATGGATCAGTGTTTGTCTGGTAATGCGGAACATCTCCGCGAATTCCGTGATGGTATAAATCTCTTTCTCTTCCATGCTTGTCACCTGATTCCTGGTCTGGAACTTTGTTGGTTTTATTATAAGCCACCCCGCTGTCTGCCTCAAGGATAAGGCCCGGAGTTTTTGACAAACAGTAGATTTTGACTATCAAGCCGGGATAAACAGGAAAAGCAGACCGGCGAAGATCTGCTTTTGTGAAAATGAATGGATTCATTTTATTGGGAAGAATCCGGACGTTTATCCTGCGGAGCCGGCCCGCATTTTCGGCGCGCGAGGATCAACAGCCAGGCCATCGCCACGGTATAAAACATTTCAAGTAGGGAATTGACGCTGAGAAAGCGGATATACAATAAAGCGCAGATGATCAGAATCCCTGCGGTCATTTCGATTCCCCAGCGGCCTAACTGCCATCTTCGCCGCTGTCCGGCATAGAAGACGCGCAGGATTAAGAGATTCAGCGCCAGGAAGGCCAGATTGCTGACAAGGATATGCAGCTGGGCCAGAAACGGAAAGGATTCCGGCAGGTAAGGCACAAGCATCGAAGCGATCATCAGAAGAAACGTCAGATCTTCCCGCCGCTGTAACGAAACGCCGAGCGCTTCAGCCAACGCGCGGATCATCGCCCGGAAAACAAGCGCGCCGACGATAGCCCAGATCACAAGCAACAAGCGGTAGTCCAGACCGTTGCCAACCCAGGATAAGTTGGTAGTCAGCGGATCATCGCGCAGGATCAGAAACAGCGTGAACAGCGGAAACAGCACACCGCCCGCCAGCTCGGTTTTATTCAAGACAGAACGTATTTTTTTCATGACACCATTATAGCGAAAAGCGTCTTTCAATTCAAATCCGGACTTCGCAGCGGAAAAAAGTGTGATACAATAAATTCACTTTGGAGGAAGATCATGGATAAGAAAATTAAGGTGGGGTATCAGGGGGCGCACGGCACCTTCAGTGAAATTGCCGTACAGGAGTTTTTTAAGGACAGGCCGTTCACCGCTTGTAATTATGCCAATTTCCCGTCGATCATTGCCGACGTTGAAAGCGGTGCTATCGATTACGCGCTGCTGCCGGTGGAGAATACGACGACAGGGATTATTTATCGGACTTATGATTTGTTGAAGGACAGCGATATCTTTGCGGTCGGCGAGATTTTAGTGCGGATCGACGAGCAGCTGATCGGTCTGCCGGGAACGAACATCGAGGATCTGCGCGAGGTGTATTCCCATCCGGAACCGCTTGATCAATGTTCCGGTTTCTTTGCGGCGCATCCGTGGATTAAACCGGTGACCTATCAGGATACGGCGAAAAGCGTGGAATATGTGGCGCAGTGCCAGGATCCGTCGAAAGCGGCTTTGGGGAGCTGGCTGGCGGCGGAATATTATCATCTGCCTATATTAAAGGAACGGGTACAGGATAATCAGCTGAATACAACGCGGTTTTTCTGTGTGGCAAAAGGCGAGCAGACCGTTCAGGAGGCAGATAAGATCAGCATGTATTTCGTCGTCAATCATGAACCGGGTGCGTTGTATGAGGTCATTCGAGTTTTCGCTCAGCGGGGCATCAACATGTTGAAGCTGGAATCCCGGCCGATCCGCGGACGGATGTTTGAGTATTGTTTCTATATTGATTTCGACGGCAGTCTGCTTCAGCCAAAGACGCAGGAAGCGATTGCCGAGGTTCGCGAGCATTGTCTGGAGGTTAAAGTTCTGGGCAGCTACAAGCGGGCGTTTAACGGAGAGCTGTTATGAGAAGGAAACTTGTGATTCTGTTGGGTGCGCTGATGCTCAGCGGATGCGCCGCTGCGCCGGAAGTGAAACCCACGCCGTCCCTCACGCCTTCACCGGCAATCGAACAAACGCCCATGCCTTCGCCGGCAGCGACTCCCGATCCGACGGTCAACGACAAATCCGCCGACCTGAGCGCTTATGAAGGCTTCACGGACGAGCAGAATGCTTTCGTTGAAATCAGTCTGGAAGCTTCGCTGGAAAAAATCGAACAGGGCGAATCGTTCATGATCTATTATGGCAAGCCGAATTGTCCGTGGTGTATTGAAGCGGTGCCGGTTTTAAATGGAGCGGCTAAGGAAAACGACGCAGTTGTTTATTACGTCGATACAAGCAAGCCTGAAAATTACTCGGAAGCGATGATTGAAAAGATCATGACGCTTTTTGAAGGCTGGCTGCTGAAGGATGAGGAAGGCGAGGAAGGGTTTTATGTGCCGGACGTTGCATTGATTGTTAACGGCCGGGTCGCGGCTAATCATATCGCGACCGTCGATTCACACGATCCGTATACCGCACCGATGAGCGAAGCGGAACAGGCAGAGCTGAAACAAATTTATACAGAGATGATAAAAAAGTTGACCTCCGCGGCTTAAAACTATGGATTTTTACATAAAAAAGATTCGGTTATCGAAGTCGTAATGATATAATAAATATGGATTTCCGGCAGTGTTTCTAGTCGGAAACAAGATAAGGCAGGGATAAGCGATGAAACGGCGGAAAAAGGGTTTTACATTAATTGAATTGATCGTCGTTGTGGTGATTTTAGTGCTTTTGATGTTGATGCTGGTACCGAAAGTGACAGGTTTTACTAAAACAGCGTCGGACACAGTATGCCATGCCAATCAGGCCAACGCGTATAAAATCATGGTTATGGAATATACTTTAGGTGAAAAACCGTTTAATGAGGAATCTGCCAAAAAAGCGATTGACGAAAAATTAGGAGATCATGAAAAATTATGTCCTACTGGCGGAACAATCACCGTTCTGGTTGATCCTGTGGATCCAAGTAAATTTTCAATCACTTGTTCCAATCACGGTGGTTCAGAACAACAGATTCTGGGTAATTATTCCAAAGATATGTTGGAAATGGCTGTTAATGGTTTTTATGGAAGCAATAAAACCGGTCAGCTGGACTCTACAGGGCCGAACTTTGGAAAAGGATTTAAGCAGACCATCGCGAAGAAATATGGTTTGAATGCTGATAACTTTGATTTCACTGTCATGAAAAATAACAATGGTACTTATTCTGTTTATATTTTTGATGGAATTTCGGATATGAAAGTAGGAGATTCAGTTCAAGGGGTGGTCTACGAATACGATAAAGACAGGAACCTTATTGGCAATTCCACAGGAAAAACTTTTACAGGAAGCATTAAATCAAAAAAAGTAGATTCCACGACTTTTAATTATCTGGATTTGGGATCTGTGAAATAATCGGTTTCCCAGGTTGTAACAAAGAGCTGAAGTTTCAGAAAAAGATTGCATTTCAATCGAATTGTGATATAGTAAAAACATCGAGGTGTTGAGTATGATGAAAAATATCTGCGAAAAAATTGAACATCCGAGTTCTTCTTACTTTTATTTTACCTTTAGATAGAGGGCTGGTTCACTTTGGACATTAGCCCGTTTTGATTTGAAATCAGGCTAATTCTGAAGGGGAATGCGAAAAGAAATGCTGAACCGTGCAGGATAAGCCTGTACGGTTTTTTTGTAGGTTGTGTGAGAGGGGAGAAGTTAATATGATGAAAAAAATCACAGTCAATCTCAAAGACAAAAGCTATCCGATTCTGATTCAGCGGGGACTTCTGAATCAGGTGGGACAGTATCTCGAAGGTCACCGGAAGGTGATGATCGTGACGGACGAGGGGGTGCCGGAGGAATATGCCCAGCGTGTGTTGGCGCAATGCGGTCAGGGTTATGTCGAACGCGTGATTCAGGGTGAAGGCGCTAAAAGTATGGAAGTTTATCAACAGATTCTGCGGCGGATGCTGAAAGAACGGTTTTCCCGCAAAGATCTGATCGTCGCTTTAGGCGGCGGGGTGATCGGCGACCTGTCCGGGTTTGTCGCCGCGACGTATATGCGGGGGATTGAGTTTATCAACATCCCGACAACGACGCTGTCGCAGATTGACAGCAGCATCGGCGGGAAAGTCGCGATCAATCTGGATGGCATCAAGAACTGCGTCGGCGCGTTCTGGCAGCCGAAAATGGTGCTGATCGATCCGGACGTACTGGCCACTTTGCCGCAGCGGCATATCAACAACGGTCTGGCCGAGGCGCTGAAAGCCGGTTTAATCCGCGATGAATCGTTGTTTGAGTTGTTTGAAACGGACGATCCGATGGAGCACATCGAGAAGATCTTATACAAATCACTGATGATGAAAAAGAAGGTCGTGGAGATCGACGAACGGGAAATCGGCGTTCGCCGGATCCTGAATTTCGGACATACGATCGGCCATGGTATCGAGAGCTATTACCATCTGCACGACGTGTACCATGGCGAAGCGGTTGCGCTGGGCATGATGAAAATGATCAAAGATGAAACGATCCGCGAACGGCTGCACCCGATTTATCAGCGGCTGAATCTGAAAGAAGATATCGACTACGACCGCCAACAGGTTTACGACTTTATCACCAAAGACAAGAAGATCGACGGCGGAACGTTAACGATTGTGTTGCTGCGGAAGATCGGTGAAGCGTATTTAAAAGATATCCCGACGGAGAAGATCAAAGAATATTTGTAATCGAAAAGTTCTTTTAATGAAAAGAATATAAGGAAAACAAGTTGTTCTGCGTTCAGGGCAGAACAAGGAAAAATGACAAAAAAGCCAGGAAAAAACAAGGAGATCAAACGATGAAAAGTGCGATTGGACAGTGTATTGAGCTGTCGCTGTTCGGCGAGAGCCACGGTGAAGCGATCGGCGTCGTGATTCAGGGTCTGCCTTCGGGCATCCGCATCGACGAAGCCTGGATGGGCAAGCAGATGGAGAAACGCAAACCTAAAGGCAAAATATCGACTCAGCGGCAGGAAGCGGATGTTCCGGAAATCGTCAGCGGCGTCTTTGAAGGCCGGACGACGGGCACACCGCTGTGCATTCTTATCCGCAACGAAAATATGCGAAGCAAGGACTATTCGAAAACAAGATATATTCCGCGCCCTTCGCATGCCGATTACACGGCGGAGATTAAATATCTGGGCTATCAGGATTACCGCGGGGGCGGTCATTTCTCAGGCCGGATCACCGCGCCGTTAGTGGCGGCCGGCGCCATTTTCCTTCAGATGCTGAAAGCGAAAGGCATCGAGATAGGAACGCATGTCGCGCAGATGCAGGAATTAATGGACGCGCCGTTTGCGGACGAGGAAGCAGAGTTGCGGGCGCAGCTATTGAGCTTAGAGGATCAATATCTGGCATGTCTGAGCGATTCAACGCGGACGGCGATCCAGCAGCGGATCGAACAGGCTCAGGCCCAGGGCGACTCGATGGGCGGGATTCTGGAAAGCGCGGTGGTCGGGATGCCGGCCGGAGTGGGCGAGCCCTTCTTTGATTCGGTGGAGAGCCGGCTGGCGCATCTGTTGTTCAGCATTGGCGCTGTGAAGGGCGTGGAATTCGGCGATGGTTTCGACTTTGCCGCAAAAAGAGGCAGCGAAGCCAACGACGGCATCACGATCGACAATGGACATATTCGGACTCTGACCAATCATAACGGCGGAATTAACGGCGGGATTACCAACGGCATGCCGCTGCGCATCCGCACGGTCGTTAAGCCGACCCCTTCGATCTACAAGCCGCAGCCCAGCGTTAATCTGAAAACCGGCGAACCGACGACGCTGCAAATTGAAGGCCGGCATGATCCGGCGATTCTGCATCGGGCGCGGGTCGTCGTCGACAGTCTGATTGCTTTCGGGCTGGCAGATCTGTTGACTGAGCGCTTCGGCATTCTGTGGTGGGAAGGAGAACGGCCATGCGGCGAGGATTGATCGGCGAACATCTGGGACACAGCTATTCCCAACGGATTCATGAAACGCTGGGCGGCTATCCTTACGAGCTGATTGAGGTGGCTCTCCAGGACTTGGACGCCTGGATGAAAAACAAGGATTTCGCGGCGCTGAACGTCACGATCCCCTATAAGAAAGCTGTGATTCCTTATTTAGAAGAACTGGATGAACGGGCACGGCGGATCGGGGCCGTCAACACGATCGTCAATGATCATGGCCGCCTGATCGGTAAAAATACCGACTATTACGGCTGTCGGTTCATGCTGGAACAAGCAGGCATGGAAATTCAGGGCCGGAAAGTGATCCTGTTAGGCAACGGCGGGGCGGCGCAGGCCGTGCAGGCGGTGCTGGAGGATTTAGGCGCGGCGGCGATCGTCAAGGTCAAACGCAATCCGTCGCCGGAAACACTGACCTACGAAGAAGCGTACCGCGATCACAGCGGCGCGCAGGTCATCGTCAATACCAGCCCGGTCGGCATGTTTCCGGCACAGGAAGGCATTCCCGTGGAGCTGGATCGCTTCCCTCAGCTGGAAAGCGTCGCGGATGTGATCTACAATCCGCACCGCACCCGCCTGATCGTCGAAGCCCAGAAACGCGGCTGCCGGACAGCGACGGGATTAAGCATGTTAACGGCGCAGGCCGCCGAGGCGATTGAAGCGTTTATCGGCAAGCCGGTCGCTCCGGAATCCATTCTGCGCATGACGGCAGAACTGGCGCGGGAGAAAATGAATCTCGTCTTAATCGGGATGCCGGGCTGCGGCAAAAGCACGATCGCCAGGAAACTGGCGGAAATCAGCGGCCGTCCGGCCGTTGATATTGATCAGCGGATCGTGGAGCGGATCGGCATGCCGATCCGGGACTTCTTTGCCCAACAAGGCGAAGCCCGGTTCCGTCAGATCGAAGCGGAAATTCTGGCGGAAGTTACGCTGCAGACGGGGCAGATTATCGCCACGGGCGGCGGGATCGTCAAGGATTGGGAAAATGTCAGACGGCTGCGTCAGAGCGGCAAGGTTTATTTCCTGGACCGCAGTCTGGATCAGCTGGAAACCGATCCGAGCCGGCCGCTGAGCTCCAGCCGCGAAGCCCGCGGCAGCTCTATGACCAGCGGATTGATTTATACCGGGCTGCCTGCGACCAACAGATTGAAAACAACGGCAGCGCCGATCAGACCGCCCGCCGGTTATGGCAGGACTGGCTGACGGAAATAACGGGACTGATCGATTAGAAATAAGTCAAGAACAGTGAGGATTCATCCTGAAATAGAATAAGGAAGGACTAAGAACAAGTCTGAACGGCAGTAACGGAGAAAACGCAACAGTCGTTACGCGAACAGGCAATGAATTATGACATGGAAAGACAGCATCGTATTCGGTAAAGAAAACGAGCGCAGATTGAAAAAACAGGGGGAATAAAACCATGATTATCACATTAAAAAAGAACACACCGCAGCCGGAAATCGACCGGCTGATCCAAAACTTTGAAAAACAAGGCGTTCAGGTCAACATGATCTCCGGCGCGAATTACAATGTTTTCGGATTGGTCGGTGATACGGCGAAGCTGGATGAGCGGCGGATTATGGCGAACGAATGGGTGGAGGACGTCACCCGGATTGCCGCTCCGTACAAACTGGCCAACCGGATGTTTCATCCGGAAGACTCGGTCATCGACGTCAGCGGCGTCAAGGTCGGTGGCCAGGAGAAGATCGTCGTGATCGGCGGTCCCTGTTCGGTCGAAGGGGAGGCCATGATCTGCGACATCGCCCAACAGGTCAAAGACGCCGGCGGCGTGATGTTACGAGGTGGCGCGTACAAGCCGAGAACCTCACCTTACGCTTTCCAGGGGATGGGCACCGAAGGGATTCTTGCGATGGTCAAGGCGCGGGAAAAGACC
>NZ_GG657556.1:50180-87714 GCF_000157995.1 Holdemania filiformis DSM 12042
AGTTCTTCCTGTCGTGGGCGATTGTGATCACGCTGGCGGTCTACGGCGTGCTGAATATTCTGACAATTAAGATGTAAGGTTAAACCGGGAAATCCGGTTTTTCTTTTTTTCCAAGTTGAAAAACCGGCTTGGAATCCGATTTGTTTTGCGGCGCCTGCGGATCGGTGCTACACTGTTTTTATCAGGGGAGGGAGCTGATTTAATGAAAACGACGTTTACTTATGATCATTACGCGGACTATGCCGAGCTGACGGCGCGGTTGGTCTATTTTAGCGAACATTATCCGAATTACACCCGTTTGACAAGTCTGGGAAAGACACCGGAGGGCCGCAACCTGTGGGCGATGGAAGTGACGGATTTGCGCTGCGGGGATTTCGATGAGAAACCGGCGCAGCATATCGACGGGAATACGCATGCCGGGGAAGTGACCGGCTCCATGGCGGCGCTGCATCAGCTGGACGTGCTTTTAACCGGCTGTGAAGAACCGCGGATTGCCCGGCTGCTTCAAGCGTATACGTTTACGTTTATTCCGCGGATTTCTCCGGATGGGGCGGAAGTCTATCTGAAAACGCCGGATACGCTGCGCTCGGTTAACCGCCCTTCAGGCAAAGCCCAGTCCGGCGTCGTCCGGCAGGATCTGGATCAGGACGGCGTAATCCGGTGGATGCGGATTCCTGATGAAACCGGGGCATGGACCGCGGATGCGGAAGAACCGCGGCTTTTACGCCGGCGGCGGCCGGATGAAACCGACGGCGTGTTCTACACCGTGATGCCGGAAGGACTGCTTCAGGGAGAGTCTGAAGATCTTCTGAAAGCGGCCCCGGCGCGCTGGGGGCTGGATTTCAACCGCAATTATCCCTGCTGGTGGCGGCCGGAACAGCCAGGCGCAGGCGACTATCCGCTCGATAATCCGGAAACCCGCGCAGTGGCGGAGTTTTTGATCGACCATCCGAATGTCGGTGTGATGGTCACCCATCATACCAGCGGCGGGATGATTCTGAATCCGCCGGGTCCGTTCTCCGAGGCGGAACAGGATCCGCTGGACCGCAGCATCTACCATGCGATCGGAGCACTGGCCACCGAGGAAATGGGCTATCCGTTATTGAATCTGTACGATGGCTTTCATTGCACGGAAAGTGACTACGCGGCCGGCGCGGGCGACGACTGGGCCTATCTGAACCGCGGGATCTTCGCGGTGACGGCGGAGCTGTGGGATTTGCAGAGCCGGGCTGGAATCAGTGTGGAGGAACAGCTGGAACCGGAACTTAGCGACGCTGAACGTCTGCGCCAGCAGAAATTGACGCTGGCCTGGATCGACGCGCATTGTCCGCAGGCCTGGAAGCCGTGGACGCCGCTGGAGCATCCGCAGCTGGGCCAGGTAGAGATCGGCGGTCTTGATTATAAGTTTACGATTCAGAATTGTCCGCCGGCATACCTGCGGGAAGAATGTGAAAAAGCGACGCGGTTCGCGCTGCGTCAGGTCTGTCTGCTGCCAAGGGTGGCGATCATGCGTTTCCAGGCCCAACCGTTAGGGCATGATTTCGTGAAGGTGACGGCGGAGATCGTCAACCGCGGCTATCTGCCGACGTGGATCAGCCGGCAGCGTCAGGCGATGAAGCTGACGAAACCCATTCAGATTGAATTGACAGGCGCTGAGATCCTCCAGGGACAGGCTCAGGGTGAAATTGAAGCGCTGGAAGGTTATGGACAGGATCAGACCGAGCTGTCTTTTTCCGGCGTCTATGGTCAGACCGCGGCGCTGCGCCGAAAAATAGAATGGATTGTCCGGGCGCCTGCGGGAACACGTGTGCAGTTAAACGTTCGCTGCGCTCAGGCCGGACAGGCTTCGGCAAGCTGCGTGATCGATTGAAGCCTTGAAATCTGTGCGGATAATCCGATAAAGGAGAAATGAATGGCGGAATTAATGAAAGCAAGAATCAACGCTGACTCGCTCGGCGAACTGGCGCGCAGAATCAAAAAAAACCACCCTGCGTTTGAGAGCGAAGCCTTTGTGAGCGAGATTCTGGACGCGGACTGGGACTCGCTGGAACTGAAAGCCCGGATCCGGAAGACAGCGCTGGCCTTGGGCAAAACCCTGCCTGCGGACTATTCGCAGGCGGTGACGATTCTGCGGCAGACCGCGGCGGATTATCCAGCGGGCAGCGACGGGTTAATGTTGATGTGCCTGCCTGATTATGTCGAGCTATTCGGCCAGGCGGAAGCGGATTGGGAAGCATCCATGGCGGCGCTGGAACAAATCACCTCGCTGGCTTCGGCGGAATTCGCCGTCCGCGCGTTTATTCTCCGCGATGAAAAGCGGATGATGGCGCAGATGGCCGTCTGGGCTGGGCATAATAGCGAGCATGTCCGCCGGCTGGCCAGCGAGGGCTGCCGCCCTCAGCTGCCCTGGGGACAGGCGCTGGCGAGCTTTAAGCAGGATCCATCACCGGTGCTGCGGATTCTCGAACTGCTGAAAGCCGATCCGTCGCCGTATGTCCAGAAAAGCGTAGCGAACAACCTGAACGATATCTCCAAAACCCATCCCGAGCTGGTATTGGAAACGGCGCACCGCTGGCAGGGCCAGAATCCGGTCACGGACTGGATCCTCAAACACGGCTGCCGGACCTTGTTGAAAAAGGGAAACCCGGAAGCACTGGCGCTGTTCGGGGTGGCAGAGAACGATCATGTGAAAACAACGGGATTGACGGTGATGACGCCGGTTGTGCGGATTGGGGAGGAATTGGTTTTTTCCTTCGCGGTTGCCGCTGAGAACGAGGCTCAGGTCAGGCTGGAATATGCGGTTGACTATGTGAAAGCCAAGGGAAAACGCAGCCGGAAAAATTATAAAATATCCGAGCTGACCTTAAAGGCAGGCGAGAAACGAACGTATGTGAGAAAACAACGCTTCGCCGACACCAGCGTCAGAAAACATTATCCAGGCCGCCATGCGGTCACGCTGATCGTCAATGGTATTCCGCAGGGAACGCAGGCGTTTGAGGTCAGGGCGATGGACTGAGGAAAAACTTCCTCTCGTCGATTTCATAACCGGTTCACAGGAAAAGCTGCCGGAATAGGAAATAGAAAAAAACAGGAACAAGCTTAGGTAGCCTGAACGGCGTTCCTTTTGCTTGATTCCTGTTTTTAGTTTGCTTTCTTTGACGTTGAAGTTGATTTGAAATTCCTGTTTGTCCTGGGTTAGGCGCTTGGAAAGCTTAATCCGGACTCAGTTTCGGAAGCGGTGGCGGTTAGACCGCGCGGCCTGCGTCGTTGCCCGCATGAATCGCTTTGGCAATGTTGAACGGATTGGCGCAGTCGCCGACGGCATAGGTTTCCGCAACGGACAGGCCTTCCAGCAGGCTTGTGTTTGGCAGCATGTCGGCGGCGTTGACGATCGCGTCGCAGGCGATTTCCATCTCAACTCCGGCTTCCGTCATGATCACGGCTTTGTTTTGGTTCACCGATTTCAAGGAAGCTTTCGGCCAGGCGCTGAAGCCCAGTGAATACAAGGCTGTGGTCATCATCCGCATCGCATGCTGAGATTGCTGCATATCCATTTCCTCAGCGGCGTTCGGCGTGATCATCGTCACGTGCTTTTTATGGACTGTCAGCCACAGCGCAGCGTCGAAGGCCTGAGCGTTGGAGCCGTAGATGAGGACGTTTTCGCCCATCTCGGTGAACATGAACGATTCCATCTCGATGACCGGAGCGCTGCCGTCGCCGTCCACCTTCAAGGTGTCGCGCAGACCGCCGGCAGCCAGGATGACCGCGTCCGGTGCTTCCGCGTTGATCTTGGCGACGTCGACTTCCACGCCGGTTTCGACTTTGACACCGGTGATTTCCAGCTGGCGGATCAGATAGTTCTTGAAATCCTGCAAGTTTTCATGCGGTCCCTTGACGGTATGCGCGAAATCCAGCAGGCCGCCGAGCGTGCCTTTCTTTTCGTACAGCGTTACTTCATGACCGCGGGCAGCCGCAATCCGGGCCGCTTCCATGCCGGCCGGACCCCCGCCGATGACCATGACTTTTTTCGCTTTTTCAGCAGGTGTCAGTTCATATGAGGCCGGGCCGCCTTCACGCATGACACGCTGGGTCATCGCGTTGACGCGGCAGTAGCCGGCCATCGCGTTGGCTTCATTGCTGCCGATATGGCAGTGCAGACAGCGGGTGCACGGTGCGATCTCATCGATCCGTCCCTCCGCGCAGCTTATTGACGTATTCGGTATCGACGGTTAACGGGCGGGTCATCAGGAAGAAATCCGCTTTGCCGTCTTCCAAGGCTTGTTCGAAGAAATCCGGAGCGTGCGCCGGGTCCATGTAGGTGACGACGCCGCACGGGATGCTGAGGGCCGCTTTGTAGCGGGCCGCGACATTGAGAAGCATACCGGCGCCCTGGGTGTCGCCGATCAGCTGGCCCTGCCAGTGCTTTTTGAAATCGTACTGCGTACCGAAGCCGGACGCGCCTTCTATACCGTTTAGGATGAAATACAGATCGCTGCCGAACTGCGCGACGTGATGGCCCAGCGGACCTAAGCGCAGGTGCATGGAATCCGCGCCGGCGGCCTCAAACAGCTTCGCAAGGGCGATGCCTTCCTCGACTGTCGTAATTTTTGTGCGCGGCGTGGTAACTGCGTTGTCCAGCGTCATCAGCGTCGGGTTGTTGGCGACGTTGTCGTTTTCTTCGATCGCGTCGATTAAGATCTGAACGTTGAAATTCGAACCGCAGGCTTCCTTGATCTTGGTAATGCATTCCGTGACGAACCGGGCGCGGTTTTCCAGGCTGGTGCAGCCGTATTCGTCGGTGCGCACGTTGTAGAAACGGGACAGGAAATGCTCGCCCATGTTGAAGCCGGCGGCATTGATTTCAAACGCCTTGAAGCCCAGCTGCTGCATCCCCTTGGCAATCTGCGCGCCGCGGTCTTCGATCGTCTGGATCTGTTCGACGGTCATTTCATTTTCACCCGCGCCGAACTGGGCCCACTGATAGCCCAGGCTCGCGCCGTATTTCGCACATTCCGCGACCAGCTTCTGGCCGAATGCCAAAGTTTCAGCGTCATAACCGCTGCCGTCCGCTGGAATTTCTAAGGCGGCAATGCCTTCGACGTAGATCATCTCTACGCCGCCTTTGGCAAAATTGACGTAATATTGAAGCAGTTCATCGGTTAAGCCGGCTAAATAAGTTGCGGATCCAGCCGCCGATTTAACCATCCGGTGACTGAGTTGAAGCGAACCGACGGTCAGCGGCGAGAACAACGTCTTTAATTCTTTGGTGTTCGTGCGGTAATCTTCACGCTGCGGATTGAGATAAGCCGCGGCGATTTTGTCGTTTTCCGGGGCGGTCGTCGGCGTTGTGACTTCCGGGGTTTTTTCTTTTTCAGTCGAACATCCGACTAACCCTGCGGCCATCAACGATAAGGCGGTGGCGCCGCTTCCCTTCAGGAAGTCGCGTCTTGAAATTTTAACCATGTTAACTAGTCCTCCTCTTATGCTATAATTCTAACAAGGTCAACGATGCTTCCGCACCATCCGATTGCTAGATTATTCACAGATTGTTTCGTGCAGAATGCCGAAAATGTAGAAAATACGGAAAATGCGGCCAGGTAAGAATTAAGGGGGAGAAAGGATGCAGATAAAAACGATCATCGAGCAGCTGACAGGGGAATTTTCGCTGTCTTGTCCGGAATCTTTGAGCGATATGCCGATCACCTGCTGCCAGCTGATTTTTGAAAAATCCGCAGTGTGGACGCCGGGGACGGCGTATATCCAGGCGGAGGCGTTCGATTTAGAACCTGCGGCCGCACCGCAAAGTTTCTTTCTGCTTTGCCGCAGCAGTGTGCAGGCGCCGAACGCCGCGGTCTGTCATACCGGGAACGCACAGGATTTATATCAGGCGATCTCTGTGCTGCTGACGGAGCCGGCAGCCTATGCCCGGGCTTTGGCGGCGCTGCAGCGGGTTGCCGGCGCGGGTCAGGGCATTCAAGCGCTGATCGATACCGCTTATCAGTTTCTTCAAAATCCAATTCATGTCCAGGACAGACTGTTTTCCCTGATCGCCGCCAGTCCGCAGACGCCCTGCGGCAACGCTGTATACGATTATTTTTTAATCCACAAGGAACCGCAGCCGGATTACCTGAACCATGTTGAAGCGATCATCATGAAATTCACGGAACATCATATTCACTGCGCTCAGCTGGCAGACTATCAGCGCGGCCCGCTGAAATTAATCAATTGCTCGATCGGAGCGATGCCTCATCTTTTAGGCGGACTTGAGGTGCTGCAGCTGAACCGGCCGTTTACCCAGACGGATGTCCGAATTATCGATCAGCTCGCGCTGCTTTTGCAGATCGAATTGTTCAAGGCCAACAACGCGGCGGAGCAGGCCGGGACGCAGTTTGAGGCGCTGATGCAGGACATCCTGCGCAGCCGCCTGCTTCATCCCGAAATTCTCCGGCTGCGCCTGCAGTCGTTTCCGCGTCTGCAGAACCGGCGGTTTTGTCTTCTGTTAAGCCAGATCCCGAAAAGCAAGGTGTGCACGCTGAAATATTATAATGAGGAAATCATGCGCCGCGCCGAAGTGATCGAAAGCTTTCAATATCAGAACGACCTGTATTTTCTGATCGACCCGGACCTTGATGAAACCGGCAGCGCCGCGTTAAACGAACTGGCCGTCAGTGCCGGAACGCTGTTGATCGCCAGCGATCCGATCGACAATCTGATCCATTGTCCACGCATTGTCGCGATGCTGCGGGAGGCGCTCAGCGTCTGCGGCGCCGCCCAGGGTTTGTTTCTGTTCCGCGGGCTGTATTTTAAAACGCTGCTGCATTCGCTCACGACGCACAGCCCGCTGACGCTGGGCGATTTCGTCCATCCTGGAATCCAGCGCCTCAAAGACTATGATCAGGCACATCAGACGGATTTTTTGGCGACGTTTAAAACATATCTGCAATGCCAGTGCAGTCCGACAAACACGGCCGCCGCGCTGCATCTGCACCGCAATTCTCTGGCCTACCGGATTCAGAAAGCCCGTCAGATCAGCGGATTTTCCAGCGAGGATCCAGAGGACTGCCACAATTTCCTGCTGTCGATCCAGATTGACGAGTATCTCGGAACTTAAGTCAGGCTTACCTTACCAACGGCCGGTTTAAAAATAACGGAAAAATTGTCCGCGGGCAATCTTGCCTGAAGACCGGCATCTATCCTTATACAAATAAAAAGGGAAGGATCCGCAAAATTTCAGATCAATTCACTCAATGACAGGAATTTCAGCCCTCGCTGCCAACCTGCCTTTGAATTTAACGGCTTTGATGATAAAATAACAAGAAAGAGCGTACCGGTCAGTTCCGGCATGAAGATCGTTCAGTAAACGGAGATAAACTATGATGTACTATGAAGATTTAATGGGAAAAAATGCGATCGCAACGATTAAAGTGTCCAAGGAATTGCTGAAATATTCCGTCGGAGAGCGGATTCCGACCGTCAGCGAATTTGTGGATTCATTAAGCCTGGCAAGGGGCACAGTACAAAACGCGATCAAGACACTGGTGGATCATGAAGCGGTGCGGATTGAATCCAAGGGACATTTGGGATCTTACCTGATGAAGAAAAATATGCGCGTGCTGCTTAAATTCGCGGGGGTGCGGATGCTGCTGGGCACAATGCCGCTGCCATACAGCCGGCGCTATGAGGGCCTGGCTTCCGGTTTGATCGCGTCGATGGAAAATAATTACGACCTGCCGATCAACCTGGCCTACATGCGCGGATCGGTTAACCGTATCAGCATGGTCCTGCAGAAGCGCTATGACTTCGCGGTTGTTTCCCGATATGCCGCTCATCATTTCCTTGAAAAATATCCCGATAAGATTGAGATCGTCGTCGGCTTTGGCGCGGGCTCCTATTTAAGCAACCACGTGATCATGTTCCATAATCCCAATATCAAGGAAATCCAGGATGGCATGAAGATCGGCATCGACTCCGCCTCAATTGACCAGAAAGAACTGACGAAATTCGTCTGCCAGGGGAAAAACGTCGAATTCATCGAGATCGAATATTCGCGAATCATTGAGCGCGTGATTTCCGGCGATATCGACGCGACGGTCATGAATATCGACGAAGCTAACGACAAGCATGTTAAAATCCATACGAAATCAATCCCGCAGGTCAACAAGGACAATACCGAAGCGGTGCTGGTTGTCGCTAAGGAAAATGAAATTTCAACATTGATCAAAGAACTGGTCGATGTGGAAACGGTGCTGAATATCCAGCGCCTGGTTCTGGAAGAAAAAATAACGCCGAGCTACTAACCCGGCTTCGATAGTCCGTCAGTTGTTTAAGGACCGGTGAAAACCGGCTCTTTTTTTGTTTTCCCGATGTGCGCTGCCGAGAAGAAAACATGTGAAGAATTCAGCGCCGATGAGAAAAGAAACCAAAATGGTAAACGCCGTGAGAAAGGCGCGGCAGGTAAGAAAATTAGATCGAACTTCAAAATACATAAAAATATATTTTGCTTGTTGACTTTCTCACTTGTCAGGGCTATACTGAATTTGTAAATACAGAATAATGTATATTGGGTGGGATAAGATGAAGGAAATGAAATGCTACCGATGTGGAAAGACCGAATCCGTTAAGGAAATGAAGCTGCGGAAATCATGGGAATGTCCGCACTGTCACGCCGTGATGGTGCTGGATTTGGCGACTCAGCGAAAATTGAAGTATGTCCGCATGTTATTCGTGGCGGTCGTCGTCAGTCTGCTGATGTACGGCTGCAGCCGGCTGGGAACAGTGACCAGTTATGTCGCTTTGATCGTTACCTGTTCGCTTGCGATCGTGATCACGCAGTTTTCCGATCAGCTCTGTCTGGCGCTGACGGACAAATTATTCGGACTTCGGTATATGCCGGTGGAAAAAGGTAAAAGTCAGCCGGTAAAAAATAAGAAGAAAGGAAAATGAAAAAATGGATTTTACGGAAAGACTGAATCTGTATCTGGAGGGCGGCATGATCCAGCCGGATGACGTCGCGGACGTGCAGGCGATCATCACGATGTTTGACCAGAAATATCATATCGTGCTTCAGGAAGAAAACGCCGATACGTTTATCGCGCATCTGTGCGCAGCCTTCGGGCGGAGTGCGACTGGTGAGGAAGTCGAACCGCTGCCGCCGGAAGTCAAGGCGGAACTGGAAGGCCTGGACAGCTATCCGCAATCGCTGCAGATGCTCAAGGATGTTATGGCGGCAACGCGCAATCGCTTAAACCCAACCGAACAAGATTACGCGCTGCTTCACATAAATAATTTAATCGCCCGGCTGGCAGAAGGCTGCGGCAATTAAATTGAGGGGAATCATGTTAGTAAGAGGAGGTAAACATGGAAGGAATCATTACTAATTTTGAATTTTCACTGCCGTTTCGTGCGATCGTTCTGATTGCGATCTGTGCCTGGGCAAGCTTGCTTTCGCACAAATGTATTTCCAACTTCAACGATGGGGCACGTCCGGTTTTTCCAGAATTAATGGAAGGCCGGATGACGCGGGCTGAGTTCGCGGTCGTCGTAACCGGCATGGGCTTCGGCTGGGTTCTGGCCGGCTTCAGCCAGTGGCTGGGCACGGGACTGATCGCCTGCCATCTGACCTTAATCGCCACCGACTGCTTGGGCGCCTGGTCGCCGAATAAGTGGGTCGCATTAATCATCGGCGGTGCGTATGGCGCGCTGTGCGCTTTCGGCACCAGTTTCATCAATTCTGCATTTACAGCGCTGCCGTATAACTTCTTAAATGACCTGACGCAGATCAGCACCCCGGCGCTGCCGGTGTTCTGTATGTTCCCAGCGGTTGCGATCGCAAGCCAGTTCGGGGCTAAAAAGGGAATTACAACCGGTGTGATCGAAGCGGTCGTCTACATTTTCTGCACGGTTGTCGGCGCTGTAAAAGTCGGCTCGATCTCCGTCAGCCTGTATCCGTACACCTTCGCGATGCTGGCCGGTATGATCTGTCTGCTTGTCTATTCCATCAATGGAAGCAAGAATTCAGAAAGCGTGGAAAACGATTCGGAAACCGAAAACCTGTTTACGAAGAACGCCAATCGGATCAAGAGCAACTGGGTTTATCTGTGCATCCAGGGCGCGCTGAACGCATTAGGTATTCATGTTCTGGCTCAGGCTTATCAGCCGTACGTTTTGTCCTCGGCCGTTTTAGCGGGGAATATGGGGACGTTTGAACTGGCTATGATCGGTGTCATTATCGCGTTTATCCCTTTGATCGTATCGACAGCTCTGGCTACCGGCGTTTATCAGGCGGTCGGGTTGACCTCCGTCATGCTGGTCGGCTGTCTGGCGCCAACCTGGTGGCTGGCTCCGATCTTCGGCTTCGCTGCGGAATTTGTTGAAATTCAGCTGTTAGGCTTGTTGGGCAAAGGCTTGTCGAAATTCCCGGAACTCTCCAAATGCGGCGACTATATCCGCGATGCGATGGTTTCCTGTATCGGTCTGGCGCTGGTTGCCGGTTCTTTCCTGGCAGCGAACGCGACATGGGGCGCGGTCGGCATCATGATCGTCGGCGGTTTCTTCGTCCTCAACGACGTCACCGGACAGCGGATTCCGAAGTCGGCGGTCGGCCCGTTAGCGGCAGTGGCGGTCGGCATTCTGTTCAACATCATGATTTTTCTTGGCCTAGTCGTATTGTAATGGAATAGAAGAGGAGAATTGCTTATGTTAAAAATTGAATGCTGCGGCTTGACCGCTTTACAAACAAAACAGATTATTGAGAAGAAATTCCCGGGCCTTGTTGAAACTTCCCTGGATCCGGATATGATCGCGGCGCGCAAAGTTAAAAGCGGCGATGTGGATTTTTACTTAGGAAGCTGTATGACCGGGGGCGGCGGATCGATTGCGACGGCGATCATGGTATTGGGTTACGGAAACTGTCTGACGGTTTCTAAACAAGGCAATTGTCCGAATGAAAAACAAATTCGTCATCTCATTTATTCAGGAAATCATAAGGCGTTTGGCTATGTTAAAACTCATACTGAACAAGTAGTTCCAGCATTGGTGCAGGCTCTGATTGATAAATCTGAAGGAAAACCTGAATAGGAGGTATTGATTTAGGGGCATCTTCGGATGCCTCTTTCTTTTTATACAAGGAGGGTATTCAATGATCCGTACAGTATTAAACGATATTGAAAAAGAAAAGCTGGGCGTCACCTTGTGTCATGAACACTTCATCGTGGATTTAGACCGGGTTCGGCATGACGGCATCAGCATGATTGAAACACCGGAGGAAGTCGAGCCGGAAATCAGAAAGATGATGGCTTTGGGCGTTCAGGCGGCGGTGGAGGTCAGCACGATTGATTTAGGCCGCGATGTCCGCAAATTAAAACAGATCAGTCTGGACACCGGATTGACGATCGTGGCGTCCACGGGGTTTTATTTAACCCAGTATCATCCGGAATGGCTGGCGTCGGCCAGCGCCGCAGCGATTGCGGAAGTGTATGTCAGAGAGCTGACGGAAGGGATCGACGATACCGGAATTAAAGCCGGCATCATCGCTGAAATCGCTTCATCTCCGGAACGCTTTGAGGGGGAAGAAAAGAAGATTCTCAAGGCTGCGGGCATCGCGTCCCGCCAGACCGGCGCGGCCGTATCGACTCACACCGGCCGGGCGACCGCCGTGGAAACGATTGAAACACTGCTGGCGGAAGGCATGGATCCGGATAAGATCATCATCGGACATCAGGATTTGATTGACGACACGAAGTATCATGTCCAGTTGTTGAAGTACGGCGTGAACATCGCGTTTGATACCTGCGGCAAAAAAGCCTATATGCCGGATGAAACGCGGGCCCGCAATGCGCTGGCGATCATGGAAGCCGGCTATGGCGATCATCTGCTTTTCAGCAACGATATCTCCCGCCGGACTTATTTTACAAGCCAGGGCGGCGATGGTTATTTAAGCGTCATGAAATGGGTGATTCCGCTTCTGAAACAGATCGGCGCTTCAGACCGGCAGATTCAGCGCTGTCTGGTGGACAATCCGGCGCGCATTTTAGATAACGAGTGGAGGTAGACTATGTTTTTGAATCAATGCCTGCAGAATAATTCAAAACTGATCGAATTCGCCTTCCACGCGCATCAGCAGGGTCTGATTCTTCCCGATACCTATCTGCTGGATCTCGATACGATTACTGAAAATGGAAAGCGGATGTTAAATGTCGCCCGGCAGAACGAAGTAAAATTGTTCTTCATGCTGAAACAGCTGGGCCGCAATCCGGTTGTTGCCCGGCGCTTAATGGAGCTGGGGTTCGCCGGGTGCGTCGCGGTCGATTACAAGGAAGCGCTGGTGATGATTGAAAATGGAATCCGCCTGGGCAATGTCGGCCATCTGGTTCAGACGCCGAAGGCCGCGCTGAAGAAAATCGTTGCGGCGCATCCGGAGGTGATGACGGTTTACAGTCTTGAAAAGATAGAGGAGATCGACCGGGCTGCCGCCGAGCTGAACTGTGTCCAGCCGCTCATGATCCGGATTACGGACGATGACGCCAGCCTGTATTCCGGCCAGGTTGCCGGTTTCTCCAGTCAGCAGCTGCCGGAAATCCTGGAGAAAGTCCAAACGCTCAAGCATGTGCGGATCGGCGGGGTGACCGTGTTCCCGGCGCTGCTTTACAGTGAAAAAACCCAAACCATTGAACCCACAAGCAATGTCAACGGTCTGCTTCGGGCCATTGCGTATCTCAAGGATAAAGTGTCCGGTGAGCTGCTGATCAACATTCCCAGTGCGACCTGCTGCGCCTCGATTCCCACGATCCGTCAGCTCGGCGGCAACAACGGCGAACCCGGCCACGGGCTGACCGGAACGACGCCGCTGCACAAAGCCAGCCGCGAACCGGAGAACATCGGTTATCTTTATGTTTCGGAAATTTCGCACAATTATAAGGACAAGGCGTACTGCTTTGGCGGCGGTCATTACCGGCGCGGACATATGGCGCATGTCCTGGTCGGGCGCGATCTCGCGCACGCACGGCAATTCAACATTCAGGCGCCGGACGATGATTCCATCGACTACCATTTTGAAATCGATCACAACTGCACGGTTTCCGATACCGCGCTGATGTGTTTCCGGGCTCAGATTTTCACGACCCGCAGCCATGTCGCGATCGTTGAGGGGCTCCGTCAGGGCCATCCGCGCATCAGCGGGATTTTTGACAGTCAGGGCCGGGAAATTCCGGTGAATTGGGAGTAGATCAAAATGAAAGAGAACTATTTGCTGCAGCATAAAACGGCGTTATTGAATCCTTACGGATCGATCGTCCAGGTGCTGGATGGAGATCCGGATAAGCTTCTGGTCGGAATTAAGAATGTCCGTTCTATTCCGAATACATTGATGCACAAATTGGAACCTGCGGGTTTCACGCTGCATACGATCGACAAGAAGTCGCAGCTGGCGGGCCGCGCCGTCGATACTCAGCTGATCAATCCGATCAGCGGCCGGTACATGTCCGGTTCTTCGTCCGGTACGGCGATCAATGTGTTCGCGGGGATCAATGATTTGGGTATCGGCAACGACGGCGGGGGCAGCGTCCTGGCGCCCGCGATCAGTCTGAATATCATAAGCTTTATCTCTAAGCGGATTGAAGCGGATCGCCCGCAGCAGCTCAAGCCGAATACCGACAACATCACGGCTGGCAATTCGATCGGGTTTATGGTCCGGGACAAAAAGATATTATACCGGGCGATCGAGGCGGCGATCGGCATCACGCCCGCAGCGTCGGCAGGCCTTGTTTTCGCGGATCGGGAATATCCCGGAATTGACGCACAGGTCATTGCGGTCAAGGATCCGGCCGCACCGCGCGCGGAACTGACGGATTTTTTGCAGGAAGTTCTGAACCGCTGCGACGTCTTTATGATCACCGAGGGGCCGATCGATCTGGAAGGCTTCGGCGATTCGCTGTTCGGTCATTTCGACGAACGCACCCGCACTCTTCAGCGGGCGGCGGGCAAGGGGTATGTCCGGGTATGCAACCTGGCTGGTGCTACGGCCTTGTCGCTGCCTCAGTCAGCGCTGGGCACCGCGACACTCTTGATGTGTGAAAGCAAACCGGATAAAATCGCGCGGCTGCTCTGTCTGGGCGAGCGGATTGAGGAAGCGCACGACGAACTGATCGAACGGTATTTTCTGGATCTGAACAACTATTTTATAGACGGCTATGAAATTTAGGAGGGGAGTATGAACGTATATCCATTAGAAAATATGACCTTAGAACAGGCGATGCAGAAGCAGTTTAAGTTGGTTGACTGCATCACGCACCATTTCCGCGGGGCGGAAAGTCTGACGCGCGGCGATCTGGGCGTGCATCAGCCGGGCAACCAGCCGGAAACGACGCGAAAAGCGGAACAGACAATTGCGGAATTCTTCGGTGCGGAGGACTGCATCTTAGTTCGCGGCAGCGGTACCGGCGCAATCCGCTATGGCTTAAGCGCGATGATCGAATGTGGTCAGAAGATTCTGATTCACAAGGCTCCGGCATATTCAACGACGCAGACCAGTTTTGAAATGTTCGGTTTGATTCCTGTTCAGGCTGATTTCAACGACTACGCGGCGATTGTGCAAACGCTGCGGGAAAATCCGGATATCCGCGGGGCGCTGGTTCAGCACAGCCGGCAGAAGCTTGATGATGGTTATTCTCTGGCGGACGTGATTAAGACAATCAAGCAGACGGCGGACATTCCGGTCTTAATCGATGATAACTACGGCGTTATGAAGGTTGATAAAATTGGCTGCGAATGCGGTGCGGACGTTTCCTGCTTCTCGACGTTTAAGCTTCAGGGGCCGGAAGGGATCGGCTGCGTCGTCGGCAGGAAAGCGATTGTTGACCGGATCCGCAAAATGCACTATTCCGGCGGCTGTCAGACGCAGGGCTGGGAAGCGCTGGAAGTGCTGCGGGGTCTGACTTACGCGCCGGTGATGCTGGCACTGACGGACGCGGCGGTCAAGGAAGCACTCCGGCGAATTCAGGCAGGCGAGGTCAAGGGTATTAAGAACGCTTACATTGCCAACGCTCAGTCAAAGGTGCTGCTCGTTGAATTTGATACGCCGATCGCGAAAAAAGTGCTGGCGGCGGCGGAAAAACGCGGCGCTTTGCCGAATCCCGTCGGTGCGGAATCCAAGTATGAACTGGCGCCGATGTTTTACCGCGTATCCGGAACATTCCTGAAATCTGATCCGCGGTATGGCGACACGATGATCCGCATTAATCCGAATCGTTCCGGCGCGGATACCGTGTTAAGAATCCTGGCAGAAAGCATCCAGGAAGCCAATGAAGCCTGAACGCGGGGGTGAAGCGGATGAGTAAACGATTTATTATCGTAGTGCTGGACGGCTTCGGCATCGGCGCGATGGCCGACGCCGCCGTTGTGCGTCCGGGCGATGAAAAAGCGAACACGCTGCGCAGTATCCTGCGTGATCATCCGGATCTGAAGCTTCCAACGCTGGAAAAACTGGGACTGATGAATGCGTATGGCAGTGAAAGCGCACAGATGAAATTTAATCCTCAGGCCAATTTTGGCAAAAGTGAACTGATGCATTTCGGCGCGGATACGTTTATGGGCCATCAGGAAATTATGGGGACTCTGCCGAAGCGGCCGGAAGTCCATCCATTCCAGCAGAAGGTTGACATTGTTGCCCAGCATTTGAAAGCGAAGGGTCATCATGTCGAGATCATTGAACGCCAGGGGCTGCGGTATGTGGTCTGCGATGATTTCGTCACCGTTGCGGATAATCTGGAAGCGGATCTGGGCATGTGCTACAATGTGACCGCTCCGCTGGATCTGATTTCTTTTGAAAAAGAAGTAGAAATCGCGGAACAGGTGCGCGAGGTAGTGACGGTAGGCCGGGTGATTGTGTTTGGCGGAACCGGGAATACCATGCAGGATTTATATGCGGCCGAGGAGATTAAAAACGGCCAGTTCATCGGCATCGCTTCGGCAAAATCCAAATCTTATGAACAGGGCTATCAATGCCGCCATTTAGGCTATGGCGTGAATCAACATGTCCAGGTTCCGACGATGCTGACTAAGGCCGGGATTCCCTGCGTGCTGATCGGCAAGGTTGCGGATATCGTCGCCAACGATCTGGGCACCAGCATTTCTTGTGTACCGACGCCGGAATGTATGCGGCTGACGCTGGATGCTGTAAAAAATACGGACACTGGTTTTATCTGTACGAACGTTCAGGAAACCGATCTGGCGGGACATTCACAGGACAGCACGGAATACAGGCGGATTCTGGAACAGGCCGATGCGGGATTGGCGGATATTCTGCCGTGGCTGACGGAAGACGATCTCTTAATCGTTCAGGCCGATCATGGGAATGATCCCAATATCGGCAACAGCCGGCATACCCGCGAGTGTGTTCCGCTGCTGATTTACCGCAAAGGACTGGAAGGCGTTAAAATCGGCACACGCCGCACAATGTCCGACAACGGCGCGACTGTCTGCGATTTCTTTGGCGTCACAGCGCCGGAAAACGGCATATCTTATTTGAACTTGCTTCAGCTGTCAAAAGTTTAAACGAAAAGTTAGCGTATCGCGGAAGCGGCATGCTAATTTTTTTATCTAAGGGAAAATGCCGGCGGCTAAACGCAAAACCAGGGTTTGATAGCGAAGCGGACATCCAGTCTTAGCGATACCGTGTTTTTATCTTTAAAGGTTAACAAACAACGTGCAAATTCAGATTTATGGGAAGAATGCCAGGAGTCTGAAAATCATAAACACGGAGTTTAAATGAGAGTCTGATCTAGTGTATTCCCTTTATAAAAGCATAGATTCTTTTTTCATCATGCAGCTTTTCAGTTTTGTTCTCTTCCAAATCATAGCGATTCATCAGACTTGAGCGTGAAATTTACAAGTCTCCTTTTGTCAAGAATTGGATAAGTGGACAAAAAGGCTTGATTTTATAAGGGAAGCCTTGTTTAATATGCTGGGCAATCAAACTTGTTGAAAATATTTTCAGAACTGTCTATTCTTTTTAGTGAAGGAAGGGGATGGTTAACCAAATTCGGGTATAAACCGGTCTTTTACTTGTTATGATAGGAATCGAGTCTTTTATTAATGAGGAAGGCTTTGATTAAAACACGAAAGGGGACCCGGTCATGGAATATTCTGAGATGCTCATAAACCGTATTAAAGATCTGTGTCGTCAGCGAGGGGGAATCACGATTCACCGTTTAGCGAAAATGTCCTCTCTGCGGCAATCGACACTGGACAATATTATCCGCGGCAACACAAAGGATCCGCGTGTCAGTACATTGCACCGCATCGCCTTGGGTTTCAACATGACGCTGACTGAATTTCTGGATTTTCCGGAACTTAACGATTATGCTTTCGACGAGGATGAGGAAGAAAGCCAATCCGCTGCCGTTTTGAAGTACCATAAAAAAACGGAAAATTCAGCATCAGATACTGTTCTTCCGTGATAGTCCAGGTTATTTGTTTTTGAGCCGGCTGAGGAGGTAATCGGCAACCTCCTCTTTTTTTATTTTGAAGGACAGCGAGATTTCTTCATGAAGCAAATCTTCAGCGCGTTCCAGCATTTCCGCATCCGTGCGTGACAACGATTTCCGGTCTTTCAGCTTATCCTGCTTCTGGGAATAAATAGAAATGATCAGCTGTGCGAGCTTGTGTCCATCGCCTTCTTCTAAAATAGAGCGGTAAGTTTCCTCCCGTTTGCGCTTATCGTCAATCCAGTCGGATTCCAACAACGGCATTTCATCGATCATCCGATCGATTTCTTCGCGGTTCATGACTCGCCGCAGCTGCGGATTGGAAGCCGGCGTTACTATTTGCGTATGAATGCCATAAACGGAACTGAGCACATAGCACGTTTCAGGATGACGCGGTTTCAGTTCTTTTTTAATAATCTGTTCAACCTGAAATATTCCCCGCGAACCATATCGTACATAATCCTTTTCTTTAAACATGAAGCTCGTTCCCCCTTTCAAAAGGTGAATCTCTATCTCTATTCTACCATTTTTAAGGGCTTTTCGTAAGCAAATTCGTTTCTGGTCGATGCTCACGGAGTAACCGTTGTTAAAATAAGCCGGGAAAATAGCGGCGCAGGCACCACATCGCTAGCCCTGTAAACATGAACGGCAGACTGATGAGAATAAGCATAACCAGGGTATTAAGCAAGAAAAGATCGGCAATTACTTTTTCGAGCGTCATGGCGCAAAGAATGAGGGTCAGACGGAAAAACAAACAATAAGCTAAGATCGCACAGATCCAGAATCTGATTTTTTTTATCATTGAAAGATATCAATTCCTTTCTTATTCTATGGGCGGTTTCAATCGCTGAAGAGAAGATTCAAAGATTCCCAGCTGTCAGTTGTCAATTGATAAGCTTCAAGATTCGAAAGCGAAGTTTCCGGAGTCACTGGTAGATTCTCGCTGTTACGGATCGCACGCAAACCACCCTGATGGCCGAGGATTGCGTAAGAACTGGACCGAGCTTGATAGATCTCGTCATCAGACAGATAGATTAAATAGGTTTTTCCAACTTCGATGTCGATATCTCCATCCACTTTTTGTTTGATATAAGCCGGCTTTTCAGCGGCAGAAGCAAAGGCTTCTCGTTGAGCGGGTTCTAAACTCCGGAGATAGTCATCAACCGGGACAATCCCTCCGCTGCGGGTGAAATGAATAGTTTGACCTGAAGATAGATCACCTTTCACGCTTTTGAGAATCGACAGCGTACCATAAGTATAAGGCGTCATTGTAGTTTGTTTACTTTCATTGTAGGTACTTCCGCCTTCGATCGAACACACCGTCGCTATAACGACATCGGTACTGGCTGACAGCAGTGTTTCATGTTCCAAAACACCAGGAGAGAATTCTAAAAGCTGATTCTGCACTCGAATCGAATCAGGATCCAGCTGTGCATAGGCATCGGTATATGAACAAGCGAGAACACTGGCAGAAGGAGAGGGAGCGGCAGACAATCCCAGAGAGGCGGTATCCGGTTTGTCATTAAGGCCGCAGGCTGCAGTAAACAAAACGCAGAGAACAATAGAATAAAATCGCTTCATGGGACACCTCCGCAGAATTCCTTATTGTAAACTAAGTATATCAGAAACGAGATCCGAAGAGATCCGGCGTCATGAAATGTTAAGAAAAATAAAATAGAAGGTTTAACAAGAAGAAACGACTTAAGAATAGACAGCGATGACTAAATGGATGGAAGATCGATATCGGTAAGGACACAAAAACTGGCATCAATAAAAGCTCAGATACAAAAAAATCAGACTTGCGTCTGATTGTCTTTTTAATGGTCCCCGGGGCCGGACTCGAACCGGCATGGTATCACTACCGAACGATTTTGAGTCGTTTGCGTCTACCAATTTCGCCACCTGGGGAATTCATGTGCTTATTTATTATATCTGATCCCCAGAGTGAAATCAAGGGGAAATTAGCACTTTTCCCCGGTTGCCGATGTAAGTTTGCCGCCGCGCTGTTTCATCAGACGAACAAGCAAAGCACCGATGCAGATCCCGACAAGACAGCCTGCCAGAACGTCGGATGGATAATGAACATGCAGATAAATCCGTGAGAAGGCGATCAAAACCGCACTGCCTAATCCCATCCATCTATAGGACCCGCCATAAGCGAATAAAATCATCATCGCCGCAAACGAGGTGGCGGTATGGCCGGAAGGAAACGAACTGGACGTTGGCTTTGCAATCAAGGCTGGGAGTTCGGCATGCGTCATAAACGGCCGCGGACGGTCGACCAGCTGTTTGATCACTAAATCATTCAGCGACCAGGTCAGGATAACGGCCAGAAGCAGAAACGCTGCCGTTCGGCGATCCTTTTTGATAAAGTAAAAATAAAATGCGAAACAGATCCACAGCGCGCCTAAATTTCCCCAGCCGGTAATAAAGCGCATAACCGCCGTCATCACCGGGGACTGAAAGACCTGCGTGATCCACTGCATTATCATAAAATCCAATGCCAATTCCTCCTTTTAGAAATTATCTTTAGCATAACACAAAAGCGGTGTTTCAATTCTTAAGGATTGATAAAAAATACCTGAGAAAATAAAGAAAAAAGGCTTGGTTAAGCCTTTATTTACACATGGCGGAGAACATGAGATTCGAACTCACGGAAGCGTTGCCACTTCGCCACCTTTCCAAGATGGTGCCTTAAACCACTCGGCCAATTCTCCAAGTGCTTTTATATTATAGCGGATCCATCTCCAGATGTCAAAGGTTTTAGCGAAATTCTAGAGAAAAAGACGACTTCCTTGTCGTCTTTTCTGTGTGAATTTTAGATTTTGTTCAACGTTTCTTTTGTTTTTTCAATCATCGGCGCAATCAGTTCGGCGTATTTCGGAAAATGATATTTGCAGTCGATCAGTTCCTCGGTCAACGCCATTAATTCCTGTTTCAGTTTGAGCGTATCCATCGTAATCTGAGATTTTTCCAGTGCCATCGAAATCCGTGTGCTGACGGCTTCGGCGAATTTGCGATCCATCGCTTTCCGCAGATCACTTTGGTGGAACGGAGGTTCCACGTCGATGTCCTGAGCTAAATCCCACATCTGTTCAACGTCTTTGTTCAGAATGTCGAAGCGGCGCAGATAGTCTTCTAAATGCGGCTGCCCTTTTTCAACTTCATCGATGACGCGGGTGAAATGCTTGGAGATCTGCAGGTAGTCCTGTTCCATCTGTTCCTCGCAATGCCGGCATAAGGAGGAATCACGGTTAGGCTCGATACGGCGGCCGCATTGGCGGCAGCGGTGTCCTCCGGTCTGCGGTTCGCTGTTGGTCTTGAACATCGCGACAAAAGCCCGGATCGTATCGATCAGCCAGCCGATCCCCATGACGCCGAACGTAAAGAAATACAAGACGCCCAATCCGTAGTGTCTGCGGATGAAATGATGGACGCCGAAAACTCCGAAAAAGAAGGTGATAAAAAACATCAGTATCGGATCATATTCTTCATGATCATTCATAAAGTAAACCTCCTGTGCAGCATATTTGCGTTTGTAAATACAGTATATCAGATTTATTTAAAAACTATCGGAAAAACTTATGAAGAATTTCGTAAGAAAATTACGATTCAGCAGAAACTCGAAGATATTTTATAAGAGTAAGAAAAAAGCAGATCCAGGATGTCAAAGAACGAAATGATAATCAATGAATTGAAAAGCTGATAACCTAAAAAAGAAGACGATCGAAATGCGTTTTGACGATAAACAAAAATAGAGTTTAAAACAAGTGAAAAATGCAAGGATTATTCTGACCACTTGTTTTACTCCGGGCATCCGGCTTTCCTGTACAATGAAAGCAAAGCATAAAGGAGGAGAACATTATGCAGAAAGTCGCGGTTATTCATACCAGTCCGGTTTCCTTGAACGAATTGAAAGCGCTGTTTGCCGAGCTTTTGCCGGAGGTGGAAATGATCAACATCATCGACGATAGTTTATTGGAGGAAGTTAAGCGCAACAATGGAATTACGCCGGGGATCATCGGAAGAATGTGCCTGTATGGACAGGCGGCGCAGTCGATGGGGGTGGATCTGATCTTAAATCAATGCTCGTCCGTCGGTGAAAGTGCGGATCTTGTGAAACAGACGGTAACCTGTCCGCTGCTGAAGATTGATGAACCAATGGCGGAGGAAGCGGTACGGCTGGGAAACCGGATCGGTGTGATCGCCACAGTCGGTTCCACGATGAAGCCGAGCTGCAATCTGATCCGCACAAAAGCGGAACAGGCGGGGAAAGCGGTTGAAATCAAGGAATATCTCGTTGCCGGGGCGCTGGATATTCTGATGAAGGAAAAAAATCAGGAAAAACATAATGAGCTCGTGCTGAAAGAAATTAAGAAGGCTGAGCAGGAATGCGATGTGATTGTGCTGGCCCAGGGCAGTATGACGGTGATGCTTCCTTATTTAGAGGGGATTTCCAAGCCAGTTTTGACCAGTCCGCGCAGAGCGGTGGAACGCGTTAAGCAGATGCTTGCGCAGCAGGCATGAGTTTTTCCGCTGGCAGAGAACCGAAGATCGTCGTGCTTGACGACGATCCAACCGGGATTCAAATGGTTCACGACGTTGCGGTCTATACGTCATGGGAGGAAAGCGCCTGCGTAAATCTTTTACGGGAAGAGGAAACGATGGTTTTCATCCTGACCAACACCCGGGCATTGAAGCCGGAAGCGGCGCGACGTCTGCTGCGGGAATGCACGCAGAATCTGATGGCGGCGTCAAAACAGACCGGGGTTCCGTTCTGGCTTGTGCTGCGCTCGGATTCGACGCTGCGGGGGCATTATCCGCTGGAATCGGAAACAGTTCGCGAAGTGCTGCAGGAGCAGGGGATTGAAGTTGCCGGGGAGATTCTGTGCCCCTATTTGCAGGGAATGCGGATTACGCGGGATGATCTCCATTATTTGAAGCAGGAAGATCGTTGGCTGCCGGTTGGCGAAAGTGAATTTGCCTGGGATAAAACATTCGGATTTCACGCCAGCGATCTGAAGGCGTATGTCGAGGAAAAGACCCAAGGCCGCTATCCGGCTGCGTCCTGTCTGTCTATTTCCCTGGAAATTTTGCGGTCGCAGGATGAAGCCGCGATCACCAGAATTCTGCGGCAGGCCCATGACTTTCAGAAAATCATAATCAATGCGGAAACAGATGATGATCTGCGGGCACTGATGCCGCCGTTAAAGACCGTACTGAAAGAAAAGACATTCCTGTTTAGAACCGCGGCGTCTTTCTGCAAAATCTATGCGGATCAGTCAGAAAAACCGCTGATGGATCCGCAGGCTTGCGTACAGCGGAAGAATCAGAACGGCGGGCTGATCGTCGCCGGTTCGCATGTTCAGAAAACGACGCGTCAGCTGGAAGTGCTTCGTCAAAATTCCTGCCTGGAAACGATTATCTTTGACCAGCACCAGATCCTGCAAGGAACGCTGGCTGAGGAAAGTGAGCGCTGTGCCAGGCTTGTTAATCAAAAGCTGGCAGCCGGGATTACGGTTGTGCTGCAGACACGGCGGGAACGTGTGGACTTGGCGCAGGGGAGCGCGGAAGATCAGCTGCGGCTGACGCAGGCGATTAACGATCAGTTTATCCGGATCGTTGAACAGCTGACGATCTCGCCGCGGTTTATGATAACCAAGGGCGGGATTACGTCCAGCGATTGTCTGACGCGGGGGCTTCGGGTTCGGCGGGAATGGGTGTTAGGCCAGATTGAGCTCGGCATCGGTGTGGTTCGCTGTGATTCCGCCAGCCGCTTTCCAGATCTGCCCGTTGTTCTCTTTCCCGGCAATGTCGGGGATGAGGATACGCTTGCGAAAATTGTTTCAGAGCTGGAAGGGTGTCATGGCAAGGGGCTTTGATCAACAGCTTTTTCATTATGATTACTCAAATAAAAAACGAGAGCTAATGACGAAAGGATTCTTAATCCGTGCCCTGCTTCTCGTTTTTTATGTGACTTAGCGTTGATTTTCGTTATCCAGAAAAACCCGGGAGCCCGTTGCACCTTTCTGCCCCTGATATTTTCCATTATAGGGATGAAGCGCCGGTGCGTCCATCTTCGCAAAGACAAGCTGGCCAATGCGTCTGCCTGCTTTTAATTCAATCGCACAGCGGTTGGCGTTATACAGTTCTAACGTGATTTCACCCTTGAACCCCGGATCCACCCAGCCGGCATTTTGAATGAACAGGCCCATTCTGCCTAACGAACTGCGGCCTTCGACAAAGGCGGTGAGATCGTCCGGCAGATCAAAATATTCCATCGTCGTTGCCAGGACGAATTGATTGGGAAGCAGAATATAGCTCTCGGAAGTGATCGTTTTATAACGAATTTCGTTTTCCATGTTGATCATCCCGGAAGGAGAATCCTCCACAACGCTGAAGGTGTTTCCCAGGCGGATATCGACGCTGGCCGGCTGAATCTGGTCTTCAATCAGCGGCGTGATCGTTAACGTCCCGGCGTTCAGCATCGCTTGCAATGTTTTATCGGATAGAATCATGTGTTAACCCTCTTTCTTTACGATGTCGGATCTGAATCCTGATTTTCAGACTGCCTTTATCATAGCACAGGGAATAGTCCAGTTCCTCAATTTTTTTGAAGGAGTTTGTTTTAGGCTTTCAACAAAAAAAGAATTGAGAATAATAAAAAAGCCCGCTGTTTTCCAGCGAACTTCTTATTGCGGATGGGATTCAGCTTCTTCCGGCTCCGGGGAATTCTGGATCGTCAGATGAATCTTGCCGATCCGCTTGCCTTCCATTGACTGTACCGTGAAGCGCAGCATACCGATTTGAACTTCCGGATGCTCGTCCGGCTGCGGGATCTGTCCGAGCTGCTCGATCAGATAACCTGAAACAGTATCGTAATACTCAGTTTCCAGATTTAAGCCCAGTTCTTCGTTCAGTTCATCCAGATTCATCAATCCGTCGATCTGATATTCATTGGACGTTAACTGAATCAGCTCTGGTTCTTCCTGTTCATATTCGTCGTGCAGATCGCCGACGATTTCCTCGACGAGATCTTCCGTCGTTGTAATCCCGCTGAAACCGCCGAATTCATCGATCAGGATCGCCATCCGGTTCTGCGTTTTCTGCATTTCGCGGAACAGCTCGGCCGTCGGCTTGCTGTCAGGAACAAAATACGGTTTCTGCAGCAGCGATTCCAGCTTCAGCTGATCGGTTTCTCCTTCGGAGATTGCGATCATCAAATCTTTTATATTTAAAATGCCGATGATGTTGTCGCTGGTATCCCGATAAACCGGAAACCGGCTCAGGCGGGTGCTCAGCAGTTCTTTTAACTGCGGACGAATCGGCTCGTCCATATCGAGCATCACGACTTCCTGCCGCGGAACCATGACGTCGCGCGCAGTTTTATCATCAAAGGTGAAGACCGAGTCAATCATTTCCGTCTGCGTATCGTTAAACACGCCGCTGGCGCGGCCGCTGTGGACAAGCGAACGAATTTCCTCCTCGCTGACCTCCTCCTCAAGATTCTCCGTCTTCATCCCCAACAACCGCAAGAAGCCGTTGGTTGACAAGGAAAGCAGCTTGATAAACGGCGAGAGTACGCGCGAAATGACCAGGATCGGCTGGACGCACATCAAACTGAACTGCTCCGCCTTTTGCAGCGCGATCCGTTTGGGCACAAGCTCGCCGAAGACTAACGTGCAGTAGGACAGAATAATCGTAACCAGCACGACCGCAATCGTGGAGCTGTACGGGATGCCGTACTGCGCCATCCATCCGCCCAGCACCTGCGAAATACCGGTGGCGGCCGAGGCGCTGGAGAAGAAACCCGCAAAGGTGATCGCGACCTGGATCGTCGACAGGAATTTAGTCGAGTCGTCGAACAGTCCTTCGATCAGCCGGGCTTTTTTGTTGCCTTTCTCAGCCAGCATTTTAATTTTGTTTTTGTTCACGGAAACGATAGCCATTTCCGCTCCTGCGAAGAAAGCGTTGACTAACGTAAGAAGTACCAGCAGCAACAGCTGCATGGCGATGGCGTTACCGCCGGGATCTGATGCCATAATCATCCTCCTAAACTGAGGATCAGTATATCAGAACTGCGGAAGAAGCGCAAATACAGCGGGGCGGGTTTGTCTAAATTTCATTATAAAAAGAAACCGGACGCCTGCCTGAGGAAGCAGGAACGTCCGGATAGCTTAAGCTAAATTGAACACAGCCAACGTAAAAGCGATCCCCAACAAGACATAGCCGCCGTAAAGCATCAGCTTTTCTTTTTGATTATAGGGAATCCCCTGGCCGGCGGCGCAGCGCTGGTTGTAAAAAATTTTGGATGCGATCACCAGCGCCAGTCCGACGCCTAATAAAATAAATGCCATCGTTAAATTTCTCCTTTTAAACTCGGGGTGATTGTCAGCGAAGCCGCCGGCGCAATGAAGCCCGGGACAGAAGCTGACCAGGGAATACAGGAAGGCGCACAGGCTTAACTCCCCGAACAACACCGGTCTGGGTTTTGCCTGGAATAGAAACCCGTAAGCGTCTGATTTTTTATTTCTTCGATACTTTTTCAAAAGCGGTTAAAATCTGTTGCTCACTCAGACATTCTGGCTGGTTCTGAATCCAGGGGATGACCTCCTTGTAGTGCAGCAGCGCAAACTCGCTTTTGGCCTGTGTCAGATCCGAGGTGTCAGGAAGCGCGCACAGACCGGTGCAGTCCAGACCGCCTAACGCCTGCCGCTGATACTGGCAATGCTGGCGCAGACCCGCCGCCGGATTGGGGATTCGGAAGTTCTTCGCCGCTTCCGCCTGCGGCCGGCGGAGGATCCAGTGCTTGTCGTTCGGCTTGCCGCTGAGCTGTCCCTCACTGCGCAAATCGCGGATAACGAAGACGCCGCGCGTACACAACAGGGTGACGTAGGTCTGAGCGACATGTCCGTCCTGATCCACAACGGAGTTGTATAACAGCCGGTGAAAGCCCAGCTCCTGTTTCAGCCAGCTGCTTACGGAGAGATTCTGGCGGAATTGATAGCGCCAGAAGTATTCAAGATAATTGGCGAACAGCGCCGGATACAGCGTGCCGGTATAATGTTTGTGCAGGCGGAACGCCTGAAACACGGCCATTGCCAACAGAACGGTAACCAGGCCGTAAAGAATGATGTCCATTTAACAGATAACCCCCTGTTTGAAGATTGCGATGCTGCGCAGGTCGCTGATTTCATTGCGTGTTTTCTTTCCTTCCAGCACAGCGATCAGATCTTCGACCAGCTGGTCGGCCGCTTCGTCGAGCGGTACGCCTTCCGTCAGAAGACCGGCATTGAAATCGATCCAATGTGGTTTTTTCATTGCCAGCTCTGAATTGGTGGCTACTTTGTAGGTTGGAATAAACCCGCCGAACGGTGTACCCCGGCCGGTCGTGAACAGTACGATCTGGCAGCCGCAGGCCCCCAGCGCGGTGGTGGACACGAGGTCGTTGCCCGGGCCGTAAACGAGGCTGACGCCTTTTTTCTGAATCGGCTCACCATAGTCGAGCACGTCGTTGATCAGCGCGGTTCCGGCTTTCTGGATGCAGCCCAGACTCTTTTCTTCCAGCGTTGTGATGCCGCCGGCTTTGTTGCCCGGGGATGGATTTTCATAAACAACCTGATGATTGGACAGGAAATAGTCCTTGAAGCGGTTGATCATCGCGACGAGTTTATCAAACGTTTTCCGGTCAGCGGCCCGATTCATCAACAGCTGTTCCGCCCCGAACATTTCCGGGACTTCGCTGAGCACGATATTCGCGCCGTAGCTGGACAGAAGATCGGAGAACCGCCCCAGCAGCGGATTGGCAGTGATTCCGGAATAGCCGTCGGAACCGCCGCATTTCAAACCGAAGGAGAATTCGCTGAGATCGCAGGCTTCGCGCTGATCATGGCGCATGACCTGATAAATCTGCTCGAGCAGCTCCACGGCGCTGTGAACCTCATTCTCAACGTCCTGGCAGTTCAGACAGCGGATGCGCTCCGGATCGATCTGTTCCAGCGTGTCGTAAAACGGTTTCAGCTGATTGTTTTCACAGCCTAAACCAAGCACGAGTACGCCCCCGGCATTGGGATGGGTGACAATGTCCTGTAAAATTTTGACAGTGTTGCGATGATCCTGTCCCATCTGTGAACAGCCGAACGGATGATTAAACGTGAAGATCCCATCGATATCATCTAACGGATGGCGCTGGCGGAAGGCGTTGACGATGTTGCGGGCGGTATCGCCGATGCAGCCGACCGTCACGATCACCCACAGCTCGTTGCGGATTCCGACTTTGCCGTTGGCGCGGCGGTAGGCCATGACGGAACGCCCCTGGGGACGTTTGACAATCGGGTCACAGACCGGATCATATTGGTAATCAAGCGTTCCGGACAGCCGGGTTTTCAGGTTGTGGCTGTGGACCCAGTGTCCGGCTTCAATGTCACCGGCGGCCTGACCGATCGGCTGGCCGTATTTGATGACCGGCTGACCGTCTGGAATCATTGCACAGGCGAATTTATGACCGGATGGGATGTCGTCCAGCAAGGTGATTCCGTTGATGATTTCTCCGGCGGATAACGGTTCCAGCGCGACGATCACATTGTCGTTCGGCTGGATGTGCAGCGTTTTTTTCATGCGTTTTCCTCCTTTTTTAACGCATCGCGAAGACCGAGCGTTGCGATTGAATGGATAATTTGAACCAGGCGTTCCGCGATGTTATCCATTGATGCCAGCTGGCCTTCCCAAAGAGGCAGCTGGATCAGCGCGTCAACCGTCGCCTGCGGCTGATTTTCATCCCAATCCTGCCAACAGGCCAAAACTTCCGGACTTTCGCTGATCAACGGCGTGCCGTCTGATTTCCGCTGGCCCAGAAGGACGATCAGCGCGGCAAGCGAGAAACAGGCATGGGGAGCCAGCGCTTTATGGGTATCGTAATAATGCCGCATCGCCGGCAGATCGCGGGTATTAAACTTGGCGATCGAGTTGAGCGAAATGCTCATGAGCTCGTGGCGGATATCCGGGTTTTCAAAGCGTTCAAAGACATCGTGAGTAAAGGCCACTAACTCGCTTTCACTGAAATTGAGCGAAGGCCAGACTTCTTCCTTTAAAAAGGCTTCGAGAAAGCGGCGAATCTGCGGATCCTCGACGGTTTCCTTCACGGTTTCCAGTCCCCCAAGCAAACCTAAGGGAACCATCGCGGTATGCGCGCCGTTGAGGATCGCGACTTTGCGGTCGCGGTAAGGCGCCAGATCGTCGGTAAAGATGATGTTTTGATTTAACTGATCCAGCGGCAGCACGGAGTGCAGCACGGGATCGCCCTGAATCACCCAGCTGTGATAGATTTCGCCTTTCACCAGATAGGCATCGTGATAGCCAAGCTGGTCTTCCAGTGCGGCTGCCTGAGCTTTCGGATAGCCCGGCACAATGCGGTCGACCAGCGTATTGTAGAACCGGTTGGCGTTCTCGATCCAGTCCAGGAAAGCCTGCGGTTCGCCTTGTTCGCGGGCTTTGCGGCAGACGATTTCTTTCAAGGTGTCGCCGTTGCGTTCAATCAGCTCGCAGCAGACGAGATCCATACCGCTTTCCAGTGTGCCGTTGAACGTCTGGAAGCGATGTTTTAATACGGCCAGAACCTTTCCGGGGAAGCTTTGCGGACAGACGTCCAGGGTCACGAGTTCGTCCGTATAGGTGATTCCCGCTTCGGTGGTATTCGAGATGATTACGCGGCATTGCGGATCCGCTGCGCGCTGTAAAAGCGCTGGGTAATCGGTGTAGGGATCGATGCCCTGTTCGATCACGTCGATGATTCGCATTTCCCGCGTGGCCCGGCCTTCCTTTTTTCCTTCTAAAAGCAGCGTGTATAACCCGTCCTGTTCCATTAAACTTTTGACTCGCCCATGCGGTCTTGGCTGAACGACGCAAACGCTGCCGTTGAAATCAGTTTTCTCGTTTAACTGGGAAATGAAATCATCGACAAAGGCCCGCAGGAAGTTTCCTTCGCCGAACTGAAGAATGCGCACCGGCCGCTGCGGCCGGGGATGATTTTGACGATTTAAGGATTCCATCATTGATTACTCCATTCTTTTTCTACATTTTACCATGTTTGGCGATCGTCCACGGCAGGCAAGCAGGCAGTTTATTCCGGTAATTTTTTAAGTTTTCATTTTAATGAAGCTTCTTTTGCTTTCTTTCTGTTTTCATTTTGATGGATTCTCGAGCATAATCGAACAGAATCGTACCGACCGCTGCGGAATAGTCAAAAAAAGAGGATAAGACCCTTTTTATGCTTTATAATGAAGTCATTAATGTAAGAATAAGGAAATCAGAACAGGAGAAAAGAAATGCTTGGACAAATTGTCACGGTCACAGTCGATCGAAAGATGGGAACGCGCCATCCCCATTTTCCGGAACTGGTTTATCCGGTAAATTATGGTTATATCCGTGGAATTTCCGCGCCCGACGGAGAAGACCAGGACGCCTATATTTTAGGCATCAATGAACCTGTGAATGAGTTTACGGGAAAAGTCATCGCGATCATTCACCGAAAAGAGGACGTGGAAGAAAAATGGGTTGTGATTCCCAGGGAACAAACCTTATCTAGAGAAGAAATCGCGGAGCAAGTCAAATTTCAGGAACAATACTTTACGACTTATATTGAAATGTAGTTCATGATTTAAGGCCTGGAAAAAACGGATTTGAAAATAACTCAGGACAGAAGCTTTCATGGAAGGGTTAATCATACGGACAATTCTATGAAGTGTTTAGCGTTTACGATGAAGAAAAAAGATATCCCGTATTTCTGAGATATCTTTTTAACATAGGAAAGTTTAAGCCTGAACAAGGCAGAACGGATGCCCTGCAGGATCAAACAGCGTTACAAACTGAGAACCGCCAAACTGCGTGTCGGCTTTCCGCGCGCCCAAGGCTTCCGCTTTTGTGATCATTGTATTCAGGTCGGAAACGAGAAAATCAAAGTGGACTTGTTTCTGTTGCCGGCCTTCAACCTCCGGCCAGACCGGCGGGACATAATCGTCTTCCTGCACGAAGACCAGCATCACGCCGTTTTCGCTGACAACCGCGGGATTGCCGAACAGTTCCGTAGTTTTCCAGTCCAGCAGTTCATGGTAGAACTGACTCAACTTTTTAGCGTCAGGACAGTCGACGACCAGATCGGCCAGACGAATTTCATTAGACATAAAATGACCTCTCTTTCTTATTTTTGGTTTCATTGTAAACGGTTTCTTCAATTTAAGCAAGCCTGCCAATTATTTTTTCAGCAGCTGAGCGGCAGCACTTTGAGCGGTGATTCGCGCCCAGACCAGCCCGGATGTCAATTCCCATCCCGGACATTTCGTATCTTCTCCATAAACAGAGTACAGACCGTCGAATTTATTAGTGTCTGAGGCGTAGCTCAGAACTTCCCCTTTAGAGGATACCGGCAAAAGTGATTTGTTGAGAGTCAGGCGGGACGGAGAAGTATGAAATTCCACGATAACATAAGGCGGTATCAGCTCGCTCATTGTCGTTCCCTCACGCTCAAATTCTAAATCAAGGCCGGTCCGGGCGTACTGATTGTAATCCGTGATCGTTTTTTTTACAATTCCGGGGTATTCCGGATTGATCATGTTAGCGAGGAGATTAAGCCCATCCACTTCGAAATAAAAGGTTTGCGGTGAAATTCCGGCCGCTTGAACGTGATCGAGATCGCTGATTCCATAGACCGGTTCCTGTTTGGCAATCCAAATCAGCTGATCCTGATAGTTCATCTTCGGATCCTTTTCATTAAAGAACCGGCGGCCGTCAGAATTTAGAAAAATGATATTGGGCAGGGTAAAGTAATCGTAGTCTTCCTGCGGCGAAGCCGCCGATTCCCAATCCTCTAATTGAAGAGGTGTGAAATCGGAGATTAAATGTCCGTAAAGGAAAACGTCTTGCGAAAGAAACTGATCCGCGACGATTAACGCGTTTGTTTTAATTTTAGGCGAATAATTCAGAGGTTGGCCTGTTTCTTCATCGTTGAAGGATTGCACAACTTTGACGCCTTCCACACCATCTTGGGCTTCGTTCAGTAGAATCTGAGTCAGGCGTGAATTTTCCATGAAGGCGATCCCCAGATCGGCAGCGATCTGGGCCAAGGCGGATAGAACGACAGGGTGTCCTTCAGTCTGTCCATCATCCGGGGTCATCATTAATTTATAATCCGGCAGTAAACCCGGTACCGGTTCGGCAAACGGTACGCCGCAGCGTTCGATCAGCCAGTCGACGTCCGCTCCCGAATGTTCAACGGTCGTTCGGAAAAGAGAAGAATCGTCCCTCAGCGTGAGTTCTGAAAAATAATCATCATAAAATTGTTTAATTTCGGTTAGCGTCCAGCGCCGCTGACTTTGGTCAGCCCGCTGAGCTGCGGCGCCTAACGCCGCATAGCGATCGGTTTCCTCCGTCAAAATTTCGACGGAATGGGGCAGATCGGCGCTGTGAAATGAAGGGTAGTCCGGCTTGAGCGAAGATACGATGACAAGGATATCCTCAACCCCCTGATCATGCGCTTCAATCGCGGCGATCAGGCTGGGAATCGCATCGCCGATAATGACCAGGTCGTTTTCCCAATCATACTGTGAATTCAATTCTGAATCGCAGGGAAGGGAAGTCGGCTGACAGCCCGTAAAGAGCAGGACGAAACAAAGCAGGGCGCAGCGAAAACCGTGTTTTGTGAAAGAAAAACGCATGGAAGATCACCTCTGTGATTTCAGTTTACTACCAGAGTCTACGTTTGTAAACCTTTTTCGACTGAATGACTTCGGCTTGTCAAGACTGAACGAAATTGAGGATTCATCAAACAAGGCATTAGATTTCGCCGGTATTCAAGGACGAGTAAAAAAGAACCCCAGCCGTCAGACTGGGATTCTTTGGAGGGAAAGCTTAATTTATTTTGCAGCGGCTGCGTTGCGGCCGGCAATCCGTCCGAAGACGGTGATATCGGCGATCGCGCAGGTGCCGACGCGGTTGTTGCCATGAACGCTGCCGGTGACTTCACCCGCGGCGAACAGACCTGGCATAACGTTGCCTTTGGTATCCAGAACTTCAGCGTTTTCGTTGATTTCAACGCCGCCCATCGTGTGGTGGACAGAAACGACGCCTTCCAGAATGAACCAAGGGCCTTCCTTCATCGTAACCATGCTTGTGGTACGGCCGAATTCATCGGTGTTGTTTTCGATGCCTTCGTTGTACTTATCCATCGTTTCCACAAGGTTTTCAGCATTGATGCCGTAGTGTTCCGCTACTTCTTCCAGCGTATCAGCTTTGAAGAAGACGCCGTCTTCCAGGCAGCGGGCATATTCGTCGGCGAACTTTTCTTCCAGATTCAGCCGGTCAGCGACTTCCTGGTTGTAGATCGCGTAGACTAAGCCGCCCTGAGCCAGAATGCCTTCGGCGCGGACATCGCGCATCGCGACTTCGTTGACGAAACGCTTGCCGTCTTTGTTGACATAAATCAGACCTTCGCCCGACCAGCTTGGCGCTTCAATGCCGTAGAAGACGCCGGTGATCGGATTGTTGAACGGATAGAGCTGGATGTGTTCCATATTGATCAGATTAGCGCCGATCTTTTCAGCCATGACGATGCCGTCGCCGACAATGGCCGGGGAGTTCGTCGTTTTAACCGATTCGTCCAGTGTTTCCCAACGTGTGTTGTAGTGTTCGCGCATTTCGACGTTTGCGCCGAAGCCGCCGGTAGCCAGAACGACGCTGCGGTTCGCGGAGATCGTCGCCGTCTGATCACCTTGGGAGACCTTAACACCGACAACCTTGCCGGTTTCATCCTGAATCAGTTCTTCTGCTTTCGTGTTCAGCATGATTTCTACGCCGTGACCTTCAGCGTATTCCTTTAACGGATTGATCATGCCTGGACCTAAATCAATCGGTTCAACGGCACGCGCTACGCTGTGGCCGCCTTCCCAGACGAGGTAATCCTGATATTTGACGCCGATTTCATCGCGCAGCCATTCCGCGGCCGCCGTCGCGTTGTTCGCAACGATATCGACCATTTCTTTCTTCGCGACCTTTCCGCCGCCTTCCCACATTTCCTTCGCCATCAGTTCCGGGCTGTCTTCAATGCCCTGTTCTTCCTGCAGCCAGTTGTTCGGGCAGGCCAGTTCGGCATAGGACAGAATTGTGTTGCCGCCGACATACGGCATTTTTTCAATGACAACGACATTTGCGCCCGCTGCCTGGGCTTCGATCGCTGCGGACAAGCCCGCTCCGCCGGCGCCTAAGACAACGACGTCATAGGTCTTATCTTCTAAAGTAACGGTGGTTTTCGCAGCACCTTCCCCGCTCATCAGCGCTTCAACGTCGGCGCCCGCTTCTGTCAGCGCCGCTTTGACAGCGTCCAGAATCGCGTCGGATGTGTGCGTTGCACCGGATACCGTGTCGACATTCAGCGACTGGGATTCAACGATCGACGCCGGGATGTCGGCGATCGCCGCATCGGAGATACCGGCGGATTCCTTGTGTTCCGTGACCTCGACCTTTTCAATTTTGTCAGCGCTCAAGGTGACTTCGACTGTCACGTCGCCGTTATTTCCCTGGGCCGTCCCTGTGTAAGTTCCTGCTTTGAATTTGCCTTCGCCGCCTTGATCGTTCTTCGGTGTTGAGCTGCACGCAGCCATCGAAGCGATCATCATGACGGAAAGCATCAGTTTAACGATTTTCTTCATAATTTTCCTTCCTCCTGGTTCTTATTTTATAGAACCGGCCGAAGGGTTTGAATGGATTATCTTCTGCATTTTTTGTAATATTGTCCATTTGTGCACAAAAACGGATAATTTGAATGAAATTCTGGGATTCAGTAAATCAAAAAATGCGACTGTTCTCATACTTGGCAATCTCAAATCCGGTCGTTCCCTGGCTGTTTCCCGAGCGTATCAGATCAATATCAATACCTTTAAAAGTAAAAAAACGTCCGTCTGCGAAGCCTGACAATCGCAAAACGAACGTTTTTGGTCTTTATACGCCATAGTGGATCATAAACTTTTGGTTGTCGATCGCAGCCTGGATTTTAAGCGCCAGATCAACCAGTTGATCATCCTGATTTATCCGCCGGTCACTGAGCACGATTTCCTGGAATGCAGGAAGCGACCGCGGTGGGATCAGTGTGACGCCGTGCCGGGCTAAAGCCTGGGAAGGATGATCGAGAGAATGAAAATAGGTTTGCATCAACAGAAGCTTAGGCCACCAGGCATTGAGATAGAGATCATCGTCAATCGCAATGCAATGATAATTCTGCGGTTCATAAGCACTATAATCTTTTTTGGGATCTATTTCATCAATCATGCCAAATTCAGCTTTGATCATAACTGCCCCTTTCCTTTAGCCTTTAATTTTGCGGGATGAAGGTTCGCGCAGGTTTCTTTTAGTTTATGACGCTGAATCCAGCTTGTCAAATTTGAAGAAGTATAGTTCACTTTTCCAGAGCGCTTATTTCGCGGAAGGGTCGTCTATTCAAGGTGTGGAAAGACGCGGGACAGAATCTTCTGTCTAAGGGCAGAGAATTGGAAGAATCTCGAGCGATAGGAACTTTCAGTCGACGTTAAACCGTTTTTCTGAAAAGAAAGAGTGTCCCGGCTTTCCATAATCAGTATAACTCAGAAATGATAATTATACAACTCTTTTGAGTTTGGATAAAAACGCCGGATGAAGATCGCGGCGCTTTGGGCAGGGGTGTTTCAGTTTCGCATGTTATGAGGAAGGGAGAAGAAACTTGGTAAAAGGGGAGAAATCAGAGCTGATCCAGACCCAGCCGCGTGATTTCCGCATCGATTTTCTGCATTTCCGCTGCGCTGAGCTGCCAGGTGAAGGTATTCAGATTTTCCGCGACATGACGGACGCTGCGCACGCCGACTAAAGCCGTCGAAACGAAATCCTTCTGCGTCGACCAGTTGATCGCGACCTGGCTGACTGGAACCTGATGTGTCTGAGCGATCTCATCCAGGGTGGCCATCAGCTCCATGACGCGTGGGAAAAATTCCGGTCTAAAGCCTTTATAGAAGGACAGCCGGACATCGTTGGCCGGCCAGTCGGGAACCTCGCGGAACCGGCCTGTCAAAATTCCGCCGCTTAAGGAACCGTAGGTCATCGTGTCGACGCCGTGCTCAGCGCACCATTGCATTAATGCCTTAGACCGCTGGTCGATCATCGAGAAGGGCGGCTGGATGACGTCGACTTGGCCGTATTTCATCGCTTCCTCCAATAACGTCTGATCGCAGTTGGATAAGCCGATATAGCGGATTTTGCCCTGCTGCTTTAAGAAGTTCAGGGCGCACATCGTTTCCGCAATCGGTGTGTGCGTATCCGGCCAATGCAGGAAGTAGAAATCGACATAATCCGTTTGGAGATTGCGCAGCGAGCTGGCCATTTCCTCCATGACGGTGCCGAAGCGGGCGTCGCGGAACACGCCGCCGGTGAATAAATCGTTGTGCGTGCCGAACTTCGTGGAAATGTAAATCTCAGACCGGTTCAGACCCTGGATCGCTTTGCCGACAATCTGTTCCGAGCTGTGATTGCCATAGTTAGGCGCTGTGTCGATCAGGTTGACGCCGCCCTGGATCATTGCGCGGATTGCCGCAATCGCTTCCTCTTCGCTCATCGCGCCGTTCCAGCGCAGGCTGTCCAGCCCCCAGGTGCCGACGGCCAGCTGACTGACGTCGACGTTGGCGTTTTTAAAATGAGTCATGCGCATCGTTTTATCATCCTTTCATGATCAGTAAAGTGTATAAGGAATAGTAACAGAAGACCCGGAAAAGGGAGTAAATCCGGGTCTGGATAGTCACGAGAGAGTTACCAAAGCTGCTTGTACAGCGCGATCAGCGCTTCTTCCGTTATAACTTTGCGGGTGTTGGCCGGCGATCCGGAAACGGCAGCGTCGTGAGCCATTTTTTCCAGCGAATTGAAGAACTGATTGCGGTCGACATTCAACTGGGCCAGGCTTGGAACGTTCAGCCGGGCTAACAGGGCGGACAGGTTTTCAAGAAACAGATCGGCCGCCAGTGCGTCATCCTCGTTCTGGGTCATGCCGCAATACCGCGCCAGATCCGCGAACCGGTCAAGCGCGCCGTCCTTGACGTAGTTCATGCACACTTCCAGCAGCACGGCGTTGCTTAAGCCATGCGCGATGTGGAACAGCGCGCCGATCGGGCGGCTCATGCCATGGACGATTGTCACCGAGGAATTGTTGAAGGCGATCCCGGCTTCCAGCGCTGCCAGCGACATCTGGATCCGCGCTTCCTCGTTGTCGCCGTGCTCATAGGCTTCCGTCAGGTTGTTGAAGATCCGTTTGACGGCACTGAGCGCGAAGGTATCGGAAAGCGGCTGGGCTAAACGCGAGGTGTAAGCTTCGATCGCATGGCACAAGGCGTCGATGCCGGTCGCGCTGGTGACGCCTTTCGGCGCGGTCATGGTGAACTGCGGATCGATGATCGCCAGATCCGGAATCAGACTGCCGCCTTTTAAAAGCATTTTCACGTCGTTTTCCGTGTCGGTGATGATCGTGAACTGGGTTGCTTCCGAACCCGTGCCGGCAGTCGTTGGGATCGCGACCTTCTTCGGCAGCGGTGTTTCCACCGGCTGGCCCATGTAGGAATTTAACGGCCGGTCCGGGTCGGCGCTCATCATCGCGATCGCCTTCATCGAATCGATCGGCGAACCTCCGCCCAGAGCGATCAAGAAATCGCAGTGTTCCGCCTGATACTGTTTCAAACCATGAACGATCATCGTATTGCACGGCTCGCTGTTGATTTCAGCGTCAATGGAATACGCGATGTGGTGCTGGTTCAGTACCTTCAATACTTTATCCAGGTTGCCTAGCTTGATCATCATTGAATCGGTGACGATCAGCGCTTTCTTGCCTAACGCGGCCAGAGCGGGCCCGGCGTCTTCCAGCGCGTCGGTGCCGCTGATGATCTTTGCGGGTGTTAAAAAGGGATTAGCCATGGTTGTTTCCTCCTTATTTGATCATGTAGCTGCGGATGAGTCTGACTAAATCGTCATAGCCGCCCAGAAACTGGTTCATCGTCGTT
>NZ_GG657556.1:88374-109749 GCF_000157995.1 Holdemania filiformis DSM 12042
TGTCGCGCCGCTGGCGCCGTTGTCGATCGCGTACTGCAGTTCCTTGCAGCTGCAGGAGTCGTTCCACACTTCCGTCTGCGGAAAACGGGTGACCATTTCATAAAGTTTATTCATTTCTGTTTCTCCTTTTTTATAATGGGCTGGGGCGGCGGATATCAGTCCGGGCAAGATTGCCGGAAGGATTCCGCCGCGGGAGGAAATGCTTTATTTGTCCAACTGGAAGAATTCAGCGTCCGGATCGTTGACCCATTCATGATCGGGGTCAAAGGTGCGTGTCTTGATCCACGGATTACCTTCCAGATGCGGAATCATCCAGACATAGAACATCGCGTAGCCCGGCGCGGCATTTTGCGGATGGGTCAGACCGCCCGGGATCATCGCGACGCTGTTGTGCGTGATTTTATAGACGTCCTCACCCATGAAGCAGCTGCCGAAGCCCTGCGGATGATCAAATTTGTAGAAGTAGACCTCCGGCTGGGGATGATGATGCGGCGGATAGCTGCTCCAAATACCCGGAAAGTTGGTGATTTCTCCCAGCACCATGTTGGAATACGGAGTGCGCTGGTAATCCAGGATTGTCGTGACCTGGCGCTTGGTTGTCGCCGCGAGCTTACCCTCACCGAAGAACTGTTTGTCGATGTTGGATTTGTCGTACAGCACGGCCGGGAAAATCCGCGGGTTTTCCTTCTGCTGGACCAGCACCTCGCCGTCTTCCTCGAAAACCAGCGTCACCGGCGTGTTCCGGCAGACATGCAGGCAGGTCGCGTCGTCATGGAAGCAGTCCTGTCGCTCGGCGGTGACGGTCTGATCCGCATAATGGAAGGTAACCTTGCCGCTTAACAGCAGCAGCGCCGTTTCCTGATCTTCGGACTGGACCGGCCAGGATTCCCCTTGCCGTCCGATCAACAGCTGGATGTTCATGAACATTTGATCTTTTTCACCATCGCAGATTTGATTAAAACCGGAATGCAGATTCTCATTTTTTCTTAACATTGTGAACTCCTTTCTGCTTGTCACAGGGATTCAACTTGTCTATAATGAAGAAAGTTGAAAGGTCGGGAAAATCATGAAATACAATCGTTTGCAGGAGATGGAAGCCTACATCCGCAAAAACCGCTCGGTGAGCAATGAGGAGCTTCAGCAGCTGTTCAATATCTCCGTGCAGACGCTGCGGCGGGATTTGAAGGAGCTGGAGGACCGCAATGTGATCACCAAGGTGTACGGCGGCGTTCTGGCTAAACCGGAGAAAATCAGCGCGGCGACCTTGCCGACGCTGTCTTCCCGGCTGCGCACCAACGCGGCGGCCAAGGCCCGGATTGGCCAGCTGGCGGCGCGGCAGGTGCAGGACGGCGACGTGATTTTTGTGGATTCAGGCTCCACCGCCTATACGATGATCCCCTATCTTCATCAGCAGGAGGTCACGGTGATCTCCCACAGCCTGCATGTTATGAACGCGCTGACGGAAGCGGAGAACCTGACGGGCATCTGCCTGGGCGGGAAGCTGCGGAGGGAAACCCAGACGTTCTTCTCCGATACCTCGTTCTATCCGTACTACTATAATAAAGCGTTCGTTTCCACGGTCGGCCTGTCGATTTCCAAGGGGCTGACGAATACCGATTTTAACGAAGGCGTGATCAAGCGGCATGTGATCCAGAATTCCGCAGAGGTCTGGATTGTCGCCGATCACTCAAAATTCGGCACGGTGGCGTTTAATAAGTTTTTCGATCTTGAAGGCATTACCGGAATCATCACCGATGAAGAACCGAATGAGAAGTACCGGCAGTATTTCAAGAATCTCAAAATCCAGCTGATCGATTAAGCCCGGAAAACCGGGCTTTTCTCTTGCCTGGACATGTTTATCATAGTGGCTGACCGATAGGTTGTCAATCAGGATTTGATAAGGTCTTGATTAAGTTGAGTAACTTTTGATTTCGTACATAAAACATAAAAAAAGCTTTTGTAAAAGGGAATTTACCCGCTTTTTCAGGGATTCGTGAAACAACAAGCAAAAAATTACCGGATTTCTGTTCCCGTTTTTCTTTCAGCCGGGCTTGGAAAGTATGCTATTTTATTGACGAGGGAAGGGCGGTGACAAAATGAATGATCAAAAGTCTAATTACTACACCCAGCTGATCTTAAAGGCGCTGCTGAATAAAGAGATGGTGACCACGGGCCAGCTGGCGGAAGAAATTGGACTGTCAGAAAAAACGATCCGCACGAAAGTGGAAGTCATCAACAACATGCTGCTGGACAACCAGCTGGGCGAGATATGCAAGAAGCCCAGGATCGGGATCTGGCTGGACGCCGACCCGCAGCAGCGGCTGAAAATCAATTCGCTGATCAACAATTCGGCGAACATGGACGTGCTGCAGAACGATCAGATCCGCACCGCGACAGCGTTGAAGCTGATCTTGAAAAGCACGAAGAACAACACGCTGACGACCAAGCAGCTGGCCTCCCAGCTCTATCTCAGCGTCCCGACGACGCTCAAGGTGATCAACGACTGCCGCAGCTGGCTGAAGCTGTTCAACATCGAGCTGAACGTCGTGCGCAACAAGGGATTGGAGCTGGCCTACAACGAAGTGTCCTACCGGCTGGCATTGAAGCATTTCATTCTGAAATTCGATACCGAGACCAACGTGGAGGAAAGCATTTTGTTCTTCATGCCGGGGCTGGATCTCGATGCGATCCGGCGCGGAATTATGGAAACAGAGAAGGAATGGAGCTTTGAGTTTGCCGAGGAATCATTCAACGAGGTGCTTGTTTACGCGTCGCTGGCCATTTATCAGAATCAGCAGAAAAACGGACGCAAGCTGAAGTTCTCGGACGAGGAGCTGGAAATGCTTCAGAAATACAACGAATACAGCTTTGCCGAAGCAATTTTCAAAAAGCTTGGGGCGCATTTCAACATGACGCTACCGACCGAGGAAAAAGCGTTTTTATCGATTCAGATTTTATGCTCAAAGCTGATCGACAGCGGCTACAGCGCCGACAGCGGCGAGGTGCTGCGGGAGTATGACAACAAGCTGCAGGAATTTGTCCGCAAGATCATCTCCGTTGTCAGCAATGTCCTCAACGTCGATCTGACGCATGACGAAGCGCTGGTGCACGGGCTGCTGATTCACATGCGGCCGACGCTGTTCCGGCTGCGCTATGAGCGCGGGCATACCAACGGGCTGACCAATTATATCAAGACGGAATACAAAAAGACGTTCCGGGTGGCCTGGCTGATTTCCGTGCTGTTTGAGGAATACTTCGATCTCAAGGTCAGCGAGGATGAGCTGGGCTACATCGTGCTGTATATCCAATCCGCCTTGGAACGCAACGAGAATCCGGTGCGGACGATGCTGGTCAGCGCCTCGGGCATGGGCATCAATCAGATGCTGTGCGATAAGATCTGCCGCTCGTTCAGTCTGATTCATTCGGTAAAGGTGGTCAGCGTTCACGATTTTAAGATTGAAAAGGTCGAAGATGTCGATCTGATCCTGACGACGCGGGAACTGGGGCTTCACGATCCGCGGATTGTGGAAATCGATGATTTCCTGTCCGACGCTTCGATCCAGAAGATCAATCACTGGATCCGCAACACGATCCTCAACAAGGTCAGCGAAGCTCAGTTTGACGCCGACTGCCACCAGCTGTTCGAGCCGGATCTGATCTTTACGCATCTGGAAATCGACGACAAACCGGCATTGTTGAAATTTCTGTGCGACCGCCTGGTCCGCAAGGGCTATGTCACGCGCAAATATGTGAAGACGGTGCTGGACCGTGAAGCGTTTACGCCGACCTCGATCGGCAACGGCGTCGCGATTCCTCATGGCGATCAAAATGAGATCAACGAAGCCCGGGTCGTCATCGCCACGCTGGAAAAGCCCATTTTGTGGGACAGCGAACAAGTCGACGTGATCTTCCTGTTAGTCGTCAAAATGACCAACGACTTTGAGATCCGCCGCACCCAGGCTTTTTATAAGCAGTACATCAAGCTGGTCGGAACCGACGAGCAGGTCAACGTCCTGCGTAATTTCCAGACCAACGTTGATTTTTACAAGTATTTAATCAAGTAATTTTAACAAGCAAAGCTACGATAAGGAGAGAAAACGTATGGCATTAGCGGATATTCTGGATGAAAACATCATCGACCTGCATTTGAAAAGCACGACGAAAGACGAAGTGCTGCGCGATTTGAGCGCGCATCTGCTGGAGGCAGGCTACATTGAGGACGTCGAGCAGTTCGTCAAGGACATTTACGTCCGGGAAGCGGAAGGCATTACCGGGATGGGCAATCACATCGCGATTCCCCATGGCAAAAGTCATGCCGTCAAAAAGATCGGGATCGCGATCGGCCGCTGCGAGAATGAGATTGAATGGGAAAGCTACGACGACGAACCGATCAATCTGGTCTTCCTGTTCTGCGTCAGCGACGACGCTGATTTCGCGTCCAACCACATGATGCTGCTGGCGGAGCTGGCCGGCAAGCTGGGCAATGACGAGCGCGTGGAGAAGCTGCAGAAAGTCACAACAAAGCAAGAGTTGATCGATTTGTTCCTCAACTGATAACCAAAATTACCGCAATTTAATCGTTACTTAATCAAAAAATTACCGTAATAAAGTTCCCTTAGTTGTTAAACTAAAGCGCTTGCAACATGATAAATTATGATCATGCCAAAGAATACAAAGGATGGGAGGTGAACCCAAATGAAGATTGTAGGAATTACAGCTTGTACCGCAGGCATCGCGCATACCTATATCGTTGCGGAGAAAATCCAGAACGCAGCGGAGGCCGCGGGCCATCAGTGCAAGATCGAAACGCAGGGGACGATCGGCGCACAGAACAAACTGACAGCGGAAGATATCGCCGCGGCCGACGTTGTCATCGTCGCGCATGATATCGCCGTCAGCGGAATGGAACGTTTTGCCGGCAAGCCGACCGTTGACATTCCGATCAGCGTCGCGATGAAGAATCCAAAAAGCTTGATCGCCACGATCGAAAAGAAAATCCAAAAATAAAAAGGGGTAGATGAATCCATGAAAAAGTTGAACTTAAAAAAACACATGATGACCGGCATCTCGTACATGATTCCGATGATCGTGGCCGGCGGTATCCTGGGCGCCTTAGCGAAAGGCTTCGGCGGATGGGAAGTTGGCAACTATGCGCCGGAAGCGGGCGCAACCATCTTCACCAACCTGAACTGCTTCGACTGGAAACAGTTCTGGTGGATGATTTCCAAATTATCTGACTACGCGATGAGCTTCGGCGTTGCGGTCATGACGGCCGGCGTCTGCTACTCGATCGCCGAACGTCCGGGCATCGTGCCGGGCTTCATTATCGGCTATGCGGCTAACCAGTCGAAAGCCGGCTTCTTAGGCGGTCTGCTGATGGCGTTTGTGATCGGTTATTTCATCCAGTGGATGAAGACCTGGAAACTTCCGAAGTGGATGGTCGGTCTGATGCCGGTTATGATTATTCCGGTTATCGCAACCTTTGTCTGCGGCGTGGCCTTCTTCGCGATCGTAGCGAAACCGATGGCGATTGCCATGAACGCTCTGCAGGGCTGGATCATGAGCCTCAACGGCGGCTCCAAGTTCATCATCGGCGCAGTTATCGGCGCAGGCATGGGCTTCGATATGGGCGGTCCGGTCAACAAGACAGCTTCCATGGCAGCCAATGCACTGGGTGCTGACGGTATCTATGGACCAATGTCAGCCAAGATCATCGGCGGCATGACGCCACCGTGCGGCGTCTTCGTTTCCACGCTGTTAACACCGAAAAAATTCTCGGCTACTGAAAAAGAAACCGCGAAAACCGCGTTCCCAATGGGTCTGTGCTTCATTACTGAAGGCGTCCTGCCTTTTGCGGCAGCGGATCCGGCTCGCTTCATTCCGGCTTCCATGATCGGTTCAGCCTTAGCTGGCGGCATCGCTGTTGCGATGGGCGTTGAATCGGTTGCCGGCCACGGCGGAATCTTCGTCTTCCCGATGATGACCAACTGGCTGTGGGCGGTGATCGCCTTAGTTGTCGGCTCGGTTGCGACCGGCGTCATCTACTCGGCAATCAAGAAGCCAAGCGAGGAAGGCCAGGAAGAGGAAGAAGAAATCGTCGACCTGGACATCAATCTGTAAGCTTAACGTTCAGTCTCTAAGCCATTTGTAATTATATTAAGGAAAGAAAGAAGGAGATCTATGTTAGTTTCGATGAAGGATATTCTGCAGCACGCGCACAAGCATAATTACGCGGTGATGGCAGTCAACAGCATCAATATGGAAATGGCCCGCGCGGTGATCAGCGCCGCCGAGGAAGAACATTCCCCGATTATCGTTCAGATGGGTCCGGGTCAGATCGGCAAGCATGCGCATCTGACGGAGATCGTTCCGCTGGTCAAGGAACTGGCTGAACGCGCCAGCATTCCGGTTGCGTTAAACCTGGATCACGGCGGAAAGCTGGAAGATATGGTCACGGCCATCCACAACGGCTTCACCAGTCTGATGATCGACGCTTCTTCCTATCCTTATGAAGAAAACGTCAAGCGGACTTCCGTTGTCTGCGCGCTGGCGCATCCGCACGGAATCTGCGTTGAAGCGGAGCTGGGTCATGTCGGCCAGGCTGCCGACGGCGACAACAGTAAGGTCGACCTGTATACCAACGTCGAAGAAGCGAAGAAGTTTGTGGAAGACACCGGCTGCGACGCTTTGGCGGTAGCGATCGGCACAGCGCACGGCGATTATCCGAAGGGCTATGTGCCGGAGCTGAACTTTGAACGTCTGGCCGAGCTGAAAAAAGCGCTGGCTATGCCGTTGGTTCTGCATGGCGGCAGCGGCAGCGGCGAAGAAAACATCCGCAAGGCCGTCGCCGGCGGCATCAACAAGATCAACGTCTGCACCGACGCTTTCCATGCCGCGAAAAACGCGATGCTGGAAAAGCTGGAAGTCAAACCGAACGCGGATTATCTGGAGCTGTGCATGACGGCGGAAGCCGCGGTGAAGCAGTTTGTAAAGGAATATATCCGGATGATCGGCTCCAATAACCAGTATTTCTACGGCGAATCAGTTTCGACCGGCAACGAATAAATCCTCCCATTTATAAGTAAATAAGCGAGCATCTTACCCAAGGTGCTCGTTTGTTGTCTGTGCGGTTTTTTATATGACCCTAGGTCGATATCTAATGAAGGTTATTAAGCAGATGAAAATACAATTTTCTATATTTGATTTATTCGGAAAATGCGGGTAAAATAAAGTTATACTTTAAAAATATCGAAAGAAGGTGCTTTCATGTATATTCAAAGACACTTAGAAAATCAGATTTTAAATGCCTCTCGCTATTATCCTGTCGTCATGGTTTGCGGTCAGCGTCAGGTGGGAAAATCCACAATGCTGAATCATATCAAGGAACCGGATCGGCGCTATGTCACACTGGATGACGGCAATGCCCGCAGACTGGCAATTCAGGATCCTGCACTTTTTTTTGAAACTTATGGATCACCGCTGTTGATCGACGAAATCCAACGTGTTCCTTCGCTCCTTTTGGAAATGAAAAAGATTGTCGATGAGAAGGCGCTTGCGGGCGAAGAGAACAATGGGATGTTTTGGATTACCGGATCGCAGAAATTTAAAATGATGCAGGGTGTTTCTGAATCTCTGGCAGGCCGGGTTGCCGTTTTTGATATGGCCGGATTGTCGGCCGCTGAGATCGAGGGACGTCCCGTCGGACTTTTTCAGCCGGATCTAAAATCTTTGCGGGAACGTCTGAAAACCAGCGTGAAGAAGGATATCCATACGATTTATGAGGATATCTATCGCGGAAGCATGCCTAAATTGCGTGTTAGTGATCTTGACAACGATCGTTACTATATGGACTATATCAATACCTATCTTGAACGTGACATTCAAGACTTGGCGCAGGTTGGAAAACTGAATGAGTTTTATGATTTTCTAGTCTTTGTCGCTGCCCGGACGGGGCAGGAGTTGAAATATGATGAAATCGCTAAGACGATTGGCGTTTCCTTGCCGACCGCTAAATCCTGGATATCCATTCTGGAGCGGTCCGGCGTGATTTTTATTCTGCGTCCTTATTTTTCCAACATTTCCAAACGGTTGGTCAAAACTCCTAAAGTTTATTTTATGGATACAGGACTTGCGGCTTATTTATGCCGGTGGCCGAATGCGGAGACCTTGGCGAATGGTGCGATGGATGGTGCCTTCTTTGAAACTTATGTCGTTACGGAAATTGTTAAGAGTTATTACAATGCCGGCAAACCTGTCGATTTGTTCTATTACCGGGATACGGATAAGAAGGAGATCGACCTGCTTGTTATGAATGGGGATCAGATCACGCCGATCGAGATTAAGAAAGGCAAGGAACCTTCGAAACCGGATAAGAATTTTAATGTTCTGCAGCAGTTTCATCTCGACGTTCAGCCGGGAATAATTCTATGTCTGAGCGACGAGCTGATTCCGTTTAACCGCCAGTCCTGGTACTGTCCTGTATCAGTACTGTAGTCAAACTGAAAACAAAGACCTGGGCAAGGGGCATTGATCGGATCACATTATTTTGCTTTTCCATTTTGGCAGGGCGGATAAACGACAATTTACCACATTAAAATGACGAGGATTGATAATCCGGAGCGAATCGTTTATGATACTTTTATAGACAGGAACAGGAAAACGATGTTCCTGTTAAAAAGAAGAAAAGGAGAAACAAACACATGAAAATTGCATTAATGAATGAATTCAGCCAGGCCCCGAAGAACACGATTATTCTGGAACAGCTGAAAGACGTTGTCGAACCGATGGGCCACACCGTTTATAACACCGCGATGGCAAAACCGCTGCTGGACAAGGACGTTCCGGAAGCGTATACGGAAGAAAATCCACGTCTGACCTATCTGCATCTGGGCATTCAGGCCTGCCTGCTGCTCAACAGCGGTGCGGTGGACTTTGTCGTTACCGGCTGCGGCACTGGCCAGGGCGCGCTGATGTCGCTGAACGCATATCCGGGCGTTGTCTGCGGCTATTGCATCGAACCGTCGGACGCCTACCTGTTCTTGCAGATCAACAACGGTAACGCACTGTCGATCCCTTATGCGAAAGGCTTCGGCTGGGGCGGCGAGCTGAATATCCACACCATTTTTGAAAAAGCATTCAGTTCTCCGAAGGGCATGGGCTATCCGAATGAGCCGGGCCGCAAGGAATCGCAGAACCGCAATGCTGCGCTGTTAAACGAAGTGAAGGCCGCAGTAGGCAAGCCGGTTCTGGAAGGCTTGAAGGCGCTTGATCAGAACATGGTCAAGGAAGCGCTGACGCAGCGGTTCCAGGACTGCTTCTTCGCCGGCTGCCAGAACGCCGAGCTGGAAGCGTATGTTCGTGAAGTCTTAGGCAAATAAAATATGAAAAACGTGACCCTTCCGCGCTATACGATCGGCCCGGACGCACTGAATGATCTGGAACGTGTCGTTTCCGCTTACGGACGTAAGGTAGCGCTGATTCATGGCGCGAAAGCCTATGCCGCCTGTCAGGCGCTGTTAACTCCGGCGCTGGGTTCGCTGGACGTCGTCAGGGAAGTCTGTTACGGACAGGAAGCAACCTATGAGAACGTCGCCAGGCTGACAGAGGATCCGGATGTGCGTCGCGCGGACGTACTGATCGGCATCGGCGGCGGCAAATGTCTGGACACGGTGAAGCTGGCCGGCGATCAATTGGGAAAACCGGTCGTCACGATCGCGACGATCGCCTCCACCTGCGCGGCGGTAACCAAGATCAGCATCATGTATAACGCCGACGGTTCATTCAAGGATATTCCGAAGCTGAAGGCCGCGCCGGTGCACTGCCTGATTCCGACTTCGGTCATTGCCGAAGCGCCGATTCAGTATTTATGGGCCGGCATCGGCGATACGATGGCGAAGCATGTGGAATGTACGTTCTCTGCCCGCAACGATCAGTTGGATTATGCCAGCGAACTGGGCCGTACGATCAGCGCGATGTGCTTTGAACCGGTGATCGCCCATGGCGTCAGCGCGCTGCGCGCAGCGAAAAATCAGGAAGTCAGCGACGATTTGGAACAGATCATCCAGAATATCCTGATCTCCACCGGCAGCGTTTCGCTGCTTGTCCATCCCGATTACAACTCCGCGTTGGCGCACGCTCTGTTCTACGGGCTGACAGTGCGCGAGCATATCGAGAAGAACCATCTGCATGGCGAGGTTGTATCCTACGGCACGCTGGTGCAGCTGATGATGGATGGCCAAATGGAAATGCTTCAAAAAGCCCACGCCTTCCATCGGCAGATCGGTCTGCCGGTCTGTCTGGCCGATTTGGAGCTGAGCAAGGACGATCCGTTAAGCGACGTGCTGGAAATGGCCGAAAAAAATCAGGAACTCAACCATGTTCCGTATCCGGTCACCCAGGCGCTGATCCGCAAGGCGATCGACGATCTTGAAAACTACGCAGGCTAAACAGTCTGAACAAAGGGACAAGCCGTCCCTTTTCTTTTAGGTAAAGGAGGAAATAAAACCTATGGAAATGACACTACGCTGGTATGGAACCGGCTACGATTCCGTAACGCTTGAACAAATCCGTCAGATTCCGGGCGTCCGCGGCGTCATCACGACGCTGTATGACACGCTGCCGGGTGAAATCTGGACGCCTGAGCGGATCGCGGCGATGAAAGATGAGGTCGAAGCTTCCGGACTGCGCGTCAGCGGGATTGAAAGCGTCAACGTTCACGATGCGATCAAAGCGGGAACGGCGCAGCGCGACGAAATGATCGATCATTATATTCAGACACTGGAAAACCTGGGCAAAGCGGACATCCACATGGTCTGTTATAATTTTATGCCGGTTTTCGACTGGACGCGGACCGAGCTGGCCCGCAAGCGTCCGGACGGTTCGACGGTGCTGGCGTACACGCAGAAAGCGGTGGACGAATTGAATCCGGAAAAGATGTTCGCTTCGATCGGCGCAGACACCAACGGCTTTATCCTGCCGGGATGGGAACCGGAACGGATGGACCGGATCAAGGAATTGTTTGAGCTGTACCGCAGCGTTGATGAGCAGCAGCTGTTTGAAAATCTGCGCATTTTCCTGGAAGCGATTATGCCGGTCTGCGACCGGTATGATATCAACATGGCGATCCATCCGGATGATCCGGCCTGGAGCGTCTTCGGTCTGCCGCGGATTATTATCAACGAGCGCAATCTTCAGCGGATGATGAAGATGGTCGATAATCCGCACAACGGCGTGACGTTTTGTTCCGGTTCTTATGGAACAAACCTGGAAAACGATCTGCCGCACATGATCCGCTCGTTAAAAGGCCGGATTCATTTCGCGCATGTCCGCAACCTGAAGTTTAATACGCCGGATGATTTTGAGGAAAGCGCGCATCTGTCCAGCGACGGCAGCTTCGATATGTATGAAATTATGAAAGCGCTGTTCGATATCGGTTTCGACGGCCCGATCCGTCCGGATCATGGCCGGATGATCTGGGGCGAGAAAGCGATGCCGGGCTATGGTCTGTATGACCGGGCGCTGGGTGCGGCTTATCTCAACGGTCTGTGGGAAGCGATTGTCAAAAGCGAGGGCCGCGTATGCGATTAACTGATGAAGGACTGAAAGACCGGCAAGTCTGGCTGGATCATGGCTACACGCTGCCGCAATACGACCGCGGGCGGATGCGCCAGGCGACGTTGGCCACGCCGCGCTGGATTCATTTTGGCGCCGGGAATATCTTCCGCGCGTATCAGACGCGGCTGATGCAGAAGCTGATCGAAGCCGGGGAAGTTTCGGAAGGTCTGATCGCGGCGGAAGGGTATGATGATGAAATTGTCGACGGGATGCTCAATCCTCATGATGATTTGAATATCCTGGTCACCCTGAAAGCCTCGGGCAGCGTGGAAAAAACGGTGATCGGCAGTCTGGCCGCCGCCTTGAAGCTCGATCCGGCCAGTACGGATTTCACGACGTTAAGAAACATATTCATTCAGCCGAGCCTGCAGCTGGCCAGCTTTACGATCACGGAAAAAGGGTATCGTGTCCGCGATGAAAAAGGGCAGATTCTGCCGGAGATCGCCGCTGAGTTTGAACGGGGGCCGCAGGCGGCGCGCAGCTATATCGGCAAGGTTGCTGCGTTGCTTTCCGCACGGTATCAAAACGGGGCGCTGCCGATCGCGCTGGTCAGTATGGATAACTGTTCGCACAACGGTGAAAAGCTGAAACAGGCGATTGTGACGATGGCTGAAGGCTGGACGCGCGCGGGCAAGATGGAAGCGGGCTTTCTGGACTATGTGCAGGATGAAGGTCAGGTTAGTTTCCCATGGACGATGATCGACAAGATCACGCCGCGGCCGGATCCGGCGATTGAAGCGTTATTGAAGCAGGACGGAGTGGAGGATGTCAGCCCGATCATAACGGCCAGGCATACCTACATCGCGCCGTTTGTCAACGCGGAGGAGTGCGAGTATCTCGTCGTTGAGGACCGCTTCCCCAACGGCCGTCCGCCGCTGGAAAAAGCCGGCGTGATGTTCGCGGACCGGCAGACGGTGGAACAGGTGGAGCGGATGAAGGTTTCGACCTGTCTGAATCCGGTGCATACCGGTCTGGCCGTATTCGGCTGTCTGCTCGGCTTTACCAAAATCAGTGCGGAAATGCAGGATCCGGATTTAAAGCGGCTGGCGGAACGGATCGGCCGGGTGGAAGGGCTTCCGGTTGTGACAAACCCGGGAATTCTGGCACCGGAACAATTTCTTGACGAAGTGCTGACGCTGCGCATCCCGAATCCCTTTATGCCGGATACGCCGCAGCGGATTGCGACCGATACCTCGCAGAAGCTGGGCGTGCGGTTTGGCGAAACCGTCAAGGCATATTTGAAGGAAGGCCGCCCGCTTTCCGATTTAAAGGCGATCCCGCTCGTCTATGCCGGATGGCTGCGTTATCTGTTGGGGATTGATGATCAGGGGCAGCCGATGCCGTTAAGTCCGGATCCGCTGTTGGACACGCTGCAGCCGCTGCTGGAAGCCATAACGCTGGGGCAGACCTGTCCGCCGCTTACCGGCGTGCGTGCTATTTTAAAGAATTCCGCGATTTTCGGACTGGATCTGGAAACCGCAGGTCTTATTGAACGGGTGGAAGCTCTGTTGACCGCGATGCTGCAAGGCCCGGGCGCTGTGCGGCAAACCTTGCATGAACAGTTAGATTGAAACGCTTGTGAAAAGATAAATGACCGATACAAAACCGGATTTTTGTGCTATTGTTAGAGTAACTGAGTGAGGAGGATGAATATGATTTATAAAGAAGGAATGCTGGCGGGCAAGGTCGCGTTAGTCACCGGGGCCAACCGGGGACTGGGCTATGCGATGTGCGTCGGGCTGGCGGAAAACGGCGCGGATATTTTCAACATCGGCCATGGCGACGATACGAATATCCGGGAAGCGATCGAAAAGCTTGGACGCCGTTATCATTACATGAAGGCGGATTTATCGAAACCGACTAAAGCGCTGACCGACGAGATCGTCGCGGAAGTCGTTAATGTCTACGGGCATCTGGATATTCTGCTGAACAACGCCGGCGTCAACCGCCGCGCGCCGTTTCTGGAATACGCCGAAGCGGATTGGGATTACACGCTGAATTTGAATCTGAAGCAGGTCTTTTTGCTTTCGCAGAGTGCGGCCAATCAGATGGTGAAGCAGGGAACCCGCGGTAAAATCATCAATATCGCAAGCATGCTTTCGTTCACCGGCGGCATCCTCGTGCCGGCTTACACCGCCAGCAAATCGGCGATTATGGGACTGACGAAGGAAATGGCCAACGAACTGTCAAGTAAGGATATCAACGTCAACGCCATCGCGCCGGGCTACATGAAGACGCCGCTGACGCAGGCGATGCAGGACGACCCGGTCCGCAACAAAGAAGTGCTCGACCGTCTGCCGATCGGTTACTGGGGCGATCCGTCCGTGCTGCAGGGACCGGTGGTCTTTTTGGCAAGCGAAGCTTCCGACTATATCTGCGGCGCGACGATTCCTGTCGACGGCGGCTGGCTGGCGCGCTAAAGAAGTTATCGAATCAAAGATTGAATCCAAGGCCGGTTTTTCCCTGCGGGAAGCCGGTCTTTTCCTTTGTTCAAGCTCTTGCCATGAAAACTTCATGAATCAGGAATCTTGATGAATAAATAGATGTTAAATGTATCAATTGATACAATTTAATTGACTTATATCATAATTGAGGGTAATATTCTATTGAGGTGATCGCTTGTGAATCTGAATTACAATCAAAATTACTCGTATGAAGAAATTGCGGTACTTTTGAAAAGAATAAAAGAATGCATAGTGAATGATAATTACATTTTATCTCAAAATGAAAATCGAAAAGAAAACATGGATTTCATCAGAGAATACAATATCTATTCGTCAAAGCAAAAAGCGATCCTATTGAATATTCAAGTCGAAGATTTTTGTCATTCCCTGAAGAATACAAAACCTGGTTATGAATATGAGACTCTCTATGTTTTTGCGCCACACGCGGAACTCTATCATGGGGATGATAGAAAGGAACGAGTACAGATTTATACGAAATTTAACATCATCCGATTGAAAAATGGAGAACGTGTGGTCGTAATCTCATTTCATCCTTTACATAAGCCGATAAAAACGCTCTTTCAACAGGACAAAAGAAGATTACCGCAAAGCGATGAGCCGTCTAAAACAAGCTTAATGTCCGTGGAGAGCGGAGTGAAAACGAACTCGTTAACCAGCGTGAAGACAAATTTCTCATCGATATTTAAGATGAATGCATGCTTTGGAGTTGCTGAGTGCGGATGAAACAAGGAAGATAAGGAAAAGGAGAAATGAAAATGGAAAAAAAGTATGTACTTTGTGAAGAATGTCGGAAAGAGGTTGAATTCATTTTGACTGAAACCAGTATGAATGGACGAATTAAAAACGAAGAAATTCACTTCCTTGGAAAAGAAGCTCGATGTCCGGAATGCGGTTCCTTACTTTACATACCGGAAATCAATGATTTTAATCTTAAAACTCTATATGATGAATATCGCCGCCGTAAAGGGATTGTTTCCTTAGAAGTAATTCGGGCAATTCCTGAAAAATATGCGATCGGGAAACGTCCATTATCCCTGCTTCTTGGATGGGGAGAACAAACGTTTACCCGGTATTACGATGGGGATTTGCCAACGAAACAATATTCAGAAATCTTGAGTAAAATCTACGAAAATCCAATTTATTATGCCGAACTGCTGCAAGCGGGGAAAGAAAATCTGAAAACTACCGCGGCTTATGAAAAAAGTAAAAAAGCAGTTGACGCTTTGATTTTAGAAGCTGATGAACCTATTTCTAAAATTGAAGCAGTTGTTCGCACAATCTTGAATCAATGCGGAGATATCACCCCGCTGACCTTACAAAAAGCACTCTATTACATTCAGGGATTTTATTATGCCTTCCATAATGAATTTTTGTTTTCTGAGAATTGTGAAGCGTGGATTCACGGGCCTGTTTACCGAGATATTTATAACCGTTACCGGACTTATCATTTTGATCCGATCATTCCGTGCGCTCCTTTGGTTTCCCCAGCGATGACGGAAGTTGAAGCGGCTGTCATTAATTGCGTAGTTCAATATTTTTGTTGTTACGGTGGAAAAACGTTGGAACAGTTTACGCATCAGGAAGATCCTTGGCTGAACGCGCGTAAAGATTTGCCAAAGTTAACTTCTGCCCGGCGAATCATACCCAAAGAATCCATCGGTGATTATTTCATGCGGCTGAAAGAAAAATACAATATGGAAAAACCTGAGGACATCCGGTTTTATGCTGAGGATAGGTTTTTGACAATCATGAAATAAGACCGAGCTTGGATCAAAATCACATTTATCAGAAGCGGACAGGCTTCATTCTTTCCCTTTTGATCAAAATAGCTTACAATAAAGCTAACGTAGAAACAGGATTTGCGGCCGAAAGTCTGGCAAGTGCGGATCCGGGAGGCAGGATATGGCGGATCTGACGAAAAAAGCGATCGCGGAAGGCTTGAAAGAATTATGCCATCACAAGGACTTTAACAAAATTTCTGTGCGGGATATCACGGAACAATGCGGACTCAATCGTCAGACGTTCTATTATCATTTCCAGGATAAATACGAATTGCTGGACTGGATTTATTATCAGGAAGGGTTTGTTTATCTGGCCAGCGACGTCACCTTTGACAACTGGCATCAGCACATGGAAAAGCTGCTGACCATGATGCGCGAAAATCAGATTTTCTATGAAAATACGATCAGCGCTTCGCCGCAGTGTTTTGAGGATTATCTGTTCCAGATCACCTGTACGCTGTTTGAGGAAGCGATCCGCCGTCTGGACGGAAGTCTGCGGCTGCAGGAGGCGGATGTACGGCTGTATTCCCGGTTTTACAGCTATGGAATGTGCGGGATTATCCGCGACTGGGTCCGGGGCGGAATGAAGGAAAGCCCGGAATCCTTATCGCTGCGGATTCGAAAATTAGCCAACGACAGCGAGAAAATGGCGAGTCTGCGACTGCGGGGGCAGTTCTAAGCCAAAGAAAAAGGCTAGATCCGATGGATCAGCCAGGCTGTCGTGTCTTCGATACTCGTTTTTTTCAACTGATTGAAGCATTCTTCACTGATCAGCGATCTGTCATATTCCGGCAGATCCTTTTTTTTCAGCGTGCAGGTCAGATCGACGAGATTGCGGGCGGTCTGCCGTCCGGATTTGCCGCGGCGCAGCCGATGGCGGGCGGCGGTTTCCAAAAGTGATTGCTTCAGCTTTGCGTCCAATGACATTTCCCATCCCTTACTTTCTGAAATTATCATATAGGAACGATCGGGATTTGCCTATAAGCAGTTTGCCCGTTGTGTCGTAATTTCAGACAGATTTCGATCTGTAAAAAAGACCGCGGAAAACCGCGGTCATGAAATCCGTCATCCAAAGAAGAATGGAAGCTTACAGGGAAGCGAGGTATTTCTCGACAAAATGGCTGGCGACCGCGCCGTCGCTGGCAGCGGTGATGACCTGCCGCAGCGCTTTGGTGCGCACGTCGCCGATCGCGAAGACGCCCGGCAGCGAGGTTCTCGTCGTTTCATCCGCGGCGATGTATCCATGATCCAGATCCAGCTGTCCTTCAAACAAAGTGGTGTTGGGCAGCTGACCGACCGCGACAAAGACGCCGTCGCACGCGATTTCCTGCAGCTCACCGCTGAATTTATCGCGCAGCCGCAGACCGGTAACCTTCTGATCGTGCAGAATGGCGTCGACCGTGCTGTTCCAGATGAATTCCAGATTATCGCAGCTTTGCAGCGGATTGAGATAAACCCGGTCGGCCCGCAGCGTGTCGCGCCGGTGAATCAGGATCACCTTTTCGCAAATCCTTGAGAGGAACAAAGCGTCCGCCGCTGCGGTGTTGCCGCCGCCGATCACCGCGACCGTCTTGCCCTTATAAAACATGCCGTCGCACGTCGCGCAGTACGCTACGCCGCGCCCAACCAGTGAATCCTCTTCCGGCACGCCCAATTTCCGCGCCGATGCACCGGTCGCCAGAATCACGGCGTCCGCCGTCAGTTCGCGGCTGTCGGTCACAATCTTCTTGGGGACTGCGGTTAAATCCACGGAAAGCACTTCTTCCAAATAAGTTTCTGCGCCGAACCGTTCCGCCTGCGCCTGCATTTTCATGCCCAGCTCAAAACCATCGACGCCTTCGTCAAACCCCGGGTAATTGTCGATCTGCGCGGTGGTCGCCATCTGGCCGCCGGCCGACAATTTTTCCAGAATTACAGTGCGGAAACCAGCCCGGGCGCAATACAGCGCCGCCGTGTATCCGGCGGGGCCGCCGCCTAAAACAACGACTTGTACGTGTTCCATCATCAGATCCCCTGTTCTTCCAGCCAGCTCATGATCGCGCCGCGGGACGGCGGATTGACCAACGTTGAACCCTGGACGCCCTGCTTGAACAGGATCAGCGACGGAATCGTGTTGACGTCGAATTTTTCTTCCAGCTCCGGCTGTTGATCAATATCGACTGTCCCGATCCGCACCCGGCCTTCCAATTCTTTCTCCAGCTTGGCGATGACCGGGGCTAAACGCCGGCAGTACATGCACCAGGGCGCCTGGAAATCGAGCATGATCGGCAGGTCGGAATGAACGACCTCCTGATCAAAATTATCCTTTGTAATTACCGTTGCCATAACGAATCCTCCTTTATGTTATTCTGGTTTCATTATAGCCGTGAAAAACGCGGGAAAACAAGGAATTTGCCTGCAAACCCCGGGAAATCTTTCAATTCCATGAAGAAGGATTGAATAAGACGTCGATTTTCGTTAAACTTAAGCACAAGACAGGGGGATGTTCATGACTGGAATTCTAGGAAAAACAATCAGGGATTATTTCAACGGTTTTCTAAGCACGCTCGCTGAAAACAGCGGGCTGTTGTTCTGGAAAGGCGTCGGCATACTGCTGATCATCGTCGGCGGGAAGCTGGTATTGAATCTGATTTCCCAATTAACCGCCCGGCAGATTAAAAAATCCGAGGAAATGCCGGAAATGCAGGCGCGCCGCGTGCAAACAATGATGACGATGACGCGCAGCACCTTCCGTTATGTCGTCTACGGCATCTGCGCTTTGATGATCCTGGCGCAGCTGGGCTTCGGCAACGCGATCAACAATTTGTTGTTATCCGCCGGGATTGGCTCGCTGGCATTAGGCATCGGCGCGCAGAGTTTAATCAAGGATGTGGTCACCGGGTTTTTCATGATGTTTGAAAAGCAATTTTCGGTCGGCGATTATGTCAAGCTGGACGATATTGAAGGCACCGTGACGGCGACGGCGATGCGCGTGACCTACCTGAAAAATTTCGCCGGGCAGCAGATTATCATACCCAACGGCACGATCGGCCGGGTGATCAATTATTCCCGGATGGATTCGCTGGCGAAGGTTACGGTCAGCACGCCGTATGAAGCGGACAGCCGTCAGGTGATGGAAATTCTCGATCAGGCGGTCAAGGTGTATGCCAAGCAGGTCAAGGAGGTCATCGTCGAGGAACCGAAGGTTCAGGGAATTACGGAGTTGGCGGATTCCTCCGTCAACATCACGGTCATCTGCCGCACGCTGCCCTTACGGCATTGGGAGGTCGAGCGGGGCCTGCGTCTGGCGGTCAAGGAAGCGCTGGATGAGGCCGGGATCGGCATTCCGTATCCGCAGCAGGATGTACATTTTAAAATGGAAGCGGAAGATTCATCACAACCAAATTGACGTTGCGTTCAGGCAGCGGTAAAATAAGGGCAATGAGCTCCATTTTCAGGGGCAGGGGGAGAATAAAATGGCAAAACCAATTCAAATTGATACGTTTAAAGAATACCAGTATTTGTCGGAAGCGACGTTATCCGCGGATGGCCGGCGCTGCGTTTATGTGCAGAGCCAAAGCAACGCGGAAGGCACCGGGTATGAGCACGATCTGAAGTGCTGGGACTTTGATCAGAAACGCAGCATTCCGTTGACGTCAGGCCACAAAGAACGTAATTTCCTGTTTGAAGACGCGGAACATATCCTGTTTCCGGCCGATCGGACCGGCGAGGATGAAAAAGCGGCGAAGCAGGGGAAAACGCAGACGACCTATTACCGCCTCAATCTCAACGGCGGGGAAGCACGGAAGGCGTTCACGCTGCCGTGGAAGGTCACGGCCTTAAAACCGGTCGACGGGGAAACCCTGGCCGCGCTGGTCTTGAAGGATCTCGATGAGCTGCCGATAGAGGGGCTGGAAGGCAAGGCACTCGACAAGGCGCTGGCGCAGCGGGAAGAAGAAAAGGATTACGAGGTTTTAGATGAGCTGCCGTATTGGTTTAACGGCCGCGGTTTTATCAATAAAAAAAGAACCTGGGCCGTGCTGGTGAAACCGGGCACAGACGAGGCTCAGATCTTATCCCCGAAATACATGGATGTGCGGCATTTGGAAATCAGCCCGGATCACACGAAGATCGCAATCGCCGGTCCTGAATTCGATTCCGTCAACAGCCAGACCTCAGTCTTGTATTTAATTGACCGGGCCAGCGGCGAGCGGACGACGTTGGTGCCGTCGGGCAAATGGAGCTTCGGCCATCTCGGCTGGCTCAACGATAACCAGCTGGCCGTCACGGCAACCGACTATCAAACCTGGGGATCCAGCGAGAACGCGAAGCTGTATACAATTGATATTGCCAGCGGTGCGATGACGCTGCTCAACGGCGAGGATCTGTCGTGGGGCAGCTCTGTCGGCAGCGATGCCAAGCTGTATGGCGGCCGCGGCTGGAAGATCGTGAACGGCGAGATCTGGACGTTGTTGACGTGGGATAACCATTCCGAGCTGACGGTGTTTGATCGTCAGGGGCAGCGCCGGGCGTTAACGACGGCGGAAGGCTCTGTTGATTTCTTCGACGTGCAGAACGGCCGGATCGTGATGAGTGCGATGCGCAAAATGCGGCTGCAGGAGCTGTATGAATTGAAAGACGGCGTGGAAATCCAACTGACGCATGTCAACGACGCCGTGCTCGCGGAGTCCTATGTCGCTCAGCCGGAGAAGATCAGCTTCACCAACGACGGCGTGCGGATTGACGGCTGGGTGCTGAAACCAATCGATTTTGATCCGGTGAAAACCTATCCGGCGGTGCTGGATATCCACGGTGGACCGAAAGCGGCGTATGGCGAAGTCTTCATGCATGAGATGCAGTATTGGGCTTCCCAGGGCTACTTTGTGTTCTTCTGCAACCCGCGCGGTTCCGACGGCCGCGGCAACGCGTTTATGGATCTGCGCGGCAAGTATGGAACGGTCGACTATTCTGATATCATGACGTTCACGGATCTTGTGCTGAAGACCTATCCGATGATCGATGAACATCGTGTCGCGGTCACCGGCGGCAGCTACGGCGGGTTTATGACCAACTGGATTATCGGTCATACCAACCGCTTCGCGTGTGCTGCCAGCCAGCGCTCCATTTCCAACTGGTTCTCCAAGTCGCTGACAACCGATATCGGCTACTATCACAACATGAGCCAGATGGACTCGACGCCCTGGGAAAATCCGGAAAAAATGTGGGGCTTCTCGCCATTAAAATACGCGGACAAGGCGGTGACGCCGACGTTGTTTATCCATTCCGATCAGGATTACCGCTGCTGGATGGCGGAAGGCTTACAAATGTTCCAGGCGCTGAAGCTGCATAACGTCGACGCCCGGATCTGCCTGTTCCATGGCGAAAATCATGAGCTGAGCCGTTCCGGCAAGCCGATTCACCGGATCCGCCGGTTAAAGGAAATCACGCAGTGGTTCGATCAGTACACCGATCATCTCAGCGTGCTGGAGCCGGAAGAAGAAACGGAAAACGAAACAGAAGCATAAACCAGAAAGATC
>NZ_GG657556.1:110566-114986 GCF_000157995.1 Holdemania filiformis DSM 12042
CCCCTTATCTGTCACAGCCTCTTTGTTTAGGTTAAATTAAAGGTAATATTCAGCGAAATCGACAGGGATAAAACAAGGACGGTCCGTCTGGGGTTAACCCCACGTTTTTCGCATCGTCGTGTTGATCAATACTTGATCGCCCCGGCAGACCTGATTGCGGCGCACAGCTTTCCAACCCTGCCGGCGGAAAAACGGTTCGGCGGTCAGCGAAATATCACTTTGCAGGAAGACCGCGCCCTGGCTGCGGGCCTGAGCTACAATGGCATTCAACAAAGCGGTACCGACGCCCTGCCGCTGAAAGTCGGGGTGGACGTAGAAACAATCCAGCTGAGTCGGACTTTCCAGATTCGCAAAGCCTGCCAGCTGATCTTCACAGAACGCGCCGATCGTCCAGGTGGCTAAAAACCGCTCGGCCCAGCCGGGTTTATCAGCGCCCGCCGTCCAGGCGGCGCATTGGCTGGGGGTGTAATCCCGGATGGCGACTTCCTGGACGCTGCGGAGAAACAAGTCGCGGATCGCCGGTAAATCAGCGCGGGTGACCGGGCGGATTTCCATTACCGCCATAACTCCTTCTGATGATCGAATAAGAAAGCGTCCAGACCAGCCAGAATTTCCTTGTGATGAACGCCGTACAGCGAGGTCTTTTCAATCGCTTTATCCGCAGCTTTGCCATGCAGCCAGACGCCGCAGCAGGCCGCTTCCATCGGTGTCAAGCCGCGTGCAGCGAGGGCGGCGATCATGCCGGTCAGCAGATCGCCGCTGCCGGCTTTGGCCAGGCTTGGGTTGCCGGTCTTGTTGACGCAGCGCAGACCTTCCGGCGAAACGATCAGCGTGTCCGCGCCTTTTAAGACCAGCGTCACCTGATGAGCGAGCGCGTATTCCTCGGCGCAGCGGATCCGGTCCGCCTGGATTTCCTCGACGCTGCGTCCGCACAGCGCGCTGAACTCCCCAACATGCGGTGTGAGAATCCAATCGCCGTGAGGGGTGTTGAGCCACTCTGGATGACGAGCCAGGCAGCGCAGCGCGGCGGCGTCCAGAATTACCGGCACGGAACTGCAGTGCAGCACTCTTTCCAATAACGTTTCCAGGTTTGTCAGATGATCGCAGCCGCTGCCGATTGCCACAGCGTCGGATTGATTAAGCAGCGTGGTCAGATCCGCTTCCGAAAGCGTGTTGGGATGATAGACGACGTGCGGACAGGCGGTCTGCAGGATCGGATAAACGGCGGGATCGACAAGCGCGTGAAGCATGCCGCAGCCCATCGCCTGGGCCGCTTCCAGATTGAACTGGGCTGCGCCGGCCATCCAGGGACTGCCGGCGATCACGGTTAACCGGCCTGTCGTGCTTTTATAATCGTTGTCGTGCAGCCGCGGCAGCAGGCGCGTGACCTGCAGCGCGTCCATCTGGATCCAGCGCGATGCCTCCGGCTCCGCGAACCCCAGCCCAATCGGAATCAGCCGGTCAAGCTTCTGATGTTCCCGGCTGAATAAGTGAACCGGCTTCAACGCCCCCAACGCCAGCGTCAGCTCGCTGTGCAGGGCGTCGGGATCCCCCAGACTGTGATCCGCTTCCAGACCGCTGTTCAGGTCGATGCTGACAACGGACAGCCGCTGCTGGTTGATCCAGCGGAAAGCGCTGCGCAAAAAATCCGGCAGCGGGGCATGAAAATTAAATCCGAACACGCAGTCGACGATCACGTCGTAGCGCTGCGCCATCGTCTGAAACTGGGTTTCGCTTAATTCCTGATAACCATAGATCAGGCAGGAATCCGGCAGCTTCTGCCGGGCTTCGATCGCCGCCGGAGTACGGATGTCGTCCAGCATCAGAATGATCGCCACCTGCCGGTTGGCCGCTAAGCAATGCCGGGCGATCACAAACCCGTCGCCGCCGTTGTTGCCGCTTCCGCACAGGATCAGAAACGAGTCGTTTTCCGGATATTCGTGCAACAGTGTGTCGGCGCAGCGTTTACCCGCCAGCTCCATCAGCTGTGTTTCAGTTTTGCCGCTGGCCGCTTCCGCCGCGGCAATTTGATTCTTCTCGAGGATCACAGGGATCACCTCCTGGCACTATTCTAACATAAATTGTTCCGACGCCGAAAAGAATGGTATAATGAAACCTGAAAAAAGGGGGTATTTCTTTGATTTGGAATGAAGCTTTGGAACAGTATGTCAGCGATCATCAGGATGAGGTTGTGGAACTGATCCGCACACTGGTGGCGATCCCGGCCTTCAGTAATCATGAACAGGCCCGCGCTGAGTTCTGCGCGAAGTGGTTTCGCGATGTCGGCGCGGAAGATGTGAAAATCGACGAGGCAAGCAATGTCATCGTTACGCTGGGCGACGTTCAGGCCGGCAAGGCCGTCGCGTTTATGGCGCACCTGGACACGGTATTCCCGGATGAAACCGGCTTTGAGCTGGTGGAGGAAGACGGCTGGCTGAAAGCGCCGGGGGTCGGGGATGACACAGCGAATGTCGCGCTTTTGATGGTCATCACCCGGTATCTGCTCGAGCAGAAGTGTCCGCCGAAGCAAGGTGTTTTGATCGTGCTGAACGCCGGTGAGGAAGGTCTGGGTAACCTTAAAGGCTGCCGCCGGCTGATGCAGGATTACGGGGATAAGCTGAGCGAGGTTTACTCGTTTGACGGCTCCTATAAAGGCTACGTCAACAAGGCGGTCGGTTCCGTCCGCTACCGCGTCGAGGTGAAAACGGAGGGCGGCCATTCCTACGGCGCGTTCGGCAACCGCAACGCGATCCGCGTGCTGGCTTCCCTGATCGATGCGCTGTACTCTGTCAAAGTGCCGGAGGGCGGCAAGACCACCTATAATGTCGGCACGATTGAAGGCGGCACTTCCGTCAACACGATCGCCCAGCAGGCTTCGATGTTGTTTGAATTCCGCTCCGATGTGCGCGAGCACCTGGATCAGCTGCGCGGCATGTTCGACAGCCTGATCGACGCTTACCGGAAGATGGGCGTGGAGGTCAATGTCGAGATTTTAGGCGAACGGCCGTGCATGGGCGAAATCGACCAGGAGAAACAGCGGACGATTGAGAAAAAGGTCGAGGATTTGATCGAACGGCGGATCGGCGTGCGGCCGGAGGGGCACTCCGGATCGACTGACTGCAACATTCCGTTTTCACTGGGCATTAACTCGTTATGCTTCGGCGGCTATCTGGGCGAGGGTGCGCATACCCGCGAAGAAAAAATCGAAAAGGCGTCGCTGCTTCCGGGGCTGGGCGTCATGATGGAATTTGTTCTGGATTATTTTCTTTGATTTGAATTCTGAAAAAACGGCTTGATTCCGTGATTCGACTTTATTTAATTGATGTTCAATGCTATAATAAAATCGATTAGGGGGTACCTTTCTAATGGAAAAGAAAACAGTACAAGATTATATCGACATTATCAATCAGAAAAAATGGGATGCCCATAACATCCAGTGGCTGTATATTGATATCAACGCCAAAGAGCTGATGACGGAAGTGGAGCCGAAAGTGAACAATCTGACGGCCTGCTGCAAAGCGATGATGGAAATCATGCTGGAAGGCGACCGGTTTATGGAATTGCCGAAAGTCAAAACCAAGATTGGCGGCGCGCTGACTGTGCGTTATTATTGCGACAACTTGAGTCCGGAACGCCGGAAGTATTCAGAAGTCAATCAGTAATGAAAAGGGCCGCGCTTTCGCCGCGGTCTTTTTTGTCAAGAAAATAGAAAAGAGGAGAGTCGTATGGATAAGTATCGTAAGCGCAGAGCAGTGGCCGTCGCTCATGAAATGGTCGATCTGTTAGCGGAAAAGGGGTATATCACCTATTATGCCGAAAATGTGGAGGAAGCCCGCGACAAAGTGCTCGAGCTGATCCCCAAGGGCGCCAGCGTCGGCGTCGGCGGATCGGAAACGCTCAAAGCGATGGATATGATCAATATCCTGCGCAACGGCGATTATCACTTTTTTGACCGTTACCAGGAGGGTCTGCCGTTTTCCGAGGTTGAGGAAATCTACCGTCAGGCTCTGTTGGCGGATGTCTTTCTGACCAGCAGCAACGCGATCACGCGGCAGGGCCAGCTGGTCAACATCGATTCGTCCGGCAACCGTGTCGCAGCGATCAGCTATGGACCGCGCAAGGTCATCGTGGTCGCCGGGGTGAACAAGGTTGTCGATACGCTGGACGACGCGATGAAGCGGCTGCGTCAGATCGCGCCGCTCAACGCGATGCGCGTGCATCACAAAGCGCCGTGCGTCGAAACGGGAAAGTGCATGGATTGCCAGATCCAGCAGTCAGTCTGCAATTCGGTCGGCATCATCAACCATGGCCGGAAGACGCCGGGGCGTTTCACGATCATTATGATCGCTGATGAAATCGGGTTCTGATCCACTTAAAACGAATGGGACACGATTAAAAAGTAAGCATAAAAAAAGACATG
>NZ_GG657556.1:115969-122711 GCF_000157995.1 Holdemania filiformis DSM 12042
CTTTCGTTTATGAAGGATGAACAGAAGCTGGACAATTTGATCTTCCTGATCTTCTTAATTCCCGGCACGCCGAAGGATATCATCACCTACTTTGCCGGGTTAACTCCCGTTAAGTTCTCACACTTCCTGGTCATCACCACCGTTGCGCGGATTCCGTCGATCATCACCTCGACGCTTGCCGGGGACAAGCTGATCCAGCAGGATTTCGCATCGGCCTTCTGGATTTATGCGATTACGATCGCCTTCAGCGGCGCAGGGCTGCTGCTCTACCGCGCGGTGATGAAAAAACGCCAGCAGAAAGCGCTGGAGCATCAACGAAATGAACAGGCGAAAACCAAGAAAGGGAAGACGGCCTTTGTGCCGTCCGAGGGATAAATCATGAAAGTCAGCGTCTTAATCCCCGCTTATAACAGCGAGAAAGAAATCTATACCTGCATCCGTTCCCTGTTGGAACAAACCTATCACGACTTCGAAGTGATTGCCGTTGATGACGGATCCACGGACCGCACCGGATCGCGGCTGGACTTCTATGCGAAGATCCATCCTGAGCTGATCACGGTCATCCATCAGGAAAACCGCGGCGTCTCAGCGGCCCGCAACGCGGCGCTAAAGGCCGCGAAGGGCGAATTCATTTTGTTTCTGGACAGCGATGACTGGATGAAGCGGCGCACACTGGAAACGCTGGTGGCGGCGCAGGCCCGGTATCAGGCCGATGTCGTGATCTGCGGTAACGTTTATGAAGGCCGGATCACGACCCGCCGCCACGTCCGCCGCGTTCAGATTCCGCACAAGCGGACGCTGATGAAAATGCTGATGAAGGACCGCCAGGTGCGCAACTACGCCTGGGGCAAGCTGATCCGGCGGTCGCTGTTCGACGGCCTGCAGTTCTGGGAAGGCCGGGTGTTTGAGGACGTCCAGCTGATTCCCCAGATACTGCTGAGAGCGGAGAAGACCGTGATCGTTCCGGATACTCTGGTTCATTACAATACCCGTCGGCCGAACAGTCTGACCTATTCGCTGCGCCCGGATATCCTTAAGGATATGCTGGAAGCGTTCCAGGATCAGGCCCGCTGCATCGTCGCCTATGATCCGACGCTGACACGTCAGGCCCGGTTCATGCTGGCGCGGGTGCGGTTAGTGATCGGGGGCGCGCTGGCGCTGCACGGCCGCTTCGATGATCCGCTCCTGGATCAGATTCTGCCGTTTTCTGAACCCTCGCCCAGCACAGAATTCCTCGTTCATCGCAATCTTTACTAATTCTTAAGCTTTTTATCCGTTGCAACTTCATGAGTTTATTCTATACTAAAGGAAGAATCAGTGAGGGGAGCAAACCATGCAAAACTATCAAATTCTCGTCTGTGAAGACGAAGTCGAGATCGGCAACGCGATCGAAATCTATTTAAAGAACCAGGGGTACGGCGTTCATCGCGCCTATAACGGGAAGGAAGGGCTGGAGGTCCTGGCCCGTCAGACGATTCATCTGGCGATCGTCGATCTGATGATGCCGGTCATGGACGGGCTGACGATGATCATGACGCTGCGGCAGAGCTATGATTTTCCGGTGATCGTGCTGTCGGCGAAATCCGAGGACATGGACAAAATCACCGGCCTGAACATGGGCGCGGACGATTATATCACCAAACCGTTTACGCCGATGGAGCTGTTGGCACGGGTGAATTCCCAGCTGCGCCGCTATGCCAAATTCTTAAGCCTGAAAGAACATCAGAGCGAGGATGAACAGGTCTATACGGTCGGCGGCCTGGAGTTGAACAACGACACCAAGGAAGTGTCGCTCGACGGCAATCCGGTGCGCTTGACGCCGATCGAGTTCCGGATTCTGCAGCTGTTGATGAAAAATCCGGGACGCGTTTACAGCGCTGAAGAAATCTACGAACGGGTGTGGAACGAGGAAGCGATCGCGACCGATACGGTCATGGTGCACATCCGCAACATCCGTGAAAAAATTGAGATCGATCCCCGCAATCCGCGGTATTTAAAGGTGGTGTGGGGTGTCGGCTACAAAATAGAGAAGGGATAAAGGAATGAACAAATCCAAATTTTCAGAAAAACTGTTGACCGGTTTTCTGGTTCTGATCTGTTTCCTGAGTCTGATCCTTGTCCCATCGGCCGGGTCGATCAGCGAGAACGCCGGGCCGGAAACGCACCGCGAGCTGTTCGGCCAAAGCCGCACGGTTCGTGCCTGGGTTAACGACTATGCGGTCACGATGATCCGCGATCTGATCAACGAGGTCAACCATACCGATCTGGGCTATGCCGATCTGTTGATCAGCGCCGATCAGCAGCAGCGTCTTTTAGAAGACGGATGGACGCAGAGCGAGATCAATGAACAGAAATCGCAGCTCGACTGGTCGCTGCAGCAGGAGTTTAAAAACAGCCTGCAGCTGGGCAATCTGCATGCCCTGGCGATTGACAACGCCACCAAGACGACCGTGCGCAGACCCAAAACCAACGCGTTGGCCCAGACCGACAGTGAATTATCCAAAAACTATCAGTTTTGGATCCGGGCGGAATACGACAGCTACGGTGTGCTGAGCGTTACGTCCAACAGCGGTTATGGCTATTCGGATTTTTATCCGCTGAGCGTACTGGCGGACTATGTGCAGTATTATGGGGATTTCTCCCTGGAGCTGCATGAGCCGGTGCTGAAGGATATCACACTGATCTTCGGCATTCCCAACGTGCTGGAAAGCGACGACGCGATTACCAGCCTAATCCACAACGCCGAATATTATTCCTACCGGCAGCTGGCCTCGCGGATTAACATGGTGCTGTACTTCATCCTGTTTTTAGGCGCGCTGTACTTTACCCGCGGCAAGATGCGCGATACCCGGCTCGGAAAGCTGCTCGACCGGATTCCGCTGGAAGCGCAGATTTTGATCAGCGTCGTGGCGCTGGCCATGATGGAGGAAATGTCCTATAATCTGGGCGGCATCATGCTCGATCTTTATTCCCAGTCGGCTGACGACATAAATGGCGTCTTCCAGATTCTCGGTTATGAGTTCACGTTCCTGTTGGAATGCTTCGGCTTGTACTGCGCGATTTACTGGATCCGCGCCGCGCTGCGGGACGGCTGGCATCAAACGTGGGGCAAGATGGCGACGATCACGCTGTGGCGGAGGCTCTGGCATGGCGTGCGGCATGGCTGGTCAACGCTGAAGCAATGGACCAAGGAATGCTTTACCGTTGATTTCTCGGAGAAGGCGCATTCCCGACTGATCCGTTTAATGGTCGTCAACGTCGCACTGATCAGTGTTCTGTGTCTGCTTCTGGACGATTTCTTTGCGGCGGTTATCTACACGGTCTTCCTGTATTTCATCATCATGCGGGCTTTGAAGCGGCTGCGCAGCGACTATGAGACGCTGCTGGGCTGTACCCGGCGGATGGCGCGGGGCGATCTGGAAACGGAAGTGCGTGAGGATTTAGGGATTTTCGAGCCGCTGCACAGCGAGCTGGATGATATCCGCTATGGCTTCAACACAGCGATCGCGGAAGAAACCAAGAGCCAGAAGATGAAAACGGAACTGATTTCCAACGTCTCCCACGACTTGAAAACCCCGCTGACCTCGCTGATCTCCTATATCGATCTGATGAAGCAGGAGCCGGACGAAGCCAAGCGGCAGGAATATCTGGCGGTGCTGGAACGCAATTCCATGCGTCTGAAGCATCTGATTGAGGATTTGTTCGAGGTCAGCAAGGCGAACAGCGGCGATCTGAAGCTGAATGTCGTGGATGTCGATCTTGTTTCCCTGATCTCGCAGACGTTGTTCGAGCTGGCTCCGGCGATTGAGAAAGCCGGACTGACGATCAAGACCTCGTACAGTCACGATAAGATTGTACTGCCGCTGGATTCGCAGAAGACGTACCGGATCGTGGAAAATCTTGTTTCCAACGTGACGAAATATTCACTCCGTGGCTCGCGCGTCTATCTGACGCTGATTGAGCGGGGCGAGGAAGTGGTGTTGTCGATCCGCAATATTTCCCAGACGGAGATCGACTTCGATCCAAACGATTTAGTCGAACGCTTTGTGCGCGGAGATAAATCGCGCAACTCGGAAGGCTCCGGGCTGGGGCTGGCGATTGCCAAGGGCTTCGCGGAGAGCCAGCACGCGCACTTTACGATTCAGACGGACGGCGATTTCTTCAAGGTCATCGTGATCTTTAACCGCCGCGCGCTGGAAGATCTCAAACCGAAACCGGCGGAAACCGTGAAGCTGGACATGCCGCAGGCGCCGCTGATCGACATTTCAAAAAATAATGAAAATAAAAAGGATTAAATAATCTTCAAAAAAAGAGAATAAATGAAATTCGTTCTCCATATGAGTAAATCAGAGAAAAGTAGAACGATAAAATAAGATCGAGATCAGTTTGGAACACAAACCTAACTGGTTGAGATCTTTTTCTTTCTATTTAGATCAAAGAAAGACATCAGTTGATGATTCATTTCAGCATTAGATTCCTGATAGGGAACAATTGCTTATAATATAAGTGTATAAACAATTTAGTTAAGGTTTAGTCTGAATTTTGCGATAACGGTTAGGATTCTTTTTATCAATAGAAATTTTTTTAGTACTTCAATTCTGTTTAATAGTTAGTGTGCATTATTGATTTCATGAATTAATTTCTGTATAGTAAGATTATATTTACATCAAAGGAGCAATTATATGAAAATGAATTAAAAACTTTGAATACGTGAATCATATGCAATATTATAGAGATAGATCTAGCCTTGATCTAAATTTAATAGAAATAATAAATATATTAAAAAGGAGAAAAGGGCATTCTTTTCTTCAATTCTATTTAATTGAAAATAATTGAAGAAAAATAGGTTTTTATTTTTTTGAGAATTTATTGGCCTTAATTAGAGTATCGATGTTTGTTATCGAATTACTCCTCAAGTAACGGTCTCGAAAAGTGTCCGAAGCTCCGCTTTCCGGGCTTTGATGAACCGTGGAAATCAATCGCCTTTGGCGATCTTGTTCATGAGTATAGTGATCGTACAAAAGAAGAGAACGAAGATACTCTTCTTTCTGCCGCCATCGAGGGAATGTTCCTAAATACAGAACTCTTTGGACATCAGCGTGGTGCAAGCAATAAAGGCTATAAGAAAATAAAACACGGAACGATGGTGCTGTCCACACAAAACCTTCACTTGGGTAATGCTAATGTCAATCAGCGGTTTGAGCATGGAATGGTATCTCCTGCATACAAAACTTATGACATCATCGGTTGCTCTGTTGATCTCATAGCCCAGTGGATAAAATCCGATGCAGCAAAGCGTTTCTTCTACAATGCAACCACCGTAGGCGCAAGTGTATGTAGGAGGAATGTGGAGTGGGACACTTTGTACGAACAATCGCTTTATCTCCCATGTCGTGACGAACAGGAAAAAGTGGCGAAGTTTTTAGCTCTATTAAGCAATCGTATCAACAAACAACAGCAGTTTGTCGCAGCCCTCAAGAAGTATAAAAGAGGAGTCATACAGCATATTTTTCGTCATTCGTTTGCTCAAGGAAATACAGAGTGGACTTGCGTTCGGTTAGGTGATGTCTTCAAAAAAGTATCGCGTCGCAACACAAACGGTATGGTTAAGAATGTAATAACAAACTCCGCAGAATACGGACTCGTCCCTCAGCGTGAGTTCTTCGAGAAAGATATAGCAGTCGATGGAAATACAGCAAATTACTATGTTATCGAAGAGGGCGATTTTGTATATAATCCGCGAAAGTCAAACACCGCACCATATGGACCGTTTAACAGATATAGCCTCAGCGAAAAAGGAATTATTTCTCCCCTCTATACTTGCCTTGTGCTTCAAGCGGATATTTACCCTTCGTATCTTGCATGGTACTTCAAGAGCGACGCTTGGCACAGATATATTTACGATAACGGATCACAAGGAGTTCGCCATGATCGAGTATCTATGACTGATGATTTGCTTATGGGCATACCGGTGATGTTTCCAGATAGAACAAGGCAGCTTATCTATGCAGAAATGCTTGACAAAATAGAGAAACGTCTGCAAGCAGCTCAAAAGGAATATGAGCTTCTTGTTTCAATGAAGGTTGGCTGTGTGCAGCAACTCTTTATATGAAAAATTGCTGCATCAATCCGCTTCTGATGTTCATGAGATTTTCAAGCGTTTTCTCTGCATTTGTTAGTTTGAGGTCAATGACTTGGAGATATTCCGCAATTTGTATTTGTTCAGACAGCGATGGATAAGGAATCTTGATATTCCAAAAAGTGTCCATATTGATTGACTTTCCATCTCTTATTCCTTCGACCGCGATCCTGAGCTTATTGCTGATAAACCAATATGACCTAAAATAGGCGTAATAGAATTTAGGAGATATTTTCCTACTTGCCCTCAGTATTGTATAAGCTGGACTAACTATGCCTTCACTATTGGCAATTTCGAGACCACCTTCAAAAGATCGAAGATGCAGTATAAAATCATTCTCAACAACACGCTTATATGTATTTGTGTTGGATTTATCATACGAAATGCGTCTGTCTACACTGTCGCGAGGGAGTGTTCCCGTCCCCTGAACGATAGTTAATACAGTGAGATCACTATGCCCTTTGTCGCTGATCGGAGTGAATAAATCGGAAATTATCATTTCTTCCCAAGTATCGCTTGTCGGGAATTTGATTTTCTGAGCCAGCAGACCATCAACGGCACCTCTTTTATACTTCTTGAGGTTATCGACGAGAGACTGCTGTG
>NZ_GG657556.1:122850-133524 GCF_000157995.1 Holdemania filiformis DSM 12042
TGTATTTCCTTGAGCAAACGAATGACGAAAAATATGCTGTATGACTCCTCTTTTATACTTCTTGAGGTTATCGACGAGAGACTGCTGTGCTTCGATACGATGCTCCAAAGTAATGATGAAATCGGCAATCTTTCTTTGCTCATCAGTGTTTTCAGGCAGATAGTGTTTTGTGTCAAAAAACTCTTCGGTAGGCACATTCAAAAGACCGTGATTTCTTGCGCCTTCAGCAGAGATCATATATATATCCCGATACCATTTCAGAGAGTCGAAATATGCCTTGATGAAGTCGCTATCATGCTTTTTGAGAGCAAAGCAGATGTAAAGCGTCGATAATGCGCCCATCGGATAACAATCCAGACGTTTGATAGAGCCGAAATCATAACCTACGGAATAGCTTTTATTGTAGGCAAACTCGCCATTTTTGAGCAAATAGTACCCACTCATGTCTTTGCTGGCAACCGTCTTATTGAAGTAGCTTATCTGATCAACAAGACCGTCCTTAGACGAAATGGTTAACGGAAGATCGGTTTCGTTTTTACTGTTCTTTCGTGTTACACGGTCTGCGAAGTCCGATAATCTCTCGGCTCTCCACGGCTTATCAAAGCTCGGAAAGCGGAGCTTCGGACACTTTTCGAGACCGTTACTTGAAGATAATTATTTTTAATTTTTGACTTTCCGCGATAATATTCGTGGAGGTGGTCTCAATGACTAATAATACACAATTTAAGACGCTTGTTAATACTTGGCTCAATAAAAAACAGCCAATGATTACCCCATCAACTTTCGCCAGTTTTACGCTGATTGCCGAAAATCATTTAATACCATATTTTGGCAAGCGAAAGATTGGTAGTATTACTGAAAAGGATGTTCAAGAATACATTCAATATCTTTACAATTCTGGGCGACTTGATAACACCGGCGGATTAACTGTAAAGACAATTCGCGATGTTATTTTGGTTTTTCGATTGTCAATGGAGTACGCTTATAAGATAAGAGCAATTCCGCTTTTGAATTGGGATCTTATTGAATATCCAAAGGATATGAATGCAAAAAAGGTAATTTCGCTGTCTAAGGATCAGGAACTAGCGCTTATCCAATGTATCTACATGCATTTAAATCGAAAAAGCGCAGGGATACTTATTGCTTTGTTTACGGGTGTCAGAATTGGTGAATTATGTGGAATTCAAATGAAGGATATATCGCTTATTGATAAAACGATTACGATCAATAAGACCGTACAACGTATTTATGATAAAAAGAAGAAAACATCATATATCAATGTAGGCTTACCAAAGACCAAAACATCAGCAAGAACAATTCCTGTTCCGACATTGCTTATGAACATCATAAAAAAATTCTACACTGAGAATCCTAATCATTATTTTTTAACTGGAAAAGTAAAGCCGACTGAACCACGTACCTATCGACAATTTTTTGCTCGTTTTCTCAAGCGAAATGAGTTGCAAAAAGTTAAGTTTCACGAAATTCGTCATACGTTTGCCGTAAGAGCAATCGAGATCCCAGAATTTGATATCAAGTCTCTTTCTGAAATTCTTGGTCACAAAAATGTATCTTTCACATTAAATGTGTACGGTAGTGCTAATTTACAGCAAAAGATAAAATGCATGAATCTTCTTAATGATCTTTTATAAATCTACAAAGTTAGTGCTTATGGCAAATATTCCGGTCAGTGAAGTGGTTCATGACTGAATTTATTCTATCCGTACATTTTTACGGCGAAATGTAAAAGTATATTTAGCTGTATTCACTGTCTACCATAGCAATAAATTTTAATTTTTATTTCGAAAAAATAAAATTTAGGGATTGACAAAGCGCTTTCAGCCAGCTTATAATAAACTCGCAAAAGACAAAGGGACATGTAACTGGTAATGCAGGCAGGATCTCATAAAACAAACGGAATCCGCAAGGAGGACGTGGCTTTTATGATGGATCCTGCCTTTTTGTTTTCCTGCCTTGGGGCCAGAGGGAGGAAAGCGAACAGGAAACAGCCCGGCGATCTGGCGATTATGGAGGAGAAATCTATGGATTATAAGCATACTGCCGCCGAAATTCTGAAATATGTCGGCACAGAAAAAAACGTCGCTCACCTTGAGCACTGCTCGACCCGTCTGCGCTTCACGCTCAATGATCAGAAAAAAGTCGACGAGGACAAACTGAAAGCGGTCCCGGGCGTCATGGGCGTCGTTCGCAGCAATCAGTTCCAGATCATCATCGGCAACGATGTCGTCGAGGTGTACGATGCCTTATTGAAAATGATTGATTTCAATAATCAGACAACCCCGGCAGCCCCGGCGGAGAAACAGAAGCTCGGCAAAATGGCGCTGGACTTTCTGATCGGCATTTTCCAGCCGTTAGTTCCGGCAATCGCCGGCGCGGGCGTGCTGAAATCGATCCTGATTCTGTTGGTCGCGCTGCATGTCATGGACGACGCGAACGCGCTGTATAAGATTCTTGCCGCGATTTCTGACGCTACGTTCTACTTCTTACCGATGATGGTGGCGGTGACGACCGCCAACAAGCTGAAAAGCAACCGGTTGGTCGCGATTGCCGCGGTCGGCGTAACGCTGCTGCCGGCGGTCACGACGATGATCGCCGAAGGCACGACGCTGTTCGGCATTCAGCTGCAGAGCATCGCCTATAACGCGCAGGTGTTCCCGGCGATTCTGTGTGTCAGCTTCCTGGCGTTCATGGAACGGCTCATGAACAAGATTTCGCCGAAGCCGATCCGGATCTTCTTTGTTCCGATGATCGCACTGGCCGTCACCGTGCCGGTCACGCTGTTGTTCTTAGGTCCGTTAGGCTACAATGTCGGCCAGATCTTCACCGCGGCGATCCTGTTCTTATATGACAAGCTCGGCTTTGTGGCGTTGACAGTTCTGTCGGCGATCCTGCCGTTAATGGTGGCGACCGGCATGCACAAGACGCTGCTGCCGTATGCTCTGGCGACTTATGGCGAGCTGGGCTATGAAATGTTGTATCTGCCGGCGTCGCTGGCGCACAACATCGGGGAATCCGGCGCCTGCTTCGCGGTTGCGTTAAAAGCCAAAGATGAAACGCTGAAATCAACCGCCTTCTCCGCGGGAATCTCCGCCTTCATGGGCATTACGGAGCCGGCGCTCTACGGCGTGACGCTGCAGAATAAGAAAGTCCTTTACAGCGTCATGCTGGGCGGCGGCATCACCGGCGCGTTCTTAGGTTTACTGTCAGTCAAGGCGTTCGCGGTCGTCGGTCCGGGCGCGGCCAGTATGTCGATGTTCATCGACAGCACCAACGGAATGAATATCGTCTGGGCGATCGCGGGCTTCGTGCTGGCGTTAGTTTCCTCGTTTATCTTCACGTTGATTCTGTGGAAAGAAGAAACCCCGGCGGCTTCAACTCCGGCCGCCCCAGTGAAACCGCTGGAAGGCAGCCATGACGTCCTGAATGTGCTGTGTCCGATCGTCGGTCAGGTTGTCGCGCTGGATCAGGTTGGCGATGAAATGTTCTCCAAGAAAGCGCTGGGCGACGGTGTCGCGATCATTCCGGAAGTCGGCGAGCTGCGCGCTCCGGCCGACGGCACGATCCAGATGGTCTTTGAAACGAAGCATTCCTTAGGCATGACAACCGCCAACGGCACGGAAATTCTGTTTCATGTCGGCTTAGATACCGTCAATCTGCAAGGCAAGCCGTTCTCTCCGAGGGTTAAGGCCGGCGACAGCGTCAAAACCGGCGATCTGCTTCTGACATTTGATATTCAGGCGATCAAGGACGCCGGGCTGGATCCGATCACTCCAGTGGTCGTCACCAATTCCCAGGACATGAACGTCAGCGTCGTGAAGACCGGCCATGCCGAAAACACCGACGTTATTCTGCAGACGCAGAGAAAGGAAGACTAATATGCGAAAATTCCCTGAAGGCTTTTTATGGGGCGGGGCGACCGCTGCCAATCAGATCGAAGGCGGATGGCAGGAAGGCGGTAAAGGCTGGTCAGTTTCCGACGCGGCCCGCGCGCACTTCGACGCCGATATCAAGGATTATAACCGTCACAACCAGATCACAACCCGGGACATTGAGGAAGCGCTGGCCCATCCGGAGGACGAGGTCAACTATCCGAAACGGCACGGCAGCGATTTCTACCATCATTATAAAGAAGACATCGCGTTGATGGCTGAGATGGGCTTTAAGGTCTACCGCATGTCGATCGCCTGGAGCCGCATTTATCCTAACGGCGACGACGACCAGCCCAACGAGGCCGGCCTGCAGTTCTACGATGAGGTGTTCGACGAACTCAAGAAATATAACATTGAACCGCTGGTTACGATGTCGCACTATGAACCACCGCTGAATCTGGTGCTCAATTACGACGGCTGGTATTCCCGCGAAGTCATCGGCTTCTTTGAAAAGTATGTCCGGACGATCTGCGAGCGCTACAAGCACAAGGTAAAATACTGGCTGACCTTCAATGAGGTTGACAGCATCATCCGCCATCCGTACACGACCGGCGGTCTGATCGAAGACCGTTTCCCGGGGAAGAACTTTGAAGAGGTCTGTTACCAAGCGATGCACCATCAGTTTGTCGCCTCGGCGCTGGCAACCAAGATCTGCCATGAGATCATCCCGGATTCCCAGGTCGGCTGCATGATCACCAAGCTGACCTACTACCCGTATTCCTGCAAGCCGGAGGACGTGCTGGAAACGCAGAAGCGGATGCGCAGCATTTATGCGTACAGCGACACGCAGGTGTTTGGCGAATATCCGTCGACGCTGCTGTCCTACTATAAGAATCACAACATCCACATCGTGAAGCAGCCGGGCGATGATGAAGTGATGAAGCAGTACCCGGTCGACTTCGTTTCGTTCAGCTATTATATGTCCAGCTGCGTAGCGGCGGATGAAACCGGACTGGACGTCACCCCGGGCAACACAATTCTGGCGGTCAAGAATCCGCATTTGGAAACCAGCGAATGGGGCTGGCAGATCGATCCGATTGGTCTGCGGATTTCCTTAGTCGATCTGTACGACCGTTACCGCAAGCCACTGTTCGTCGTAGAAAACGGACTGGGCGCGAAAGACGTACTGAGTGCGGATGGGAAGGTGCATGATCCTTACCGGATCGACTATCTGCGCAAGCATTTCGCGTGCATGCTGGACGCAATCGAAGAAGACGGTGTCGAGCTGATGGGCTATACGTCGTGGGCGTGCATCGATTTGATCAGCGAATCGACCAAGCAGATCTCCAAGCGTTACGGCTACATTTATGTCGATCTTGATGATCAGGGCAACGGCACGTATAATAGAATCAGAAAAGATTCGTTCTACTGGTATCAGAAAGTCATTCAGAACAACAGTCTGGATTTTGAAGAACAATAACGTCCGGCAGGGACGAAGCAGAAAGGCAGGGGAGCGGGGATGCGGATCAAAAAAGTATTGAATTCCAGCGTCGTGCTGGTCGAAGACGATGCGCATCAGGAATCGATCCTGCTGGGGAAAGGCATCGGTTACGGACAGAAGCCGGGCAACGTGATTGCCCAGCGTCAGGAAAACCAGGTGTTTCTGCCTGTCGACAACGCCCGTTCCCGGCAGATTGTCGAGCTGGTCAACAGCCTGCCCGTAGCGATTCTGGAGCTGGCGCAGGAAATCGTGATCGACGCTCAGCAGCGCTTAAAAACGCCGCTGGGGGAAAATCTGGTGTTCGTGCTGGCCGATCATCTCAACTTTGCCTTAGAGCGGATCCGCACCGGGATGGTGATTACCAACCGCGTCTTCTGGGAAATCAAAAGCTTCTATCCCCAGGAATTTGAAGCCGGGCTGCACGCGGTCGAACAGGTGCGCCAGCGCTTAGGCGTGGAGCTGCCGGAACAGGAAGCGGCGAACATCGCGTTTCATCTGGCCAATGCCCAGGCGGGAAGCGACCCGGATTACGACGCCGCCCGTAACGCCAAGCTGATCGGCGAACTCATCAATCTGGTCCGCTATTCGCTCAACCGTGAACTCGATTCCCAAAGCATCCATACGGCACGGTTTATCACGCATATCAAATTCTTTGTCGACCGCTTCTTTACCGACAAGCTGCTTCAAAACGACGACGATCTGTTATTTGAGCAGATCAAGACGCGCTATCCGAAAGAGCTGGGCGTGGCGCTGAAAATCAAGAGTTACCTGTATGATAAATACGGACGGATCCTGCCGAATGAAGAAGTGACGTTTCTCGTCGTGCATATCGCACGGATCGCCCGCAGTCAGGCATGAGCATGGGTTAAAATCAAGGATTGAAGCGAATAAAAAGAAAACAGAGAATTCCGGCAGGACAGAACGAACCGGGGGTCTCTGTTTTTTGATGGACAAGGTTGGCGTCGATGATCTGCCTTAGTTATAATACCGTCAGCGTGTCCGGTTCCTCATCATGTTCCATGTTGCTTTCGATTGTATTGCGGATATTCTGCATCTTTACGTCCAACAAGGCGCTGAGCCGGGCACATTCGCTCAGTTCGTCAGCCGTCTGGCAGAGGATCGGCTCCGGCAGATCCTTCTTATAACGGAGCTTGTGTTCAAGATTGGCCCAGAACTCCATCGCGATCGTCCTCAGCTGCACTTCGACCTTCATCATCCGTTTTTCATTTTGTAAGAAGATCGGAATTTCGATGATCAGATGCAGGCTGCGATAGCCGTTTTCCTTCGGCTGGCGGATGTAATCCTTGCGCTGCAATAGCCGCACATCATCCTGTTGAAGCAGGCAGTCCGCCAACATGTAAATATCGTCGATAAACGAACAGATCACCCGGACTCCGGCGATATCCGCGAGGTTTTCCTCGATCGCTGTCAGCGTGGCGGGCAGATGGCAGCGGACCATTTTTTCCTGAATGCTTTCCGGTGATTTTACCCGTGATTTGATACTTTCGATCGGATTACGCTCATGCTGCAGAGAAAACTGTTCATTGAGAACTTTGAATTTGGTTTCCACTTCGAGGATGGCGCAGCGGTAATAGGTCATCAGCCGGCGGGCTTGTTCCATATTCTTCTGCATCGCGCTGAGATCGGCGTCGTCCAGCAGCCGGGTGAGCCGCTGGATAAACGAGTCGTTGTTTTCTGCGGAGTAATTTTGCATAAGCTGAGATGTTTCCTGTACGGGTTGATTCATGGTCTTCGCTCCTTTTGTGATTGCGGCCGCGGTAAAATTCAAGAAGGGCTGTGCTTGACTTCCAGAATTCCCAGCGACGGATTCTTTCTTTCATTATAAACCTGACAGTGCGGATGTCTTCAAAAAGAAGACCGGTTTTAAACAATCCGCCTGAATTGTCGGCGCTGACCGCAAGAAAGCCGGAAATAAAAAGCCGGCTGTCTTATGACGGAGGATTCCATCGTTTTCGCACGCTGCATGGTTATGCTATAATAACGGCATATTCAACAACGAAACGTTTGTCAAGCGAACAGAGAGGGGGAAAACCGATGTCAGCCGAAACTTTGGCGGAAGCTTATGTTCCGCTGACCGCCAATCAGGGCGCAGGCTACCGGGAGATTGAAGCGTGTCCGGCGCTGAAGCCGTGGATCCGCTGTTTCTGGGTGTATACCGATCAATGCGATCAGATCGTGATTCCCGATACGTGCATGGACATCATTCTGTGCGTCGATGAAACCGGGAAAAGCGAGATTTTTTTCTGTGGGATCAACGATTTTACGTTCACCTCGTTCAACGACAGCGCCCGGCCCGGCGTGCGGCTGATCGGCATCCGCTTTTATTTCTGGGCCGTTGCCAGCTTCTGCACCGGTTCGTTAAAGGCTGTGCGGAATACGAAGGATCAGATGGATTTTTATTTTCCCGGCTGGGCGGAAGGGTTGAAGCAGGCGTTTGACGCAGCGGAAAGTCTGGAAGCGCTGTGGCCGAAGTGGGAAGCCTTTCTGCTTGCGCATCAGCACACGGATCCGATACCGCCGCTCATCCTGCGGGCGGCGGAGCTGATCATTCAGCGCAAGGGCGTGCTGGCGATCGCGGATCTGGCGGCGGAGCTCGGCCTTGAGAAACGCTGGATGGAACGGAAATTTCTGGATTTTTACGGCGTCAGCGGCAAGCGTCTTTCGCTTTTGATCCGGTATCAGCTGATCTGGCAGGCCTGTCTGCAGGATCATGATTTCAACGTTCAGGACACGGTTGCGGACTATGGCTTTTACGATCAGGCCCATCTGTTGAATTTCTTTAAAAAATATCATAATTCCCAACGGCTGTCGTTTTTTTCCAAGACAGCCAAACGCTGATTCCGGTACAATAGCCCCGGAGGTGTTTCCGATGAAAAAGAGAATGACGCAGGCTCAGTTTCAACAAATCCGCCGCTGGGTTCTGCGCAATGGCCGGCCGCTGGAATGGGCGCGCTGGCAAGCGATGTTTGAAGGCGGCAGCCAGAATCAGGCTTTGGAAGTGTTACGCGGTTATCAAAACGCGGACGGCGGTTTTGGCTGGGGGCTGGAGCCGGATTGCATGAATCCCCAGTCTTCCCCCTACCAGACCGGTTCCGCGCTGGCGCTGGCCGAAGCGCTGCAGCTGGACGCGCATGATCCGCTATATCAAGGAGCGTTTGCGTATTTGGGCCAGGAAAGCACGGCGTATCGGGACGGCTGGCCGTTCACGATCCAATCCAACGACGCTTATCCGCATGCCCCGTGGATGGGCTATGATCCAAAGCTCAACGACGCGGAGAGCTTTGGTTTGAATCTGGGCCTGGCGCGGCAGATCCTGACACACGATTGCGACGACAGGACGCTGAGAGCGAAGGCGGAAGCGATTGTTGCAAAGGCCTTTAAACAGTTGTTTACACAGGAGGATTTCGGCGAGATGGGCGTGGATGCCTTCTGTGGATGGCTGCCGCAGCTGGACTTCCTGCCGGCGACGGCATACACGCAGGATCAGATCCGGGAACGGATTCTGACGCTGATTGAAAAGCGGGTGGAGCGCGATCCTGCCCAGTGGCAGGAATATAAACCGCGGCCGTCCTACTTCGTTCGTTCGCGCAACGACGCGGCGTATCCCCGGCTGAAAGACCGGGTGGAAGCGGAGCTGGATTATTTGATCGACACCTGTCCTGAAGACGGCGTGTGGGAAATTCCGTGGAACTGGGCGGGGCTGTATCCCGAGGCTTTCCGCGTGGCACGCACACAATGGAAAGGCTGGAAGGCGATTGAGAATATCGCGTTTCTGATGGCGTTTGACCGGATTGAACCGGCTGTTCAGAAAGGAAACCACACAGATGAATAAAATTACCTGTATCTGCCTGGGCGTTCGCGATATGGCGAAGTCCCTCCGCTTTTACCGCGACGGCTTAGGCTACAAGACCGATTGCCAGGAAGACAATCCCACTGTCTGTTTCTTTGATACGCCGGGAACCAAATTTGAACTCTATCCGCTGGCGCAGTTGGCGCAGGATGTCAATCCGCACAATCCGCCGGCGCTCAGCCCGGGATTTTCCGGCATCACGCTGGCGTACAATGTCGAAAAGAAAGCGGAAGTCGATCAGGTGATCGCCCTGGCGCGCGAAGCCGGAGCCACGATCCTGAAAGAACCGCAGCCGGTCTTCTGGGGCGGCTATCATGCGTATTTCAGCGATCCTGACGGTTATGTCTGGGAAGTAGCCTGGGGACCCGATTTCCAGTATGACGAGCAGGGCTTGTTGAAATTTTAAGTGAAAGTGAAGGATCAGCGATGAAATTAAAAAATACGATGCTCGTCGTCCGGGATCTGAAACGATCGGAGGCCTTCTATAAGGAAGTGCTGGGTCTGCGGACGTTGGTGGATCTTGAGGTTCATGCCGTGCTCAGCGGCGGTCTGGCCTTGCAGACAGAAGAAAGCTGGAAGCAGTTCACCGGTCTTGACATCACTTATGAAGCCAATGCGGCTGAGCTTTATTTTGAAGAAGCGGAGTTTGATGCTTTTGCCGCAAAGCTTGCGGCGCTCACCTCGGTGCGGATCATCAATCCTGCTGAGGAACAGAGCTGGGGCCAGCGGATCGTGCGGTTTTGGGATCCGGATGGACATGTCATTGAAGTCGGGGAGACGCTGAAAGCCGTTTGCCAGCGGTTTTTGGATCAGGGTATGACAATTGAAGCGATCGCCCAGAGGATGGATGTGCCGGTCAAAGCGGTGAACGCCTACCTTCGCTGAAGTCTGCCAGGCGCAGCGTCAGGAAACCGGTATTCCCCCTTCCCGGACGAGGGAAGAAATCATTCGCCGCGGTATTTGTTTTCAACCTGACATCCTGATGTCAGGTTTGACACGGTACAATGAAATCAAAAGGAAGGTGTTATATCATGGCCTATGATTTTAAAAAAGAAGCGAAATTGTTCTATATGCCAAAAAATAAGCCGGAAATTGTCACGGTTCCGCCGATGAATTTTCTCGCGGTGCCCGGTCAGGGTGATCCCAACGAGGAAGGCGGCGCTTATCAACAGGCTGTCAGCGTCTTGTACGCGCTTGCTTATACGCTCAAAATGAGCTATAAAGGGACACGACAGATCGCCGGATTTTACGAATATGTCGTGCCACCGCTGGAAGGCTTCTGGTGGCAGCCGGGCCTCGCCGGTGTGGATTATTCGCAGAAGCGCGGTTTTCACTGGATCAGCGTGATCCGGGTCCCGGATTTCATCAAGCAGGAAGATTTCGACTGGGCCGTGCAGGAGGCACAGCGGAAG
>NZ_GG657556.1:133775-175789 GCF_000157995.1 Holdemania filiformis DSM 12042
GTGCGTGCAGATGATGCACATCGGTGCTTATGACGACGAACCCGCCAGCGTCGCGAGGATGGACGCGTATATCGAAGCGCAGGGGTATGAAAATGAGATCAACGAAGTCCGGAAGCACCATGAAATCTATTTGTCGGATCCGCGGAAATGCGATCCGGCGAAACAGAAGACGGTGATCCGGCATCCGATCCGCAAAAAAGACGGTCGTTAAACCGCCGGACTGAATCTGATTCTAAGTGTTTGAAAGCAATGCACTGAAGCTGGAAATGCAACTTCCAGCTTTTTTCTTATTTTCAATTGGACAAGGCATGAATTCGATGTTAAAGCGCTGATTTTACTTGTTAGAGAAAGGTCAAGGCAGTTTCCGTCATAGCTGTCTGATCAGTCGATAAAACTGGCGATTTCCTCCAAGGTCTTCTTTTTCAGCTGCGGCAGCGGCGCGTCTTTGCGCGCGTGGCCGACCACGAGAATCATTTCGGCGATTTCATTTTCCGGGCGGCCGCAAAGCTTTGTGAGAAAATGAATCGGCGCCGGCGTGTACGTCAGCATCGCATAGCCAGCCTGGTGCAGCGCCTGGATCAGAAACCCGGTCGCGATCCCGACGGACTCGTTCACGTAATAATTGGGAACCCAGTGTCCTGCGCTGTCCTCATGCTTCATCTGCTTAAAGATCACGATCAGACAGGGCGCTTCGCTCAGAAAAGGTTTTTCAACCTGCAGATTCAGTTTTTCCAGATCCTGCCGCCAGACCTCGCTGATCCGATTCTCATAAAATTCCCGTTCCACCTGCTCGCACGCTTCGCGCAGCTCGCGCTTCTTTGCGTCCTGGGTAATGACGCAGAAATGCCACGGCTGCATGTCCGCGCCGCTGGGGGCGGTCGCCGCGATGTTCAAGGCGGTCCGGATATCGTTCATATCGACCGGCGTGCTGTCAAAGTGCCGGATCGTGCGGCGTTTCTGCGCCTGTGTTAACACGCTGTCCAAAATTATCATCAGTTTTCTCCCTAGTAAGATACCAGTTTCTATTATAGGCGAAAGTCAAAGAAAATGCACGCAGGGAAAGCGGCATAAGTTTCCAGGCTGAGGCAGGCTGAGGCAGAACGATGTTCAGCTAACCTTCACTTGCAATCAGAAACAACCATGTTATAATAGAAAAGCTGAATTAGGATGTGAAACGATGAGCAAAAAAGAAATTAAACTGATAGTCGCTATTTTATTTGTAGCGCTTGGCATTTATGTCGGCGTTCAGGTCTATAACCGGCTGAATGTCAAAACCTATGGGATCGTCACGTATAAAAATCAGGTGATCCATACGTTTAACGTCAACAAAGACGAAGACTACTATTTTAACGGATCTTACGGCAAGATGAAGCTGGAAGTCAAGGACGGCAAATGGCGGATTACGGAAGAAGAATGTCCGAATCATATCTGTTCCTCGATCGGCTGGGTCAGTGTCAAGGACTATTTCCCGATTGTCTGTATCCCGAATGAAGTGATTGTCACCTTAAAGGATAACTGACATGAAGCTGAGTAAGACAAAGCATTTCGTGTATGTTACGATGCTGGCGGCGATGGCGATCGCGATCAATCTGTTGGAAACGATGCTGACGGTGTCGCTGCCGTTTGGTATGCGTCTGGGACTGGCCAACATCATCGCTTTGATCACGATTGAAATTCTCGGCGTCAAGGAAATGATCATCGTCAATACGATGCGCGTCGTGATCGGCAATCTGCTGCGGGGAACGATCTTCGGCTCGACGTTCTGGATCTCTGCCGGCGGCGTTATCCTCAGCTCGATCGTACTGATCATTATCAAAAAAGGGCTGAAGATGTCGATGATTTCGACGTCGATGCTGTGCGCGATCGGCCACAGCGTCGGCCAGGTTGTGATCGTCATGGTGCTGTATAAAACCGCGGCGATGATGACGATCGTACCGCTGCTTCTGGTGACCTCAATTCCGACTGGAATCTTTACCGGGATCGTCGCGACCCAGGCTTTAAAGCGGATTGATAAAAATTTAGTCGTGCGTTAGACAGATTTGGAAACAGAGTCCTGCGGATTCTGTTTTTTTTCTTCGATTTCCTGTAAAATAAAGAACAGTAGGGGGTACTTGCATGAAAATTACATGGATTGAACACAGCAGTTTCCTGCTGGAGCTGCCCCAGCGCGTGCTCGTGCTGGATTATTTCGGGAAGACCCGGCTGCCGCTGCCGGCGAACAAACCAGTTACGTTTCTGGCCAGCCATCATCACGCCGATCATTATGATAAAGCAATTCTGGAACACGGCACGGATCAGATCTGGTATGTGCTGAGCCGCGATATTTTTGGACCGCAGGACGAGCATCACATCAAGGTGAAGCCGCATCAGCGCTATGAGCTGAACGGGATGATCATTGAAACGCTCAAATCCAACGACGAGGGTGTGGCGTTTATGATTGAAGTCGACGGCTGGCGGATCCTGCACGCGGGTGATTTAAACGACTGGCATTGGGAGGAAGAAAACGATCAGGACCGGCAGGAAAACGAAGTGCTGAAACGACGCTTTGACCGTGAATTGGAGCGGGTTGCCGGAAGAACCTTCGACTTGGCGATGATCCCGACCGATCCGCGGTTAAACGAAGGCTATAACCGTGGTCTGTTAGGATGGGCGAAAGCCTGTCAGTTAGGCTGGATCGCCCCGATGCACACCTTTGGAGAAAACGACGTGATCGACCGTCTGCTTCAGGATCCCGCCTGCGTCGAATTGAGAAGCCGGATTCTCGATCTGCGGAAGGGACCGCAGGTGCTGGAGGATCCGCAGCGATGAGAAAAAGCCTTGTAATTCTGATTGCGCTGGGCTTGTGCCTTTCATTTCTGCCCGTTCATGCGGAAGAATCCGCCGCGATCACATCCCGGATTGTGGAAGCGGCCGTCCATGCGGATAAGACGATTACGGTGATGGAAACCCTTCGCTTACGATTGCCGGAGCACGAGGCTTATGAGCTTTTTCTGGATCTGCCGGACGATGCCGAGGCCCAGGCCGGGGACGTCGCCATCCTCAGCAGTCAGGCCGTGCTGGATCCGCAATGGAATCAGATTAAATTCAACCGCGATCAAGATGTTCAGCTGCAGCTGAAGTATACGCTGCGCTGTTTTCAGGATGATGATGCACAGCGGGATACGTTTTCACTGGATTTAGGACGTTCGCCGCTGGATTTGCCTGTCGAGCAGATGCATGCCGAAATCCAATTTGATTCCGGGCTTGTCCGCGACAACTGGCTTCTCGACTGCGGCCAAAGCGGCAGTCAGTGCCGCTATGGAACAGGCAAGTGGCAGGATCAGACGTTTGTTTTTGATTCCACGGAAGTCCTGGATTATCCGACGTTGGATCTGATCGTTCATTTTGACGAAGGAACCTTCGCTCAGGCGCAGTCCTATCGCTGGCCTTCGCGGTATTCGCGCTGGCATGTGGAGGTCGAAGTACTGCCGCAGATGGATCTGAAGGTGCATCAGGAACTGGAATGGACGAGCCAGAGTTCCGAACTGGATCCGGTGCTTGATTTGTTTTTAGGCTGGCCGAGTTATCCCGACGCGGTTTTGAAAGACGTCGTGATCAGCGATCCTTCGCTGGAAGCCTCGGAATATGGCTTTATCCGGCTGCCGCAGGATAAGCCGGCGAATTTGACGCTGGATTACCGGATTGAATTGGCCTCGCATGCGGATCAATGGCATCTGAATTTCGACGATGCGATGAACGACGCGCAGATCGACGACCTGGATGTTGTGATCCGGCTGCCGCAAGAGCTGGAATTCAGAACCGATTTTTATAATTCCCGGACGTACGACGATCTGGATAAGGTGATGCTGGACGTCAGCGAGGACGGCCGCCTGCTGCATCTTTATTCGACGGCGGGATTAAGCGGAGACGACCGGGTGAGCGTTGGGATTGACATTCCGCGTGGCGCTCAGCAGCGAATGGCCGGCGGTCAAACCGGCTTCTGGACAATGTTTGGCATCGGAACGCTGCTGGCAGCCGGGTTGTTTTGGCTCATGAACCGTCATTCCAAACGGCGCACGGTAGGCGAACTGCCGAACGGGATCAATCCGCTGCAGGCGGCCTTGTTAACCGGTAAACCGGTCAGCGCAAAAACGCTGGCTTCCGTGATTGTCAACTGGGCGGCCCGCGATTATATCGAGATACAAAGGGAGGGCCAAACAATCCGGCTGACGCGCAAGCGTTCGCTGATTCACCAGCCGGAGTGGGAAAAACAATTCCTGCGTTCGCTGTTGGCGCTGGGTGATGGAAATACCGTGACGCTGGATGAAATCCGCCGCGATTCCGCTTCCTGTGTCCGACAGGCCTGCCGCCAAGCCCGGGTGGAAAAGACCCAATGGCAGCACAAAGGCCTGACTGGACTGCGCTGGCTGCTGATCGGACTGAGCGTACTGCCGCCTGTGATGATCACCGGTGTTCTGCTTCGGCAAACCTCGTTAGAAGGCATCGTGATTCTGTTGAGCCTGGGTTTAACCGCGGTGACGATAGCGCTGGGCAGCATGACCGCGGCGGTGGCTCAGGGATGGAAGAAGTCCCGCTGGCCGCTGCTGATTCTTGGGTTTGCCTGGCTGATTCTACTGGGGAGCGTCCTGGCCTGCTTTGTGCCGCGGGAATTTCCGTTGGGTGTCGGTTATGTCTGTCTGTTGATCACGCAGCTGATCTTATGGCCGCTGACACCGCTGAATCCGGAAGGGCTGCGGTTAAGGCAGCAGGCAGTGCAATGGGGCAAGGACTTAAAACAAATGCCGGATACCAAACTGGACGACTGGCTGGACCGTGATCCGGACTATGCGTTTAAAAGCTATGCTTACGCGCAGACGCTGGGACTGGGATCTTTGTGGGAAAAACGATTCTATGAAAGAATTTTGCCTTCGCTGCCGACAGTGGTGGACGCCAGTGGTCAGCCGGAGCGCATCGGAGTGCTCGATGAACTGATCAGTCGGCTGCAGGACAGTCTGGCGGAAGAATAAAAAAACGACCGGCGAGGTTTGGAGAGGGAGTATCCCCGAACGATTCTCACCGGTTTTTTTAATTTTTCTTTACATTAGGGACTGCGCTAGGCCGGGCTTGTCTTCTCAATTCGCACCTAGTCCAGGCGCTGCAACTCGCGGGGAATGATGATCGGCTTGTAGGCGTCCAGGATGATTGAAACCATTCCCAGACGGTAATGATCATTGCGCGAGTCATGACGATAAGACCGGCCGATATGACCATCGGCGTCGTTGGCGTAGCGATAGTGGAAATCGCCGCGCTCGTCGCAATACTCCAAAAGCGAAACCTCAAAGCCCGCCTGCACGAAGACGGCGCAGAACTGCTTGTAATCATAGACGATTTTATGCGTGGCCGCCGGATGATCCTGCGGTCCCGGTCCCCCGACCTGAACCAGTTTCTGATATTCCTCGTTGCGGAAATTCCGGTCCGGCACTGCCGCGCGGATCCAACCGCCGGGTTTGAGATATTGTTTAAGCGTCTGCGCCGCGATCATGGCCTCGGCCAGCGTCAAATGTTCAAACAAATGTTCCGCCAGCATCGCTTCCGCCTGTTCGTCCTGGAAAAAGGCTTCAAACGTTTCGGGCTTCAATAAATCCAGCTGATCCTGCTGAGTGCTGATCCAGCCGTCAAACTGCGTTGTTCCCGCGCCCAGTACAATTTTCATAGCCGGATTCCTTAATGCTCGCTGCAATTTGCGGCGTCGATCGCCAAGACAAGCATGACGATCATGAGCTCATCCCGCGGATCATCGAAATCAATGACGTAGGTATCGGTCAGCGAGATAACTTCTTTACTGATCGTTCCGCACAGCTCGCCGTCGCGGAAGATCTGATAATCCCAGCCGAACAAATCGCCTTCTACGCTCCAGCCTTCGCAGTCGATGCGGTAGCTCGGATGCAGAAAGGAGAATTCCTTGCGGATGACCGCGACCAAATCGCCGTCCAGCTCGACTTCAAAGGTCGGCAGGAAGTGGAATAACTTTTCACGGACTAAACCGATTTCCTGTTCTTCAACGTCAAACACCCGCAGGACGTGCGACAACGCTAACAAATCCGCGCGCACGCTGTAAACGGCATACCCTTCTTCATCGGTGATATCAAAGCTGTCGGTCCATGAAAAGAACCGCTGGCGAATAAATAAACGCATGAACTGATCCTCCTTCAATTCGTAAGCTTATGATACACAAGGACAAAATAAAACGCCAGCGATCGAAAGTGATTGTAAGAAAAAGGAAAGAAGTAAGCGGCAGGGAGAACAGGTTTATGCATTCCCGATTGCGTTTTAAATAAGGAATAGGATACAATAAAACAAAGGGGTGATCGTATTGTTTGAAATTATTCAGAAGCTTAAAAAAATGATCTCGAAAGATCCGGAACGAAATCTTTTGTGTTTGATCGTTTTGGTTTTAAGCTTGTTTCTGCCGGGGCTGCTTCAACTGTGCATCAATGAAAGAGAGATGTTTCTGCTTTTGGATCCGATCCGCGTGCTGTTGTATGCGCTGACGTTTTCTGTCCCGATGTATGCCGTCTGCTTTAGCGCTGAATTGATTTACACTGCCAAATATTTAGGACAGGCCGATTTGCGGGAGTGCAGCTTAAGCGCCGGAATTGGGTCAATCCTCAGCTTATGCATTCTTATCTTGATGGTTCATTGGATATATTCGATTCCAGTCGATCTGCTTGCGTCGTATCTTCTTTTTATGATCCTGAATATTTTAGCCTGCCGCCTGAGCTGTAAGAAAGCGGGGCGGAGAAAACCGGCGGAAGATCCGAATCAAACAATTGAATCGAATCAGGAGAACAGCGAATCAGCACATCAGGACTGACCGCCAAACGCCGCATTAGAATGAAAAGAACACGATTCCACAAAGCCGCGGGAAAGCGGATTTTACCCTTGTGCAAAGCGTGAAATCGTGCTAAACTAGGGATAAATTCAAGGACCAAGAGGAACCTGGAACGGGATAAGTCAGAGAGGGAAGACAACGGCTGAAAGCTTCCTTTATCACCCCCGGCGACCGACACTTGCAAGAAGTGGCAGGGAACGAACAGTAGCTGCCGACGAATTTCCGGCGTTATCGGAAAGAGGGCATGGAGCAATCCGTGAACTAAGGTGGTACCACGCAGTCAAAGCGTCCTTAGACAGGGCGCTTTTTTTGTGGATCGCGATCACCAGGCAAGGAACTTGAAAATAGAAAAAGGAGGAATTGATGATGGAGAATTACCAGACTCCGCGCGGCACGCAGGATTTACTTCCGGAAGCGACGCGCAAGTGGCAGAAAGTTGAAGATTTGATCCGCAACCTCTGCGACGTTTACGGGTATGAGGAAATCCGCACGCCGGTCTTCGAGGACACGCGGGTTTTCAAACGGGAAAACGACAGCTCCGACATGGTCAATAAGGAAATGTATACGTTCTCTGTGCATGGCGAGGATTCGCTGACGCTCAGACCGGAAGGCACGGCCGGGGTTGTCCGCAGCTTCGTGCAGCACAAGATGTACGGACGGCTGGAAATGCCGGCCAAGCTCTACTACATGGGCGAAATGTTCCGTTATGAACGGCCGCAGAAGGGCCGTTACCGCCAGTTCAACCAGTTCGGCATCGAAAACATCGGCATGAAAAGTCCGCTGATTGACGCCGAGGTGATCGCACTGGGTTACAGCATCGTCAAAGCGCTGGGCTTAAGTCAGGTCAAGGTGTTGATCAACACGCTGGGCGACGATGAAAGCCGGGCAGCCTACCGGGGTGCGCTGCGCGAGCACTTCAAGGACAGCGTCGGCGAGCTGTGCGCGGACTGCCAGCGCCGCTATGAACAAAATCCGCTGCGGCTTCTGGACTGCAAGGTTGACAACGAACATCCAAGCATGCAGAACGTGCCGTCGCTGCAGCAGTATCTGACGCCGGAGTCGAAGACATACTTCGATCAGGTGCTCGCCGCCCTGGACGCGTTGGAAATCCCTTATGAAATTGACGACAAGCTGGTGCGCGGCCTGGACTACTACACCCATACGGTGTTTGAGGTCGTTTCCACGCATCCGGAATCCGGTTCGCAGGCAACTGTTTTCGCGGGCGGCCGCTATGACGGCCTGGTCGAATATTTCGGCGGTCCGGAAATGTCGGGCGTCGGCTTTGCGATGGGTCTGGAACGCTTAATGATCCTGGCGGAGGCGGAACAGGTTGAGCTGGGCGAAGAAGCCAGTCTGGACGTCTATGTCATGGCGCTGGGCAATGTCGGAACGCTGCCGCTGGCGCTGGCGACCGAATGCCGCGCCGCGGGCTATCACACAGAATTCAACATCCAGCCCCGGTCGCTGAAAGCCCAGTTTAAATCGGTGGACCGGCGCAAAGCCCGGGTTGCGGTCATCGCCGGTGAAAGCGAAGCCGCCAATCATCAGATCAATGTTAAGTTTATTGAACAACAGCGTCAGATTACGATTGATCAGGATGAGCTGATCGCGACGCTGGACGCTTATTTTCAGGCAGAAGGAGAAGAAGAAGCATGAAACGGACTCACAATAACGGCGAACTGCGCTTAGCCAACGCCGGAGAACACGTTACGGTCGTCGGCTGGGTTGCCCGCCGGCGCAATCTGGGCGCGCTGGTCTTTATCGACCTGCGCGACCGCAGCGGCATCGTTCAGATTACTGTGGATGAAAAACTGGCTGAACAGGTCAAGGACGTCCGCAACGAATATATCCTGCAGGTCGAGGGCAAGGTTGTCGAACGCCAGGATAAAAATCCGAAGATGGCGACCGGGGAGATCGAAATCTACGCTGAAAACGTGAACATCGTCAACACGGCGGAAACCACCCCGATGATCATTGCCGAAGAAACTGACGCGCTGGAAGACACTCGGCTGAAATACCGTTATCTCGACCTGCGCCGCGCGCCGATCCAGAACAATCTGATCCTGCGTCACAAGGTCACGATGTTGACGCGTAATTATTTGTCGGATCACGGTTTTATTGAAGTCGAAACGCCGATCCTGTGCAAATCGACGCCGGAAGGCGCCCGCGATTATCTCGTACCGTCGCGGATTTTTAAGGGCAAGTTTTTCGCCCTGCCGCAGTCGCCGCAGATTTATAAGCAGCTGCTGATGGTCGGAGGAATCGAAAAATATTTCCAGATTGCCCGCTGCTTCCGCGATGAGGATCTGCGCGCCGACCGCCAGCCGGAATTCACGCAGATCGATATCGAGATGAGTTTTGTCGATGAGGAACAGGTCTGGACGGTTGTCGAAGGTTTGATGAAGGAAATCTTCCGCAATCTGAAAAACGTCGAACTGGACGCATTTCCACGCTTAACGTATAACGAATGCATGGCGCGGTATGGTTCGGATAAACCGGATACCCGCTTTGACATGGAAATTCAGAACTTAAATGCGGTGTTTAAGGATACGGAGTTCACAGTCTTTAAAAATGTCCTGGAACAGCCGAAGGGAATGGTCGGCGCGATCGTCGCCGCTCAGGCTGCGGATCAGTTCTCCCGCAAGGATATCGACAAGCTTCAGGAATTTGTCAAAATTTATGGGGCGAAGGCGCTGGCCTGGCTGAAAATGAGCCAGGGCGAATTGAGCGGATCTGTCGCCAAGGTGCTCAAGCCGGAAGAAAAGAACGCCCTGATCGAAACGCTGGGCTTAAAGGACAACGATCTGATCTTCATGATCGCGGATAAAGCGAAGGTGGCTCAGACGGCGCTGGGCGCGCTGCGTGTGAAACTGGGACGGCAGCTGAATCTGATCGACGAGAGCCGTTACAATTTCCTGTGGGTCACCAACTTCCCGATGTTTGAATACAGTGAGGAAGAACAACGCTATGTTGCCGCGCATCATCCGTTTACCAGCCCGAATCTGGAAGATGTCGACAAGCTGATGAGCGATCCGGAAAACTGTTATTCCCGGGCGTATGACCTGGTGCTCAACGGCTACGAGCTGCTGAGCGGTTCGATCCGGATTCATGATCAGCATGTCCAGGAGAAGGTCTTCGAGGCGATCGGCATGTCGATGGAGGAAGCCCGCGAAAAATTCGGTTTCTTCATTGACGCCTTCCGTTACGGCACGCCGCCGCACGGCGGCGTAGGCATCGGCCTGGAACGTCTGGTCATGATTCTGGCCGGCACGGACAACATCCGCGACGTCGTAGCGTTCCCGAAAACAGCCAGCGCGTCGGATCTGATGAGCGAGGCGCCGAACACCGTGGATGAAAAACAGCTGAAAGAACTGCACATCGCGCTCGAAAAATAAAACTTTCTATAAGTTTCCAAATGTCAAGCATTCATAATTAAAAAAATGCGTGCTATAATACTAATGCCTAAAGGGAACACATATATTTCCAACACTTGATATATGGGAATCCGGACGTTTCAGTTTGGTGTCGAAAACTCTGATTTATCAGGGGATCCTAAAAATCTGGACAGGGTACCCACCTGGCTTATAACCGGGAATCATATCAACCCTTTAGGTCACAAAGAAAGCCTTCCGACGAAGGCTTTTTTTGCGTGCTGATGGGGGAGTCCGGCCAGAGCAGGAGCGACTGATAAGAAGGGTTCAGAGGTCGGACATCGGCTTGAAAGCCGGGTGATTCCGCGAGTGCCTGCCCTTTCCAAGCCTTGAGAATTCTGACTGCACAACGATCGGCGTTCTCCTCCTTTACATTTCAGGCCAAGGATGATATTCTACTTGTGGAATATGGATGAGGGAGGATTACAGGATGGCGCTGAAACAAGGCTTGCTTGGATTATTGAATTATGGCGAGATGACCGGTTATGAGCTGGCGAAAGCGTTCAACGATTCCCTGTCGTTTTTCTGGCAGGCGCAGACCAGTCAGATCTACCGTGAGCTGAACCAGCTTGAAGCGGAAGGACTGCTTCATTCCCGGATTGAAGTCCAGACGGGCAAACCGGACAAACGGGTGTATGCGATCACGGCTCAGGGCAAAGCTGAACTGGACCGCTGGTTAGCGAGCGATCTGGATACGGAAATGATGCCGACGCGCAGCGAGGTACTGCTGCAGATCTTCTTTTCCGGCCGCCGTTCGCCCCACGAAAACCGGGAAATGCTTGAGCGGTTAGCGCAGGTCTACGAAGTCCGCCAGAGAGAGATGGAATCTGTCGCCGGTTTGATCGAACAGTATCAGGCGCTGACCCAGTCGCCTTCGGATGCGGTGGTTTGGGAAGTGACCGCTGATTTCGGCCGGGCCTATACGCAGATGTGCCAAGACTGGATTGACCGCTGCATCACGCGGCTGAAGGAGATTGAAAATGAAAATTCTGACGCTTAACGGCAGTCCCCGCGGCGCTGCCAGCAATACGTTTCAGCTGACACAGGCGTTTCTTGGAGGTTTGCGGCAGGAGCTGGAAAGTCCGCTGATCGTTAAAACAAGGATGATCAATGAGCTGAACTTAAGCCCGTGCCGGGGATGCTTCCGCTGCTGGACCGCGACGCCGGGCGTATGCGTTATCCCGGATGCGATGGCGGAGGTGCTGGACGAAATGCGGTCGTCCGATCTGATCCTGTGGAGTTTCCCATTATACTATTTCGGCATGCCGGGACCGGTGAAAACGCTGCTTGACCGCTGTCTGCCGCTGAATCTGCCCTGGATGGAAAGGGATGCGGACGGACGCCCGGTTCATCCCCGGCGTGATCAGAATGCCCCGATGAAATCAATCCTGATCTCTACCTGCGGTTTTACGACGATTGAGAACAATTACGAAGCGCTGATCCGGCAGTTTGATCTGGCCTTCGGCACCAGTCTTAAAATACTATGTCCCCAAGGCGAGCTGTTCGCTCATCCCGAGCTGCGCCGGCAGACCTCGGCGTATCTGGCTCAGGTTACGCAGGCCGGGCAGGAATACGCCCGGACCAAAACACTGTCCGACAGCACGCTGCGGCGCTTAAGTGAGCCGCTGCTGCAGGAAGAAACGTTTATCAGACTGGCGAATGCCAGCTGGAATATCCAGAATCCAAAGGAACAGAACGATCCGCAGAAGACAAAAGTCCGCCAGGCCGAGCAGTTTACCCGCCAGATGGCGGCGCTGTATAATCCGGCGGCGTTTGATGGAAAAGAACGGGTATTTGAGATTTTCTATACGGACGTGCAGGCCGGCTATCAGCTGACGCTGGGCAAGACCTGCGAACTCTGTCCATTGGGAACGAAGCCCTATACGACGCGCGTGGAAACGCCGTTAGAGGTCTGGCAGGCGATTGCCCGCGGCGAACTGCGGGGCGAGCAGGCGATGATGGAAGGCCGTTACAAAACGCGGGGCGAGCTGGCTCTGTTGATGGACTGGGACCGCTATTTCAGCGGCCCGGGGAATTCCATTCCCTCAGATTTGGAAAAAGGGAAGAAAAGGACCAATATGCTTCTGTTGATCCTGCCCTGGTGCTGCTTGTGGATGCTTCTGCCATTTTCCGCTTCGCTGGGCGCCAGCGCCGCGATTGTGACGGCGGCGGGACTGGCGCTGGCTGGCAAAAAATGGACGCTGACGATCTATGACGGATTTACCGGCCTGTTGGTCGCGGCCTTCGCTCTGGCGGCGCTGCAGGGCGCTGATCTGCGCTGGCTTATCCCGCTTTCTTATCTGGCGTTCGGTTTGTTATGGCTGCTTTCCTGCCTGACGCCGATACCGTTAAGCGCGCATTATTCCAAGGAAAAATATCATGGCGATGCGGCGTATCAGAATCCTGTATTCATGCGGACCAATCTGATCCTGACGCGGGCCTGGGGCTTGCTTTACGCCGTGAGCGCGGGAGGAACTTACGCGATCCTGCGCAGTGCGGTTCCTGAGCTGGCGGCGCTGATCAACACGCTCTGCCCGCTACTTCTGGGCTTGTTTACACTCTGGTTTGAAAAAGCGTATCCGGCTAAAATTGCCCGCGGTTAGACTGCGGGTTTTTGATTGCGCGCATTTGCGCATCGCAAAAGGATCTGAAATTGCGCGGGAAAAATGAACATGAAGTTTGTTTTCCAGGCGTCGCTGCGGCCAATAAAAAACTCCCCAAAGCGGGGAGCGGATAAATCAGAACTGAAGCAGGACGCCGACCGCCGCCGACAGGGCGATCCAGACGATCGGATGCTTTTTGATTTTCGTCGTTAAGAATAATAATACAGCGAACAGAATAATATTTTTTAACGGAAACAAATCCATCAGGCTGCCGGAGGCCTGGAAGGCGCTCAGATTGATAACGGAAACATTGACCAGATTCAGCGCGGCGCACAGAATCAGCGCGGCGACCGCTGGTTTCAGCCCTGTGAAGATCGCCTTGACGACCGGACTGTCGCTGAACTGCTTTAAGAAATGCGCGATGATGATGATAATGACGATGCTCGGCAGCACCAGTCCCAGCGTCGCAACCAGCGAACCGGGAATGCCGGCGGTGGTAAAGCCGGTGTAGGTCGCCATGTTGACGCCCATCGCACCGGGCGTTGATTCCGAGATCGCGATCATATCGACTAACGTTTCGACCGTGAACCATGTATACTTTTCCGCCAGCTGATGTAAAAACGGGATGGTGGCCAAACCGCCGCCGACAGCGAACAGACCGATCTTGAAAAATTCAAGGAATAGCTGAATCAGTAAACTCATGCCTTTTTCCCTCCCAGCTTATATTTTAAGAATCCCAATAAGCCGGCTCCCAGCGTGATGAAGACGACCGAAATGTTGGTAAACAGCGACAGCACGAACGCGAAGATAAACATCGCAACGCCGAAGCCGTCCTTGACGCCGTTTTTGATCAGCTTGTAGACGGAAGTCAGCACCAGGACGCAGACGCCGACGCGCAAGCCCGCCAAAGCATGCTGGACAATCGCCAGACTGGCGAAGTTCTGAATGAACGCCGCGATCACGATGATGATGATCAGCGACGGGAAGACGAAGCCGAAAGTCGAGACCAACGCGCCCAGCACGCCTTTTTGATAATAGCCGATAAACGTGGAAACGTTGACCGCGATGATTCCTGGCGTACACTGTCCCACCGCGTAATAATTGGTGATTTCATCGTAGGTCGCCCATTTTTTCTTCTCGACGATTTCCGATTCCAGAAGCGGAAGCATTGCGTAGCCGCCGCCGAAGGTGAACAGCCCCAGCTTGCTGAAGGTGGCGAATAATTCTAAATAATCCCTCATGATTCTGTAATTCCTTTCTTAACCAGGTGACAGATGACCGGATAGTGATCGGATGGATACAATCCGTTGAAGCATGTGGTAATGATCCGCGTCGAGCGCACGTCGTAATCCTCACTGACATAAATGTAGTCGATCGGCAGCCGGTCTTCTTTTAGCCGGCCCTTGCCGTAGTGCAGCGTATTGAACGCCGCAGAGGAATCGTAGACCGGTTTGAGGTTCAGCCGGTTTTCCGGTTTTATCAAAAGCTGCAGCGAAGGACTGGACATCGTCGTATTCAGATCGCCCATCAGGATCAACGGACAAGCTTTTTCCTGCTGAAGCCGCTGCATTTCACGGATGATCGTGCGGATTTCAACAGTCCGGGTATAGGCTAACAGATGATCCAGATGCGTGTTGAAAACGCGGAAAACCTGTTCGGTTTCCCGATCTTTCAGCTGCGCCATTGTGCAGATCCGCGGAAAGATGCTCGTCCAGGTCCGGCTGCCGGCTTCTTCCGGCTGTTTGGAAAGCCAGAACGTTTTTTCCTCCAACAATTCAAAACGATCTTTCAGAAATAAAATATCGGAATGTTCGTGCATGAACTGCCGCCGGCGGTTGCGGGCCTGGCCGACGAACTGATACTGCGGCAAAAGCGCCTGCAGCTGTTCGCGCATACTGTCGCTTAATTCCTGGACGCCGATGATATCGGGCGAGGTGGAAGCGATCAGATTGCGGACGTATTGCCGGCGCGTGTCCCAGCGCAGATTCTTCCGTGTAAAAAACATATCATTTTTTAAATTGAAGGTCATTACCTTTAAACAGGTCATTTCATCACCGCCGTTTTTCATTATACTCAAGTTTACCGGGATTTACAAAGCAAAAGGGATGAAAGATTGTTTCTGAAAGAGTTTCACAGAAAGTTCACAGGCGCTAACCAAAAAAATTTATAGACAAAGAAAATTTCTCGGCTTGATGTAAGCGCTTAATTTGTGCGAAAAAGCCTTCAATCACCTCGGTTGAGCGTGTTTTTCATGGTTTGGCCGAAATAACATTTAGACAAAGCGTTGGGAGTGTCCAAATGGAAATATTGACACGACCCTGGAATTACGCTAAAATGTGAATAGTCAAATTAAACGCTTACAAAGGGAGGAATTACACTTATGGAAATTGTAAATGTTCGTATTGACGAAAGATTGATCCACGGTCAGGTTGCAGCTGTCTGGACGAATACGTTAAACGCTACGCGTATCATGGTTATCGATGATATGGCAGCGAAGGATGAAATTCAGAAAATCGCCCTGAAGATGGCTTGCCCATCAACGGTTAAACTGTCGATTCTGCCGGCTGAAAAAGCAGCGGACAGACTGAAGAGCGAAGCTTACCCGACGGATCGGATCTTTGTCGTTCTGAAAGGCCCGAAAACGATTAAGCAGGTTGCGGACGCCGGTTATATGTTCCCGGTTGTCAACGTCGGCAACATGTCCAACAAGCACGGATCGACGCAGATCAAGCGTTCGGTCAGCGTTACGCCGGAAGATGTCGCTGCGTTCAGAGAGCTGAATGACAGAGGCGTTAAGTTTACAGCGCAGATGGTTCCGACAGAAGAAAAAATCGACTTCATGCCGCTGATCAAAGACCTTTAATCAGGTTAAACTGTAAAGTAAAAGGTTTAAAAACAGCCGCGTTTGGGTGAGTGATCACCATGCGGCTGTTTTTTCTTTTCCAGTGGGGATGAGATTTGCGGACTTTGACAGCCGGATTCAGATCAGTATAATGGTAGGCAGAGAGTGCTGGAGAATGGCTCCGGCGGATAAAGGAGCGGGGACGAATGAAAGTATTGGCCAGCGATTTTGACGGCACGTTGTTTTTCAAGGGGAAGTTCAGAGAAGAGGATCTCAAACAGATCCGGGCGTTTCAGGCACAGGGGCATCAATTCGGGTTGTGCACAGGCCGGCCGCTGGCGGGCGTCACCGGAGCGATCCGGGAGAGCGTGCGCTGCGATTTCATGATACTGAGCAGCGGGGCGCAGATTCTGGATGGAGAAGGAAGAACGCTTTATAAAGCCTGCATCGACCTGGAAACGGCCGCGCAGGTCGGCTGCCGGTTCAGCGGGGAATTGGATTTTTATTATCAGACCGGGGAAGGCACGTATTGTCAACGTCGGCTGGATGGTCAAATTCCGGCGTCGGCGTCGATTTTAACCGCGATTCCTTACCGCCCGTTTACCCGGCTGGACGAGCTGCCGGCGGATATTTACGGCTTGTCCTTATATGCTGAAACCGACGCTCATGCCCAGGAGATTGCGGTGCAGATCAACGCGCAGTTTCCGACGCTGGAAGCGTTCCAGAATGAAGAATGGATTGACGTTGCCCGGCGCGGCTGTTCCAAGGGAAAAGGTATTGAATTGCTGAAACAGCAGCTGTCGTTCAAGACGATTGCCGGCATCGGTGATTCGTATAATGATATTCCTTTGTTGAGGACAACGTCGCCGAGCTTTACGTTTCATTCCTCGCCGGATGCGGTAAAACAGGAAGCGCAGTTTTTGGTCGATTCACTGGCGGAGGCGGTTGCGTTTATGATGCGGATGCCCGAGGAAAAACGCTGATCCAGGATCAGGATCAAGGAAGGCTTGATAAAAACAGGTTGTCAGGAAAAGAAAAATCCGCAGATTCGCGGATTTTTTGTTTACTTCTCTTTTTTCTGCATTTGTTCCTTGATAAGATTCAGCGCCTTTGGCGGAACTAAATGCTTATCGCCGCTGTAAGTGATGACGGCGACAAACGCCATCGGCATTTTTTTCTTTTCAAAGTCCTTAATGCTTTTGTACCGCACGACCTTGCCGCGGTTGATGAACGCAGTGCTGCTGTAATAGAACTTGTACTGGATGTTGGCCATAAAGAATTCCGCCAAAAACAGGAAGAAGATCAGAACGCCCAGCGCAACGGTCGTATAATCCTGAATCGTATAGCCGTAAATGCCGGATATAATGCCCAGGATCGACAAGACGATATAGGCGATTTTCGGTCCTTTGGAAAAATCCATGCACTGATACTTGGAACTGATTCCCCCGGCCGCGGCGATCGCTTCGCGCGCGTCCTTTAATTCTTTCATCCGCGAGGCGAAGATCAACACCGCCACCACGGTGATAAACGCTACAATCCACATGCTTTTCTCACTCCTCAATTCATTGTTTTCTGTTTTTCCTTTCCATTATAACAAAATTCCAGGAAAAAACGAGCGAAAATGCAGAAATGACGCAGGGGATGATGACAGCGCTTTCGGATTCGCGTCGAATTTTGAATGACGAACAGAGGGAATTTTGTTATAATGAAACGCAAGAGGTGAAGAAAATGGAAGAGATGAGAGCGAAGCTGTGCCGGATCGCCGATCTGCCGCAGTCGGGGAAGCCGGTCGTTTCGATAAATATCAAGCCGTATGTCTCGATTATCGTCTGCATTCTGGTCGGCATTCTGATGATCGCCACGCAGTTTGTGTGGATCGTCGGCGCGATTCTGATCGTCGTGGCGCTGCTGGTGTTATGGAAAACGCCGAATTACACCCTGCTGGAAGCTTATCCTGATTATTTTGTGGTGTATACGCGGGGCGATGAGGAATTTTGTCAGATGGTGCGCTGGGATGAGGTTCAGGAATGGGTGTTCCGTCAAGGCAAGGCCGGGATGGACATGATTGTGATCCGTGTCAGCGAGGAAGAATTTGTTTTCATCAATGCGTACAGCAGCACGAAGCTGGTGCATTGCTTCAATAAGTTTATTCCGGATAAGGAAGCGCACCGGCAGCAGCAGGCAAAGATGAAGAATTCGCCGTTTAAGTGGCCGGAGAAGTGGGGCAGAAAGAAATAAACGGATGTTCGCGCAGAGCGTTCGCTGGAGGTTATTATGAATATTGATGATTTGATTATAAAATACGGCCTGACGATCGGCCGCCGCTTTACCCGCAAGGAAAAGAATTTTTTCTGCAACGAGATCGGCAAGGATTTCCAGGCGCTGGGTTATTCTGTCCGCGGGGCGATTGGAAAGAAAAAGAGAACCAAGGGGATGAATCTGATGATCGGCAACGTCGGCAAGGCCAAGACGATCTTCGTCGCACATTACGACACGCTCAATCACGATTTCGGCAATCCGATCCGCTATTTTCCGCTGGATGGCAACGCCAGCTTTTCGTCTTCGTTTCTGCCGATGAACACGCCGGTGATCCTGAGCATGGTGCTGGGGCTGATTCTGCTTCTGGGATTAGGCCGGAAGATCAACTTTCAGGATAATCTGGCAATGTCAGTGCTGATCCTCGGTATTTTGATCGCGCTGGTCGTCGTTTCGTTTATGATGACGTTCCGGATCGGCAATAAAGTCAACCTGAACCGGAATACCTCAGGCGTCGTTACGGCGTATCTGATCGCCCAGCAGCTGCCGGAAAAACTGCGGGATAAAGTAGCGTTTGTACTGACTGACGGCGGCAACGGCACGCATGTGGGCGACTATATGCTGCGCGACGCGCTGCCCAACACGATTAAGGACCGCAACGTGATCATTCTGGACTGCGTCGGCAAGGGACCGCGCTTAGGCATCGGTTATTTTGATGCCAGCAAGGCGAATGCGGAAAAGCTCGAAGCGATCGTCAAGGCGAAGGATCCGGAGGCCAAGCTGCATACCAGCCTGGTCGATGAGGATCACGTGAAGTATACCTCGTTGTCCTTCTATGAAAAGGGGATGATCGTCTGCCGCGGCAAAAATCTGAACGGTTCGCTGATCGTCGAGAATACCGCGACCAACCATGACGATGAGATCGAACGGGAGAAAATTGAAGCGCTGGCCAACGATCTGACGGAGCTGGCTAAACAGATTTCTTAAACAGGAGTAATCCTGTTTTTTTTTATATTAGGAAAGTGTTTCTCAAAAGAAGGGATAAATAAAAACTCTTCAGCTTTGAATCCCGTTAAAGAGTTTTAATCAGTGATGGGATTCATTGTTCAGGTACATCCTGAAAAGAAGGAAGATGATGAAGAATAAACTGGAAATGACCGATGCCTTGGTTGAGGAAATGAAAAGAACGAAGCAAACTCAAATGCGTTGGAATGAAAACAAATGAATTGCACGATTAACTCCATGGAAATGATGGGCATTCTCGGAAAGTGGGCAGGGTTCGGAAAAACATAATTCTTGTTTTTATTCCTACCCAGTTCTATGACGAAGTGCTGCGGAATAGACTAAGAGAATGCTTAACTTTCTTTGGAAAACAAATCATTTTATGAAACAACAGGGGAAAATGTGAAAGTTTGCGAATAAAAAAAGCGGGTTAAACCGTTCGTAAAATAAGCAGTCTTAATTGTTAATAAAGCTTGTATACAGGGCGTTTGCGTGATTTTTAACGGTCGCTTAATACGGAAATTGAACCTTCAAATTTTGTGAAAATTTCTTTGAATTATGTGAAAAATATGTGTTGAGGGTTTACAAATCTCCTTTTCTAGTGTATCATTTAATCATCGAGAAAACGGTTACATCCAGTCTGCGATATCGCGTAAGAAGCCACGCGGATCCCAGCCCGGCTGAAATGGTTTTCGAGGATCCGGGCAACCGGAAAAAACCAAAGACACAAAAGGTTAGAAAGGGAGGACTATTTATGTCTGGAGGGTTGAGTATTATCCAAATCCTGCTGATCACAGCATGGGCATTTTGGAGCATCGTCGATAGTTTGTCTTGGAACATCGGTTTCAACAACTGTATTCTTGCATGCTTATTCACCGGCGTTGTTGTAGGCGATATGAAATATGGCCTGATCGTTGGTGGTACGTTACAGATGACTCAGTTAGGCGCTGGCACATACGGAGGTGCTTCGATTCCGAATATCACTTCTTCTGGTATGATCGCTACAGCGTTAGGCGCTGCATCCGGCGCTGACCCGATTGCAATGGCTTCTTCAATCGGTATCGCATTAGCTGCATTATTCACACAGTTGGACATCCTGGCTCGTTTCTCCAACACTGCATTCCAGCACATCGCTGACAAGTATGTTGAAGAAGACAACACTAAGGGTATCGCGCTGATGAACACATTAGGCATCATTCCTTGGGGCCTGTCCCGTGGATTGCCGGTTCTGTTACTGCTGGTTGCTGGCCAGGGCGTCGTTGACACTCTGATCAAGATCATTCCGACATTCATCATGAACGGCTTCAAGTTCGCTGGTGGATTGCTGCCAGTTGTTGGTTTCGCAATCTTGATGCGTTACCTGCCAGTTCTGAAGAAGCCGCAGTTCATTATCTTAGGCTTCGTATTAGCCGCTTATATCAATATGCCGATTCTGGGTATCGCCTTAATCGGTACAGCCGCAGCGTTAGTTACTTACCAGAATGCTACTGCTAAGTTAGCTGCTGGCACTGCACAGGGAGGCGACGACGATTATGACGAATAGTAAGAAGTTCACTAAGAAAGAATTAAGAAGTCTGAATCTGCGCTGGATCTGGAACTCTCAGATCGGTTGGAACTATGAACGTATGCAGGGCTTAGGCTACCTGACCACCATGCTGCCGGTTATCGACAAGCTGTATGGCGATCGTCCTGAGCTGAAGCAGAAGGCGTTGAGAACACATTCTGTATTCTTCAACACACAGCCTGCAATGGGTGATATCATTGTTGGTATGAATATCGCTATCGAAGAACAGACAGCTGAAACTGGTTCTGGTCTGGATGTCGCCGCTTCTATTAAGACAGCGTTGATGGGACCATTCGCTGGTATCGGCGATACAATCTTCGGCATGATCGCTGGTGCGGTTTTCGGATCTATCGCTGCAACGATGGCTCTGGAAGGCAACGCATTAGGTATCATGATTTGGGAAGTTTGGATGGTTGTCGTTCTGTTCGCACGTATGAAAATGTTTGACATGGGCTATGAACAAGGCGTTAAGCTGGTTACTTCCCTGTCTGGCACAATGAATGCTCTGACAGAAGCTGCTTCTGTCTTAGGTCTGACGGTTGTCGGCGGCATGATCGCGCTGAATGTTAAGTTCCCTCTGGCTACTCTGAAAATGAGCTTAGGCATTGACCCTGAAACGGGCGAAGAAATGTTTAACGAATTCAACCTGCAGAAATATGCTGACAGCATCATGCCTGCACTGTTCCCTGCATTATTCGCAGCTCTGTGCTACTGGATGCTGGGCAAAAAGTGGATGAACTCCAACAAGCTGATCCTGGTTGTTGTTGTATTCGCTATCGTTCTGGCTTTCTTCGGAGTTCTGGCTTAATATCAAAACTCTCAAAAGTGGTGTCTTCGGGCATCACTTTTATTTTTGACAGCTACAGAAGAATTTAATCAGTTCCCCATAAAAATAATGAAGAAGTCCTGTTAACGGAATCTTAACAATTCTGTTGAGCAGGACTTCTTTTTTTCCATTATAATAGGCTTGCTTAGATGAGGAAAGGGTTATTGAACAATGATGGAACTCAGTTTTATTATCGCGTTAATGGGCGGTTTAGCGTTATTTCTTTATGGAATGAAGATGATGAGCGATGGATTGGAGCTGTGCGCCGGGGATCGGCTGCAGTCAATTTTAGAACGGTTAACTTCCAACCGGCTGATGGGCGTCATTGTCGGGGCGTTAATCACGGCTTTGATTCAAAGCTCCAGTGCGACGACGGTGATGACCGTTGGTTTTGTCAACGCGGGGTTAATGACGCTTCCGCAGGCGGTAGGCGTGATTATGGGGGCGAATATCGGTACAACGATCACCGGTCAGCTGATCGCTTTGGACATCGGAGCGGCTGCCCCGGCCATTGCCTTAGTCGGCGTCGTCATGGTCGTTTTCCTGAAAAAAGAAAAGACCAATGCGGTCGGGATGATTGTCGGAGGATTGGGTATCTTATTTATCGGGATGGGAATGATGAGCGACGCCATGGCGCCGCTGCGGAACGATCCGACATTCCTGTCGTTAATTACCGCGTTCAATAACCCGATCATTGCGGTGCTGACCGGAGCGGTCTTTACTGCGATTATTCAAAGCTCCAGCGCGTCGATCGGGATTTTACAAACCTTGGCCAATAACGGTTTAATTACGCTGCAGCACTCCGTCTTCATTCTGTTCGGAATGAACATCGGAACGTGCATCACGGCGGTGCTCTCATCGTTAAGCTCCAGCCGGAACGCGAAGCGGGTTGCCTTAGTTCATCTGTTATTCAATATCGGCGGGGCGTTATTGTTCTCCGTTGCGGTGCTGGCGCTGCCGCTGACCGCATGGATAGCCCAGTTTACGCCGGCGAATCCAGCAGCGCAGATCGCAAACTTTCACACGCTGTTTAATGTTGTCACTACCCTGGTTCTGCTTCCGCTGGGGAATGGATTGGCTGCGCTGTCGATGAAGCTTTTGCCGCAGGAAAAAGAAGCCTCGGTGCCGGCAATTGAAATTACGCGGATTCCGGAACAGCGCTTGGGTAATGTAACGATCTCATTACACGAGATCAGCGAGCTGCTGAACCGGATGTACAACTTAGTGCAGTCCAGTCTGGATGAAGCCTTCCGCGGTCTGACGACGCTGGAGTGGGATAAAGAAAAGATTCTGGAACAGGAAAGCGAGATCGACGCCATGCATCGTAAGATCATCGACGCGATTCCTTATGTCGCGACGGCCCGGATGAACGTTGAGGATTCCCGGCGGTTAAACATTTTGTTTAAAATCAATAACGACTTGGAACGGATGGGGGATCATGTCTTGAATTTATCAGAACATGCTTCTCAGATTCTGAAAGAGAAACAGAAAATTACCCCGGAAGCGCATCAGGAGCTGGCTGATTTGCGGACAATTTTAGATCAGACGGCGTCGCTGCTGCCGGCGATTGAGGAATATCATCAATCGGCGACCCTGCAGCATATCGATCAGCTGGAGGAACAGATGGATCAGTGTTGTGAAAAAAGCCGTCAGGATCAGATCAAAAGGCTGCGCAGCCAACAGATCGACGGTTCGCTGTGTGTTGTATTCAGTGAAGTGCTGACGGACCTGGAACGAATTCACGACCATTATCACAACCTCGCGCAACAGCTCTATCATGAGGAAATGACTGCTTCCTGACGCTCATTTCAGGAGGATGACAGAAAGCTGAAACATAAGAAAAGGCGGAAAAGTTCCGCCTTCTTTGTTTTCGGATAAAAGATAGATTAGTCTTCGTCCGAGCTCATGCTGGCCATGAACGCTTTGACGTCTACGATGCCTTCGCGTCCCTGGGCGATCAGGCTGTCAACCGCTTCGCCTTCCGACAGGATCGCTGTCAGAACCATCGGGAAGTTCATGCCGGCGATGAAATGGAATTTCGGATTCGTCGCGAATTCAACAAACGTTGTGTTGCATGGGGAACCGCCGAACAGATCCGCAAAGACCAGAACTTCATCATACTTGTCCAGCTCCGGCTTCAGCGCGTTCAGCTTTTCCTTGAACTGCTCTGGGCCGTCTGTTGGCAGCAGGCAGCAGGAATACAGATTTGTAACTTCGCCCGCGATCATTTTCAGAGAACCTTTGAAAGCTTCTGCATACTGACCATGGCTAATTAATAAAATACCTCTCATGAATGATTTCCTCCTTAAGTTACAGTTTTATTCTATCATAAACTGCATTAATTTAATAGAATTTTAAATATAGAAAAGGGTCGAGTATGTTAAAATAACAGTAAGGGAGAGCACACCATGAAATTTAAATTCAAAGAACAAACCAAAGAGAATATCCTGAGCCTGACTTGTTCGGGTATTTTACTTTTATGCTTTTATTTTCTGATCACGAATTTTCCGCAGCTTAAGCTGTTCCTGGGCAACATCATCGGGATTCTGCTTCCGTTTATCCTGGGCTTTTCACTGGCCTTTTTGTTAGCGCCGGTCACGGCCCGGGTCGAAAAGAAGTGGCTGGCGAAGTCAAAAATGAAGCCGTCAGCGAAACGCAAGGTGGGCGTAGCCGCGGCGATTGTCTTCCTGTTCGTCGTTTTAATCAGCTTTATGGCGATTTTAATTCCGCAGCTCTTGGAAAGCGTCATGACGCTGTCAACGCAGCTCAGTGATTATCTGGGGAAAGCCAATACGTTATTAAATGAAATAACCGAAGGCCTGGGCTTTAAGACCGGCTGGCTGGAAATGGTATTCAGTTCCAGTGAAGCGCTGCTGGAATCCATGCTGGGGATGGCGAAAGATTATGTGCCGAAGATCCTGAATTATTCGTGGAGTTTTGTCCGGCAGACGTTCAATTTCTTCATTGCCGTGATCATCGCCGTTTACATCCTGCTGGAAAAAGAACGGTTTACAGAACAGTTTAAAAAACTCGCTTACGCGCTGCTGCCGAAACCTAAGGTGGAAGCGCTGATTCAGCTGAGCCGGCTGACCTCGCGGATGTTTAACAGCTTCATCATTGGCAAAATGATCGATTCGCTGATCATCGGCGTGATCTGCTTCATCGGGATGCTGATCATGCGGCTGCCGTTTGCGGTGCTGATCAGTTTCATCGTCGGGTTGACGAATATGATTCCAGTTTTCGGCCCGTTTATCGGCGCGGTGCCGGGCATCTTTATCCTGTTTATCGTCGATCCGATTTATTCGCTGATCTTCGCGGTTTTCGTTTTACTGCTGCAGCAGTTTGACGGCAACATCCTCGGCCCGATGATCCTGGGTGATCAGCTGGGCTTGCCAAGCTTATGGGTTATGTTCTCGATCATTGTCGGGGGCGGAATGTTCGGCATCCTGGGGATGTTTCTGGGCGTGCCGGTGTTTGCGGTTCTCTATGTTGTCGTCCGCGGATTTGTCAGCGGACGGCTGAAAGAAAAGAATATCCGGTCTGACGATATGTTATAAACGGGCGATCTGCTCGTTTTTTTATGTTATGTTCAAATCGCTGGCCGATCGAGCTGTCTTATCGAGGAAAAGGATCGGACTTTTGGGTTTGCATAAAGAGGATGCGGCATAAAGAAAAGGGATCCGGTGCGGATCCCTGGGGATTAGTTGCTGTGAAACAACATTTGCTCATAGGTTGGCAATGTGTAATGCTTTTTATCAAAGATCGTTTCATGCTCGTCAATCGCACTGCGCAGCTGCTGCATCAGCGGAGCCGCCTCATAATAGAAACGGATGCCGCGCTCATGATAATCAGCGACGCTGTCAATTTCTTTCAGCTTGCCTTCCAGCCGATCGGCGCTTTTGTCCATCCGATCCATCAGTTCATTTAAGTGCGACAGCTGTTTCTGGAAGTAGGAAGATGGCTGATCCAGGGCTTGCATCGTCGTTGCCAACGGCTGGATTTCCCGGGCTACTAACGGAAGAATTTCCGTGCGTGTCATGTCGATCAGAACCTTGGCTTCGATTTCCGAAACTTTGACATACTGTTCGTTCATAATTTCGCTGCGGGCGATCAGTTCTTTTTCCGTATAGACGTGATTCCGGGTGAACAGCTCGATCGTTTTCGGCGAGGTCAGGGCGCTGACGGATTCGATAAACGACGGAATATTCGGCAGTCCCCGGCGCTTGGCTTCCGCGACCCATTCTTGAGAATAACCGTCGCCGGAGAACAGAATCCGCTCATGATCCTTTAATATCTGCGTACAGATTTCCAACGCGCGGGCCCGGATATCCTGCTTGTATTTCAAATCGGAGAGCTGCTCGGCGATTTCATTGAGCACGTCCGCGGTGATCGTGTTGAGCACGACGTTGGCAAAGGAAGCCGACAGGGATGAACCAAGCATCCGAAACTCGAATTTATTGCCGGTAAAAGCCAGCGGCGAAGTCCGGTTGCGGTCGGTATTATCCTTGGGAATATAGGAAAGACCGCTGATCGGTGTAAACGGACTGTCCTGTTGATCCTCGACGGTCTGAACGGCGCCTTTTAAGGAGTTTAGAACTTTTTCGATGTAACTGCCCAGGTAGATCGAAATGATTGCCGGCGGGGCTTCATTTGCGCCCAGACGGTGATCGTTGCCAGCGCCGGAGGAGGACATCCGAAGCAGCTCAGCGTGTTGGTCGACAGCTTGGATAAACGCGCAGACAAACACCAGAAAACGGATGTTTTCGGCCGGTTTGTCGCCCGGTTCAAATAAATTCTGATGATCATCGGTAACTAACGACCAGTTGTTATGCTTGCCTGAACCGTTAATGCCCGCAAAAGGTTTTTCATGAAGCAGGCAGGCAAAGCCGTGCTTATCCGCAGTCTTGCGCAGCACGTCCATGATCAGCTGGTTCTGATCGACAGCGATGTTGACGCTGTTGAAAATCGGGGCGATTTCAAATTGGCACGGCGCAGCCTCATTGTGTTCGGTTTTGGCGTAAATCCCTAATTTCCACAATTCTTGATTGACTTCTTTCATGAACGCCGCGACGCGGGAAGGAATGCTTCCGAAGTAATGATCTTCCAGCTCCTGCCCTTTAGCCGGCATCGCGCCGAACAATGTCCGTCCGGTCAGAACCAGATCCTGGCGCTGCTCAAAATAACGCTTATCCACCAGAAAGTATTCTTGTTCCAGACCGACCATCGGAATGACGCGTTTTACATCTTTATCCCCGAAGATGTTGACAATCCGAGTCGCCGCGGCGCTGATCGCTTCAATGGATTTCAGAAGCGGCGCTTTTTTATCGAGCGACTCGCCGTTGTAGGAAACGAAGATGGTCGGAATGCACAGCACGTTGTCACGAATGAAGGCTGGCGAGGTGCAGTCCCAATAGGTATAGCCGCGGGCTTCAAAAGTTGCGCGCAGGCCGCCGCTGGGAAAACTGGAGGCGTCGGGTTCGCCCTTGATCAGCGATTTGCCGGAAAACCGCACTAACGGCTGACCATTTTCATCCGGTTCGATAAAGGAATCATGCTTTTCCGCGGTGGAACCGGTCATCGGCTGGAACCAATGCGTGAAGTGCGTCGCACCGTTTTCCTGTGCCCAGCGCTTCATCGCGTGCGCGATGGCATCGGCTGTGTTGCGGTCGAGTGAATCCTCTTTGGCGACGGTTTCTTTCCAGCGCTTATAGATCGGATAGGGAAGCCGCTCCTGCATCAGTGTTTCATCAAACAATAAGCAGCCAAATTCGTCAAACGGATCTGTGATTTTCATAACTCATCCTCCTGAAAACATGGTTTAATTTTATTCCAAATTCGATTGGAGTCAATAAAAATGTTAAAAAAATCAGGAAAATGAAGAAAAAAACTGAAGAAAGTCGATAAGAATCGAAAAATATGAAGAAAAATGAAGAAAAAAACGCGGGTGTTCGTAAAAAATGCGAATTTTAGAACGATGCTTTGATTGATCGTACCGAGCGCGGGCATACTGTACTTTAGAAAAAGGATAAGGAGGAAGCTTATGCTGAAAAAATGTGAGGTCTGCGGCTTGATTCTGGATTCAGAGCTGATTCAGGACCGCTGCCCGAAATGTCAGGCGGACGCTTCGCGCTTCCGCACGCTGAGCCGTGAGGAAACGGAGAAGGTTACCCGCAGCCATCTGACCAACAGCTTGCTTACAGAATTAGCGGCCGCTGCCGAACACCAGGTGCGTTTAGCGGAAAAAGGCATTGCCGATCAGCTGGATCCCGGCTGTATTCAGACGTTTGAGCTGGCGTTAAGACAAGCGGTGCTGCTGCGGCAGATGATTCGTGCGGAAATTGCAATCCATACCGGAAAGGAGAAATGGTAACATGGAATTAAAAGGATCAAAAACGGAACAGAATTTATGGACGGCGTTTGCCGGAGAAAGTCAGGCGCGGGTAAAATACGCGTATTACGCCGATCAGGCGCGCAAGGATGGCTACGGTCAGATCGCGGGGATTTTTGAGGAAACCTCGGCGAATGAAAACGCGCATGCCAAACTTTGGTATAAATTTTTACATGGCGGTAAGGTTCAGGATACGCAGGTCAATTTGAAAGACGCGGCTAACGGTGAAAACTACGAATGGACAGAAATGTACAAAGAATTTGCCGAAACCGCGAAACAGGAAGGCTTTACCGAAATTGCCCGGCTGATGAGCGAGGTTGCGAAGATCGAAAAAGGACATGAGGAACGCTATCTTGCGTTATTGGCCAATGTAGAAAACAAAACAGTCTTCGAAAAAGCCGAACAGATTGTCTGGAAATGCCGCAACTGCGGATATACCGTGACGGCTCAGCAGGCGCCGAAAGTATGCCCGGTTTGCTTCCATCCGCAAGCCTACTTTGAACAGGAAATCAAGAACTATTAAATCGCTTTGCCTCTGAAAAAGATTTTCCAGCGGGAATCAGAGCGCAGGCACGAAAAAAGTGAACTTGAAATCGGAATCCTCCGGTAACAGGTTCACTCTTTTAAATTCGGCTGGGATCTGGTTCCGGCTTTGATTTTTTCCAGCGTTTCCTGACGTACCGCTTCACGCAGCCGCAGTAAATAGGAGGAACAGGCAGCCTCTTTTTGCCCATAGGTTAAATTCAGCTCATATTCCAGTGACAGCCAGGTCGACAGATCCGCTTCATTATGTTGAAGCAACGCTTCGATCCGGTCTAACGCCTTGACGATCCGCGCTTCCAGCGTTTCTTGTTTTTCCATTTCGTCAAACAAAGAACGCAGCGGATACCGGATTGATTCCGGCAGCGAAATCAGCCAGGTTTCCAAACGGAGCTGTTCCTGATCCCGGTCCGTGTCGGTTTTGACGAACGCCGGGATATCGCCGGTAAAGATTTCCCCCAGATCATGCGTCAGACTCAGCAAAAGCAGGCGCTCGCCGTTTGCCTGGGGAAACTCATCGCGGACAAAATACGTCATCAGCGCCAGCCGCCAGCTGTGTTCGGCTACGCTTTCATGCCGGCCGGCTGAAGTCCAGGAATGGCGCGTCGTGTTTTTTAGCTGCTCAATCGTGTGAAGCAGCGGCAGAAGTTCAGAAATCTCCATTCATATCCCCCGTTTCCTTACGTTCATTATTGAAATTCCACCGGGAATTGTCAAGGTGGAAGAGCGGTTTTTTCATTCGCATACGGTAGGAAAGGACGCACCAAATCGGAATCTTTCTCTATACTGATAGGGGAGGAGGCTGGGCTATGATCGAGTTAAAAACATTGGAAATCGAAACGTTCCGGTTTATCGACATCACGTTATTTCTGCCGCGCTGGACCTGCCGGATGATCGTCAGTACGAAAGCGGCGTTAGTTGATGAAAGCTGGGATCTGGGCGTCCTGGAAACGAAGCAGATTGCGGCGTTTCAGGTGCTGAAACCGGGAAAAGACGGCTTGTTAAACGGAAAAATTACGGCGATGACGTCAACCGCCGCCCGCTTGGGAATATATATAGGAATGAGCGGGAAGGAAGCGCTGCTGAAGGTGATGCATGAAAAAACGGAAACGGGATAGGAACCGGCGCTGGCTGGTACTCCTTGTCATTATTGCAGTGCTGGGATGGCTGGGCAACCGGACGCTCAGTCAGATCAACGCGCTGCTGAAGCCGCACGTTGAAAAAGTCGCGGCCAGCGAGGTCCGCAACGCCGCTTCGGCGGTGATCAAGCGGGCGGTCGATTCCCTGCAGCTGGAAACCGGAGATCTGATTCGGATTGAACGGGATGCGCAGGGCAATATTACCGATATCATTTATGATACGCAACAGATGAACGAGCTGATGAGCCGCTCGCTGGACGCCGCCCAGGAGTCGCTGAATGCGGCGGCGGAAGGGGAAACGGATCCGCATACCCACCTTGTTTATTATGACAAAGGGATCATTTATTCCCTGCCGGTCGGGATGCTGACCGGGTCGGTGCTGTTAGCGAATCTCGGGCCTTCCATCGACATCCGAATGCGCGCTGTCAACAGCCTGGTCGGTCAGATTGACGCAGTGTCCACGGCGTATGGCATCAACAGTACACTGTTGGAAATTGACTTGAAAATCAGCGTGGAGATGTTGGTAATCAGTCCGTTTCTGCTCGATCCCCAACAGATCGAAGTCAAGATTCCGCTGGTCATGCAGATTGTGCAGGGTCAAATTCCGCAGCTGATGGTCGGCCAGCTTGCCTGATTCGTTAAACGTCAGGGATACGTTAAAAGGGAGAAGCCAATAAAAAAACCGCGGCTGCGGTTTTTTGCCTGTTTTCTGCAATTAGAAGAACAGCGGTTCGGAAGGCGCCATGCGGACTTCCGTAACGCCGGGAACTTCATCAAGAAGAATGGCTTCGATCCCATCCTTCAGCGTCGCGTCTAACGACAGACATTCGGAACAGGCGCCCAGCATTTTGACGGTGACAATGCCGTCTTCCAGGCTGACGAATTCCACGTCGCCGCCGTCGCGCTGAATATACGGGCGGATTTTTTCAATTACGTTTTTAACTTGGGTTTCCATGGTTTCCATAATTTATCACCTTATCTTATAAAATACATCAGCCCGGCGATGATTAAGCCGAGGATAATCCCGCCGAAGACTTCAATCCATTTGTGGCCCAGCACTTCCTTGACCTTAGTCAGATAAATCGGATCGTCTAAGCGGGTCTGCGTCAGAATCTGAATATCTTTGATCAGCTGCTGCGTGATGCGGATGTTCTGTCCGGCGTAGTAACGGACGTTGGCCGCATCGTAAGCGACGATCAGCGAAAACATCAGCGTGACCGCGAATAACGTCGAAGAGAAGTTATCCGTGATTCCGACGGCCAGTGTCAGCGCCGCCACCGTCGAGGTATGCGAGCTGGGGAAACCGCCGCTTTCCAGAGCGAGATGCCAATCCCAATCCCGGGTTCGTATGTAGCGGATAACGGGCTTAAGCAGCTGCGCTGTTAAATTGGCTACGATCGCAGCCCAGAACGGATACATCTGTTGAAGCATGGTGCTCACCTCGAGAATTAGTATATCACAAAAACCCAAGGAGGTGATATAATAAAAAAAGATTGGAGGCGTCTATGCAGTATCAAATCGGACAAATAGTGGAAGGAACGATCACCGGGATTCAGCCTTACGGCGCATTTGTCAGTCTGGATGAGGAAACGTCAGGACTGATTCACATTTCGGAAATCTCGGAAGGATTCGTTAAGGACGTCAATCATTTCGTCCATGTCCATGACCGCGTGAAGGTTAAAATTATTGATTTTGACAAGGCTACGCATCAGGCACGGCTGTCCTTAAAAGCGCTGCATCCGACGGCATTCCGCAAGGAACGCGGACGGGGGAAGGCCAGTCGTCTGCCAGTCATGAAAATTGGATTCCGGTCGCTGGCTGAAAACCTGGACCGCTGGATCGAGGAAGCAAATAAAGGAGAAACGGTATGATCAAATTTGACACTTCGCATGCGCATCTGCAGGAAAACATTTTCGATTATCAACAAGCGGTAACACTGGCGCACACACAGCTGCATGAAAAGAGCGGCGCGGGCAACGATTTTGTCGGCTGGGTTGAATGGCCGAACAGCTATGACCATGAAGAATTTGAAAGAATCAAGGCGGCAGCCAAACGGCTGGAAGGTCAGTGCGACGTGCTGCTGGTCTGCGGCATCGGCGGTTCCTATTTAGGCGCGCGGGCGGCGATCGAAATGATGCGCGGCCTGTATTGTCAGACAAAACCGGAAGTCATCTTTATCGGCAATACGTTCTCCAGCACGTATTTCAAGCAGGTGGAAGCGTATATTCAGGATAAGGAAATCGTGCTCAACGTCATTTCCAAATCCGGGACGACGACGGAAACGGCGATGGCGTTCAGAATGCTGAAACAGTTGATGGAAAAGAAATATTCCAAGGAAGAATGTCAGAAGCGAATTTTGGCGACGACCGACAAGGCGCGCGGCACTCTGAAAGAACTGGCGGATAAGGAAGGCTACGAAACGTTTGTCATTCCTGACGATATCGGTGGCCGGTATTCTGTTCTGACGGCGGTCGGCTTACTGCCGATGGCGCTGGCGGGGATTGATATCGACGCGGTCATGAAGGGCTTTGCCCAGGCGTATGAAGACTTGAAGAATCCGGATCTGCACGTCAATCCGGCGTATCAGTACGCTGTTGCCCGCCGGATTTTGGAAAACCAGGGCAAAGATGCGGAAATGTTAGTGACTTATGAACCGCAGATGGCGATGATCGCCGAGTGGTGGAAACAGCTGTTCGGCGAATCGGAAGGCAAGGAAGGCAAGGGCATCCTGCCATGCAGCGCGACGTTCTCAACCGACCTGCATTCGTTAGGCCAGTTTATCCAGGAAGGCAAGAAAATGCTTTATGAAACGCTGCTGCTAGTGGAAATTCCGACGCTGGACGGTACCTTCCCAAGCGACGGGGAAAATCTTGATAACATGAACTATCTGGCCGGCAAGAGCCTGGACTGGGTCAACAAGATGGCTTGCCAGGGAACGCTGGAAGCGCATGAAGTCACCGGCAATGTGCCGAATCTGATTATCACGATGCCGGACATGAAGGAAGAAACCTTTGGTTATATGTGCTACTTCTTCTTTAAGGCCTGCGCCGTCAGTGTTTATCTTCTGAACGTCAATCCGTTCAATCAGCCGGGTGTTGAGGTGTATAAGAAAAACATGTTCCGCCTGCTGGGTAAAAACTAGACGAGGTAAGGGCGTCCTTAATTTTCAAGGGTGTTTGGAACAGGGCTTCTGTTTAGAAAAATAAAAAAAGTGAATCTCGGTTCACTTTTTTTGTATTCAGAAAAAGCGTCGGCACGCACCGACATCCGAATTGAGCAGGGATAGGCCCTTTTTATGCAACGATTGTTGTTTTGTTAGCGATCAGTTTAAAAGTTCAGGATCATGCCCCTTTGAAACACGTTATTCCGCAAAATAATCATACTTTAAAATCAGGTTGGCGATTTCGTGAATCCGCAGCCAATGTTCGTTTTCTTCCATTGCCTGTTCGAGCGGGACGTTCAGCTCGCTGAATTCCCGAGTTTGTTTGTCATAGCGGTAATTGTCAGTCAGGATCTGATGGTCGTCGTCGGCGTATCCCGGATAGCGGGGATCCAGGAGATCGTGCCCCATGATCCATTCCGGAGCCACGTCGATCGCAAACAGATTGAACAACGTCGGCAGGACATCGATATCGGTGCCGGGTTTCTCAATCGTCTGACCTTCGATGGAAGGCGACCAGAGGAAGAACGGCACATCTTCCAGCGAGCTGTGGCTTGCCAGCTGCTCCGAGGTTTCCTCGATGACCGCTTGGGAAAAGCCTTTAGCCCGGTGATCGCCGGCGATGGCGATGACGAGCTGATCCAGCGTGCCTTTCTGTTGGAAATGATCGATCACAGAAGCGACAGCCAGATCCAGACTCATACTCTTGGCGAGATAAACCTTGACTTGTTCGTCCAGCTGCGGATAGCGCTGGTTCACCTTCGCGTAGCTGGCAGCGTATTCCCGGGCAGTTGCTTCATTATGATCTGTCAAATCAGATTGTTCATAGCCCTGATGGCCGCTGTAAGTGATATTGTAAAGGAAGAACGGCTGCGAATCGTCGATCATCCACTCAATAATCTCCATGCATACCGCGTCGGAGGTTCCGTATTCCGGCCCCAAAACGCCCAGATCCCAGAAATCTTCATAACCGATCTGGGCATAGAATTGATCACGGTTGTAGAACTCTTTCGTTCCGTTATGCGCGGCGACGGCGGAATAACCCTGACCGGCAAAACCTTTTGCCAGGGATACCGGATAGGTGTTGCGCGCATACTGCTGCATCGCGATCACGCCTTCATTGTTGGGCATCAGACTGAGGTTCAGCATGAAGTCGGCGTCGCTGGTTGAGCCTTGCAACAGCGGCGCGGTGTAATTCGTAAAATCATAGCCTTCCTGCTGGAGTCGAAACAGCGTCGGCGTCAACACCGGATCGATGACCGCCTGGGTCAGCGACTCCGCTTCAAAGAAAATCAGATTTTTGCCTTTGAACAAGCCCGTCTGCGCGTTGGGCTGGGCCGGAGCGGAATGGAGATAAGCCGCAATTTCTTCCTGTGCCTGACGCTTTTGCGAACGGAAGCGCAGCGGCTCGAGTTGGTTGAGCTTCAGATCCCGCAGGAAGAATGCTTCCGGGCCGAACAGCTCAACAAATTGGCGGGGGGAGCTGACATGATCATATAAATATTGATCGGAATAGGTGTAGTAGAATTGATCAGCTTCCGCGCCGCGGAGCTTGCCGTAAAAAATGAAGCTGCAGACCAGACACAAGCTCAGGCAGACCAAAACGCCGCGGACAGGCTTGTTCCGCCGGGCTGTGTTTTGCTTTGGCCGCAGCTGCGTTAAAAGCAGAAAGATCACGATCAGCGCGATCAGAAACCGCCAGTCCTGAGGCAGTACGGCGCTGAACCCGGCGCCCAGGTTTTGCGTAGCTTCGCTGCGCAGGCCGACAGCGGTCGATAAAAAGATATACTGGCCGAATAAGCGGTAGTATAAGCTCTGGCCGGCAATGTAGAGAAAATACAACAAGGCGCAGAGGCCCCCGGCAAGCTTGTCCCAGGGCGCCCGCAATCCCCAGATCAAACTGTTGACCAGCGCCGCCAGCGCGCCCAGCATCCAGTCGCCATAACCGGCTGGTGAAAAATAAGAATAATGAATGCTGATGAGAAGCAGGGTGATTCCCGCGCTGAGAATCAGCTTGTAGGCCAGCGGGGAAACCGTTGGCTTCGGTTTCTTCATTTTCATGGTGTTCCCTCTTTCCTTCATTCAGAATTTCCAGAGCTTTAGTTTACACAAAAAGAGCCGGGAAAAAAACAGACAAAGCTTCGGGAATGACTAAAATTCCAGCGCGGAAGAAAATAAAAAATCCGGCTTCCTCAGGAAGACCGGATCCTATCGTAAGGATAAAAACGTTTATTGCGCGAGATAATCTTTCATCGAATCCGTCATGACCACGGCATATTCACCCGACATGACGCTGTCGGCGCCGGCGGGAACCTGATCGGGATCCATGACCCACATGACTTCGATCGGTTGATCGGGATAGGTCTGGCGGAACCGCTCGATCAAAGCCAGGCCGTCTTCGTAGCTCATCGTGAACAGCGCTGTTGACAGCGCGTCGGCGTAGCCGGAATTTTCCGTGACAATTGTGACCTGATGGTAATAGGTCGCCGGAAACAGAGTCTGCGGGTCGATGATGTGATGATAGAGCTTGCCGTCCTCAGCGCCGTAGAACCGTTCGTAATCGCCGCTGGAAACAAACGCCGCGGATCCCGGCAGCGCAACGACCGCCAGCGAGCCGTTGCCGGACGGATTGCGGATGCCGACGCGCCACTGCTGACCGCCGGGTTTATCGTTGATCGTGCAGATGTTGCCGCCGGCGTCGACGGTACCGTGAACCAGACCGGCTTCGGTTAGGTGCTGCTGAACCTTGCCGGCCGCAAAGCCCTTGGCGATTCCCCCGACATCCAGGGAAGCACAGCTCTGGTTCAGATAGACCGTCCCGGCGTTCTCGTCAATTTCGACCTTATCCCAGCCGGTGCAGGCTTTCGCGTCCGTCAATTCCTCAAGCGGCGGCACTTTGCCCAGCTGGCCTTCGTTGTTTAACGCGATGCCTTCCTCACGGTAAGTGTGCCAGATTTTGAGCACGGCGCCCATCGTGACGTCGAATTCGCCGTCCGATAAATCATAAAATTCCTTCGCGGTGCTCAGCAGCTCGATGATTTCCGGATCGACGCTGACCGGCGCGATGCCGGCGTTGTCGTTGATCGTTTTGATGTTGTTTAATCCTGCGTAATCGTTATAGACGTCGAATAACGCGTTGTAGTGCAGAAACAGCTGTTTCATTTCAGCGAAATACTGATTGAACCTGTCTTCCGTTTCCGTATATCCGGTTAAGGTCATCACCGTATCGAATCCGGCATCCAGCGCCATGTTGGAATAGCGCGTCAGTTCCGGCTCCTTCGGCTTATTTTGACAGCCGCCCAGCAGGAAGCCGGCCAGCGCCAGCGATATCCATTTTTTATTCATTTGAATCACCCGTGAAGATTCTAGCATAAATCGCCCGGTGATACTACCCAAAGGAAACATTTTCAAAAACGATCTGCGGTGAAAAAACTTGAATTTTACCTAAATAGATGTGGAAAAAACATTTAAAATTAAATGTGATAATGCTATAATAGCTCCGAAGCGAAAGGCGGATAATGAAAAAATCGATACACCGTCGATTTTTTGTGTTTGCCAGAGGCTTTCGGTATTAGAGGAAAGGAAGAGGTGGACGGAATGTCACTATTAACGGGACCGATGCGCAAGCATCTGGACGGTCACAAAGAGCTTACAAGTCATACCGAGCTTGTCAAGGTTGAAGCGGGCAGCCTTGTATACATTCCTTTAATTAACGGTAATTCAACGGCAGTTGAAGTGTTGGTTAAGGAAGGTGACAGAGTAAAAGTCGGAACGATGATCGCCAAGCGGAATGATCATTTTACAGTTCCTTACTTTTCATCTGTATCCGGCACAGTCAAAGGCATCCAGAAAATGATGCATGCTGGCTTGCGCCCGGTCGATCATCTTGTCATTGAAAACGATGGCAAAAACGAAACAGAACAGCCATTCGGAACATTGAACTATCAAACGGCAACGCAGGAGGAACTGGTTTCCTTCATGATGAATGCCGGCATCGTCGGCTGCGGCGGCGCGGGTTTTCCAAGCTATGTCAAGTACAGAGGCTGCAAGGGCATCGATCTGTTGATCATCAATGCGGTCGAATGCGAACCGTACATTACGGCGGATTACAAGAATACCAGCCTGAACATGCAGGATCTGGTCACCGGCGTGGCGGCGATGCTGAAAATGTCGGGCGCCAAGGAAGCGGCGATCGCGATCAAGACGACGAAGAAGGACTTTATCCCGACGGTTGTCGAAGCGTTCAAGGATTACAGCAACATCAACGTCAAGGAAGTTCCGGACGTTTATCCGATGGGCTGGGAACGCACACTGGTCTATGAAATCACCAAGAAACGTTATGAAAAGCTGCCGGGCGAAGTCGGCGTTATCGTCAACAACGCGACGACGGCGATTGCTTTCGGCCAGGCCTTAAGCAAGGGAATGCCGATCACGCATAAATACGTGACGGTCAGCGGCGACGGCATCAATACGCCAGCCAACGTCCTGGTGCCGGTCGGCGTCAAGGCGGCGGACGTGATCGCGGCCTGCGGCGGTTACAGCGGGGAAGACGTGCTGTTGATCGCGGGCGGTCCGATGATGGGCAAAACGATCACAACCGATCAGTTTGTCATCACGCCTTACAGCAACGCGTTAACCGTACTGAAGAACAAACCGGTCAATCAGGTGGCCTGTCTGCGCTGCGGACGCTGCTCGGATCACTGCCCGGCGGGATTGCAGCCGGTCCGGATCAACCAGGCGGAAAAGTCCAAGAACGTTGCGATGCTGGAAAAGCTGAGCATCATGGACTGCATCGAATGCGGCATGTGCAGCTTTGTGTGCCCGTCGAAAATCGACGTCACTGAAGGCGTCCGGAGAGCGAAGCGCTACATGGCTCTGCGCGCTAAGAAATAAGGAGGGGAGTTTGTATGAAATTTAATTTTAAACCGTCCCCGAACTATCGTGATGGTCAGAGCACCGGCCGGATCATGGGCGAGCTGACCTTGGGGCTGTTGGCGGTATTTGCATTTTCACTGTATTATTATTTCACTAATTTTTCAGCGTCTTACGGCTTGCGGGCGATTCTGTTGATGATCACGGCGATTGTCAGCGCCTGTGGCACGGAGATCCTGTGGTGTGTCTTTACGAAGAAGGACATCCTGAACAGCTTAAAGAATTCTTATCCGTGGGTGACGGCGATCATCCTGACGATGATGTGCCCGCTGTCGATTGAATACTATGCCTTAGCGGTCGCGACAGTGATCGCGATCTTCTTCGGCAAGCTGGTTTTCGGCGGCTTCGGACAGAATATCTTCAACCCGGCGGCTGTGGGCCGTGCGACGATCTTTGCGTCCTTTGCGGGCGCGGCGGCGGCCGATATTGTGACCGGCGCAACGCCGACGTCTTCGATGGCGGCGCAGAACTGGATTATCAATTCCGCAGAAGGCATGAGCAGCTTCCTGAAACCGTTTGGCGGTTTAGGAAATATGTTTGTCGGCCTGTATCCGGGCGCTATCGGTGAAACAAGCGCACTGGTGATCCTGGTTGTCGGCGTGATCCTGGCGATCCGCAAGGTCATTGACTGGCGCGTTCCGGCAACGTATCTGATCACGTTGTTTGTCCTGGCAGCCGGCGTCGGCCTGATGCACGGTGCGCCGATCAGCTATGCTCTGTTCCATCTGTTAACCGGCGGCGCTATGTTCGGCGCGGTCTTCATGATGACCGATCCGGTCACCAACCCGACCAGCGCTGCGGGCCGGATTATGTTTGCGGTCGGCTGCGCGGTGATCACAATCGTTCTGCGGCTGCGTTCCAATCTGCCGGAAGGCGTTATGTACTCGATCCTGATCATGAATATGCTGACACCGCTGATCGAAAGTCTGACTGACGGCCAGCAGATCAAAATGAAATCCAAGAACATCCGCAACCTGGCGATCCTGTTCGTTGCCGGCTTGGCGATCACGCTGTTAGTCGGCAGCACGATCAAACCGGTTGCCGCAGGTTCAGCGGAAGCGGGCGCGACCAACGGGACGGAAACAACGTACAACGTCACGCAGCATGGATTCCAGGGGGACAATCAGTTTGAGGTTGTCATTGATACAGCCAAGGGCGAGGTTGTCAGCGTCAAGATGACGGAGTTCAACGATACCCCGGGTATCGGCGATGGCGTCAACGACGATTACCTGAGCCAGTTTGTCGGCGCGAAGAGCGAAGACGACGTCAACGCGGTGGATAATGTTTCCGGCGCGAGCTATACCAGCAAATCGGCGAAAGATGCCATTATCCAGGCATTGAACGCCGGTAATTAAGGAGGGTCAGAAATGAAAAAAACTTTGTATCTGGCCTGTTTCTTAGCCATTGTCAGCGCATTGGCCGGCGGTCTGCTGGCGGCGGTCAACGAAGTCACCGCGGCGAAAATCAATGCCAATGCTTTGGCTGAAGTGATGGGCAGCCTGGAAAAAGTATTCCCGGGCACAACCTATGCGGAAATAACGGATTACACGGATGACTCCGGGTTAGTCACCGGTGTTTATCAGGCGGAAGGCCAGGGCTATATGTTCCAGGTCGAAACATCCGGCTTTAAAGACACGATTAAATTTGTACTGGGCATCGACAACGATTCCAAGATCGTCGGCTACGATGTGATTGCGATTGCGGAAACTTCCGGTATCGGCAGCCGCGTCGCGGAAGACGATTTCAGAAATACCGTCATTGGCAAGACTACCGGCGATAAGGTCGACACGCTGTCCGGCGCGACGATTTCCTCCACGGCGGTTGTCAAAGGCTTAGACGCCGCTAAGGCTGTCTATGCTTCGTTAACCGGCAACGCGGCGCCGGCGCCAAGCACGCCGACCACGCCGGAAGCATCCAAGGAACCGGAAACACCGGCCTCCACAGCGACAGTTCTGGATCAGAAGGCTGACGGCAGCCAGGTTACGGTTACCGTTGAAGCCAAGGGCTTCCAGGGCAATAACACCTATACCGTAGTTATTGATTCCGAAAAGCAGGAAATCGTCAGCGTTGCGATGACGACGTTCAACGACACGCCGGGCGTCGGCGATGCCGTCAACGACGAATACCTGGCTGGTTTTGCCGGACTGAACAGCGAAGACGCGTTGAATGGCGTTGACGTGAAGTCGGGCGCAACCTATACGAGTAATTCGGCCATCGACGCGGTCAAAGCCGCCTGGAACGCAGTCTTTGCGGAAGCAGGTCAGGATGCGGCGGATCAGCCGGTCGCTGGCGATGACAGCAATGAAACCGCAGTTTTGAAGTCGGAAGACGGCGCGTTAAAGACTTATACCGCGACGACGAAAGGCTTCCAGGGCGATAACGAATATGAAATCGTTATCGATACCGACAAGCAGGAAGTCGTCAGCGTTAAAATGACAAGCTTTAACGATACAACCGGAATTGGCGACGCGGTCAATGACGAATATCTGGCGGGATTTGCCGGTTTGAAGTCTGACGATGAAATTGCCAAGGTCGACGTCAAGTCAGGCGCCACCTTCACGAGCAATTCCGCGATTGAAGCGGTCCGCGCAGCGTTCGCGGCCAGCCAGAAATGAGGTGGATGAACAATGAATCGTAAAGAGAATTTTACAGCGGGCTTCATCCGCGAAAATCCAGTATTCGGGCTGTATCTGGGATGCTGCTCCACGCTGGCCATCACCACATCGCTCAACAATGCCATCGGCATGGGCGTTTCCGTTATTATCGTCTTGATTTTATCCAACGTGATTATTTCGATGATGCGCAAGATCATTCCGGATGAGATCCGGATTCCGGTCTACATCGTCGTTATTGCGGCGTTGGTTAAGAGTATTGAACTGTTGATCAAAGCGTATGCGTCTTCGATTGACGCAGCATTAGGACTGTTCCTGCCGCTGATCGTTGTTAACTGCATTATCTTAGGCCGGGCGGAAGCCTTTGCGAGCAAGAACGGCGTGCTGGATTCCGCATTGGACGGCTTAGGCATGGGCTTAGGCTATACCTGCGCGTTGGTTGTTATGTCTTTGATCCGTCAGGTTATCGCAACGGGTCTGATCAATTTTACCAACCCGTTTACGAACCAGTTGATTTTTGAAGTTCGTCTGATTCCGGAAAGCTTCACGATTTCGATGTTCGGTTCGCCGACCGGCGCATTCCTGACCTTTGCGGTCTTAGCGGCGGCATTGACAGCGTATAAAAACGCACAGGCGGCGAAGGCTGCGAAAAAGGAGGCTAAATAACAATGGCTAACTTATTTACTTTGTTTATTTCGGCAGTATTGATCAACAACGTCATTCTGTCGCAGTTTCTGGGTGTCTGCCCATTCTTAGGCGTTTCTAAGAATAAAAGTTCAGCGATCGGCATGGGCGCGGCGGTTACATTTGTTATCTTCGGCGCTTCGATCCTGACCTATGGTCTGTATAAGCTGGTTTTGGAACCGAATTCCCTGGAATATATGGATCTGTTGTCATTCATTCTGATCATCGCTTCTTTTGTTCAGTTTGTTGAAATGTTCATCAAGAAGTTCTCTCCGGCTTTATATAAGTCGTTGGGGATCTATCTGCCGCTGATCACAACGAACTGCGCCGTTCTGGGCGTTGCGCTGGATAACATCAAGCAGGGCTTTACCTTCCCTGAAATGCTGGTGTATTCCCTGGGTATCCCAATCGGCTTCACGTTAGTTCTCTACATCTTCTCCACGATCCGGGAACGTCTGGATGCGGCGGATACCCCGGTTTCTTTCAAGGGCAATCCGATCGCTCTGATCGTCGCGGCGCTGATGGCGCTGGCGTTCAGCGGTTTTGCCGGACTGGTTTAATCCATGGTCATCGCAATCTTGGTCTTATTGGGACTGGGAGCTTTGTTCGGCTTGTTCTACTATCTGAATAGTAAAACACCGGTACCTGAGGGATGCGAGGATCTGACGGCGGAGTGTGAGGGCTGCAAGATTACTTCCTGCGCTCATAACCCCGTACTGAAACAATCAAAAGGAGAGAATAAAGAATGATTACAGCAATTATCATGATGTTTGTGGTCGGCGCCGTTCTCGGTTTGATTCTGGGGATTGCCTCCAACGTGTTCAAAGTAGAAGTCGACGAACGCGTTGAGAAAGTAACGGCAATGCTTCCAGGTTATAACTGCGGAAGCTGCGGTTTTGCCGGATGCTCCGGCATGGCGGAAGCCATGGTGGCTGGCGAGGTCGCTACAGCTTCGGCTTGTAAGCCAAGCAAACCGGATGCTCGGACAAAGATCGTTGAATATTTGACGACAACGCCGGGACCTGACGGCAACACGATTAACATTAAAGCCTAACAAAACAGCTGTCTGGTCGTTCCTATTGTGGAACGACGGGCAGCTGTTTTTTATTTCTATTAGGAAAGCGGATTGCGAAGGAATGAATAGGGTTATACGCCCAATGATAT
>NZ_GG657556.1:176248-185641 GCF_000157995.1 Holdemania filiformis DSM 12042
TGGATTTTGGGAATGAATAGCTTTAGTAATGAAGCCTTTAAACGATTGAAAAAATAAAAAATCGGATTGCTCCGATTTAGAATTTCAGTTTTTTAACCCGTCCATAACCTAAGGTTCGTGGTCCAGTATGGGCCATGATGATCGGTCCCATCGCGTGGATGGTGACGGGCTGACCGATTCGTTCTTCCATTTGACGTTTCAGATCTTCAGCTTCTTCCTTCATGTCGGCTTCGACGATCATCCATTCATATTCAGATGGATCGTTAACCTGGGCAATCGCATCCAGTCCTACCTGATAAGCTTTTTTGACGGTGCGGACTTTGCCAAGTACGTCGATGCCGCCATGTTCTACCTTGAGGATCGGTACAATCTTTAAAAGATTACCTAATGCGGCAGCCGCTGCGGAAATCCGTCCTCCGCGCTTTAAGTATTCCAGTTTTTCCGGAATCAGCGCTGCCCAAAGATCAGCTTCTTCTTCGATTTTATTTTTGATTTCTTCACAGCTGTGTCCAGCCTGAATCTGCTCCTGTGCCCATTGACACAGCCAAGCCAGCGGATAACAGGCAAAGCGTGCGTCAACGACGGTTATCCGGCCGTCAAAAGCGGCGGATGCTGTTAAAGCCGACTGATAAGAGCCACTTAATCCTGACGAAAGGGGAATGTAGAGAATTTCATCATATTCTTCTAATAGATCTTTCCACTGCTGGATCAACTTTCCTAAATGGGCTTGAGAGGTCTTAACAACAGCTCCTTGTTCCATCCGGCTGATGAACTCCGGCGTTTTAATTTCAGTTTCTTCAATGTATTCCTGACCATCGATCATGAGTGGGAAACGCATGACGGCCAAATTCATTTGTTCTGCTTGTTGTGTATTAATATCGGCGGACGAATCCGTCATCACTGCTATTTTTGGCATTTGTTTTCACCTCGTGCTTTACAATTATACCATAAGACATTCTCGGACTGGGAAAGACTTTTCTAAGTTTTCCCGGTTCTTGGGGATTTATTAGACAATTCTTTAAAATTGCTTAATTTCCGGCTTCATCTGTCATTTTAAGAAAAAGGACACCTGAAACCAGATGTCCTGTGCGAACTATTAATGGGGCGATCGACGAGACTCGAACTCGCGAATGCTGGAGCCACAATCCAGAGTGTTAACCAACTTCACCACGACCGCCATCAGCGAATACTATTCTACCCTAGATGGCGGAATTTGTAAAGCATAAATTTGAAAAAAGAAAAGTTTTCTCAACTGAAAAGTTAAGTTCCACTTCAGAAAGTGAAAAAAGAAAAGATTACGAAGGAAAGTTTAGCGCTCGTCCTTTAACCAGCGGAGTACTTCGCTGTTCTCCATAAGCTGACATTCAGGTTCGGCATAACTGCTTGCGGTTAAATATAACTCGATCCGGCCTTTTTTCTCCGCAATGGACAAATAGGCAAGATAGGTCTGGTCAACGGCTAACAGTACTGTTGAAGGCAGCGTATCATCTGCCTGTCCGATTCGTTCGCCGTTGCGGTTCTGCAGCTCCAGTACACGGACGCCGCGCAGCAGGCAGTCCATCATTTCCTGCCCCTCCGGCCATTTCCCGTAAACATAGAGATCGACCTGCTGCCCGGGCTGCATCAGCTGACCGCTGATCTCGCTGATGGTTACGGCCAGCGGGAAGACAGCCTGATCTTTGTTCAACAACGTGACGCTGAAATCTGCCATCGCTTCCGGCGCATCAAGCATTTCCTGATAGAAAAAGGAACCGGCGGGAATCGTGCCTTCCAGCCGTGTCCACAAACCAACCAATTCCGCTTCCTCCCACAGGATATCAGCTTGAAGATAGGCGGAAGGAACGTCAATCCACGTCAGGTCGTCAACGGTGATGAGATGGCGGGGCGGCAGTGTGGAAACGCTGATCGGAACAGAAACCAGGGACAGGCGCCGGGTTAGTTCCCGGCGGAATAAGAAAATGCCGCTGAAAATGAGGACAAGGACTGCAGTGAGGGCGGTGAGGGTGAAAACGATTTTTTTCTTCATAAATAAAATCCTCCTACTATAACTATTGCGGAAAATCGCAAATAACCCCCTAAAATTTTTAAACTTTTAATAAATAGTATATTGCAATGTAGAATAGCTAGTGTTATTATCTTGTTAGAAGGAGGGATTGGATGAACGCTCAGTTTAAGAAAGGCGTGCTGGAAATGTGCGTGCTGTCGTTGTTAGCGCAGGGTGATAAATATGGCTATGAGCTGACCGAGGCCATCTCGCAGAAAATGACCGTGGCGGCGGGAACGTTGTATTTGATCTTGAAACGGCTCAAAGATGACGGCGATGTAGAAACCTATCTGGTCGAATCCGCGGAAGGTCCGGCCCGCAAGTATTACCGGCTGACGGAAAAAGGCCGGTCCCATGAAGATCAGCTGACAGGCGAATGGCAAGAATTTGTAAGAGTAGTGGATGAACTCATCCGGAAAGGAGAAGCATGAACAGAAAAGAATACATGGAACGGCTGCAGATGGATTTGGAGGCCGTTGACGAAACAACCGCGAAGGAAATTCTTCAGGATTTTACCGATCATTTTGATCAAGGTTTAAGCGAGGGCCGCAGTGAGGAGGAAATCAGCGAGGAGCTGGGCGATCCGGCTGAACTGATCAGCGAATTGAATACGCGGCCGCATCGTCAGGCACAGGCGGAAACTGAGACAGACAGCGAATTGTTATCCGCGGTTGCGATTGAAGCGGACAGCGCGGATATCACGGTCAGACAGGGAACCGGCAGCGAGGTGCTGGTGGATTTCTATGACAGCCGCAATCCTTTGCGGGTCCATAATTATCGTCTGGAAACCTTCCAGGACGGCGAGGTATACAGAATCCGCGTGCAGCGCTTGCAGAACAGCTGGCTGAGAGCCGGTGCCGGTGAACATCTGCGGCTGGACGTCACGCTGCCGTCAGCCAGTCTGGACGTTAAAATCACTGGAATGAGCGGTGATATCCGACTGCCGGAAGCCGTGAACTGCGGCAAATTTGCGGCTCTAACGCAAAGCGGAGATCTTGAAATCCGCGCGCTGAACGCGGAAGCTGTCCAGATCACATCAACCTCCGGCGATGTGCACGCGGCGGTGCGCGGCGAACTGATTCAAGCTTCGACGGTCAGCGGCGATCTCGACATCTCCCGGGCGGAAGGCAAGCTTGGCAAGTTCCGGACCACCTCCGGCGATCTGGAGGTTGAGGGACGTTTCCAGGCAGTGCTGGCGGAAAGCAAAAGCGGGGATCTGGATCTGTCCATTGAAATGGCGGAAAGTCTGAAACTGGATACCATCAGCGGCGATATCCATCTGAAATTACCGCGCACGACCGGCTTTGTCTGCAGCTTCTCAACGATATCCGGCGATCTGCGTCAACATATCAGTCTGCCGCTGCAGCGCCAGGGACGGCAGCTGAGAGCCGGCGATGAACACGCGCAGATTGCGGCCAAGACGATCAGCGGCGATTTTAAAATCAGCGATTAACAACGTCATCGTCAAGCATAATTCTGCTTGCAGAGCGAATGGATAAATAGGAATCAAATTCCAGGAAAACGGTGTCCCTCAGGGCACCGTTTCGCTGTTTCCGGTTTTATGCTATAATAAAAACTCAAAAGGAGTGCGGCGATGGAAAGCTTGAATATCAATGGAAAAACGCTGCGGCTGACGATTCAGCGCAAACCGATCCGGAATTTAATCCTGCGGCTGAAAAGTCCGGATGAACTGCTTGTCAGTGCGCCGTATGCCTGTTCGAATGCGGAAGTTCTGCGGTTTATTGAAACTAAGCGCAGCTGGATTGCCGCGCACGCTGAAAAGCTGGCCCGCCAGCAAACACGGCAGGCGGAAGCGGCGGCCGCCGGTAAAATTATGGTTTATGGCAAGCCGGTACAACTGCAGTGGGTGATCGGCAGGGGCAAAGCGCGGCTGCTGCCTGACCGGCTAGTTCTCTATGGCCCGGATACGCAGCCGGAAACGAAGCAGCGCGCATTCGATCAGTTCGCGAAGAACAGCCTGGAAGCCGAGGTGGAACGTCTGCGTCCGCGCTGGGATCAGGTGGTCACGGATTATCATCTCGCTTTGCCTTCAATTCACTACCGGCGCATGACCAGCCGGTGGGGCAGCTGTATTCCGGCAAAATCAAAGATTACGCTGAATCTGAAGCTGGTCCATTATCCGCTGGCCTGCGTCGATTCAGTGCTGTGGCATGAATACGCGCATCTGATCGTACCGAACCATTCGCAGCGCTTTTATTCCGTCATCCTGCATCACATGCCGGACTACGAAGTGCGGAAAGCCCTGTTAAATGGGGATTTGTAAGAAAACTGTAAGGAAAAGAATGGAAACGCTTAAGATTTATTTGATAAGGTTATAAAATAAAGAATCGGGGAGGATTGGGCTTATGGAAAACTATAAGATCTTAGTCGTGGACGACGATCATGAAATCGCCGACGCGATCGAAATTTATCTGAAAAGCGAAGGCTATGAAATATTTAAAGCCTATAACGGACTGGAAGCGTTGGAAATCCTGAATCAACAGAAGATCCACTGCATTCTGATGGACGTGATGATGCCGAAAATGGATGGGATTCAGGCGATCATGCATATCCGCGAAACCTCGAACATTCCGATCATCATCTTGTCCGCTAAATCCGAGGATATGGATAAAGTGCTGGGCTTGAATATCGGAGCGGACGATTATATCACCAAGCCGTTCAATCCGCTGGAAATGATCGCCCGGGTCAAGTCGCAGCTGCGCCGCTACATGCAGCTGGGTGCGACGGCGGAAACCGGGACGGTGATCGAGGTCGGCGGTCTGAGCATTGATCTGGAAGCCAAGACGGTAACGCTGGAAGGCGAGCCGGTCAAGGTGACGCCGATCGAATACCGTATTTTGGAGCTGTTTCTTACGAATTTGAACCGGGTGTTCTCGATCGACGAGATCTATGAACGGGTATGGAACGAAACCAGTTTTCAGAGTGAAAACACAGTCGCGGTGCACATCCGGCGGATTCGGGAAAAAATTGAGATTGATCCGAAGAATCCACGGTATATAAAGGTGGTGTGGGGGATTGGATACAAGATCGAAAAAAACTAGCGGGTTTCTGGCGTTCCTGCTTTTTTTCGTGCTGATGACCGGGCTGTTGTTCACCTCGTCGCTGACGGTGGAGACGCTGTATTCCCCGCAGGGCAAGCAGGCGCTGTATCCGAAGACGATGATTCAGCAGAGCTTGCAGGATCTGGCGCAGCTGCTTTACGACGACTCGCCGCTGGCAATGGAGGTGCAGGAGGATCTGTATTACAATCTGCACTATGTCGTCGAGCAGCAGGATATTTATTTTAACAGCGACGATGATTTAAAGCTGACCTATGATCAGTTTATGCAGCAATACGGCGGCAAAGGGATGCTGACGCTGACCTGGCAGCAGGGCGAGACGCCGCAGATTACATACCGCGGCGGTTATTTCCTGATCGATCAGAAGACGATCACCCGGGAAACTGCGGAGATGGCGGTCAGCCTGCTCAAGCTGTATTCGCAGGAGAAAGTGGAGCGGCTGGCGTTAGTGATCCCGGATCAGCTGGCCTACAACACGCCGATGTATTACAGCTACACCTATTTTCAGGAATCGATGAATAACCTTAAAATTTGTTTCTATTCTTCTTTATGTCTGTTTTTCATCACGCTGGCCTACGGCGTGTTTAAGCGGGGGCCGATCACAGCCTTTAATGAAGGTCTGGCGCAGTTTACCGCGAATTTCTGGATTGAGGTGAAGCTCGGTTTAGGCCTGGTGTTAACGATGATGCTGCTGTCGCTGTGGCTGCCGCTGCCTTTATCGATGACTGTGACGTTCTGGGAGCTGTACGTTCTGGTGAACGAGCTGCATTTCTACGGCTTGAAACCCTTCCATCATAATATTTTCAATTCCGCGATGAAAACTGTCCGGCTGATCAGCGGCCCGTATGGGTATCAGAAAAAGTGGCTGACGGAGTTTTTGCTTTTAGTGGTTTTCGAGGTCGTCTGCGCGTTCATTTTATGGACGATGATGTTTTCTTCCTTTTTAGGCTTTCTGGGGATTCTGGTGTTTGTGCTGATCTTTGCGGCGGCCTTTCTCGTATTGTTTCTGTATATCCGCCGCATGATGATGTTCATGCAGGATTCGGCGACGCTGGCGCAGCAGGTCGAGAATATCCGCCGCGGCCGGCTTAACGAAAGCTTTGAATTGAGTGAAGGCAGTCCGCTGCAGCCGGTCAGCGACAATCTTGAAAAGATCCGCGAAGGCGTCAGTCATCAGGTGGAGGAGCAGCTCAAGAGCGAGAAGCTGAAAATTGAACTGATCACGAATGTATCGCATGATTTAAAGACGCCGATCACCTCGCTGATCAACTACTCCGATCTGTTGACGAAAGCGGAAATCCAGCCGGAATACGCGCGGGATTACGTGCGGATCATCACCCAGAAAAGCGTCCGCCTGAAGAATTTGATTCAGGATTTATTTGAGATTTCCAAAGCAGCCAGCGGCAACCTGCAGATGGATCTGCGCAAGCTGGAAATCAACGGACTCTTGATGCAGACGCTGGCGGAGCTGGATGAAAAGATCGAAGCCAGTTCGCTGGAATTCAAGATTCAATATCTTGAAACACCGGGCTATATTCTGGCCGACGGCGGTCGTCTGTATAACGTTTTTGATAATCTGATTACCAACGCGATCAAATATTCAATGGAGAATACCCACGTCTACATCCAGATTGAACGGCAGGACGACCAGATCTGCATCAGCTTTAAAAACATTGCGAACTATGAACTGAAATTTGATCCCGGTTCTCTGACCGAGCGGTTTGTCCGCGGCGATGTCTCCCGTTCAACCGAAGGCTCCGGACTGGGGCTGGCCATAGCGGAAACGTTCGTGACTTTGATGAAAGGTCAGATTGAGGTCAGCGCCGACGGCGATCTGTTTAAAATTGAAATTCGCTTTGCGGAGCTGTCGCAGGAACCGGCGGAAATGTAGGTGCGATCGCTTTCCTGGATTCTGATCTGATAGAAAATCCCGAGACGGGGCAGACTAAGGACAGAATGAAAAGGAGGCTGTTTCATGAAGAAAATCATTCTGTGTGCCGGAATCTGCCTGGCGGTGCTGGCCGGCTGTTCCTGGAATAAGAAAAATCCGCAGCCCACGCCGACCACTTCGCCAAGTACGTCCCCATCCGCTTCGCCGACCATTGATCCGGCGATCACGGAAGCCAGCGATATCGTTGGAGAAACCACGACATTCGGAACGCCGATTGTGTCTGTGCAAATGAAAGACGGCCGGATCAGCTGGGTTTCGATCGATGAGATTACGGAAGAGACGACGAAGAAGACGCTGGGCGATCAGTATAAGCTGGGCGAACAGGCGATTGCCGGCTGGAGCGAGCAGATCAAGGCGCTGGAAGATTACATCGTCGCGCACGGCTTAGACGCGGTGGAAGTTGATGAAGAAGGCAAAGCGGCCAATGAAGATCTGCGGACACAGTGCACGATCACGATTCAGAACTATTTACAGACGGTAAAAAAAGCGGTCGGTCAGGCTGAACATCCGGAAAATCCGCAGAAATAACGCGGAACACAGTTAGAAACAGGAAAAACCGGGACTTTCCCATTAGGAAAATTCCGGTTTTTGCTTCTATTAGTCGATCAGCGCGATGATCTTATCCCAGGTCTTTTCGCCAATCTTGCCGTCCGGGGTCAGACTGTGCGCGTTTTGAAACGCGATGACCTTGGCTTCGGTTTTGGCGCCGAAAACTCCGTCGGCTGTAATCGGCGTTGACGGCAGTGTGAGCTTGTTCAGGTAGTTCTGCATTTTCTGGACTTCCAGTCCGGTGTCGCCGTATTCCAGCGGCGGCTGTTCCGTGCCGGGATCCGGATCGGGATCCGGTCCGGGGCCGGGGGCCGCCTTGTATTTTGCGATAATTTTATCCCAGGTTAAAGTCCCGATGATGCCGTCGGCGGTTAAACCGGTGTGTTTCTGGAAAATCATGACGGCGTTTTCTGTGGCGGATCCGAAGGAGCCGTCTTCTTTTAAAACAGGAAGGTCAGGGTAGGACGTGCGGAGCACGTTAAGATAATGCTGCATCTTCTTGACCGCTAAGCCAGTATACCCTCTGCGAATAACATAAGCCATATGAGTAAATCCTCCTTTCATTAACAGGGTATGAAACGTTCGGAAGACCGCAAGGGAACGTGCCTAACGGGAATTCATTTGGTTATTGGCCTTTTCCTGACCGGACGTGGCGCATACGGTATACTGGAGGTGAAAACCATGAGAATCTTGATTTACAACGATCAAACCGACAAAATGCAAACCTATTCGCTGCGCTGCTCGGATAACATGCCGTATACGGCCTGCTGCCGGTTTACGGTCGGTGAATTTATGCGTAATTCTCACAGCCGCACGATCGGCTGGTCGACGTGCCGGTTTTTAAAGTCGACGGATGAGCTAATCCGCCGGTACGGCCAGAAACCGCGCGTCAGCCGGGCGTTTCGGCGGGCGTGGGACGCCGAGGAGCCGATGATTTTAACGCACATGCTGGGGACCGCTGTCGATATGGGAAGAAATCTGTCGCTGCCGGGCTTGCAGCAGCTGGTAACGCTGGCTGAAGATCAGGAGCTGTTCGATGTGATTACCGATCTGGAACATACCCGGATTGAAGCCCATCTGCATCATCAGAATGAAGCGGCGAGCGATTTTGTACCGTTTACGCAAATTCAAAAAGGAGATAAGAACACTGAGGTCTGCGTAGCGCAGGACGCCCTGTGGGCGCTGGGATATCCGATCACGAAGATCAGCGGCGTGTTTGATGCAGAACTGGATCAGGCGGTGCGGGCTTTTCAGCGGGATCACGGACTGGTGGCCGACGGCATCCTTGGAAAGCTGACCTGGGAGGCGCTGATGTCTCAGCTGCGTCCGATTCCGGGGATTGATGAAGAAACTGCGGCTTGAGGATGAAGCCAGGATAAATAAGGGAATGACCTGATTCAGGGTCATTTTCTTAGTTGTGAAATCCCCTCTGAAAGGTGCTATAATGGAAAAAACAGAGGGGAAGATCAGGAATGAATTTTGATGAACGCATCGAGCGCAGAAATACGCACTGCGTTAAGTACAGCCAGGCTAAAACGGCACAGCGGCCGGAGGACGCGCTGGTGATGACGCTGGCGGACATGGATCTGCCATGCTGCCCGGCAATCCAACAGGCGATCGTGGAGCGGGCTGCGCATCCGTTTTATGGTTACCAACAATTTGACGAGGTGCTGCCGGAGCGGGTATGCGCCTGGGCGAAGGCCCGCAGTATGGCGAATCTGGATCCGCGGACGATTCAGATTACGCCGAGCGTCAATACCGCGATCGCG
>NZ_GG657556.1:185931-212379 GCF_000157995.1 Holdemania filiformis DSM 12042
CCTGCGGGCGCTGACGCAGCCGGGAGATGGAATTCTGATCCAGAATCCGTCTTACAGCCCGTTCCGCAAGGTGGCCGCGTTGAATCAGCGGCGCTGCGTGATCAACGAGCTGATTCAGAAGGGGGATCACTATGAACTGGATCTGGCTGACTTTGAAGCGAAGCTCAGCGAAGTCCGGATGTTTATTCTGTGTTCTCCGCACAATCCGACGTCCAAGGTATTCAGCCCGCAGGAGCTGGAAGCGATGTTGGCGCTGTGCCGGAAACATCAGGTTCTTGTGATTGCCGACGAGATTCACGCCGACTGGGTCTATGGAACGATGACGGCGGCCAGTGCTCTGGATCCAGGAGTCATGACCATTTTATCGCCAAGCAAGACGTTTAATCTGCAGGGGATGCAATGCTCGTTTCTGTTTATTCCCGATCCTGCGCAGGCGCAGGCGGTGAAACGGGAATGCGACGCGCTGGCCTATATGAACAATCAAACCTTCTCTCATGCGGCGGCGCTGGCGGCTTACAGTGAGGAAGGGGCGGCATGGCTGGCGGAAGCGAAGGCGTATGTGCAGGAAAACGCACGGGTTTTCAGCAGACTGTTAAGCGCTGCGGGCGTGCCGTTAAAGCCGATGCGGCTGGAATCCACGTTCCTGTTGTGGGTGGATTGCCGCGGCTGCTGCAAAAATGACGCGGACGTCGTCGACCTGTTTGAAAACCGCTGTCATCTCTACGGCAGCACAGGTTCGCATTATCAAACGGATTTCCCGTTTATCCGTTTAAACATCGCGGTGCCCCGCAGCGTGATTGAGGAAGCTGCGGAAAGGCTGATCCGTGCGCTTTCCGTCCGCTGAGCGAATCTGGATATACGCTTTATCAAATAGAGAAAAACCGCCGGTCTGCGCGTGCAGCCGGCGGTTTAGTGTTTAAGAGACAGCCTGCAGCCTCGCGATTAAAGGTTGCGGATGCGGTAGAAGTATTTATCAACGAGCTTGTCGTTATGGTCGGCGGCCGAAGCGTCCATGAAGGCGATGTGGCCGTTGAAGTAAACATCCGGATCAAGACCACGCTGAACAAGCAGCTCCACGGTCTGGGTCAGCACAGCGTTTTGAAGATAGACAGCCGGGATGGTCGAGGTGGAGCCGATCTTCATCGGGAAGCCTTCAATCGGAACTGCCGCGTCGCCGATCAGCGAGCAGTTGTCCAAGACTATATCGCAGACGTCTTTTAACTTTTTGCCGCTCTTATGCTTGGTCGTCAGGTAATCGCTGTATTCGACCGCCGTAATCGCGATCGTTGGAATGCCTTTTTCTTTCGCTCGCAAAGCGGCGTCGACCGGCACGATATTGTTGCCGGAATTGGAAATAATGATCATGCAGTCGTTGGGCGTGACGCGATGATAGTCGACAATGTGGCGGCCGACGTCATAGGTGTTTTCCATCAGATAACTCTTGGTGATATCAAAGGTACCGGTGACGCTCGGCTCCAGCAGGGCGGCATAGTTGGCGACGGTCGCCGCGCGCCAGAAAGCGTCCTCGATAACCAGATGGGAATGTCCCGCGCCCAATCCGTAGATCAGACCGCCCCGTTGGGAGACGTCAGCGCACAGCGCGGCGGCTTTCATGATGTTTTCGCCCTGGCTGTCCATGACCTTGGCGATGATTTCGTTCATGACGTTGAAGTAATTTTTCCAGGCTTCCATAAGAATCTCCTTTTCCTCATTGATTTCATTGTAACAACTTCGATTGTAAAAAAGAAGTCTAAAACGGAATAAAAAAACAAAATGAAAGAATTTACAAAATGTAACAAATTGAAACTTAGTTTTCATAGAAAATCGCGAAGAAAGGTCTTGAACAAAAAATGAAATCGGTTACAATAAAGCTATAAAGAACCAAGACCGGAATGGAGTGAAACATCATGAACCAGAAGAAAGGCTTAGTTTTTGTTGCCCCTCAAAATGGAGATGTTAGAGCTGAAGGTGTTTTCGGCGGGGTTCTTTTGGAAAAAATCAGTTGTTTTTAAGATGGATTTAGACTGTCCATCTTTTTTGTCTACAAAACGGTCGGCTGCGGAGAAATCCAGCGCCGAAACGGTACGGTCAGGCAAAGAAGAGAGGCGTCGGATCCGCTACGCCTGAATGAAGGAACCTGAAAAAGCCGGCGGCGGAAAGCATACAATACGGCGGCAGGGACCAGAGTTCAGGAATACTCTCCTGATGAGAATCAGCGGGGGGTTCCGGGTTTCGGAATGGTGCGCAGGAAGTTCAATGTTTGATGAATAAATAAAAGGAGGAATTCATTATGGATCAAACAAACAAAGAGTTCTGGGATGCGGCGGCAGCCGGCGATTTCGCGAAAGTCTGTGCCTGTGTTTCCAAAGGGGCAAACGTTAACGTTTCCAACGGCGACGGCCGGACAGCTTTGATGCGCAGCGCCAAGCGCGGTTACGAAGATATCGTTCGATTCCTGCTGGATAACGGGGCGAACGTCCGGGCCCGCGACGTCAACAATAAGACGGCGTTGATGGGAGCGGCGAAAAAAGGGCATCTGGGCATCGTAAAGATGCTGGTGGAAGCTGGATCCGACGTGAATTCACATGATGATAACGGCCGGACTTCCCTGATGCGGGCTTCGTTCTTAGGTCAGAGCGAGGTCGTCGAATATCTGGTGGACAACGGGGCCAATGTCAATGCCCGCGACAGTAAGGGCCGCACAGCGCTGATGGAAGCGGTTCTGGCGTGCAAAGTCGACGTGATTAAGTATTTGATCGAACATGGCGCAGACATCAACATGCAGGATAATGCGGGCTGCACCGCGTTGATGAGAGCGAGCTACGGCGGTTATGTCGATCTGGTTCTGTATCTGCTGGATCAGGGCGCGGATAAGAGCATCAAGGATTTCCAGGGCAATCTCGCGATTCATTATGTCCGCGAGCACTGCTTCGCTGAGCTGAAAGAGCATCTGAAGTAGGGGGAAGCGGTATGAGAGATTATTTAGCGAATGAAGTCCGCAACATCGTTCTGATGGGACACAGCGGCGCGGGCAAGTCCAGCGTCGTGGAAGCTGCATTATATTTTACCAAGGCGACTGACCGGCTGGGCAAAACGATCGACGGCACCAGCGTTATGGATAACGACGCCGAAGAAATTAAACGGGGACTGTCCGTCTATACCTCGATCGCACCGGTGGAATGGAAAGAATGCAAGATCAACTTTATCGATACACCGGGTTATCTGGATTATGAGGGCGAAGCGCAGTGCGGCATCGCGGTCGGCGATAATGCGCTGATCGTTGTCGGCGCCAAGGACGGCGTGGAATCAGGTACGGAAAAGGCATGGAAAATTGTAACCCGCAAGAAATTGCCGACAATTTTCTTCATCAATAAGATCGACGAGGAAAATGCTTCGTTCGATCAGACCTACAACCAGCTGCGTGAACATTTCGGCAAGACGGTCATTCCGTTTGAGGTTCCGATTCAGCGCGACGGCAAAGTCGTGGGATCCGTAAACATCCTGCGTAAGAAAGCATGGTATTACGACGACCGGACAACGCCGAAAGACGTACCGGATGAATTGAAAGACATCGTTGAGGAATATTACAGCCAGATTGCGGAAGCAATCGCAATGGCGGACGACGAGCTGATGGAAAAATTCTTCAGCGGCGAAAGCTTTGACGAGCATGAAGTCGCCAAGGGGCTGCGGATCGGTGTGCGCAACGGCGATATCCGGCCGGTTTACTGCGGCAGCGCCACGCAGGTCACAGGCATTGAACGACTGCTCGATCTGATCCGCGAATATTTCCCGAGCTATGCGGAAAAGGGCATGATCGAAGCGCTGGATCCGGACGGCATTCCAATTCTGATGGAAACCAACGAACAGGAAGCCTTTACGGCCCAGGTCTTCAAAACGATCATTGATCCGTTTGTCGGCAAGATTTCGTTGTTAAAGGTTATGACCGGCGTCATGAGCACAGACGCTCAGGTCTTGAACGTTCAGAAAGACAAGATTGAAAAACTGAATCAGATCTACATCGTGAAGGGCAAGCATCAGATTGCGGTCGGCAAGCTGTTTACCGGCGATATCGGCGCGGTGGTCAAGCTGCAGTTCACGGATACCAACGATACGCTGGCAACGCGTTCCAAACCGGTAACGTATGCCCCGATTGAATTCCCGAAGCCGATGCTGGGCGTTGCGATCTGGCCGAAGACCAAAGCGGACGAAGACAAGATGAGCATGGGCCTGCAGCGGATGTGCGAGGAAGATCCGTCGATCCGGCTGGACAAGAACAAAGAAACCAAGGAAACAGTGCTGTACGGCATGGGTGTGCAGCACATCGACGTCATTTTAAGCAAGCTGAAATCCAAATACAAGGTGGAAGTCGATACGACAGAACCGAAAGTCCAGTACCGTGAAACGATTCGCGGAACGGTTACCGCAGAAGGCAAACATAAAAAGCAGTCCGGCGGTGCGGGACAGTACGGCCATGTTTTCGTTAAATTTGAACCGTGCGACGGCGATGAGATGGTCTTTGCGGAGTCTGTCTTCGGCGGCGCGGTACCGAAGCAGTATTTCCCGGCGGTCGAAGCGGGGCTGCGTGAATGTATGGAAAAAGGCGTGCTGGCCGGATACAAGGTTGTCGGCGTGAAAGCGACGTTGACTGACGGATCTTACCATGAAGTCGATTCCAAGGAAATCGCATTTAAAGCGGCGGCGCGTCTGGCTTATAAAGCGGGCATGCCGAAAGCCAAGCCGATTCTGCTGGAACCGATCGGCAAGGTTGAAGTTCTGATTCCGGAGGAATACACCGGCACGATCATCGGTGATTTCAATAAGCGCCGCGGAATTATCCTGGGCATGGATCTGGTCGATGAAAAAGAACAGAAGATCACTGCGGAAGTCCCGATGGCGGAAATGATGAAATATTCGACAGAACTGCGTTCGATGACGCAGGGCCGCGGATCGTTCGTCATTGAATTCGACCGGTACGAACCAGCGCCGCAGCCGATTGCTGATAAGGTAATCAAAGCCGCGAGCGTTGCGAACGAAGAAGACTGAATCCGTAGAGAATGACAAGGGATCGGACAAGCTCCGGTCCTTTTTTGTGTCCGCAGCTTTGTTAACATGAACGGGATTAACGAAAACCGGTTTCTTCGCAGGACTTCTTGTGGGATGACAGGCTTTCCTCTGCTTTCTTTGCGTATCAAAAAAGCTGGTCAGCGGCCAGCTTTCTTAGCGTTATCCTTTTTTCTCCTGCAGGGTGATGGTCAGCTCAACGATCTTGCCGTCCCGTTTGACGGTGACTTCAAGCTGATCGCCGACCGAACTGTCGTTGAGTATCGTTGTGACGTCGGAAATCGCTTCAATCGCCGTTCCGTTTATCGAAACGAAGCAATCGCCCGGCTGCAGCCCGCCGGCGGCGGCACTGGAGTTTTCGACCACCGATTGGACGTAGACGCCCGGCGTTTTATATCCGTACTGAGCGGCCAGCTGCGGGCTTGTCAAATCCAGAGCGGTGACGCCTAACGAAACCCGTCCGCCCACATATCCCTGGGCGATCAGATCTTCAATGATCGGCTTCGCATCGTTGATCGGAATCGCAAAGCCCAAGCCCTCGACGTCTTCGCCCGAGGATTTGGCGACGACGATGCCGACCAGCTCGCCGTCAGCGTTGAACAGGCCGCCGCCGGAGTTGCCCGGGTTGATGGCAGCGTTGGTCTGAAGCAGATTCCGGCGTTCGTTGTTCAGAATGATTTCCCGATCGAGGGCGCTGACGATGCCGTCGGTAACGGTGCCGCCCAGCTGACCTAGCGGATTGCCGACAGCCACAACCGGTTCGCCGACCGACAGAGAATCGGAATCCCCCAGAATCGCCGGGGTCAGACCGGAAGCTTCAATCTTGATTACACCGATATCCATTTTGGAATCGGTAGCGATCAGCTGAGCTTCGTAAGTTGTGCCGTCGTGCAGCGCAACCGTGATCGCCCGGGCATCCTGAATCACGTGATTGTTAGTGACGATGTAGCCATCTTCAGAAATGATGACGCCGCTGCCGGCGCCTTCGGTGACAAACTGCCGCAGAAACAGGCTGTTGGTGACCGATTCGGTGCGGATCTCCACGACGCTGTTTTGCGTCAGCGCCGCGACGGAAGGGATATTGATCGAGGTGACAGGGATGTTTTCAAGATTCTGAGGCCGGCGTTCCACACTTTGTACGACAACGCTGCCTTTCTGGCTCTTAGCGGCCAGCGTTCCGGCAGAAAAGCCGATCACGCCGGACAAGAATGCACAGGCAGCCAACCCGATACGGAAGGTTCTTTTCATCGACCGCAGTTCTTTTCTGACCGCTGCGGTTTCGGAATCTGAGAATTCGTGATCGAACATTTTTATTTCCTTCTTTCTTATCGTCTTTATTATAGGAAGAATCCGTGAAGTTTGTGTGAAGAAATCGTAAACTTTCCTTGACGTAAGCCGACTTTTCGGGCGAAATGTCTAAAAAAGTAAGCGGCAGCGGAATTCGCGTTTGGAACACCGGTGCTGCCGGATAAAAAAATACGCGGTTAGTCGCGTATTTCCTGAATGGATTTGGCGATCGTATGCGTGATCGGACTCCATTCGATTTTCTTGAATAATGCTTCAATCGCGATGGGAACATAAGTAAAGATGAAGATCGGGAAGGTGAAGGTATACAGGATTTTCTTCACTGCGCTGCAATGGATGTTATCCCATTCCGTGACGGTTGTCAGGATGCCGAAAGCATACAGGATCAGATAGTAATTCGTGACGGAAGCGGTGATCGCGCCCAGCGTTACGGATAAGACTTCCGGATCGCGCTGGATGAATAACGTCCACAACAAGGCCAGCGAGTTGATCAGCACGCTGAACAGGGAAACGAACAGGGCCGGGGCAATCGTCATCGTCATGTCATAGCTGCTGAAATCATGTTCTTTGAAAATCCGCTTGACCAGCGCCTGGCCATACTTGCCGAAAACCTGATAGAACCCCTTGGACCAGCGCAGCCGCTGCTTCCAGGATTGTTCAAACGTACACGGTTGTTCGTCATACAGCACCGCGTCGCCGCAATAGCCGATCTTTAAACCGTGCAGGACGCTGTCCACAGAGAATTCAATATCTTCTGTTAATAAATGGTGCTTCCAGCCGTTGTTGGCTTTAACGATCTGATTGGAGATCATAAAGCCGGTGCCGGAGATCGCGCAGCTGGAGCCGCACATCATCCGCGCCTGGTTCAGATATTTCGATTCCCGCAAAAACCACAGGGAATAACCCGCGGAAATCCAGTTGGAATCGTAATTCTTGGAGTTGCGGTAACTGGTGATGATCGCATAACCGGAATCAAAAACTTTGTTCATTTCCCGAATATAGTTCGGATCGAGCAGGTTATCGGCATCAAAGACGAAATAAGCTTCAAACCAGTCTTCCGGATATTCTTTCATGATGTGTTTGAACGCGTAATCCAGCGCGTAGCCCTTGCCGACTTTGAGCTGATTGAAGCGCTCATACACCACCGCGCCTTCTGCCTGGGCCAGCTCGGCTGTGTTGTCCGTGCAGTTATCCGCAACGACAAAGGCCGTGACTAAGCCGTCCGGATAGTTCTGCGCCTTAATGCTCTGAAGCAGTTCGCGGATGACCGTCGCCTCATTGCGCGCGGCGATGATCACGCCGTAGCGGTGCATCTGCTTCGCTTCCGGGGTGGGTTTCTTTTTGCCGCACAAGACGACCCCGGCATAGATGATCTGATATAAATAGAGAAGCAGGAATAAAATAAATATTGTAAAATTGAATGCGTTTAAACTTTCTAGCATATTCATGGTCCTTTCTTCGGATTCTCACCCTGTAAAAAGCAGCACCGCCTGATGCGGATGCTGGATTCTATTTTAAACGGCTGAAGAAGAAATGCAATCTCTGTGAAGAAAAATTCACATTCGTCATGAAAGTTTTTGTTTGTTTTAAGAAAAATGTAAGAAACTTTCAGACTTCTTAAGAGATAAGCTCAGACCTTAGTATAGCTACAGAATGTCCTCAATTATACATAAAAAACCTGAAAAAATTCAGGTTTTGCATGAGATTTCATGATTTTTTCATCGAAAAGGAGAAAAAAGCACTGGTCAGCGCAATGCCCAGGGCCAGCGCGCCGGCACAGCCCAACGTGTGAATTCCCGTTTCCAAGGCGGTCATCGTATTGCCCTGGATGATCGCGAGCATCGTATAGTACATGCCGCCGCCGGGAACTAAGGGAATCAGAGCACAGATCAGAAACGTCGTGACCGGAGTTTTCATACGCCGGGCAAGCAGCTCGCTGACCAGGCACAGTCCGCAGGCAGCCAGAAACATTGCCAGCACTTCGCCGCCGCGGACCTGCATCACCAGTTCATAGATCAGACTGCCCAGCGTACCGGTAAGCGCCGCGGCCCAGAGCTTTTGACCATGAATATTAAACAAGATGCCGAATCCGATTTCCGCCAGGAAGGCGCCGATCAGTTTGATTACCATAACGGATTGCCTCCCAGCATCATCCACAGGCTCATGACTAAGCCGGGACCGAGCGCTACGGCAATTGCGATCAAAACGGCTTCAACCCCGCGCGTCATGCCGGAGATCAGATCGCCGGACAGACTGTCGCGGATCGCGTTGGTAATTGCCAGGCCCGGCACCAGCAGCATCAGGCAGCCGATGATCAGCGCGTCTAAGGACGGCGCCAAACCGATCTGGTTCAAGCCGATTGCCAACAGCGCGGTAAGCGCCGAGCACAGGCTGATCGCAAAGAAAGACGGGAATTGACGTTGTTCTAAAACCGAACTGCATCCTTCAATCAGGCCGCCGATGACCAGCGCGCAGCACAAGTCGGAAAACCGGCCGCCGAAGAACAAGGTGAATCCCCCTGCGCCCAGTGCCCCAGCTGCGATCCGGCGTGAAAGCGAGTAGGGACGAAGCCGGGCGATCGCGCGCAGCTGCGCTAGAAATTCGTCCAGCGACAGCGTTTTGCTTTGGCGGGAGAGCGTATTGATCCGGTCGATGCGGTCGATATCCAGACCGCGCGATTTGATCCGGACAATTTTACTGACAGACCGTCCGCCGGCGACAATCGTAACGAAGATGCCGGTCGGCAGCACGATGCTGCTGGCTTCCTGAGCGCCGTAATTCAGACAGATCCGGCAGATGGTATCCTCGACGCGGTAAATCTCCGCACCGCTTTCCAGCAACAGCTGACCGGCGTAGGCCGCGCTTTGCAGCAGCTGATCAAAATCGTGGGTCATCGCCCGGTACCTATGCTTTCCTGATCACGGAGAATCTGTTCGCCGACACGCAGGCCGTCGATCGCCGCCGACACGATCCCGCCGGCATACCCCGCGCCCTCGCCCGCCGGATACAGACCGGGCGTGGTTAAGCTCTGAAAGGATTCATCCCGCAAAATCCGCACCGGCGAGGAAGAGCGGGTTTCCACACCCGTCATGAGTGCGTCGGTTTCGATAAATCCGGGGATTTTCTGATCAAAATAAAGCAGTGCTTCCGCTAACGCGCGGTTGATCGACGGGGAAAACAACGAATGCAGATCCGTCATCGTCACCCCGCGGCTGTAGCTGGGAAGCACGGTCCCGTAATTGCAGGAAGGGCGCGCCGCCAGATAGTCCGCGATCCGCTGGCATGGTGCTTTGCCGCAGCGGCCGCCCAGGATCCAGGCCTGGTGTTCAAGCTCCTGCTGATAACGCATCCCATCCAATACCCCCTCGCCGAAGTCGCTGCGGCGCACCTGCACTAACAGGGCGCTGTTGGCGTTGGTCTGATCGCGGGCGTATTCACTCATCCCGTTGGTGACGATCGCTTCGTCCTCGCTGGCGCTGGCGACGACGGTGCCGCCCGGACACATGCAGAACGAGTAGACGCCGCGGCCTTCCTGCGTCTGGCAGGTCAGCCGATATTCCGCGCTTTTTAACCGCGGGTGGCCGGCGGCTTCCTTATATTGATTCTGATCGATCAGTTTCTGCGGATGCTCGACGCGCACGCCGACCGCAAAATCCTTGGCTTCCATCGCGACGTTGGCTTCGTGCAGCATCGTGAACGTATCGCGCGCGCTGTGGCCGAGTGCCAGCACCAGCTGGCGGCAGGCGATCCGCTGATCTCCGGCCTGGATCGCGCAGATTCCGTCGGCGTCGGTGAAAATCCCGGTCATCGGCGTGTTAAAGCGGACTTCGCCGCCCAGCCGCTGGATTTTCAGCCGGATATTTTTGACGATCTGCCGCAGCCGGTCGGTACCGATGTGAGGGTGCGCCTGATAGCCGATCTCCGGATCGGCCCCGGCTTCAATCAGCTCGTCGGTGACTTTGACAATCCGCACGTCCTTGACGCGCGTCGTCAGCTTGCCGTCGGAAAAAGTACCCGCGCCGCCTTCGCCGAACTGCACGTTGCTTTGCGGATTCAGCGCCCCGCCTTGCCAATAGGCTTCGACGTCCTTGACGCGCTGATCGACGTCCGCGCCGCGTTCCAGCACGATCGGACACAATCCCGCCTCGGCTAACAACAACGCCGCAAACATGCCGCACGGGCCGAAGCCGACGACGACCGGCCGCTCTTTGCCATGAGTCAGAGGACAGGGCGGCTGGTAGATATACGGCTCAGCCGCGCTGACGTGAGGCAGCTTCTTTTTGAGAATCTGCGCTTCATCCGGTGTTTCGACCAGGACGGTATAGACAAACCGCAGCGGTTTCTTGCGCGCGTCCAGCGATTCCTTCACGATTTTCCAGGACGTCAGACGACCCGGGCGCAGCCGCAGTTTTTTCATAATCAAAGGTTCCAGGCTCTGCGGATTTTCATCCAGCGAAAGCTGTAGATTGGATATTTGCAGCATGGTTGATCAACTCCTGTTCTCCATTATAACAAATCTTATGACGGTGTGCGCTCTTTGCTTGACGAATTTTTCAAGTTCGTTACAATGAAAGAGAGAGAATCACGAAAGGAGTCTTCCGTATGAATCAAGCGACACAATTTCGCCGGGATCTGCATCAGATTCCGGAAACCAGCTTCACTGAATTTAAAACCAAGGAGTATGTTGTTTCCGTCTTAAAAACATTGCATTGCGAGGTCATCGAGCTGTTGGAAACCGGCGCGGCCGCCTACTTTGACGCCGGCCGTCCTGCGACGCTGGCCTATCGCGCCGATATGGACGCACTGCCGATCCAGGAAGAAACAGGGCTGGACTTCGCTTCGCGTCATCCGGGAAAGATGCATGCCTGCGGTCACGACGGCCACATGGCGATGCTGCTGGGATTGGCCCAGGAGCTGGATCAGCTTGACCGCAGCGGTTGGAAAAACAACATCCTGTTAATCTTTCAGCCGTCGGAGGAAACCGTCGGCGGCGCCAAGCCGATCTGCGATACCGGAATTTTTGAAAAGTACAACGTCAAGGCGATCTTCGGCACGCATCTGTGGCCGTTTATTCCGGCCGGTTCCATCGCCAGCCGGCCGGACGAGATGATGGCGCATGCCAGCGAGGTCACGGTCACGGTCAAGGGCAAGAGCACTCACTGCGCCAAGCCGGACGAGGGCATCGACGCGCTGGCGATCGGCGCGGAATTGTTATGCCGCCTGTACGCGATGGAAAAGAAAATCGCTCCGAATCAATACCGGATCTTAAAATTCGGTAATTTCCACGCCGGCACCGTGCGCAACATTCTGCCGGAAACCGCTGTGCTGGAAGGCTCCTACCGGTCGTTTCAGGACGCCACGTTCGACTGGATGATCGATCAGACGAAGGCGATCATGCGCCAGCTGGAACAGGAAACCGGCTGTCAGATCGTGTTTGATTATACGGAAGGCTATCCGGCCGTGATCAACGACGCCCCGCTGTTTGCGAAGGCGCAGGCGCTTCTGCCGCAGCTGCAGGTGCTGGACAAGCCGGAAATGATCGCGGAGGATTTCGCGTTTTACCAGCGGAAAATCCCAGGCGTGTTCTTCTTCTTAGGCACGGGCACGGGCATCGCGCTGCATAACTGCCATTTTAATTTTGACGAACAGGTGCTGCAGGAAGGGATTAAAACCGATCTGGCGCTGATGAACATCGATCTGTAAATATAAGAACGCAGGAAGGCTGAGTTGCGACTCCGCCTTTTTTATTTATTGTGAATTGAAATGTTTTCTGCTTTTTCAAAAGATCAGCGTAAAGGTTAAAAAAGGCAGCGGACTTTCCGGGTAAACAGTAAGAAGCAGCCATACTAAAGAGGAAGAATAATGATAAATAAATCGGAAAAGAGGGGTGTCATGAAAAAAATTGCGGTGATCACCGGTGCGGACAGCGGGCTGGGCCGGGAATATACGCAGCTGATTCTGGAAGAAGCGGATGTCGATGAAATCTGGGCGCTGGCCAAAACGCCGGCCCGGCTGCAGCGGCTGGTTCAGGATTTCGGAGCCCGGATCATTCCAGTTGAAATCGACCTGACGCAGTTGGATGCTTTGGCGGATTTTCATCGTCGGTTGAGTCTGGAAAAACCGGAGATCCGCTGGCTGATCAACAACGCGGGGATCGGCAAGTTCGGCCCGTTTGAAAAGCTGGAAGCTTTGGAAGCGGCGCGGATCGTCGATCTCAACTGCCGCGCGGTCGTGGAAATGACGTGGAACTGCCTGCCGTACATGCTGGCGGGCAGCCGGATCGTCAACACGGCTTCGCAAGCCGCCTTTCAGCCGCTGCCGTATTTTAACGTATACGCGGCAAGCAAAGCGTTTATCGACCGGTTTTCTCTGGCGTTAGCCGTTGAGCTGAAGCCGCGGGGAATTGCGGTCACTTCCGTTTGTCCCTGCTGGATGAGAACGCCGTTTATCACAAAGGCGCAGACCTCCGCGAAACCTGATGTTACGCGAAGGTTTCCGATCACGGATCCCTCTCCGGTCGCCCATCTGGCGCTCGCTGACAGTAAAAAAGGCCGGACCCGGTCGGTTTATGGGACGTTGACCCGCTTGAGTATTCTGGGAGCGAAGCTGCTTCCAGCCGGAATCGTGATAGCGGTCTGGCTGATCCAGCAGGGGTTAAGCGGAATTCCGGCTTTTCCCTGGCACAAATCTCAAAATCATGCCGATGGGGAACAGGTTAGCCGGCTGCCTGCCTTAGCGAGGACCGGCAAAGCAGCGAATTGAAATTCCTGAAAGAAGCAGAAAGAGTTTCAGAAAAATTTCATTTCCTGCTTGACAAGATTCCGCTTCGGATTTATCATACAGTCATTGATATAACAGCGATGAAAAGAAAAAGTAAACCTGAACTGCTCGTCCAGAGAGTTCCCGGTCGGTGCAAGGGAATATGAGAAACAGGTTGAACACATCTTGGAGCAATTCACCGAACGAGGAATCAAGTAGGCTGGATCGGAACCTGTACCCGTTATCGTACTAGAGTATAGAAGTTTTGTACTCGAAGAGGCTGGATTTCGTGAGGAATTCAGTGAATTAAGGTGGAACCACGAAGGGAAAAACGACCCTCTCGTCCTTAGCTATAGGACGAGAGGGTTTTTGTTTTAGCGGCGCGGGCTGAAACGCATCCTTTTCGGGATTCAATTTCATTTCATGCTATATCAAAAAAGAAAAAAGGAGAAATGAAAATGAAAATCGGAAAATTAGGCATGGGTTTGATCGGCTTGGCCCTGGTGGCCATGACGGGCTGTCAGAGTGCCGCCAAGCCGCAGGAAGACAGCTGGAGCGCACTGGAAGCGAAGGGCAAGCTGGTCGTCGGGATTGACGATACGTTTGCGCCGATGGGCTTCCGTGATGAAAACAACGAGCTTACCGGCTATGATATCGAAATGGCAAAGGCCGTTTCAGAAAAGCTGGGACTGGAATTTGAATTCCAGACGATCGACTGGTCGATGAAGGAATCTGAGCTGAACGCCGGCAACATCGACCTGATCTGGAACGGGTATTCGATTACGGATACGCGCAGGCAGCAGGTGGCGTTCTCCGAGCCGTATCTGGAAAACCGTCAGCTGATCATCACACTGGCCGATTCGGCAGTCAGCACCAAAGCGGATCTGGCAGGGAAAACGATTGCGGTTCAGAAAGAATCGAGCGCCTTGGAAGCGGTCAGCGCCGATACCGCGTTGACTTCCACGTTAAAAAACGGTGCGCCGGAGGAATTCGATACGAATATCGACTGCTTTATGGATCTGGAAGCCGGCCGTTCGCAGGCGATCGTCGTCGACGAGGTGTTGGCGCGGTATGTGATGAAACAGCGCGGTCAGGAGAAATATAAGGTGCTGGACGAAAACTTTGGAACGGAACAATACGCAGTCGGCATGCGCAAGCAGGATACGACGCTGCTGGAAAAAATCAACGAAGCGATGAAAGCGTGCAATGAAGACGGCACGACGGCGGCGCTGAACGCCAAGTGGTTCGGGGAATAGACATGCTGAAACAGATCCTGCCATCCCTGTTAGCCGGGGCCGGGGTCACGCTGCAGGTGTTCTTTGTCACGCTGATGCTTTCGCTGCCGCTGGCCTGTCTGCTTCAGGCGCTTCAACAGTTTTCCGGCCGCGCCTTAAAACCCTTGTTTCGCGGCTACATCACGCTGATGCGGGGGACGCCGCTGTTATTGCAGCTGATGTTCATCTTCTTCGGCATGCCGTATCTTGGTCTGACGCTGAGCCGGGAAATGTCGATCTATATCGCGTTTACCCTGAATTATACCGCTTATTTTATCGAGATTCTGCGCGGAGCGTTAAGCGCGGTCGATCCCGGCCAGGCGGAAGCCGGCAAGATGCTCGGATTCTCCCGCCGGTATATCTACTTCCGGATTCAGCTGCCGCAGGCGCTGCGCACGGCGATGCCTGCGATTGGCAACGAAGTTCTGAATCTGGTCAAGGACACGTCGCTGATCTATGTGCTGGGGGCCTCTGAGCTGCTGAAAGCCGGCCGTTCCGCGGTCAATACCTACGCGACGGCGCTGCCGTTTGTTTTCGTCGGGATTCTCTATCTGGCGATGTGCGGCGGATTCAGCTGGATTCTGGGCCGCATTGAGAAACGCATCAGTTATTATTAGGAGGGCAACTCATGAGCTGCATTGCAGAAAATTGCGCTAAGACCTTCGGCGCGGCGCCGGTCTTTGAAAAGGTGTCGCTGCGCGTGGATCCGGGCGAAATCGTGTGCCTGATGGGCCCTTCCGGGGCTGGGAAAACCACGCTGCTGCGCTGTCTGTGCGGACTGGAACTGCCGGAGAAAGGCACGATTTCTCTTTCCGGCACGGTGCTGTGTCAGGATGGCCGCTGGCAGTCGCCGGTCCAATACCGGCAGAAGATCGGGCTGGTGTTTCAGAACTGGAACCTGTTTCCGCACTGGACCGTCTTACAGAATTTGATCAAAGCGCCGGTTCATCAGAAACGAATGAGCGCGGCGGAAGCTGAAAAAAAAGCCCGCAGGCTTTTAGAACAGCTGAATTTAGCGGAGAAGGCGGACGCCTATCCCAACGCGCTTTCCGGCGGACAGAAGCAGCGGGCCGCGATCGCGCGGGCCTGCATGCTGGCGCCGGAAATCCTGTGCTTCGATGAACCGACCAGCGCGCTGGACGAACAATCGGCGCTGGAAGTAACCCGCATCATCCAGTCGCTGGCTAACCAGGACGGTCTGGGGATTCTGGTTGTGACCCATGACGAACAATTCGCGCGCCGCACCGGGACGCGTTTAGTCCGGCTCAGCGAGCTTCAATCCAATTCATGATCGTGAATCGTATCCATCAGGGAAGCGCTCAGGCACATCGTGCCGGGCGTTCCTTTTTTTGTGGCAAACGGGATCAGCCGGTAGTCCGGCGTCTTGGACAGCCGGCCGGTTTCGTCGACCACGCTGAAGCGGGCAAAGTCTTCCCCGATGCCGGTTCCCGACCATTTGACGACGCTTTCCTTCGCCGTCCAGATCTGGAAGAAGGCTTGTGGATGCTGCGTCAGCCAGGCTTGTTCCAGCGGGTGGAAGAAACGCCGGGCGATAGCTTCCTGACGGCAGCCGCGAATCTGTTCGATGTCGATGCCGACCGGAGCGCTGGCGATCAGACACACCCATTCCGACTGGCAGTGAGAAAGGCTGAAATGCAGCGCGGGCAGATCGGCAAAGAACGGTTTGCCATGAATATTGACGCTTTTCTGAACCGGGACAAACGGCAGAAGCTGCTGCTCCGCCAGCCAGGACAACGCCTGGTTTAAGCGCTGCGCGCTGTTGCTTCCGCTTAAGTCAGCGCAGAAGCGCCACAGTCCGGGAAACCCTTCAGTCATGCGCGCCCAGGCGGGTCAGCGTCGTCAGGATATCCTTGACATTGCGGATCTTGCGGATTTCGCGGACATTGATCTCGACGTCGAAGGTTTCCTCCAGAGCGGCGACGATATTGACGATATCGAAGGAATTCAGCTGTAAATCGCGGACCAGGTCGGTCTGGGCGCTGACGCCCGGCTGGCCGGTTTCCGCGATGATGATCGCGATGATTTTCTCAAGCATGGACGGGATTACCTCTTTTCTAGGATGGTGCTGCGTTTGATTTTTTTAGTCGCCGTTTTTTCAAATTCCGAATCGCGCAGCTTGATCATCTGGATTTGTTTATAGACCGGCAGCGTTTCGTTGATCTGATCGATCTGTGTCTGCAGCTGTTCCAAAATCTCATAGGACGACATCCCGGCGGTCAGCTCAGGATCCGGATAAACCATCAATGCCAGCCGCACGTCGTCGGCGTGGGATGAGGAGCTCAGCCCGAAGGCCATGACTTCCTTGATCAAGGGCAGCGAACTCACATAACTTTCAATTTCTTCCGGAGAGACCTTTTTTCCGTTTTTAAACACGATCAGATTTTTCTTGCGGCCGGTGATCGTCAGGTGTCCGTTTTTGTCCAGACTGCCCAAATCGCCGGTCATAAACCAGCCATCGTCAAAGGCGGCGGCAGTCAGTTCCTCATTTTTATAATATCCCTGCATCAGCGAAACGCCCTGAACGAGAATTTCACCGTCCTTGAGCTTCAGCTTGTAGCTGGGCAGAACATGACCGACAGTATCGACACGGCGGTCCTTATTGCGGTTAACGGCCAATAACGGCGAGCATTCCGTAATCCCATAGCCCTGGATGATCTGGAAGCCGAACGCCTCCATCTCTGCGCCGATGGAGGCCGACAGGTGCGCGCCGCCGCAGATGATCAAGGACAAATGTCCGCCGAAGGCCTCGCGGATCGGCTGTAAGAACGCGGGATGCAGCGTGATGTTGAATTTGCGGCCGAGCTGGAACAGTTTGATATACTTGCGCATGGCTTCTTCCTTGCCTTGCTTGCGCAACGTCCGCCAGATATTCTGATGAAGCGTCTCGACGATCAGCGGAACGGCCATCATCGTTTCCGGCGCGAAGGTTTTTAAATCGCGCATCATCGTTTTTAACGAGCCGTTGACGCCGACCGTGCTGCCGTGCAGAAGCATGTTGATGACGGAACAGGTCAGGCCGTAAGTGTGGTAGAAGGGCAGCGAGGTGAAGACCGTCGACCCCACGGCGACCAAGCGCATCGAGTCCGCGGCATTGGTAAGAATACCAACCTCGGACAACATTACCGGCTTGGAGGTGCTGGTTGTGCCGGAGGTGTAGACGATTGAAGCGGTAAAGGTTTCTGCGTGATCGGGAAATGACCAGCCGCCCTGATGGCGCGCCGTTATCGCCTGTCCCTGAGCCCCCAGCGCTGCCAGCGCGCCTTTGCCCTCTTTTTCCATGAGGATCAGCTGCTTCAGCCGGGGATTCTCCTGACATAACAGGCTGCCGACCGGCTCAAAGGCCGGGGAGAGGAAGCACGCCGCGCAGTCCGCCTGAAGGATCATACTGCGCAGCACGTCGTCGGATTGCTCGATATCGATGCACACGGCGGTACGGCCGCTGACGATCAAAGCGAAGTAAACAAGCAGCCATTCGATACTGTTTTCGCTGAGGATCGCGATGTTGCCTTCCGGCAGCGACAGCCGGAAGGCTTCGCTTAACGCCTGGACGTTTTGCTTCAGCTGGCTGAAGGTCAGACAGCGGCGTTCGCCCTTGGGGGAGTAGCTGACCAGCGCTTCTTTTTCACCAAAGCGGCGGCTTGTGCCTTCGAGAAACTGGCGGAAGGTGGCATAGCTGTCGGCGGGGTAATAGGCATAATTTTTCATCGTGAATTCCCTTTCCTAAAGTTCGTGGAATGTCCATTCCAGCTGCGCGTGGATCTGAGCATAGTCGTTTAAGATTTCGATAAAATCGTCAACCAGCTCGGGATCAAACTGCGTCCCCTTGTTGCGGATCAGTTCGGCGCGGGCCTGATCGAGCGAAAGCGATTGGCGGTAGGCACGGAACGAAGTCATCGCGTCGAAAGCATCAGCGACGGCGATCATCCGGGATTCCAGCGGAATCTGCGTACCGGCTAATCCGTCGGGATAGCCCTTGCCGTCCCAGCGCTCGTGATGGCTGCGGATGATGCCGGCGATTTCCTGGAAGAAACTCATCGCGGAAAGAATCTGACAGCCCAGCTCGCTGTGGCGGCGGATCTGCGCATATTCCTCCTCGCTTAACGGTCCCAGCTTGGTCAAAATGGAATCCGGGACGCCGATCTTGCCGACGTCATGGAACAGGCCGGCCAGACGGATCCGCTCCAGCCGCTGCGGATCCGGAATCCGCTTTTTGGCCAGTAAGGTCGTATAGTAGCTGACGCGGTCGGAATGGCCGCGGGTGTAAATATCTTTGGCCTCGACCATCAGCCGGACGGCCGTGATCGTTTCCATGTAGCTGGCTTTAAGCTGCTTGTTCGTTTCCTTCAGCTGATCGTTGCGGCTTTGTAAGACGGTATGCAGAATCATCCGCGCGATCGCCGAGCCGGCCTGGCGGCTGTAAAGCGTCAGCAGCTGGATCAATGTGTCGGCCGGAGCCTGTCTGAAATGAATTCCGATCATGCCGAGGAAATGCCCGCTTTCATCATGCAGCGGCAAAGCCAGGCGCTGCTCGCACAGATCCGGCTGACGGGAAGATTTAATCCGCTGGATCGCATCGAGGAAATGCGGGTAATACAGCCGCATAAACTGCGCGGCATCCAGCTCATAGTCGCCGCTGCCGCTTAATAACAGCGAGGAAACCAGCGACACTTTTTCGCTGAAGGCGGGAATATTCTGCGGATTGAGCATCACGAAGACGTCGTCTTCCTGACATAAGGAACGCACCTGGCCGACAATCGCGGCGACCAGCTGCTGTGGATTCTGATCCTGATACAACGTCGTGACGTCGTTTAGAATTTCATTGAGTCCGTCACGGTAGCGGCGGATTGTCTGCATCTGGCGGATCGACTTCACGCAGGACTCAACCAGCAGCTCCAGCTGATCGAATTTATCGCTTTTTTCATAGTAGCCCTGGATATCCAGCTCGCGGATCGTCTTGACCGGCGGCGCCAGATCCTTGTGGCCGGTTAACAGGATGATAAACAGGTCGGTGTTGAACTTGCGGATCTCCTCGACGACCTTGTCGCCGCAGATCGGATTCATCAGAAAGTCCAGCAGCAGGATGTCATAGTGATCCAGACGGATCTTCTCAATCGCCCGCAGCGGGTTGCTTTCGATATCGACGGTGTAGCCGCAGCCTTCAAAATAAGCGCGCAGCGCCAGTGTGATCATTTCGTCGTCGTCCAGCACCAGCAGACGGAACTCGTTATGGATCTGACCTTTTCGATTTTTACGCATCAAAAGGGACTCCTTTCTTCAGATTTCAGGGGTGTTTCTTCCTGGAGGACTTCGCTGTTGAGCGGAATCGTGAAACCAAACACGGCGCCGCCGCCCGGGTTATCGTTAAACCACAATTCGCCGTCAAATTTCCCCTGGATCAATGCCTTGGACATATACAGGCCCAATCCGGCCCCGGCCGTGCCCTTGGAGGTGATCATTTCCTTTAATAAATGACGGCGCACAGAATCGGAGATGCCGCTGCCGTGATCACTGACGGAGAGCGAGAGCTGGCCGTCTTCCTGCCAGATTTTCAAATGGATGGTGTGGTCGGACTGCGGCAACTGGGCGTCGATCGCGTTGGCGATGAAGTTGTTGACGATCTGGACAAGGTTGTTGATATCCCCGTGCAGCATCACTGAAGGCGGCACGTTGTTTTCGCTGACGAGCTGGCAGTTGTGAACGGTCAGCTCGTGACGCATGAGCAGCGTCGTTCGCCGAAGCAGCTCCTCGGGCGTGAAGGTGATCTTATCGGAGGCGTTCATGTTGGCAGCCTGGCCTTTCACGGCTGTGATGATGTCGGACATGTAGGAACACGAATCCTTGCAGCGGTGAATCCAGTCTGTCATCTCCTGGGCGATTTCCCTGTAATCTGCCGGGGTCACGTCGGGATCGCCGAAGCTGCGCTGACATTCGTCGACTAAATCGTTCATGGCGTTGAGCGCCCCGGCAATCGACATGATCGGCGTTTTCAAGTTGTGGGCGATGCCGCCGACCATCTGGCCTAACGATGCCAGCCGCTCCCGTTCCATCATCCTTTTTTGGGAGTTCTGTAAGCTTTGCATGCTTTCCTTCAGCTTGGTAACGTCCTTGTAGATGACGCTGAACCCGACGATCGCTTTGTTCATGATCAACGGTGTGACCTCGACCATGTAGTAATGCAGGCGGCCGTCGGCGACGATCGTCTGTTCATAAGCGATTGAGCTGCGGCTTTCCCGTGCGGATTCGACGGAGCTGATCAGATTGTAGACGGCCGTCATTGCGCTGGGATCATGATCGCGGTGAATGTTGATCAGCGGCTTGTTGATCTCAATCCCGCAGCGGCTGCCGATAATCTGGGCGAAGGGCTGATTGTAGTTGAGCACCAGCCCGGTTTCGCTGAGGATCAGATAACAGTCGGAGATCCAGTCGAGGATGTGCTGCGTCGCAATCGGCGTGATGTTCAAGAAGTTCAGCTTTTCAATCGCGATGCCATGAAAGATGACCGTAAACACAAAACTGATCGGTGTCGCGGCGATCGAGAGGTCGAGGACCTTCAGTGTCGCAAGCATACTGACGACTAACGGAATCAGCGTGCCCAGGGAGAACATGACGGCCTGCTGCATATACAGGCGGTTATTGCTTTTGAACGCGAAATGCAGAATGATGACGATTGCGGCGATCATGCACAGGTAGCTGTAGCCGCCGCTGATATACATATAAGGGCCGAAGACCACTTCGCTGGCGATGACGCTGAAATGCTTGTAATGCAGATGATGCAGCGGATTCGTCCAGATCATCACGTTCGTCAGCAGCGGAACGAGAAACAGTCCGCGGACACGTTTGGGCAGCTGATCATAATGATGCGTGAAGACCAGCGTGATCAACAAAAGCAGCACCGGCGCCAGACTCGTGCCGAAGTTGGACAGCGCGTCCCAGACGTAAAGCATGATTTCATCGCCGGGCGCGGTAAAGCGCATGCCGATCAGGGCGATCATCCATTCGATCAGAATCATCGAGAACGCGACGTAGATCTTATTGATCAGGTGGCTGCGGTTTGTGCGCAGGTTGCGCGAAACGATCAGCACCAGACCGATAATCGAGATATAAAAGGTAATCAGAGCGCCGTTGGTTATCATTGGGTTTCACCTCGTTTCTGACAGAAGCAGGCCAGCTCGCGGTCAATCCGCGGAAACGGCCAGCGGTAGCCTTCCGCTTCCAGTGCCTTCAGCGTCATTGCGGCGTCGGGCTGGATTCGGACGGGTTGTTTTTCCAGCTGGTTGAGCTGTTCGATCAGACTGCCGATCACAGCGCTGCCCGATTCCGCTTCCCGCCGCAGCGCCAGAGCGAAGTGTTCGTCGTCGACTACAGGCAGCTGCGGAAAAATCGCCTGCAATGTCAGCGGATGCGGATTCATCAGATGTAAAACGGTGAGATCGCTGTGCAGGCCGGCGACTGCCGCCTGCGCGCATTCATCGACCGCTGTCACCTCCAGCGTCCTCTGCGCCAGCGCCGGATTCAGACAGCCGACCTGCCGCAAAGCCTGACACAGCCGCCAGAAGGCGTTGGTTTGCGGGTGGAGCTGGAACTGACCATCCCGATGCCGTCCGCATAAGCGGCCTAAGCGCAGGAGCCGTGCCGGCTGTCCTGCTTCGATCGCCTGGCAGACAGCTTGTTCAGCCAGAAATTTACTTTCGATATAGAGGTTCTCATTCCAATTTTGGCCGATATCAAGGTCGGTTTCGCAAAAGCTTGCCCATTTCTGCGGATCGGCGGGCAGGTAGGATCCGCTGACGCTCAGCGTCGAAACATGGATCAGCGGGATGCGGAGGTCCCCGGCGAACGCTAACAGATGCCGGGTACTATCAACGTTGGCGGCCAGGAAGGCATCGCGGCGGCCATAGTGACTGACCTCGGCGGCGCTGTGCACGATGCAGGTCAGCGAAGTCGGCAGCGACGCCCGCTCGGCTGCGGACAGTCCCAGATCAGGGCGGGTCAGATCGCAGTGCAGGCAGACGAGCTGGTCTTTGTAACGGCTGACCCATTCCGGGCCGAACAAGGCCTGCGCTTTTTCCAACAACGCGGCTGGATCAGAACGCGACAGGACGACGATCGTCTCAGATAACTTCTGTTTCAATAGCACGTCGATGAGATGCAGACCGAAGAAGCCGGTACCGCCGCTGATCAGCGGGCAGCGCCAGTCGATGGCGGCCTGGGATTTCAAAGGAAATCGGACAGGGGGCTCGTCGGTGAATGTCTTCGCTTGTTTTTCCGGCTGAATTCGCCGGCGCTGTTCGGCCAGCGTCGGATATGCGTAGAACTCCTCCAATGTCAGATGCAGGCCGCGATTGTAATATTCCGTCAATAACGTCAGGGCGCCCAGCGACGTGCCGCCCTGTTCGAAAAACGATTGGTTTTCATCCACATCGCTGCGTTTTAGTACTTCCCGCCACAGGACGGCCAGATCGGTGGAAACGGTCTTTTCCTGAACCGGCGCGGCAGCCGCAGATTCGCTTTTTTCAGAAACCCGCGGACGATCAGGTTCGCCGGACGAGTCGATCAGCGCCGCTAATGCACGCCGGTCGGTTTTGCCGGAGGCGGTCAGCGGCAGATGATCCAGCCACGTCAGCGAGGACGGGATCATGAACTCCGGTAGGGCGGTTTTTAAAGCCTGCCGCCAGTCTGTTTCCCCGCTGCCCGAAGCAAACGCGTGCAGCGAGAGCACCTCGTGATTCTGAATGCGCGGGATAACGGCACATTCGCGGATGCCTGCCAGCTGTAAAAGCTGCTGCTCAATTTCCTGCAGCTCGATGCGGTGGCCGTTCAGCTTGATCTGATCGTCGCGCCGGCCAAGATATTCCAGCTTGCCTGTCGTATTGACACGCGCCAGATCGCCGGTGAAGTAAAACCGCCGCTGAGGTTCTTGCGGAGCCTGAACGAACGCCGTGTTTTTATCGGGAGCGTTGATATAGCCCAGTCCGACCCCGATCCCGCCGATCACCAGCTCGCCGGCCTGCATCGGCAGACAGCGTTGGTGCGCATCATCTAGAATATAAGTTTCATAATTGGCCAGCGGTACGCCGAGAGTAACCGGGGAGTGAGAAACTTCATCCCATGTGGCGTACACCGTGGTTTCCGTCGGACCGTAGCAGTTCAGAATCCGGGCTTGGGTGCAGGCCGCGGTCCGGCGCACTAACGGTGCGGGCAAGGCTTCCCCGACATGAATGATCGTTTTGACGGAGGTCAGCGCTTTCCGGAACGCAGCGTCGGCCATGTTCATCTGCATTCGCGTCGGCGTGAACTGGACGAAATCACAGCGTTCATTCTCAATCAGCGCCGCCAGCTCCCATGGAAAGCGCAGCTGGGATTCATCGGCGATCACGACGGTCATGTCCAAGGCCAGGGCAACCAGACTTTCGGTCAGGAAGACGTCGAAGACCGGATTGGTCGCGCAGAGCGCCCGCCGGCATCCGCCGATCAGCGGCCGCATTGATTCCAGAAACGCCGCGGTGTTGCGGTAAGTGATCTGCGTGCCTTTGGGCATCCCGGTGGAGCCGGAGGTAAACAAGCAATAATGCACGGCGTCCAGCGGCCGGTCCGGCGTCTTGGCCAGCGGCCCCTGAGCGAAAACGGAACACGAAGGAAGCGGCAGGTTCAGTTTTTCTAATAAAGCGGGCGAGCCGACGATCAGATCGGCCCCCGCCTGATTCAGCATGGTTGCGATCCGGGCTGAAGGAAAGTCGGGATCCAGCGGGACATACGCCCGGCCGCAGTGCATCAGCGCCAGCATCGCGATAAACAGAGGCTCGCCCCGCTCGCACAGAATTCCGGCCGGTCTGTTCGATGCCCTCTGCATCAGGGCACCGGCCAGCCGGTCAGCCTGCTCGATCAGTTCGGCAAAGGTCGTCGTTTTCTGATGAAAGCGCAGCGCCGGCTGATCCGGATGCAGCAGCGCCCGCTGACGGATCTGGACGTCCAGCGGCAGTCCGCAATACGGCACGCGCAGCGCGTTGGGAACGTCCAGGCAGCGGCAGCGGTCCAGCGGCGCGAGCACATCCAGTTCCGTCCAGACTGGATCTTCTTTCGTAAAGGTCATGACGATGTGTTCCAGACTGCGTTGGTAGAACCGGATCGTTTCCTCGCGGTAGCGCTGGTTCTCAAATTCAAAGCAGAAATGCCAGCGCTCCGTTTCCCAATAAACCTCCGCGGTTAACGGCAGCTTGCTTAATCCGGTCGGGGCGGGCTGATAACCTAAGGGCTGCCCCGCTAAGCGCAGCTGGTCCGCCGCGATCGGCCGCAGCGAAAACATCATGTCGAAGACGGCGTTGCCGCCGGCCTGCCGGGGCAGATTGAGCATCCGGATCAGATCTTCCAGACCGACGGCCTGATGATCCTGGATCGCCGCAAGCTGGTTCTGTACCCGCATCAGCAGTTCGCTGATCCGCATCTGAGGCTCAAATTGAAATGATAACGGCAGCGTATGCATGAATAATCCCGGCATCGCCTGCGTTGCGGCCTGCGTCCGGCCGCTGACCGGCATTCCGAGAACGACCCGGTCGGTTTGATTCCAGCGGGCCAGCTGGAGCAGTACGGCGCTGGCAAAGACGGTGGCCGGGGTCAGCTGTTTGGCAGCGCAGAACGCCCGGATTCTTTCTGAGTCCTCCAGACTCAGATCAACGACGAGCTGGCTGCCGCCGGGATGTGTCTGTTCCCGCCGGTCCTGCGGCAGAAGCTGCGGTTTCGGCAGCGGCGTCAGCGTCTTTTGCCAGAATTCAAGGTCTGCTTCAGCCGGCCCGTCCTGCATCGCCCAGGCCGCATCTTTATAAGTGAGCGGTGTTTTCCGGGATTCTCCGCGGTACAGCCGGTCAAGATGATCAAGCAATAACGGTGTCGTCAGTCCGTCGCTGATCAGATGATGCATGTCCAATCCCAGCGCCCAGCCGGCTTTGCGATGAATGAAAGCGGCGGTAAACAGCGGCGGCCTGGCCAGATCCATCGGTCGGATCAGCGCTGCGGGATCCCAGTCGGGTCCCGCTTCGATGCTTTCGACATGGAAGCTGACGGTTTGATGAATCTGCATTTTAATTTCCCCGCCGTCCAGGACAAAGCCGGTGCGCAGCAGTTCTTCTTCCTGAACCAGTTGGCCTAACGCCTGACGTAAGCGGTCGAGATCGAGGTCCGCGGGCAGCGTGAACAAGCCCGGCATGTGATATGCATCGTTTTCCGGATCGGCAAGCAGATCCGCCAGAATCGCTTTCTGTTGAAAGCTCAGCGGATAGAATGCCTGCCTGGGGGCTGGCTGCAGCTGTGGCTCCACGGCAGACTGACCGCCGTCGAGCACTTCACCAATCGCCGCGGCGGTGCGCAGGTGATAAAGATCCGCCGTTTTTAAACGGACCTGAAATTTTTCTTCGATTAAGCTTAACAATTCCATCGCGATCAGGGAATCTCCGCCGGAAGCGAAATAATCGCTGTCCAGCTGCAGATCCGGCCGCTTTAAGAGCGTTCGCAGCTGATCGAGCAGCCAACGCTGAGCGAAGGACGCATCGGCGGTGTTCTCCGTTTGCGGGGATGGCGTCAGCGGCGGCAGCCGGTCGGGATCCAGCTTGCCGTTAGCCGTGAGCGGCAGAGCGTCGACCGCAATATAAACGGAGGGAACCACCGGTACGGGCAGCTGCTCCATCAACGCCCGCCGCAGTCCAGCCGGATCGACCGGCTGATCGCTGACGATGTAGGCCGCCAGCGTGCGGTCATTTTGAAGCACGACCGCGGCGTTTTGAATGTGCGGCAGCCGGCTTAGCTGAGCGGCGATTTCCTGCGCTTCGATCCGGTATCCGCGCACCTTGAGCTGTTGATCCCGGCGGCCGGCGATGACGATTTCCCCGTCCTGGGTCCAATAAGCCAGATCGCCCGTACGGTAGGCTCGTTCTCCCTGTAAACAAGCCAGTGGCTGAAAGCGTTCCCGCGTCTTATCCTCGTCCTGGTCATAGCCCAGCGCCAGGCAGGAACCGCTGATCCACAGCTCGCCGATACA
>NZ_GG657556.1:212533-227098 GCF_000157995.1 Holdemania filiformis DSM 12042
CAGGCGGCAGCCGGGCAGGGGCTGGCCGGCGGTAATCCGGCGGGCGTGCGTCAGCTCTTTCATGCAGACGCCGATCGTGGCCTCGCTGGGACCATATTGATTATAAAGCCGCGCCGCTGTCCAACGCTTCAGCTGACGCAGCAGGGCGGAGGGATAAGCCTCCCCGCCGCAGACCAGGCATTCCAGTTGGGACGCCGCCTGACGAAACGCCGGATGTCTGAGATAAGCCTGTAAGCGCGAAGGCGTCAGGGAAAGCATGCCGACGTGATGCCGGAGGATTAAATCGGCCAGCCGGGCCGGGTTCTCCGCCGCTTCCGCATCCGCGAAAACGACGCTTCGTCCATTGAATAACGCGCCAATCGATTCGATCAGGAACGCGTCAAACGCCGGGCTGCATAACGAAAGCACCGGATTTTGCGGATAGACGCCGGCCATCGCTTCGATAAAGTTGAATAGACTGGCGGAATTGACCACGACGCCCTTGGGCGTTCCGGTCGTGCCTGAGGTGTAGACGATATACGCCGCCTCCCGGGGCGTGAAGGGACGCGGGGCGTCTGTCTGTGCCGCCGGGTGGAACTGATGGTCTTCGATTGTTTTCCAGACCCAGCACTGCTGCGGATCCAGCTGTTCGCGCAGCGCGCAGGAACTGATGATCAGATCCGCGCCTGTTTGCGCAAGCAGCGTTTTTAAGCGGTTTGCGGGCTGAGCCGGATCAAGATTGATCCACACGGCGCGGCTGAGCATCGCCGCTATCATGCCGGTGATCAGCGCTTCGCCCCGCGGCAGAATCAGCGCGATCCGCAGCGGTTCTGCCTGCGGTAACGTTAAAAACTGCGCGGCTAAAGCTTCAGCCTGGGCGTTGAGCTGGTTGAAGGTCAGCCGGTGGTCCTGATTGACGACCGCCATCCTCGGTCCCTGATTCTGCACAATCTGCCGCCAGCGGGCAACCAGAGTCGCCGAAGGGACGGTTGCGGCCAGCGGATTCAAGGCGTATACAATGCGGTCTTCCTCCGCTTCTTCCAGGATGCGCAGCCGGCTTAGCGGAGTATCCGGATGTCTCAGCACATCCTGAAGGATCGTTGTCAGACTTTGATGCAGCTGCGCGATCCGGGCTCCGCTGAAGCTCTGAACCTGATAATCGTAGTCGATCTGGAAAGCGTCGCTTTCCCGGTGGCTGACGTGCAGGCACAATTCTTCCCTCTGTTCACCGCTGTAATGCCAGGCGCCGCGGAAGCGGACAGGGGTGTCCGAGGGCGGAATCAGGCGCGTGTCTTCATAGGAAAGCGCAATCGAAAACAAGGCCTCCAGTTCCGGTCGCTGCGCGCGGGCCAGTTTCATGATTTCAGAAAACGGATATTTCTGATGCTTTAACAGGCGGTACCATTGATCGTTGAGCGTCTGGCAGAACTGATCGGCCGTCTGCGCGGGATCGAGCTCGCAGCGAAAAGGCAGCGTACTGACAAACATTCCGCCGGCGTATTTTTCTTTGGATTGGGAACGATTGATCACCGGCACGCCGATCACCGGCGCTTTTTGGGCGTGAATCCGGCCGAGATAAACGGCCAGTCCCAACAGGATCGCGATAAACGGGGAGATCTGGCGTTCGCCGCAGAAGACCTGAAGCCGACGGCTCAGGCTTTCTGAAAGTGTGCGGCTGTACCGCTTGCCGACCGGACTGAGGGGATAGAGCGGCGTGGTTCGCAGCGATTCCGGCGCTTCCCATGCCGCGGTTTCCCGCTGCCAGAATTGTTGGTCGCGGGTATAACGGGGACTGTGCCGATAGGCCTGTTCCTGAGACAGATGTTCACGGTAAGGCGTCAGCTCGGTTTCTTCCAGGCTTTCGCCGGCCTGCGCGCGGCAATACAGCGCGGCGATGCGGTTGTGCAGCAGCACCTGCGCCCAGCCGTCGGAAATCAGATGATGCGCTAAAATCAGCACACCGCCGCATGTTTCTCCGGTTTGAAAACCATAAAAATGGATCAAAGGCTGATCCAGTAAGGGCATCGGCGTCTGCGTCACCGCCTTTTGCCAGGCCTCAAATTCCGCCGGGGTTACCGCTGAAAAATCCAGCACGGGAAAAGCCTGGGGGACAAACGGTACGAAATACTGGCGCGGCCGGCTTTCCATTAACGTCAGCCGCGTCCGCAGCGTTTCGTCATGTTCGAGGACGGCATTCAGCGTTCGTTGTAAAGCTTCAGCGTCGAAGTATTCGTCGATCAACAAGGTTGTGCAGATATGGTTGATCGGCGTATGCGGCAGAGCCTGTTCCAGATTCCAGATGTTCTGTTGACTGAAGGACAGATCCTCGGTGTGCGTTGGCGTAGTTGTTTTCATCCGGGTTCTCCTTAAATTTGAAAGTATGTCAGGAAGCGGTGAAGGCTTAGATTTGAATGTCAAAGTAAACATTTACTATGAGAATTATATCGGTTCAATAATCAAAAAACAAGACACGGTTCATGACTTTTTGATTCAATTTCCGTTCTGCTTTTTCAGATGGTTTCGTTTTCGCAGAATCTCTGCTTTTTCCGTTCTAAAACCCAACTTTCCTGCACAATTGGTGATTTCTCAGAAATTTTTGACGGCCGCAGAATTCTCATGTACACTTGAAATCAGAAATGAGGAAAATTCAATGAACGAAGCATCAGTATTATTTAAGGCCGCCCTGCGCGCCGGGGATCTGGCGGCGCTGCGTAAGATTCCCAAGGCGGATCTGCACAATCATTTTATGCTCGGCGGGGACCGGGAATGGATTGCGGAGCGCTGGGACGTCCGGATCGAAGCGATTCAAGCGCCGTTACAATCCATGGCGGAGATGGATCAATGGAGCCAGGTTTCGATCAATACGCCGTTTCCGGATCGGACAGGGCGTCTGCGTCTGCTGGAAGCGACGCTGCATCAGGCAGTCAAAGATGGGGTGAGCGTGCTGGAAATCGGCGAGGACGTGTGGGCGCTGAAGCATTTTTATCACGGCGATGTTGAAAATTTGCTTGCCAGCTGGAAGGCGGTCCAGGAAGCGGCCGCGCCGCAGATAGAACTGCGTTTTCAGATCGGGATCTCGCGTCATTGCGGCGTTCCTTATCTGATGGAAAAACTGGCGCCGTTCTGGGACCGGCCGGAGTTTTATTCGCTGGATTTATATGGTGATGAGCAAGCGCAGCCGATTGAGAATTTCATTCCCCTCTACCGCCGCGCCCGCCAAAGCGGCTGGGTCTTAAAAGCTCATGTCGGCGAATGGGGAAGCGCGCAAGATGTCCGTCAGGCTGTCGAATGCCTGGATCTGGACGAGGTCCAGCACGGGATCGCCGCCGCCCAGGATCCTGCCGTCATGGAGCTTCTGAGGCAGAAACAAGTCCGTCTGAACATCACGCCGACGAGCAACCGCCTGCTGGGCCGCGTCGCTTCTCTGGCGGATCATCCGATTGCACAGTTAAAGCGGGCGGGCATCCCGGTTACGATCAACTCCGACGACGTGCTGATCTTTGACAGCGACGTATCGAAAGAATATCTGCGGCTGTACAAAGCGGAAACGTTAACGGCTGAGGAACTGGATGAAATCCGGCAGGAAGGCTTAAAATAACTCGATATACGGCGGTTTCAGCGTCACGCAAGAAAACGTTGCGTGACAAATCAACGGGGTTTCCTTTACAATCGGGATGAGGTGAAGAGCGATGAAAACTTTGGGTGAAAAAATCGCCGGACTGCGGCAGGAGAAAAACATGACGCAGCAGGCGTTCGCGGATGTCATGGGTGTGACCCGCCAGGCGATATCGAATTGGGAGCGGAATAAGACGGAACCGGATGTCGCCGCCCTGAAGAAGATTGGGCAGATATTCGGCGTCGATATGAACGACCTGTTGACCGATATCCACCTGGAACGCCAGGCGATCGATACACGGCCGTTAACCCGACTCTTTTTGGCGATTCTGGCGACTCATTTGGGATCGTTGCTTTGGTTGTGCGCGACGACGTCCACGATGAAGGAAGCGCTGGGCCGGTATGGCTTTCGGTTTGTCTTCGTGCTGATCGCGCTGTCGATCTATGCGGCGTTTACCTATTGCATCCGCAGCCGCGATTTCTCGCTGTTGTCTGGTTATGATCCGCATGCGCCGTATGATCTGGACGTGATGGCGGACATGACGGCGGCGATGGCAACGATGATTCTGACCGATACGCTGAGCTTTTCAATTCTGAGCTGTTTGTTGGAAGGGCAGCTTTCTGAATCTCTGTCGATGGTCTTGTTTGTGATGTACCTGGCAGGCTTTGTCCTGTCCATTCTCCTCGTTAATATGAAATATAAGGACCGGATTTACCGGGATCCGGATTATCCCGACAAGATTCGCAGCGGGAATCGCATTTTAATTTTCTTCGCCGCGGCGGTGATGGCGGGCGCGATGATTCTGATTCTTTCCGGCATGTTGGGCTGGGTGGGTCATAATTCCCCCAAAGCTGCATTTCAGGTCCTTCTATTTCTGCCCTATATCCTGTTGAATGTCGTCTGGATGATGATTGAGCAGGATAAACTGCACCGGCTGATCGAGCGTGGGGAAGTCTATCGCTTCGGCAAAAATACGCTGGGCGTGGCGGTGGCGGATGGAATTCTGCTGGGATTGATCCTGTTGATCAGCTGGGCTTAGCCGAGTGAAAGGGGTTCAGCTTTCTGGAAATTCCAGAATCGTGTATAATAAGAATAAAGAATCTGAACGGAGGTGTTGAAAATGTCAAAATGGATCGATGATCAGATTGTCATTGACTTTCCGGTTCCTTCTTCAATTCGCCAGATCATCAGCGAATTGGAAAAATATGATAAGGAAGAAGATGTTTATTTTTACTTTGACCGCAGTGAGTGGTTAGAGAATGCGACAAAAGATTATGTTTATGAAAGAGTGCTGACAGAAGAACAAAGAGAACTGTTGATTCAAAAATATAGTTAGGAGGTCCGGATGTGCAAAAAATTATTGATTTTAATTCATGTGAAACGACAATGCGGTTTTATGGCGGTGCTGCCGGGAGCAAATTAGCAATCCGCTACCAAGGTGAGAACTGGTTTTTAAAATTTCCAAAATCGACGAAGGGAATGCGAAGAATCGACACTTCCTATACAACTGCACCGTTATCCGAATACATCGGAAGCCACATTTATGCGATTCTTGGATATGAAGTTCATCAAACGCTATTAGGAATAAAGGATAATAAACTGGTCGTTGCCTGTAAGGATTTCACAGATTCTAATCGACGATTACAAGAATATCGTGAATTGAAAAATGTTTATAACAAAGACTTAGAGGAAAAACTGGATCAAACAATAACCGAATCAGAGGATAGTGTACATGGAACCAATCTTTCAGCGTTATTGATACATTTAGAGCACAATCCTGTTTTGTCTAAATTGCCTGAAATCAAAGAACGATTTTGGGACTGTGTTCTTATCGATGGTTTTATTAATAATAATGATCGTAACAGCGGTAATTGGGGAGTACTTATTGACCGTGACGAAACTTTGAAATTAGCACCGGTTTATGACAATGGCGCAGCTTTTTCAAACAAGCTTTCGGATCAGCAAATACAAGCGATCTTAAATGATCCTGTTCGATTAAAGCAAAGTGCGATTATGAATATCAGCTCGGGTTATTTGGATAATGGGAAATCGATTTATTTTGAAAAATTGATCAAACAGGATTACCCGGATCTGAAAGCATCTATCATTCGGGTAGTTCCTAAAATGAAGGGAAAAATGGAAGCTATACGCAGTTTTATTCTGGATATACCTACAGAATATTCAAAAATTGCCGTCATGAGTTCTGAAAGAAAAGAATTTTATATTAAAGGATTGGAATACCGATTGAATGAAATTTTAATTCCTGCTTTTGAAGCTTGTTTAAATCAGCAAAAGTAGTGTCATCGCAGAGTCCAAGATGAATCTGTAAATAAAACAGGAATATTTGTAACCATAGAATCAGTAAATAAGGTAGAATAGATCTTTATCCGAAAAAGATTTTGAACGCTTACCTGCGGGGAAAAAACGAATTTATCAAGAAAAAGATTGACAAATAATTTTGTAAATTTTATAGTATAGACACAGATATCCAGAATTGTTACTGGGAACAGGCAAGATCAGTATCTGATGCGTTTTTTGCATCTGTTACTGATCTTTTTTCTATGTCAGAAACGAAAGGGGGCTGTTTTCTTATGCAGGATCACTATGTGATAACAAAACTGATCAACAACAACGTGGTATTTTCCACAGATGCCGGCGGACGGGAAATCATTGTATTCGGCAAGGCTGTCGGATTTGGAAAGAAACGCGGGGAGGGGATCGACAATTCAAAAATCATCAAGGTTTTTGAGCCTTCGGATACGAAGGAAAAGAATTTTCTGATGAATCTGGTTGAGGACATCGATCCGGTGTATATCGACATCACAACGAAAATTATCGCTTTATTTGAATCCCGGCTGCATTGCAAGGTCAACGTGATGATGAATATCAGTCTCTCCGATCACATTCACAATGCCGTGCGGAACAAACAGGAGGGTTTCCAGGTGCCGCTGGATATTCTTGAGGAAGTCAAGACAATGTATCCGCGGGAATTTCTGATTGCGAAAGAGGGCTTGGATCTGATCGAGAAAGAAACCCGGACGACGTTGAGTGAAGATGAAGCCGGCTACATTGTGCTGCATTATATCAATGCTCAGGGACAGCATTTCCGCAGCGACGCGAAGATCAGACTCTTGTTTCAGGAACACGTAATCCAGAAAATTGAGCAAGTATATGACGTAAAGCTTGATCATCTGTCGGTCTATTATTCCCGGTTTCTGACACATCTGAGCTTTCTGGCTGCCCGCCTGCACGACGGACAGTTATTGGAAGCTTCCCAGAGCACTCTGTACCCGCTGCTTGTGCAGAAATATCCGCGCTTAGAAGCGTGTACGGAAATGATTGCCGAAATTATCTTAAATGAGTTTCACATGCCGGTCGGAGAGGAAGAAAAGGGTTACCTGGCGCTGCATATCCACAATCTGCTTAAGAATTTGAAAATGGAGGAGAGTACTGATGAAGCAACGTTTAAATAAGGATCAATGTACCGGCTGCGGCAACTGCCTGACAGCCTGTCCGCTGCATCTGCTTCACCTGTCGGCCGAGGATAACTGCCGCGGTGTGCGTTTTGTTGAAAATATCGATCCTCAGCGCTGCACAGCTTGCCGGCGATGCGAGCTGATGTGTACGGCGGGAGCGATTGACTTTCTTGAAAACGATCAGCCTGTCAGCAATACCTTGATTGACAAGCAGGCAATCCCGCCGCATGCGGGTTGTTATCTTGGCTCGTTGACAAAAGCGCTGGCCGATGCGATCGACCAGTTGGGGGTGCAAGAGCAGGTGGTGATCTTTAAGAAGAAAGCCGCTGATGTTAATCTGAATTGCGAACTGCACGATTACGCGGACGAACAATTTTATCAGGACGGTCTGGCCTATAAAAGGGCGCATCCGGAAAAGCTGGTCATTTTGATTTGTTCCAGCAGCAAAGCGCCGTCCACCGCCCTGAATCAACAACGCTTCAACGCGCTGCGGAACGAGTCGGTTACGATGATCAATACGTTAAACTGGTTTGAGCGTGATGAAGCGGGACAACTTATCGGCGGTGGTTCACGAATGCTTGAACAGCTGCGCGATTCGGGTTACGCTTCCTATCTGGCACGCGGCAGCGTGCGCTCGCCCGAAGCGATAGGACGGCTGACGCAAAGCCTGTGTAAGGCGTTGAGGCTGCAGCGGCAAAACCGGTCGTTTGCGGTTGTGGAGATTGTCTTTCCCTGCTTTTACCGTCTGGCAGGCCGTCCGCAGCGGTGGATGAGCGCTCAGGAAATTGAACCGCTCCGTCAATGGTTCGCAAGCAGAATTGAACCGGAATATCCGGAAGAAATACTCAAGGAAGGAAGGGAGTAGAACGATGGGATTGTTTAAACAGGGACGACGGCCAGCTGCCCGCTTGATCGTCAAAGCGCCGGTTTCCGGCGAAGTGAAACCGCTGGCCAGCCTGAACGACGGCGTGTTTTCAGAAGCGCTGCTGGGACCGGGCTGCGTTATTGAGCCGAACGAAGATGAACTGACCGCACCGTTTGCGGGCGAGGTTGTCATGGTGGCGGCGACGAAGCACGCAATTGGATTGATGAGCGATGAAGGCGTCGAGCTGATGCTGCACGTCGGTCTGGACACCGTCAATCTTAACGGCGAAGGCTTTCAGGTGGAAGTCCAGCCAAAGACGCATGTTCGAGCGGGGGAGCGGCTGATGCGCTTTTCACGCGAACAAATTCAGACTGCCGGCTATCCGGACGGTGTCGTGGTGATTGTCACCAACGCCCGTTTGTTCAAACAGGTTGAAACCTTGAAGGAGGGGATGGTCAAAGCCCAGGAAGATTTATTATCCGTATCGAAGTAATTAACATCCGCGAATCCCGATAACCAGAATTGTTACTCACGCAGGCAAGATCAGTATCCGATTCATTTTCACATCCAGTCTTAGAATCAAATTTTAAAATCATTATAAAATAAGGAGAATGAAGATGAAAGAACTTGCAAAACAATGTATCGAACACGTCGGCGGCGCTGCCAATATCCAGGCCGTCTCCCATTGCGCAACCCGGCTGCGGCTGACGCTGCGGGATCAAAGTCAGGTGAATGAGGCGGCGTTGACCGCCTTGCCGGAAGTCATCAAGGTGATGCAGGTCGGAGTTCAGACGCAGATTATTATCGGCAGCGATGCTCCGGAGTTGTACGGCGTGGTCAGCCAGCTGGTCGAACAGGCCCAGAGCGAAGCCCCGGCCAAGTCCGCGGAAGCGGCAGAAAAACAGCCGGCGGTGAAGAATAAAAAGAAGGCGGCTGCGGGGAAATTCTTCGATGCCTGCAGCAGTATGTTTACTCCGCTGGTGCCGGCGTTTACGGCAGCCGGGATGATCAAGGCTGTGCTGGCGATTCTCGTAGCTGTTTTCGGACTGGCGAAAACCTCGCAGGAATACATCATTATCAATTATGTTTCCGATACGATTTTCTATTTCCTGCCGATTTATTTAGGCGTCACCGCTGCTTCTTATTTTGGCTGCAACAAATATATCGCGGCGGCCGTTACGGCCATGTTTGTGCATCCGACGTATGTCGGTTTGGTTTCCGCAGGTGAGGCGGTTGCGTTCTTCGGTATTCCGGTCGTCCTGTATAATTATTCTTCGACCGTCTTTCCAACGATCCTGACCGTCTGGTTCATGTCGTATGTTGAACGGTTTGCGCGCAAGGTTTCACCGAAGGTCGTTAAAGCGATCATGGAGCCGATGCTGACGCTGCTGATCACCTTTCCGGTGGGACTGTTAATCCTCGGCCCGATCGGTGCGGTTCTCGGCGAGGTCTTAATGCAGATCTTTGCGGCGATCGACGCCTCTGTTCCATTCTTAGTTCCGATGATCGTCGGCGCCGTTTCGCCATTTCTGGTCTTTGTCGGCATGCACCGGGCAGTCGGTACGCTGGAAACGATGCAGATCGCCCAGATGGGTTCCAGCTCGTTGTTAGGCACAGGTATGCTCGCAAGCAACATCGCGCAGGGAGCTTCCACACTGGTCCTGTCATTGAAGTCGAAGGATGAAAAGGTAAAGCCGCTGGCCTTTACCGCGGGCGTGACCGCGTTGTGCGGAATTACAGAACCAGCGCTGTACGGGTTTACCGCTAAAAATAAGAAGTCGTTGATCGCGACGGTCATCGGCGGAGGCGTCGGCGGCTTCTATGCCGGCATCACGCATGTCGTTCGCTTCGCCAAGGGCGCTCCGGGTTTGCCGACCTTGCCGGTCTTTATCAGCCTGGATAATCCGATGAATTTGATCAATGCCTGCATCACAGTGCTGATCGCCTTCGCAGTAGCCTTCATTGCGGCTTGGGTGATGATCAAACCGGAAGAAATCCAGTAACCTGCCGATTGAATAAGCAAAAAAGAGAATAACGGAAGTCTGAAAAACGGACTTCCTTTTTTGTCAATGCATTTTAGCAGGTGAAGCCATAGTTCTATGTGATTTTGAGATTAATGATCCTGAATATGAAATAAGGATAGCGAACAGTTTTGTTCCATGTACAAAAGCTGCGGTTCAGTGAAAAAAGCTGAGTTGAATTTCCAGGGTTTCAATAACGAAGGCTTGTGCTGAAAAACAAACTAGGTTATAATATTCATGGCTTTAATTTAGTGCAGAGACACTAAGAAGGCATACACAAAAATTAAGATGAATCTGCGTACTTTTCGTGTAACCTTCAAAAGCCTGTTTTTGAAGGCTTTTTTATGCAGAAACGGAGGATTCCTGATGAACAGCTTATTCCAACTCAGCTCCCTTTCCGTCAACGAGATCCAGCATCTTCTCGATGTTGCCGAACAATGCCGCCAAGGCCAGTTCATCGACAGCGAGAAAGGAAAAATCGTCGCCAACCTGTTTTTTGAACCATCCACCCGGACCCAGTACAGCTTCAATACCGCCGAGGAAAAACTGGGCATGAAGGTAATCAACTTCAACGCTCAGGCCTCTTCGATGCAGAAGGGCGAAACCTTCTACGATACGGTCAAAACGTTTGAGAGCTTCGGCCTGGATGCGGTGGTGATCCGCGACCGGCAGGATGAGTACTACAAGCAGCTGCAGGGCCGGATCAACATTCCGATCCTCAATGCCGGCGACGGCAAGAAAGACCACCCGACCCAGTCGCTGCTCGATTTGATGACGATCCGCCAGGAGTTCGGTCACTTTGACGGCTTGAAAATCGCGATTGTCGGCGACGTAAAATACTCCCGCGTTGCCCATACCAACATCGAGGTCATGCAGCGCTTGGGCATGCAATGCTTCATCAGCGGACCGGAGGAATACCGCGATCCGCAGTACGACTACATCGATTTTGATCAGGCGGTGAAGGACATGGACGTGATCATGCTGCTGCGGGTGCAGCACGAACGGCATGAACAGGCGATGTCCCTGACCCAACAAGAATACCATGCGCGCTACGGTCTGACTTTGGAGCGGGTGAAAGCGATGAAGGACACCGCGATCATCATGCACCCGGCGCCGTTTAACCGCGGCGTGGAAATTGCCGATGAGGTCGTGGAATGCGAAAAATCCCGCATCTTCAAACAGATCAACAACGGCGTGTTCGTGCGCATGGCGGTATTGAAACGCGCAATGGAGGGACGATAAATGAGCTTTTTAATGCAGAACGGCGAGGTGCTCTACCGCGGCAAGGTCCGCAAAATGGACGTCCTGGTTGACGATCTGGGCCGGGTCACGGCCGCGGATCAGATCGATCTGACGGCGGAGGACGTGGACGAGGTCATCGACGCGTCAAGCCTGCTGATCGCACCGGGACTGATCGATCCGCATGTGCATCTGCGCGAGCCGGGCTTTGAATACAAGGAAACAATCGCTTCGGGAACCGCAGCCGCGGCCAAGGGCGGCTATACAACGATCATGGCGATGCCCAACCTCAATCCGGTGCCGGACTCCCTGGAACACTTAAAGGTGCAGCAGGACCGGATCCGCTACAACGCAAAAATCCAGGTCATTCCCTATGCCGCCATCACTCAGGGGCAGAAGGGCGTCGGTGAGCTGGTCGATTTCGACGCGCTGGCCTCGGAGGTGATCGCCTTCTCCGACGACGGCAAGGGCGTGCAGGAAGAAGCGATGATGCGCCAGGCGATGCTGGCGGCTAAGCGCAATAACTGCCTGATCGTCGCGCACTGCGAGGATGAAAGCCTGATCGCCAAGGGTGCCTGCATCCATGCGGGCCGCAAGGCGGAGGAACTTGGCTTCACCGGCATCAGCAGCGCCAGCGAATACCAACAGATCGAACGCGATCTCAGACTGGCGGAGGAAACCGGCTGTCAATATCATATCTGCCACATCTCCTGTAAGGAATCCGTCGCGCTGGTCCGCCAGGCGAAACAGCGCGGCGTCCAGGTCAGCTGCGAGGTCACGCCGCATCACCTGTTATTGTGCGAGGACGACATCAGCGCCGACGACGGCCGTTTCAAGATGAATCCGCCGTTACGCACTAAGGCCGATCAGGAAGCGCTGATCGCGGGCATTCAGGACGGCACGATTGACATGATCGCAACCGACCACGCGCCGCACAGCGCCGAGGAAAAAGCGAAGGCTCTGCAGGGCAGCGCGATGGGCATCGTCGGCCTTGAAACCGCGTTTGAGCTGATCTACACCTATCTTGTCCGCACCGGCAAGATCACGCTGGAAAAGTGCTTTGAACTGATGAGCTTCAACTGCGCCGACATCTTCGGCATCGAGGGCGGCGAAATCATCAACTTTGAAAAGGCCAATCTGGCTGTCTTCAACTTAAATCAACGCGAAAAAATCAATCCGAAAACCTTTGTCTCCCAAGGCAAAAGCACACCGTTTGAAGGCTGGTGGGCGATGGGCCGCTGCGTGATGACGGTGGCGGACGGACAGATCGTGTATAGAGAGGGGCTATAAATAATGGATCGTAAACTCGTATTACAAAACGGCATGGAGCTGCAGGCCAAAGGCTTCGGCAGCCAGAAGGAAGTGATTGCCGAGCTGGTGTTCAACACGTCGATGGTCGGCTATCAGGAGATTCTCAGCGATCCCTCCTATACCGAACAGATCGTCGTTATGACCTATCCGCTGATCGGCAACTACGGCATCATCGACGAAGACTATGAATCCAAGCTGATCGGACCGAAGGGCTTCATCGTCCGCGAATACAACGACAAGCCAAGCAACTTCCGCTACACCAAGACGCTCAACGAGCTGCTGGAAGAAAACGAGGTGCCGGGCCTGACGCATCTGGACACCCGGAAATTGACACGGATTCTGCGCGACGAAGGCGCGATGCTCGGTCTGGTCTGCGACTCAGACGTATCCCACGAGGAAGCGATGGCGAAGCTGGCGGCCTACAACGCCCCGAAGGATTTGGTCGCGCGCGTCTCGTGCAGGAAAAAATGGTATTCCCGCTGCGCCAATCCACGCTTCAATGTCGTTGCGATTGACTGCGGCATTAAATACAACATCATCCGCGAGCTGAACCGCTATGGCTGCAACGTCACAATCGTGCCGTACAACACTTCGTATGAAACAATCATGGCGCTCAATCCGGACGGCATCTTCCTGTCCAACGGGCCGGGCGATCCGGAAAACGTGCCGGAGGTCATTGATTTGATCCGTCAGCTCCAGGGCAAGAAGCCGATCTTCGGCATCTGTCTGGGCCACCAGATGATCGCGCTGGCTAATGGCTTGCATACTTACAAGCTGAAATTCGGCCACCGCGGCGGCAATCATCCGGTCAAAAATCTGTTGACCGGCAAGGTCGAGATCACCTCCCAGAACCACAGCTACGCGGTCAGCACGGACGGGATTGAAAAGACCCGCGTCGAGATTACGCACATCAACCTGCTGGATCAGACTGTCGAGGGCCTGCGGATTGACGAGGACCGCATCTTCTCAACCCAGTACCATCCGGAATCCGCTTCCGGACCGGAGGATTCCAAATATTTATTCGGACTGTTCATTCACAATATGGAAGCTATGAAGGAGGGCCGTTAAGATGCCGAAAAGAACGGATATTCATAAAATCTTAGTCATTGGCTCGGGGCCGATCGTCATCGGTCAGGCCGCGGAATTTGACTACGCCGGCACCCAGGCCTGCCTGGCCCTGCGCGAGGAGGGCTATGAGGTCATCCTGATCAACTCCAATCCAGCGACGATCATGACCGATACCAACATTGCCGACAAGGTCTACATGGAACCGCTGACGCTGGAATATGTGTCCCGCATCATCCGCAAGGAACGTCCGGACGCGATTCTGCCGACGCTGGGCGGCCAGACCGGCTTAAACATGGCGATGCAGCTGGCGAAAAAAGGCGTGCTGGAAGAATGCCGGTGCGAGATTCTCGGCACTGACTTTGAATCGATCGATCAGGCGGAGGACCGCCAGCGCTTCAAGGACCTGTGCCTCAGGATCGGTCAGCCATGCCTGGAATCCTATGTTGCCCGCACGATTGAGGAAGTCGTGGAATATGCCAATAAGATCGGCTATCCGGTCGTGCTGCGGCCGGCGTTTACGCTGGGCGGCACCGGCGGCGGTTTTGCCTACGACGACGCGGAAGTCATCGCGCTGGGCAAAAATGCCCTCAAGCTGTCTCCGGTCAGCGAGGTTTTAGTTGAAAAATCGATCAAGGGCTATAAAGAAATTGAATTTGAAGTCATGCGCGATCACAACGATACCGCGATTGTGATCTGCAGCATGGAAAATATTGATCCGGTCGGCGTGCATACCGGCGACTCGATGGTCGTCGCTCCCTGCCAGACGCTGTCCAACAAGGAATATCAGCTGCTGCGCAACGCTGCGCTGACGTTGATCCGCGAATTAAAGATCGAAGGCGGCTGCAACGTGCAGTTTGCGCTCGATCCGTTCTCCTTTGATTACTACGTCATTGAGGTCAACCCGCGTGTATCCCGGTCTTCGGCGCTGGCGTCCAAGGCGGCCGGCTTCCCGATTGCCCGCGTTTCCAGCAAAATCGCTGTCGGCCTGAC
>NZ_GG657556.1:227217-252263 GCF_000157995.1 Holdemania filiformis DSM 12042
CTGGACGAAATTCCGATTGCCAACACTCCGGCTTCCTTTGAGCCGACGATCGACTACGTCGTGACCAAGATCGCGCGCTTCCCGTTCGATAAGTTCGCCAAGGCGGATCACACGCTGAGCACGCAGATGAAGGCGACCGGCGAGGTCATGAGCATCGGCCGAACGATGGAGGAAAGCCTGCTGAAAGCGGTGCGTTCACTGGAAATCGGCGTCGATCACATCTACCTTGAAAAGTTCGATTCTTTAACGACTGAGGAGCTGCTGGAAAACATCAAGACCCCGACCGACGAACGGCTGTATGCGATTGCCGAGCTGTTCCGCCGCAAGGTTGACATGATGCTGATCTACGACGCGACCAAGATCGACGCATTCTTCCTCGATAAGATCCACCACATCATTTCCGTCGAGGAACGGGTGAAGGCTGATCCAAGCGAGGAAAATATCCGCAAGGCCAAGCGCTTAGGCTTCTCCGATAAATATTTGGGCAAGATTCTGGGCAAAAGCGAGCTGGAAATGGTGCAGTGGCGCCGCGAGCACAATCTGCGGCCGGTCTACAAGATGATCGACACCTGCGCCGGAGAGTTCAGCGCCTACGTCCCGTACTTCTATTCCACCTACGAGGAGGAAAACGAAAGCATCGTCACTGACAAGCCGTCGATTCTGGTGCTGGGCTCCGGCCCGATCCGCATCGGCCAGGGCGTGGAATTTGATTACTCCACGGTCCATGCGATCTGGGCGATTCAGCAGGCCGGCTATGAAGCGATCGTCATCAACAACAACCCGGAAACCGTTTCGACCGACTACTCGATCAGCGATAAGCTGTACTTTGAACCATTGTGCATCGAAGACGTCATGAACGTCATTGACCTGGAAAAGCCGCAGGGCGTCATCGTGTCGCTGGGCGGCCAGACGGCGATCAACCTGGCGGACCGGCTGAACAAGCTGAACGTGCCGATCATCGGCACCGGCACCGAAGCGATTGACAAGGCAGAAAACCGCGATCTGTTTGAAAAGGTCGTTACGGAATGCGGCATCCCGCAGCCGCTGGGCCAGGCTGTCACCAACATTGAGGACGGTCTGAAGGTTGCCAACCGGATCGGCTATCCGGTCTTAGTGCGGCCCAGCTATGTACTGGGCGGCCGGGCGATGCAGATCGTGCATCAGGATGAGGAGCTGATCGAATACCTGACCAGCGCTGTTAAGATTGATCAGGATCAGCCGGTCTTAGTCGATAAGTATATCCACGGCTGCGAGGTCGAGGTCGATGCGATCTGTGACGGCAAAGACGTGTTTATCCCGGGCATCATGCAGCTGGTCGAAGCGACCGGCGTGCACTCCGGCGACTCGATGAGCGTCTATCCGCCGTACTCCCTGAGCGATAAGGTCAAGGCGACGATTCAGGAATACACGGTGAAGCTGGGGCTGGCGATCGGCATTGAAGGGCTGTTCAACATTCAGTTCATCGTCGATGAGAACGACGAGGTGTCGGTCATTGAGGTCAATCCGCGTTCCTCGCGCTCGGTGCCGTTCTTATCCAAGGCGACCGGCGTGCCGATGGCCAACATCGCGACCAAGGTCATGCTTGGCAGAAGCTTAAAGGATCAGGGCTATGCGACCGAGGTCATGGCGGAAAAGAACCGGTTCTACGTCAAGAGCCCGACGTTCAGCTTCTCCAAGCTGCACGGGCTGGACGCCTATCTGTCCCCGGAAATGAAATCGACCGGCGAGGCGATCGGCTACGACGATTCCCTCAACCGTGCGCTGTACAAGTCGCTGCAGGCCTCCAACATGCGCGTCGTCAACTACGGCACGGTGCTGGTGACCTTGGCCGATCAGGACAAGGACCGGGCGATTCCGCTGGTCCGCCGGTTCTACGATCTGGGCTTCAACATCGAAGCGACCTCCGGCACGGCCAAGCTCTTGAAAGCGCACGGCATCAAGACCCGCGAAAAGAAAAAAATCTCCGAAGGCTCCGAGGAAATCCTCGATTCGATCCGCAAGGGCCACGTCACTTATATCCTCAACACCTTGTCCTCCAACGACTCCCGCACCTCCAAGGACGGCTATCAGATCCGCCGGTGCGCCGTGGAAAACAACGTGACTGTCTTTACCTCGCTGGATACCGTCAACGTTCTATTGGATGTGCTGGAAGAAATCACGATGGGCGTTTCGACGATTGATCAGAATTAAGGAGGAGTTATGGGAGAGCGCATAAAACAATACCGGATCATCTCCAACTGGAATCTCGCCGACCAGGTCTATGAAATGGAGCTGGAAGGGGATTCCTCCTGGATCACCCATCCCGGTCAGTTTCTCAACGTCACGATCGACAACGCCTATCTCAAGCGGCCGATCAGCATCTGCGACTGGAACGAGAACGGCCTGACGATCATCTACAAGGTTGTCGGCTTCGGTACGAAGCAGATGTCTCAAAAACAGCCGGGCGAGCGGCTGGAATGTCTGGTCGGTCTGGGCAACGGCTTTACGCCGGAAGCCTTCGATGAAAAAAAAGTGCTGCTGGTCGGCGGGGGCGTCGGCGTGCCGCCGCTCTACGGACTGGCAAAAACGTGTTTGAAGCAGGGGAAGCAGCCGGTTGTGATTCTCGGCTTTACGGCGGAGAAGGATATTTTCTACATCAAGAAGTTTGCGGATCTGGGCTGCGACGTCAAGCTCAGCACCAATGACGGCAGCCAGGGCGTTAAAGGCTTTGTCAGCGACGTCATGGTTCAGGAAGGATTAACCAATCTGCCGTACTTCGCCTGCGGTCCGATGCCGATGCTGAAGGCAGTCTGGAGAGTCTCGAACGCCCCGGGTCAGCTGTCCTTTGAGGAACGCATGGGCTGCGGCTTCGGCGCATGCATGGGCTGCAGCTGCGAGACGATTTCCGGCCCGAAACGCATCTGTAAGGAAGGCCCGGTGCTTTCCAGTCAGGAGGTCTTATGGACGAAAGATTAAAGGTCACGCTGTCCGGCTGGGAGCTGGACAACCCGGTCATCCCGGCCAGCGGAACTTTCGGGTTCGGCTATGAGTTTGCGGATTTCTACGACATCAACATCCTCGGCTCGATTGCGACCAAGGGCACGACCCGCGAGGCGCGCTTCGGCAACCCGACGCCGCGGATCGCGGAGTGCGAGCGGGGTATGATCAATGCCGTCGGATTACAGAATCCGGGCATTGACAAGGTTATCAGCGAGGAATTTCCGAAGCTGAAACAGGTCTACCATAAAAAAGTCGTCGCCAACGTTTCCGGCTTCTCCAAAGAGGAATACGTCGAATGTGCGAAAAAGATGGACGCGCAGGACATCGTCGGCATCCTGGAGGTCAACATCAGCTGTCCGAATGTGCATGGCGGGGGCATGAGCTTCGGCGTCAGTCCGGATGCCGCGGCTGAGATCACCCGTGCGGTCAAGGCGGTCACCACCAAGCCGGTCTACATCAAACTGTCGCCGAACGTCACCGACATTGTCGCGATTGCCAAAGCTTGTGAAGATGCCGGGGCGGACGGAATCTCGATGATCAACACGTTATTGGGCGCGCGTTTCGATCTGCGCACGGGCAGGCCGATCATCGCCAACGTCATGGGCGGCTTCTCTGGCCCGGCGATCAAGCCGGTCGCCTTACGGATGGTGTATCAGGTTTATGAAGCGGTCAAACTGCCGATCATCGGGATCGGCGGCATCGCCAGCGCCGAGGACGTCATTGAAATGATGTACGCCGGGGCCACGGCGGTGGAAATCGGTGCGGAGAACCTGCGCAATCCGTATGCCTGCAAGGAAATTATCGAACGGCTGCCATCCTTAATGGATGAACTGAACATTGATAAATTGAGTGACATAATAGGGAGGGCTCACCAATGATGAAAGAACGAGATGTAATGATCGCCTGCGACTTTTCAACCAAAGCGGAAACGATGGCGTTTCTGGACAAGTTTACCGAGGAAAAGCCGTATGTGAAAATCGGCATGGAACTGTTTTATGCGGAAGGCCCGGACATGGTTCGTGAGATCAAGGCGCGCGGCCATAAGATTTTCCTCGATCTGAAGCTGCATGATATTCCCAACACCGTGAAGAAAGCGATGCGCAACATCGCGCTGCTGGACGTCGATATGACCAATGTCCATGCCGCCGGTACAATCGAAATGATGAAAGCCGCGCAGGAAGCGATCGACGAGGTCGGCGCGCATACGAAGCTGATCGCCGTCACGCAGCTGACCAGCACCAGCGAGGACCGGATGCGAAATGAGCTGTGGATCGATCATCCGCTGACCGAAACCGTCCAGCATTACGCGCACAATGCGGAAATCGCCGGCCTGGCCGGGGTTGTATGCAGCCCGCTGGAAGCGGATCTGGTGCATCAGGTCTGCGGTGAAAACTTCCTTACCGTCACGCCGGGCATCCGTTTTGCGGATGACGCCAAGGGCGATCAGGTCCGTGTTACCACGCCGGCCAAGGCCCGCGAGATCGGCGCCGACTACATCGTCGTCGGCCGTTCGATTACCGCCAGCAAGGATCCGGTGGCCAGCTACCGCCGCTGCGTCAGAGAATTTGTGGAGGGAGAATAACCATGAGCACAGAGAAAAACATTGCCAAGCATTTACTGGACATCAAAGCGGTTTTCTTAAAGCCGAATGATCCGTTCACCTGGGCCAGCGGGATCAAATCGCCGATCTATTGCGATAACCGCCTGACCTTATCTTATCCGGAGGTCCGCGACGATGTGGAACACGCGATCGCCGAGATCATCAAAACGCACTATCCGCAATGCGAAGCAGTCATGGGCACCAGCACTGCCGGCATCGCGCATGCCGCGCTGGTCGCTCAGATTCTGAACCTGCCGATGGGCTACGTCCGTTCCAGCGCCAAGGATCACGGCCGGACCAATCAGATTGAGGGACGCTGCGAGCCGGGAACGAAGGTCGTCGTCGTCGAAGATCTGATCTCCACCGGCGGCAGCTGCATCGACGTCGTCAACGTGCTGCGCGAAGCGGGTGCGGAAGTCCTGGGTATCGCGTCGATCTTCACCTATGGCCTGCAGAAGGGCCTTGACCGGCTGGCGGCCGCAAACGTGAAGAACGTTTCGGCGTCCAACTATGACGCGCTGATCGAGGTCGCCGTGGAAACCGGCTACATCAGCGCCGATGATGTCAAGAAGCTCCAGGCGTTCCGGGCGAATCCGTCGGATTCCAGCTGGATGAGTCTGTAAATTGATTTTTAAACAAAGAAAGGGCAGAGTTGTAAAATTCGGCTCTTTTTTAATGGAAGATAACCGGATATATGTGCTGATTTTGTGTTGTTAATCGATTATAACCCTTAGAAAGAGTATAATAGAGAAAGATTGAAGTGATATTATGATAAACAGACCTTTATATATGGATAGAATTTTACCTTTCGTCAATACGCCGTTCATTAAAATTCTGACAGGTATCCGCCGCAGCGGAAAGACTACGATTATGAAGATGTTAATCAATGAACTTAAGAAATCAGGCATTCAGGATGATCAGATTTTAACCTATAACTTTGATTCTCTGCAATATGAGGAATTAAAAACAGCGCAAGCGCTATATGCGCATTTAAAACAAAAACTGTATCCGCCTGGGAAAACTTATCTCTTTCTGGATGAAATCCAGGAAGTGGAGTCTTGGGAAAAAGTCGTAAATTCGTTAATGACGGATTGCGACGTAGATATTTTCGTTACGGGATCAAATTCCCGGATGATGTCTTCAGAAATCTCAACTTATCTTACTGGACGTTACGTATTATTCCGGATCTATCCTTTGTCCTTCTCTGAATATCTGTTATTCAGAAAGGAATATGCTGAGGTGTTCGATCCCTATACAGAACTTGCGAATTATCTGAAACTTGGCGGATTTCCTGCAGTTCATCTCCAAAAATATACGCAGGATGACGTATATACAATTGTTAGAGATATTTATAATTCTACGATCTTTACCGATATAGTGAAACGCAGTCAGATCCGCAAAGTAGATCAGTTGGAACGAATTGTGAAATTTGCGTTCGATCATGTTGGACGAACGTTTTCAGCTGCCTCGCTGTCTAAATATTTGAAAAGTGAGAACCGAACCATTGATAATGAGACGGTATATAACTATATCAGTAAGCTGGAAAGCGCCTATATTCTGCATCGCTGCCCTCGGTATGATGTTCAGGGAAAAGAAATTCTAAAAACACAGGAGAAATTCTATCTTGCCGATCCGGCACTCCGTTATAGTGTATTAGGCTATTCTTCCGACAGTACGGCAGCCATGTTGGAGAATGTAGTTTATCTGGAATTACTGCGTCGCGGATATGAGGTCGCTGTTGGAAAGCTGGATACTGCTGAAATCGATTTTGTCGCCATGAAGCAGGAGAATAAGCTGTATATCCAGGTCGCCCAGGAGATTGGATCCGCGGAGACAGAGAAACGTGAATTTGGAAAATTATTGGATATTCGGGACAATTATCCGAAATATGTATTACGAACCGATATTTTCGCAGGCGGTAATGTGGAGGAAATTAAGACGATGCCCATTGCGGATTTTCTGTTAAGCCAGGAATTTTAAGAAAATTACAGTTTGCAAGAACGAACATAAAAAGCTGATCGGTTCATTCCAGGAAAATAACTTCATTCCTGTTGTGAATCATCAGCTTTTCTTGTTTTAGTTTTCAGGGATTTCCACGGCCAGTTTGCCTTACGGAAGCAAGATTTTGATTAGCGGGGAAGTGATCCTGCTTTTGATTCTAACGTATAATAAATTTGATCATAAAAAGCTTTTTCCTGAATAAGATTTACAGGATTTCATTCAGTCTGATTCTAAGTTTGATTCAGCTCGCAGATAGCCTTGAACAGGAAATAGAGTCATTCTGTCTGATTCAAACAAAAAAAACGTTTGAAATCTATTTGTGTGGTATAATTTAAAGGAAGGGAATGACTAATATGCAAATTTTAAGAATAAAAGCAAATCACTATAAAAACTGCAGCAACGGGTTGCATATTGATTTTGTACCCACAGCAAGAAAAACAGAGGAAGATAAAACCTACGAATTAAATCAGATCAACGATTCACTGTTTGTTTTTTCAACGACAGCGATCGTGGGAAAAAATGCTTCTGGTAAAACAAGCCTGCTGAAACTGATTGAGAATGTTTATCGGATATTGGGTTCATTCCAATTAGAGGATGAGCTGATGTCAATCAGCGGTACGCAGCTGGAAATCACGTTTTATCACGAAAATCGGCTGTTTCGCTATGAAACAGAACTGGTCAGGCAGAACAATCTGGGTAAAAACTTGTCCTTCACCCAGGAAAGGATCTTTGTTTCAGATTATTTTAAGTCAAAATCAAAATTGATATTTTCACCGGAGATTTACACGGAACTCAAACTTAAACGTGAACTGCCGGACAATATTTCTATTCTGTTTTATATTTTAAAGGAGCGGAAGAACTATGCATATTACTACGATGATTTGAAAGATCAGGATGATATGCTTCATGCTGCTTATGATTTCTATAAAAATCATGGTATTAATAAAAAATATTGGAAACATATCCTGCATTTGTTTGATGATAATATCATGGATTTGGAGGAAATCAACAGCGAACTTTTCCGACTGACGTATTTAGACCGGTCGATGGACCTCAGCGCAAAGGAATTACTGACAATGCTTTCGAGCGGCACGATCAAGGGAATCGCGCTGTATACAGCGGCTATTCAGGCGCTGCAGGAAGGCAGCGGTTTTATCATAGATGAAATTGAAAATCATTTTCACAAAACACTGGTCGAGAATTTGATCAGTATGTTCAAAGATAAGGCTGTTAATAAGAAAGGGGCAGTTCTGATCTTTTCAACACATTATTGCGAACTATTGGATCTGTTTGGCCGCAACGATAATATCTGGATCTCAAAGTCAGAAAAACAGATCATATTAACGAATATGTATCGTGACTATTCAGTCAGAAATGATTTGTTAAAAAGCCGGAAATTTTATGATGACAACTTTGGGACCGCTGTCAGTTATGAAATGCTAATGAATCTGAAAAGAGCGCTTATGAATGAGTAAACTTTTGGTGCTTTGCGAAGGTCCCAACGAAAAGAAGATTGTAGAGCTGCTGCTCAGAGATAACCGGCTATTATTTAATACTGAAGATTTAATCGGTTTAGTACCCTATCATGCCCGTCAATTAGATTCTCCAGTTGTTCAAAGTGCCTTGAATATGTATTCGGGACCTTTTGATATTTACAGAATCGGAGATACGCAGACGGATAAATTAAGAATTCCGGGTCATCTGAAATCACGGATCGGATCGATATCTAAAATTTGTACGAAACCGGAGCTCGAAATTTTATTGATTATCAATGAGAACTTGATCCATGTATGGCAGCGATCAGGGAAAAGACCTAAAGATTTTGCGAAAAAAGAAATTCAGTTCCAGCGCCGCCGCTATGATAATTCATCACAATTTTATGAGGAGTATTATGGTCGTCGGATAGATTTGCTGATCGAAAATTTAAAAGAGTATAAACGCACGAAGCGGCATGATCGGGATGAGTTATTTCTTGCTGATTTTATTCGTGAATGAAATGAAATAGGGCTTGTTTTGGATTCAATAAACAAGAAAAAAGCTGATCGGTTCATTCCAGGAAAATAACTTCGTTCCTGTTGTGAATCATCAGCTTTTCTTGTTTTAGTTTTCAGGGATTTCCACGGGCAGTTTACCTTCCGGAAGCAAGGTTCCGTTGAGTACCGAGATAATTGACTGCACCGCGGCAGGGGTATAGCCATAGGTACAAAGCACGGTCGGAGCGTCATTTAGATATTGCAGATCGTAAGGACTGCCTGCACAGATGACGACAACCGGTTTTTCAGTTTCAAGCAGCTGATCCAGCAAATTCTTCTGATTTGGAGAATCCGCCATGTTGTAGACCAACAAAACAAGTGTATCGTAACCGGAGGCCCGCTGCAGAATATCGTCGATTTCCGACTGAGTCGGATCCTGATGAACATTTACGGCCTTGCCGAATAAGGAATCCGCGGCCACTTCGCCGAAACTCTTTTTATCGAATTCCAGCGGATAGACGCAAGGAAAGGAAATGAACAAGGTGCTGTCTGTCGGCAGCGGCAGCGCTGAAATTTCATCGCGGATCAACGTCATACTTTGATCTGTCGTTTCCTGAACGAGCACCTGGTGGGATTCCAGATCAATTTCATATGGCGCATGATTGAATTCGCCGTTATCCTCGAACAAGCCATAATCATTCTTAATCCGCAGGATGGAAAGAACCGCGTCGTCTAACCGCTCAGCGCTGATGGTTCCCTGATTGACAGCTTCGATTAAAGCTTCGATCACCGGCGTCTGAACGTCTTCGCTGTCTGGCTGCAGGACTTTGCCATCGCCCAGAATCAACATGTCCACGCCGGCCTGAATCGCCTGAACTGCGGCTTCTGCCATTCCGTAATGTGATTGAATCGCATCCATCTGCAGGCTGTCGCTGATGACGATTCCGTTGTAACCCAACTCATCCTTTAACAGATCTGTAATGATCGTTTTGGATAAGGTCGCAGGAATCTTTTCTTTTTCAATTTTAGGGAACAGGATATGCGAGGTCATAATTGCGCTGACGCCGCTGCGGATCGCCGTTTCAAACGGAATCAATTCCGTTTCTTTCAGCTGATCCAGCGTCTTATTGACCGTGGGCAGGGCGAAATGCGAATCTTCGCTTGTATCTCCATGCCCTGGGAAATGCTTTGCTACGCTGACCACGCCGCCTTCCTGCAAGCCTTTGATCCAGGTCGAAGCAAAACTGGCGACAGCTTTCGGGTCATCGCTGTACGAGCGCAGATGGATCACCGGGTTGTCCGGGTTGGAGTTGACGTCGAGCACCGGCGCAAAGTTCATATTGAAGCCCATGCCGGAAAGCTCGTCCGCCATCGACCAGGCCAGCGAATACAAATTCTCATGCCGACCGGCTGCGATGGCCATCGGAGATGGAAAAATCGTGACGCCTTCGCGCACCCGGTTCACCATTCCGCCTTCCTGATCGATTCCAATGAATGCCGGAATCTGGGTAGCGCCGCGGATTGTGCTTTGGAGCTGACCGGTCAGCATCGTCGCCTGTTCAGCGTTTTCAATGTTTTTCGCGTACACGATGACGTTGCCGATCTTATTGGTTCTGAGCCAGGCTTCGGTTTTGGTATCGACTTCTGTCGTTTCGAAAGAAACGATTACCAGCTGCCCCACTTTCTCCTGCACGTCCATCTTTGCCACAAGTTCTTTTAGCTGTTGATCATTCAGCTTTTCTGAAACCGTGCTGCCAGAAGGCGTTGGGCTGGGCGAAATTTCCGGATTGGGCACCGGCTCCGGACGGCTGCAGCCTGCGAGCATCAACAACGACAGGATCATTGCAGTCCACCGCCGGCCGTTAACAGATGAAGAAGAAGGTAAAGCAGGGGAACGATTCATCGTGCCTGCTCCTTTAAATAATCAATCACCTCAAGCAAATCATTGCGGCTTTCCTGGATCGCTTCCTTCATCTCTTCATCCGGTTTTACAAAGTCATAGATCCAGACGCTTTTCATACCTGCCCGCTTCGCAGCGATGATGCCGAACTTGGAATCTTCCAGCACAACGCAGTTCTCCGGAGCGACGCCTGCTTTCCGCGCGGCGGTTAAAAAGATTTCCGGATCCGGCTTCCCGTGCGTTACTTCATCGCCGCACACGACGCTGTCGAAGTGATAAGGCTTGCCGATACTGCCTAAGAGCGTATCGACATACTCACGATGACTGGAGGAAGCGACGCATTTCTTAATTCCGGCTTCTTCCAGATAATCCAGCAGTTCCGTCAATCCTTTTTTATTCAGGCTGCCCTTGTTTTCACACATACCAAAGATCTTTTTTAACCGGCCTTCGCTGATTTCCGGAAGATGCGGTTCCAGATCCTGATGGTTCTCCATGGCTTTTAAGAATAATTTGTGTCCGCAGCCGATGATCTGATAGAAAAACTCATCGTCCAGCGTAATCCCATATTGACCGGCGATTTCGCGCCAGTTTTCATTGGCGACCTTTTCAGTGTCGAACATCAGGCCGTCACAGTCAAAAATTACACATTCTATACTCACTTAATCCACCTCGAATCTCTCAAGATGATTATAATGGTTTTCAAAACAAATGGCTACTTCTTTTCCTGATTCTCTTTCATAAATGCCCGCAGGAGCTTCATGAAAGCCCGTTTTTCGATTCGTGATACATAGGAGCGGGAAATGTGTTCCTGTCTTGCGATATCCCGCTGCGTCATTTCCTGATGACCTTCCAAGCCGTAACGGCGGACGATGATGCTGTGTTCGCGCTCATCGAGCAAGCCCATGAATTGAGTCAGTTTGCGTTTGTTTTCCTCCAGCATCAATTTGTCGATGGGATCGGGCTGGTCCGGGGCGGGAATCACGTCGATCAACGTCAGTTCGCTGCCGTCTTTATCCTGGCCGATCGCATCGTCCAGAGAGCGTGTCTGGAAAGCGTGCTTGTTGTTGCGCAGGTGCATCAGGATTTCGTTTTCAATACAGCGGGAAACATAAGTTGCCAGCTTATGCCCTTTATCGACTTTGAACGTGTCGATCCCTTTGATCAAACCAATCGTGCCGATGCTGATGAGGTCTTCGGTTTGTTCGCGGCGGATATCGAATTTCTTTACGATGTGCGCGACTAAACGAAGATTGTGTTCGATTAAATCGGCCCGCGCTTCGACGTCGCCTTTCGCCATGCGTTGTAAGGCGTCTTGTTCTTCTTCCGCCGTCAAAGGCTGCGGGAAGGAGGTTGTTCGGATGGAACCGATAAAGCAGCTGAAGAAAATCTGAAGCATTTGAAATAGTTGTGTCCACATTGTTATCACCTTCTTCAACGTATGTTCAATCCGGCGATTTTAGTCGAATTTTGATGAAAATCTAAAGAAAAACAGTGAATTGATAACGTATATATTTTAGCGGTCAAGGAATAACCAGGAATAGAACCAGGTTTTGTTAAAAATACAGTGATTGAATGAATTCACAACAAGGAAAATGTAATTTCTGATATGTAATCTTGGATTTCCTGCGTCATGATTACCGTTTTTATACTGGTAAAGCTGTTGAAACTCAAGTTGATTTTAAGCTTTAGATGGAGGCAACAGAAAGCAGGCGATTAAAACCAAGGACTTGATAACGTAGAGATTTTGTGTCTTAAAAAATGGTCATAGCGGACAACTTCTCTTCCCTAGACCGAAATATCGAGGGAGTGCGTGTTATCGCAAGTGCTCCAATCAATGTAATTGTCTATTATCTTAAAACAGAACAGGGAAAGCGTGAATTGGCAGAACGAGCAGCTGATATCCACGCAGAAATCAGTATATTAAAAAACAAAATTGTCCATCAGATCAAAAGGTGGAATTACTGGATGCGGTCATTGCATCCGCAAAAAAAGGAAGCACGTGAGCAAGCTTAACAAGAATTGCTTTTCTGATATTTTTCATGTTATAAGTCGAAAAGTGTCATATTTTATAAAGTTTTCGACTTTCAATTCAGAAACTCTTGGTTTTTTCTAACTTTTCGATCTCTTTGATCAAACCAATCGTGCCGATGCTGATGAGGTCTTCGGTTTGTTTACGACGGATATCGAATTGCTTTACGATGGGCGCGACTAAACGAAGATTGTGTTCGATTAAATCAGCCGCGCTTCAACGTCGCCTTTCGCCATGCGTTGTAAGGCATCTTGTTTTTCTTCCACCGTCAAAAACTGCTGGAAGGAGGTTGTTTCGATAACCGATAAAGCAGCTGAAGAAGATCTGAAGCATTTGAAATAGTTGTGTCCACATTGTTATCACTTTCTTCAACGTATGTTCGATCCGGTGATTTTTGTTGATATTTGATGAAAATCTAAAGAAAAACAGTGAATCGATAACGTATTTATTTTAGCGGTCAAGGAATAACCAGGAATAGAACCAGGTTTTGATAAAAATACAGTTATTGAATGAATTCACAACAAGGAAAATGTAATTTCTGATATGTAATTTTGGAATTACTGCGTCATGATTTTTATACTGGTAAAGCTGTAGAAACTCAAGTTGATTTAGTAGCTACAAAGCTTTTGATGGAGGTAACAGAAAGCAGGCGATTAAAACCAAGGACTTGATATCATAGAGATTTTGTGTCCTAAAAATTCAATAATTCTTACATTTTGCTTTGTATTGATAAATTTGTGATATGATTTTATAAATAGAATTCCCAAATATTACCATTTTTCAATATAATCTGTGATAGAATATAACCGGAATTTTTGGAGGGGGAACGAACATGTTTGCGAATAACAAAATGCGGGAAAACAGTGGACGTCTTATCAAGATCTATCGTGAACGAATGCATCAGGGATCTAAAGATAAACGTTTCAGCTGTAACGAGTTTATCTTGGCGACCAAGGATCATCCTTTTTATGAAATCGTTGAGGGTGAACCAGTTTGTTCCAGAGCTACATTAAACCGTTTAGAGCGAGGACAGATTATCAAGGATGACGAGTTGTATGTTTTCTTTATTGAGAAGCTGGGGTTTAAGGTCGATGACTTTCCGGGGGTGATGACTAACGTTGAACGATTAGGAGATGAACTGTTTGATGCCGTATTGATGTATGATGTTCATCGGATAAGAAATTTGAAAAATGAAATAGAATCTGTTTTAGAAAAGGCAAAAAATTATTTTTATTATGCAGAAATATATTTGGCATTTAAAGTCATTATAAACTATTATTTAGATGCGAGCTATCCAACTAATGATGAATCAGATCAACTTTATTTAAATAGTTTTATACTAGACAGCAAAGTCGAAGAGTTAATTTCTAATATTTTATTTGATCATTACTATTATAAAGTAATGAATATGGTTATCGCGGAAAGAATATATAATAAATTAGTTCGATTTAATAATAATTCAAGGATATCTTCTTTATTTATTGCTGGATGGTTGATGTATAAAGAGCGATGGTTCGCGGCGTTAAATGAAGTTGAGGAAGGTATAAAATATTTTAAGGATAAAAAAGTGAATTATCATTTAGGTGTTTTATATTTTACTCAAGCAATGGCTTTACATACCGGAAATAAAGAAGATGTGCAAATCTTTTTTGATTACTCCATTGATTGTCTTGAGAAGACTCAAGGTAAATTAGCGCATTGCAAATTAGTTAATAATTATTTTAATGTTGGATTTCAATATTATTTTGATAAAAACTATAACGTTGCTGCAAAGTATTTTAATAAGTTTCTTGATAATAATCCACCTTTTACAATTCATATGTTATATATATTGAATTGTGCAGAGCTTCTAGTTAATGATGAACTTTTAAATAAATTGAAGCAGGTTACATATATTGAAGAAATAGATTCATCCATGAGCAAAATATTCTATAATTATTTTTTAATGAAATTAGAAAAAGAATCAGCAAAAGAATTAGAAAATTTTATAATCCATGATGTTTATGAAATTTTACAGAAAAAATTTAGATCAGATAATTTAATTAACTATTTTAAAAATGAATTAACAAACATTATTAAAATAACTAAGCATTATAAAGTGGCTACTTATTTCGATAATTTTACTTCGTATAAAATTGATTGAAATGTAATGATTTGGATAATCAATAGCGTCAGAAGCCAATTTGTAACAATTTAAAGGATTAATAAGTTTCTTATGTATAATAGTACATGTTGAAAGGAGGAAAATAATGAAGAAAGCTTTATTCGCATTAATGATTGCTTTGGTATTAGCTGTTGTTTGCAATCCAATTAGTGCAGAAGGAACAGATGGCGAAGGATGCTCTGTTGAACATCCTGAATTGTGTGTTGAGCCACGTGGGTGCTCGTCACCGGATTGCATGTTCCAGTAAAAAATCAACAACAATGTTTATTATGGCGAAGTAATGGGGGCTTCATTCTACGGGAAAACGAGAGAACGGAACAAGTTGGATGAACTAAGTTGCAGAAACATAATAAACCGGACCGCTACAGTGAGAATAAAAACATAATCGATATTTATTTGATGTCTTGCTTGTAGAAAAATGATAAAAATTGGTGAGTGATCAGTCTATTATATAGGTGCAAAGCTGATCACAAGTAATGACGGTGAATCGGATAGGGAGTCGGATTCACCGTTTTTTTTGTTCGACAAATTTTTTAAAGGCCAGCTGTTATATTAAACAGGGTGAGAAGATGATTAAAGGATATATAATCCGCGACGAGTTTATTTCCGTGATGAAAAACAGTACGTCAGTTCTTGACTGGATGGAAGGACGTTCTGAATATCAAGCTCAGCTGGCCGCGATCCTGATCGCGCCGGATGTCATTTTCCAACAGCTGAAGACACGCTTTCAATATCGGGACGATATGTTTCTGGTGCCGGATAAAATAACTTATTATAACTCGCTGACGCAGCGGACAAGTACGCTGGAAAAAAAGCAATGGCATCTGGTTCTTTCAGATAAGGCGGAATACCCGTTTCTGTATGAATTGAAGCAGCTGCAAGGGACGTTGGTTCTGTCGGAAATAGACTTGTAAAATAGACTGAAAAACGATACAATAAATACGATAATCACAAAGATAGGTGGTGTAATAATGGGAAACGCATTCTTAAGTTCAATTGGATTTCTGATTTTGGGACTGGCAATCGGTGGTGGATTAGGTTTCTTCTTCACGCGCCGTTATTTTGAAAAGCAGTTGAAGGAACATCCTCCAGTCAATGAGAAGATGATCCGCGCCATGTTCCTGCAGATGGGACGGAAGCCGTCGGAAGCTCAGATCCGGGCTATTATGAAGTCCATGGGACAGTAACTGAACCTTGGGAAGAAGGAAACAAAAAGCTGATAAGCAAGGCGGTATGATCGCCGGGCCTGTCAGTTTTTTTATTGGATTTTGGTGACGGGAACATGACTAAAGTGTAAGGGTGTAGGCAGGATTTGCGTGTTATAATGCGGTCAGGTGATAAAGATGAAAGTGATAAAACATTTCGTGCTTGTTCTGTTAATCCTGCTTTTGATTGGCGCGGGATGGCTGACAGCTTCAGGCCATCAGCGATATAAAGAAGCGATTGCCGAAGTTCCGCTGACCGATAAAATCGAGGAAGTGAAACAACGCGAAGATTATACACCGCTGGATCAGATCAGTCCGGATTTTGTCAACGCCGTCGTCGCAGTGGAGGACCGCCGCTTTTATACCCGAAAGGGGATTGATGTGATCTCTCTGGGGCGGGCGTTGCTGACAAATCTGATCTCCGGCGAAGTGAAGGAAGGCGGCAGCACGATTCCCCAGCAGCTGGCGAAAAACTTGTATTTTACGCATAAACCGTCCTTGACACGGAAAATTGCGGAGGTGTTCTTTCTCTACGATCTGGAGGCGGCTTATTCCAAAGATGAGATTCTCGCTTTTTATGTCAATGTCATCTATTACGGGGACGGACACTACGGCATTGCCCAGGCCAGCCGTGGATATTTTGATAAAGAACCTTCCGAGCTGACGCTGGCTGAAGCGACTTTACTGGCAGGCTTGCCGCAGTCGCCGAGCCGTTATCAGCTCAGCTCCGGCAAAGATCTGGCGCTGCATCGTCAGCAGCAGGTTTTGGAAGCGATGCAGGCCGTCGGCTTGATCGATGCGGCGCAAAGTCAGGCCGCTTTGGAGTGGTCATCCAACTATTTAGGCATATAACTGAATAATTTATTACACCTTTCTTAAATTGACATGAAGCATTCCTTAATCCTCTATCTATTTAAAGCCGGGATCGGTATAATCTAAGAGGTAGGAGGTTCTGTCTATGAAAAGGTCAGTTTTGCCTTTCTTGTTTTTCTGCGTGTTTCTGATCAGCGCAGGATGCGGCAGCCAGCCTAAAAACGCGGTAGCTACGGATTATTCCGTTAAATTCCAGGCCGAGATCAGCGTCAGCAACGATGGATTTCCAATCTCGATCAGTAATCTGCTGGATCGGTTTAAGAGCTATGATTTTTATGAAACGTTGAATCTGGAAACGATCAGCGCCGAGCAGATCGGTTCGCTCGCGGCGTCAGATGCGACTTTATATATTGTTGAAGGATCCGCAGAGGCCCGTGAAGAAAAAGTGCTGGACACCCATTATCATATCTATTATTACGATCAGCTGATGATCATTTATAATGGTGCGAACGATGTGATTCTCCAGGCGTTGAATGAACAGCTCAACGGCGAATGACAGGCATTGAATCGACGATAAAATAAAAACTCGCTTTCAGATGAAAACGAGCTTTTTTCTGATTGATCGTCAGTTACATCCAGGAGATTTTCTTTTCCTCGTGGTTGCGGATCCGTTCGATATTGGCTTTGTGACGGTAGGTGACAAACGCCCAGAGAATCCAGATCGAGGCGGTGATCATGAGATTGGACTGAGTCAGCGTCGTGATGAGCGCCGCGCTGGCGATGCCGATGATGGAGGACAGCGATACCATCTTCCAGATCTTTAAGGTGATCATGAAGATCACAAACGGAATCACAAACATCTGGATCGGTTCATGGGTCACAAACAGGCCGGCAGCCAACAGATAACCGAACGTCGTCGCGACCGCTTTGCCGCCCTTGAAATTGGCGAAGATCGGGAAGCAATGTCCTGCGCAGCAGGCCAGCCCCGCATAGACCGCGGCTTCCGGAACAAACAAGACGCACAGGCCCACAACGAAGAACGCTTTCAAGCCATCCAGGATGATCACGGTGACGCCCGCTTTCTTTCCCAGCACGCGGCCGGCGTTGGTGCCGCCCAGATTGCCGGAGCCAAAATTACGAACGTCGGTTTTATAGAAGACTTTGCCGATGACTAACGCCCAGGGAATCGATCCGAAAAGATAACCCAGGACCACCGCAAAAAGAATTTTTATCATTTCCTCTTCACTCCTTCGCTCCTATTTTATCATAAAAACCGAGCGCGTAAACTTTTATTTTAAGCCGTTTTTGTGTATAATCTAATTTATGGCAGATTGGAATGAAGGCGGCGGGGAAAGGCTAAGTTCAGGAAAATCGGGCTGAAACGGAAAGGAGAAAGAGTAGGATTTTTTCTTCTCTAATCGTGATAGAACATGGCTAAAACACAGAAATACGATGAGAATTCAATTCAGATCCTGGAAGGATTGGAAGCGGTCAGAAAACGTCCGGGGATGTATATCGGGTCGACGGATTCGCGCGGACTGCACCATCTGGTCTGGGAAACCGTCGATAACGCGATCGATGAAGCGCTCAACGGCTTCGGCAAGAAAATAACGATCACGCTGGAAAAAAACGGCGCGGTCTGCGTTGAGGATGAGGGCCGCGGGATGCCGATCGGCATGCATGCCAGCGGCGTTCCGACGATTCAGGTTATTTTTACCGTCCTGCATGCGGGCGGCAAGTTTTCATCCGAAGGGGGATATAAGACCTCCGGCGGTCTGCACGGCGTCGGCGCGTCAGTGGTCAATGCTTTAAGCGAATGGGTTGAGGTGACAGTCTGTCAGGAAGGACAGATGGTTTCCATGCGCTTTGAGGATGGCGGCAAGAAGGTCGGCAAGCTCGAAAAGCTTGGCAAAAGTACCAAGACCGGCAGTAAGATCCGGTTTATGCCGGACAAGCGGATCTTCTCGACGATCGAATTCAATGCCGGCTTGATCTGCGAGCGGGCGCGGGAAAACGCGTTCCTATTGAAGAATATTACGATGGTTGTGAAAGACGAACGTTCCGGCAAGACGGAAACGTTCCATTATGAAGATGGCTTAAAGGCTTTTTTGGAGTATCTGCATGAGGATCGGACGGTGCTGCATGATCCGGTGGTGTTTACCGGAATGGCGAATGACATTGAGGTGCAGTGCGCGTTTCAGTACACGGATGATTACCAGGAAAGCATGGTTTCTTTTGTCAACCTCGTCCGCACCAAGGACGGGGGCACGCATGAAATGGGCTTCAGAACGGCGTTCACTAAGGCGTTTAACGATTATGCGCGGAAGCTCGGCTTGTTAAAAGAAAAGGATAAAAACTTTGAAGGCAGCGACGTGCGCGAAGGTCTGACGTCAATCGTGTCGGTGTCGATTCCGGAAAATCTGCTTCAGTTTGAAGGTCAGACCAAAGGTAAACTGGGCACCGCGGAAGCGAAAAGCGCGGTCGAAAGTCTTGTCGGCGATAAGCTGAGCTTTTATCTGGAAGAAAACAAAGAGCTTTCGACGATGCTGATCAAAAAGATGCAGAAAGCGTCCCAGGCCCGGGAAGCGGCACGGAAAGCGCGTGAAGAAGCGCGGAAGGGCAAGAAGGCCGGCAAAAGTGAAAAAGTGCTTTCCGGCAAGCTGGCGCCGGCGCAGTCCAAGGATGCGTCCCGTAAAGAATTGTTTTTAGTGGAAGGGGATTCCGCCGGCGGTTCCGCTAAGCAGGGCCGCGATTCCAAGTATCAGGCGATCCTGCCGCTGCGCGGTAAGGTGCTGAATACGGAAAAGGCGGGACTGTCTGAAATTGAAAAGAACGAAGAATTGAATACGATCGTTCATGCCCTGGGCGCGGGGATCGGCTCCGGCTTCGATTACTCCGACAGCAATTACAACAAAATCATCATCATGACCGATGCCGATACCGACGGCGCGCACATCCAAGTGCTGCTCTTGACGTTCTTTTACCGCTACATGCGGCCGTTGATCGAGCATGGCATGGTTTACATCGCCCTGCCGCCGTTATATAAGGTCACCAAGGGAAAACAGCTGCGCTATGCCTACACCGACGAGGAACTGGACGAGGTGAAGCAGCAGTGGGGCAAGGTCGAGATTCAGCGCTACAAAGGTTTGGGCGAAATGAACGCTTCCCAGCTGTGGGAAACGACGATGGATCCTGAATCCCGGACGCTGATTCAGGTTTCGATTGAAGACGCGGTTCAGGCGGAGCGCAACGTTTCCATTTTGATGGGCGACAAAGCGAATCTGCGCCGTACCTGGATCGAGCAGAACGTTGCGTTTACACTGGAAGATACGTTTAAGGTGGAATAAGGATGAAGAAGAAAGAAAATAAAGCACCCGAAAAAGAACCCAGCCTGGTGATTTCCCCGTTAGAGGAGATCATGGGCGAGCGGTTTGGCCGTTACTCCAAATACATTATTCAGGAACGCGCGCTGCCGGATGCCCGCGACGGACTGAAGCCGGTTCAGCGGCGGATTCTGTACGCGATGTTCCATGATGGCAACACGTTTGATCATCAGCACCGCAAATCAGCGAAAACCGTTGGTCTGGTCATTGGTAATTACCATCCCCACGGCGACAGCTCGGTCTACGACGCGATGGTGCGGATGTCGCAGGATTGGAAGATCCGCATGCCGTTGATCGATATGCATGGCAACAACGGTTCGATCGACGACGACCCGGCGGCGGCGATGCGATATACCGAAGCCCGGCTGGCGAAAATCGCCGGAACGCTGCTGGAGGATATCGACAAGGACACGGTCCTGTTTGCACCGAACTTCGACGATACGGAGAATGAACCGACCGTCCTGCCGGCCCGCTTTCCGGTTCTGCTGGTCAACGGGGCGACGGGGATTGCGGCAGGTTACGCGACCAACATCCCGCCGCACAATCTGAGCGAAGTGATCGACGCGGCGATCTACCGGATGCAGCGGCCGAAATGTTCGCTGGAGGAACTGATGGAAATCCTGCCGGGACCGGACTTTCCAACCGGCGGCATCGTCATGGGCAAAAAAGGGATTGTCGACGCCTTCACCACCGGCAAGGGGCGGGTCGTCATCCGCGCCCGCACGGAGATCGTCACGGGCAAGACGTGCAATCAGATTATTATCCGTGAAATTCCGTATGAGGTCATCAAATCGTCGATGGTCCGCAAAATGGATGATATCCGGCTTTCCCGCGAAATTGAAGGAATCATGGATATCCGCGATGAAACGGACCGGACTGGTCTGCGGATTGTCATTGACGTAAAAAAGGATGCCGATCCCAATGTGATTCTGAATTATTTCTATAAGAATACAGATTTACAGATTTATTACAGCTACAATATGGTGTCGATCGTCAACAAACGGCCGGTTCAGATGGGCTTGATCGGGATGCTGGACGCCTTCATCGCACACCGTGAGGAGGTCGTGCTGCGCCGCAGCCGCTACCTTTATAATAAGATGGAGGAACGCTGCCACATCTTAGAGGGTTTGATGAAAGCTGTGTCGATCATGGATGAGGTGATCGCCGTCATCCGGCAGTCGAAGGATAAGGGCGACGCTAAGCGCAATCTGACGGAATCGTTTGGTTTCAGCGAAACCCAGGCCGAAGCGATCGTCACCCTGCGGCTGTATCGTTTGACGTCGACCGATATCGTGGCGCTGCGTGAGGAATTTGCGCAGTTAGTCAACGAAATGGAAATGCTGAAAACGATTCTGGAAAGCGAAACCGTCTTAAAGAGCGTTCTGATCAAGGAACTGCGCGAGATCAAAAAGGAATATGCCGACCCGCGCCGCAGCGAGATTCAGGCGGAGGTTGAAGAAATCGTCATTGATAAGACCGCGATGATTCCTAACGAACGCGTCATGATTACCGCATCCCGCGATGGGTATGTTAAACGGGTATCGCTGCGTTCCTACGGAGCCAGCGACAACGCGATGACCGGCTTGAAGGAAGGCGACGTGCTTGTCGGACAGCTGGAAGTCGATACGCTCGATACGCTGTTGTTGTTCACAAGCAAAGGGAATTACGCGCATCTGCCGGTGTATCAGATCGACGAAGCGAAGTGGAAGGACGTCGGCTCGCATCTGAATAAATATGTCAGCATCGATGGCGACGATAAAATCATCAATGCGATTGTCGTCAAAAACTTCTCCAGCTACGCCTGGATTGTGACCGTCAGCCGGCGCGGACAGGTCAAGAAAACGCCGATCAGTCAGTGGCAGGTGCAGCGCAACAACAAGATGATGACCGCGATGAATCTCAAGAAAGACGATGAGATGATGCGGGCGTTCGTCGTGTATGCGCACGAGGATCTGATCATGATCAGCCGCAGCGGCTGGATCAGCCGGTATTCCTCGGATCTGGTACCGGCCAACGGCACCAAGTCGCAGGGCGTCAAAGCGCTGAATCTGGCGAAGGACGACACGCTGGCGGCGGCCTGCAGCTACAGCGACGAACGTCAGAGCCTGTGGGTATTGTCGGATAAGGGCAATATGAAACGGATCAAGATGAGCGACATCAACGTCACCGGGCGTCCGGTCAAAGGTGAAATCGTTGTGAAGCGCTTGAAGACTAACCCTTATCATATCGCCTACTGCCAATGCGTGCAGCCGTATGACAGTCTGATGCTGATGGATCCGCAGCTGCAGATTCTTCAGGCGAAAGACGTGCCGATGATGAGCCGGGAAGCAACCTTCTCCACACCGCTGGAACTGAAAAAAGACTGGGGTCTGATTAAAGGGATTGAAGAAGTGCGGATCGTCGATCATCCGGTCGGCGAGGACGAGATTCCGTTTGAAGACTATGATGAAGAATCAGAAGCGGATGAAAAAGTTCATTCCGATATTGAAATGATGAGTTTGTTTGAAGAAGAATAAGGAAGGTCCGGCGTAAGCCGGGCTTTTCTTTTGCGGTGCAGAAGCTTGTGGCTGGCAGTAAATTCTGGCAGACTTGAACAAACGTTCGTCGTCAAAGGATGACGAAATCAATTTCTTTCGTTTCATTTTTACCAATCTATATCGTTTACTCTTTTCGGCTTGCAGTGCCGTGTTTTGATTTGAGCCTTTTTATTATAAATTCTTGTTTGTTTTTCAGCCTTGTTCCCAGTGAATAATAACGGATTAACTCAGAAAGGAAAGAAAAAGGTTGAAATTCCATCAGGAATGCATATACTAAAGGTGTAAGGTGTTGCTGAAAGGCGGCACCCGTCATGAGCTACCTTTTACGGTGGCGTTGGACAGATGAGCGCTGATTCTCGGGGTGAGATGTAGCAGCGCTTTTCTTTTTGACCTCTATAATTTTTAAGCGGCATTCAATCACCTTGATCGAACACTCGATCAAGGGTAGTGCGACTTTTAAAACCACAGTGACAAAAAGCTCCAGGAAATGTTCCATAGAATTGCCCTCCTTTAATGACAGACGACAAAAATCTGTCTGTTTGAATCGAATTGGAAACAGTCAAAAGTCGATTCTATCCGGACGGGCATCCGCGGTTCAACAAAACCCTACACTATTAATATTGCGGGAAAGTAAAAATAACCCCCTAAGAAAATGATGAAAAATATGTTCACAAAGTAAAAAAAGAGCGCTGAAGATACTTTTCGGAAATAAGCTGCGATGGGGATTCTGTGATTCTGCATATAGGATATTATGCAGGAAGAATCGATTGGAAAACTGGAAATTGTTCAGGCTGATGATATAATAAACCTGAAAAAGGAGATCATTCATGCGAAAAGTATTGATTTTAGGCGGCAGTTATTTTATCGGCAGACGGATTACAGAACAGTGTTTGGAAGACGGCTGGGAAGTTTCGTTATTAAACCGCGGCAGTAAGTCGTGGACAGGGAGACCGGTAACGCAGCTGACCTGTGATCGGGAAGACGCGGCAGCGATGAAACAAACGTTAAAAGGCAGAACTTTCGACGCGGTGATTGACGTGTCGGGATTAAACCAGAAGCAGATTGAGATCTGCTGCGAAAGTCTGGATTGCTCAGTCAAACACTGGATTTTCATCAGTTCCAGCGCAGTTTATGACGTAGACCGGTGCGCGCTGCCGATTTTAGAAACGGAGCCGTTAGGGGAAAATCCATACTGGGGACAATATGGTACCGATAAAATCGCGGCGGAAAGCGCGCTGACGGCATTTTGCCAAAAGCATAACATCGCGCTGTCGATTCTGCGGCCGCCCTATATGTATGGGGAATATAATTATGTGCAGCGGGAAAGCTTCATCTTTGATCACCTGATGCACAATCAGCCGATTTTGATCCCGGCCGCGGATAATCGCATTCAATTCTGCTACACCGGCGATTTAGCCAAGATCGTCACGACTTTGTTAGCGTGCCCGAAACAAGGAATTGAGGTCTACAATGTCGGCGATCAACAGGGAGTGAGCTTCAGTGAATGGATTCAACAGTGTGCTGACGTCTGCGGAACGCAGGCGAAGATCATCCCGGTTCATGACGCAAACTGGAAGGCCAAAGATTACTTCCCGTTCCGCGATTACGATAATGTGCTGGATGTGACGAAGATTCATCAGATTGTGCCGGAAGACACTTCGTTTGAAACCGGCCTGACGCGAGCCTATCAATGGTTTTGCGAGCATCGCGGTGAGATTGTGTTTAAGCCCAAACTGGCAGCCAATGAAAAACAAATTCTAAGAGAAATGGGAATATAGGAGAATAAAAACTTGGATTAACCAAGTTTTTTTATAAAATATTATATTTAGTGGAAAAATATTGCATAAAAAATAAATTTGGAACATAATAATATTAACAAGAAAAGAGGTGTTCTCAATGATCGTAGAAGTAAGACTAAAAAATTGTCTTATTTTTTCTGATGAAATACAATTTTCCCTTAAAGCGGACATGCGAAATAAAAAATTTTCTTCTAATGTTCACCAGGAAAACGGGTTTAACGTGCTGAAAACGGTAGGAATTTATGGACCTAATAATGCTGGAAAAACATGTTTAATCCAAGGCATACGTGAAATAAAAAATACATTAAGCAATGAATTTAGTAAACTAGGATCAAATATTTTTTCGGAAAGTTCAATTAGTGAGGCAGGTATTCGATTTTTAAACAGAGGCAGGGAATTTGATTATGAATTTCATTACGATTCTGGACGCGAAGAATATCCTTATGAAAAGTTTGTTGAAATTCTAAAAGATTCCTACGGTAATGAGAAAGAACATCTGTATTTTCTTCGGGATATACAAAAACAGAAATTTATTTGTGAAGATAAAAAGTTAGAAGAAATGCTCCCAATGATCTCGAAAAGTAATATCTTAATTTATCTCGTTGATCCTCAGGCTTTTAATCTTGTTAATGAAACCAAAACAATTTTAACTGATTTCGCTTC
>NZ_GG657556.1:252393-264520 GCF_000157995.1 Holdemania filiformis DSM 12042
CCTGGACTTTGTCCGTAAGATGGGCGGAAAGACAGAGGTTACGGATAAAGAAGTGATCGTTTATCCATCTTCCCTGTCCGGATGCGAACTGGATATGCAGAACTGTCCGGATCTCGGACCGATTCTGATGGTGTTGGCCAGCTTCGCGCAGGGAGAAACAAAAATGATCAATGCCGCTCGCCTGCGGTATAAAGAAAGTGATAGAATAGAAGCGATGGAAACCGAGCTGCGCAAGGTCGGGGTGCCGATTCATTCAAGTGAGGGTGAAGTCTGGATTCAGGGACCGACAGCCTGGAAGGGCGGCGTCACCTTGGACGGTCATAAAGATCATCGGATCGTGATGGCGCTGGCGATCGGCGCGACGATGGCCGACGCTCCGGTGACCATTGAAGGCGCGGAAGCGATCGCCAAGTCGTATCCGGGGTTTTTCCGGGATCTGCGCTCGCTGGGAATCGAAGTAAAGGAGAAATAACATGCAGGAGGAATCGCATTTTCTGATCGTCGGTCTGGGTTTGCTGGGCGGAAGCTATGCCCAGGGATTGAAGCGCAAAGGCTTCCATGTCAGCGCGCTGGACATCAATCCGGAAAGCATCGCCTACGCTTTAAAGCAAGGCTGGATTGACGAAGGCGCTGTCGGTTTTGATGAAGCGCTGGTCCGCCAGGCGGACAGCGTTGTGTTCGGCTTGTATCCGCAGGCGCTTTTGGAGTGGATCGATCAATACCAGGACAGCTTTGCCCCGGGAACCCGGATCACCGATGTGACCGGCGTCAAGGAACAAATCGTAACGCAGGTGCAGGGGAAATTGCGGTCAGATGTGGAGTTCATCGCCAGTCATCCGATGGCGGGCCGGGAGGTCAGCGGCGTGCAGTATGCCGACTGTTCGATCTTTGAGCCGGCGAATTTTATCATCACGCCGACGTCCGCCAATACGCCGGAGGGGATCGCGTGGGTGAAAGCACTGGCGGAAACGCTGAACTTCCGGCACATTGCCACGCTCAGTCCGGCTGAACATGATAAAATGGTCGGGTTTCTCAGCCAGCTGACGCATGTGATCGCGGTGACGCTGATGAATACCAGCGACAACACGCATCTGGTGGACTATACTGGCGATTCCTTCCGCGATCTGACGCGGATCGCGAAGATTAACGAATCGTTATGGACGGAATTATTTTTAATGAACAAGGCGAATCTCGTTCGTGAAATTGACGAGTTCGCCGCGGAGCTGGCCCATTTCCGCAGTGTGCTGGAAAATGAGGATACCGAGGAAATGAAACGGCTGTTCCGCCAGTCGACGCAGCGGCGGAAATGCTTTGACAAGTGAGGGGTAGAAAATGAAATTTTTAGTGGTCAACGGCCCGAATATCAACATGACCGGAATTCGTGAACAAGGCGTCTACGGCGCGCGCAATTATACCGAAATCACGGCGATGATCGCCGCGGAAGCTAAGCAGCGCGGGATTGAGGTTGAGATTTTTCAAAGCAACATCGAGGGTGAGATGATCGATGCGATCCAGCGGTGCTATTTCGAGCACATGGACGGGCTGATCATCAATCCGGGAGCCTATACGCATACCAGTTACGCGCTGCATGACGCAATCAAAAGCATTGCGCCGATTCCGGCCGTCGAGGTTCATTTTTCCAACGTCCATGCACGCGAAAGCTTCCGGCATGAATCGAAAACAGCGCCGGCTTGCCTCGGCCAGCTGTGCGGATTCGGGGATTATGGCTATGTGATGGCGATGGATGCGCTGATTCAGCACCTCGCGAAAAGATAAGAGTGAAATACAGCTCCGGGAAGGACTCGGGCTGTTTTTTTATTTCAGACTGGCCGGCCTGTCCGGCTTCGTTGATAATGAAAGAATCAGGACGTCAGCCAGCAGGCAGAGAAGGACGCCAGGCAGAACCGCGGTTTTCAGCGGATGAACTGCGGAAGGAGAGGGATAACGATGTACGCTGATCTGCATATTCATTCGTGGTATTCCGACAGAACGATGACCGTGGATGAAATCGTCGAACAAGCCCGGGTCCGGCATGTCAGCCTGATTGCCGTCACGGATCATAATCAGTTGGCGGGAAGCCGGGAGTGCCTTCAAAAGACGCGGGGAACCGGAATTCGTTGTCTGTCCGGGGTTGAGCTGGACGCCCAGGACTTCGGAATCAATTTTCACATTCTGGGCTACGGTGTCGATTTAGAGAATGGGCAGTTTCAGGAGTTTGTGGAAGCGAACCGGCTGCGGCTGGAACGGGTGAACGAGTTGTTGATCGAAAAAATGGAACATGCCGGGGAGCCGGTCAGTCTTGATGAATATCGTCAGTTTTCCTATGACCGGCGCTTAGGCGGCTGGAAGGCGCTGCATTACTTTGCGGCGAAAGATCTCGTCGCCGATTTTAAGCAGGGCTTTTTGATGTATGCCCGCTATCATCATGATTATTGTTGCGTTGGCTTTCCGCCAGTCAGGGAGGTTGTCCGGCAGATTCAGGCTGCGAAAGGAAAAGCGATTCTGGCCCATCCCGGCAAAGTGATTCCAGCGGCGAAGTTGTCGGAAGTCTTGCCCGCGGTCATGGCGGAGGGACTGGACGGAATCGAATGCTGGTATCCATCGCATGACGCCGGTACAACTCAGATTTGCGTGAATTATTGCCGTGAGCGCGATCTGATGATGACTGCCGGCGCAGATTGCCATGGCAGCTTTGAAACAACGCAGATCGGCCAGCTGAAAACTCCTATCGCTCAGCTGGTTTTAAAAGATTGGATATGAGTCGATGGTTGTCGTTGAACGCAGGCTAAAAACGACAGAAAACGAACTTTTTACCAGAACCTAGAAAAAAGTCTTGCAAAAATTTGAAATTAGCATATAATATAAAAGGTATCGGGATGTAGCACAGCTTGGTAGTGCACTTCGTTCGGGACGAAGGGGTCGCAGGTTCAAATCCTGTCATCCCGACCATTTTAAAAACAACGGCTGAAAAGCCGTTTTTGTTTATCTCCGCGGATGGGGATGACGGATTTAACCTGCGAAAGAAACGTTCATTTTCATGCTGAAGGTTCATCTTTATCCTCGGTAAACTCTAAGAAAATCCGGTCTTTAAAACGACCGCGGATCTGCGCCTTCGCGTCTTTAACGGCTTGAATTTCGGTCGCATCAATTTCAAAGAAATCCATCATCGCGTCCAATACTTCGCTCAAGTCGGCCAATTCTTCAATGAGCGCTTCTCGATCGGAGGCTTCCTGAACTTCCCGGGCTTCCTCGACCAGCTTGGCTTTGAGTTCGGTCTGATATTCCACTGACGTTAAACGCCGCGTCTGGCAATCGCGGCATTCGGATTGAATGATCGCCGGAATGCGGTCGCGGACAAGCTTATTATAAATTTTACGCATGGAATCACGCTCCATTCTAAACTTGATTATATCAGAATTACGAAGCATGGACAATTTCCATTCGGATTGGAAAGGAAGGGTTCAACTGAAAAAGAAGGTAAGGGCTTTAACGGATATTCCGCTGGAGATCACAGTTACGGGTACAATCTGGAAATGGCAATTCCAGGCTTTTGTGTTATAATGTCAGCGATCTCTATCAAGTAAAAATATACGAAAAGAAAGGAATTAATATGAAAATAGGAGTAGTATCTTTAGGCTGCTGCAAGAACTTAGTCGACAGCGAGCGAATGATGGGCCTGCTGCGGCAGTCCGGTCATGAAATTGTCAGCGACGTTCACGAAGCGGAAGCGATTATCGTCAATACCTGCGGATTTATTGAGCCAGCCAAGGAGGAAGCGATCAATACGATCCTGGAAATGGCAGAATATAAGAATGAGAATTGCCGGAAACTGATTGTTGCCGGCTGTCTGGCTCAGCGTTACAAAGCCGATCTGGAAGCGGAAATGCCGGAGGTCGATTGTTTTTTGACGATCAGTGATTATCCGAAGATGGGACAGATTCTGACCCGGGTCTTAGGTGAAAAGGTGCTGGATGGCTATGGAAAAAACACCCGGTTGGTTTCGACCAAGCCGTGGACAGCCTATCTGAAAATCGCCGAGGGCTGCGACAACCGCTGTTCCTATTGCGCAATTCCGGGAATCCGCGGCGGTTATGTTTCTTTTCCGATTGAGGATCTGGTTGCTGAAGCGAAGCAGCTGGCTTCGGAAGGGGTAAAGGAACTCGTCGTCATCGCGCAGGATACCTCCCGTTATGGAACTGATCTCTATGGCCGCCGGCGGATCTGGGATCTGCTGACAGAGCTGAATGCGATTGACGGATTACACTGGATTCGTGTTCTTTACCTGTATCCGGATGAGATTGACGATGAATTTGTCACAGGAATCAAGGATTTGAAAAAGGTTATTCCATATTTCGATATTCCAGTTCAGCATGGCAGCGATAAAATGCTGAAGCTGATGAACCGCCGCGGCAGCGTGGAAAGTATCCTGCGGACGGTCAAGCTGATTCGCGAAAATTACGATATGCCGGTGCTGCGGACGACGATGATCGTCGGTTTCCCGCAGGAGACGGAAGAAGACTTCCAGATGTTGATCGACTTCATCAAGGAAGTGCGCTGGGACCGGCTTGGCGCCTTCACCTTCTCCAATGAAGAAGATACGCCGGCCTATACCATGGATGGACAGATTTCCCAGGAAATTATGGATGAACGGCTGGAACGCTTAATGACGGTGCAAAATCAGATTGCACAAGAAAACGGCGAAGCGTTGATCGGCAAGACACTGGAAGTGCTCGTCGAAAATCAGGACGGATTAACCGGCTATTACCATGGCCGCGGCATTCACAGCGCGCCAGACGGCATCGACGGGCTGATCAAATTTAAAAGCTCGCATCACTATCAGCCGGGCACCTTTGCCTGGGTGAAGGTTACTAAGGCGAAGCATCACGATTTAATTGGAATTGATGTTTTAGACGCTGAGGAAATTGCGGCTTAGTTGAAATTTTACGATCTAATAATCCATTTATCGCTGCTGGGGGAGATTTGATTCTTCCTGTCATGAATGAATGGGGATCATGGAAGCTCCGGCTGACGTTTTGTCAGTCGGGGCTTTTTTAGAAATCCTAAAAAATGAGAAAGTCAATGGCGATTGTCTTGAGCTTTTAAGCAATTGAGTATTCATTCTCAGTCGGATTGAATTCCATTTGAGTTTGAGTGGAAAATAAGCCAAAGTCAGGCGGAGACAAGCGGAGGAAAGAGATATCGTGACAGCCTTCGCTGCGATTAAAAGAAGAAAAATAAGAATTGACAAAGATGGAAGACACTCCTATAATACATTTAGATCAACATCTAAATATGAAAATCAGAAAGGAAAACAGAAATGAACAAATCAATCAAAAAAGGATTTATCGGACTTTTACTGTTGTCAGTTGTCTTGAGCGGCTGTCAGAAAACGCCCGCTCCCGCCGAAAGCAATCAACCGGGAACAGACGTTCAGGATAAGGTGACGGGCAGCCGGGAGGAGATCGCCAAAGCGTATGTGGAAACACTGGGGGCCGGGGATTTTGACAAGCTGCTGCAGGGATTTGCCTACGACGAACAGATGCAGAAGGCATCCTCGCAGCTGCAGGCTTCGCTGGAACCTTCGCTGAAGCAGCTGGGGGCATTAAAAGAAATACAGACCGCCAATGAAATCCAGCAAGGCGGCTATATCATCGTTCAGGTTCCGGTGTTGTTTGAAAATCAGAACCTGTGTGTGAACGTCGTGTTTGACGATCAGGATCAGATCGCAGGCGTAAATTTCTCCGAATATGTTGAACCGAGCAACGTCGCGGCGCTGACGCTGCCGGAAGGGGCTGCGGAGCAGGAGCTGACGCTGACAATGCGGGATGGCAAGGATTTGCCTGCCACCTTAACGCTGCCCCAAGGCGATCAGCCAGCGCCTGTTATTATTCTGGTGCATGGCTCAGGACCGAATGACCGCAACGAAACCCTGTATGGCAACACCGTGTTCCAGGATATCGCCTATCGGCTGGCCGAGCAGGGCATCGCGACCGTCCGCTATGACAAACGGACCTTTGTTTATGGCGCTGAATGCGCCGGGGACACACAGTTTACAGTGGAACAGGAAACGATTCAGGACGCTGTGGATATCGTCGGTCTGATTGCCAAACAGCCGGAAATTGATTCGTCAGCGATTTATGTTCTGGGCCACAGCTTAGGCGGCTTATGCATGCCGCGGATCGCGGCGGAAACTCCGGAGGCAGCGGGCTATATCATGATGGCCGCACCGGTAACGGATCTGGCTTCCTTAATGAAGATGCAGTATGAGCATTTGGCGCAGTTCATGAATACAGATCAGGAAAAAGCGTCGATGGAAGCGATGATCGCCGAGCTGGACAAGCTGCAGCAGCTGGACTCTTTATCGGAAGATGAAGCGGTAGTCGGCGCCTATCCGGCCTATTGGAAAGATCTGTTGTCCTATGATCCGGTCAAAACCGCGGAAACGATTACCAAACCGGTGTTAGTGCTGCAGGGTGAGGAAGATTATCAGGTGCCGCTGCAGGAATTTGAAACGTGGAAAGCGGCTTATGGCGAAAAGGCTAACTGGACATTCCACAGCTATTCCGGGCTGTCGCATCTGATGATGCCGGGCGACTTCGACGCCAATCCAAACACCTATTACATGCAGAAAGCGGTTGTCGATCCGCGGGTGACGGATGATATTGCCGCCTTCATCCACGCTCAGAAATAAGATTCTAAGACATCTGAATGGAAAGCAGATTCAGGATGTTTGAAAGTTTGGAAAACTGGAAGCTATGTAAAATGAAGCGGAGATTCACTGATCAGACTGCCCGGGATGACCGCGGCTTTCTGAATCCGGTAAACTCCGCTTTTTGTTTTGGTTAAAGCCAGTTGACCGCTGAGAAAGATCGTTCATCTATTTCGTGATCGAAGTCCTTTTGAAACCCAGCGTGAAATTCCATGGTTTCCGGGCGGTCTTTGGTTGTAACCCCTTGCAGCTTTCGATATAATTAAACATAAGGAGGACCTAGAGTATGAAAACATATTTAGGAATTGATTTAGGGGGAACGAACGTTCGCGTTGCCAAAGTGACGCGCGACGGGATTGTTTTAGCTGAAGTAAAACGGCCGTCGCTGGCGCAGGAAGGACCGCGCAGAGTTATGGACAACATGATGGAAATGATCCGGGAGATTCCGGGGTATACTGAATGCGAGGGGATCGGCGTGGGCGTGCCGGGACCGGTCGATACGATCAACGGAAAAATGTTGATGGCAACGAATCTGCCGGGGTTTGAGCTTTATCCGATTGCCGCGGAGCTGACGCAAAATTTCAACATGCCGGCCTACGTCGATAACGACGCTAATGTCGCCGGTCTGGCGGAAGCGCTGGTCGGCGCTGGAAAAGGCCTGCCGGTCGTCTATTACGTCACGATTTCTACCGGCATCGGCGGCGCATTAGTCGTCGACGGTAAGGTTGTCAGCGGCAAGCATGGTCATGCCGGGGAAATTGCGAATATTATCATTGACCGCAATCGTGAGAAAATCAATCATTTGAACATCGGCGCGGTGGAGAACGAAGCCAGCGGCGTTGCGATTACCCGCAAGGGCAAAGCGCTGTTCGGCGATCAGATCCGCCATGCCGGCGATGTATTTGATTTGGCGAAGCAGGGCAATTCGCAGGCCCAGGCTGTCGTTGACGATATGGCCTACGATCTGGCCGTAATGTTCTCGGTCATTGCCCATATTGCCGATCCTTGGATGTTTGTGATCGGCGGCGGTATGATGCAGTCCAAGGATGTATTCCTGGATAAAGTTGTCGCTAATTTCAAAAATCTGGTCCATGTGCCGATGCGCGATACCCTGTTTGAAGTGGCAAAGCTGGAAGAACCAGGAATCATCGGTGCGGCGATGCTGCCGATCTCCCACGGAAACTAACATCATAGAAAGAAGGAATAACCTTGGTTTCAGAAAAATGCCTGCGGCAATATGCCGAACTGGCAGTTCGGCTGGGCGTCAATGTTCAGAAAGGGCAGCTGCTGGTAATTAAGGCGCAGGTCGATTCAGCGCCGTTTGTCAGAATGTGCGTCGAAGAAGGCTATCGTGCCGGAGCGGGTGAGGTCATCGTGCAGTGGCTCGATGATCAGATCACCAAGCTGGACTATCAGTACGCGGAAACGCCGGTGCTGCAGCGGGTTCCAGACTGGCTGATGGCGCGGGAACAGGAATTTATCGACCGCGGATACTGCATACTGCATATTGACTCGAGCATCCCGGGCATCATGAAGGATGTCGATCAAAAGAAGGTCCAGCAGGTCGTCACCGCGCGCCGCAAAGCATTGGAAAAATTCCAGAACTACACGATGGCCAATCTCGGTCAGTGGTCGATCGTCGCAATTCCAAATCCGGAATGGGCGCTGAAAGTCTTTCCGCAGGAACAGCCGGATACCGCGGTGGAAAAGCTGTGGGATGCGATCCTGGCTTCTGTCCGGATTCAGGATCAACAAGATCCGATCCCGTTGTGGGAAAAACATAACCGGCAGTTGTCTGAGCGCAACGACTGGCTGAACCGCCAGCGGTTTGCGGCGCTGCATTTTAAGAATCAGAAAGGCACAGATCTTATTGTGGAGCTGGCCGAGGGTCATCTCTGGGAAGGCGGCTGTGAAAAATCGCAAAGCGGCGTGGTCTTTAATCCCAATATGCCGACTGAGGAAAATTTCACAATGCCGAAAAGAACCGGGGTGCGCGGCAAAGTTCAGGCGACAAAGCCGCTCAGCTATCAGGGAAAGTTGATTCAGAATTTCTGGATCGAATTTGAGGAGGGCAAAGCGGTGCGCTGGCATGCCGAGGAAGAAGAAGATGCTTTGGCCAGTCTGATCCAGTTTGACGAAGGCAGCGCCTATCTCGGAGAAGTCGCGCTGATCGACGTCGATACGCCAATCTCGCAGTCCGGGATTTTGTTCTACAATACCTTGTTTGACGAAAACGCCAGCTGCCATCTGGCTTTGGGCCGGGCTTACCCGATGAATATGGAAGGCTCGCAGTCGATGAGCGAAGAGGAAATGAAGGCGAAGGGCTGCAATTTCTCAATGGTTCATGTCGATTTCATGTTCGGCAGCGACGACATGCAGATCACCGGGGTGCACGCGGATGGTTCCGAAGTTGTTTTCTTTCATGACGGCCAGTTTTGTATTGAATAAAGACGTGTTGAATAGGAGAAAGGACGTTGCCTGGCGGCGTCCTTTTTCACGAGAAAAGACAGATCTGGGATATTCAAGGGGATAATATCCGTGATATACTGGAAACATTGAGGTGGATGTATGAAAAAGGCATTGACAGAAATTATTAAATTTAATGAGGAACGTGACTGGGATCAATTTCACAGTCCGGAGAATCTGGCCAAGTCGATCGCAATCGAGGCTGGCGAACTGTTGGAATGTTTTCAATGGGGACCGGATTATGATCATCAGAAGGTCTGCGAAGAACTGGCGGATGTCATGAATTATTGCTTGTTGATGAGCGATAAACTCGGGGTGGACGCCGAAACGATCATCCTGCAGAAGCTTGAACAGAATCGAAAAAAGTATCCGGTAGAAAAGGCTAAGGGAAAAAGCACCAAATACGATCAGCTGTAAGGAGGAAACCTGAATGGTCAGAATCAAAACAATTCCATTTAACGAGCAGGCCCTGACTGCGGCTAAAGGCATCACTCAGGCAATTCAATATCCTTCAGTTTATATTCTGTCAGGTAAAAATGAAGCCTATGTTGGGGAAACGATCAATATTGCCCATCGGCTGCAGCAGCATATCCGCAACGCCGACCGCCGCCGGCTGGATCAGCTCAGAGTGATCATGGACAAACAGTTTAATAAATCCGCAACAACGGATATCGAGGCTTCATTAATTAAATATCTGTCGGCTGATGGCCAGTTCAGACTTCAAAATGGAAATGCCGGTATCCGGGATTATAATTATTATCAAAAAGACAGGTATAAAGAAAAATTTGAAGAAATATGGCGGCTGCTGATCAAGCAGGGGATTGCGCAGCACAATCAGATACAGATTGAGAACAGCGATCTTTTTAAGTTTTCTCCCTATAAATCATTAACAGATGATCAATATAAAACTGCTGAAAGCTTGTTTGATTCCTTGCTTCAGCATCTGCGCAAAAGCGAAGAAGCTGTGTTTTTAGTGCATGGCGGTGCGGGGACCGGAAAAACTGTGCTGGCAGTTTATTTGATGAAATTGATATCAGACATCATGGCTGAACATAACGAAATGGAGGAGGAGATAGAAGAAGCAGAAGATGAGTTTTCATTTCAAAGCTTGTATTATTTAAAAAATGTCAGAAGCTTAAAAATTGGTCTGGTCATTCCAATGACTTCGCTGCGGAAAACATTGAAAAAAGTTTTCAGGCAAGTCCAAGGTCTTCGGTCTTCCATGGTAATTGGACCTTCAGACGTGATTAAATCGCATTATGATGTGCTGATTGTGGATGAGGCGCACCGGCTTCGTCAGAAGAAAAATATCATGCCTGGACACCACAAAGTTTTTGACCGGATTAATGCGAGTTTGGGGTTAACTGACGGAAATGAACTGGACTGGATTCAGCGCTGCAGCGATTATCAGATTTTATTCTACGATGACACACAGTCGATAAAACCAACGGATATCGATCAGTCCGTGTTTCAGAATCTGGTTCAGAAACAAAATACGGAAGAATATTTCTTAACGTCACAAATGCGTGTCGCGGCCGGACAAGATTATATTGCCTATATCGAGAATATATTATATGAATATGGAAATCCAAAGAAAAAGGAATTTAAAAATTATGAATTTCTTTTGTACGATCACATCCGGGATTTAACGGCAGTGCTAAAGCAAAAGGAGAAAGAAGTGGGTTTGTGCCGCCTGGTGGCAGGATATGCCTGGAAATGGAAAACACAGAATCATTCGTTGGATCAGATTCGTGATCAGCAGCTTTATGATATTGAGATTGAAGATGAGCGATTTATTTGGAATTCAGTCAATGAAGACTGGGTTAATTCTGCGAACGCAATTAATGAAGTTGGGTGTATTCATACGGTTCAGGGTTATGATCTTAACTATGCGGGAGTGATCATTGGTCCGGAGCTGGGGTATGATGAGCAAGCGCAGCAAATTGTAGTTCATGCGGATCAATATTTTGATCGCTTTGGTAAAGCCGCGATTCATGATGAAGAAATTTTGAAGAAATATATTCTTAATATCTATAAGGTTTTACTAACGAGAGCCATTAGGGGAACTTATGTTTACGTCTGTGATCCTGCATTGAGAAATTATTTTAAAACTTGGATAGCTTCTGCGGTTGCGGTGCGAACCTGAAGTGAACATGAAATCCCTGGGAGGTTCGCACCGGGGACTTTGTAAAATTGTTTAGATTATAGTAAAATAGTATGGTAAAAGGGCAGGATTTTTACTAATCTGATGATAGATTCTTTTTAAAGATACATCCAATTAGCATAATGTTACTTTTCTGCAGTCGCAAGCTACACGCTTGCGTGGATTGAAATGGCCGCAGGGGGGATTGATTATGTTAATTGAGGGGTCGCAAGCTACACGCTTGCGTGGATTGAAATCTTGGTCAACGCGTTTATCCAGAATTAGAAAATCGTCGCAAGCTACACGCTTGCGTGGATTGAAATAAATATTATTGTTTGCATACGCCTTTGACGATGAGTCGCAAGCTACACGCTTGCGTGGATTGAAATACTTGCGATCTGGTCATAGATATCGCGCAGGTTCGTCGCAAGCTACACGCTTGCGTGGATTGAAATTTCAAAATCCTTGATCTGAGCGTCAATTCCAAGGGTCGCAAGCTACACGCTTGCGTGGATTGAAATGAATACAACATCGGTGAGATCCGTGTCGCTCAGACGCGTCGCAAGCTACACGCTTGCGTGGATTGAAATCGGCTAAAACTAGGCATTATGCGCACCACCCTTCGGGTCGCAAGCTACACGCTTGCGTGGATTGAAATATCAGCAAGCAGGAGGACACCTACCGGATGGCCTAGTCGCAAGCTACACGCTTGCGTGGATTGAAATTTGATGATCGTAAAAAAGTCTTGTGGATCAAATCCGTCGCAAGCTACACGCTTGCGTGGATTGAAATACTTCTAGTCCTTCGGG
>NZ_GG657556.1:264766-279998 GCF_000157995.1 Holdemania filiformis DSM 12042
ATTGACATGAATAATATTCCTTTAAATAAAACGGTTCAGCTGATGAAAGGGAATAGCAAGCGACAGAAAAAAGTAGTTGATTTCATTAAAAATGCGGATTTAGATATGGATGACTTTGTTTACTTGGACGAAGAACATTTTCGTTGGAATCTGGGAGAATTTGAAAAGGAGAAACCAGAAGAGAAAGCTTTAGATATTCCTGAACAATTCATGGAACAAATAAGACTATGTTCCGTTTACCATGGAGTTCCTCTGCCTAGTGTTTTGTTTGATTCAACAGGCACAAAGAAAATTGCGGCGTTGGCTAGTTACATTATTGAAGCTCTTGAAGACGGCAGAGTTTTAGTGATCGATGAATTAGACAGCAGCTTACATTTTAAATTGACAAGAGCGATTGCGGCAATGTTTAACAATGAATTAAATCGAAGCGCGCAACTTATTTTTACCGTTCATGATATCAATTTGTTGGATTGTAAAAAATTGTTTCGGAAAGAACAAATCTGGTTTATTGATAAAGATCAGGCAGGTGTTTACTTATATTCCCTTGCCGACTTTACGGCGTTAAAAGGCGTGCGCGATAACAGTGATATTTTATCAAAATATCAAAAAGGTATCTTCGGTGCTGTACCGGAACCGGAACTCATAAAATCACTGTTAGATTTAGATATCCATACGGGAAATCAAGGTGAGTGAAATTATGAGAAAAAGACTTCCTGTGTTTTCAGCCCAGTATACAATTGGAATTATTTGCGAGGGAGATGAAGAATATGACTATATTGAAAAATTAAAATCATTAAATGTCTGGAATGCTCAATATCGTGTTATGGCTTTTAATGCCCTAGGGAATGGAAACATTCCAGCTCGTTACCAGGACAAATATCAAAATAATGTATGCGACGCGCTTTTTATCTTTTGTGATACGGACAGAAAACCTTATGAACAATATGAAGAAATTAAGGCCAAAATAAATAATTTCCATGGGCAGTCAGATGCTGCGGAAAACGTTGTGATATTTGGAAATCCCTGTACAATGCAGATTATTTTGATGCACTGGGGGCAGTTTAATTTACCTTCTCATCGAAAAGATAAAAATGCTCCGCTAATTGAGCAATGTACAGGAATCAAAGGGTATAAAGCGAAAGAAGAGCAACGGCGACAATTGTTTTCGCTGATTAATCGGGATAATTACATAAGAATGAAAGAATATGTAGCTCAATTATCTCAAGATGATCGACAGAAAAACAGCAGTAATTTCATAAAATTGCTTAATAATTTACATTGCGAAGATGGGCGATGGATTCAAGAATTCAATGAAAAACTGGAATGTTAATGAAATGAGTTATAAATAAGGATCAATTCCGTCTGAAAATGGCTGACAGTTGTCGGCTTTTTTCTTATAGGCTTGACAACGCAAGATTACAATTGTAATATATAGATGTATTACAATTGTAATCTGAAGGGAGGGACGTTGATGAACGCCGAAAAAATCACAGATGCTGAATTAGAAGTACTCAAAGTTCTGTGGCTGCGGGAACCCTTGACCGCGAATCAGATTGTCGAGGAGGTTTCCAAACAAAAGGACTGGAATGCCAAGACAATCCGTACGTTAATCCACCGCTGCGAGGAAAAGCAGGCCGTGACAGCTGACCGCGGCTCACGTGAAATTCTATACAGTCCGGCGATCAGCCGCCGGGATTATACGCGGCAGACGCAGAAAAGCCTGGCCGATAAGCTGTTCAACGGTTCGATGAGCCGAATGATGCTGAACTTTATGGAAGAAGTCCAGCTGAATGAAGACGAGCTGGAAGAACTGAAGGAAATGATCCGCAATGCTGAAAAATAGTCTGCGGCAGCTTTTGGAAATCTCGTTGATGATCAGTCCGCTGATTATCTTCATCTTCCTGCTGAGAAAAAATATTCTGCGCCGACTTGGTCCAACCGCCCGGCTGCTGCTGTGGGTCCCGTTAATCATCCAGCTGATCGTTCCGATTTCCTGGCAAACGCGGCGCAGTCCTTATCAGCCGGTTGCGGATGAAGTCCAGCTGAACCTGTTGATCCACGAGTCTTCTCATCAGGAAATTCCACTGGAAGAAATGACAGAGGAAAGGAGAATGGCTGCGGAATTTCATGATCCCACTCCTGTCGTTAAAGCCGATCTGATTATGGATAGTGCGGTGAAGATCTGGCTGGGCGGGATCGCAGTTCTGATCTTAGTGAATTTTATTTCGCAGCTTCGTCTGCGCCGGCGGCTGCAGGCCCACGGTTGTGCCGATGAAAAAACAGTGCAGATTCGTGAATTGCTGGCCCATGCGGGATGCCGGAATGTGGCGGTGTTGGAAAGTCCGGAAATCACCAGCTGCGCTGTCTATGGCCATCTGTTTCCACGGCTGATCGTCAGCGAACGCTGGGCAGACTGGCCGGCGTAAGATCAGGAGCTGATGATCCGGCATGAATGTCTGCATCTACGCTATGGACATCCGTGGCTGTGCGGGATTCTGCGGCTTGTTGAGATCCTCTATTGGTTTAATCCGCTGGTCTGGCTGATGATGAGAGAAATCCGGCGGGATTTGGAATTGCAGATTGACGATCGTCTGCTGAAAAATCAGCCGCAGCCGGTTCGCTGCCATTATGCTGAGATGATTTTAACCGCAGCGGCAGGCCCGCGGCATAAAGCGCTGCAGGGACTCAGCGGCAGCGAGGAAAAGCAGCAGCTGAAAGAACGCCTCAGCCAGATTTTAAGGAAGAATCGGATACCGGGGCTGATTGCAGGATTGATCGTCATCTGTTTGTGCGGCTTGTGCGGAGCGATGCTGCTGAAACCCAAACCGTTAGCGACGCGGGAAGGCACCGTGGCCCTCGACGTGACCGGGCTGCAGGGGTATGAATATTCCGTTTATGCGCAGTCGCCGGAAGTTCATTATCAATGCCAGGGCAAGCCATCCGCGCTGGAGCAGCTTGATGAAAAGACGATCCATGCGGGAATCGACGCGGCTACATTAAGTCAGGACGGGAAAGCCGTGAGCTTACAAACGCTGGCTTTCGGCCGGGCGGAGGCTGAAATTCAGTGGACGCTGCCGGAAACGAACGGACTGGCCTGCAGCGGTAAGGCAACCCGGCTGTCACTGCTTGTCAGTGGTCTGCCACATGACCAACCCTCTCCGCAATTGCCGGAAAAAGCGGTGCAGAAAGGCGTTCAGCCGCCGCTTGAAAACCCGATTGTGCTGTGCCGCTGGGGCTGTTACGCAGGTCATCAGGCAACGGATGCGACGGATCCGGACAATGATCAGGCGGCTGTGCTGGCAACCGCGGATGGCGTTGTGACGGAAGTCAGCTATTCGTCGATGAACGGGAAATTTCTGGTCATCGATCATGGCGACGAGGTGCTCAGCTATTATATTCATCTGGGCGATATCCAAGTTGAAGAAGGTCAGAGCGTCAAGCGGGGTGAAAAAGTGGGAATCATAGGTTCCACTGGAAAATCTCCGTATATCCACGTCCATTTCTTTCTGATGGTTGACGGCCTTCGCGTCAATTCGGATATTCTGTTCCGCCGCTAACAGTTTGTCTTCCACCGCTTGATCTAAGCTTCTTAAAGATTGTGTTATTAAGCAGAACTGCGTTAACGATCGGGCGGGAAAGGCTCCCGCTTGCATTCAAATAAAAAGTTTGACCGGAAAAAGAAAATCAGGAAGGAGGGAAAGCGATGCTGGAACATGGCGTAATACGCCTGATTGAAATCTCAATCATGATCAGTCCGCTGATTTTGATTCTGTTGGCCTTGCGCCGGAAAGTTTTCCGAAAGCTGGGGAAAACGGCCCGGCTGCTGCTGTGGGTTCCGCTGCTTCTTCAACTGGCAATTCCCATTCAGCGGACGTCGATGTACAGCCCATATCAGAAACTGACGACTATCCCGCTGGCGGATTCATTCGCGGAAACAGTGGAACAAATTGAAGCCGCGCCGATGATCATTTCTCCAACCCAAGATGTGCTCCCGCTGCCGCAGGACAGGCCGACGCCGCAAAACTGGACCTGGGGCGAGGGGCTGGTGATGATCTGGATACTGGGAATGGTCATCATGACGGGTGTAAATGTCATCGCCCGGGTGAAACTGAAAAAACGGTTAGGTTTACAGCCTTGTTCTCACGATCTGTGTGAAGAAGCGGTACGTCAGATGGAGATCAATCGTTGTCTGCGGATTCCTGTCCGGCAGAGTATGAGCATCCACAGCTGTGCGATCTATGGCAACTTGGTGCCGCAGCTGGTCTTGGGCGCAGATTTTGAAGAACGAACACAAGTGCAGCGGAGAATGATGCTCGATCATGAATGCCTGCATGTAAAGTACGGACATCCGTGGTTTCTCGGATTCATCCAGCTGTTGGAAATCGTCTACTGGTTTAATCCGCTGGTGCGTCTGATGATGAACCAGCTGCGCCTGGATCTGGAATATTTTATCGATGAAAAGCTGCTGGAGAACAAGCCGCAGAAAGAACGAATCGACTATGCAAATCTGCTGCTTTCCTTCAGCGCAGACCACGATCAGAGCGCTCTGCAATGTCTTAACAGTAAAAGAACGCGGAAGCGTTTGAAAGAAAGGATGGGATGGATTGTGAATAAAAAACGAACACCGTGGCTGCTTGCGGCCGGGATCGTCGTCATCTGCGCCGGGGTCAGCGTCGGCATGATGTTGAAACCGGATGCCCAGTCCGGCTGGGAAATGACGATGAAGCTGACGCTGATTCAAAATGAAGCAACGCCTGTGGAACTGGTGAACACTGATGAAATCAAAGTCTGGTGCGAAGGCTCGAAAAAAGCGCTGGAATCAATGGGCATGGAGGTTCCGGTCACCGTGCGGGCCGAGTCATGGATTGCGGCAAACGGTGAAGCGATGACGCTGACTGATATGCAGCGGGGCGCAGAATCCCTGGCACAGCTGGAATTCGGGGAAATCCCGGAATCCGTGACCTGCTTCATGCCGGAAGACCGGATCTTTGTAAAACTGACTTCAGATCAGCTTCTTCAGCCGTATCCAGTAGCGGACGGCGCTGACGCCGTAGCCCGGATCGAGGCAATTTCGCCGGTTGAAAACCCTGAAATCACCTGTCGCTGGGGCTGTTACGCCGGTCATCAGGCGCTGGATATCACCGATCCGGATAACAAGCAGGCGCCCATTCTGGCAATTGCGGCGGGAACGGTGAACACAACCGGGTTTAATCAGATCGACGGTAATTACATCATTCTTGATCATGTCGACGGAATTCAGAGCTTCTACGGACACTTGGGCGAAATCCAGGTTGAGGAAGGCGACGCTGTCGAACAGGGACAGACGATCGGTATCATGGGCATGACTGGGCGGGCAACCGGACCTCACGTGCATTTCTATCTGATTCAGAATGAAACGGCGCTGGACCCGTCAAGCTTGTTCCAATAAAGGATGGAAACCAATCACGCCAGAAATCAAAACCCGGAAAATTCCGGGTTCTTTTGTTGCTTAGAAACCGGTTTCAAGGTATACTTCAGCTAGAGGTAAGAGGAGGAATTTTATGAGTACCCTGGATTATCATATCCATACGATCGTCAGCACCGACGCCGATTATACACCGGCGGAAATCATCCGCATGGCAAAGAAAAATGGCGTGAAGACCCTGGCGATTACTGATCACAACAACGTTGCCAGCGTCGCGGAAGCGGCGAGCTTGGGCGAAGCGGAAGGCATTCGCGTCATTCCAGGCATTGAGATCGACTGTGACTTTGAAGGCGTGGGTTTTCACATGACGGCTTACGGGATTGATATCACCGATCCGCGTTATGACGAATTGTTCCATTATTATTATGACCAATCCGTTGAAAACACCTGGAAAGCGAAGCATCAGTTCTGTGAAGCGATGGGACTAGATCTGCCGGATGAGCTGTTGAAAGGCGTGGCCAAGGACAACATTCTTGTGCCTGAGGATATCGGCGCATATTTGTTGAGTCATAAAGAATTCGACGATTTACACTGGCTGGATCCTTACCGCGCGGGCGGCAGCCGCAGCGATAATCCGAATGTGAACTTTTTCTGGGATTTCTTCTCCCAGGGCAAGCCGGGCTATACTGCAGGAAGCAAGAAGACAGCGGCGGAAATCATCGACCTGATTCATGCCACTGGCGGGGAAGCGGTCGTCGCCCATCCGGGAGCTAATTTCAAAGGTAAAGATGAAATTCTGGAACGATTATTAGACAGCGGCGTGCAGGGCATGGAGGTCTACAGCAGTTATCACAGCGAGGAACAGACCCGTCATTACCGGCAGCTGGCGCTGGATCATGGACTCTGGATGACCTGCGGCAGCGACTTCCACGGTCATCATAAACCGGCGATTCAGATCGGGCGTATCCCGTTTCTTGAAAATGAAGCGGAAATTCACCGCTTTTAAGCCTGTTTTACAATTTTCTTCGTGATTTTTACAGTGTGCTTTGATATAATGATAAAGTCAATTTTGGAAGGTGGTTATTAACTATGGGACGTGCACATGAGGTCCGTGCGGCGGCAATGGCCAAAACAGCCGCAGCAAAGTCAAAATTATACTCTCGTTACGGCAAAGAACTGTTGATCGCAGCGAAAGCGGGCGTTCCGGATCCGGAGATGAATCTGGGCCTGAAACGGAAAATTGCCGAAGCCAAGGCAAACCAGGTTCCGGCGGATGTTATCAAAAGAGCGATCGAAAAAGCAAAGGGCGGCAGCGGGGAAAACTATGATTCCTGCCGTTACGAAGGTTTCGGTCCGGGAGCGGCAACGATCATTATCGACTGTCTGACCGACAACACCAACCGCAGCGTTAGTGCGGTCAAGACCTGCTTCAACAAAGCGCATTGCAAGATGGGCGTCGCGGGCTGCGTTTCGCACAGCTATGACAACGTCGGTCTGTTCAACTTCCCGTATGAAGATGAAGAAGGCATGCTGGATGCGCTGATCATGGCGGATGTGAATGTTATCGACATCGAAAGCGAAGACGGAAACATGACGGTGACGGTTGATCCGACGGATTTCCACAAGGCGAAGGAAGCGATCGACGCTCTGATTCCGGAAGTCGAATACGACGCTTGCGAAATCACGATGCTGCCGCAGGAATACGTCACGCTGGAGAGCGAAGAAGACAAAGAATCCTGGAATCGTCTGTTAACGATGCTGGATGATTGCGACGACGTGCAGAAGGTTTACCATAACGTCGAAGCGGAATAAACAAGAAAAGTCGGCTTAACGCCGCTTTTTTTGTAAACTGGTTCATTTTGAACTTACAAACCCTGGATTTAATAAGGATCAACAAAAGCGAACACTTGTCGCAAGGAGCATAAGAATATCTGTTGATTGAGCTGAATTTTGGTATAATGAAAAAGCGACGAAAGGATGAAGAATCATGAAACGAATACTTACTTACGGGACTTATGACCTTTTACATTGGGGGCATATCCGTTTATTAAAACGAGCGAAGCAGCTGGGCGACTATTTGATCGTCGGCCTGTCGACCGATGAATTCAACGCGATCAAAGGAAAAAAAGCCTATCACAGCTACGAGGAACGCAAAATGATGCTGGAAGCGATCCGCTATGTCGATCTGGTGATTCCGGAAAACGACTGGGGGCAGAAGCCGAAGGATATTCAGGAATATCATGCCGATCTGTTCGTCATGGGCGATGACTGGGAAGGCAAATTCGATGAACTGAAGGCGTATTGCGAGGTTGTTTATCTGCCGCGCACCGAAGGGATCTCTACGACTAAGATCAAGGAAGATCTGGAAAAGCTGAAATAAGTGGCTGATCGTCACTTCTGCACCGACGTTTGCTCTATATTATGTCTGCGGAGACAAAATGAAAAAAATAGGGATTAGGTTATTGGTATTAACATTGTTGATAGGCTGCTCAAAGAAGGCAGAAAATTTAGAGAATAAGATTGAGCTGGAGTTGAATCATGAGGAAATCATGGCTGGAGATTTTTCTTCTTTTGCCGGCGTATATGTCAATTCAGAAGGAATGATTATTGTTCTTGATGAAGAAGATATCGAAAGAAAGCTGATGGAAGTCATGTGCATCGATGACGGACATTATTATTTGAATGTGAAAACGGATGATGGATTTGGTTATGGAATCGAAGTTTATGGTATTGGTGTGGAAGTGCCGGAATATGAAGGATTAACCGATATTACAAAAATTCGTGTTTATCGTGGCCAAGCGGGTCCTATGTCGGTGGAAGAAATTTTCAATAAACAGAAATAGCTTGGAAATACCAATTTCTTAGGGCTTTATAGTATTCCGCGTCAAATGGGATAAAAAAGCAGAGATTGATGCGGGTGATTGATCAATGTGAAACTGAGGATAATGATTCATTTATGTTTTTGCTGAGTTTAGGAATAATTGAATTTCTGATATAAAGAAGCTGACAGCGGTAAACTTGATTTTAAGCTTACTGCCGCCAGCTGTTTTAATTGAAATTGAGGAAGAATTATTCTTTTCCATTAATTTTATAGGATGATCGGTCCGCCGATTTCTTTTTTTAACAATGCGATCCGGTCGGGTTCTGCCATCATCGAGGCGTACAGCTGTGTTGAACGGTATTCCAGCCGGCGGTAAGGCTCGGGAACAGCCGCAAAGCGGGAGGCGATGCGAACTTCCTGTTGACGCAGCTGTTTTAAATACTGTCTTCCGGTTTCGTTGAATGCCAGCGGACGCAGCGTATCGAGCGGCGGCAGGCTGCGGATCTCATCCCAATGAATCTGGCACAGCAGCTGCATACAGGTGCGCTGAATCCGCGAACGGGTATAGCGTCGGTTCACGGCGGCGGCGATGAAGCTGTCCCAGTCCGGTGAAATCTCTGCACAATGAGCCAGATGAACTTCAATTCCTTCGGAAAACAGGAAGTACGTTTGCAGCACATGAACCGGCATCGTGGTCAGCATCATTCTTAAATAAGGATAGAACTGCGCCAGAGAGACCCGCGGCCCGGTCTTCAGCGCGGAAGCCATCGGCGTCTGTTCATCGGAGAAGCATTCCTGTTCAGCAGCCAGCCGGATCGCCTTGGCGCTGGCCACCGGACCCTGCAGCGCCGTTTCATGATAGCCGACGGTGCGTTGAATCGTATAGGGCGTGATCGGGCTGTCCTGCAGCTGCTTCAGATAGGCCACGCCCAGGATATCGTTGGGCAGCATCTCTTTGGCCCATAAACCATACGCCTTGGGGAAAGCCAGTCCGGCGGCCAACGACTCCTTCAGATGATCCGGATTGATCGGCATCGATGCAATTTCCTTCAGTTCCTGCAGGTTGTTGCTTTCCGAGCCGAAGACCAGTGAAGAAACCTGAGCCAGTTTTAATAACGTCACCGCACCTTCGGCAAAATGCGAAGCGCTTTGCGTGACCCAGGGATAGGGCAGCTCGATGATCAAATCGCAGCCCTGTGTCACCGCCATCGCCGCCCGCTTCCATTTGTCCAGAATCGCAGGTTCCCCGCGCTGGACGAAATTCCCCGACATCACCGCGACCAGCACATCGCAGCCGGTGACCGCACGGGCTTGTTCTAGATGATAAAGATGACCGTTATGAAACGGATTGTATTCCACGATAATTCCACATGCTTTCATAGACAACCTCCAGATCTTTCCAAACCTTCCTTATACGAAGGCGGACAGCGGTTTTTTTCACTGCTGTCCTTTATGATATCATAAACATTCGTGAAATGCTCACAAACCGGAGAAACGCTATGCTATAATAAACTAGGAATCCGAGGTGAAACAAAAACAATGGATGAAAAACAAAAAATAGCGACAACGATATACCGCCCGAAAGGGCAGCCGCGGGCGATCTTCCAGATTTCGCACGGGATGGCGGAACACCGGCTGCGGTACGCGGAATTTGCACAGAATCTGGCCCAGCTGGGCTTTGTGGTTGTGACCAGCGATCACCGCGGACATGGAGGATCGGCCGCCAGTCCTGAGGAGCTGGGGTATTTCAACAAGCACAAGGGCTGGCAGAAATGCGTCAACGATCTGTACGAACTGATGATTCAGGTGAAGCAGGAGTATCCAGATGTGCCGGTAATCCTGTTTGGTCACAGCATGGGTTCGATCATGGCCCGCAGCTTTGTCAAACGTTACGACGCGCTGCTGAACGGACTGATCCTGTGCGGTGCGCCGAACTACAACCCGGCCGCCTCAGCCGGCCGGATTGCCGCCAAGTCCATCATCGCGCTCAAGGGCGATCATTACCGCAGCAAGCTGCTCGATCAGCTGGTGCAGGGCTCGTTCAACAAGCAGATTCCCAATCCGCGCACGCCGTTAGACTGGCTGAGCAAGAATCCGGACAATGTCGACGCGTACATCGCCGATCCGCTGTGCGGATTCCGGTTTACCGCTTCAGCGTTTGACGATATGTTTTACGGGATTCAGGATATGCACGATCTGATGCGCTGGAATCTCAAGAATCCGAAGTTGCCGATTCTGTTTATCGCCGGCGGGGACGATCCGGTGACCGGCGGCCGCAAGGGGCTGGAAAGCTCGGCGGCAACGCTGCGGGAAGCCGGCTATGACGACATCGAGATGCGGGTATTCAAAGGATTGCGCCATGAACTGCTCAATGAAAAAGAAAAGGATCAGGTCGTGGCGGAGATTCTCGACTGGACGGCCCGCAAGATTGGTGGCTGCGCCGATCTGCGGACGGAACAAGCGGATCAGTAACGAGCCGGGTAAGCCGGTAAAGAACCTGGCGGAAGAGATCTTATCCGGTTTCCATTTCCGCGGTTCCCCGTTAAGCAACCCCTGAAAAACCCCGGTGTTAAGCTTTAAAAGTTATCATTGACTTTGGCTGGTTTTTTACATATAATAAAGGCTGTTAACGAAATAGGGTGAACTGCGCGTGAAATGGTCTAAGACTGAACTGATCAATCAAGGGAATCAAGAACTCACAATTAACGAGGCTGTGACTTTTGATCCGGAAAGTTTGGCGAGCGACCGCCTGCGGGATTTGAAGAACGTGACGGTGACCGGCAGCGGACATTACGATCCGTCGCGGCAGCGTTTCGAGGCAGATCTCAAGGTCACGGGTGATATGGTGGTTCCCTGCGCGGTGTCGTTGGAAGACGTCATCGTGCCGTTTGAGACTTCTTCTCACGAAGTGTTCTCTTTCCTTCCGTGCGAGGAAGCAGAGGTTCATGTTCTGAAGAAGGATGTACTTGAACTCTACCCGGTTGTCTTTCAGCTGATCCTGGCCGAAGTCCCGCTCAAGGTTGTCAAAAGCGGAATTTCCTATCCCAAGGGAGAAGGCTGGGAAGTCATCAGGGAAGAAGATTACAACCGGCAGAAGAAACAAGAAATTGACCCTCGTTTAGCGAAACTGAAAGAATTCAAGTTTGATGATTAGGAGGTGCTGACACATGGCTGTACAACAGAGAAGAAATTCGAAGACAAGAAAGGCAAAACGCAGAACGCATTTTAAGCTGACGGCTCCGACGCTGGTTAAATGCCCGGCTTGCGGAGAATACAAGCTGCCGCATCGCGTTTGCTCCTGCGGTTCCTACAACGGCAAATAAAACAAAAAGAAGATATCGGAAAAGGTTTCCGGTGTCTTTTTTTATTCTTGTAGATGAGTTGAAAATAATTCAATTAGATTAAGAAACAGGACTTGATTTATTTTGACAAAGTTCGACAAAAAGCCTGTGTTTAAGCCAAATGGTAAAAATTGGTTAACAAATTATGACAACTTAATGACGTTTTATTAAAATAAATTCTTGGCATTTGCGGGGACAGTGTTATAATTGTGGTATGAAGTGGCATAAAGTGGTAGATTGTGGGTGATTGATCATGTTCATGGGCGAATATCGGCACAACATTGACGCCAAGGGCAGAATGATCATTCCTGCCCGCTTTCGCGATGAGCTTGGCAATCGCTTCGTCGTTACCCGCGGTTTGGATGGCTGTCTGCGCACCTATACAATGGCGCAGTGGGACGCCGTGTTCGAGCAGCTGAAACGGCTGCCTTCCACCAAACGGGAAACCCGGATGTACATTCACATGCTGACGTCGAAAGCGTCGGAATGCGAATTGGACAGCCAGGGACGAATTCTGCTGCCCGCCGCTTTGATCACAGAGTCCGGAATTGAAAAAGAATGCGTCGTGGTCGGGGTTGCCGATCACGTGGAAATCTGGGCCAAGGAACGCTGGGACAACTACTATGACGAAGCCAGTGCTTCGTTTGAGGATGTTGCCGAACAGCTCACGGAGTTTCTCGTATGACAAGACATTACAGTGTATTGCTTCAGGAGTCCATCGACGCCCTGAACTGCCAATCTGACGGCATTTATGTTGACGGCACATTAGGCCGCGGCGGCCACAGTCTGGAAATTGCCCGCCGCTTGCAGAACGGTCATCTTTACGCGTTCGACCTTGACGAACAGGCGCTGGCGGAATCCGCTCAGCGATTAGCTGAAGTCAGCGGCCGCGTGACGCTGATCCGCGCCAATTTCGCGCAGATGCGCGAGGAATTGAACGCGCGGGGCGTGATGAGCGTCGACGGTGTGGTCATGGATCTGGGCGTTTCCTCGCCGCAGTTTGATGACGGCGAACGGGGATTCAGCTACCGCTACGACGCCCGTCTGGATATGCGCATGGATCAGAGTCAGCCGCGCTCGGCCTGGAATCTGGTCAACGAACTTGATGAAAAAGAACTGAGCGCGCTGCTGTGGAAATACGGCGAGGAAAGCTATTCCCGTCCGATTGCCCGGCAGATCGTGCGGGCCCGCACTCTGCATCCGATCGACACGACCTTCGAGTTGGTCGACGTGATCAAAAAGGCGCTGCCGGCGAAAGTGCTTAATAAGAAGGGACATCCGGCCAAGCAGACGTTTCAGGCTTTGCGGATCGCCGTTAACGGCGAACTGGAATCGCTGGAAACCGGCCTGCGGGCGGCGATGTCGTTAGTCAAACCGGGCGGCCGGATCGCCGTCATCACCTTTCATTCGTTGGAGGACAGGATCGTGAAGGAAACCTTCCGCCAGGCGTCCAGCGTTGAAAAAACCGACCCGCGGATTCCCTTGCTGCCAAGTCAGATCCGGCAGCCGGACTTCCGTCTGGTCAGCCGCAAGCCGATTTTGCCAGGTGAGGAGGAGCTTGCGGAAAACAATCGTTCACATTCCGCGAAATTACGCGTATTAGAAAGGATAGGGGATTAGAATCATGGCTAAGTTAGTGAAAAAGAAGAAGAAGCTAAGGTTAGAAGGATTGGCTGCAGTGCTGCTTTTTTTCGCCTCAGTTTGTTATGTTTCTTCTTCATTATTCTTAAGAACTTACAATAACTCGTTGAGCGCGCGTCAGCAGAGCGTATCCCGCGACATCGCGGCACTGCAGACTGAGAACGACGCGTTAAAGATTGAAGTCCAGAGCTTGAGCACGCGCGACCGCGTCACCGGCATTGCGGCCGAGGACGGCATGACACAAAATCAGGGGAATATTGTGACAATCGCCAAAACTGGAGAGTAATTCTCATGCGGCAAAGCAATCGCATGATCCTGCTGATCCTGGCGACGATTCTATTGATCAGCGGGTTGGTCACGGCGAATGTTTTTTTAGTGGCTGTCGTGAAGGTCCACGCCCGCAGCGGAACGGATCTGACTGATTATGTTTCCGCCAGCAACGTGCACAGGACGGTTCAGCAGGCCCGAAGGGGATATATTTTAGACCGCAACGGAACGATCATCGCGCAGGACAACGTGACTTACAATATCATCGCTATTCTGGATAAAAACCGTCAGAGCCGCAAGGGTGAGATCGCTTATGTCGATGATCCGCTGGCCACGGCGCGTGCGCTGGCGCCAATTTTAGGCATGGAGGAATCGACGCTTTACGGTTATCTGACCAAGAACGCCAAACAGGTGGAGCTTGGCAGCAAAGGCCGCAATCTGCCGCGGGAAACCAAGGAAGCGATCGAAGCGCTGGATCTCAACGGGATCGAATTTGTGCAGACGACGAAGCGGTCCTATCCATTAGGCACGTTTGCTTCCTATCTGATCGGCTTCGCGCAGGCGGACGACGACGGGGAAGTCAGCGGCCGGATGGGCATCGAACAATATATGAATGCCGCGCTGAGCGGCGAGGATGGTTATAAACGCTATCAGGCGGATAAAAACGGCAACATTCTGCCGGGCATGAAGATGGAAGAAAAGAGCGCCGTGAATGGCAACGACGTGATTTTAACGCTGGATCAGGGGATTCAGGAAGCGTTGGAAACAGCGTTCATGCAGACGCAGGCCGAGTTTAACCCGGAAAAGGTATGGGGTTCGGTCATGGAAGTCGAAACCGGCAAGATCCTGGCATGGGGCCAGTCGCCGTCGTTTGATCCGAACACGATGGATATTGATGATTACGTCAATTATGTATCGCAGATGCCTTATGAACCAGGCTCGACGATGAAGGTTTTCACGTATGCCGCGGCGATCGACAGCGGAGCGTATGACGGCAGTGTGCTGGTGGACAGCTCGCGGTTTTGTTACGCGGCGACCAACCGGAAGCCATATCGTGTTTCCCAGGGCGATTCCCGCAAGATCGGCTGCATCGGCAATGCCTCGGGCAAAAGCTGGGGCATGATCCCTTACGATCTGGGCTTAGTCTATTCGTCCAACGTCGTGACTGCGAGCATCATTACGAATTTAATTGAACCGTCGGTCTATGAGGAGTATCTCGACCGTTTCGGTTTTTTCAAGCTGGTTGATACCGACGGCATCGCGGAAAGCACCGGCGTGAAGAATTTTACCTGGCCGGCGGACAAGCTGGCGCTGACCTACGGGCAGGGCTCGACCGTCACAATGCTGCAGATGATCCAGGCCTATTCCGCGATTTTCAACGACGGCACGATGGTCAAGCCGTACGTCATCGATCAGGTGCGTTCCTCTTATGACGATCAGAATGTGCTGTATCAGGGCCAGACGCAGGTTGTCGGCAATCCGATCAGCGTCGAAACCTCCAAGCAGGTCCAGCAGCTGATGTACGACACGGCCAACCGCGAGGACGGCACCGCCCGGTTCTATCAGATTCCGGAAACGACGATCATCGCCAAGACCGGAACCACCCAGCTGGCAGCGGTCGGCGGGGGCGGCTACAGCACGGGCAAGACGATCGTTTCGCTGATGGCGGCGATGCCGGCGGAGGATCCGAAGGTCTTGGTGTATTATGCGTTCCAGGCCGATTATGACAAGAACGCGCACGTCAAATCCGACGCGATC
>NZ_GG657556.1:280018-307970 GCF_000157995.1 Holdemania filiformis DSM 12042
AAATCGGTGCTGCGCAAGGTCGCGATGACCTACAATTTTGCCGGGCAGCAGGACGTCAGCGAGCCGAGCGCGCCGTCGGCGGAAATCGTACCGATTCATGAATCCACGATGCCGTCGCTGATCAATCACACGTTAACCTATGCGCAGAACAAGCTGGCCGACAGCGAATGCGATGTGATCGTCTTGGGCGGCGGCGAGGAGATCATCGATCAGTTCCCGCAGGCTGGCGAGATGGTGGTGACGCGCCAGAAGATTTTCCTGCTGACGGATACCTATCAGATCACGATGCCCGACATGAACGGCTGGACGCGCAAGGAGGTCAGCGGCTTCTGGAAGGCCAGCGGTCTGCCGGTCAAGATCGAAGGCTACGGCAAGGTCGTTTCCCAGAATATTCCGCCGGGGACGCTGGTCAACAAGCAGACGGCAATCGAGGTCGTGCTGCAGGAATAGACGTTTCATCCTTTACAAACAAAGAAAGATCCGCATGAGCGCGGGTCTTTTTTCATAGGATGAAACAGAGGTGATCGGATGCTGAGTACGCGGATAAAAAAACGCATCGATAAAATCGTGATCGGCGGCACGGTCATTTTTGCCTTGATCATCGGCAAGCTGGCTTACGTTCAGATTCTGGATCGGGAAACGCTGTTTTCCAAAGCGCAGGATTTATGGGAGCGGGATTTTCCGGTGTCCGGGCTGCGCGGGAATGTTCTGGACATCAACGGCGAAGTGCTGGCGACGGATATTCCTTCGACCTCGGTCATGGTTGTTCCGGCCCAGATCACCGATCCCGACAGCACCGCCCAGCAGCTGGCGGATATTCTGGAAACAGAAAAAGAGAACATCTATAAGCAGATCACCCGCAAGGTTTCGACCCAGCGGATCGTCCCTTATGGCCGGCTGATTTCCAACGAACAGGCCAAGGCGATCGACCATCTGGATCTGACCGGCGTGTATCTGGTGCAGGACTCGCTGCGCTATTATCCCAACGGCGCCTACCTGGCGCAGGTGCTCGGCTTTACCGGCGTGGACAATCAGGGGCTGGCCGGACTGGAGCTGCAATATGAGGAAATTCTAAAGGCGAATAAGGGAAGTATGAAAATTCCATTCGACGCGAAGGGTCATCCGGTGAAAATCTATTCCGAGCGCTATGAAGCGCCGGGCCAGGGAATGGATGTCATGCTGACAATCGACACGCGGATTCAAAGTATTCTGGAGCGTGAGCTGAACAATGCGATGGAACGTTACAACCCGGATTCTGCCTGGGGACTGGCGATGAATCCCAACACCGGCGAGATTCTGGCGATGGTGTCGAAGCCGGACTTTGATCCCAATCATTACCAGGATTACGACGAATCCGTCTACAACCGCAACCTGCCGGTCTGGATGAGCTACGAGCCGGGTTCAACGTTTAAGACGGTGACGTTTTCCGCGGGGCTGGAGGAAGGACTGTTCGATATGGAACACGACGGCTATTACGACCGCGGTTATGAAATCGTCGAAGGCGCGCGCTTAAAGTCGTGGAAAGCCGGCGGTCATGGTCAGCAGACCTATATGCAATGCCTGCAGAATTCGTCCAATCCCTGCTTTGTGCACATCGCCCAGATGCTGGGCGGCGATAATCTGAGTAAATATCTTGATGCCTTCGGCTTCGGTCAGAAAACCGGCGTCGATCTGCCGGGCGAGGCCAAGGGCATCCTGTTCAATACCGACGACTGGGGGCTGCTGGAACAGTCGACGACGGGTTTCGGCCAGGGCATTTCCGTCACGGCGATTCAGCTGGTCACGGCTTTCTGCGCGATCGTCAATGGCGGGACGCTGTACCAGCCATATATCACCAAGGCGATCCTGCATCCGACAACCAAGGATCCGATCGTAGAGGTCAAGCCCAACGCCGTGCGCCAGGTCATCAGCGAGGACACCAGCTTCAAGATGCGCTACGCGCTGGAAAGCGTCGTGGCGTTAGGCGGGGCGAAGGGGGCGTATATCGACGGCTACAAGATCGGCGGCAAGACCGGAACCGCCCAGAAGGCGAAGGACGGTGCGTATCTGAGCGGCGAGTACATTCTGTCGACGATCGCCGCGGCTCCGATCGACGATCCGCAGATCGTCGTGTATATCGCGCTGGATGCGCCGAAGTCCAACATTCAGTACGGCGGCACCGTCGTTTCCCCAATCGTGCGCAACGTGCTGGAAGATGTGCTGACGCTCTATGAGGTCAAGCGAACCGACGATCAGATGGCGAAGATCAAGCTGTGGACCGATCCGGTGACCATCGAGGTCGGCGATTATATCGGCAAGGAATACAAAAAGGTGAAAAACGAAAATCTGAAGCTGGTCAAGATCGGCGAGGGCGATGTCGTCGTTGACCAGCTGCCGAGTCCGGGGGTGAAAATTGATGAACAAGGCACAGTCTGGCTCTACTGCCCGGCGGCGTCGGCTGAATGAGCTGCTGCGGGTGATTGGCATTGAAACGGAAAACACGACGGAGCTGACCGCACTCAGCGATCGGGCGCAGGAAATCGGCCGGGACGGGTTGTTTGTCGCGCTGCGGGGCGACCGCGCGGATGGGCGGCAATGGGCTGACGCGGTGCGCTCGCGCGGCGGGTATGTGCTCAGCGATCAGCCGGGGGAACGGACGATCGTGCATCCCGATCCGCGCGCGGTCTATCCGCTGCTGCTGCAGGCATATTACGATTATCCGGCGCTGAAGCTGACGATGATCGGCGTGACCGGCACCAATGGCAAAAGCACGGTTACCCAGCTGCTTTACGACATGTTAAGCGGTGCCGGACGGCGCTGTTGTCTGATCGGCACCGGGCGGATTGTGATCGGCGATGAAGTTCGCTTCAGTCCGAATACAACGCCCGATCCGCTGACGTTAACGCGCTTGCTGGACGAAGCGGTGAGGCGGGGGATCGATACTGTGATCATGGAGGTCAGCTCCCAGGCGCTGGCGATGCACCGGGTCGACGGGCTGTTGTTCGATCTGGCGGTGCTGACGAATCTGAAACAGGATCACCTGGATTATCACAAGACATTAAAAGCGTATCAGCGGGCGAAATTCATGTTGTTTGAGAAGCTGAAAGAGAAAGGGACGGCGATTTTGAATCAGGACGACCCGGTGACGCAGCGCTGGCTGAGTCAGCTGCACCGGCCGGTGTTTACCTATGGCCGGGACAGCGTCAATTTCCGGATTCATCCGGTCGCGGAAACGCTGGATTCGATCACGTTTGATCTCAACGGCCACCGTGTGGAAGCGCCGCTGGCCGGGGCGTTCAACATGCGCAACCTGACGGCGGCGCTGGCCTGCGGGTTCGCGCTGGATATCCCCTGGGCAGCGATGCTGGAATTCGCACATCACGCAGCGTTGCCGGAAGGCCGGATGGAAATCGTATGCCGGCAGCCGGTGCTGGCTGTTGTGGATTATGCGCACACCGCCAGCGCGCTGGAAGCGATGCTGAAGCACTGGCGGAAGGTGGCGGATCAGCGACATACCCGCTTAAGCGTGGTGTTTGGCTGCGGCGGGGACCGGGAGGCGGATAAACGCCCGCTGATGGGCCGGATTGCCTGCGCCTACGCTGATCAGGTCGTCTTGTGCGACGACAATCCGCGCACCGAGGATCCGGATCGAATTTTGGCGCAGATTGCGGCAGGGTGCGACGGCTCTCAGAAAATCATCCGCGACCGGGCGGAAGCGATAAAATTTGTACTCGACGGCGCGCAAACTGATGATATAATAGTAGTCGCTGGAAAAGGCGGGGAAACCTCCCTGATCCAGGACACGGCAAAGACTTGCCCTAACGACCGCCTGTTGATCGAGCGGTATTTCGGGTAAGCGGGGAGGACAGAAACATGTTTTTAACACTGGTCGGCGCTTTTGGAATCAGCCTGATCGTCGTGCTTGCGACGATGCCGCTGCTGATCTCCTATCTACATAAAATCAACTACAACCAGACCGTCAGCGAATATTCGTTAGAAGAATACAAACAAAAACAGAAGACGCCGACGATGGGCGGCATCGTGTTCGTGCTGACGCCGTTAGCCGTCACGCTGCTCCTGCAGCCGGGGGCGATCCGCGACCTGCAGGCGATGATCGTGATGCTGGCGTATGTCGGCTACGGCCTGATCGGCTTTCTGGACGATTATATCATCGTGATCCGGCAGAACAACGAAGGCCTTAAGCCGCAGTACAAATTCTTTTTGCAGCTGGTCTTGGCAGTGTTGTTTTTCTTCATGTACCGTCAAAATGCGTCGACGGATGTGATCCTGCCGTTTCTTGAATGGGTGATTCCGTTAGGCGGGCTGTATATGCTTTTGGTGTTCTTCATGTTCACCGGCGCGTCCAACGCCGTTAATCTGACGGATGGCATGGATGGTCTGGCCGCGGGATGCAGCTTTTTGGCCTTCGCGCCGTTTGTGATGTTCGCTCTGCAGCAGGACAAGCTGGCGATCGCGACGTTTATCATGGCGGTGATGGGGTCGCTGCTGGGCTTTTTGAAATACAATTCGCATCCGGCGAAGATCTTCATGGGCGATACCGGCTCGCTGGCTTTGGGCGGGGCGCTGGCTGCCGTCGGGATGATTTTGAAGCAGGAGATCGCCGTTGTGGTGATCGGCGGGGTGTTCGTCTGGGAAACGCTGTGCGTCATCATCCAGATTTCATCGGTGAAGCTGCGCGGCAAACGCGTGTTCCGCTACACGCCGATTCATTACAGCTTCGTTTTAGGCGGTATGCGCGAGACACAGGTCGTTCTGATGTTCTGGATTTTACAGCTGGTCTGCACAGTGGCCGGCTTTCTGATTGGAGTGTTGTAAAATGAAGGTTTTAATCATCGGCGCGGCCCGCAGCGGGACGCAGGCGGCGTATTTGCTGGCAAGTCATCATCATGCGGTCACGATCACCGATATGAAGCAGATCGATGCGAAACGCGAACTGGAAGAAGCCGGAGTTCAGGTCCTGGATCACGGACATCCGGAATTTTTGAAAATGGAAAACTGGGATCTGATCGTCAAGAATCCGGGGATTCCTTATCATGCGCCGTTCGTGCAGTATTTCGTAGAGAAAAAGGCACGGATTGTCAATGAAATCGAGGTGGCTTCGTGGTTTACCGATCAGTTTACCTATGGCGCCGTGACCGGCACCAATGGCAAAACCACGACGACGACGCTGTTAGGCGAGCTGCTGAAATGCAAGCGTCCCAATGCCCGGACAGCGGGCAATATCGGCGTGCCGTTATCGGAAATCGTGCGGGAACAAGGTGATCAGAAGACCGACGTGGCGCTGGAGGTCGCGGCCTTTCAGCTGGTCGCGATGGAAAAGTTCCATCCGGCGGTGTCCGTCTGCATGAATCTGACGCCGGATCACCTGGATTATTTCGGTTCGCTGGACGCCTATTATGACGCCAAGATGCTCGTTTGGAAAAATCAGACCGGCGACGACTGGTTTTTAGTCAATCTCGACGATCCGGAAATCGTCAAACGCTGCGCGGAGCTGCCGTGCCGCAGGGTGACGTTCTCGCTGGATCAGCCGGCCGACGTCTGTGTAAAGCAGGATCAGGTCTGGCTGTTTGACCAGCCGCTGTTTGCGCTGAGCGATCTGCATCTGCCGGGCCGGCATAACCTGCAGAACGCAATGGTGGCCGCAGCGATGGCGGTCAAGCTGGGCGTGGACGCGGATCAGATCCGCGAAGGCATCCGCGCGTTCAAGGGCGTCGAGCATCGGATCGAATTCGTGGCGGAAATCCGCGGGGCGCGGTATTACAACGATTCCAAGGGGACCAATGTTGACGCGACGACGGTCGCTCTGAAGGCCTTTGAGAAACCGGTGATTCTGCTTGCCGGGGGCTATGATAAAAAGACCGGCTTCGACGGTCTGAAGCCGGTTCTGGACCGGGTCGCGACGATGATCGTGTATGGCGAAACCCGCGGTCAGCTCAAGGCGCTGCGGCCGGATGCGATCGTGGTGGAAACGCTGTCGGAGGCCGTCGAGCAGGCCTATCAGCTGGCGAAGGCCGGCGATATCGTGCTGTTGTCGCCAGTCTGCGCCAGCTGGGATCAGTTTACCGATTATGAACAGCGCGGCCGTCAGTTCAAGGAACAGGTGCTGGCGCTGGCCCGGCAAGCCGGCGAGTAAACTGAGATCCTCAGCGATCCGCTTGGAATACCGAAGCCGGTCGGCGGCAACCCGCTCGTCCGGAAACGAATGACGAATAAACCGATTTCAAGTTCAGACTTTAGAATTTCCTGTAAAATAAAAAAGATCCGCCGTCCAGCGCTTGATCGCGAATAGCTCAGGGCCGCAGTCCTGGTTTTGCGATGCATTGCTTTAACGGCGGATTTTTTTGCTGCTCATAACCGATCACGCCTGAACCGAATCAACGGTTCAAATAGTCGCAGACGGCGCAGAGGAACTCGGCGTTGGAAGGCCGGCCTTGATCCGGATTGACGGAATAACCGAAAATCTCGCGGATCAACGTCGGATTTCCACGCAGCCAGGCCCGCTCAATCGCGCAGCGGATGTTCTTTTCTACACGGCCATTGGTGCTGTCAAATTTCTCGGCAATCATTGGATATAATCCGCGGTCCAGATTCTTGAGCAGGTGCGGCTGTTTCGCGAGCATGTTCATCGCGAATTCCAAGAACCGGTAACCGGAAAGACTGCTGGGCATGCCTAATTCGTGAAGCAGCTGAGCCGGCCGGCTTAACTGCGGCCGTTTGTGATTTCCGGGCACCCGGAATAACTCGCTGACGCAATAAAAAAGTCTGTGATGAAGCACAGCGTTTTCACAAATCGTATTCATGCTGAAAAAGTCATAACTCATATCCCTGGCACCCTCTTTTCTCCTGACTTGTTTGGAATCAGAATAAAAACAGAGGTCTGGCTTGCAGAAATGATAAAAAACGGTGCCATTTCAGATTACACTCTTTTTGTAGGCTTGTCAAAGGTTTAACCGGAAATTTGGGAAAAGAATATTTGTAATTTCACAGACTTTCAGATAAGATAAGACTGTGAAAATGAGGGATGAAACATGAAACAACAACGTCAGTTTCCGACGGTGACCGTGACGAAAAAAGCGCAGCGCAGCCTGCAGGAAGGCCATCCGTGGGTTTACGGCGGCGAAGTCATCGAAGTCAAAGAAACGGCGGACGGGCAGCTGTGCGACGTCGTCAATGAGAAGGGAACCTATCTGGGGACAGGGTTCTACAATGCCCAGTCGCTGATCCGCGTGCGGATTGTTTCGCAGAACGCCAACGATGGGTTCGACGAAGCGTTCTGGCGCCGCCGGATCGGGTACAGCCTGGATTACCGCCGGATTGTCATGGGCGAGGATTTCGGCTGCTGCCGGCTGATTTTCGGGGAAGCTGATCACTTCCCGGGCTGGACGGTCGATCGTTTCGGTCCGGTGCTGGTCAGCCAGATCATGTCGCTGGGGATCGAACGGATCAAGGATCAGCTGTTTGCCCTGTTGTGGGAAGAAATGGAAAAACGCGGTCAAACGGTCGCGGGAATTTACGAGCGCAACGACATCGCACTGCGCAAAAAGGAAGGCCTGACGGAAAGCACGGGCTGGGCCGCCGGCTTCCCGCATCCTGAGAGCACGACGACGCAGATCGTGGAAAACGGAATCCGCTACGAGGTTGATTTTGGCGAGGGGCAGAAGACGGGGTTCTTCCTCGATCAGAAATACAACCGTCAGGCAGCTGCCCGGCTGGCGAAGGGAAGGACGGTGCTGGACTGCTGCACGCATACCGGATCGTTCGCGCTGAATGCGGCGAAGGCCGGGGCAGCGCGGGTAATCGCCGCCGATATTTCCGCCAGTGCCTTAGCCAGTGCCAGACACAACGCGCAGCTCAACGGTTTGGAAGCGGTGATGGAGTTTGTGCAGGCCGACGTTTTCGATCTGTTAGCGGATCCGAAGTGGAAGGCGCAGGGCGTCGATTACATCATTCTCGATCCGCCGGCGTTTACCAAATCCCGCAAAACGATCCGCAACGCCTATCAGGGCTATTGCCAGATCAACACGCTGGCGATGAAGCTTTTGCCGCGGGGCGGGCTGTTCGCAACGGCGTCGTGTTCGCATTTTATGGAGGACGCGATGTTTGAGGCAATGCTGCAGGAAGCCGCGCGGAATGCGAAGGTTGAGCTGCGGCAGATCGAGGTCCGGCATCAGGCGCCCGATCATCCCATTTTAATGACCGTACCGGAAACCCGGTATCTTAAATTTTATTTATTCCAGATTGTGTGACGAAAGGAGAAGACAAACATGAAGGAAATTATGGACGCCAGCTCCATGAAGCGTTCGTTAGTGCGCATGGCGCATGAAATTGTAGAAAAAAACAAGGGTGTGGAAGGACTGGTGCTGGTCGGCATCAAGACCCGCGGCGAATTTTTGGCGGAGCGTTTGAAACAGATGATCGATCAGTTTGAGGAATGCGATATTCCCTGTGACAGCCTCGATATCTCTTCGTGGCGCGACGACATTGAACGCGGCGAGGTTCAGCCGCCGGTATTGGGCGTGCCGGTGCAGGACAGAATCGTGATTCTGGTCGACGATGTCTTGTATAAAGGCCGGACAGTGCGTGCGGCGATGGACGGCATCATGCATTTCGGCCGGCCGCGGGCGATTCATCTGGCGGTGTTGGTTGACCGTGGACACCGCGAGCTGCCGATCCGCGCCGATTATGTCGGCAAGAACGTGCCGACTTCGCTCAATGAGGATGTGAAAGTGCTGGTCAGCGAAACGGATGGCCAGGACGGAGTCTATATCAGTTAGAAGGAAAAGAGGAAGCGCAATGAAGAAGATGAACGAACAAATCCTGGCGGATTACGCTCAGCAGCTGCTGGGAATCGACAGCCCGACCGGCTTTACCCAGCATGCGATCGCCTGGATCGAGGAACAGGTTCAGGCGTTAGGCTATACCTGTTATCGCAATGCCAAGGGCAATCTGATTGTGGAGATCGAAGGCCCGGCCGATCAGCCGGTTGTTGCGGTGAGTGCGCATACCGATACGCTGGGGCTGATGGTCCGCGCGATTAAAAAGGACGGCAAGCTGGCGTTTACGCGGCTGGGCGGACCATGCCTGCCGACGCTGGACGGCGAATACTGCCGCATCATCACACGCCAGGGAAAAGTCTATACCGGCACGATTCTGTCGACGGCCCCGGCGGTGCATGTCTATAAGGAAGCTTCCAGTCAGGAACGCTCGGAGGAAACGATGGAAGTGCGGATCGACGAGCTGGTCCGCAATGAAGAGGATGTGCGCCAATTGGGAATCCAGGCCGGGGATATCATCGCGATCGACCCGAAGACGACGATCACCCCGAGCGGTTTCATCAAATCTCGGTTTCTGGACGACAAGATTTCCGCCGCGATCTTTCTGACGCTGCTGAAAGCGCTCAAGGATGAAAATGTGACGCTGCCGCAGAAAACCTATTTCCTGTTCTCCACCTATGAGGAAGTCGGCCACGGCGCTTCGTGGATTCCGGGCGATGTCACGGAACTGCTGGCGGTGGATATGGGCTGCATCGGTACGGATCTGAGCTGTACTGAGACCGACGTATCGATCTGCGCCAAGGATTCCGGCGGGCCGTACGATTATCAGATGACCAGCCGGCTGATCGAACTGGCCCAGGCTCACCAGCTGCCGTATGCCGTCGATATCTATCCGTTTTACGGCAGCGACTGCGGCGCGGCGCTCAAGGGCGGCAACGATATCCGCGGGGCTTTGATCGGCCCGGGCGTGCATGCCAGCCACGGCATGGAACGGACGCACATGCAGGGCGTCAGCGCGGCTTACACGCTGCTGACGGCCTACCTGATCGAAAAATAAGCGGTATAAAACTGAATTTTAACGAAGAAACTCACTGCTTGCTTTGGACGATGCCAAACTTAGCGCTGCGGGTTTCTTTTTTTGCGGGCTGGGGGAAAACAGGTCAGTTCGTTTCCCTTATTCAAGGGCAGAACTAAAGGCGCATTTTCGAAAGAAGTATGGTAAACTATTCGGTATAGAATTGAGGGGGAGTCATAAGTGGACGCAATCTTGAACTTTTTCCGCTGGCAGGGGATGATCAAACCAGCTCAGATCCGCGGCGAAATACCAAGCAACAAAGCAATTTATAAGCGAACTTATCAAATCGCCTGGCCCAGCGCCGTCGAGAGTGTGCTGATCGCGCTGATCGGAGCGGTCGACCTGATGATGGTCGGCAACCTGGGTTCGGCGTCGATTGCGGCGGTCGGCATTACCAACCAGCCGAAATTTCTCGTGCTGGCGACGATCCTGGCGCTCAACACCGGGGTTACCGTGCTCGTTTCCCGCCGCAAAGGCGCAGGCCGGCAGGAGGAAGCGAATACGTATCTGCGCCAGGCGCTGCTGCTGAGCGTCGGGTTTTCTTTTCTGCTTTCCTTCTGCGGCGCGCTGTTCGCTCCGCAGATCCTGGCGTTTGCCGGGGCGACGCCGGATTATCTGGGCCTGGCGGTGACTTATTTCCGGATTATCATGTTTGGCAATTTCTTCTACTGCATCGGTCTGACGATTACCGCCGCTCAGCGCGGCGTCGGCAACACGCGGATTTCGATGGTCACCAACATTGCCGCGAATCTTGTCAACCTTGTGTTCAACGCGCTTTTGATCAACGGCCTGTTTTTCTTCCCCCGCCTGGAGGTGGCCGGTGCGGCGATCGCGACGGCGATCGGCAACATCGTTTCGTTTCTGATCGCGGTGTATTCCGTCACGCATACCGAGGGCTTCTTAAAGCTGCATCAGCGGCAGTCGTGGAAACCGGATCTCGCGGCGATCCGCGATCTTTACAACATCAGCTGGTCGGCGTTTGTTGAACAGATCTTTTTGCGCATCGGCTTTCTGATGTACGCCAAGGCGGTGGCGGGATTGGGCACGGTCGCATTCGCCGCGCATCAGATCGTCATGAACATCATGTCGATATCATTCTCCGTCGGCGACGGGCTGTCGATTGCCAATACGTCGCTTGTCGGGCAGAGCTTAGGCGCCAACCGCACGGACATGGCGATCATTTACGGCAAGGTCGCCCAGCGGATCGGCTTGATCCTGGCAATTCTCGTTTCCGGTTCGATCACGCTGTTCCGCGCCCAGCTGATGGCGCTGTTCACCAACGAGGCGGCGGTTATCCTGGCCGGGGAAACGCCGTTGATCATTCTTTCGGTCACCGTGCTGTTTCAGATCGTGCAGGTCATCATCGTCGGTTCGCTGCGCGGCGCGGGCGACGTCAAGTTTGTCGCGCTTCTGATGTTTGTCAGCGTGACCATCGTGCGGCCGGTTCTGACCTGGGTGCTGTGCTATCCGCTGAACCTGGGGCTAGCGGGAGCCTGGCTGTCGGTGTTCCTGGATCAGTTTACGCGGTATATCGTCAGCTACTGGCGCTTCCGCGAGGCGAAGTGGACGCGGATTCAAGTGTAGAGATTAGCGGGTGGAATTCACGGATTCCATCCTTTTTTGACGGCTGGTTTTCAGGGAAATTGTAAAGTTTAAATCACAAGTGGGAAAGCGCTTGGAAAAAACCGGTAAAAATCCGAAAGAAGCAGGAAGAAGTTGAAAATCGAGGTTTAAAAATCAAACCTTTTGTTTTATAATGGTAACGGTTAGAGAGTACAGGAGGTTTAACCATGACAAAAACTTTTATGTCCATGGATGGCAATACAGCTGCCGCTCATTGCGCGTATGCGTTCACTGAAGTAGCTGCAATCTATCCTATCACCCCATCCTCACCGATGGCTGAAGTCGTTGACGCATGGGCTACTCAGGGCCGTAAAAACATTTTTGACACGATTGTCAAAGTTGCGGAACTGCAGGCTGAAGGCGGTGCCGCGGGCGCGGTTCACGGCGCTCTGCAGGGCGGTGCGCTGGCGTCCACATTTACGGCAAGCCAGGGCTTACTGTTGATGATTCCAAATATCTATAAGATGGCCGGCGAACTGCTGCCAGGCGTTATCCACGTCGCAGCGCGTTCTTTGGCAACCCGTGCGCTGAGCATTTTCGGCGATCACAGCGACATTTATGCATGCCGTCAGACCGGCGCCTGCATGCTGGCGTCCCATTCCGTTCAGGAAGCAATGGATCTGGCCGGCGTCGCGCATTTAGCGGCGATCAAGGGTTCCGTACCGTTCCTTCATTTCTTTGATGGCTTCAGAACTTCTCACGAAATTCAGAAAGTCGAAGTCATGGATTATGAGTTCTTAAAGAGCCTGATCGACATGGACGCGGTTGAAGCGTTCCGTGCGAAGGCGCTGAACCCGCATACCAACGCGGTAACCCGCGGCGGTGCGGAAAACGACGACATTTATTTCCAGGGCCGCGAAGCGCAGAACCTGCATTATGAAGCGATCCCGGATATCGTTGCCGACTACATGAAGAAGATCAGCGAGCATACCGGCCGCGAATACGCACCGTTCACTTATTACGGCGCACCGGATGCGGAACGCATCATCATCGCGATGGGCTCCGTGACCGAAACGATTAAAGAAACGATCGACGAGCTGACCAAGCGCGGCGAAAAAGTCGGTCTGATCAAAGTTCATCTGTATCGTCCGTTCTCCGTGAAGTATCTGACAGCGGTGCTGCCGGCTTCGGTCAAGAAGATCGCAGTTCTGGACCGCACGAAGGAAATGGGCGCCCGCGAACCGCTGTACCTCGACGTTTTAGACGCGTTAAAGGGCATGGATCTGACGATCATCGGCGGCCGCTACGGCTTAAGCTCCCGCGATACGCAGCCGAACCAGATCAAGGCTGTTTATGACGAACTGGCGAAGGACGCTCCGAAGGCTGAATTCACCATCGGCATCAACGATGACGTGACACACCTGAGCCTGGAAGTCGATCCGGAATTCCATGTCGGCGCGGACTACACGTCCTGCCTGTTCTTCGGATTAGGTTCTGACGGTACCGTTTCGGCGAACAAGTCCTCGATCAAGATCATCGGCGACAACACTGATCAGTATGCGCAGGCTTATTTCCAGTATGACTCGAAGAAGGCCGGCGGCGTTACCCGCTCCCACCTGCGTTTCGGTCATTCCCCGATCCGTTCCACCTATTATATTGAAAACGCTGATTTCGTTTCCTGCAGCTTAGACGCTTACTGCTTCAAGTATGATATGGTCAGCTGCCTGAAGAACGGCGGAACCTTCTTACTGAACACGACGTTCTCCGCAGAGGAACTGCAGGATCACCTGCCGAACCGCATGCTGGCGCAGCTGGCGAAGAAGAACGCGAAGTTCTACATCATCGACGCGACCAAGATCGCTCAGGAAATCGGCATGGGCCGCCGGACCAACACGATCCTGCAGTCGGCATTCTTCGCGCTGAACGAACAGATCATGCCGTATGAAAAAGCGGTTGAGCTGATGAAGTACATGGCGAAGAAGTCCTACTCCAAGAAGGGCGACGAAATCGTCCAGCTGAACTACAAGGCAATCGACCAGGGCAAAAACGGTCTGGTTGAAATTGAAGTGAAGCCGGAATGGGCTGAACTGAGCTATGATTCCGGACGCAAGCTGACCGGTGACGAATACTTTGACAACCATGTCATGGCGATCAACTCTCTGGAAGGCTACGATCTGCCGGTATCCAACTTCATGAAGTACGATATCCTCGACGGCACGATCCACAACAGCGTTTCCTTCAAGGAAAAGCGCACGATCGCGGTTCAGGTTCCGACCTGGGATCCGAACAACTGTATCCAGTGCGGATTCTGCTCGTTCGTCTGCCCGCATGCGACCATCCGTCCGTTCTTACTGACTGATGAAGAAATCGCGAATGCGCCGATGGAATTCAAGACGATCCAGGCGATGGGCAAGGGCGTTGAAAACCTGAAATATCGGATCCAGGTTTCTCCGGCCAACTGCGTCGGCTGCGGTCTGTGCGTTGTTGAATGTCCGGGCAAGGGCGGCAACAAGGCGCTGAAGATGGTCGACATCAACGAAAAGCTGGGTCAGGAACCGCTGGCGGATTACCTGTTCAAGCACACCGAATACAAGACGAACTACTTCCCGGTTGACACCGTCAAGGGCTCACAGTTCGCAATGCCTTACTTTGAAATTTCCGGAGCCTGCCCGGGCTGCGGCGAAACACCTTACTATAAGCTGGCTTCTCAGCTGTTCGGCAAGGATATGATGATCGCCAATGCGACCGGCTGCTCGATGATTTACTGCTCCTCGACGCCATCGACTCCGTTCTCCAATGATGCGGAAGGCAACGGCGTCGCCTGGGCGAACTCCTTGTTTGAAGACAACGCTGAATACGGCTACGGCATGGCTTTAGCGCAGAACTTCAAGGAATCCCGTATCCTGTCGCTGATGGAAAACAACCTGGATTCCGTTGAACCGGAACTGAAGGCGGCTTTCGAGAAATATCTGGCGGCAGGCAACAACCGTGATGCACAGCGTGAAATCAAAGACGAAATCATTGCTGGTGTCAAGGCTTCCGCTAACGAAGCGGTCAAGGAACTGCTGGACTACGAACGCGACCTGGTCGGCAAGTCGATCTGGATCGTCGGCGGCGACGGCTGGGCTTATGATATCGGCTACGGCGGATTGGATCATGTCCTGGCGAACAACCTGAACGTTAACGTCCTGGTTCTGGATACCGAAGTTTACTCCAACACCGGCGGACAGGCTTCCAAGTCTTCGCAGTCGGCAGCGATCGCGAAGTTCGCAGCCGGCGGCAAGAGCACCGCGAAGAAAGACCTCGGTCAGATCGCGATGGCTTACGGCCATGTCTATGTCGCTTCCGTTTCGATGGGCGCGAACCGGGCTCAGACGCTGAAAGCCTTCAAAGAAGCTGAAAGCTACGATGGACCATCCCTGATCATCGCTTACGCTCCATGTGCTGAACACGGCATTAAGGGCGGTCTGGCGAACCATCAGAAAGTTCAGGCTAAGGCTGTTGAATGCGGCTATACCGTTCTGTACCGTTTCGATCCGCGCAACGAAGAACATCCGTTAACGATCGATTCCAAGGAACCGAACTGGGATCTGTTCCAGGCGTTCCTGCTGAACGAAACTCGTTACAGCCAGCTGCCGAAGCTGAAGGGCGAAAAAGCATACGAAATGTTCGAAAGAACAAAGAAGGATGCGCAGCGCCGTTATACACGCTTAGTCAAGCTGTCGGAAGAATAAGCTGAAACTTGCATAGAAAGCTGACCCTCATTTTGAGGGTCGCTTTTTTTGTTCCAGCGGCTGAAGAAATTCAGCTGTGAATTCATCGGCGCTTGATTTCAAAATACTGAATCCGGATAAAACACGTTCCGCTTGCCGGGAAACGCATAAGACAATGTCGGCCGGATGTCTAGGGTTAAGGATGAAAACCGCGGAAAGGCTTGATAATTGATAGGGTTTTCATTATACTTGATAGTGGATTCGAGGTATTGTACATGAAAGTATTGTTGTTTTTTGAAGGAGAAAAGGTGATCTCAACTTCCGGGATCGGCCGGGCGCTGAAGCATCAGAAGCAGGCGCTGACGATGGCGGGGATTGAGTACACGCTGGATCCGAACGATGATTTTGATATTTTGCACATCAATACGGTCGGACCGGCCAGCGCGGGGGTGATTGCCAAAGCGCACCGGGAAGGAAAACCGGTTATTTATCACGCGCATTCAACGGAAGAAGATTTCCGCAATTCGTTTGTGCTGTCCAATCAGATTGCACCGCTGTTTAAGAAGCACCTGGTTTCGCTCTATTCCAGCGCCGACGCAATCATTACGCCGACGCCCTATTCCAAGAGCTTGCTGGAAGGTTATGGCATCGACTTGCCGATTTATGCGGTGTCCAACGGCATCGACCTGGATCGTTTCAGCTACAATCCGGAAAAGGTCAAAGCGTATTACAAATATTTCAGCCTGAATGAAACCGATAAGGTTGTGTTGTCTGTCGGCCTGTACTTTGAACGCAAGGGACTGCCGGATTTCATTGAGGTGGCAAAGCGCTTGCCGCAGTATAAGTTTATCTGGTTCGGCTATACGCCGCTGATCTCCGTGCCGAAGAATATCCGCGAGCTGGTCGAGGATCATCCGGCTAACGTGATCTTCCCAGGCTATGTCAAAGGCGCGATTATCGAGGGCGCGTATGCCGGAGCGAATGCTTTTTTCTTTCCGTCTTACGAGGAAACCGAAGGCATCGTTGTGCTGGAAGCGCTGGCCGCTTCCCAACAAGTCATCGTCCGCGATATCGGGGTGTTCGATCCATGGCTGAAAGATCATGTGAACTGTTATAAAGGCCAGTCTGTAGACGAGTTTGTCGAGCTGATTGAAGGCGTCGTTGAGAAACGGCTGCCGTCGGTCTGCGATGAGGGCAAAAAGACAGCGCAGGAACGCAGTATCGCCAGCGTGGGTCAGCAGCTGAAAACCATTTATGAAACCGTGCTGGAAAACTACCGGCCGGCAACGATGTAAGGAGAGCCGAGCTCTCTTTTTCTTTCATTTGCCGGGGATTTCTTAAGAAAGAAAAAAGAATGACCGAAGGCGGTCTTAAGAGCGCGGAGCAGGAAGCCTTATTCCTTGTGTAACCTTGTTTTTCATTGTATAATAAGTTGACGAGGCTGAGGAAGTATGAAAAAAGCGCGAAACTATGTGATTAATATTCTGCTCATCGTAGGCTTCACAGCCGGAGTGCTGTGGTTTACCTTGAAGGATAATTTTAACGAAGTCATGGGGATTCTGCAGCAGGTGAATGCCGGCTGGCTGATCGTGATCATTGCGATTGCGATTCTTTATCAGTGTGTGATCGGCTGGATTCTGACGCAGCTGACGCGCATCAGCAATCCGCATTACAAGTTGAATTATGGGATTGTCAACGCCCTGGTGGCTTCTTTTTTCCATGGTGTGACCCCGAGCGCCTCGGGCGGTCAGTTTGCCCAGGTGTATGTGTTTAAGAAACAGGGCGTGCCGTTAAGTGATTCGGCAAGCGTGCTGTGGATGGATTTTATCGTGTACCAGTCGACGATGATCGCGTCGGTTTTCATTTTGATCCTGCTGCGGTTTCATCATTTCTACACCAACTATTCGCAGTTCTTTTTGCTTGTCCTGCTTGGCTTTCTGGTCAACAGCCTAGTGATCATCGGACTGTGGGCGCTAGTCCGGTTTCCAAAGGTTTACACATGGATCAGCACGACCGGTCTGAATCTGGGCTGCAAGTTGCATCTGGTGAAAAATCCGGAAAAAGCGCTGGCTTTATTAAAGGATCAGCTCGACCGGTTCGGCAGTGAAACCGCGAAGCTGAAAGGCCACCGGCCGCTGATTGTGAGAGTGACGCTGGCCAACTTTGTACGGCTGGGCCTGTATTACGCGATCCCGTTTTTCTGTGCGCAGGCGCTGGGCTTGAATGTCAGCCTTGATCTGATTATCGACTGCATGGCGCTGTCGGCGTTCGTGTCGATGATCAACGCGTTCATTCCGATTCCGGGCGCCAGCGGCGGTACGGAAGCCACGTATGTTTTGATGTTTTCAACGATCTTCGGAAAGCTGGGCGCGACCAGCTCGATGATTTTATGGCGGTTTGCCTCTTATTACTTTATGCTGATCCTGGGCGGTCTGACCTTTATCTGGGTTAAGAGCCGGCCGGCGATCGTTGTCGAACCGATGCAGGAGGAAAAGAAATGAGAATTGGATTATTTACAGATACCTATCTGCCTGATGTCAACGGTGTCGTTTCTTCTATCGTGACGCTGCAGCAGGAATTAGAAAAGAATGGTCATGACGTGTTCGTGATCACAACCCATCCGGGCTTGCTTCAGGTCCAGCGCGAAGGCAATGTGCTGCGGCTGCCGGGCGTGGAATTAAAGAGCTTGTACGGCTATGTGCTGACCAGTCCGATTCATTTCGCGGTGCTCAAGGATATCCGCGAGATGGAGCTGGATGTGATCCATGCCCATACGGAATTCGGTGTCGGGATCTTCGCCCGGATCGTAGCGAAGATGCTGCAGATCCCGCTGGTGTCGACGTATCATACAACCTATGAGGATTATACGCATTACGTCAACGTGTTTAATCTGGAAACGGTTGATAAGGTCGCAAAGAAGGCGGTCAGCAGCTTAAGCAAGCTGTATGGCGAGACGAGCACGGAACTGATCGCTCCATCCCAGAAGACCAAGGAAATGCTGCAGCGCTATGGGATTAAGAAGCGGATTCACGTGATTCCAACCGGACTGGATCTGCAGCGCTTTGACGCCCACCGCACGGATGCGGAAACGATCCGGCAGCGGCGTGAAGAGCTGATGGCGAATCCGGAAGAAACGCTGATTATTTTCGTCGGCCGGATCGCGAAGGAAAAAAGCATCGACTTTGTGATCGACGGGTTTACCTATTTAAAAGAAGCCGGGGTTCCGGTTCATTTTGCGGTGATCGGCGGCGGACCGGAGCAGGAAGTCTTACAGAGCCATGTGCATGAACTGGGGCTGGATTCAATGATCACCTTTGCCGGGAAGAAGCCGGCGGATCAGATCCCTTCCTACTACCATTGCGCGGACGCGTTTGTTTCCGCTTCCCTGACTGAAACCCAGGGTATGACTTACATCGAAGCGTTAGCCAGCGAACTGCCGGTTTTTGCCCGGCCGGATGAAGTGCTGGAAGATCTGGTGCTGGAAGGCCAGACCGGGTTCCTGTTTAAGAAACCTGAACAGTTTGCCGAGAAAGTACAGCTTTTTTTAGCGATGAGTGCAGAGGAGCGCGCCGCGATGAAGGCTGCCGCGAAGTCGCAGGTTGAAGTTTACGACAGCCGGATCTTCTATCAGAAGGTGCTGGAAGTCTATCAGAGCGCGGCGTCGGAATACCGCGAGATGTACCGGCTGGAATCGATCCGGCCGAAGGACGATTGCGTTGAGCTGAAGGTCTGTTCGCCCAACGACGAAATCCGGATTCTTGTTTCGCTGGAAACGTATTTCAACAAAGGGCTGCGTAAGGACGTGCTGATCAGCAGCGATGAGCTGGATGAACTGATCAGCGAGGAAGAGGCGGTGAAGGCGTATCAGAGCTGTCTGAAGCGGATCGCGGCGAAAGACCGCACGCGCAAGGAAATCTATGACTGGCTGACGCAGAACACGCAGCTGGATATCAAGCAGATCAACGAGATCGTTGAGAAGCTGGAAGAACGGGATCTGATCAACGACCTGCGCTATACGAAAAATCAGGTTTATAATCTGAAGCTTCTGATGCAGGGCAAAAACAAGATCAGCCGGACATTACGGAAGAAGGGCATTCCGTATGAGATGATTGAATCCGTGTTCGCCGACGAGGATGAACAGTCGGAGTTCCGCAATGCGTTGAAGTGGGCGCAGAAGCTGCAGCCGACGATCAAGGAAAAATCAGTGCGGATGAAGAAGAATATGATGAAATCCAAATTGATCGCTCAGGGCTTTGCGGTCGACGTGATCAACGAGGTCATGGACAACCTGAGCTTTGTCGAGGAAGAACGGGCCGAGCTGGAGAGCCTGCGCAAGACGGCGGCGAAAGCGAAGAAGCGGTATCAGTCGAAGTACAGCGGCACCAAGCTGCGCAATTACGTTTTCCGCTATTGTTCAGCCCAGGGCTTCGATGTCGAGGATATTTATTTAATTTTAAGTGAAATGGAGTGGGATGATGAATAAGAAAATCAGTGAGTTTAAGGAAGGAGAAAGCCTGACGCTGCCGCTTTTGCTTGTGCAGGTCACCAAGGGCGTGACGAGCAATGGTTCGCCTTATCTGTCTTTGACGCTGCAGGATAAATCCGGCACGATCGAAGGCAAGATCTGGGATGTGAAGGAAGAACAGGCGGCCGCCTGCGTTCCGGGGCGGGTCGGCGAGGTCAGCTGCGAGGTGCTGCGGTACCGGAATTCACTGCAGCTGCGCGTACACCGGCTGACGCCGATGGATCAGCAGAGTATTGAATTAAGCGATTATGTTATCGCTTCGGATATTCCCAAGGAGCTGTTGCAGCAGAAAATTCAGGACGCGATCAGCTCGTTGTCCAATCCGGTCTATAAGGGGATTGTCAGCGCGTTGTTCGAGGAATATGATAAGCCGTTCTTTGATTATCCGGCGGCGGCGAAGAACCATCACAACTTCGTCGGCGGCCTGGCGGTGCATGTCACCGGGATGGTCGATCTGGCGAATGAGATCGTCAAGCTCTATCCGCTGCTGGACCGGGATCTGTTGGTCAGCGGCGTGCTGGTTCATGATCTGGGCAAGCTGACGGAACTGTCCGGCCCGGTCATGACGGAATATACGCTGGAAGGCAAGCTGATCGGGCATATCTCGATCATGCAGGCGAAGATTATGGAAGTCGCCGTTCAGCTGGGCTGCGAAAAGAGCGAGGAAGCGATTTTACTGCGGCACATGGTCTTGTCGCACCACGGTCAGCTGGAATTTGGTTCGCCGGTCATGCCGATGGTTGCGGAGGCGGAAGTGCTGCATCTGATCGACAATCTGGACGCACGCATGAACACGCTGGATAAGGCCTATGCGCAGACGGAACCGGGCAGTTTCACTTCGCGTTTGTTCCCGATGGAAAACCGGGCGTTTTACAAGCCAAAATCGAAATAGAATGAAAAATTAGATGAAGTGGATTGAGGTCACGGATTGTTTTTTTGGAAAGTCAGAGACATGATAAAGGTAAGTGTTTGGCCTTGGATGAGGTGCTGGATGATACCGTCGAAGTCAGCTTGTTTTCGTCACCGGATGGGGTTTATGAAATTTATGTATCGTATGCGGGCATGGATGGGATTGTCTATGTGAATGAAGCGGACGTGTATCTGCGGCGGGAGGAAATCAAACGAGTCCTGGCTGAGGACTATCAGAAGAATAAAAAACCGTCAAATGAGTTTATTGTGGAATTCGCAGATAAATACAAACTGGAAATTCCGTTTGATCTTTATTTTGACGATTCCGCTTTGTTTTGTGAAGACTGAGGAGAATCTTACGGGATTCTCTTTTCTTTTTCGCATGCTCTATTATAATAAGGATAGCGATTGCGGAAAGAGGAGGAAAAAACGGAATGATTGATATTCATTGTCATGTATTGTGGGGCGTCGACGACGCGTCGCAGGATCGGGAAACAGCGAAGAAGATGCTCCAAATTGCGGTAGAGGATGGGATTGAGGCGATCTTGTGTACACCGCACAGTCTTCCTTATTATAAATATGAAAACGACGCGCAAACGCTGGCGGCGCCCTTTGCGGCGCTGCAGGCGTTGATCGCCGAGGAAAACTGGCCGATTGAAACGGCGCTGGGCTGCGAGTTCTTTTTGACCGACGCGTCGCTGGAATGGATCCGCAAGGGCCGGGCGTTGACGCTGAATGGTTCGCGGCGGCTGTTGATCGAATTCCCCTGGTATCAGAAGGTGCAGCTGGGCAGCAGCGAAACCGAGCTGTTAAAGCAGGTATTGGATGCGGGTTATGAGGTGATTATCGCGCATCCGGAACGATATAAGAGCGTGCAGGAGGACTTCTCCATGCTGAAGCGCTGGCGGGCTATGGGCTGCGATTTTCAGGTCAACCGGACTTCGCTGATCCTCAACGAAGATAAGGAACAATGCGCGCTGGCCTGGCGGATGGTAGAGGAAGGTTATTGCGACGCCGTGGGCACTGACGCGCATCATTGCTGGGGCAAGCGGGTGATTAAGCTGAGCGATGTTCAGGCCGAGATTGAACGGCGGACTGACCGGGATACCGCGCTGCGGCTCTGTCATGAAAACGGACGGCGGCTGATTACGGGAGAAGCGCTGATCCATTGTTGAAGTGAAAATCATCAGGAAAGGAAGAGGACGATGTAACCGGTGGGGAAGGAGAACAACCAAGGCTGGAATCTCAATGGAAGGAACAGGGAAATAAATATGAGTGAAAATATCATCGATCAGCTCTATCGTTTTGAAGGACAGCCAGAGGCTTCGTTTGCGGAAACCTTCGCCAGCCAGGTCAAAACTTTCAGCAAGGACGTCGTCGTTTATCAGCAGCGGGTAGGCGATACCGAGGTGCAGATCATCACCGCCGAGCGTTATTACGCGCGGATGAATTCGGCAACGGGCGTGACAATCACCTTGTTTATTCGAGAAAGGGAGATTATGGCTTATGTCGCGGTTATGGCTGGCGGCTACGGACCGTTCAATGTCAGCTGGGGCAACTATGAAAACTATTTGGAAAAGGTCGAGAAGCTTTTGTTTTCGTACGCTTTCAAGCGGATCCCGGATGCGGCCGGCGTTCGTCCGTAAATCATTTCTCAGAAAAGATCCATCCTCAAGAAGTAGGATACGCTAAGGCGAAAGCCGCTCCGGAAATAAGCTGTTTTTGATTATTGACAGAGGCTTCATTTATGAGTATACTTTTTGAAGTGATCCTTTAAGAGAGTCCCGTGAGGCTGCTCAAGGAAGATGAATACGTTTCGCCTGTTCATTTACTCCTGATCTTAAAGGGTCAGGAGTATTTTTATGAAAGGGGAACTGTATGAAAAAAACAGAAAAAAAAGGCAATCATCTTGCCGTCAAAATGGCGATCGCCATGGTTCTGGGGCTGATCTGCGGCCTGGCCATGCTGATGCTTCGTGAAAATCTCTTGACCTCGGGCCAGACCCAGACCTGGGCGGCCATCAACAATCTATTATTCCAGGATATTACGGCGGAGGCGGGCAAGAACGCGATCGGTTTGTTCTACATCGTCGGTCAGCTGTTTGTCAACGCGCTGCAGGTCATCATCGTACCGATGATTTTCTGTTCGATCGCTTTGGCGATCTGCCAGATTACGGATACGCGCAAGCTGGGACGGATTTCCAGCAAGACGCTGGGAACATTCTTACTGACGACGGTGGTGGCGCTGGTGATCGCCGGAGCGGTCGGCCTTACCGTTTACGCGACTGGAGCTTTCAACGCGGTGGAGGTCAGCGGCTTGAATGTCTCGACGGGGTCCAGCGGAAGCAATCCGCTGTCAATCTTGTTGTCAATCGTTCCGAACAACATGACCAGTGCATTCTCAACCAACGGACAAGTGCTGGCGGTGGTGTTCTTAGCGGTAGCGACGGGGTTGGGCATCAACGCCCTGGGTTCCAAGGTAACCGTTTTAAAGAAGCTGCTGCAGGAAATCAGCGATATCATCACGGTTTGCTTAAGCTATGTCATCAATAAATTTGGTCCGCTGGCAATCTTCGTTCTTTTGACCCGGACGTTTGCGATTTACGGTATCGATCATCTGAAGCCGGCGCTGGCCTATGTCGTCACGACGGTGCTGCTTCTGCTGGCCTTCCTGCTTGTCGGCTATGCAGTCTTTGTGGCGGTCTTGGGCCGGATCAATCCGATTCCGTTCGTTAAGAAGATTGCGAAGGTCGCGGTGTTTGGCTTCTCTACGTCCTCCAGTGCGGCTACGCTGCCGCTGAACCGCAAGACGGTAACCGAGGAACTGGGCGTCAGCGATGAAATCGCATCGTTCACGCTGCCGTTAGGCATGACGGTTAATATGGACGGAACGGCAATCATGCAGGTCATTGCCGCAATCTTCGTCGCGGCTTCCTCCGGCTATTCCGTGACGGTTTCCAGCATCGCGATCATTGCGATCCTGGCGCTGATCGCTTCGATCGGTACGCCGGCGGCTCCGGGGGCAGGAGCGGTCATCCTGTTCACGATTCTGACGGGGATGGGTTATACCAATGACGCGGCGTTACTGGCGTATTCGCTGATCCTGGCGATCAACCGGCCGATTGAAATGCTGGTCACTTCGCTGAATGTCGTGGGGGATGCCGCAACGTCGGTCATCGTCGCCCGGAGTGAGAAAATGCTGGACGAAAAACAGTACAATGCTGAACAAAACTAGGGTTTAAGCCATGTTTGCCAGAAGCTGAAAATAGCTTCTGGTTTTTTCATATTTGTCCGTGACAAACAGGAATTTCAGTGCTATTCTAGTATTCAGTTTAAGGGGGAGCATCACTGATGAGGAAGCATCAACATCCAACGGTTAATGAGATTACGGAAGGGGTTATTTGGAAACAGCTGCTGCTGTTTTTCTTTCCGATTATGCTGGGCACGTTTTTCCAGCAGTTATACAACACGGTCGACGCGATTATCGTCGGCCAGTTTGTCGGCAAGGAGGCGCTGGCGGCGGTTGGGGGCGCGACGGGGACTTTGATCAATCTGCTCGTCGGTTTCTTTGTCGGCTTGTCTTCGGGCGCGACGGTCATCATTTCGCAGTATTACGGCGCGCGGAAGGTGGAACAGTCGAGCGATGCCGTGCATACGGCGGTGGCCATGTCGTTGATTGGGGGAGCAATCATGATGGTGATCGGGATCTTCGGCGCACCGGTGGCGTTAAGGGCGATGGGAACGCCGGAGAACATCATGAATTATTCATTGATTTATATGATCGTTTACTTCGTCGGCTTGATTCCGAATTTGTTGTACAATGTCGGGTCCGGTATTCTGCGGGCTGTCGGGGATTCCAAGCGGCCGATGTACTTTCTGATTGTCTGTTGCCTGGCCAACGTGGTTCTGGATCTGCTTTTTGTCCTGGTCTTCCAATGGGGCGTCTTCGGCGCGGCGGCGGCTACCTGCCTGGCGCAGTTTATCAGCGGCGGACTTGTCTATCTGAGCTTGTCTCAGGCTGAGGATGACCGTTACCGGCTGATCCGCAAGCGAATTCGGCTGCATGGTGAGTTGTTGAAGGAAATCGTCGTAATCGGGATCCCGGCTGGGCTGCAGTCGGTCATGTATTCGGTGTCAAATATTGTGATTCAGGCCAGCGTGAATACGTTTGGCACGGACACGATCGCGGCGTATACGGCGTATGGGAAGATCGACGGGATCTTCTGGATGATCATGGGGGCTTTCGGCGTGGCGATCACGACGTTTGTCGGACAGAACTTCGGTGCGCGTAAAATCGACCGGATTCACAAGAGCGTCAAGGTGTGCCTGGCGATGGCATTTGGCACGGCCTTGGGAATGAGTGGGATCCTGATGGTGACCAGCCGCTGGATCTATCATCTGTTTACGCAGGACGCGGCGGTGATTGAGGTGGGGATGCAGATGTTGTTGTATCTGGCTCCTTATTATTTTACTTATGTGTGTATCGAAGTGTTGTCCGGGGCGGTGCGCGGAACAGGAGATTCTGTGATCCCGATGATCATGACTTGCATGGGGGTATGTGTATTGCGCGTCGTTTGGATCTGGATCGCCGTACCGCTGAATCCTACGATTGAGAATGTTTTGTTCAGCTATCCGTTGACGTGGAGTCTGACTTCGATCCTGTTTGTGCTGTATTATCTGCAGGGCGGCTGGTTAAAGCGCAGGTTGAAAAAAGAAGAGAGGAAAGGGCTTCAAAATTGATTTGTTTATTCTTTTAAACAGTTTACAAGATTCGTTAGGGTGTAAGTCCAGTTAGATTTTCTTGAGTTCTAAAACTGTATAAATAAAAAATCGAAGGTAAAAATACTTCGATTTTTTATAATTTTTAATGAACGTTCAGGACAAAAAACACGTAATTCATTACATTTTAGGTGTCGAAACTGGAACTTTACCTACACTTTGATTGACAATCATCTGATCTGCTTTTATAATGTCTAATGTAAGAGGATAGGGCAATTATTTCCATTAATTACCTTAAAAATCACTGTCACAAAATGTGTAGGTTTTCTTACAAATGTGAATTAGGTTTGCGTTAGTTCAATCATCCGCAAAAAAGTGCTACAAATTTTTTGCTTTTTTATTGGAAAAAACGGAACTGAATTGAAAAAGAAAGTTATTCTTCCTTAATGGCTGCAAGGGGCACCTTGGGGAAGGGTTTCAAAGGTATGCTTTTAACGAACCCATTTTTTAATGTCTGGGTCGGCGAAGCGTACCTTTTTTTGTTTTCTAACAAAGGATGTGACAAATTGAAACGAAAGAAACAAAGGAATAAAACAAAGACATTATTATTAATTGTAGGGATTCCCGTCGCTTTAATCTTAGGGCTAGTTTTAAGCGGAAATCTCTATATCGACTCATTATTGAATAAAACAATCCGATCCCGAAAACTGACTGATGAAGACGCAATGATCAATCAGGAAGTCTTAGATCAAGTGAAGAATCATCACATCGTAAATATTGCTTTGTTTGGTTCCGATAATGCAAGAAAAGCACAATGGAATGATTATGAAATGGAGCGCGCAGACGCTACAAAGATCATATCGTTAGATTTTGATGCCAAGAAAATCAAGATTACATCTTTGCAACGCGATACGTTAATCTGGATACCTGAACCCTACAATGATTACGAAAAACTGAATCATGCCCATTGGCGAGGTGGCCCCGAGTTGGCTGTCAAGATGTTGAATTATAACTTTGATTTAGATATCACGCAGTATGTTGGATTTAGCTTTGAGGCTTTTTCGCACTTAGTAGATTTAGTTGGTGGAGTTGATTTTGTATTGCCTGAAGGTTTATTATCTCAAATGATTTATGACATAGGAGCAAGAGAGGAAAATGGTGTCTATCATCTAAATGGGGAGCAAACTACTTATTATTGTAGGATTAGAGAAACGGATGACGACTTTCATCGAATGGATCGTCAGAATGAAGTTATCTTAAAGATTATTGAGAAACTCAGTAAAAAGAATTTAATTGAATTAATGGATATCGTCAATGAAATGCTTCCTTATATAGAAACGAATCTGACTAATAATGAAATTAAGAATTATGTCAGTTCGTTATTGAGCTTCGATTTGAAGCATCTGGATCAGTTTCAGATTCCATCAAAAGGAATGGACTCAATTGAGAAGGTAATCGAATACAACGGATTCAGTCCGATCTATATGATGGAAAACTATGAAGACCTGGCGAAAGAACTTCATTGGAACATTTATGAAGATGAAGATTATCAGCCAAGTTCAACGATAATTCAACTTGAACAAAATATACAAAGAGAATTCGGATCCTAAGTAGGGTCTTTTTAATTAGAAATAAGGGGAGAGACGAGAATGTACGAAAACGACGAAATTGAAATTGATCTATCGCGGGTGTTTGAAATCATCAAAAAGCATTTCAAACCTTTCGCGCTGATCATCCTGGCCGCTTCGATTGTAGCGGCTTTGATCACGCTGTTTCTGATACCGAAGAAATACACAGCGGAAGCAAAGCTGATCATTGTCCAGAAGTCCAACCCTGACAGTCAACAGATCAGCTATAATGACCTTCAGACATCACAAAAGCTGGTGAATACCTACAGCGAGATCCTGAAGAGTGAAGCGATCAGCGATGAAGTAATTCAGAATCTAAAATTGGAAGACTTAGATACGGAAGGATATCAGAAGATCGTTAAGATCAGCTCAGTGAAAGATACGGAAGTCATCACGATTGCGGTAACGTCAAAAGATCCAAAAGAAGCTGCAGTGATTGCGAATGAGATCGTGGATGTATTTCGAGATAAGATCTATTCTATTATGAATATTGAAAATGTGACCGTTTTAAATTCTGCAAAGATTCCAGAGAAAAAATCCAGTCCATCGAATATTAAAAATACTCTGATAGGCTTCTTACTGGGCTGCGTTATTGATGGTTGCATTGTTGTTTATCTCTTATTAAATGACAGAAATATCCGGACTGAAGAAGAAATGAAACAGATCTTTGATTATCCGATAATCGGTTTAATACCTGATATGACGCATGGAACAGGAGGTGCTGAGTAATGCTGAGAGTTGGCGACGAACTGATTACCTTAATCGACCCAGATGCGCCTGCATCCGAAGCTTACCGGACTTTGAGAACCAATATTCTGATGCGAAACTTCGATCGGGATATGAAGGTTATCAATATTATTTCAACGACAGCCCAGGAAGGGAAGAGTACCTGTGTCCTCAATCTGGCTATGGTGTATGCCCAATTACAAAAGAAAGTCTTAGTCATTGATTTAGACTTGCGGATGCCAACAATTCATAAGAAACTGAAGTTAAAGAATAAAAAAGGCATCTCGGATATCATCGGTCATCAGGCTGAGTTTGAAGAAG
>NZ_GG657556.1:308574-335413 GCF_000157995.1 Holdemania filiformis DSM 12042
CCCTGATTTACCAGAACTATTAGAAAAAGGAGAAGTCTTAACCTTAGCTGAATCAGATTACATCCTAGTCGAGTTTCCATTTCAAAATTATAAGGATGAATATGATGAAATTCTTTATGAGCTGGCACTGAGATATCGAATCATTATCGCACATCCTGAACGATACAACTTTGTTCAGGATGATCCGAACTTTTGCCTTCGATGGCTGAATGAAGGATATTATTTACAAGCAAATCAAAGCAGCTTGTTTAAGAAAGAGACGAAAAAAGTTCTTGTTCCAATGATTGAACATGGTTTCATTAGTTTTATTGCTAGCGACGCCCATAATGAGCATCGTCCTTGTGTATTGTCTGAGGTAAGAGAGCTCCTCACGGAAGAATTTGGAGAACAGTTCGCTGTTCAATTGATAGAGAAAAATCCTGAAAAGATTTTAAAGAATGAACCGATTGTTCAAGAATACAGGGAAATTAAGAAGAAAAAGAAACACTTTTTATGGCTTTGAAAAGAGCCTTTTTTCATTGGGGGAAGAAGGGGGAAAGAAAATGAAGCAACTCGAAAAAAAGAGAATTGAACATTGGCAAGTGATTTCTCTCTACTTAGTTGTTTATGATATTATTGCGGTCAACTTAGCTTATTTAATGGCTTTGTGGTTTCGCTTTGACTGCCGGTTTTCATTGATTCCAGAGGTTTATCTGAAAGCCTGGATTCAATTTGCGCCTTTTTATACTGTGCTTTGTTTAGCTGTTTTCACAGTGTTGAAATTATACAGGAGCTTATGGCGATTTGCGGGATACAGTGAATTGTTGCGTGTAACAGCCGCGACAATGGTTACAGGATTTCTTCATTTTGTCGGAATAACGACATTTTTTAAAGCAATGCCAATTTCTTATATTCTGTTTGGTATGATCATTCAGTTCTGTTTGATTATTGGAATCCGTTTTTCTTATCGTTTCGTTTTATTGGAACGCAGCCGCAGGGAAAAGGCAGAGAAGAAGAACCAAGGTAAGAATATCCTGTTAATTGGAGCTGGAGATGCCGGACGATTGATTCTGAGAGATGTTCAGAGAACAGAGTTTGATGTCGGTAAGGTACAATGCATCATTGATGATAACCCGAACAAGTGGGGAAGGTATATTGAAAATATCCCAATCATAGGCGGACGAGATGAGATTATGGCTGGTGTTGAGAAGTATCAGATCCAACAGATCCTGATTGCGATTCCAAGTGCGAAAGCAGAAGAAAAGCGGGATATCTTAAATATCTGTAAAGAGACGGGCTGTGAGCTGAAGATCCTTCCAGGAATCTATCAATTAGTGAATGGCGACGTGATGTTATCGAAGATGAAGGAAGTCGCCGTTGAGGATCTCTTAGGACGAGAACCCATTCAGGTTAATCTGGACGAAATCTTTGAGCATCTTAAAGGAAAAACCATCTTAGTAACCGGAGGCGGTGGGTCAATCGGCAGCGAATTGTGCCGACAGATCGCAGGTCACCATCCGAAACAATTAATTCTGTTTGAAATCTATGAAAATAATGCCTATGACATTGAACAGGAATTGAAACGAAAATATCCAGAGTTGAATTTAGTCGTGCTCATTGGTTCAGTAAGAGACAGCAGGAGAATTGACTGGGTATTTGAAACGTATAAACCCGATATCGTCTATCATGCGGCGGCACATAAGCATGTCCCATTAATGGAGGGTAGTCCGAATGAAGCAATTAAGAATAACGTAATTGGAACGTATAAGACTGCTTACGCTGCGTTAAAGAGTGGATGCCAACGCTTTGTATTAATCAGTACGGATAAAGCAGTGAATCCCACGAATATCATGGGTGCGAGTAAACGACTGTGTGAAATGGTGATCCAGAGTATGAATCGAATCAGCCAGACAGGACAAGTTAGCCTATTACCTCAGCTTTGGTCACACAGTTGGAATCCGATTGAAGAAGTGAAAATAAATCCAGTCAAGACAGAATTTGTCGCAGTCCGGTTTGGGAATGTCTTAGGCAGTAATGGATCGGTCATTCCGTTATTCAAGAAACAGATTGCGGATGGCGGACCGGTGACAGTAACGCATCCGGATATCATTCGCTACTTTATGACAATTCCGGAAGCGGTGAGCTTAGTACTTCAGGCAGGAACGTATGCAAGAGGCGGAGAGATCTTTGTCCTGGATATGGGAGATCCTGTAAAGATTGATACCTTAGCGAGAAATCTGATTAAACTGTCTGGATATAAACCGGATGTCGATATCAAGATTGAGTATACCGGATTAAGACCAGGAGAGAAGCTGTATGAAGAGAAGCTAATGGCGGAAGAAGGATTACAGACGACGCCAAATAGACTGATCCATATTGCGAAACCCATTCCATTTGATGTGGAAGCGTTTATGAAGCAAGTAGAAATCCTGGCAGAGGCAAGCTATACCAATAGTCAGAATATCAAGCAGTTAGTTTCCAACATTGTTCTTACTTATCAACTTAGTCAAAAACAAGTAGATGATGAAATAGAATCACGAAAAATTCGAAAGCTTGATGCAACTAAGCCATATTCAAATGTGTAATAAATAGTATTAAGATTATTTTCTAGAATGAGGGGGATAGAATGAATTATTTGTTTGTTGTTGCTCATCCTGATGATGAATCTGATGCGGCAGGAGGAACCATTCATAAATTAATAAAAGAAGGAAACAATGTAGCGATAGCGATTATGAGTAGTAAAGCTGCGGCTAGAGCAAATTTATCTGACACATTGTTAAATGATGAAAATGAGGCAATGGAGATTTTAGGGGTTAAAACTGTTTATCATGCAGATTTTCCGAATATGGAAATGAATGTTATTCCCCATCTTCAATTGGTTCAATTTATTGAGTCATGTATTGACCGCTTTCATGCGGAGGCTATTATAACACATCATCCTACAGATACAAATAACGACCATGTTATAACTAGCTATGCAGCTCAAGCCGCATGTAGATATTTTCAGCGGAAGGTTGTACCCTATCAACTAAAATTATTTATGTATATGGAAACACCTTCAGCAACAGAATGGTCACTAGATTCTACCTGCCATCGCTTTACTCCTAATCGGTTCGTAGAAATCGGCAAGGAAGGTCTAGAGGTAAAAATAAGAGCTTTAAAAGCGTATAAAGGAGTTATGCGACCTTATCCGCATCCGAGATCTATTGAAGCTTTTAGAGGTCTTGCCGCATTTCGAGGATGTCAGTCAGGACTTAATTATGCTGAGGCCTTTGAAGTGGTTTTTGAAGCTAATTGAAAGAGTGCGTTTAATGTACAAAAATATTTTTAAAAGATGGCTAGATTTTACGATTTCAGTCATTGCTTTATTTCTTCTTTTTATTCCAATGCTTTTAATTTCAATTGCAATTAAGCTGGATAGTGAAGGACCTGTTATTTTTAAGCAAATTAGATTAGGTAAAAACAGACAAGAATTTACGATCTATAAATTTAGAACAATGGTAAAAAATGTTTCTGAAAAAGATGGAATTGTTACTCGATCTTCTGATGCAAGGATTACAAAAGTAGGATCATTTTTGAGGAAAACAAGTCTAGATGAAATATTACAATTTATAAATGTTCTTAAGGGAGAAATGTCAATTATTGGTCCACGTCCAATATTACCAATTCAATTTGAACCATATCTTGATAATCCACGATATTGTAAACGTTATGAGGTTTTACCAGGCCTTAGTTGCACAATTGATATTAAAAATAGAGCTTCTTTTAATAGAGATCTCCAATTTGAAATGGACGCAGATTACGTTGATCATATTTCTTTTATTCAAGATTTCAAAATATGCATTTTACTAGCAAAAACAGTTTTCTTTGATCGGAAAATTTATGAAGATGAAGAGTAGTGAGGAAATTTAGGAAATGGAAAATTGTCTTAAAGAACATGAATTTATAGTATTTGCGCTAGATCATTATAACCCACTTGGAGTTGTAAGATCATTAGGTGAAGCTGGCGTCAATCCTATTCTAATTGCCGTTAAACATAAAGTTGATCTTGCAGTCAAAAGTAAATATGTAAAAAAATACTATAAAGTTGATAATGTAGAAGAGGGTTTTAATGTTTTAATCTCCAAATACAGTAATATAAATGATAAAAAGCCTTTCCTTATAACCTGTGATGATAGGACTGCAGGATATATAGATGAGCATTATGATGAGTTAAATGGAAAGTTCCATTTCTTTAATGCAGGAAAGAAAGGCCAAATTACAGAATATATGGATAAGAAGAAGATTCTGGATCTGGCAGAAAAGTATGGACTTAAAACATTAAAAAGTATAGTAGTAGATAAAGGAGATATGACACACAATCTGGAATATCCTATTATAACTAAATCAATATCGCCTAATATAGGGGGATGGAAATCGGATGTGCATATCTGTAATGATGAAGGTGAATTACAGGAAGCATATGGAACCATTGAAAGTCCACAAATATTGATACAAAAATATATAGAGAAGAAAAATGAGTATTGTCTGGATGGTTTTGTTATTGATAGAGGAAAGAAGATGTTCATCAGTATTGCCTCCAAATATAAATACGTATTACCAGGATATTACAGCCCTTATTATGATGTATTGGATTTTGAAAATAAAGCCTTAGAATCAAAATTAAATAAAATGATGGCTGAAATTGGTTTTGAAGGTATATTTTCAATTGAATTTCTAATAGATCAAGACGATCAAATGTACTTCACTGAAATTAATTTTAGAAATTCTACTTGGAGCTATGCATCAACATGCGCAGGGATGAATCTTCCTATTTTATGGGCTGAATCAACACTTAAAAATCAAGTTAATATGATGGAAAAAAAGAAAATAATGAATGGTTTTACCGCAATGGTTGAACCCATTGATTATTCAAAAAGAGTACTTTCTAATAAAATCTCATTATTTGAATGGATAGCCGATTTTAAAAAAGCTAATTGTACACATTATTATGTAGCTAATGATCTAGATCCTTATTATGAGATGGTTGAAAATATAAATATGTTAATGTAAAAAATAAAGGTAAATCTAAATGAAAAAGATGAAAATATTTAGAAATAACGTTGTATTTATTATTTCCGTATTAATTTCTGTTTTAGTAATTATGTATGGTTTTTTTTATAATGATACGTTAAATTTGGTTTCAGGTATTGTTATGAATTGGGTTAGTTTAAACTTTGGTTGGTTATATGTTTTGTTTGTAGCATTTCTTTGTTTTTTTCTTCTTTGGCTTAGTTTATCGAAATATGGAAATATTAAGCTCGGTGACGAAAATAGCAAACCAGAATACAGTAATTTTAGCTGGTATTCTATGTTGTTTTGTGGAGGAACAGGGATTGGATTAGTATTTTGGAGCATAGCAGAACCTCTATCGCATTATGTTTCACCACCTGATCCGATATTTCCTGGGTCATTAGAAGCAGCAAATTTTTCTATTCGAACTTGTTTTCTTCATTGGGGTATAACACAATGGGTATGTTTCGCAATTGTAGGATTAGGCTTGGCCTATTTTCAATTTCGAAAGAATAAGAGAGGACAGATTAGCGATTTATTAACACCGTTAGTGGGAGAAAAAGCAGTCAACGGAATCTTTGGAAAAATCGTAGATGTTTTTTCTGTAGTTGTTTCTTTTGCCGGTGTAGCCACCTCATTAGGTTTAGGTGTGTCTCAAATTTCTGGTGGATTAAATTTTTTATGGGAAATTCCAAATCAGAAAGAGACCTGGTTTATTATTATTTTTGTTATCACATGTATTTTTCTGGCCAGTGCAATTTCTGGAGTCAATAAAGGAATCAAAATACTTTCTAAAATAAACACTTATCTAGCATTTATACTTTTATTTTTAGGATTTATTATAGGACCTACATCAATGATTTTTAGTAATTTAGTAAATGGCATTGGTCAACATCTCCAAAATTTTGTAGGGGATGTATTCATGATTGATCCCTTTGGCGACAACTCCTGGATAATGAATTGGAGAGTATTCTATTTTGCGTGGTTTATCGCTTGGACACCTTTTGTAGGAATGTTCATAGCACGTATATCAAAAGGTAGAACAATACGAGAATTTATAATCGGTGTAGTTATAGTTCCGACGGTTTTCACAATTGTGTGGCTTTCTGTGTTTGGAACAATCGCATTAAGTATATCGGGGACTTGGAGTATAAATGAGCTTAGAGATATCGTAGCACTACCAGAAACCGCGGTATTTATCATATTTTCGAAATATCCTCTAACTAAAATTATGTCTTTCCTTGTAATTATGCTTTTAGCAATATTTTTTATAACCTCAGCCGACTCAGCGACCTATTCATTAAGTTTAATGACATCTGAAGGCAATCCTAATCCTCCGATATATAAAAAAGTTATATGGGCAGTAATTGAGGCAGGGTTGGCTTATGTATTATTATCAGTTGGAAGTATAAAACCTTTACAAACAATATCAATTGCGGCATCATTGCCATTTTTATTTATAATGATGGCAATGTGTCCAGCACTTTTAAAAGAACTTAAAAAAGAGTGTAAATCAGAAATAGAAAATAAGAAGAAATTTTAAAATGAAGAAAATTATGTTAATTTCACCAAAAGATAACAACTTCTATAACTTCAGAAGTGAGTTAATTTTAAAGCTAAAAGATGAGGGAAATGAGGTGATTTTAGTATGTCCGTATGGGGAAAAAATTGATTATTTTACTAATCGAGGATGTTGTTTTGTTGATATTCAGATTGATCGAAGAGGAATGAATCCAATAAAAGATCTTAAGTTAATATTTGACTATTATAGGATTATAAAAGAATTTAATCCTGATATTGTTTTAACATATACATCTAAGCCTTCCATTTATGGAGGGTTTATATGTGGAGTTCTAAAAGTTCCATATATTGTTAATAATGCAGGTTTGATGGAAACTACTGGGTTTTTAGAGAAGTTATTGTATTTAATGTATAAAATTGGTTTTAGTAAAGCATCATGTATTATGTGTCAGAATTCTGTTGAAGAAGAAGTTCTGAATAAAATATTAAAGGGAAAGGTTTATACTCGTCTTATACCCGGATCTGGTGTTAATCTTAATGAGTTTGCCTATCAGAATTACCCTGCGAATGATTCAAAAATTGTTTTTAATTTTGTTGCACGTATAGTTAACATTAAAGGAATAAACGAATATATAGAATGTGCTAAAAAAGTTCATAAAGAATATCCGGAAACAATGTTTGCTATTTATGGTAATTATGATGATGAGTGTTATATACCATTAATTAATATAGGGGTTAATGAAGGCTATTTAGAATATTTTGGAGAACTGTTAGATATTAGACCTGCGATATGTAGAGCTCACGCATTAATTCATCCAAGCTATTATGAGGGAATGACAAATGTTGTTCTAGAACACAGTTCATCAGGAAGACCTTGTATAGGCTCTGATATTCCAGGGGTTGCAGATGCGATTGATGATGGGGTTACAGGTTATGTATTTGAATGTAAAAATGTAGATTCTCTTGTTACTAAGGTAAAACAATTTCTTCATCTGAACTATGAAGAAAAAAGAATGATGGGGAGAAACGCTAGAACGAAAATGGAAAAAGAATTTGATAGAAGTATGGTTACTAATATTTATCTCGATGAAGTTAATAGAATATTATATAAAAGCAAAGGAAAAACGTCGTGACAAAAATTTTTATCGCATCTGAGTTTAGATGTCATGTTTATAAGGACAAATATTATCTTTCTACGAAAGCTTATTCAATATATAAGCGCTATTCAGATGCTTTCGGCGAAGTGATTCTTTGTTCTAGATTCATAAAAACTAATAAGTTAGAAAAAGGTTTGATAAAAGCTGATTTTATTAAATCTGTGATTGATATACAATATCTTTACAATGTTTTGTTAGGAAAATATAATGGGATCATAAAAACTAAAATTGATGAATGTGATTTGGTTATTGGTCGGTTACCTTCAATAATAGCGTATAGAGCATGCGATATTTCTGCCAAATTGAATAAGCCTTATATGGTAGAACTTATGTGCGATGGATGGAAACCATATTGGAACCATGGAATGTTAGGTAAATTTGTTGCACCTTATATGTATTTGAAAATGAAAAAAATAACTTATAATGCAAATTATGCAATTTATGTAACCGAAAAATATCTACAAAAATACTATCCATGTAAAAGTGTATATATTAATGCATCTAATGTTACGATTCAAGAATTGTATCCTGAAGTTCTTAATAAGAGATTATTAAGAATAAAGAACAAGGAAGATTATCAAAAATTATCACTAATGACCAGTGCAAATGTTGATTTGTTATCAAAAGGACAAGAATATGTCGTAAAAGCAATTAATCTTCTTAAACAAAAAGGCATTAGAATAACATATTTTCTCGCAGGAAGTGGTGATCAAAAATATTTATTAGAGATTGCAAAGAAATATGGTGTAGATGATTGTTTAGTGTTTTTAGGAAAACTAACCTTAGAAGAAATATTTGAAAGAATAGACAATAATATAGATATTTACATACAGCCCAGTTTGCAAGAAGGTTTACCTAGGGCTGTCATTGAAGCGATGAGTAGAGCCTGCCCTTGTTTAGGTGCTAGGACTGCAGGAATACCTGAGTTGTTAGATGACGATTGCATCTTTAAACCTAAATCTGCAATCGATATAGCAGAAACTATTCAAAAAGTATGTAAAAATGGATTAACGGAATATGCTATTAGAAACTTTAATAAAAGTAAAGAATTTGTTGAAGAAGTTCTAAATGTAAGACGGAATAGATATTTTAATATGATCAAAGCAGAGATAAAAGAATAAATATCTGTATTTAAAATTATTTTCTTTATTTTTTGTGTTGAATTGACAAACTGTTATTTAAGGTAAGCTATTGATTCTGATTTACTTTAAACGAAATACCTCACTATTTGATGTTATTGCTGATGAGTTTTATACGAACAGAATGTTAATTATTGACATTCTTAGCCCAATATTTGGAAAGTAGAAGTGATTATATGAAGCAGACAATATTTCGTAGGTTCACAATAGATAAACTGGCATCGGTATATGAAGAAGTAAGCAATCGTACATTTGCTGATATTAGAAGAAATAAATTAAACAATACTGATTTTTCAATAATATCAAATAACTGTTGGGGAGGACATGTTTATAGAAGATATGGATTATTATATTCATCACCTACAATAGGAATGTACTTTTATTCCGAAGAGTATATAAAACTTTTAAGAAATTTAGATAGAAATCTCTTTTTACCTTTTTCAGTAGTGAATGCTAATGAATCAAAATATTATCAAGATTTACTTAGAAAGGGGCAAAAGAACGTTTTTATAGGCAAATTGGGGAATGAAATTGAATTAGTATTACTTCATTATCATTCTAAAGAAGAAGCAGAAGAGAAATGGGCTCGAAGGTTGGCAAGAGTAAATCTTAATAATCTAATAGTTAAGATGAGTGAGATGAATATGTGTTCCGAAAAGCATCTTTTAGAGTTCGACGAGATGAATTATAGAAAGAAAGTTTTATTTGTAGCAAAAGAAAGAGAGAAAATTAAATCTCAAATAATTGTTAACAGATATATTAGGGAGAATGAAATTAGTAATGATACGCTATACTATGATAGATATATTAACCTTAATGAGCTTATCAATGCTTAAAAATGTGAGATGCAATAGAAAAATGTGTCAGTCATGGAACTAGTGATAAAATTAATGGGAAAATAATAAAGAGGACGGAACAAAATAGATCAAAAGATAGTTTAAGTAAAACTGTGTGTAGGAGGACTGCATACCATAGTAAGATATGTACAGTTCGTAAACATTAGAAGGATAAATTCGAAATTGTAAGGATAAATTTTAATAAGTAATAGAAGAATGAGGATTTTGGTTTTATGAATTCTAAAAGGTGTACTAATTACTATTAAATTGGTAATTTTTTATAAGTTTATTAGAATTTTTAATTATACGATAATGAACTGATTAAATATAGGTTTTCATTTAAAAATTCTAATAAGGTATCAGTTTGTTTGGAATAAATTTATTCTGCAGATATAATCTCCTATTTTCGTATGTGGAGATTGTGATACCTTATGTGAAATATATCGTTTGTCATAATAGAATTATTATTGGGAAGAATGCAAAATTTAAATCTGAGGTGTGTATTTATATCATATTCACGTAGAAAAATTACACGTAGTATCATGACATCAGATGGTAAACGATAATGGGACATTGGATAATGGCAATTGTGTTATTTTATGAGGTATTTGTAAAAATTATACTTGAAGTGAGTTGCTTAATAAAGGAATTTTATTAAATTGACTTTTTCATTACATAAATAGGGAATTAGCGATTAAATATCTTAATGAATTTTCAACATTGGATGTAAAAGAAATTATATGAAAAGTAAATTCATCTTAATAAAAAAGGTTGTGAGTTAGCGTGAAAGTAAGTAGGAAAATTTTACAGAAATACATAATATTATTTTGTGCATTTATAACAGCATTAATTACCATTTGTTCGAGCAATAACTTATTTATTCATGTAGGCGCTTTTATATCTTTTTGCGTTATTCCAATTATAATAGTAAAAATAGATATTCTTCATCCGTATTGCTGGTTTACTGGTTTTTTTTGTATATATAGTACTGCGCATCCCATATTATATTCTTTAGGATATAACTCGCGAATAGGTTATAGTAAAGAAATAATGATATATCAGCTTGTCGCTATTTTTGTTAGCTTGTTGTTTATAACTCCTAAGAAAGTTCAATATCCTAATTTTAGAGATAAAAACCAGATGAGAATTGATCTCGGAATTTTTAATAAGATCATTTATATTTTGCTAATTCTTTCTCTTGTTTTTGTAGCTTATTATGTTTCAAACCAAGGATATACTGGTAAGAGTGAAATTTATGATGCTGGTCCTCTGTGGGTACGTATAGTATTCAGATTTCCCTTAATAATTAGTATTCTTTATACTATGTCAATTATTAATTATTATTCAGAGCATAAGTACTTACCTAAGAAACAAATGTCGTTAGTTGGTGGAGCATTGCTAATTATCACTTTATTTTCTGGGGAAAGAGATTTTGTTTTCCGATTTATAATAATTACGATCATGTTACTATGGATGCTCAAAAAGATTAATTTAAAACATCTTTTTATTATCGCACCTATTATTATGACACTGATACCATTGTCACATACTTTTAAGTATTATTTTTTAACTCATAATATTTCAAATGGGTCGGAAAATTGGATTCAGTCTTTGCTTTCAGGAGAATTTGAATCTGCAAGTAGGAATCTTCAGGAATTAGTGAATTATTCTGAAATAGTAAAAGGGTCAAAGGGATTCGAACAAATTGGTATTGACTTCCTGAGTGTATTCTCATCTGAAATTTCAAGTCCTACAAAATGGTTTGCAGACACCTTTTATCCTAATAATAATGTTGGATATGGTTTTACGTTGACAGGAGAAGGCTATATTATAGGTGGTATTTTTGGCATAATTATTCTGTTTTCAATTGTTGGATTACTCATCAGATTTTTTTACAAGAATTCTACTAAAAATATATACTCGTTTTCTGCATACCTTTATTTTTTGACCATTATAATATATGCTATTAGGGCTGATTTTTCCACTATTCTTTCTGGGATTGTTAAACAGATCGGCTTAGTTTTGCTGGTGATTTTTATTATGGAGAGAATAACTAAAGTACCTAAAATTAATAGAAAAAACAATCTGGAGTGTAAAATGGAATGAGATTAACGAAAGAATATTGGATAGCAATTATTTGTAAATTATGTGTTATTATTACAGAATTTTTAATCACAGTGTTCATCAATCGAGGGTTAGGAATTTATGTAAAAGGCGAGTATTCTTATATCATAAAAGTAGTTGAAGTATTATACATTTTCTTTAGTTTTGGTATTGGTCAAACATATTCAACCTTTAAACGTTCAAAAGGTGAAGATATGAAAAATCTCTTTGTTGCTTTGGGCTTAAGTCATACAATTCTGATCATCTTATTTGGGGGATTATATATCTTCTTGGTTAAGCCTGAGTATGGTATTTCAATTGTTTTACTGACTGCTATTGCTGTTTTAAAAGTTATTGTTTCTATGATTGCAGTTATAGAAAAGAGTATTACGAGAAACGTTCTTCAGGCTGTGATTAATTCTGTATATATGATAGGGTTATTTCTTCTTTATATTTCAAGGACTGCAAATTTGATAACAGTGTTATTTTGTTATGGTATTAGTGATGTCATCAGAATTGTAATTCTAATGGTATTATATAAAATGAAGCCTAGTTTGAAAGGAATAAACAAGGAAATTATTAAGGCTATTTATATAACAGGATTCATTACGATGTTGGTAATGCTGCTGACAAGTATAAACTATTCAGTTGACACTATTATGCTTAAAAAGATGACATCTTCGTATCATACGGGTATATATAGTGTAGGTGTATCCTTAGCAAATATGTTCTTGTTAATTCCAGATGCATTTAAAGAAGTATTATTTGGAGATTCCACAAGAAAAGATTTTTCGCAGAAGACAGCTTTTTCAGCTATAAAAGTATCATTGCTAATCTCTGTTGTAGTTTTAATTGGATTTTTTATGTTCGGGAAATGGTTTATTTCTTTATTCTATGGTATAGATTATCTACCTTCATATACTGTAACATTAATACTATTCTTAGGTTGTTTCTCATTAGTGCTTTTTAAGATATTACAACCTATATATATTTCTCATGGAAAACAAACAAGAGCTGCTTTTTTTTTGATGTGTTCTGCAATTGCCAATATTGTTGCAAATTTTTTTGTAATCCCAAAATATAATGAAAATGGTGCAGCAATAGCTTCAGTTTTATCATATACAATTTGTGGATTACTATTTTTGTTAGATTATTTACGTATGAATAAGATTGGATCAAAAAATATACATTAACATTGAGGAATTTAATTAACTTCGTGAACGACGTAGTAAATTTGAATGAAGCTACTCTGAATCATAACTGAAAACTAAGTCTAAAAATTTTGCAAAACAGCAATGGTTGCCAATTGATGTTTATAAGGGTAATTAAATATCATCTTAAAATTTCTTTTCATAGATATAAAGTTGATCACACAGATTATTGGATAGAGATTAGTCTTAAAATGATTTATTAATTATCAGGAAAATGGAAAAGAAGAAGAAAAGTATGATCGTTTGCTACTGATACTACAACTATTTTAAAATGGTCGGGGATGTTTCCAGTATCTTTGGTTAAGGTTATTTTGAAATAATATTGAGGTTAAAGGAATGACTTATGTCCGATGACTCGCAAACTCTTTCAAAACTCAATAGTAGAATTCAAAGTTTCCAGAGAAAGGAAAGAAGGATTCGTTATGATTACGAGGTAGATTTATGACATCATCAAATTATCTGATATGGAAAAGATAAAAAAATTATGTCCTAAAATGAATTTGTTAATTTAGATATACCTTATGCGGTTGGGAAATCATTGTAATGCAGAATGAAAAAGAATAGGAGAGTATAACCATGGCAGATATAATAAATATAGAAAATAAAACCATTTTGGTTACAGGCGCAATAGGTTTTATAGGATCGAACTTAGTATTAAAATTGCTAAAAAAACAAATATCTATTAGTGTTGTTGGAATTGATAACATGAATGATTATTACGATGTGAGCATCAAGGAATGGAGACTTAAAGAAATTGATAAGGAGATAGTAAATCATCCTGGATCAACTTGGACATTTGTGAAAGGCTCTATTTCTGATAAAACATTAATTAATAAGATTTTTGAACAGTACAAACCGGATATTGTCATAAACCTTGCAGCCCAAGCAGGTGTACGCTATTCAATTACTAATCCAGATGCCTACATAGAATCCAACCTCATCGGTTTTTATAACATTCTGGAAACTTGCCGTCATTCGTATGATAATGGGGCAAAGGGAGTAGAACATCTTGTCTATGCTTCTTCATCTTCAGTTTATGGTTCTAATAAAAAAGTTCCTTATTCTACTGAGGATAAAGTGGATAATCCAGTTTCTTTATATGCAGCCACCAAAAAGTCCAATGAACTCATGGCTCATGCTTACAGTAAGTTATATAACATTCCTTCTACAGGGCTTCGCTTTTTTACCGTTTATGGTCCAGCCGGCCGTCCAGACATGGCTTATTTCGGATTCACAAATAAGCTAATCAAAGGAGAAACAATCGAAATCTTTAACTATGGTAATTGTAATCGGGATTTTACCTATATCGATGATATTGTGGAAGGGATTATTAAAGTAATGCAGAAACCACCGCAAAAGAAGATTGGAGAGGATGGTCTTCCGCTTCCACCATATGCAATTTATAACATAGGAAATAATCATCCAGAGAACCTTTTAGATTTCGTTACGATCTTACAGGAGGAACTTGTTAGAGCGGGAGTATTGCCTGAAGATTATGATTTTGAAAGTCATAAGAAATTGGTACCCATGCAGCCAGGGGATGTCCCGGTAACTTATGCGGATACAAGCGCGCTGGAACGAGATTTTGGATTTAAGCCAAGTACAAGTTTAAGAGAAGGATTGAGAAAGTTTGCGGAATGGTATAAAGAGTATTATCTAAAGTGAGAAGCAGAACTTCTTTTTTTATGGAATCGAGGAGAAGAAAATGAAAATCGCAGTTGCCGGAACAGGGTATGTGGGATTATCCATCGCTACATTATTAGCTCAGCATCATGAAGTATGGGCGGTGGATATTCTGCCAGAGAAAGTCGAATTAATTAATCAAAGAAAGTCACCGATTCAGGATGAATACATTGAAAAGTATCTTAGAGAAAAAGAACTAAATTTAACGGCAACTCTAAATGCCGAAGAAGCGTATAAGGATGCAGACTATGTTGTTATCGCGGCACCAACGAACTATGACAGCAGGAAAAATTTCTTTGACACATCTGCTGTGGAGTCCGTGATCGAACTGGTGTTATCTGTGAATCCGGATGCAATTATGGTCATTAAATCAACCATTCCAGTAGGATACACAGTTTCCGTTCGAGAGAAATATCATACAGATAATATTATTTTCAGCCCGGAGTTCCTGCGGGAATCCAAAGCGCTGTATGACAATCTGTATCCGTCGCGAATTATCGTTTCCACAGATGGTTCTGAAAGGCTGAACACAGCTGCTCAGACATTTGCAACTTTGCTCCAGGAAGGAGCGCTTAAAGAGAGTATTAATACTTTGTTCATGGGCTTTACCGAAGCGGAAGCGGTGAAATTGTTTGCTAATACCTATCTCGCTCTTCGCGTATCCTATTTTAATGAACTGGATACCTATGCAGAGATGAAAGAATTGAATACAAAGCAGATTATTGATGGTGTCTGCTTGGATCCGCGGATAGGGACTCATTATAACAATCCATCATTTGGTTATGGCGGATATTGTTTGCCAAAGGATACAAAGCAATTGCTTGCGAACTATCAGGACGTACCAGAAAATCTGATTGAGGCAATAGTAGAAAGTAATCGGACACGAAAAGACTTTATTGCGGAGCAGGTTCTGAAGCTGGCAGGATATTATGAATGCAGCGAACAATGGGATAAAGAAAAGGAAAAAGAAATTGTTGTTGGTGTTTATCGATTAACAATGAAATCCAACAGCGATAATTTCCGACAGAGTTCAATTCAAGGCGTTATGAAGCGGATTAAAGCTAAGGGGGCTAAGGTCATTATTTATGAGCCAACATTGGAAAATGGAGATCGGTTCTTTGGCTCAGAAATTGTAAATGACCTAGAAGAATTTAAGAAACAGAGTCAGGCGATCATTGCGAATCGGTATAATACTGAACTTGATTCGGTAATTGAAAAAGTTTATACTCGTGATTTATTTCAAAGAGACTAGTAGACAAATTTAAAATAAAGGCATGGAACGCAATGATCCATGCCTTTAACATTATTTGACTAACTCTAAAACTTCATCCAGATCCTGTTTTTCTGATTCTTTGAATTCACATACAAACGCATCGTTTTCGCTGTAACGGGGAATGATGTGGAAATGCAGATGATTTACAGTCTGGCCTGCGGCCTCGCCGTTATTGTTCAGGATATTAATACCTGGAGCTCCTGTTTTTTCCTGAATCCGTTTCGCTAAGCTCTTGATGACTTGAATCAAGTGAGCCGCTGTTTCGTCATCGCATTCCAACAGATTGTCGACATGCTTCTTAGGCATGACCAGAGTATGACCTTTTGTAACCTGGGAGATGTCCAGGATCGCTAAGACCTGATCATCTTCGTAGACGACTTTTGATGGAATCTCGTGGTTGATGATGCTGCAGAATACACACATGGGAAGCTCCTCCTTAACAATGGATTAATTCATATTCACGCGTGCCCAGACCGATTTCTTCGCCATGGGCAAGACACGTCTGCCAGTTAGTATCCGGATGCGTATCGGTGAAATGGTCGTGGTGATCATGCTGATGCTCATCTAAGACGCTGCCCGCAATCACTGGAGCCTGATTTACCGCGTCAACGCAAGCCTGATCCAGGGCTACCGGATCAAAAGACGCAAAGATCCCGATATCTGGAACGATCGGCAAATCATTCTCCGCATGACAATCGCAGCATGGTGAAACGTCCATGACAAAGCTGATATGGAAGTGCGGACGTCCCTGAACAACGGCCAGGGAGTATTCAGCGATCTTCTCGTTGAGGATATCGTTGGCCTCATCATTCATCGGCTCGATCGCGTCGAAGTTGCACATGCCGATGCAGCGTCCGCAGCCAACGCAGCGGCTGTGATCGATATGCATTTTGTGATTTTCATCGAAATTTAAAGCACTGTGGGCACAGATCTTCTGGCACATTCCGCAGCTGCGGCACTGCTCAGGATTGACCTGCGGCTTGGAACTGCTGTGCATTTCCATCTTTCCGGCGCGGGAGCCGCAGCCCATGCCGATATTCTTCAACGTACCGCCGAAGCCCGTGGACTCATGACCCTTGAAATGAGTCATCGTAATGAAGATATCCGCATCCATGATCGCCCGGCCAATTTTCGCTTCCTGCACATGCTTCTGATGAATCGGAACCAGGACCTCGTCCGTGCCTTTCAACCCGTCGGCGATCAGGATATGACAGCCGCAGCTGAACGGATTGTAGCCATTCTGATACGCTGATTCAATGTGATCCAAAGCATTCTTTCGTCCACCGACATACAAGGTGTTGCAGTCGGTCAGAAACGGCTTGCCGCCTAACGATTTGATCAGATCTACGATCCGGTGCGCGTAATTCGGCCGCAGATACGCCAGATTTCCCGGCTCGCCGAAATGAATTTTAATCGCGACATATTTATCCTGAAAATCCAGATTTTCGATCCCGGCCTGTTTTACAAGACGCTCTAATTTGTCCAGCAGGCTGGTCGTCCCATGCGTTCTCAGGTTCGTTGTATAAACCTTTGCTTTTTCCATATTTCCTATTCCTCCATGCCCCTTATTATATAGGAAAGAGGAATGCATTTCCAGCGCTCGCCCGCGGATTGGAAAAATATTCGCAGGGATAATTCATCACGAAAAAATGTAAACCTCTTCTCACTTCATTTCGAGGCGAGAACATAGAAAAAGACCTGGAATTTTGCATCGAGCAGCCCAGGTCTTTTTGCGTTTTAAGATTCTTTGTTATTTCGATTTTGCCTGAATCAGATAATCCGCGTAGTTGGATTCCAACTGATCATAGATCGTCTTATCATAGACTGTGAAATTGTACTTTTCAAAATAGAAGATCGACGCTTCCGAAGACAGCGCGCTGATCGCGGCGATCGTATCGACCGCTTCATCCTTAAAGCTTTCCGCATCCGTCGCGATGACCTGAACGATGTAGAAGTTCGCGCCGTTGTCATCAGCGATCACGTCGGTCAGTGTCGGATCTGTGATAACCGACAGCGTTGACAGGACGTTGGTCGCATAGCTGCTCTGCGTCGTTGCGATTGTCTCGGCGGCGGAAACGCTGGAACCTAAGCTTGTCGCCGTCTCTTCAAAGTTTGCGCCGCTCTTGACCTGTTCCAGGGCCTGGTTGGCTGTCGCTTCATCGGTGAACTGCATGATCCGGATTTTCTTCGGGGAATAGCGGGAAACCAGATCGCCGAACTTTTCATTGACGTAAACCTTCGTCAGTTCCTGAACCTGCAGACTGACTAACAGACTGTTGTTCAGGTATTCTTCCTCATCCGCAAAGCCATAGGACTGCAGATAGCTGGCAAACGAATCGCCCAGCATCGTCTTGTACGTGTTAAGCGTTTCTTTCGCTTCGCTGCGCATTTCATCCGTTACTGGAACTTCTTTTTCAAAAATAACTTTCTTTGCTTCATTGATCGTGAAATAGCCGGCATCCCGCGCTAACATGAAGTTGTACATGTCGCCTTTGGTCAGCGTCTGATTGCCGACGGAGAAGACGGCCGTCTTCGGATCTTTCAGGGACGCGCGCGCATCGCTGCAGCCCGCTAACAATAAGGCCCCGAGGGCTAAAAGAACAAGCTTCTTCATTATTCGTTTCCTCCCTGTTCGCCGTTGTTTTCACCGTTTTGATCTTCGGCGTTGTTCTGGTCTTCGCCCTGACCTTCAGGATTTTCCGTGTTTTCCGTAGTTTCCGGCTGAGTTTCCGGTTCGTCTTTTTCATTTAAACCCATGTAGATCAACAGTTTGTTCTGCAGTTCGTCGTTGCCCTTGAAGTCCAGGTTCATTTCCTGAGCCTTCTCCCAGACAACCTTCGGCTGCAGGTTCGGGTAGTAGGTCGCCAGGGCATCGTAGAATTCATCATAGCCTTTCAGCGTCTCTGTCGAGGAGACATCGCACTTGATGATGTGCCAGCCATAAGTCGTCTGAATCCATTCGCTGACCTCACCCTCGTTCATCGCCAGCGCGGTTTCCAGGAACGGAGAAACTAACTGGCTGTCGGCATCCATGTAGCCGATCGAACCGTTCTGAACGGCGGAGCCGGAATCTTCCGACAACTCCTGCGCCACTTCGCCGAAGTCGCGGCCGCTGGCCAGCGCGTCCTTGACCGCGTTGACGCGGTTGGTTTCTTCTTCCGTCGGGTTGGCCGGATCATCCATCTTGATTAAGATATGGCTGACAATCCGCGGCTTCTTCGCTTCGACATACGCCGGGATGTATTCGTCGGCATGCGCGTTGATGTAATCCTTGATCATCTGCTGCGTCTTCTGGATGTGGATGAAGTAGTCTGTCAGATCAGAAAGCTTGCTGTAGCCGACACCGTTGAGCGCTGTCAGCAGCATTTCCTTGTACTGATCGCCGTAGGTCGACTGATACTGCGCCGTAATCGAATCCGCATACGACTGGGCCTGCGTCTTCATTTCCTCCGTGGTTTCAATGGACGGGTCAACGACCGCTTTCTCCATGAACTGATAGACGCCGGCGACGCCCATTTCGTTAAACAGCGTGTCGTAGAATTCTCCGGCTGTGATATCCTGATCGCCGATCGAGAATACGACGTCCTCGCCGCCGACTGATTTTCCTGGGAGCTTTCCTTTGTTCTGGTCGTATGCAAAATAAATGCTGGCTCCGATTAACAGAACGCCAACAAGGCACACAAACCAGTACTTTTTGAGTGTTTGTAACATGAATGTACCTCCTAATGAACTTTATTATTATAGGGTATTTCAGGGGACTTTGCAATTTGATCGGCGGGCTTTCTATCTGAATTTTGTGTGAACAACCCCATTTTCCCGCTTTTTTCCATCATCGCTGGAAGAAAAAGGCCGAAAGAGTGCTTGGTAAAGCCGTTTGAACAGATAATAATCCGCACATCCTGAAACAGAATATGCTATAATCATTCTGGACATTTTTTGTCTGGATAACAACTCGAATCATGAGCGGAAAGGATGAGAGAATGAGTCAGCTGATGATTAAAAATCTTCATGTTGAGGTCGAAGGCAAGGAGATCCTCAAAGGGATCGATCTGACGGTCGCTGATCATGAAATACATGCTTTAATGGGTCCTAACGGAAACGGAAAATCGACGCTGCTGGCGGCGATTATGGGTCACCCGAAATATACTGTGACAAGCGGAACGATTGAATACGACGGCCGCGACGTTTTGGCAATGAGCGTCGACGAGCGCAGCCGCGCCGGTTTGTTTCTGGCGATGCAGTATCCCCAGGAAGTGCCGGGCGTCACGAACTCCGATTTCCTGCGTGCGGCGATGAACGCCCGCCGGGAAAATCCGATTTCCCTGTTCTCTTTTATTAAGGAAATGGAAAAGACGATTAAAGATCTGCAGATGAAGCCGGATTTAGCGCATCGTTTCCTCAACGAGGGCTTTTCGGGCGGCGAGAAAAAGCGCAACGAAATCGTGCAGATGAAAATGCTGAAGCCGTCGCTGGCGATGCTGGATGAGATCGACAGCGGATTGGACGTCGACGCCTTGAAAATTGTGGCCGACGCCGTGACGCAGATGCAGCAGGAAACGGGTTTAGGCATGATCGTCGTTTCGCATTACGAACGATTCTATCAGTTATTAAAGCCGACGCACGCGCACGTGCTGATCAACGGCCGGATCGTCATGGAAGGCGATGAAACGCTGGTTCAGAAAATTGATCAGGACGGCTACGACTGGCTGTATCAACAGCTGGATCTGCAGCCGGCCAAAGAAGAAGTGAAGCTGACCTTCACCCTGGGCAGCTGCGCCGCCAGCGCAAGGGGCCGCAAGCATGGCTGAAACAATGCTGACCCTGCATGAAAGTCCGGTCAGCCCCGTTGTTTTACAGGAAACATTGCGCGAGCTTGTCATCGACGCTTCCGCGCCGCTGACGCTGACCTTGACCGCACCTGCGCAAACGGCCTGCTCCCTGGTCGTCCGGATTCGCCGGGCCGAAGCTCTGACGATTCAGGTGCGGGCGGAAGCGGCCAGCCAGCTCACGCTCTTGTATTGGAATGAGAGCAGCGCGCCGATCACGATCCGCGAAAGCAACGAAATTTACCGTGACGCCCGCTTCAAAGCGGCGTATGTGCAGCTGAATCCGGGCATGGTCGATCATCAGTCCAAGACCCTGTTGAAGGAAAGCGGGGCCGAGGCTTTGGTTCAGTCGGCGGTGATCGCACAGACCCGGAAACAGTTTGTCGTCGATCTCATTCACCAGGCCGGACAGACGACGGGAATCATGGAGAATTACAGCATTGTCCTGCAGGGCGGACGCTACCGCATGGAAGCGACCGGCAAGATCGAAAAGGGTGCCCGCGGTGCCAAGAGTCATCAGACCAGCCGCGCGCTGACCTTTGACGCCCAGCAGACCGCGACGATTCTGCCGAAGTTATTGATCGACGAAAACGATGTGGAAGCCAGCCATGCGACGACGATTGGACAAATGGATGAAAACCAGATGTATTATTTACAGAGCCGCGGCTTGAGTGAAGACGAAGCGATCCGCCTGGTCACGATCGGCTATCTGCTGCCGATCGCCCGGATCAGCGACGATCCGAAGCTTCAGGAAGCCCTGGCTCAGGAAATTGAAACGAAGGTGAATGAAGTATGTTTGACGTCTTCAAAATAAGACAGGATTTTCCAATGCTTCACAACCGCACGATGCAGTCGCATCCGTTAGTTTATCTGGACAACGCTGCGACGACGTTCAAGCCGCAGTGCGTGATCGACGCCGTCGTGCGCTATTACACCGAGCAGACGACCAACGTTCACCGCGGTGATTATGAAATTTCCTATCAGGTATCGGAAGCCTATGAGAAAACCCGCGAAGACGTGGCGCGGTTTATCCATGCCGAGCCGAAGGAAATCGTCTTTACGGCCGGGGCCAGCGCATCGCTGAATCTGGTGGCGTATGGCTACGGGCGGAAGTATTTAAAGCCGGGCGACGTGATTCTGTCGACGGAGGCGGAACACGCGTCCAACATCCTGCCGTGGTTTAAAGTCGTGGAGGAAACCGGTGCGAAGCTTGAATACATTCCCCTGACGGAGGATGGCCGGCTGACGCTGGAGAACTTCCACAAGGCGATGCATGAGCAGGTGAAGATCGTCGCTGTCGCGGATATCACCAATGTGCTGGGCTATGTCGCGCCGATCGAGGAAATGACGCGGATTGCCCATGAACACGGAGCGATCGTCGTCTGCGACGGGGCGCAGTCCGTGCCGCATACGCCGACGGATGTGAAGGCCTGGGACGTGGATTTCCTGGCGTTCAGCGCGCATAAGATGTGCGGTCCGACCGGCATCGGCGTGCTGTATGGCAAATTTGAGCTGCTGCAGAAAACCGATCCGTTCATGCTCGGCGGCGGCAGCAACGCCCGCTTTGACATGTGCGGAAACATCCTGCTGAAGGACGCGCCGTATAAATTTGAAGCCGGGACGCCGAATATCGAAGGGGTGCTCGGCCTGCAGCAGGCCGTGCGCTATCTCGAAAACATCGGCATGGACAAGATTGAAGCCTACGAGCATGAGCTCAAGGCCTATGCGATTGAAAAACTGAAAAAACTGGATAACCTGATTCTGTATAATCCAACCTCACCGACCGGCATCATCGCCTTCAATGTGAAGGATGTGTTCGCTCAGGATGCGGCCGGATATCTGAATTCCAAAGGGATCGCCGTGCGCTCCGGCAATCATTGCGCCAAAATTCTGCTCAATGTGCTGAAGACCTCGGAAACGATCCGCGCCAGTTTGTATTTCTATAACACGAAGGAGGACGTCGACCGGTTTGTCCAGGCGTGCAGCGAAATTACGCTGGAAAACTGCGTCGGACTGTTCTTCTGACCGAAAGGAGGAAGTTTATGTCCAGTTTGCTGGAGGATCCGATGGTCCTGCGCGAGATCATCATGGATCACTATCAATATCCGCACAATCATAAGCTGACGGACGACGCGGGCTACCATCAGGTGCATATGGCTTCGGAATCCTGCATCGACGATATTACGGTTCAATCTAAAATCAATCCTGCGGGCAGCATCGAAGACGTGCGCTTCGACGGGGTCGCCTGCACGATTTCAACGTCGTCGACCTCGATCATGACAGAGCTGTTAAAAGGCAAAAGCATCGCTGAAGCCAAGGCGATCATCGACGAGTATTTTGCGATGATTGAGGAACAGCCGTATGATCCGGAACGGCTGCAGGAGGCGGTTGCCTTCAAGAATGTCAGCAAGCAGGCCAACCGGATTAAATGCGCGACGATCGGTTGGAAAGCGATGAAGGAAATGATCGAAGAATGGGAGAAAAATCAATGAGCCGCGAACAAGAAACAGTCCTGAAAACGCAGGACGATTACCAATACGGCTTTCACGACGAGGACGTCAGCGTCTTCAAAACAAAAAAGGGCCTGACCCGGGAAACGGTGATCGAGATTTCGAAGATCAAAAAGGAACCTCAGTGGATGCTGGATTTCCGTCTGAAAGCCTATGACGCGTTCGTCAAGATGCCGATCCAGGATTGGGGTCCTGACTTAAGCACGTTGAATTTTGACGATTACACCTACTATATCCGGCCGAGCAACAAGAAGGAAACGGATTGGGACGAGGTACCGGAGACGATCAAGGACACCTTTGACCGGCTGGGCATCCCGGAGGCGGAACAGAAGTTCTTAGCCGGTGTCAACACCCAGTATGAATCGGAAACGGTTTATCACAACATGCTGAAGGAAGTCGAGGAGAAGGGCGTCATTTTTCTGGATACCGACTCCGCTCTGCAGCAGGTTCCGGAACTGGTGAAGGAATACTTCGCAACGGTTGTGCCGTATACCGACAACAAGTTCGCCGCGCTCAACAGCGCCGTATGGTCGGGCGGTTCGTTCATCTATGTCCCGAAAGGGGTAAAGCTGGAAAAACCGCTGCAGTCGTATTTCCGCATCAATTCGGAACAGATGGGCCAGTTTGAACGGACGCTGATCATCGTCGATGAGGGCGCCGACGTCCATTACGTCGAAGGCTGTACGGCGCCGACGTATTCCAAGGACTCGCTGCATGCCGCGGTGGTTGAGATCATCATCAAGGAAGGCGGCAAGTGCCGGTATTCGACTGTTCAGAACTGGTCGGACAACATCATCAACCTCGTTACCAAGCGCGCCAAGGTCGATGCGCACGGGGCAATGGAGTGGATCGACGGCAACATCGGGTCGCAGACGAATATGAAATATCCGGCCTGTCTGTTAGTCGGCGAATATGCCCGCGGCATGTGCATTTCGATCGCCGTGGCATCCCGTCATCAGGTTCAGGATGCAGGAGCCAAGATGATTCATCTGGCGCCGCATACTTCCAGTACGATCATCTCCAAGTCGGTTTCCCGGCTGGGCGGCGAGGTCAATTACCGCGGTCTGGTCCAGCATGGGCCGAAAGCGGAATATGCCCGTTCGAAGGTGGAATGTGATACGCTGATTCTGGACGAGCAGTCCCGCAGCGACACGATTCCGACGAACGTGTCATCCTCACGGACTTCGACGATCGAGCATGAAGCGACAGTCTCGAAGATTTCCGAGGAACAGCTGTTCTATCTGATGTCGCGCGGATTGACGAAATCGCAGGCGACAGAAATGATCATCATGGGCTTTCTGGAGCCGTTCACCCGCGAGCTGCCGATGGAATACGCAGTCGAGCTGAACCAGCTGCTGAAGCTGGATATGGAGGGCAGCGTTGGATAAAAAAGCACTGCGGAAGCTGGCGCAGATGAAGCGGCACGAGCTGCCGCCGCTGCTCAAAGCGCAGTTTGATGAAAATATCCGGTCGCAGCTCATAAAGGTGCAGGAGCCGTATCAGAAGATCGGAATGTATATTTCGATCAATGATGAAGCGGATACCCGCCGGATCCTGCAGCATCTGCTCGATCAGGGCAAACAGATCGCCGTTCCCAAGTGCGTCGTGCGCGAAGGGCGGAACACGCTGGATTTCTATTGGATCGAAGGGTTGGAGGATTGCATTCCTTCCCGCTTCGAGCTGTTGGAACCGGTGGCGCAGCCCTCCCGCAAAGCAGCGTTGTCCGAGCTGGAGCTGATGATCGTCCCGGTCGTCGGATTCGATTGGCGCAAGAACCGGATCGGTTACGGCAAAGGGTATTATGACTCGGTGCTGGATACCTTTCCCGGCTTGAAGGTCGGACTGGCCTACACGATGCAGCGCGTGGCTGATTTTGAGCCGGAGGCTTTCGATGTTCCGCTGGATATGATCATCACGGAGCAGGGATCCTTGTAAACAAAAATCTCTTAAAATGAGAAACAACGATGAAAACCGGGGTGAGCGCTCCGGTTTTTGATTTTTTTGGCCGAATCTTAGAAAGGTTTCGCCGCCGATAAGCAATTCATCGGACAGGAAATCAAGAAGTCCGGTATTTAACTAGCGGGAACAGATCATCCCCGAGCTTATGGATATCATGGTGAACCCTTATCTTAACATGGACGTTATCGAAAGTTATTCAGCATCTCGCCCCGCAATCTTCTCATAAAATTTTTGGCTGCCGGATCTGTAAGCAAAATTGGATCTGCTTCTCTTGTATTTGGATTCATCGTGATCCAATTTCAATTATCGAGATAATATCGAAAATATCGATTACGAAGTGGCGCAGATTTTCCCTTTGCGTGAAGCTTGTTTAAATTTAGTCACGGATGCGATTTATATAGTGTATCAATCCTTTTCAATTCTTTAATATAAAAAAGAAGCTTTCGCTTCTCATTTCTGATTTAATTGTTCCAGGCATGTCTGCCGGGCTTGGCTGGAGGATGTAAACGCAACGTCCTTTTCAAATAGATAAGTGATGAAATGATTCCAGTCCGTAACCGGGAAGGAATCCGAGTCAATCTGCGTCAGGATCTCGGCAATTACGGAGTAATTATCCTGCGCTTTTAAATCGGAAATGAATAAACCGCACTGATCGGCGACCTGATCAATTAGGGCCATAATCCTTCTCACTCCTTTATCGTTTCAGTAAAGTGTACTTTAATAAAACACCTAACGAACCACTCTATTCTCTATTTTAATGGGTAGAACGGTTCCTGTCAAAACCTATTTGGGTTTTCCTGGTAATTTTTTCAGCTTGTTCTGATTGTGTCAAAAAGGTACACCTTTTTAAAACAGAATGATGGCTTAAATGGAGAGAAATATTACCATCTCCATTTTTTCTGTGTCTATGATGTAATGAATTCATGGAGGAGGAAGTTATGTCACAGACCGTTTACGGATATATCCGCGTATCATCAAAGGACCAGAATGTTGAACGTCAGAGGAAGGAGCTGATCGCCTATGGCGTCGCGCCGCGGCGGATTTATATGGATAAGCTCAGCGGAAAGGATTTTAACCGTCCCGGTTATCAGAAGCTGACGCGCCGCAAAGTCAAACCCGGGGATCTGATCGTCGTTCAGAGCCTGGATCGGCTAGGCCGCAATTATGAAGAAATTCTGGAAGAATGGAAATGGATTACGCGTACCCGCAAAGTTCATATCAAAATTCTGGATATGCCGATTCTGGACACCAGTGTCGATCAGGATCTGGTCGGCACGCTCATCTGCAATCTCGTGCTGGAATTGCTTTCATTTGTCGCGGAGAACGAGCGCAAGATGATCCGCCAGCGCCAGGCCGAGGGTATCCGGATCGCCAAGGAAAAGGGCGTACATCTGGGCCGTCCGCAGCTGGCGGTGCCGCCGGAGTTCATGCCACTGTATCTACAATGGCGGCAGAAAAGCCGGCCATCCAAGGAGCTGATCGCTCAAAGCGGAATGTCGTATCAGAAATTCTACCGCACCTGCCGGAAACTTCGCCAGCGGGAAACGAATGCCAGCCGTTAAACCGGGGCGCTGAATTCTTTTTATCGTC
>NZ_GG657556.1:337109-344192 GCF_000157995.1 Holdemania filiformis DSM 12042
TCTTTTTATCGTCCGCCAAACTCTGCCGGCTTTTTCCGAACTTCCGTTTTCGCGGCGCTTAAATTATGATATGATAAAGGACAGAATTCGGAGGTGACGGCGCATGCGGATCGCGAAAGTTTGGATTGAACATCCGGTTTTACAGCTCGATCAGGTGTTTTCTTATGACGCGCTGCAGCTGCCGGCTGAAAAGGGCAAGCGGGTGAGTGTCGATTTCAACGGCCGTCAGATCGTCGGGTTTGTCGATGCGGTGACGGAGGTGGATGACGGTCAGCCGGAGACCCAGGTCAACGGCCGCCCTTTGAAGCCGCTTTTGTCCGTGCTCGATGAGAACGCGCTGATCACGCCGGAATTGTTTGAGCTGGCTAAATGGATGGCGGAGGATACGCTTTCTCCGGTGATTTCCTGTTTTCAGGCGATGCTGCCGAGCAAGCTCAAGCCGAAAAGCTCGAACCAGAAAATTAAAATGGAACAGATCGCCGTGTATGTGGGCGAGCATCCGCTCTTAACGCCCCGGCAGAAGGAAGTGCTGGCCTGGCTGCGGACGGAAGGCCCGACGGTTTTGGCGAAATGGCGCAAACAGTCGCCGGCGATCACCCGCACGCTGGAAAAGCTGGGCTGCGTCCGGCTGGACAGCCGGACGGTAAAAGCGCGGGAAGAACAGGCCGATCAGGCGGAAGCCTTTCTGCCGCTGAACGCGGATCAGAAGCGGGTCGTGCAGGAAATTCAAACGAGCACCCAAGACGTGATTCTGCTTCACGGGGTGACCGGCAGCGGAAAGACGGAGGTCTATCTGCATCTGGCTCGTCAGGTGCTTGATGCGGGCCAACAGGTGTTAATTTTAGTGCCGGAAATCTCGCTGACTCCGCAGATGGTAGCGCGCGTCAAAGGCCGCTTCCAGAACGACGTGGCGATTTATCACTCCGCGCTGAACAATCAACAGAAATACGAACAATACTGCCGGGTATTTGAAAAACAGGCGTCGATTGTCGTCGGCACCCGCTCGGCGGTGTTTATGCCGTTTGACCATCTCGGCCTGATCATTCTGGATGAGGAACACGATTCCAGCTATAAGCAGGATTCCCTGCCGCAGTATCATTGCCGCGATATCGCCATTCACCGCGCGCGTCATTTCGGATGCAAGGTGATCCTGGGCAGCGCGACGCCGTCGCTGGAATCCTACGCCCGGGCGTTAAAAGGGGTGTACGGTCTGGCTGAGCTGAAGGAACGGGTCAACCGTCAGCTGCCGGTCTGCACGGTGGTCGATATGAAGAATCAGAACCGCGCGCAGTCGGGAATCCTGAGCGATGTGCTGCGCCAGAAGATCGCGGACCGGATCAAACGGGGCGAGCAGGCGATCCTGCTATTGAACCGGCGCGGATACAGTCCGCTGATCAAATGCGGCCAGTGCGGCGAAACTCTGCAGTGCCCGCATTGCGACGTGGCCCTTTCCTATCATAAATCAATTCAGAAGATGAAGTGTCATCTGTGCGGCTCGGAGTTTCCGCTGGTCACGGTCTGTCCGAAATGCGGATCGCGGACGTTTGCGGCGCCGGGCTACGGCACGCAGAAGCTGGAGGAAGAAGTCACGCGGCTGTTTCCGCAGGCTCGTGTTCTGCGCATGGACGCCGATACGACATCGCGCAAGGAAGCGCATCAGAAGCTGCTTGAACAATTCGGCCGGCATGAAGCGGATATTCTGGTCGGTACGCAGATGATCGCCAAAGGTCTGGATTTTCCGCAGGTCACGCTGGTCGGCATCCTTAACGCCGACGCCGGCACGGCCCGGCCGGACTTTCGCAGCGTGGAAATGACGTTCGATTTGATCATGCAGGCGGCCGGGCGAAGCGGCCGTTCCCAGACGCCCGGGGAGGTTGTCATCCAGGCGTTTGACCCGAACCATTTCGCGGTCGTCGCCGGCAGCCGGCAGGATTATCAAAGCTTTTTCTATCAGGAGATGCAATACCGGCATTTAGGCGGCTATCCGCCGTATACCTATCTGATCGCGCTGACCTTTTCCGACGTCCGGCCGGACCGTCCGAAGCAATCGGCGCAGGTCGTGGCGCAGGCGCTGCGGCAATCCAGTTTGTTCAAGGTGCTGGGACCGAGCGATCTGTTCAAGCTTCAGGATCGCTACCGCAGCCGTCTGGTGCTGAAAGGCAAAGACCTGGATCAGATGAAGACCGCGCTGGCGCAGGTTCTCCAGGAATACCGCAGGCAGCGCTCTCAGGCGCATTTAAGCATCGACGTCAATCCGCTGATTCTCGAGTAGCGGATTTCATTCATTCCGTTTCCACTTTAGGGAACCGCCCGCTCTGTCTCAGCCGGCGGTTTCGCAGGAAGATCAAGCATAAACAAGCAAAGGAGCAGGCTGATGAACACAACAAGAAAAAGAGCGTGGCAGGGGCTGAACGCGATCCTCAATGAAGGCCAGTATGCCAATCTGTGGCTGCGCCAGCACGGCCAGACGCTCAGTGAGGAAGAAAAACGCTGGGTGACCGCCGTGATCTACGGCGTGCTGCGCCATCGTGAACCGCTGCGCTGGCAATGGCGGGATTTAGTGCGCAACGTGCCGGAACCCAGCGTCGCGGTCTTGCTCGACATGAGCGTGTACCAGCTTTTTTACCTCGATAAAGGCGCTGAGTACGCCATCGTCAACGACGCGGTCGAACTGTGTCCGCGAAGCAAAAAAGGTCTGGTCAACGCCGTTTTGCGCCAGCTGCTGCGGCGCGGACCGAAACCGCTGCCTAAGCCGGAATCCATCGCGGATCTGGCGTTAGTGACCAGTCACCCGCAGTGGCTGCTGCAGCTGTGGAAAGCCCACTATGGCGAAGAAAAAATGCGCCGGATCGCGCTGGCAGACTTGGAAGAAGCGGCGGTCAGCGTGCGGATCAATCCGCTGAAATTAAGCCGGGAAGCGCTGGCGCAGCGGCCGGACTGGGCGCTGGAGTCCAACGGCTGGACGATCCGCACCGCGGGCAATCCGGTCAGTGATCCCTGGCTGAAGGAAGGGAAAATCGTCATTCAGGACCGTTCCAGCCAACAAGTCGCGCTGATGCTCGATCCCAAACCAAACGACACGGTTTTTGACGCCTGCAGCGCGCCGGGCACCAAGACGACGCAGCTGGCGGCGATGATGAACAACGAAGGCTCGATTCTGGCCTGCGATCTGCATGCCCATCGGTTGGCGTTAGTCGAGGAAGCGGCGCAGCGCTGCGGTGCGACGATCATTCAGACCCGGACGCTCGATGCCGCGCAGGCGGACCAGCAGCTGGCCGGGCGTCAGTTTGACCGCGTGCTGCTGGACGTACCGTGCAGCGGATTGGGTGTATTGCGGCATAAGCCGGAAATTCTGCTGCGGCTGACGCCGGACTCGCTGGACGAGATCGTCGCGCTGCAGGCTGCGATCCTGTCCCATTGCGCGCCGCTGTGCAAACCGGGCGGGACGCTGGTCTACAGCACCTGCACGCTCAACCGCAAGGAAAACGACAAGCAGGTCGCCGCGTTTTTGCTTCAGCATCCGGAATTTGAGCTGATGGCGGAACAAACGATCTTCCCGGACGAAGGCGCGCAGGATGGCTTTTATATCGCGAAAATGACCCGCCGCGATTAAAAATATGATAGAATAAAGGACGGTGATAGAATGAAAACAATTTATGATTACAGTTATTCCGGACTTGAGGAACTCGTCCTCAGCCTGGGATGGAAAAAATACCGGGCCGATCAGATTTTTCAATGGCTGTACCGCAAGCATGCGACGTCCTTCGATCAGATGACCGATTTAAGCAAGGAAATGATCGCGGCGCTGAAGGAACAGTTCTGCATCAATCCGATCCAGCTTGTTGAGAAGCAGGTGTCGCGTGACGGCACAGTCAAGTTTTTGTTTGAGCTGGGCGACGGGGCGTTGGTCGAGTGCGTCTTGATGACCTACAATTACGGCCGTTCCTTATGCGTAACCTCGCAGATCGGCTGCAACATGGGCTGCACGTTCTGCGCCAGCGGTCTGTTGAAAAAACAGCGGGATCTGACCAGCGGCGAAATGGTCGCGCAGGTCATGACCGTGCAGCTGGAGCTGGACAAGGAAGAAGACCGGATTTCGCACGTCGTCGTCATGGGCACGGGCGAACCGTTTGACAATTATGACAACGTGCTGAATTTCTGCAACACGATCAACCATGACAAGGGCCTGGCGATCGGCGCCCGCCACATCACGATTTCGACCAGCGGGCTGATTCCGAGCATCGACCGGTTTGCGGCCGAGCATAAGCAGTACAACCTGGCGATTTCGCTGCACGCCCCGACCGATGAGCTGCGCAGCCGGATCATGCCGGTCAACAAGGCTTATCCGTTAGGCCCGCTCATGGCCTGTCTGCGCCGCTATTCGGTGGAGAACAACCGCCGCCTGACGTTTGAATACATCCTGCTTCAAGGCGTCAACGACACCAACGAGATGGCGGTGAAGCTGGCTGCCCTGATCCGCGGCATGAACGCTTACGTCAATCTGATTCCCTACAATCAAGTCGATGAAAACGGCTATAAGAGTACAGATTACAAATCTGCGATGCGCTTTTACGACGTGCTGATGAAGCAGGGCGTGAAAGCGACGCTGCGCCAGGAGCACGGCAACGACATCGACGCCGCGTGCGGGCAGCTGCGCGCCAAGCATGAAAGGATGCGCGGGCAATGAAGTGCTTCGGCGCTACCGATACCGGCTTGGTCCGCGCAAACAATCAGGACAGCTATGTCATCGCCTCCAATGAGGTAGGCGATGTTTTCGCTTTGGTCTGCGACGGCATCGGCGGGGGCAATTCCGGCGACGTGGCGTCCCAGACTGCGATCCAGTATTTCAGCGAGGTGTTCAGCGCGAACAAAGGCTTTAAGGATGAAGAGGAAGCCCTGACCTGGCTGCGCTATCAGATCCGCAAGGCCAACGACACCGTGTTCACGCTTTCGACAACCCGCCGGGAATATCAGGGAATGGGCACAACCTTGGTCGGGGTGCTGCTGATCCCGCAGGGCAGCTACGTGATCAACGTCGGCGACAGCCGTGCCTACGCTTCATTTCAGGACGGCAGCTTCCGCTGCCTGACGCAGGATCACACGCTGGTTCAGGATATGGTTAACCATGGCGAGCTGAGCGAGGAAGAAATGATGAATCATCCGAAGCGGAATATGCTGACCAACGCCCTGGGCATCTGGTCCAACATCCGCATCGATCTGACGCGGATCGACGATCCGGCGGATACGTTTTTATTATGCTCCGATGGACTGCACGGCTATGTGCCCGACAGTGTGATCGCCAAGGTCATGCTCGACAGCCGCCAGACGCTGCAGGCCAAAAGCAAGCAGCTGATGAATCTGGCGTTGCTGCAGGGCGGCTACGACAACATCACGATCATCCTGATCCAGAAGGAAGCGGGGGATAAGCGATGAACAAAATGATTGCCAAGCGCTATATGGTCGTCAAGCACATCGGCCAGGGCGGAATGGCGGACGTCTATGTCGCCGTCGACACGCTGCTCAACCGGGAGGTCGCGGTAAAGGTGCTGCGCGGGGAATTAAGCAACGATCCCGTTGCGCTGCTGCGGTTTCAGCGGGAAGCCAACGCCTCCACGGCGCTTTCGCATCCCAACATCGTCGACATATACGACGTCGGCGAGGAAAACGGCTACCATTACATCGTGATGGAATACGTCCGCGGCAAGGATCTGAAGCAGCTGATCGCCCAACGCGGCGCCTTATGCAAGGAAGAAGCCGTGGCGATTATGAAGCAGTTGGTCAGCGCGGTTGCCGAAGCGCACCGCTGCAATATCATTCACCGCGATATCAAGCCGCAGAACGTACTGATCAAAGATGACGGTACGCTTAAGGTCGTTGACTTCGGCATCGCGCTGGCGCAGGACGCGCTGCAGCTGACGCAGTCGGATTCGGTCATGGGGTCGGTTCACTATCTTGCCCCGGAGGTGGCGCGCGGGGAAGCCGCAACGCGCCAGAGCGATATTTATTCCTTAGGCATTGTGTTCTACGAGCTGCTTTCCGGCGAGGTGCCATTCCATGGCGAACAGGCCGTACAGATCGCGATGAAGCACATGCGCGAGGAAATCCCCTCGATCCGCAAGCTCAATCCGCAGCTGCCCCAGGCCGTTGAAAACGTGATCCTGCGGGCGACCGCGAAAAATAAGAATTTCCGCTATCCCAGCTGTGAGGTCATGCTTCAGGATTTAACGACCTGCCTGTCCCCGCAGCGCGCTGACGAGCCGCGCGTCGTGTTCAAAACGCCGAGTGAGGGCAACAAGACGATCGCGATCGACACGGCCCGGCGCAAGGAGAGCGGTTCCGCACATCCGTCGGCTAAATCGAACAAAAAGAAAAAGAAACGGAAGAAGAAAAGCAACGCCTGGGTGGGCCTGCTGATCACCGGGTTAGTCGTCCTGTCAATCGCGGCGGTGGTCTTTATCCTCGCGCTGACCGGCAACTGGGGCGGCAAAAGCCAGCTGGTCGAAGTGCCGCCGTTGATCAACCTGACGGTCGAGCAGGCAGCTTCCACGCTCAGCGACGCCGGGCTGGAGCTGAACCGCGCGGAGATCAGCTACGCGTTAACCGACGACGTGGAGAAAGACCGGATCTATGAAAGCGATCCGGCCGCGGGCACGGCACTGACGGGCGGCAGTCAGGTGAAGATCAAGGTATCGCTGGGCCGCTATGTCGTCGTTGAAAATTACGTCGGAATGAAGATCAGCGAAGCCCGCGAAAAGCTGGAGGGTTCCAATATCCGCATTCAGACAAGCCAGGAAGCCAGCGACAGCGCGCCGGGCACGATCCTGCGACAGGAACTGCTCGATCCGCAGACCAAGATCGATCCGCAGAAAACCAATACGATCCGGTTTGTGATCGCCGCGTATCCGACCTTCCAGATCGACTGGTCGATCAAAGGCATGGACGTTTTTGAGGCCCAGTCGCTGTTGGAAAGCCAGGGTGGGGAAGTCATGCTTTCCGTGCTGGATACCAGCGGCATGAGCGAGGAAGAAGCCGCGAATCTGCCGCAGGGCGTCGTGATCAACTGTTCGCCAGGTTTCGGCACGT
>NZ_GG657556.1:344358-373668 GCF_000157995.1 Holdemania filiformis DSM 12042
GAACGATTAGAAAAGGAGCGTTATGATCGGAAGAATAATCAGAATTATTTCCAACCAGTATCTGGTTGCGGACGAGGAAGGCCGCCGCGTGGCATGCGTGGCGATGGGCAAGGTCCGGCGACAGGACAAACCGCGCGTGGGCGATTGGGTTGAATATACGGATTTCGGCGATCAGACCGGAATCGAGCGGATTCGTCCGCGGATGAACTCCCTGATCCGTCCGCCGGTTGCCAATGTCGATCAGGCGCTGATCGTCATGTCCGCGAAGGCCCCGGATTTTTCCTGCACGCTCGTCGACCGGATTCTGTTTCTGATCGTCAACGCTTCGATCAAGCCGGTGCTGTGCATCACCAAGATGGATTTAGTTCACCCGGACGACCCGGTTCACGGCTGGATTGAGGATTACCGCCAGAGCGGATATGAAGTTGTGCTGAGCGGCCGGGAGGAACTCGATGAAAATCTGGCCGGGGTGCTGCGGGGCAAGGTGACGGTGCTGACCGGCCAGAGCGGCGTCGGCAAGTCTTCCTTATTGAATAAGCTGAACCCTGAGTTTCAGCTGCAGACTCAGGAGATTTCTAAAGCCCTGGGCCGCGGCAAGCATACGACCCGGCATGTTGAGCTGCACGAGGTAGCCGGCGGCTGGGTGGCTGATACGCCGGGCTTTTCCTCGCTGGATTTCAGCCGCATGACGCCGACCGAGCTGGCGCAGAGCGTCCCGGACTTCGCACCGTATTTAGGCCGGTGCCGGTTCCGCGACTGCATTCATCAAAACGAACCGGGCTGCGCGATCAAGCAGGCCGTGGAAGACCGGCAGGTCTCCCGGATCCGCTATGCGGATTATTTGGATTGTCTGACCCTGGTGCAGGGCCGAAAGGAGAAATATTGATGACGATCATATCCCCCTCGATTTTATCGCTGGATTTTTCCCAGCTGAATTCCCAGATGGACGCGGTCAACGCCTCCCGCGCCCAGTGGCTGCATTATGACGTGATGGACGGCCATTTTGTGCCGAACCTGACGTTCGGCCCGGATATTCTCAAGGCGTTCCGCAAGCTGACCGACCGCCAGCTGGACGTGCATCTGATGATCAGCGATCCGCGGAAGTACGCGCCGGTTTTTGCCCAGGCGGGAGCGCAGTGGATCACGTTTCATTACGAAGCGATGAACGATGCCCAGGACTGCCGCGCGCTGGCCAAGGAGCTGCGTGCGTTGGGCGTGAAGCCGGGCATTTCGATCAAGCCGCAAACGCCGGTGTCCGTGCTGGAAGCGTTGTGGCAGGATTTCGATCTGGTGTTGGTGATGTCGGTGGAACCGGGCTTCGGCGGGCAGCAGTTTGATCCGTCGGCACTGGATAAAATTACCGTGCTGCGCCAGTGGGCGCAGGCGGCCGGCGCTGATCTGCGAATCGAGGTCGACGGCGGGATCAACGCCGAAACCGGGAAGCTGTGCCGTGAGGCCGGCGCGGATGTGCTGGTCGCGGGCAGCTATATCTTTAAAAATAACATTGTGGAAGCCGTTGATTCGTTATGTTAAAACCGTGCACGATCGTGCTGGGGCTGGCGCAGGACTGTGCGCTGGCTGAAGGGGATCTGATCGGCGCGGACCGCGGGGCGCTGATCTGTGCTCAAGCACACCGGCGAATGGTAATGGCGATCGGTGATTTTGACTCGGTCACTCCGCCGCAAAAGGAGCTGATCCGGCAATATGCCGATCAGATGCAGGTGCTGCCGGCGATGAAGGATGAAACCGACGCGCTGTCGGCGCTGCGCTGGGCTGCCGGTCAAGGTTATAACCCGATGGTTCTGATCGGCGGGATCGGCGGAAGGCAGGATCATCAGCTGGCCAATCTGCTTCTGGTCATGCATCAGAAGCTGCCGGTCATCCTGCGGGAGAAAAACAATGAATTGTTCTGTCTGGATCCAGGTCGGCATGTGTTTCATCCCGATGCCCGCCGCTTCATTTCCTTTTTCGCGGTGGAGCCGGCGGTGCTGACGCTGGAAGGGTTTCTATATCCGCTCGATCATTATGTGATGGACCGCGGCGACACGATCGGCATCTCGAATGAAATCGCGGCGGACGAAGCGGTGCTGACGCTGGATCAGGGCCGGCTGCTTGTCGTCCGCAGCCGCGACGACGGCGAATAATCCAATTTTCAGCGAAGGAAAGCCGCACAGACGCACGTTTGAAAACAAAATTATTAACCAGCCTTATTTCCTCAACGGGGAGTAAGGCTTTGTCTTTAAAAGGAGAGATCAGCGTGGATTCTTTAACGATGCAGAATTTAAACCGGGCGACGATGGAATACCTGATGCAGAATTTATCGGCGGGGATGTCGTTAGTGGAAGTAAGAAGCTTATGCGAGCGGTTTATGCTGGAAAACGGGGCCGATTCCTTTTGGTACTATGAGGTCGGAGCGTTTGTTTTTTCCGGGGAGGAAACGATCCTCTCAATTTCCGGGAAAGACTATACAACCGCAGACCGGCGGATTTGCGAGAATGATCTTCTGACCGTAGATCTGAGCCCGCAGGTTCAGCGGATCTGGGGCGACTACGCAAGAACGCTTGTGATCGAAGCCGGGAAGGTAGTCGTTCATCCAGAGGCTATCCGCCATCCGGAATGGAAGCGGGGACTGCGCATGGAAGATCATTTGCATCACGTTTTGACGGAGGCGGCAACGGAAGCCATGACGTTTGAGGAGTTATATTATGTCATGAATGAAGAAATCACAAAGCAAGGCTTTGTGAACCTGGATTATCTGGGAAATCTGGGCCATTCAATCGTTCAGGATAAACAAGATCGGATCTATATTGAAAAAGGGAATGGTACGAAATTGTCGGACGTTAAAATGTTTACCTTTGAACCCCATATTTGTCTGCCGGGTTCGCTTTATGGCTTTAAGCAGGAAGACATCTATTATTTTGAAAAGGGCAAGCTGAAGCGATTGTAAGGGCAGGCGGACTGAAGATGCGGCTCTCTTTCCAGCTTGATCAAGATCAATGACCTAACCACAGGAATCAAGATCGGGAGTCCGTTGGCGGAATGCCGCCGGTGCGGTATAATGAAAAAAAGGAGTAAATAATCAAGCCTTCTTGATTGAGAGTCTTGATTTTGAACATGATGATGAAAACTTGTATTTGTATTGCCGGGATGCCGGCCAGCGGAAAAACCACGGCGGCGCTCCGGCTCAGCGAAAAGCTGGGGATCGCGATGTTGTCCAAGGATGAGATCAAAGAAAAGCTGTTCGACCGGATTGGTTTTCAAAGCCGGCAGGAAAAGGTTCAGCTCGGTCTGGCGGCGATGGAAATTCTTTATTATGCGGCAGAGCGTTGTTTAGCGGCCGGTGAGTCGGTGATTCTGGAGAATAATTTTGAGGATCTTTCCCGGCCGGGCTTGCAGGCATTGCAGGAGCGGACCGGCTGCCGGATGATCACAATTCTGTTCGATGGGGAAACCCGGGCGGTTTATGAGCGGTTTGTCAAGCGCGATCAATCGCCGAACCGGCACCGCGGCCATGTCGTGAACGACCGGTATCCGGAAGTCGGAGCTCCGGCAGAAGTAAAGACGCTGAGCTTTGATGCTTTTGAACAAAGTATCGAGCAGCGCGGATACCGGCGCTTTTCAATCGGCACGCTGATCCCGGTCGACTGCACGGATCCGGCCCGCATCGACGTGGAAAGACTGGCGCAACAAATCCGGGAACAGATGGACGCATGATCATGACCGAAGCCACCGCCGGGTTGGCAGACCGGCTGGCAAAGTTGAAACGCCGGGTGTGGCAGGAAACCTATACAGGAATTTATCCAGCGCAAAAACTTCTGGAGTTTGACGAAGCGCAGCACGCGGAAAAATTCCGGCGGTTGATCACGGATCCGGCAAATCAGGTTGTGCTGCTTCGCGAGGAAGGGCAGGACGCCGGCTATTTTGTGCTGGGAAAACCCCGCCCGGGATGGACCGGGCCGCCGATCAGCGTCAACGCCCTTTATTTGATATCGGATTTTCAACATCGCGGGCTGGGACAGCAGGTCTGGCAGGAAATTGAACACCGGGTGAAGCAGGCGGGATTCACGGTGTTTGGCTGCCGCTGCAATGAGCACAACGAACGCGCGCTGGCGTTTTACCGCCGCCAGGGCGGCGTGGAAATCGCGCGGGAAAGCGGGCATGCGGATCGTTCGGAAGATCAGATCTCCCTGCTTTTTCATGTTGAATAAATCTGAAGGATGAAGGATCCGGGCAACTGTCGGTTGCCTTTTTGTTTTGTTGGTTTCCGGACTGGAAATGCCGTTTTGATCGTGCTACACTGATTTCTGTCGGAAGGAGTGGACGAGGGTGAAATTAGCGGAAAATATTCAGCGGAGGCGCAAAGCGGCCGGCTGGACACAGGAACAACTGGCTCAAAAATGCGCGGTTTCCCGGCAGGCGGTATCAAAATGGGAGGCCGGACAATCAGTTCCCAGTCTGGATAAGCTGCGGCAGTTAGCGAATTGCTTCGGAATTTCAGTCGATGAACTCGTTCAGGACGACCCTGCCGCTGAGCCGGCAGATGCGCATCAGACCGGTTCGCCTTCATTGGTCGAGCTGGATCAGGCGCGGCAAACCCGGCAGCGCCGCCATGGCTGGACTGCGGCGGCCATCGTATGCCTGATTGTGGCGGTCGGAATTCTTGGTCTTCAGATTGTGACATACACGATCGTCCGCGCCCGAGGCTGGGAATACATTGCGGACTGGATTTCACCGCTGTTAAATTTAATGTTGGTTCTGGCGTTAACCTTATCCGGCAGTGTTCTGATCCGCACGCCCGGCTGGCGTAAACGCGGCCTGGGTATCGCGCTGGTGCTGATGGCGGGGTTTGGCTGGCAGCTGCAGCAGGCGATCCAGCAGCGGCCGACGACGATCAGCTTTTCCGCTGACGGCCGTCACCAGGTCGTGATCAAGCAGGATAAAACAACCGGGAAGACTGTGCTCTGCCGCAGCCGCTATGGTCTTTACCGGCGTGAAAAAGACACGTTTCCCTATACGGTGGAAGGGCCGGTGAAGCTGCAGTGGCTGGCCGAGGATGTCTGTGCGATCACCTATCAAACGCTGGACCGGAGCGTCCATCAGATGATCGCGACGTTCGGCGACCGCGGTGATCCGATCAGCTATCACAACATGGCTTCGGCGATCCAGGGCGAATGGTCGTTGATGGAAACCAACGCGGCCGGCTGGAAAATCGTAGCCGACCGCACGGGAATTCATCTGGAAAACGGAACGCTTCAGGAAGATTATGCTTATGACGACGCGGTGCCGTTCGGGACGCTGGCGCTGGCGTTGTGCCGGGACGGACTGCCGCAGTGGACGCTGGCCTTAAGCGAGGAGGGAACGTTGAACGAACAGGATTTGTTCGTCAACGGGTCACTGATTCTCTGTCCGGTCGCGATGAAGCCGACCGCGCCCCTGAACTTCGTCCGCACCTCGGCACTGCCGGATGCCGGTTTGTTTCAGACCCCGGACCTTCCGGAGGAAGACGAAACGCCGCTGGTTGAAGCGATGCGTCAGACGATCCTTGCGGATCCGACGTTATCGCAGCCGCTGCCCAACGGCGCAATGAAGCTGGACACCGCCAGCACCGATCCGCTCTGGCTGAGTTTACTGGCCCTGCGCCAGCGGGATGAAGGCTATCGGGTTAACGGTGTCGATATCCGCGTGGAACTGGCTTCTGTACAAGTGCTGGCGGGCACCGATGCCGATCAGCTCGTGGAAGTCAAAACGAACGAATGGGCGGTTTCCCCGGGCAACCAGGGCGCCGGACCCAGCGGTGAAGCGTTTACGATGACCTATAAGCTCCGTTTGATGCGGGCGGAGAACGCCGTGTTGGCAGCGCTGATGCCTTCCCGGGAGGAAGGCATCAGCGGACTGGAGCCCGTGGAACTGGATCCTGAGTTCCCAACGGAGGCGGAATTGGCACATTATTTTGTCAGCGGCATGTATGATACAACCTATATGTATATTAACCGCCGTTCTCCTGCGCAGGCGATGCAGATTCTGCTGGACGAAGCCTTTGCACAAAAGGAAGCGGTGCTCAGCGACGATGGTCAGCAGGCGCTGCTGGAAAGTACCGGCGATCAATCGCTGTGGCTGCTTTACGACGGGATCGCGGAAGACCGGCTCCACTATCGATTCTGGCTTGTCCGCTGCGAAGGACCGGACTGGCTGCATTGCGACGGTCAATGGCAAAGCGAAGGGGAGTACACGATCCCGATTCGGGAAGCGGAAGACGAGGCCCAGTCCTAGTAATCGTCGAATCTCAAAAGCAATATGAACTGGAAAAGAATGGAAAAAATAACCGCAGACGATCGGAAAAAGAACAATTCCTACGCTGCGGTCTTTTTAAATATATATTTCAGGGAAGCTCGATTTTAGAGATTATCCTGCTTCTCTTTTTTTTGTGCAGATTTATCAGCACATACCTAAAAGATGGATCCTATTCCATTGAAACTCAATAGCGGCACGCTTCGTCTATCTGAAGAGTCTGGATTGAGAAAAACGAAGCAAAGAAAAAAAGGAGCGCAAACTCCTTTTTAATTAACCGTTTTTCTGCTGAGCCTTCAGTGTTTTTAAAGCACGGGCGGAAATACGGATTCGCTGTGGCTTACCATCAACCATCACTTTAACTTTTTGTAAATTAACGTTCCACTTGCGGCGGGATGCGTGCAGGGAATGAGAACGCTTATTTCCTGATAAGGCTTTTTTACCGGATACGGCACATACTCTAGACATTAACCGTAACCCCCCTTTCTGTCTTAATTTCGCTTGTAAACTATAACATGATCATCCAAAAAATGCAAGGCGTTATCCGAAAAAGGTGATAAAGAAAAAGGATTTTTTTACAACTGCGGTCTTGAAACACGAAAATATGCCAAATTTTTACGAAAACCGACGGCTGCCGCAGGAAGCTGACAACATTTTTACCCGGTCGGGAAGGCAATGCGAATTGTTGGAAAAATTCTTTTGTTGAATAGTGTTTTATGATATAGTATATATGTGTAGCTCAGGGGGTCGAAAAAGGCATGGACAAGCAGATTTTCGCGGCGCTGGAGATAGCGGATCACGAAGTTAGATTGCTGGTAGGCGAGTTCTTCAATACTCGCTTTAATATAATCAAAGTCGAACGGGTTCCTGTGGCGGGCGTTCAGTTTCATCAGCTGACGGAACCGAATGAGGTTGTCAAGGCGATTCGGCGGGCGGCGGAAAACGCTTCCCGAATGATCGGTGCTCGGATTGAACGGGTTTTGTTATCGATTCCTTCGCGGGATATGATGCGCAAATCGCTGAAAATTACGGTGCCGGTTTCTTCTTTTGACCGCCGCGTAACCGTTCTGGATGTTCGGGAAGCGGTAAAAAACGCAATGAAAACTAAGGTTGAAAACGGTCTGGCACTGATCAGCGCGGTATGCGTCCGGTATACGTGCAACGGAATCTCAACGCGGCGGATGCCGATCGGTGAGCTGTGCGATGAGCTGACGGTGGATGTCGATCTGTTGTGCGCGAATCGTAAGATCGCGTTTGAATATGTCAACTGCGTCGAACAGGCGGGACTGGAAGTGCTGGACATCAGTCTGGACAGCTTTGCGATCGCGAAGGAAGCGGCGCTGTTTGAACAGACGATGGATCAGAATTTAATTTTGATCCGGTTAGAAGAACAGACGACGACCTTATCGCTGTTGTCCAAGGGCAAACTGGCAAGCTGTGAGATCATCGAACAGGGGATCGATCAGTGGAGCAAAGCGCTGGTGGAACGCTATGAACTGCCGCCGGCAGAAGCGGTCCGCTTAGTGAAATACAATACGCGTTTGAATCAGCGCAGGCCGCTGCAGACGCCGATCTATATCTGGTCAAAAAATACAAAAACGTATACGCTTTCTGAAAAGGAACTGTGCGAAGCGATTCGGGAACCGCTGGAATCGTGGACGGGACAGATCGAACAGATGTGCCGTCCGATCCTCAAAGCGGGCAAGACGCAGATTGTGATCGTCGGCGAAGGCGGCGAGCTGCAGGAAATCGCGGAATATGTCCAGGATCATCTGGGTGCGCCGGCAAAGGTGTATTATCCGGAAACGCTGGGTGTGCGCGACAGCTCGTTAACGGGATGTCTGGGTTTATTTTATGCCTACAAGGATCAGCAGCCGCTGTTAAATACCGACCAGGTCAGTGTGAACGCCGCGCAGTTTGAAAAAGCGGTGACGATCGGCGGATTAAAGAAAGAAAAAACCAGCGTTGACGATTCGATTACCAAACGATTAAAAGACATGCTTTTTGAAGCCAAACAGAAATAGGAAACGAGAGGATGAATGAAGATGGATTTAGAATACAATCAGGTTGCGAAAATTAAAGTCTTCGGCATCGGCGGCGCCGGCTGCAACGCCGTGAACCGCATGGTCGAGGAAGGCGTTCAGGGCGTTGAATTCTATGTCGCCAATACCGACATGCAGGATCTCAACAAATCTCCGGTAGAGAATAAAATTATACTGGGCCGGGAAACGACCCGCGGTTTAGGCGCCGGCGCGAACCCGGAAATGGGCCGCAAGGCAGCCTTAGAAAATGAAGAAGAAATCCGCGAAGCGATGCAGGGCGCGGACATGGTCTTTATCACAGCCGGCATGGGCGGCGGCACCGGCACCGGCGCTTCTCCGCTGTTTGCGAAGATCGCCAAGGAAATGGGCGCGCTGACCGTCGGCATCGTCACCAAGCCGTTTTCGTTTGAAGGTCCGCGGCGGATGGCGCAGGCCGAAGCCGGTTTGAGTCAGTTAAGCGAATTCATCGATTCTCTGATCATCGTTTCCAACAATCAGCTGCTTCAGGTTATCGGACGGATTCCGTTTGTCGAAGCGTTTAAGGAAGCGGATAACGTTTTGCGTCAGGGCGTGCAGACAATCACCGATCTGATCGCGGTTCCGGCCATGATCAACCTTGACTTTGCGGACGTGCGTTCGGTTATGGAAGGCCAGGGCAGCGCTTTGATCGGCATCGGTATTTCCCAGGGCGATAACAAGGCTCAGGAAGCGGCGCAGAAAGCGATTCAATCGCCGTTATTGGAAGCTCAGATCAACGGCGCCAAGAAAGCGATCGTTAACGTTACCGGCGGCGCGAACATTTCGATTTACGACGCGAACGACGCGGTTGAATACATCCGGGAAGCGGCCGGCAACGATATCGACATCATTTTCGGCGTAGCAATCAACGAGAAGATCGGGGAATCGATCATCGTGACAGTCATCGCTACCGGCTTTGATCTGCCAAAGATCAAGGTGCCGTCGCCGTCGAAGCCTCCAATTAAAGTGGCGAATAAAATCGCTGAAGAAATTAAAAAGGAAACAGAGGAAGAGGAAGACGACAGCGGAATTCCAAGCTTCTTCCAGTCCCGTAAATAAACGATCGTTCATGAAGACGGAGCTCAGGTTCCGTCTTTCTTCTTGTTCTGGTTGAAAACGATTGATCGTGGTAAAATAAAAGCAGAAGCAATGCGGAAGGAGGGGCAGTCATGGATCTGGTTTACCTGGATTCTGATATCCTCGGCGACAGTTATGACGCGAAACTTTGCCGGAAACGTTTTATTCGTTATGCACAGGATCATCCGCCGGTGTTGATCGCGGTCGCGCGGGTTGGCGAAGCGGAAAGAGAAGTTTGGAACCGTCTGAAACAAGCCTGTTCTTTTGTGCGTTATTTTCTCGATGATCACCATCCCTGCGAACAGCTCGACGGGCTGACGGTTGAGCTTCAGCCGCAGTGTCTGCAATGCGGGACAAGAATAATTCATCCGGAACCCGGCGCGGCGGCCTGGATTCAGACGGAAACGGGCGTCAGCTGGCGTTACATCGTGCTCGATATGTTAAGCGATCCGGCGTTTTCCTATTATCATCACATGAAGACGTTCTCCGATCTTCATTCCGCTTATGTCTATATTCGAATTCGCAACGGAATTCATAAGATTTTGAATTGATAAAATTCAATAAATTAATTTTAATATTTAAAATATTGAAAAATAACTTGAAAATATTAAATTATCATTTATAATAAGCTCAGGAGGACACGAGGATGGCCAAGAAGATTAAAATCATTGTGGAATCGCCTGAACAAAATGTCGTGATTCCGGCAATTCCGCTGAGCGCCGCCGCGGCGATCTTGAAAGTTGTGCTGTGGGGATCGCAGTATGTTCCGGCCTCGTCGCGGGATGAAAGCGTGCAGCTCCTGCTGGATAACCGCGACGCGATTCTGGACCTGGTGCAGACGTCGGTCAGGGAATTGAAAGCCTGCGAGCCGTTCCGGCTGGTCGAGGTGGAATCCGGCCCGAATCGGGTGCTCATTGATATTTTAGGATAAGGAGGAAACACGATGCGAAATGAAGTGTTCGGAACGTGTCCGGTCTGCGGCAATCAGCTGCTTGCGACACGTTTGACCTGTACCCGCTGTCATACGGAGATTACCGGCGAGTTTGCCTTATCCCGTTTCAGTTATCTGAATCGAGATGAACTGCAGTTCGTCGAGACCTTTATCCGGGTTCAGGGCAACATCAAGGAAATGGAAAAGGAATTCAATATTTCCTATCCGACGGTCAAGAAAATGCTGGATACGATCATCACCAAGATGGGCTTTCCGGTCAAGCAGGAAGCAGAACCTGCCGTCCGTGCCGACGATGTGCTCTCACGTCTGCAGCAGGGCGAGATCAGCGCCGAAGAAGCGATTGCGCTGTTAAAGAAGTAGGAGGAACAACATGAACTCCCGAGAAAAAATTATGGAAATGGTCAAAGACGGCACGCTGAGCGTGGAAGAAGGGCTGCGGCTGCTGGACGCGATCGAAGAAAGTGAAAAACGCACGGAGAAGACGTCCAAACCGGCTGAACCGGAGGTGCGTCCGCTGATTTACAGCGCGCCTTCTCATCCAAAAATGCTGCGGATTCAGGTCGAGTCGGCCAATAACGACCGGGTGCGCGTCAATGTACCAGTGTCGCTGATCCGCGCGGGTCTGGATTTCACCAAGCAGATGAAGCTCAGTGGAATGGACGTGGATCTGAAGGGCGTGGATCTTGACCTGATCATGAAACTGGTGGAAGACGGTCAGGTCGGCGAACTGGTCGATGTAGTCTCGGCGGACGGCGACAAAGTTCGGATTGTCGTTGAATAGTCGTTTAATTTTAAGGAAGCGAAGGCTTCCTTTTTGCGTCGTTGTCCGTATAATTAGAGAAGAGGTGTTGAATATGCTGAAAGAAGAGTGCCGTTTGTTCCAAAAGGTCTGGCTGGGCTGGACAGAATCACAGATGGATCAGTTTGTCCGGATCGGGACGCAGTTAGCGCAGGCGCTGGCGGAAGGCCGGAAGGTGTATGCCTTCGGAATCGGCGAGGATCATTGGTTTGCGGAAGAGCTGACGGCCCGGCTGCAGGGGCATCCTGAAATCATCGGTCTGTTTCCCCATGAGCTGATGACCTACGACTGCCGCTATGCCTCGTTAATCCGGTGCCCGGACTATGCCAAGGTGCTGATCGAAGCCTGGAAAATAGAGCGAAATGATTTGGTTTTGTCCTTCCACAGTCAGGATACGCCGCTGTATGCCGCGATGGAAAAGCATTGCCGCCGGTTAGGGATTCAATGGCAGATGCTGCAGGCGGACCGGCAGACGGAAACGCCGGGATTGTTCAGCGTAGAAGAACGATTTCTGCCTATGCTGCAGGTCTATGGCGCCCAGGCCGTCAATGCCGTCAGTTTTGTGTTGGCGGCCGGGATGGATCCCGCCAGCGCCGTACATGCATTGAATAAAAGTATGCTGGAAATTCTGGAACAATTTGAACAGACCCAGCTGCCTTCCATTGCCAAAGTCACCGAGGAGCTGGAGCGGAAGCAAGGCCGGCTGATCGTCATGGGCAGCGGTCATTCGCACATGCTTCAGGATTTGATGGCGCAGGAGAAGACGCTGGATAACGTCGTTCCGATTCTGGAACAGGAATTGATGGTATTCGATCCGGTTCAGAGCGGCTGGATGCAGAAGCAGCGCGACTATGCCCAGATGTTGATCGATAAATATAAAATTCAGCCCCAGGATGTATTCCTGATGCCGTCCAACACCGGGAAAAGTGTGATGAACGTCGAGCTGGCGCGGTTGTTGTGGTCGAATAAAACGACGGTTGCGGCGATCACAAACATGAAGCAGTCGCCGGTGATCAAGTCTGATCATCCCAGCGGCCGGCGCTTGTTTGAAACGGCGGATATCGTGATCGACAACTGCTGCGTCAACAAGGACGCCTGCCTGACGATCGACGGCCAGCGGCGCTGCCCGTTGTCCTCGGTGACGGTGCTGCTTTGCGGGGTTCTGCTTCTGGAACAGCTGCATGAACTCAGCGCGGAGTAAGCCAAGAATATAAAATTAGAAAGAACTCAAAGGCAGCTGATCCATGAAACGCTGCTTTTTTCATATCTGCGGAAATACCGGATCTCTGCTTTGAACATCATGAAAAAAGCCGGGCTAAACCGGCTTGAATTCAGGAGCGAGAAAAGGTCAGCGTAACGCGGAAGCCTTCGTGGAAGCTGCTTTCGATCTTCATAGTTCCGCCGTGGACCTCCGTGATCTGACGAACCAGGATGAGTCCCAGACCATGCCGCAGATCGAGGCGTTCATCGATACTTTCCAGATAGTGCGGTGTTTCTTCCAGAATCTGGCGCTGGGCTTCCGATAAACCGATGCCGTCGTCTGCGGCCGTCAAAATAATCAGGTTTTCGTTTGTTTCCAATTTCAACATAATCGAACAGCCCTGGGGATTGTGAGCAACACTGTTGCCAATCAGATTGCCGATTGCCCGGCGGATTAACCGCGGATCGCAAGCCAGCTGAAGATCTTCCGCCTCCTTCGAAATATCGAGATCCAGGCTGTAAACGTCCGCCAAACCGGCATTTAACGTATCGGCGGCGATCGTGCGAAGCAGCCGGGCCAGATGGATTTCCTGTTTTCGCAGCGGCTGCATCTCATATTCCAACTGGGATACGAGTGTCAGATCCTGAATGAGATCTTTGATTTTGACGCTTTGTTTTTGGATGATCCGCGCCTGATCCTGAATCGCGGGACTGGCCTGCGGATCATGGGCAATCCGGTCGGCATAGCCCAGAATCATCGACAGCGGCGTGCGGAGATCGTGCGTCACGCCACGGATCCAGTTCGCGCGTGCTTCGTTTTGCCGATGGATCAGTTCGGCCGCCTGATTGACGGAAGCCGCGACGGCCGCCAGCTCGCCGCGGGTGGAAAGCGTTCCGCGCTGACTTCGCGGAAATGTATTTAAGGCGGAGATCAACGGGCCTGCCGCCCGCTGCACCTTTATTTTAGAAAGGATATACGCCGTGAAAAGAAGAATCAGATCCAATAACAGTGTGCCGAGGACATACAGTGGCAGCCGGGTCAGCGTGCCATAGGAATAATAATTGCTGGTGAGCTTGATGTAGGAATTCTTCGGATAGCCCAGCACTAACAAACTGTGGTCAAGTTTGCGGACAAAGACCGGATAGTCGTGAAGATAGCCGCGGGAGAACACGGCGACATCGCCCAGTGAGAACTGATCTGGAATTTCAGGGGGAAGCGTGGCGGAACTGACGACCTTGCCTGCGTCATTGATGACCATCGCCCAGATTCCAGCTTGCCGCAGAGGTTCTTCCATGCTGGGCGAAATGTGCTGGCCATTCAGCGTTTCTGCTGTTTTCTGAAGCATCACCGACGGGGAATCCGGACCATAGTCGTGGTGAATGACGCCGTAGAACGTGATTGCGAACAGGCCGAGATTCAGCACAATCAAAAACATGATAAAGAATGAAAATGCCGCAAAGGTTTTGGAAAACAGCCGGGAAAGTGTATTCATGGCATGTTCACCTCACGATCAGCTTGTACCCTAAGCCTTTGACGGTGATCAGGGAAACCGGATGTGAAGGGTCGGCTTCAATCTTTTCCCGGACACGCCGGACATGGGCGTTGAGACTGTTCTCATAACCGAAAGGATTTTCACCCCATAAGGCTTCGCACAACGCATCGAACGTGACGATCCGGCCCTCATTGCGGACCAGTGTTTCCAACAGCGCATGTTCTTTAGCGGTCAGCGCCAGCGTCTGGTCTTGCCTATACACCTCGGCGCGGCTGAAGTCGACCGTGCAGGCTGCCAGCTGAATCTGTTCTCCGGCCTCTTTATAACAACGCCGCAGCACCGCGTGAATGCGCAGAAGCAGCTCCTGGGGCAGAAACGGTTTAACGATATAATCGTCAGCGCCTAAGCCTAAGCCTGCCAGTTTGTCATCGGCTTCATCCCGCGCCGTCAGAAACAGCACCGGCATCTCGCTGAACTGCCGCAGCTGCTTCAGCAGCGAGAATCCGTCGCCATCGGGAAGCATGACGTCCAGGATCGCCAGATCCGGCCGCTGTGTCCGGCAGACCGCCAGCCCCTGTTCAACCGTACCGGCGCTGGCCAGATGGCAAAAACCGTCGTCCGTTAGAATTTCCCGGACCAGCGTCAACAGCTCCGGCTGATCGTCGACGAGCAGAATTTTTTTCGAGTGTAAAAAGGAATGCTCCATTCTTCGTTCCTCCTTGCCTGGATTATACCACAGACGCCGTTCACGCAATCCGCCGCACAAAGAATGTAAGGGAAAAGTAAGGCAGCGGCAAGGGAGGTGTCAGTTTGCCGCGGTATGCTTTCTTTGTCGAAAGGAGTGATCGTGATGGAATATCAGATTACAACGGAACGTTTAAGCAAGCAATACAAGAACTTTAAAGCCGTCGATCAGGTGTCGCTGCATATCCGCAAGCGCAGCATCTATGGCTTTCTCGGCCCCAACGGCGCGGGAAAATCGACGACGATGAAAATGCTGCTGGGACTGACGCCGCCCAGCGGGGGAACCTTTGCGATTGACGGACTGCATTTCCCGCAGGATCGGATCGCGATTCTCAAACGGATCGGTTCATTTATCGAATCGCCTTCCTATTACGCCAATTTGACCGGGGAGGAGAATCTGGAGATAATCCGCAGGATCCTGAATCTTCCCGCTTCCGCTGTTTCGGACGCATTGGAGCTGGTCGGTCTCAGCGAGTTCAAGGACCGGCTGGCCCGCAAGTATTCGTTAGGCATGAAGCAGCGGCTGGGCCTGGCTGGCGCGCTGCTGGGCAGGCCGCCGATCTTAATTTTAGATGAACCGACCAACGGACTGGATCCGGCTGGAATTCATGAGATCCGTCAGCTGATCCGCTCGCTTCCCCAGCGCTATGACTGCACAGTCCTGATCTCGTCGCATATGCTGAGTGAGATTGAATTGATCGCTGACGATATCGGAATTCTCAATCATGGCCGGCTGTTGTTCGAGGGCCGTCTGGACGCATTGCGGAACACCGCCCGCACGCAGGGGTTTGACGGCGACAACCTGGAAGCGATGTTTTTGGCGATGATTGAACAGGATAACGCGAAACGCCGCGAGCGGGCAAAGCTATGAAAACACTGGCATTGGAAATAAAAAAGGTGAAACGTACCGGTTCGCTGGCGGTCCTGCCGTTAGCGGGAGGCTTAGGGGCGGCTTACGCGCTGGTGAATTTCCTCATCCGCCGGGATGCATTGCTGAGTTTGCCGCTGGCGCCGATGGACGTGCTGCTGACGCAGCTGTACGGCATGATCCTGCTGATCAATCTGTTCGCAATCATCGTGGCGGCGTGTTTGATTTACAATCTGGAATTTAAAGGTCAGGCGATCAAGAAGCTGTGGATGCTGCCGTTCAGCGTGCCGAAGCTGTTTGTGACAAAGTTTATTCTTCTGACCCTGGGACTGGCCGCGGCGATCATTCTAGAAAACACCGCACTGGGCTGGATTGGAATGACGATGCTGCCACAGGGGAGCTTTCAGCTGCCGGTGCTGGTGCAGTTCGCGGTGTATTCGTTTGTGACGTCGCTGCCGGTGCTGGCGCTGATGCTGCTGGCGGCTTCGCGGATTGAAACGATGGGTGTCACGCTGGGCATCGGCGTAGCCGGTTTTCTGACCGGAATGGCGCTGGGCACCTCAGGACTGAAAGTTCTTTTAATCGATCCGTTTATCGTCATGCTGCATCCGGCGGTCGCGATGAGTGCGCAGCCAGAGCTTCTGGTCATGACCGCCGCGCTTTTGGAAGCGACGGTTTGTGCGGCCGCAGGTTTTCTTGCCGCAAAAATGCGGGCTTATGAATAGGAGGTCAAGCCGATGAAAGGTATGGATTTGTTCAAACTGGAATTATTGAAAATGAAACGTTCGAGGATGATCGCACTGCTTTCGGCTGCGCCGATCTTGGTCGTCGTTTCCGGCGTTGTGAACCTCAGCCAGTATCTGACGCCGGAATATACCCAGGCCTGGCCGGCGATGTTTATTCAAAGCGCGCTGCTGTATGCCTACTACCTTCTGCCTTTCAGCATGATCGTCGTGTGTGTGATAATCGCCGGACGCGAGACGCAGAACAACGGAATGCTGAAAATGCTGGCGCTTCCCGTTTCACGCTTTCAGTTGTCGCTGGCGAAATTTGGCATACTGGTCTTCTGTCTGCTGCTGGAAATGGTTGTTTTCCTGTTCATCTTTGTGCTCGCCGGGTGGATCGCGGTCCAAACGGCCGGAGTAAAGGAAACGCTGCCGCTGGGTTATCTGTTACGAGCCTGCGGAGAAATCTTTGTCACGATGCTTCCGTGCACTGCCGTGATGTGGATGGTGACGGTCGTGTTTGAAAAACCGCTGATCACCGTGGGTCTGAACTTAATGCTGGTCATTCCGGGACTGCTGGCCGGAGCGACGCCGTTGTGGTTTCTGTATCCTTACTGCTACAGTGGTTATCTCGTGTCGTGTTCGCTGCACGAGTTTACCGTAGGCGGAATAAAATCAGCCTTTCCGCTGTTTCCATTCCTGCCCTGTGCGCTGGCCTATTTTCTTTCCGCTTTGGCTATGGCGGCAGTGCGGTTTGGTAAGAAAGAGATGAGGTGAAAAAATGGAAAAATTAAAGTGCAATAAACTCGTCGCTGCGGCCTTGATCTGCGGTTTCATTCCGCTGATGTCGTTGCTGCTGTCTGTGTTTCAGATCAGAATGGATGACGGAATCCGGCTGCTGCTTTCCGGACTCAATTTCGTCAGTGCGCTGACCGGCTTGATTTTAGCCGGTATTGGCAGCCGCAATACCCGAACCCGCAGTTTTGCGCTGACGGTGGCCGCGCTGCTGTGCGGAAGCGAACTGGTTCTGATGATCGGATTCCTTCTGCTGGCATGGATGCTTCCCTTTTTATCGTAAGGATTCGCGAGCGGCCTCTAGCCTGAACACGACGTTATTTTAATTTTATGAAGGATTTGAGAAGCACTCTCTTACGTTCAGACGTCCAGGGAAGTGCTTTTTTTGATTTAATTCGATGAAACAAAATTTATATCCGCTCCTCGGCTTGTTTTGCGGTATGATTAAAGCAGATAAAGAGGACTTTATTATGCAAAAAGAACGCAGCGACGAATTATTGAATCAAGGTGCAGAAGCGTATCAAAGCGGAACGCCGGAAGGCTTCAGGACGGCTGTGCGGTTTTATCTGGAATCCGCCAGTTTGGGCAACGGTCAGGCGATGACGAATTTGGGGTATTGTTATACCTATGGGCGGGGCGTGACGAAGAATCCGGTCGAAGGATTCCGCTATTTTGTGCAGGCCGCGAAGCTGGGAAATCCCGAAGCCATTATGAAGGTTGCCGACGCTTACCAACGTGGTCAATTTGTTAAAAAGGATGAAATCCGGGCGTTTCAGTTTTACCGCAAGCTGTTTCAGCATCTGCGGGAAACGGAAGAGCTTCTGGACTATCCGGAGGTCTGCCTGCGCTTAGGCCGATGTTATTTGGAAGGAAAAGGGACCGAAGCAGATCCGCGGCAGGCGCGGCGGTTTTTAGTGCTGGCGGTGCACGGCTACTCCCTGCACGAGAATCAATATTTCTACTATCCGAAACAGCGCCGTCAAGCGGAAGAACTGCTTCGGCAATGTCAATAAGCATGTGCCGGGCAAGGATTCAGCGCATAGGAAAAGGGGAAAACTATGCAGCGGAAAAAGCGAAGCCTCAGGATCATAGCCGTGCTGGCTGTTCTGTTTAGCGGATGTGTGCCGGCTTCGCCGTTAGCGGAACCGACTCCCGTCGTTTCACCAGCTGTGATGTCGGCAGAGGCGGCGTTTACCATCACGCTTTCACCTGAAGGTGAAACAGGCCGCGATATTACTCAGCCCTTAAATCAGGTTGAGATCACCAATCATACTGATCAGGAAATCCAGATCCTTTCCCTCGATCTTAAAGGCAACCGAGGCGGGATCTGCGAAATTCCGATCAACCGCACACTGGGACCGCAGGAAACGGGCCGTTATTTCATTGAAGGGGAATACCGCAAGGATATCGATCCGGTGGCGGCGGTGACGTTTGCCAGCGAGGACGCCGTAAGCGTGACAAAATATGATTATGATTCGCAGAAAACAGAAACGCTGCAGCGGGAGAATCCCCCGGCACCGTTTCTGTTCAATTTCGCATCAACCGTGCTCGTCAGAACGACTGATGCAGGTTTTCAGTTTGCCATTCTGCCGGGGAAGCAGGCATCGTTGCACGAAGTCGTAACGCCTTACGGCGGATACTGCACGCTGGAGGATGAGCTGCTTGACAATCAATATCGCTATGGCAAGAAGCTCTTTTACAGCTTTGTAGACACAGAGCTGGAGCTGGGGGAACAAGAAAAAGCGTACATCGAGAACCTGATGCTTCGCTATGACTGCGATTACGCTTATAATGGCGAATATGATCCGGTTAGGATCCTGGAGGAATATGCGCTGCTGATGACTTATTCCTTGATGAAGTCAGAGGATCCAGATCATCCCTACTGGCTTTTGTATTGTACTCCCGACGTCTATGCGTTCACTCCGGCGCAATGGGAAGCGGCCCAAGCGCAGAAGCTGACATGGGAACAGCTCTGGCCGCTGCTGAAGGAAGAACCGAAATCCTATCAACAGATTTACTTTCAGGGCTGGGATGCTCCGCTGACAGAGGCTGAGCGGGATGCGCTGATGAACTTATGTGATTTAAAAGAAATTCCGGCCTGCTTTGAAGGAGAACCGGAAAAGTCTGAAATCGGCGCGGATAAACCGGTGATTTATCTTTATAAGGATACGGAAACCGACTTCACGCTGACCCTGGGGACGCTGCCGACGATCAGCTATCCTCAATATTATCAGGGGTGGTCAGGCACAGTGACGGCGGAGGGCTTGATTATTCAGGATCGTCGCTATCCGTATCTCTATTATGAAGCGCAGATCCCGGATGACTTCGACTTTGATCAAGGGTTTGTCGTAGCCCGTGAGGATACGGTCAGTTTCTTAGAGGAAAAGCTGGCGATTCTGGGCTTAAATGAAAGGGAGAGCGCCGACTTCATTACCTACTGGCTGCCGATCCTCTCCCAATCCGACTATAACCGGATCACGTTTCCCTGCGCTGATGATGCCCGGCTCGTTCCGCTTCAATGCCAGCCGCAGCCGGACACGCTGATCCGTGTCTATATGCTGTCGGAAGGTCTGGACGAGGCGGTTATGATGGAGCTGCAGACGTTAATGCCGGCCCCGATTAGAACCGGATTGACCGTTGTGGAATGGGGCGGCAGCCGCCGCAATTCATAAACATTTGTCAAAGAAAGTCCAAAACCGGAGAAATCCGGCTTTTTTTGGCACGCTTTGCGGACGATCCGGCGCTGCGCTGCGTTCTAATCCGAGGGGATTTACGATATAGATGGGAATAGGTAAAGGAGAAGTGCTATGCCCTATCGTCAAACTATACAGGAACTGGAAGCAGCAACACTGACTAACGCCCGCGAGGGCCTGAGTGAAAAAGAAGCGGCCGCCCGGCTGCAGCGCTTCGGCGGCAACGAGCTGGAAAAGAAAAAAGAAGAATCACTGCTGAAAAAAGTCGCGGAACAATTCAACGACCCGATGATCCTGATTCTGATCCTCGGGGCCGTGATCTCTATTTTTCTGCATGAGGTGATGGATTCCGTCATCATCGTTGCGGTGATTACGATCAACGCGCTGATCGGGGTATTCCAGGAATGGAAGGCGGAAAAAGCGCTGCACGCGCTGGAAAAAATGACCGCGATGAAAGCTGTGGTCAAGCGTGACGGACAGCTGAAGCAGATCGACGCAGCCGATCTGGTTTTGGGCGATCTGGTGTTTCTGGAAGCCGGCAACTTCGTACCGGCGGATCTGCGCCTGATTGAAACCGTACATCTGAAAGTGGAGGAATCCAGTCTGACCGGCGAATCGGTGCCAGTCGATAAGGATGCCTCGGCGCGTTACCCTAAGGATCAGACGCTGCCGCTGGCGGATCAGAAAAACATGGCGTTTTCTTCGACGATCGTTTTGGACGGCAACGCCGCGGGGTTGGTCGTGGCGACGGGAATGGACAGCGAGATCGGCAAGATCGCGAAGCTTCTGCAGCATGAGGAAAAGCTGCTGACACCCTTGCAGCGGCGTTTGGCTGAGTTGTCAAAAGTGCTGGGGGCGCTGTCGGTCATCATCTGTGCGGCAATTTTTGTGATCGCCGTCATTCAGAAACGCGATCTGTTTGAAATGCTGCTGACGTCGATTTCCCTGGCGGTGGCGGCGATTCCTGAGGGACTGCCGGCGGTCGTGACGATTTCCCTGGCGCTGGGTGTCCAGAAAATGAGCGATCATCACGCGATTGCGCGCAAGCTGCACGCTGTGGAAACGCTCGGCCAGGTCTCGGTCATCTGCACGGATAAAACCGGGACGCTGACGCAGAACCGGATGACGGTTGTCGCGTACTATCTGAATGGCAAAATCCAGTCCGCGTCGCAGAAAGTGCCGGAACGGAGGCTGAAGGAAGGCTTCTATCTGTGCGGCAACGCCAAGCTTGACGCTGAGGGCGTCATCGGCGATCCGACCGAAGTGGCGCTGATGCGCTGGGCGCTGGATAACGGCGTCGACGCTGCGCAGATCATCCGGCAGTTCCCGCGCGTTGCCGAGATTCCGTTTGATTCCCGGCGCAAACGGATGAGCACTGTGCATCAGACCGGTTTGGAAAAAATCGTCTATGTCAAGGGCGCGTTGGAAAGCGTGCTGCCGTTATGTACGCATTTGTGGCAGGATGGCCGGCGGGTGGAGCTGACGACGCCGATGCGGCGGCAGATTGAGGAAGCCGCCGCGCAGATGGCCGGGGAAGCGCTGCGCGTGCTGGTGCTGGCGACGCGCACGGTCGCTTCGCTGGACGAGAGTCAGTTTGAAACCCGGTTGTGTTTTATCGGAATGGCGGGGATGATCGATCCCCCGAAGGAGGGCGTCAAAGAAGCGATTGCCTTGGCACATAAAGCAGGCATCGACGTTGTGATGATCACCGGCGATCATCCGGAGACCGCGCTGGCCATCGGCCGCCAGTTAGGCATTGCCCAATCGCTGGCGCAGGTGCTGACCTCGGTGCAGATGCAGGATCTGAGCGATGATCAGCTGGCTCAGGCCTGTCAGCACATCCGGATTGTCGCGCGCGCCACGCCGCAGGATAAGGTCCGGATTGTGAAAGCCTACCGGTTGGATGAAAAGATCGTGGCGATGACCGGCGACGGGGTGAACGACGCGCCTTCGCTGAAGCAGGCCGACGTCGGCATCGCAATGGGCAGCGGAACGGAGGTATCGCGGCAGACGTCCGATCTGATTCTGACCGACGATAATTTTGCGACAATCATCAGTGCGGTTGAGGAAGGGCGCAATATTTATCTCAATATCCAGAAAGCTGTGCTGTATCTGCTTTCCTGCAATTTGGGGGAAATCACGACGCTGTTTCTGGCGATTGTGCTGATGCCGGTGGCTCCGGCGCCGCTCTCGGCGATTCAGATTCTGTGGATCAACCTGGTCACCGACGCGTTTCCGGCGCTGTCGCTGGCCGCCGAACCGCAGGATCCCTATATCATGGATCAGAAACCCCGCGCGGCGACGGAAAGTTTGTTCGCTAACGGCGGCTGGGCGTTCATGGTGCTCAACGGTCTGTATATCGGCACGATTTCGTTAGTCGCGTTCAAATTCGGTTCCGCTTACGACGTCCGCACCGCGCACACGATGACGTTTATGGTGCTGTCGATCGCACAGCTGTTCCACAGCCTGAATCTGCGCAGTCTGGATCACTCGATTTTCAGAGTTGGCATTTTCCGCAATAAGCTGTTGTTAGCGACGTTTGTGATTGGCGTTGCGCTGCAGGTCATGGTGGTAAATCTGCCGATCTTCCAGCTGATTTTGAAGACCGCGGCGCTGGACTGGGTTTGCTGGGGCATTGTGTTCGGTTTGTCCGCAAGCCTGATCCTGATCAATGAAATCTCCAAATTGTTCAATCCTGTGAATCATAATTGGCGTTCAGACTCCCGGAATTCTTAACCCGGGAGTTTTTTCAAATTTCTTACAAAGCGCAGAAACTTCTGCAGGGCGCAGGACTCTATGTTAAAATAAATCCGGTGTAAATTGGATAAACGCATCGTGATCCGCGATGTTCAAATACTAAACCTCTGGAGGACAGCCAACATGGACAAACGTAAAACCCAGCCGCGTAAGAAAAAGAAGGTCCGGCGTGATTTAACCTTGATCAATCAGATCATGGCTTTTTTCGTGCTGACCGCCGATTTGTTTCTGGTGCTGGCAATGCTCGGACTGACGAAGTTCAGCGCGTTAAGCCGGACGTTATTTATCCGTCTGAATCTGATCGTTCTGGTGGCGGCGTTGATTTTGAATTTCTTAGCGATGCTGGCCGTCGGCCGGCGCAGCGTCAGCCTGCTGAAGACCGCGATGACAGCGGCGGTTGTGATCGGCTTGATCAGCGCATTCGGCGTGTATGTCGAAGGCCGGCTGAACGTCAATCTGGACAAGATGATGGATCAGGGATCGTCGCAGGAAACTGTCGGCGTTTCTTTTGTCGTGCTGGGGGACGACGAGCATGCCGCGCTGCAGAGTCCGCAGGATCTTAACGGCAAGGTGTTCGGGATTCTGGATGACGAACAGGCGCAGCAGGGCTATCAAATGCCCAAAAACGAGATCGAAAAATTAAAGTTAAAGGTGACATATCGTGAATATTCTGATTATACACGGCTTTTAAAAGGGCTGCTGAACAAGGAAATCGACGTGGCCGCCCTGCCGGAAAACTATAAGGGAATGTTTGAAACAAACGAGGAAATCGCGCCCGAGCTGGCGGCGCTGCGCGATGTGCATAACTTCAACCGCACGCTGACAATTCATACCGAGCAGGGCAGCGATAAGGATGTGACGAAGGAACCGTTCACCGTGCTGATCATCGGCGTGGACGACGACCGGAGCGACGCGCTGATGTTGGCGACCGTCAACCCGAGCAGCATGACGGTGCTACTGACGTCCATTCCGCGCGACAGCTATGTGCCGATCGCCTGCTATACCAATCAAAAGCCGGATAAGATCAACAATTCCCGTGTGCGCGGCCGCCAATGCACGATGGATACGATCGAACAGCTGCTGGACGTCGATGTGGACTTCTACTTTGAAAGCAACTTCCACGGCATCATTGAAATTGTCGACGCTTTAGGCGGCGTAATCATCGATAATCCGAAGGAATTCGTCGGTCAGGATTCCTCCGATGAACGCGGGCATCAGACGGTGTGGGTGCCGCAGGGCGTCAACCGGCTGAACGGCGAACAGACGCTGGCGTTTGCCCGGGAACGGCATTCGTACAATTCCGGAGATTTTCAGCGTCAGAGCAATCAGCAGCAGGTGATTCAGGCAATTTTGACGGAAGCGGTGCGGCTGAAGGATGTCAATAAGGCGCTGAAAGTGCTGGATGCGGCCGGTGAGAACGTGTCGACCAATCTAAGTATGGAACAGATGATCGGTTTGTTTAACTTAACGATGAAGAAGATGAACCGCAGCTATGTGCAGAATCAGAACGTATTCAACGTGATCGGCGCGCGGATTTCCGGCGTTAACGACCGGGCGCCGAACCGGATGTCAATTGTCCGGTTGTATCAGGGCTCGATCGAAGACAACAAGAAAGCGATCCATCGGGTGTTTAATTTGAACAGCGAGATCGACGCGCCGAAGGCGCTGTCGTTCAGCATTGACTGGGTCTATGAGGCGCCGGCGATCTCCAAGGATGAATATGACGAGAAATTTGCGCCGTTAAAGCAATGATCTGAATCAAAAAGGAGAGAAACATGAAGCTCACATTGACCCGTTATGCGGTGTGTCCGGGGAAAGAGGAGCTGACCCGCGAATGGATGGCTGTATTGAACCAAAGACAGGCGGAGGTTCAGGAAACACTGAGCGATGAAAAAATGGCTTTGGAAGCAATTTTTATGAAGGAAGACGCAAAGGGGATGGCTTTGATCTGGGTGGATCTGCAGGGGGAAGGGACGGACGTTCAAGACTCCGAGCATCCAATTGATCAAGTACATCTGGCTTATTGGAGAGCCTGTATTGATTCTTCGGTTCCGCCTGTGGAGTTAACTTCTGTGAATTGCTTCGCTGATCCCAAGGTCCAGTTAGCGCTGCTTGCGGCCGCGGGAATAGGCACGGAGTGAAAGATAAAGCAGGGGTATTCAATGGAAAGTGGCAAGCTGCCACTTTTTCAGTATTAAGACATTGGATTAAAACGCGACATTTCCATTCTTGTTCAGATAAATCTAATGATGACTATTTTTTGATGTGCAATAACATGACGTAGAAATAACCAAGCCTTATATTTCTTGGTTGAAGGAGTGGTAATTCAGTTTTTAGATGGAATAGTGGAAAATAGTGTAATAATAGTGAAAATAGTGCTGATAACAGTTACGCAAGAAAATCAAAAAAAACTTATGAAGTCCATAATTTGTGTGATAAACGTTTAAATCAGTAGAATGAAAAACCGTATTATCACCGTATTCATAGTTTTTTTTGATGAGTCAAAAAGAAGGACAAAGTTCGTCAAGAAATATCATTGGAGAAATAATCCTCTAATGTTATAATTTAATAGACTTTTCAATGAAGTAAAATAACCCTAGTTTGGAGATAGCCAATTTTATGAGTATAGACTGGTAGTCGAGGCATTGCTTATTCTAAAATTTTGATCATTATTTATAGTGAGAGTGAATATTGTTAAAGGAGGTTGATCCTATGAGTGTATATTCTGATGTGCAAATTCTTTCGATAAGGGTGATGGAGGCATACGCCAAAAAAAATCATGTTTCTGGAGAGGACGCATTAAATATATTCCATAAATGCCAGGTTTATGAAAACATTTTGATTCAGTATGAATACCTTCATCAAGTTAGTTTTGAAGAAGTGATGGAGTACGTAGAAAAAATAATTGAAGAAGGAACACATAAATTATTGGTGTTTCATGGGACTACAAAAGAATTTGAAAAGATTGATTTAGGAAAATCACGGAATCGCAGAGATTTCGGTATGGGATTTTATACTACAATACTTGAAAATCAAGCTAAAGAATGGGCGTATAGATTAAGCCTGCGAGAAAAAATAAACAAGTATGTTTATGAGTATATATTCTTGGAAAGTGAACGACTGAATGTTAAACGATTTGATGGGTTAAATCAAGAATGGCTGGAATTTGTTAAGGAAAACCGTTCATTAGGAGGCTTACAACATAATTTTGATGTTGTTATTGGTCCGGTTGCCGATGATAACACGATGGAAACCATTCAACTCTATATAACAAATACTTTAACGGCTAATGAAGCCGTAGAACGACTTAGGTATAGTAAAGTAAATAATCAGATTTCATTTCATACTGAAAAAGCCTTATTAAGTCTAACTTTAGAAAGGAGACAGGTCTATGATGGAGGCTATTTACACGTTTAATGGAAAGGACATAACGATGAATGTATGTTTACAGATCCGAGCCGTTGTGAATATCATTCAGGAACAACTCAATTTATCTTTTGAAGACGCGATGCTGGAGTTCTATCGTTCAGAAACGTACAAAACGCTGCAGCAGACGGAAAATGCGCTGTGGGCGGAATCGCCGGAATTTATTACCGATATGTTTTTTGCCGAACGGGAAGGAAGAGAATTCTAAGCGGGAATCCAAAATAAAAAGTCAGCGGGGGAAGTTCATCTTCCTTCGCTGATTTTAGGTTTGCGGTTTATTGAAGTTTTGTTAAAATACGCTGGGCAAATTGCCGGCCGCCTTCGAGATCCGTGCTGTCCGGATGCGATAAGGCAGCGTCAAAATTCTCCAGCAGAGAAGCCCAGCGCGGATTCTCCGGCTCTTTTGCCTGCAGGGCCAAATACCGCTGTTTAACGGTTTCCGGCATTCTTCCCTGGCAGGCGTAGCAGCCCAAGATCATGTTGTCGGCAGGAACTTGATCGGCGCTTCGCTTCAGGATCGCCTGGAAATATTCGTCCGACTGGCCAAAGCCGCAGGTCGCAAACAAGGCCAGCTGCTTTTGATGGCACTGGGCCAGAAAATCCAGGACCGGCTTGGCGAAGACGCCTTTGTCTGTCCAGGAACCGACAAAAATCAAGTCAGCCTGCAGCGCTTCAGGCGCAGGCGCTCCGGAATAAATAAGCATTTCATCCGGCAGGGCGGATTGAATTGCTTCTGCCAGCTGACGGGTATTGCCAGTATTACTTTGAACTACGATTGCGATTTTCATTGAATATCACTCCTTTTCTGATCATAAATACAATGAATTCCCTGATGGCTCATCAAACCTTGCAGACATTTTTGATTGCAGCCGGCACAATACCGGATCGTTTCCGGATGACCGGCCAACAGTTTCGCGGTCCAGTCGGGATCGGCGATCAGCTGCCGGCTCATTGCGGCTGCGTCGATCCGGCCGCTTTCGATCGCCTGGTCGATGAATTCCGGATGGCGCAGATTCCCGACGCCGATCACCGGTTTGCAGGTCAGCGCTTTGACTTGATCGGCAAATTTCAGAAAACAACCTTCTGCGGAAAACGCCGGGTGATTCGCGGGCGGAATCGTGTCGGTCAGCGCGCCGTGATTCGCCAGGGTGACGTGGAAACAATCGACGCCTGCCTGTTCCAGCCAGCCGACGACCGGATCCAGATCCTGTTCCAGCACGCCTGCTTTGCCATAATCTGGATTGATCTGCCGGACGGCCAGCTTGTAGTCGATGGGCAGCGAGCAGTGCTGCCGGACCTGGCGTACCGCTTCCAAAGCAAACCGCATCCGATTTTCCAGACAACCGCCGTATTCGTCGATCCGCTTGTTGATCAGCGATGAACTGAAGCTGCCGATCAAACGATCACCGTGAACCTGAATCATATCGAAGCCCGCGGCCTGAGCCTGCTGGGCGCTGAGACCAAAAGCCGCAAGAATTTCGCGAATCCGTTTTTCACGCATTTGATTGACCGTGACCGCGGCGGAGTCGTTCAGTTTCTGACGCAGCTGATCCGCGGTGAGTCTGTGTGTCAGCAGCGCGGGAATCCATTTCAGCATCGCTTTGAAATTGGCGTCTGAAAGATGCAGCTGGGCGGATACTTTTGCGCCTTGTTGATGCAGCTGACTGATCAGCTGCTGGTAAGCGGCGAAAGTGCGGGGGTTTTGTAAATTTCCGGAACCGAGAACCGGGATATCCGGCAGGATGATCAGGGCGGTCTGGCCCTGAGCGATCGCGCTCAGCTTCGCTGCTTTTTCTTCCGGCTTTAAGCCCAGGGTGGTCGGAGCGAAGAAAATCCGATTTTTCAATTCACAATTGCCAATGGTGATCGGCTTAACGCAGGCGTGCGTCATTTTTCACTCCTTAAGCCCTGGACGACCTGACTTAAAAGCACAGTTAACTGTTTCGCTTGATCCGGTGAAAGACAAGACAGCGTCCGCTGCTCCCATTGGCGGTTGGCGATGGTGATTTCCCGGCAGATCTGTTTGCCTTTTTCAGTTAACGAAACGGTGAACGCCCGGCCGTCCTGTGCGCTGCGCGTACGGATCAAACAGCCGAGCTTTTCCAGCTTGTCCAAGCAGCGGGTGATGTGGCCGTTATCCTGATGCAGCTCCCGGGCCATCGCGGACGGCGTACAGGTGCCGGCATGTTCAAGATAGATGAGATAGGGGAACAACCCCACGGTTAATCCGAAGGCATCCAGCCGCGTTTGCAGTGCCGACGTATATTCCCGGCGCAGCTGGCAGATTAAATACGAGAAAGGATAGGACATAGAACACCTCCTGACCTCTTCAGTATAATCATTAATTTGACTAAGTCAAATAAAATGATAAAAGAAAAGCGGAAATTTCCGCTCAGAGCTGACCGAAAGCTTGCAATGCAGTGACGATGCCGTCCCGATCTACGGAATCGGTGACGTAGTCGGCAATCGCTTTAATTTCTTCCCGGCCCTGGCCCATCGCTACGCCGGCTCCTGCCGCCTGCAGCATTTCCAGATCGTTGATTCCGTCGCCAAATGCCATCGTGGCCTGGGGATCAATATGGAAGTGCTGGCAAAGCCGGGCGATCCCGACGCCCTTGTCAATGCCCCGGAGAACCAGATCGGCATAGTGAAACGGCGTCGGCAATACCGTCAGACCGGGAATGGTCCGGTAAGCCGCATAATCGCTGTCCGCTGCATCAAAGGCCAGCGCCATCGTCGCCTGATCATCCGGACGCGTCGCCCGGACGTCGATCACGGCTGGATCGCGGTGAAAGAATTCGCAGGCTGCGATGAAATCCGATGTCGGCGGACAATTCAGCCAGTCGTCATGACCCATGTACTGGATCGGGGAATGGAGCTGCGCGGAGACCGCTTCTAATCCCGCCATCGTTGCCTGATCAAAGAAAACCCGGAACAGCTCTGTTTTCTGTGCGTCGGCAATGACGCTGCCATTGCGGCAGATATAGCCGTCCCACGCAATCGCCGCCAGCTGCGGCATCGTCAGGATTGTATTCACATCCCGTCCCGAGCTGATCACAATCTTTTTTCCATTTTTCTGCAAGCGTGTTAACGCCTCCATGACCGCCGGCGAAATCCGGTGATTGCGATTATCCAGCAGCGTTCCGTCGACGTCAAAGAAAAACATTTGAAATTCCTTCATTCCGTTCACCTCATGGTTTTCATTATACTCACAACGCGATGAAAAATCATCCTGAAATTGCTGCGGAAACGCTTTCGTCCGGTTGTGATTTAAGGGTAAATCCAGTATAATGTATGGGTCTTTAGACCTTATTGTATTTTTGCGCTGCTGCGCAGGAATACTGAAAATAGAAAAAGAGGAGGAACTCAATGGAAAATCAAAAGCTGGACGCTTTGTGCGAAGCCTTTTTCACCGAGCATCAGGTCCGTGCGA
>NZ_GG657556.1:373921-376473 GCF_000157995.1 Holdemania filiformis DSM 12042
GAAGGGCGCGAAGATTACGGAGAAAACGATGTTTTCAATCGGCTCCATCAGCAAGATGTTCACCACGGCGGCCGTGATGATGCTGGTGCAGGAAGGCAAGCTGTCGCTTGACGAACCGATCGTGAAAAAACTGCCGATGTTCAAGATGCCGGATGCCCGATATAAGAATATTACGGTCCGGATGCTGCTGAATCACAGCAGCGGACTGCCGGGCAACTGCTTTAAGGGAAAATATACGAACGCCCGCAACCGCAATCACCTGAAGGAAGAAATTGAATACGCGGCGCAGAGCCGGCTGAAGGATCAGCCGGGAAAGTTCAGCGTTTACTGCAACGACGGGTTTTCCCTGGCGGAGCTGTTAGTTGAGGTGGTCAGCGGGCAGAGCTATTCCTCCTTTATTTACGAGAAGATTCTTGAGCCGTTAGGCATGGAGCATACCGATTTCCCAATCCATGAAATCATGGACGGCAAATACATCAAAGCGAAATCACCGTTTGATCTCGATTTCCCGCAGGAATATGTCAACGGCATCGGCTCCGGCGGAATTTACAGCACGGCCGCGGATTTGTGCCATTTCTTAGATGCCCTGCGCGAAGGCAGACTGGTTGATGAAGCCGGTCTGACGGAAATGAATCGCGATCAACAGCCGAAAGAGCTGGTCGTCGCGGACAATACGACGGAACGTTATGGTCTGGGCTGGGATTGCGTGTCGATGCGGTTGTTTGAGGGCTTTGGCAAACAGGCACTGTGCAAGTCCGGCTCGACGTTCGGTTTCAACTCTCATTCGCTGATCATCCCGGATTGTCAGCTGAGTGCCGCGGTTGTCTTGTGTACGGATAAGGGCAGCGCTTCAAAGCTCAATCAGGCGCTGGTTTATGAAATTCTTAAGGCTCAGGGCTGCGCGTTCGAAGCGACGCCGCTGCCGGCATTGAAAACCGTCGTGCATCCGGTGGAAATTACCGGTTTGTATGGCAATAAGGATCAGATCGTACGGGCCCGCTTTGAACATGGCGATCTGACGCTGGAGATTCGCGAAGCCCAGGGCGGCTGGCGGCCAGAAGTTTCCGGCCTGCAGGAAGATCACGGCTGGTTTGCGGGGCAGCCCGGCACGTCGGTCTTCGGCATGGCCGATCTGAAAATTGGATTTGTGCCGCAGGGCGACGAGCTGTATCTTGTTTATCAGATGCCGGGCAGCGTCGTGTCGGAACAGGCTGAACGTCAGGTTTTCCTGCAGAAGCTCAAGCCGTCCGGCAAGGTAAGCGGCTGGAAGAATCTGACGGATAAGACGTGGATCATGGATAACGAATATCTGCAGCAGCGCACGCTGGGCAACGTCCCGATGACCTTTACCGTGCAGATGGAAAAGGGCTACGACGACCTGCTTTTAGCGCCGTATCCGCTGCGCATCCTCAACGATTATGAAGCGGTGCCGGCGATTGAGATTCCGGGCAACTATTCGCGCGAAATGTCGAGCGTTTTATGGCTGGCGGATGGTTCGATTCAAAACGGCCAGTACCACTATGTTCTCTCTGAGAACCTGCCATCGTTGGACGTGCGGGAAATGACGCTGCGCGATCCGCTGATTCATTGGTATATCGGTGCCGCGCCGATCGACACACTGAAGATCGACGGAGTTGCCCGTGTCGTCGTTCTGGACGAAAACGGTCAGGTGGAATTTGACAGCCAGCTGTCCAGTTGTCTGCCGGCTTCGCTGCGCGGCAAACGGATCGGTTTCTTCGGCGAACTGAACAGTAAGATCAGCCTGCAGTATCTGGAGGAAAACGCATGATTTACCTTGATCTGCATACGCATACCGTCGTCAGCGGGCATGCATACAGCACGCTCAATGAGAACATCGCCGCGGCGAAGGAAAACGGCCTAACGATTTATGGTGTCAGCGATCACACGCCGAAGATGCCGGGTTCCACGCATCTGTTTTATTTCCGCAACCTTCATGTCGTCCCGGAATTCGTCCAGGGAATCCGCGTGCTCAAAGGAGCGGAGCTGAATGTGTTGGATGTCGAAGGGCATGTCGATCTGGACGAAAGCACGCTGAAAATGCTTGACTACGCGATCGCATCCCTGCACGTTCCATGCTTCGGCACCGAGCATACGGAAGCGGAAAACACGCAGGCAATGATCAACGCCGTGCAGAATCCGTATGTCAAGATTCTGGGGCATCCGGACGATTCCCGCTATCCGATCGATCAGGAAGCGGTCGTTCTGGCATGCAAGGCGACCCATACGTTAGTCGAGGTCAACAATTCCTCGATGAATCCGAAAAGCTCGCGCGTCGGCGGCCGGGAAAACATGCTTGGAATGCTGCGGTATTGCAAGCAGCATGGCGTGCCGGTCTTGTTTGGCAGCGACGCGCATTACTGTGACGCGATCGGCCGGTTCCAGCGGTGTGAGGAAGTCTGCGCGGCCGCGGAGTTTCCAGCTTCGCTGATCGTGAATTCCAATCCGGAACTGATTTTTGAATATTTTAATCTAAAAGTTGAATAAACGATCGGTAATGCCTGGAAGATAAGCATTTGATTAAATAAGAAAGG
>NZ_GG657556.1:377649-394136 GCF_000157995.1 Holdemania filiformis DSM 12042
GCGAGCTGTGAAGAAAGCCAGAGAACGAGCTTTAAAGCAGGGGATAGAGCAAGGTAAAGATCAAGGCGTTCTGTTGAATCTTGTAACAATTGTACTGAAAAAAGCGAAGAAGGGAATGCGGGCCGCTGAAATAGCAGGGATGTTAGAGGAAAAAGTAGCTTGCATTCAAACGATTCTGAAAATTAAAGAAGAACATCCGGATTACACGGAGGAGCAGATTGCAATGAAGATGATCAGTAAGTCTTTCTATCCGGCAACACTGCGAAACAAAGAGAGGCTTAATGAAGAAAACGGAAAATTTCCGTTTGCATGAGGTCAAATCCGTATAAAGGGGCAATCACCGATCTGCAGAACCAGAATTCTGGTCTATCATTTTTCTGATTGCCTGTGTTAAACTTAAAGCAAAAGAACCGGGTTATCTAAAAAGGAGAAAAAATATGATCCAACAACTTATTGATCAACATCTCAGCGCAATAACAGCTCAGATCCGAGCAAAGTACCCGTCTGAAATGGAAAGCTATGCAAAGCGGCTTATAAACTTAGGAATGGATGCGGATCAGGTCGAGGAGGATATGCAGGCCGTTTTAAGAACCTTGGTCATGAGAAACGAGTCGGTTTCCGATGAGGAATTCTTCTATATTTTAAATCTGTTCCCGGATTATGAGCAATTCGGCAAGCAGACTATCGAATTTAAAATTACGCTGGAGGGAACAAAAAGCTGGCGCAAAGTTCGTCTGCCGGCAATTCTCAGTTTAACGGAGCTGGCCTATGCAGCGATTGCAGCTTTTCATGGAATGGGCGGGCATTTGTTTACGCTTAAGTTGAATGACAAACAATATTCCCCCTTTGAATTTGAACTGGGGGATTATGAAAATTCCAGCCAGGTTTTACTTGGCCATCTGGGACTCAAAGAAAAATCGAAGATCGAGATTGACTATGATCTAGGCGCAGGCTGGGGTTTTAACTGTGTAGTCACCAAGCTTGACTGTGAGGATGAGCCTCTGTTAGAGCCGGAGCTGATCAGCGGGAAAGGCTACAATTTGTGGGAAGACAACCGCGAATATCTCGAGTTCTTGATTGAAGATCCGAAAATCAAAGTGCAGGACTGGGAAGGACGTTTCCGTCAGGTAGGAAAGATCGCGAAGGAAGAAGGCATTACCCAGTTTGACGCGGAGGACTGCGATGAATTTCCGTTGGAGATGGAGGTCCTCCGGGAGATTTACAACCCGGCCAATAAAGATTAAACAGGGCGCTTTTGCTGGAAAAATTGAAAAAAGGGTTGACTCTGAAAAAAGAGTGAACTATAATCAGGTACATAAACAAAGGCTTTGAAAAGAATAGTAACTCCGATGGAAACTTGACAGAGAGCCCGGACGCTGAAATAGGGCAGTGAAAATCGTTGTGAAAATGGTCTTGGAGCTGCATACCGAGGGAAACTTAGGCTATGACGGATTCACCCGTTAACGTGATACGGTATAACGTTATTAACGCGTACCGGAAGAGGCAGAACGCGCAAGCGGACTGCGAATTAAGGTGGTAACACGGGAAATCAACTCTCGTCCTTGTTGGGGACGGGAGTTTTTATTTTAAGGAAGGATGAGGAACATGATAGAACTGGTCGGAGTCAATAAAACCTTTACGACGAAGGACCTGAACGTCGAGGCGTGCAAGGATGTTAACCTGAAAATCGAAGACGGGGATATCTTCGGCATCATCGGATTTTCCGGCGCAGGGAAATCGACGCTGGTCCGCTGCATCAACCTGCTGGAGCGGCCGACCTCCGGCAAGGTGCTGATCGACGGTGTCGATATCACCCAGCTGAAGGAAGCAGAGCTGCGCAAGATCCGCAAGAAGATCGGGATGATCTTCCAGCATTTCAATCTGATGCGTTCGCGCACGGTCTATCAGAATATCGCTTATCCGTTAAAAGGAAGCAAGCTGACCAAAGCGCAGATTGACAAAAAGGTCAAAGATCTGTTGGAACTGGTCGGGCTGAGCGAAAAGCTGAACGCTTATCCCTCGGAGCTGTCCGGCGGGCAAAAGCAGCGGGTCGCAATTGCGAGGGCATTGGCCAACGATCCGAAAGTGCTGTTGTGCGACGAGGCGACCAGCGCGCTGGATCCGCAGACGACCTCCAGCATTCTCAAGCTGCTGAAGGAAGTCAATCAAAAGCTGGGCATCACGATCGTCCTGATCACGCACGAAATGGCGGTCATCAAGGAAATCTGTAACCGCGTCGCGGTTATGGAGCTGGGCAAGGTTGTCGAAACCGGCAACATCCTGGATATCTTCTCGCATCCGAAAGCGCAGATGACGATCGATTTCATCAATTCCACCAATCCGATCACCAAGATCTATGAGCTGATCGACAACGGTGCGGAAATCGTGCGTCTGCATAAAGGCCAGCGGTTATTGAAGCTGACGTATGGCGCTGAGGAAACCAAGGAAGCGCTGATCTCGCAGCTGTCCAAGAAATACGATGTTGTGTGCAACATTGTGTTCGGCAACGTCGAGGTGATCCAGCAGGCCGCGCTTGGCAGTCTGATCGTCATGCTGGAGGGCAGCGAAGACGCGATGCGCAAGGCGGAAGCTGAATTAAAGCATTACAACATTGAAGTGGAGGTGCTGAAATGCTGGAACAATTAATTCCCAACGTGATGGTGAAGATCCCCAAGCTGATCCAGAGCATCCTGGAAACCTTCCAGATGATGGGCTGGTCGGGATCGATCTCGTTTGTACTCGGGCTGTTCTTCGGCGTTGTGCTGATCGTTACCCGCAAGGAAGGCATCATGGAATGTCATCCGGTCTATTGGGTTCTTGATAAAATTATCAATATTCTGCGTTCGATTCCGTTTATCATCTTAGTCCCGGCGACCTTGTTTCTCTCGCGGGCGATCATGGGCACGGGCATCGGCGTCAAGGGCGCGATCATCCCGCTGATCATCGGCACGGTGCCGTTCTTCTCCCGCCAGATTGAACTGGCGCTGGCGGAGGTCGACGGCGGTTTGATCGAAGCGGCGCAGGCGATGGGCGATTCGCCGTTACAAATCATCTTCCGGGTCTATCTGAAAGAGTCGATTCCTGCGATTGCCCGGGCAACCACGATCACGTTCATCTCGCTGATCGGGCTGACCGCGATGGCCGGCGTTGTTGGCGCGGGCGGGTTAGGCGATTTCGCGATCCGCTATGGACATCAGCGCAGCGAACCGGACGTCATCTGGGTCACAATCCTGATTATTTTGATTCTCGTAACGATCGCGCAGGCGATCGGCGACGTGATCATAAAGAAAACAACACATTAAGGGGGAACTGAAAATGAAAAAACTACTCTGCTGCATTCTGGCTGCGCTGGTCTTAACTGGCTGCAGCGCCGCACCGAAAGAAAACAACACGACGCCGGAAGGTTCTGAGGCCCGCACCGTCAAGGTCGGCGTCATCGGCGAAAACAACGAATACTGGCAGCCGATCATCGATGAAATGGCGAAGGACAACGTCACGATCGAATTCGTCACCTTCAGCGATTACGCGATGGTCAACAAAGCCTTGGCGGCCGGCGATATCGATATCGACAGCTTCCAGCACTATGCCTACTTTGATAAAGACTGCGAAGCCAACGGCTACGACCTGACGGCGATCGGCGAAACAGTGCTGGCACCATTAAGCCTGTATTCCAAGAAGATTGCCGGCATCGACGAAATCAAAGACGGCGATAAGATTGCGATCGCTTCCGACGTAACCAACGGCGGCCGTGCGATCAAGCTGCTGGAAAGCCTGGGCTTCATCGAAGTTGATCCGGAAAAGGGCTATACGCCGTCCGTTACCGACATCACGAAATACAACGTCAACATTGAAATTATTGAAATTGAAGCGAATACGATCCCAAGCATTCTGCCGGATGTGACCGCAGGCTTCATCAACGGCACAATCGCGATCGACTCCGGTCTGTCTCCAAACAAGGATTCGATCTTCATGGAATCGGTTCAGGAAGGCTCGGATAACCCGTATATCAACATCATCGCCGCCCGTACCGCAGACAAGGACGACGCGGTTTACAAGAAGATCTGCGAGTTATTCCAGACTGACGCCGTTGCTCAGATCATTAACGATCAGTATGACGGCGCGCTGATTCCGGCTTGGAAATAAACGTAATTAACTTCGGCAAATCAGATTCCAATCAAAATTAAATCGAAAAGGCAGTGCGCAGAAGAGTACCGCGGAACCAACTGAAAAAGCGATCGGCAGAGGGTGAAAGGCCGAAGGGAAGTCCGTGGGAAGATGATCTGCAAGCCGCGGCTGTGAGCTGGACATGTCCAGGTGAGCGGCCGACGGGTTCGCCCGTTACCGCGAACACGGTTCTTCCCTGCAGGACAGAGAACGACCGAATGAGGCTGAGTCAGCGATGGCTTGGTAAAGAAAGGTGGTAACACGGAGGCTTCCGTCCTTTTTCGAGGATGGGAGCCTTTTGTTATAAATGAGAAGGAGAAAATGAAAATGAAAACAACGTTAAAACATTTGAGTGTTCTGTTAGCCTGCGCCGGCTTGATCGCCGGCTGCTCCACAAAACCGGCGGCGCAGCCGTCCGCCGCGCCCCAGGATCAAACCAGTACAGAGAAAACTGTGATCACGATCGGGGCCTCAACCTCCCCGCACGCTGAAATTCTGGAATATGCCCAGCCGTATTTAGAAGAAAAGGGCTACACGCTGAAAATCGTGGAATTCTCAGATTATGTTACGCCGAATACCGCGCTGGAACAGGGCGATCTGGATGCGAATTATTTCCAGCATTATCCTTATCTGGAGCAGTTCAACGAGGATCACGGCACACATCTGGTCACAGCCGGGGGCATCCATTTTGAACCGTTAGGCATCTATGCCGGCAAGTCGAAGGCTTTATCGGCGATCGAACAGGGCGGCTGCAGCTTTGCCGTGCCGAACGACGGCACCAATGAAGCGCGGGCTTTGCAGCTGTTGGAAAGTCTGGGTTATATCAAGCTGAAAGACGGCGTGGGCTTAAAGGCGACGCCGGTGGATATCGTCGAGAATCCGTATAACGTCAGCATTGTGGAGATCGACGCTTCGCTGGTGGCCCAGACCAAAGATGACGTGGACTTTGCGATTGTCAACGGCAACTATGCGTTGGATGCCAAGATCACCGATCTGCTTCTGACCTCGGAACAATCGGATTCCGAAGGAGCGAAGACGTATGCGAATATTATCGCTGTCCGCGAAGGCGAAGAAAACAGCGATAAGACAAAGGCCCTGATCGACGTTCTGACCAGTGATGAAGTCCGCAGCTACATCAGCGAGCACTACAACGGACTGGTGGTTCCCGTCGAATAAATCGCTTCGGCTGCCGGTTTTAAACCGGCAGTTTTTTTGATTCTGCGGAAACCGCGGCTTTCAGACAGACGAGGCAGGCTGATGACAAGCTGATCACCGGTCAGCCATTCATCGGCAAGGCGGAATTTTTGGTCCGAAACCGGAAGAAACCAGGAAATTTCTTGAGGGCGGACAGCGGAGTGTGTTAAACTTAGAAAGAAAGACAGGAGGGCCCAGGCGTGGAAGAAAAACAAGTTCTGGCCGAGATTCAGAAGCAGGAACGCCAGCTCTCGACATATTGGCGGAGTCTGCACTGGCATGTGTGCGCGGTACTGGCCGCAGGGACTGCCACCGCGGAGATTTTATTGTTTTTTGTGTTGGACGCCGCGTCGTTAATCAGCTGTTCCGTGCCGGTCTACTTAATTCGGTATATTGCGGTTCCCAGCCTGATCAACGGGGCGTTGGTATGGGGCTGCCGGTGGCTGATCCGGACACGGGATTGGGAAGAAACGAAAAAGGACGGCATTGTGTCGCTGACGATGACGTTGTTGTGTTTTGTGATTACGATCATCCATGGGGCGTTTAGTTCCGTTTATATGATGTTTGTGCTGCCGACCCTGTTAACGACGGTATATGAGCGCAAACAGCTGACCGTCGTGACGGCTCTGACCGGGATGGTGCTGTGCGGCCTGAGCGCGTTTATGCCGTCCTGGGATCCGGATAAGATTGTTACCGCCTATTATTTCAGCGATATTCTGATTTGTCTGATGGTGCAGGCCGGAACGCTGGCCGCTTGTTGGGAATTGCTGGAATTTCAGCATCGCCGCCGACAGATCAGCCGGCGGCGGGATGCTGAGCGGATTTCCCTGCAGCGGGAAGTCAGCTATGACGCCTTGACCGGGGTTGGCAGCCGGATGGCGCTGAACCGGTGTTTTGAGGAATTGGAAACAGCCCAGGACTACGCGTTAGTCTTGCTGGATCTTGACGATTTCAAGCAGATCAACGATCAGCTCGGCCATCTTATCGGCGATGAAGTATTGCGTCAGGTCGGGCAGCTGCTGAACAACGATTCAGAATGCATGCGCGCTTACCGGTTCGGCGGCGACGAATTCTGCGTCGTGCTGAAGCAACCACAAAGCGATGAAGTGGAAATGCGGATGCGGCAGCTGCAGGAACAGTTCAGCCAATGGATGAGGGAGCTATTTCCGAAGTTTCCAATGACGATCAGCCTCGGAATTCATCATCAACAGGGCGGTGAATCCGCCTTGCAGTGCTTCCGGCATGCGGATGAGGCGTTGTATAAAGCGAAAAAACAAGGTAAAAATCAACTTGCTTCCAATTAGCGGAAGCGAGGATTGTTATCCCTAGGATCGGCAAAAGCTTGGCCGCGAACCTCGCCCGGAGAACCGGGGACGGAAGGTGAATATCATCGAGGCGTGGAAATCTGGACGGTGAATGGCAGGAGGAGCTGCTGCTGACACAGCGTCATCCCGATAAACTATATGGATTAGTATGGGAGATGAACGGCGGTCCGGTGCTGGCTGGTGAAATAAACCGGAAAGGCGCTTGCCGCGAACTGCGCGAGGAAGCCGGTTTGCGGTGCGCAAGGTTATGCGAAAAACGCTTTTACCAATGATCACTTAGGGCGAAGGGATACCCCAAGTCAGGCTGCAATTTCAGCGGATTGCGGAAAAATTATGAACCTGGAAACATCGAATTTAATGAATGAAACAAAATGTAAGAAAATGAAAGAAATTAAAGGCGCGCCTGATTTATGACGCTTTCTTCTTACACGGATGATTGACTTTTTTTACAGGATTGTGTATCATTACTTCATTGATAAACATCAGCTTATCAATCAGTGATTTAGAATCGCCAACAACTCTTGGTGGGGCTCACTGCATTCCTGTTTGAAGGAAAGAAATTGGAATCAGAGGTTGGGGGACCGCTGATTTTTTTCTGCGATGATCCGTTGCCATGGTGAAAAGGAGAAAGAAGAATGCGAACAATTTTACGAAATGCGAAAATCTGGCTGGGCGGCGATCAATTTGCCAGCGCCGTGCTCTTTGATTCATCACAAATACTGACGGTCGGCACCGACGCTGATGTGGAAGCGCAGCGTCAAAACGATGATCAGATCATCGACGGGCAGGGCCGGCTGGTTTTGCCGGGATTGTGCGACACGCATCTGCATTGTTACAATAAGGGCTGCACGCTGCAGAACATTGATCTGCAGGATGTTTCCTCAATCGAGGAGATCGTCAGCCGCAGCCGGGATTATATTCAGGCGCATCCGGATTCCAGCGTGATTCATGGCCGGGGCTGGAATCATGATTATTTTGCGGAAGGCCGGATCTTAAACCGCGCGGATCTGGATCGCATCAGTACGCGCGTGCCGGTGGTTCTGACCCGGGCCTGCGGGCATATTGCCTGCGTAAACACATGCGCTTTGCAGCAGCTGGGATTCACCGGGGCGATCGTCCAGCCCGAGGACGGACAGATCGACGTTGACGAACAAGGCTGTCCGACCGGAATCTTCCGCGAAAACGCGATGCTGCTGTTAAAGCCGCTGGATCCGCCGCTTACGGTCACTCAGATCAAGGGACGGCTGGCTCTGGCGCTGGATGCGGCGGCCCGGGCAGGGCTGACGACTGTGCATTCCAACGATATAACCAGTGAAAATCTGGATCTGATGCTTGAAGCCTACCGTCAGCTGCGCGCGGAAGACAGGATGCCGGTAAGAGTCGTTCTGCAGTGTACGCTGACCGATCCTGAATCGTTAATGCGCTACCTTGAAATCAAGGAACAAACGCCATCGGACGAGGTGCTGGTGTTCGGCCCGCTGAAATTGTTGACCGACGGTTCGTTGGGGGCGCGGACAGCCTGGATGCGTCAGCCGTATGCCGACGATTCTTCGACACGGGGGATCGCGACGATGACCCGCGCGCAGCTGGACGAGCTGGTGTCACTGGCGCATGCCCATGGACTGCAATGCGTCTGCCACGCCATTGGCGACGCGGCGATTGAAATGGTGCTCGACACCTTTGAAAACGTGAACCGGACGAGTCCGGATAATCCGCTGCGGCATGGGATCGTGCATTGCCAGATCACCGATTCCGCGCTGATCGACCGGTTTGCCTCCACGCACACCGCGGCGCTGGTGCAGCCGATCTTCCTGCACTATGATCAACATATCGTCGCACAGCGGGTGGGAACTGAACTGGCGCAGACCTCCTATGCCTTCCGTTCATTAGCTGAGCGCGGCGTGGCGGTTTCGTTCGGCACGGATTGTCCGGTAGAGGATCTCAATCCATTTGCGAATCTGTACTGTGCGGTTACGCGCAAGGATCTGCATCATCCTGAAGCGAGCGGCTACCGTCCGGAAGAAGCGTTCAGTCTTGAAGCAGCGCTGCGCTGCATGACGGAAACCGCAGCCTGGCAAAGTTTTGAGGAAGGCCGCAAGGGCGTGATTCGGGTCGGGGCTTTGCCGGACTTTACGATCTGCGATCAGGACGTGTTTGCGCTGGCGCCGCAGAAGCTGAAGGATGTCCGCAGCTGGATGACGATCTGTCAGGGAAAAATACAGTGGCAGGCGGAATAATTCCAATTACTTAAGATAAAGAATTCGCGAGTTCACATCGGTTGTGCAAGCTGAAAAAGCAGTGTCAAGCCGGCGTTTAAATGACGATCAAGATCACAAGAAAAAGACTCAGTTTCCAGCAACAGGGAGACTGAGTTTTTTCTCTATGAATTATTGAGCACCGCGCGGCCCAGCGCTTTCGCTACATCCTCGCAGCGGTCGCAGCATTTCTCCAGCCGCTCATAAATTTCCATCCACACCATGATCGCCAGCGGATCCTGCGGCGTGGCGAACAATTCGTGCATCGTTTCGGCATACAGCCGATCGCCGTCTTCCTCCAGTTCGTTAACCCGTCGGATCAAGCCTTCCAGCGCCGTGGATTTCTTGAAATGCCGGAATTCCTCAAGCGCCTGCTGCAGGGTGCGGATGCATTCGATAATTAAGGCACAGAATGGCAGCGCCGGCGGATCGATCTGCGGGATATTATACATGTACAGACGGATTACGACATCCTCGATCGCGTCGGTCAGATCGTCGATTACGTCGGACAGCTCCATGATGTCCTCACGCTCGATCGGCGGCAGAAATTCACGGATCAGCTGATCGGTCAGCTGATGCTTCAGCGTATCCGCGCTGTGCTCTACGGCATGAATCTGCGCCATCCGCTCCTTAAGCGCGGCCGGGTCATACGTTTCCAGCGTTTCCTTCAATAACTCCCCGGCGGATAACGAATGCCGGCCCATTTCCAGAAATGCGTTGAAATAATCAAATTGTTTGCCCATAAATGACTCCTTTCATTAAAAGAGAATAAAGAACAGCTTGGCCATCAGAAAGCCGATCAACCCGCATCCCGGAAAGGTCAGAATCCAGGTCATCACCATTTCCCGGACGACGCCCCAGTTGACGTTGGACAGCCGCCGCGCCGCTCCGACACCCATGATCGCCGTCGTCTTGGTGTGGGTTGTGCTGACCGGAACCCCGGTTAACGAGGAAAACAACAGGCACAGCGCCGCCGCGGTATCCGCCGCGAAGCCCTGATATTTTTCCAGCCGGACCATGTCCATGCCGACGGATTTGATGATCCGGTAGCCGCCGATGCTGGTGCCTAAGCCCATGATGGCGGAACAAAGAATCATCAGCCACAGCGGGATCACGAAGATTTCGACATGTGCCTGACCCTGCGCGAGAAAGACGCCCAGCAGGAAAACACCCATGAATTTCTGACCATCCTGCGCTCCGTGCATGAAGGCCATCGCCGCCCCGCCGCCGATCTGCGCATAACGGAAAAACGAATTCGTGCGCCGCCGGTCCATTCTGCGGCACAGGGTTTCGACCAGCTTCACGCACAGCCAGCCAAGCGCGAAGCCCAGGATTGTCGAGAGGACCAGCCCATAGAGAACCTTGATCCATTCCGCGCCGTTAATCCCGTCCAAACCACCGTGCAGGGCGATCGCCGCCCCCGACAGCCCGGCGATCAGCGCGTGGCTTTCGCTGGTTGGAATACCGTATTTCCACGCCAGCACCGCCCAGCTGACAATCGCGAACAACGCGGCGCACAGCGCGATGAGCGCCTGCTGGGGATCGGAGCCGAAATCTGCGATGTTGTAAATCGTTTCGGCGACCGTAGCGTTGACCATCGTCATGAACAGCACACCCAGAAAATTAAAGAACGCGGCCATCAGCACCGCGCTGCGGGCCGACATCGAACGAGTTGATACACAGGTCGCGATGGCGTTGGGCGCGTCCGTCCAGCCGTTGACCAGAATTACGCCGATTGTTAAGATCACGGTGATCAACAACGGCACACTGCGGGTCAGCTGCTGAAGAAAATCAATCAACGAAATGCTCATCCTTCGCTCCTCCTCTCTTATTTGTTTTCATTGTAGCATTTCCGCAGCCTCCGGAACAGAAAAACTTCAGGGTCAAACCAAACAGATCACGGGCCATGTCAAAAAGGCGGGCGGGATTCGATGCGGGAATAGTTAGATCAGATTCCATGTTCGATTTTCGGCATGATTCACAGAAAAGAAACAGTGCCGGCCGGCGATCCATGGTATAATAAGGTCGAAGAATGTCAGGGGGAGAAGTATGCCGGCAACTTATACACATGCCGTTTACGGCCGTCAGGTTCTGGATCAGCTGGAGCCCGCGCTGCGTGAGCGGATCAATCCGCATTTAGCTTGTTACAACATCGGTCTGCATGGACCCGATCTGCTTTTCTTTTATAAACCGCTGAGTCAGGCGCCGATCAAAAAGCGCGGCTATGCGATGCACCATGAACCCGGCCGTCCGTTCTTTGAAAACGCCCGTACTTTAATCCGTCAGAGCCCGGACCCCGAGGCAGCGCTGGCGTATATTCTCGGTTTTATCAACCATTTTGTGCTGGACAGCCTGAACCATCCGGCGATCTTCGCGTTTCAGGAAGAATCCGGTCTGAGTCACAGCGAGATCGAGTCGGAATGGGACCGGGCGCTGATGGTTGCGCAGGGTAAGGATCCGATCCGCACGCGCTCGACGGAGCATCTGACGATTTCGCCGGTATGCTGCCAGGTGATCGCGCCGTTTTTTGACGTCCGTCCGCGGGATATCGAACAATCGCTCAAGACGATGACCGGCTTGCTGGATCTGTTTGTCGCTCCCGGCGCGGCAAAGCGCAGTCTCATCCTCGGGGTGATGGGGCTGGTCGGGGTCCGTAAGAGCGAAGGCGGCCTGATCATCAACCGCGAGCCGAATCCGCGCTGCACTGATTTTATCCAGCAGCGAATGGCGGGAATGGATGAAGCCGCAGAATTGTCCGTGCGCTTGATCCACGAATACATCGCGACGCTGAACACGTCTGAGCCGCTGGATCCGTGGTATGACGAAGACTACGAGTAGAGGATGAACAATGGGGGACAACATGGAAAATAAGAAACTCACAGCCTTGGAGAAACAATGGATTTTATACGACGTCGGCAACTCCGCGTTTATTTTGTTAGTCGCGACGATTATGCCGATCTACTTCAATTCGCTCTGTCAGAGCGCGGGGATTGCGGAAGTCGATTATCTGGCGTACTGGGGTTATGCCGCTTCGGTTTCCACGCTGATCGTGGCGCTGAGCGGACCGGTGCTGGGCACGCTGGCCGATTATCAGGGACTGAAGAAAAAAATATTTGCGCTGTGCGTGATGGTCGGCGTGTGCGCGCTGGCGGCCTTGTGGATCCCGACTTCGTGGAGAGTGTTTCTGATTCTCTATATCGTGGCGAAGGTTGGCTATTCCGCCAGCCTGATTTTCTACGATTCAATGCTATCAGACGTCACGACGCCGGAGCGGATGGACCGGGTTTCCTCGCATGGTTACGCCTGGGGTTACATCGGCAGCTGTGTTCCGTTTGTGATCAGTCTGGTCTTCGTTCTGTTTTACGAGCAGTTTTCGATGACGATCATGACGGCGATGATTCTGGCGTTTGTGATCAATGCGCTGTGGTGGCTGGCCTGCACGCTGCCGTTATTGAAAAACTACAAGCAGAACTACTATGTTGAAGATACGCAGAAGGATAAGCTCCGCGGCAGCTTCCGGCGGTTGGCCGATTCGTTCCGCAAGATCCGCAAACACCGGAAAATCTTCTTGTTTCTGATCGCGTTCTTCTTTTACATCGACGGTGTCTATACGATCATCGACATGGCGACGGCGTATGGCAGCGCCTTGGGCTTGGATACCCAGGGGTTGTTGGTAGCGTTATTGGTGACGCAGATCGTCGCGTTTCCCAGCGCACTGGTCTTCGCAGCGCTGGCCCGCAAAATCAACAACGCCAAGCTGATTCAGATCTGTATTCTGGCGTATACCGGAATCGCGGTCTTCGCGATCCAGCTGGACAAGCAATGGGAGTTCTGGGTGCTGGCGGTATGCGTCGGTTTGTTCCAGGGCGGCATTCAAGCGTTGTCCCGATCCTATTTTGCGCAGATCATTCCGCCGGAAAATGCCGGAGAATTCTTCGGCCTGTTCGATATCTGCGGCAAAGGTGCGGCCTTTCTGGGCACAGCCTTAGTCAGTCTGACGGCGCAGCTTTCCGGCAGTGCCAACGGCGCGATTGCGATTCTGGCAGTGATGTTTATTATCGGTCTGTTTTTGTTCAACCGCGCGCTGCGTGTGGAATAAACTGAAAACGATGGGGCAACCCATCGTTTTATCCTGTGCGGGATTGGATCAAGGTTTTCTGATTGGATCCGGGAGTAAGTTTATGAAAGCAAAGCTTTAAAAATGGAACAGCTGATGTAAAAAGCCATACGAGTTTCCCAGAAGGTAACAGATGATGAAGATAACCAGACAACTGGGAATCAGCACCAGCATCAGATTTTTAAAATTTAAGGGCCGTTGCTTCGCCATCGATCATCCCTCCTGTTCCTGTCTTTATTGTACCCCAATTCCGGTGTTTCATCCTTTAAGACTTCGTAAAGAAAAATAAAGGATTTATGAAGAAAGTAGGAAAGCTTTCCGTTCCGGATGTTCAAAAGGTGAATTAAAGAGGAATAATTTCCTTCATAAAGGGATTAAAAAGTGCGTGGAATAAGGCTTTTTCATCATTTTGAGCGGTCCGCTCCTTGCGTCAGGAAACAGTTCATGCTATAATTCAAAAAATCAGCGGGGAGAATTCCATCTTTATGAATTAGGGATGAAACGCTGAAACAGGCTGAATGGAACGTGGAAAGCACGGTGACTAAGCGAGCCTGATCGGATCTGGTTAGCGGATCCTAAGCGGCAGCTCCGCTGTGTCATTATGAGCGAAGGAAATCCTCATAATGTTGATGGATAGGAAAGGATGTGTTTTCGTTGGACGATTCGCCCCACCCCACGGTTAAGTTAGGGCACTTGCCCTCTCCGGTCTGGATGAAGTTGTCAAGAATCAGAATGTTCATCCGGTATCATGTTATCCGATTCTGAGAGGAAGATCAGAAAATAAATCAGAAGGATAAAAAAGGAGAGAGGTAAAATGAGTAATACGATGACGCTGATTGGAATTTTAGTCATTCTGGTCTTTTGTTCGAGTTTTTTCTCGGCGACAGAAACGGCATATTCCAGTATCAATAAAATAAAATTAAAAATATGGCTTCGGCCGGCAGCCGCAAGGCGCAGAAAGCGCTGGAGCTGGCGGACGGCTACGACCGGCTGTTATCTACGATCCTGGTCGGCAACAACGTGGTCAATATTCTGGCTTCGTCGTTGGCGACGGTTTTGTTCGTGCAGAATTTGGGCTTCGGCGATGCCGGAGTCAGTCTGTCGACGGCGGTCATGACGATCGTGATCTTAATCTTCGGCGAAATTTCACCGAAAAGCATCGCGAAGGAAACGCCGGAGAAGTTTGCGATGGCGGTTGCGGGCGTGATTGGTTTTATCCAGACGCTCTTAACTCCGATCAACTTCCTGTTCAGTTTGTGGAAGAAGCTGCTTTCAATGATGTTTAAAGTTGAAAACGACGATTCCATGACCCAGGAAGAACTGTTAACCATCGTTGAGGAAGCCCAGAACGAAGGCGATCTGGAAGCGCATGAAAGCGATTTGATCTGCGCTGCGATCGAGTTCAACGATCTGGATGTCAAGGATATCTTAACGCCGCGGGTTGATGTGATCGCTGTGGACGTCACAGATTCCCTCGACGAAATTGAGCTGATGTTCCGCAACAACAATTTCTCGCGTTTGCCGGTGTATGAAAACTCGATCGACAACATTGTCGGAGTCATTCATGAAAAGGATTTCTATAACTTATACTACAACCACATGGGTACGTTCAAGTCGATCACGCAGACGCTGCTATATACCAGCCCGCACGTCAAGATTTCATCGCTGCTGAAACAGCTGCAGAGCTCCAAGACCCACATGGCGGTTGTGCTGGACGAGTACGGCGGAACGGCCGGCATCATTACGCTCGAGGATATTCTTGAAGAATTAGTCGGTGAAATCTATGACGAGCACGATCAGGTCAAGGAGTATTACAAGGAATTGGATCCGAATACTTATCTGATCGAGTGCGACATGGATCTGGACGATATGTTTGAATTCTTCGGCCTGGAAGATGAAGAAGATTACGATTTCATCACGGTCAGCGGCTGGGTTATCCATGAGCTGGAACGGATTCCGAAGGTCGGCGAATCATTCACATACAAGAATCTGGTCGTCACGGTAACGCAGACCGACGCCCGCAAGGTGATCGAGGTGAAGGTCAGCGTCATCCCGCAGGATCAGAGCGAGGAAGACGACGATCACAAGTCAAAGAAACAAAGCGGCATGAAGATGCTTTCGTTTTAAAAATAGAATCTGAAGGAAACGACAGAAGCCGGTGAAATATCGGCTTTTTCATTATCTTTAGGAAAGTGTCGTGAAAAGAAATAGATAAATTAAAGACGCTATTGAACTATATGTTGATAAAGAGCTGCAAAGCAATGCGTATGCCTCTTTTAATAGCATGCTGAAAAGAAGAATGATTTAGCGAATAAATATTTTCAGAACATCCCCAGAAAGCATTGGAGAATCTCAACGAATACAATATGAGAAACAAATTGGAAATGAATAGCGTTTGGAAGAGGAAAATAAAAAGTTTAAACAAGCTCAAATGCGTTGAATTTAAGCGGAACTAATTGACTTTCATGCTTGTTTAAAATGTGATTACAAGTATATAAGTAAATATAAGGGGAGTGATGCAGATGGGAGTAACAAAAGATATTATGAAAATGCAAAAAGAGAATAATTGTATATTGACTACAGCTATGGTTGTTGCTGCTGGGATATCTCGTGGAAATTTAAAATATCTTGTTGAAAAAGGATTGTTAGAAAAGTCAGCTCATGGCGTATATATTTTGCCGGGATTCTGGGACAATGAAATTTTTAATTTGCAGAGCAGGTTAAAGAAGGTATATTTTCTCATGAAACTACTTTGTTCCTAGGGGACTTAACAGACAGGGCGCCTAATGTTTATGCCATGATATTTCCATCAACTTACAATTTAACAAACCAAAACAAAAGAAAATCAATTGCTGCCAATGCAAAGCCGAAGGGTATGAACTTGGTGTAGAGGAAGTGAAAACGTCTGGCGGAAATACGGTTAGAGTAGATAATCAGGAAAGAACACTCTGTGATATTTTGCGTTCAAATAGTTCTGTTAATATATAGATTATTTCTGAAAGCTTCAAACGATATGCAACCAGAAAAAACAAAAACGTACCGCTATTAGCTAAGTATGCGAAGACGCTTAAGGTAGAGAAAAAAGTGAGCCCATATTTGAAGGTATTGTTATAAAAAATGCGATGCAGCTAAAAGCTGTCATAAAGAATATGGTAAAAAATATATATCAGCTCAATTGGTTTTACAAAATTTTATGCTTGAGAGACTGCTCGAAAGAATATCTGTGTTAAAATACTAGAGTCATTTTATATTAAAAAGGGAATTTTTGATTGCGGCAATAGTAGGTCTTGATACAAGGGCAACAATGAACATGGATGCAACCATCAAGGGATTTCCTGTAAATGAAGATACAGTCAGAGATATGTTACGAAATATGCCAGATACACCTAAATGATGATGTGGCTTTTTCTTTCAAAAATATCGAAGAAATTC
>NZ_GG657556.1:394156-422502 GCF_000157995.1 Holdemania filiformis DSM 12042
GCGAGGGTGACGAGTATACAGCAAATTGAATACAAAAGCAAAAATGAAATAGTTCTATATGGCCATGGAGGAAAAATGAAAAAAATATTAGTTTTTGTAGTGTTATTAGCTACTTTCTCTGGATGTATAAGTATTTCTAAATTCTCGCCTGTTGAATATGAAATCGAAGAATTGCCAACCCTCATTACAGAAGCCTATAACAAAGTCTATGGAATCAATGTAAACGTAGAAAATCTGATCGGCGCCTCTTATTTAAAAGAAAATGACAAATCGAAGATAAATTATTTATTCGAAATCAGTTTTGAAGATTCTTTTTATCACTTCTATAACACACATCAGTTAAGTCCGGAAAGGAATATTATTAAAAATGTAATAGAAGATAAAACTGAACTACTGGATTTACAGGAAAGAGTATCTCTTACAGAAAAGAATAAAGAATTTGTCCGTTCTCTTTTAAATTGCGACTTCAAATCTTTATTTTGGACAGGCGGAGAGTTTTTCAACGTCTCTATCGTTTTAGCTAAAAAAGATAGAAATTTAGATGATGCCTATTATGAGAAAATAGCTGCGACAATATTGAAGCAATTTGAAACAGATTATAAATCTAGATCAGTTGTATTTATTTTCGTTGACGACTTAAATTTAATTGAAAATAGTCTATACTTAGAATTCTATGGAATGAACAGAAATCAAGTTCATTATCTTGTCGATACAACGATTTCATATACTCGGTTAGAGTATGATATAGAATAGAAAAAGCCTTATTTTTTATAGGTTTGTACTCGGTTTCGGGTAGGCAGAATATCCATACAAAGAAGCAGACAGGATAAAGCATTTAATGAAGCTTTATCCTGCCGTACCTTTTTATATCCAAGCGCTTTTTTAAAGAACAAAGAAATGCCAGTTCTTTACATCGATCTGACCTTGCGGTGGTTCAGGAACAGGCATAAAATGGAAACAGAAAAACAAGGAGGATTCGTGATGAAAATAATCCTGGATTTAGATACTGGTATCGACGACGCGCTGGCGCTGAGCTATGCCCTGGGCGATCCTATGGCGGAAGTGATCGGCGTTACCTGCACCTACGGCAACGTGTTTCGGGAACAGGCGCTGGAGAATACGGAAACCTTGTTAAAAGCGCTGGGACGAACTGATATCCCGATCTACGCCGGGCCGGCGCATCCCCTGACGCAAACGGACTTCGCACCAACGGCAATGTGCCGCGTCGTGCATGGCGAACAGGGGTTCGGTCAGGCTCAGATTGAACCGGATCCGGATTTAGTTCAGCCGCAGCCGGCGGTAGAATTCATCCTGGAAGCTGCCCGCCGGCATGGATCAGAACTGACGCTTTTGACCGCCGGGCCTCTGACGACGCTGGCGGAGGTGCTGCGCCGGAATCCAAACTTCAAAAACGAGATCGGCCGGGTTGTCTGCATGGCTGGGGCGCTGACAGTGGCGGGAAATGAAACACCGTTTGCGGAAGCCAATGTCCGCGTCGATCCGGAAGCGGCGGCCGAGGTGTTTGCCAGCGGTCTGCCGTTAGTGCTGGTGGGCTTAGATGTGACATTAAAGACGCTATACGATCAAGCTCATATTGATCATCTGCGCGCCCTGAAGACCCCGGCGGCGGATTTGGTCGGCGGACTGATGCAGTTCTATCTTGATTATTACAAGACTGATCAGCGGCGTCTGGCCGGATGTCCGCTTCATGATCCGCTGGCGGCCGCGGCGGCGCTGCATCCGGATCTGATGGCAACGATGCCGGTTAACCTCAAGGTCGAACTGGAAGAGGCTGCCGGGCGGGGCCGGACCGTCGCTGATCTGACGCGGCTGAACGATCCGCAAAAGGATCACCAGATGGCGATCGACGCGGATGTTCCGCGCTTTCTGGAATTGTTTACCCACGCGCTGGAACGATCTTTGGGAAATCGTTCATCTGCAAGGTGAAAATGTTAGGGGAAACAAGATCGAAAGCAAGGGAATGTCATGCTTCTTTGAATTGAATGTAAATAAAATGAAAGTGATGAAATTCTATTTTTATTGCTTTCATTTTTTGTAAAATTTTGTATAATGAACCTATTGAAAGAAATGAGGGCGAACTATGATTTGTATTAAAAACGGATGGGTGCACGACGCGGTTCATGAGGAACCGTATATTGCGGACGTACTGGCGGACAAGGGCAAGATCACGGCGATCGGTAAGAATCTGATCGTGCCGCAGGACTGCGAGATCATCGACGCGACGGATAAAAACGTTTATCCAGGCTTTGTCGAGGCGCATTGCCACATCGGCCTGGACGGCTCCGGGATTGGTTTTGAGGGCGACGACTGCAATGAGATGACGGATATCCTGACGCCGCAGCTGCGCGCGATCGACGGCATCAATCCGATGGATCCGACGTTCCGTGAAGCGGCGCTGGCCGGCATCACAACCGTCTGCACCGGACCGGGCAGTGCGAATGTGCTGGGCGGTACGTTCACGGCGATCAAGACGGTCGGCAAGCGCGTCGATAAGATGATCGTGAAAAAGGAAGTCGCGATGAAATGCGCGTTTGGCGAGAACCCGAAGCGCTGTTATAAAGATAAGAATAACTATTCCCGGATGTCGACGGCATCCAAGCTGCGCGAAATGCTTTTGAAGGCCAGAGAATACGACCGGAAGGTGCTGGCCGCGGGCAGCGATGAAAGCAAGCTGCCGGCTTACGATATGAAGCTGGAAGCGCTGCGGCCGGTACTGCATGGCGAGCTGCCGCTGAAGGCGCACGCCCATCAGGCCAACGATATTTTCACAGCGCTGCGGATCGCGCAGGAATTCAACGTGAAGATCACGCTGGAGCATGTGACGGAAGGTCACCTGATCGTCGACGAGCTGAAGGATGAACCGGTGCCGATGGCGGTCGGGCCGTCTTTGACCCATGCGAGCAAATTTGAGCTGCGCAACAAAACGTTTGAAACCCCGGGTATTCTGGCGAACGCCGGCTGCCAGGTTTCGATCATTACCGATTCGCCGGTAATTCCGCAGCAGTATCTGCCGCTGTGTGCCGGACTGGCGATCAAATCCGGCATGAAGGAGTGGGATGCGTTGAAAGCGATCACGATCAACGCCGCCAAGCATATCGGCATTGAGGATCGCGTCGGTTCGCTGGAAATCGGCAAGGACGCAGACATCCTGGTCATGGAAGGCAGCTGCTTTGAGGTTTCGGCACAGCCGGAAATCGTCATCATCGACGGAAAGGTTGTGGCGTAAGGGATGCGGTTAGTTCAAAACGGGACGGTTACCACGATGGCCGGCGAAGGCCCGGTCATTGCGGATATCTTAATTGATAACGGAAAAATTGCGGCGATCGGGGAACACCTAACGGTTCCGGAAGGCTGCGAGATCATCGATGCGACAGGTCTGCAGGTGTACCCGGGCTTTATCGACTGTCATTGCCACATCGGTCTGTATGAAGACGGAATCGGCTTCGAGGGCAACGACACCAACGAATCGACGGATCCGATCACGCCTCAGCTTCGCGGAATTGACGCGATCAATCCGTTCGATCCTTCGTTTAAGGAAGCGGCCGCGGCCGGCGTCACGACAATCGGCACCGGGCCGGGCAGTGCGAATGTGGTCGGCGGTACGTTTGCGGCTGTGAAGACCGTTGGTACCTGCGTCGACGAGATGATCGTCAAGGAAGCTGTCGCGATGAAGTGCGCTTTCGGCGAAAATCCAAAGCGCTGCTACCAGGGGAAAAACAACAACACCCGGATGGCGACGGCGGCGAAGCTGCGCGAGCTGTTGTTTAAAGCGAACGAATATTCAATGAAGCTCAGCGAAGCCCGTCAGGATCCGAGCAAACGCCCGGCTTTCGACATGAAGCTGGACGCGATGCTGCCGGTCGTACGCAAACAGCTGCCGCTCAAAGCGCATGCTCACCGGGCTGATGATATCTGCACGGCGATCCGGATCGCGAAGGAATTTGATCTGAAGCTGACGCTGGAACACGTGACGGAAGGTCAGTTTATCCTGCCCCAGCTGCAGGCGGCCAACGTACCGCTGGCCGTTGGGCCGAATCTGCACGCCAACAGTAAGTTTGAAATCCGCAACATGACGTTTACGACGCCGGGCGTTTTAAGCAAAGCCGGGCTGCAGGTTTCGATCGTGACCGACGCTCCGATCGTGCCGTTAAAATATCTGGCGATGTCGGCGGGACTGGCAGTCAAATCCGGGATGGATCACACCGAAGCGTTGAAAGCGATCACGATCAATCCGGCGAAGCATCTGGGCATCGCTGACCGGGTGGGTTCGTTAGAGGTCGGCAAAGACGCGGATATCGTCATCACCGACGGCGATCCGCTGGCAATGTTCACGACGGTCCGCACGGTTCTGATCAATGGCGAGATCGTTGCCTAAAACAGAATCAAGAAATCCTGACTGCTTTGATTAAAGCTTCAGGATTTTTTACATTTGAGGGAAGTGCAGGGCTTCGCGCCGGCGGGGTTTTATGATATAGTGAAAAGGAGAGATACGATCGATTGATCCTGTCCAGGGGCAGCCGTGCAAAAACTGAAGTAAGGAGCGAAGTCAATGATCTTAATGTTAGCGTCTGATATCGACAACACGTTATTTTCGCATCAAACCTATGCAATTCCTGAGGTAAATCTGAAGGCGGCGGATACACTGCGCAGTCAGGGCGTCGAGCTGGTTCTTGCGACGGCCCGGATCTATGCCGGCGTGCGTAAACTGGAAGCGCAGCTGGGCATGCGCGAAAAAGGCGGAATGATCATCGCCTCCGCCGGGGCGGAGCTGATCGACTGCCGCCATGGTATCCGTACGGTGCTGCACAGCTTAACCCTCGATCAAATCAAAACGCTGAAGCAGTTTTCCGACGCGCATCCAGGCGTGACGCTGGCGGTGCAGCAGGAAGATCTGATGATCGCTGACGGCTACGACGCTTCATTAGACAGCGACCGCACCGTCGTCGGAATTGATTTTCTCGTCGTCGGTTCCGATTTCTTTTCCTACATGACAAAACCGGCATGTATGGCGGGACTGACCGGCGATCCGCAGCAGCTGGATGACATTGAATTTCAGGCCCGCGCCGTCTTGAAGGATGTGACCCTGACGCGCTCCGGTCCGGGCTTTCTCGACGTTACACCGCAAGGCGTGCACAAGGCGCTGGCGTTGAAGCAGCTGTGTGGTCGTCACGGTATTCCGCTGCAGGCGCTGGCGGCGATCGGCGATGGCAACAACGATCGGGAAATGTTAGCGGAAGCCGGCTTGTCATTTGCGCCGTCCAATGCCGTGGAGGTGGTTAAAAAACAGGTTGATCACGTATTGGGCAGCTGCGAGGAAGGCGCGTTTGCCCAGGCCGTGGCGATGATTTTAGAACGGAACGAAAAGGAGCGCGCGCATGGAACGATATAGTGCGATCAAACAACTGGCCGTGACCAGCGCGGAGCTGATCGAACAGGTTCAGTTTGACGATCACCAGGGCAAACCGGAGAAAATCGAACCGCTGCTAGCGCGGATTATCACGCTGGCCTTGGCGGCGTCCGCCGACCCGGAAGCCTTAAAAACAAGCTTGTTTCAGAAAGAAAACACGGAAAAAGGAGAAAAATAGGAAAAAATCTCCTTTTTTTCGTTTTTAAGGCAGGCAAAATCGAATTTTCAGCGAATATTGTAAGTGAGCGGTCTGACTGAACGGGTCATGTTTTTCATAGGCTGATACCAGAGGTGAAGCCAAATGAAAAAAAGTTCGATTGTAACCATGATGGCCGTCTTGTTGTCGCTGGGCTTCTGCGTTCTGTATTTCGGATTGTTTGCGCGGATCAGTGAAACAAGCTCGGCGCCCGAGGATTCGCTGGAGGTCACCGTTACGCCCGGCACGCAGCCGGAATCAGCGGCGCCGGTGATTTCCGACGATCAGGGATCATCGTCGCTGAGCTGGATTCAGGCCGGGGTGTTCGCGCAGGAAAGCTCCGTGCGCGAGCTGACAGCGTTTTTAGAACAGGATGGATTTACGCCCGTAACCTATACGCGCGGTGAATACAAGATCGTCGCCGTCGGCGTCAGTCTGGATCCGGAAGTCACCCGCCAGTGCCGCCAACGGATGATCGATCTGGATTACGAATGGATGGAACGCGCCTGTTCGCTGAACGAAACCCAACGCCAGCAGCTAAGCCAAGGTCAGACCGCATCGGTATTGGAGGGATGTACATCACAACCGTAAGAGAAATGCCCTGTGAGGAACGGCCGCGCGAAAAAGCGCTGCACCAGGGAATTGAGCACTGTTCCAACAAGGAAATCCTGGCGCTGATTTTACGCAGCGGCGTGCCGGGAGCGTCCAGTCTGATGATCGCCGACCAGCTGCTTCAGCGCAGTCAGGGCGTCCGCGGCCTGTCCCGGCTGACGCTCAAAGAGCTGATGCAGATCAAAGGCATCAGCCAGGTCCGCGGCCTGGAGATTTTAGCGTGTTTCGAGCTGGCACGGCGGATCAGCGAGGAACAAACCCGCGAGATTGACGTCGTGGCCAATCCGGACGCGCTGATGGCCTGGCTGGGACGGGAAATCGGCGGCAAGCAGCAGGAACACTTTTTAGCGATCTATCTCGACGCGAAAAACCACATTTTAGAACACCGGCTGTTGTTCAAAGGGACGCTGGATGCCAGCATCGTCCATCCCCGCGAGGTGTTTAAGGAAGCGCTGCTGGCCTCGGCCTGCCGCGTGTTGGTCGTGCATAACCACCCGTCCCAGGATCTGACCCCAAGTCTGGCCGACCGGATCATTACCCAGCGCTTAAAAGAAACCGGCGAGCTGATCGGAATCGAGCTATTGGATCATTTAATCGTCGGAACCACGCAGTATTTCAGCTTCCGCGCCCACGGATTATTAGATTGAAGTTCGGGGGCAATCACCGTATAATAGACGCAGGTGATAAAATGAAACTGAATCGTTTTCAAAAAATACTGCTTTGGCTGATCGGCATTTCGCTGTCCTTGTCGTTAATTTTAAACGTCGTCAGCGTGACGACCCCGTTCAGTGAAATCAGCCGGCAGGGGTATAACGTCTTTTCCATGCTTAAATATTCGTTGATTGATTATCCGGTCACGACGGTGACGGATTTCTTTACCTCGTTTTCACGGTTGTGGCAGGTTCGGCAGGAAAACGACCTGCTTCGCACTCAGGTCGATCAGATCGCTTCGCTGCAGGGGCAGCTGGCGGAAGCCGAGCGGCAGATTGAGGAGCTGAAACAGATCGCGGACTTGAAAACGATCGTTTCCGATTACGATCTGATTCCTTCAACTGTGCTTTCGCGCACCCAGGAGGCATGGAATAACCTGTTGACGATCGACGTCGGCAGCGCCGACGGGGTCGGGTTAAACTATGCCGTGATCACTCCGAAGGGATTGGTCGGCAAGGTGACGAAGGTCAACGAACACACTTCGACGGTGAAGCTGATCACTGCGGAAGACGGCCTGAATAAGGTTTCCGTAAAGATTGAGATTGACGAAGGGAAAACGGTCGATGCCATTTTGGTGAGATATGACAGCAACGAACAGGCTTTTGTGATGCAGCTGTTGACTTCCGGCGCGACCGTTACGGAAGAGATGCGCGTCGTGACCAGCGGTATGGGCGGCGTCTTTCCTTCCGGCTTGCTTGTCGGCACGGTCAGTAAGGTCGAGGAGCTGAGCAATGCGGTCGGCATGAATATTTACGTCCGGCCGTCCGCGGATTTTCAATCGTTTAACTATGTCTGTGTCGTTCGCCGCCAGGGGGCTTCGCAATGATTTATGAAGCTGCCTTCATCGGTCTTGGCTTAATTGCCGACATGATTCTCACCACGCTGTTTCCGTTTGATTTCGCACTGAATCATTCCGTTTTCATTCCCTGTACGGGCTTCTGTGCGCTGATGCTGACGGTGCGGCAGAAAAATCTTCTAGATTCGCTGTTCATGGCGTTTGCGGCGGGGATGGTATTTGATTTTCTCAACGCCGATCACTTCATGCTCAGCTCGCTGGTGTGCATGGCGTGCGCGTTTCTGATTCATATTTGGAGCAAGCATATCAGTTCTTCGTTATTAGAACTGATGATTCTCTTACTTTCGATCATTTTCGTCAAAGAGCTTCTGATATACTTCTATATGACCGCAAGCAATCTGTCGGCGATGTCGCTGATGACATGGCTGAGCAAGCGTCTGGTGACGACGCTCGTCGGCAACCTGGCGCCGATCCTGCTTGTGATCTGGATGAATGATCAGCGGCAGACCCTGCAGATCCGGCGGGAGTCAATCCGCAGAAAAGGGGAGAAGCTCAGATGGGAACAGTTAAAATAATCGGACAAAACTCCGGACTCACGATTCGCATGGACTGCCGCCAATGGCAGGATCAGGCCGTCGAGCTGGAGGCCAAGCTTCGGCTGCTGAAGACCCGCGACGGTCATCCGGCCGAAGTTTTTTTTGACAGCGATCCGGGTGCGGAACGGCTGAAACAGCTGTTTGAGATCCTGCAGGCAACCGGCTGCGTCTGCCGGGGGCTTTATATCCAGAAGAAACCGGAAGTCCCGGGCAATTTGACCGTGATCCGTGAACCGCTGCGGGCAGGCGAACTGATCCAGCTGGAAGGCGCGGCCGTACTGCTTCACGATGTGCGCCAGCCGATTCAGATCGAAATGCGCGGCAGCGGGCCGTTGATCGTCCTGGGCACAGTTGCCGGGCAGATCCGTCTGCTCGATCCCGCCTGCCAGCTGATCGCGATGGGACTGGATCATGCCCGCGTCAAGATTTCAGACAGCGACTGGCAGATTCTGACAAATTTCGCGAAAGTCTGTGTGTATTATGAGAATCAGAGATGCATAAGTCTGAGTTTGAAGGAGGAAGAAGTGTGGCAAGGGTAATCATGATCACCAGCGGCAAGGGCGGCGTCGGCAAAACGACGGTCTGCGCCAACCTCGGCATCGCGCTGGCGTCATTAGGCAAAAAAGTATGTATGATTGACATGGATCTGGGCTTGAAGAATCTGGACGTGATGATGGGCTTGGAAAACCGCGTGTTCTATGATTTGAAGGACGCGGTCGAAGGCCGCTGTCCTCTGAGCCGGGCGATGATCCAGGACAAGCGCTGTGAAAATCTTTTTCTCATGGCGGCCTGCCGGACGGTCAATATCGGCCGGTTAAAGCTGGAAGATTTGACGACGGTAATCGATCAGCTGCAGGATCAGTTCGATTTCATCCTGTTGGATTCGCCGGCTGGAATTGAGCGCGGTTTCCAATACGCGATGTGCTGCGCGGATGAAGCGTTAGTCGTCGTGCAGCTGGATATCGCGGCCCTGCAGGACAGCGACCGCGTGATCGGGATCTTGTTAAAGGAAGGCAAGACGACGATCCGGCTGGTGATGAACCGCGTCAATCCCCGTTACATTGAAAAAGGCATTTCGTTAAGCGTCAAGGAAGCGGCGGACTGGCTGGGGTTGGAAGTCATCGGGTTAGTTTATGAGGATGAAAACCTGATTGCCTGCAACAACCGCGGTGTGCCGATGGCGTTCAAGCGCAGCACGATCACTTCGCAATGCTACACCGTGATCGCTCAGCGGCTGTTGGGCGAGAAAGCGGCGCTGCCGAAATTCAAAGAGAAAAATATCATCCAGAAATTATTTGGTTGAGGACCGCCGCGGCGGTCTTTTTTTCGCATTAAAGATGAAATGAGCGAGGAAAGTGAAGGAAGCAAAAAAAGAAAGAAAAATATTTTTTTCTATTTACAACACAATAGGAGTAGTCTATAATGTGATCAGAAAACACATGAACACATGTTCATATGTAACAGAATCTCTGTTGCGTTTTCATCAGCCCTGTTCCTAAGGATGGAACATCCAACATTTTAGCTGGAGGAAAAATCTATGAAAACAGAAGTGTATGCGCTGCCGGAACTGGATTGCCCGAATTGTGCGATGAAGGTGGAGCGCCAGGTTGGCAAAATCAAAGGTTTGAGCGAAGTGACTGTCGATTTCGTTCACAAAAAGATGATTGTGGAATTTGAGGGCGAATCCAAGAAGGAACAGATCATCCAGGCGGTGAAGAAAGCCGAACCAGATATTCATGTTGTGGAAGTAACGGATAAAAAGGATGGCGCCATTCGCCAGCCGCAGACTGAAAATCATGAACATCACCATGAACATTGCGAGTGCGGAGAAGACCACGAACATCACCATCACGAAGAGGGAGAATGCGGCTGCGGTCACGATCATGGACATCACCATGAACATTGCGAGTGTGGTGAAGACCATGAACATCACCATCACGAGGATGAGGAATGCGATTGTGGTCACGATCATGGACATCACCATGAACATTGCGAGTGCGGTGAAGACCATGAACATCACCATCACGAGGATGAGGAATGCGGCTGCGGTCATGATCATGAACATTGTGGTTGTGAAGAAGGTCATGAACATCATCATGGCGAGGAATGCGGCTGCGGTCACAACCATGAAGCTATGTCAGAGGTCGATCATTCGGCGGTCAAGGGTGAACTAAAACTGCGCTTAGCCGGTCTGGACTGTGCAAACTGCGCGGCGAAGATCGAACGAGCGGTGAATGGCCTGCCGCAGGTTCGGGAAGCCTCGGTTACCTTTTCCACGGAAACGCTGCTTGTCGATGCCAAACCGTCTGTCGATCGGGCTGAGCTGATTGCAGCGATCACGGCTGTCGTTAAGAAACTGGAACCGGAAGTCGACGTTGTGGAAATGAAGACCGGCTCGAAAAAAACGGAACCCGAACCAGAAGCGGCTCAGCCGGGTTTCTTCCGGCAGAACGCCAAGCTGTTGGCCGGCATCGTTTTCTTTATTGCCGGGATTTTCTTACAGGAACAAAGCTATGCTTTCTTAATTTTCCTGGTCAGCTTTATCTTAATCGGCGGGGAAGTCGTTTACAGCGCGATCCGCAATGTCCTGCAGGGCGAATGGTTCGACGAAACCTTCCTGATGAGCGTGGCGACGATCGGCGCGTTTGCGATCGGCGATTATGTGGAAGGTGTCGCGGTTATGTTGTTTTATCAGATCGGTGAGCTGTTCCAGTCTTACGCTGTCAACCGTTCGCGCAAATCGATCGGTTCGCTGATGAATATCCGCGCCGATTATGCGACGGTGCTGCGCGAAGGAAAAGAACTGCGGGTTGATCCGGAAACCGTAGCGATCGGGGAAACCATTCTGATCAAACCGGGCGAGCGGGTGCCGTTGGACGGGATTCTGCTTGAAGGCACAACATCGCTGGATACCAGCGCGTTGACTGGCGAAAGTCTGCCGCGGGAAGTGCAGAAAGAAGATGAAATTCTGGCCGGCATGGTTAACCTGAGCGGCGTCGTGCAGGTGAAAGTCACCAAAGAATTCGGCGAATCCACGGTATCGCGGATTCTGGAACTGGTTGAGAACGCCAGTTCTAAAAAAGCGCCGATCGAGCGTTTCATCACCAAGTTTGCCCGGGTATATACGCCGACGGTCGTCGTGGCGGCGATCTTGGTCGCGATCATTCCGCCGTTTCTGCTTCAAATGGGTTCGTTTGATGTCTGGCTGTACCGGGCGCTGACGTTCCTGGTTGTCTCTTGTCCATGCGCGCTGGTCATCTCGATTCCGCTGGGTCTGTTTGCGGGTATCGGCGGCGCCAGCCGGCAGGGAATTCTGGTGAAGGGCGGCAATTTCTTAGAGATTTTGAAAGATGTTGACACCGTCGTCTTTGATAAGACTGGAACGCTGACTGAGGGCAAGTTCAGTGTGACCCGGATTCAGCCGGTTCATGCCGAAGCGGATGCGTTATTGGAATTAGCGGCTTATGGCGAGGCCTATTCCACCCATCCGATCGCCCGCTCCATTGTTGCAGCTTACAGCAAACCGATTGAGAATCAGAAAATCCGCAATTATCAGGAAATCTCAGGCCAAGGCGTTGAGGTGGAAGTCGACGGCCGGACGCTGGCGCTCGGCAACGTCAAGCTGATGCAGACGCACGGAATCGATTGTCCGCCGGTCGATGAAATCGGCACGATCATCCATGTTGCTCAGGAAGGCGAATATCTCGGCTGGCTGGTGATCAGCGACGGGATCAAAAAGACAAGCAAGGCTGCAATCCGCCAGCTGAAACAAGCGGGCATCCGCAATACCGTTATGCTGACAGGGGACAACCGTAATGTTGCCGAAGCCGTTGCCGGTCAGATTGGAATCGATACGGTCTATGCGCAGCTATTGCCGCAGGATAAGGTCGAACAGGTTGAAAAGCTTCTGGCGGCGCAGCCGGAAGGGAAGAAGCTGGCGTTTGTCGGCGACGGCATCAACGACGCGCCGGTGCTGGCACGGGCGGATCTGGGCGTCGCGATGGGCGGCGTGGGCAGCGATGCGGCGATCGAAGCGGCCGATATCGTGCTGATGAAGGACGATCCGGCAGCGCTGGCGACCGCGATTCAGATTTCCCGCAAGACGCATGCGATTCTGCGCCAGAACATCGTGTTCTCCCTGGCGATAAAAATCGGTGTCTTGATGCTGACGCTGTTTGGAAAAAGCAATATGGGAATGGGCGTGTTCGCCGACGTGGGCGTGACGCTGCTGGCGATTCTCAACTCGATGCGGGCGTTGAAAAGCGGAAAATAAGAGATTTAATTCACCGGTATTTGCAAAAAATACCGGTTTTTACATTGTCCATCAATTAACTTGTGAAATTGCGACAAATTTTAATAATTGCCTAAATCAAATCTTGAAATTCCTGTTATACTGAAATTACAAGAGGACTGCAAAGTCCGGAAGGAGGATTTACTGATGTTTGAGTTAACAGGAAAAATCGCCGTCGTCACCGGGGCGTCCAGCGGTTTGGGCGCGGATGCGGCCCGAGCCTATGCCGAGGCCGGAGCTAACGTCGCGTTATTGGCGCGCCGTCAGGATAAGCTGGAAGCGTTAGCCGAGGAGCTGCGGGCCAAGGGCATCGACGCGCTACCGGTCGGCTGCGACGTCACTGACGAAGCCAGTATTGAAAAAGCCGTGCAGACCGTGATCGAACACTTCGGACGGATCGACATCCTGCTCAACAATGCCGGCGTCGCTGTCCGCGGCGGGGTCGATACACTGAGTCAGGAAGACTGGGACCGCTCGATGAACATCAACGTCAAGGGGATCTATATGATGTGCAAATATGTAATCCCGCACATGAAGGCCCGCAACTATGGCAAGATCGTCAACATCAGCTCCGTTAACGCTTTGATCGGCGATAAGAACGATATGTTTATCCGCCACGCGTATAATACTTCCAAAGCGGCGGTGCTCGGCCTGACGCTGGGCATGGCTTGTTCCTATGGTCAATTCAACATTACGGTCAACGCCGTCTGCCCGGGATTGTTTGAGTCGGAGATGACGCAGAACACACTGTTCAAGTCGGAAGCTTTCTTACAAGGCTACAGCGCCCAGTGCCCGATGAGCCGTCCGGGCCGGCGCGGGGAAGTCAGCGGACCGATCCTGTTTTTCTCCAGCGACGCGTCCAGCTACGTCACCGGCCAGCATGTCGTCGTCGACGGAGGAACCTCGTTAGTTTAAGCTTGACCGCCCATCGTATTGATCGTCTGATCAGGACAAAGGACAAGCCGTCTTTTGTCCTTTCCTTTTATTTCCTTTCCTTCGGCTGCGGTCTTTCCCGGTTCGTTTCGGTTTTCTTTTGACCTGAATAATGATAAAATAAAGACACGCAAGGGGAGGGATGACGGATGGGATGGCTGCATAAAATGAACGCCTACTTTAAGGAACAGCTGTCGCTGAAGAACCTGTTGAAGGTGCTGCTGATCCTGTTGATTCTGTACTTCCTTTCCCTGACCTCGAATGTCTGGATGAGCTGGCTGACGACGCTGCGGCTGATTCTGACGCCGTTTTTAGTCGGGTTTGGGATCGCGTATGTCGTTCATCCGTTTATTGAATTTCTGCAGAAGAAGGGCGTGTCGCGCAGGATTGCGATTCCGCTGGTCTGCCTGGGAATGCTTACTTTGTTGATCGGGATTTTGATGATGGTCGTGCCGATGGTCTACGACAAGACGACCGAGCTGATCAACTCCATGATTTCCGGCTTGAACTGGCTTTATCAACAATATGTGGAAATGAACGAAAACGCGCCGAACATTTTAGTCGCCGGGATTTTCCAGCAGATCACAACGCTGCTCAACGATACGAAAAGCTGGCTGCCGAACTTCTCGGCGCTGCTGCCGCAGCTGATTTCCAAGGTGCTTTCTTTTCTGACCAACGCGGTGTTCGCGTTTATCATTTCAGTCTACGTGCTGTTTGATTTTGAGAAGATCCGCAAGACGATTTTCAGTTTAGCACGCACCATCGACAAGGAACTGCCGATCTATCTGAGTGCGGTGAACGCGGAAATCAGCGGTTATCTGCATTCGCTGCTGATGCTGATGGCGATCAAATTCCTCGAATATTCGCTGCTGTACATGTTGATCGGACATAAGAGTGCGATCACGATCGCGCTTCTGACCTCCATCGGGTTGATCGTGCCGTATTTCGGCGCAACGGTCGCCAACTTTATCGGCATTCTGACCTCGTTGACGCTGCCGCTGCCGAAGGTTTTGTTTTTGATCGGCGGAATCTGCGTGCTGTCGATGGTTGATGCCTACATCATCGCGCCGATCGTGCATTCCCGCAGTTCGCAAGTGCCGCCGCTGTGGACGTTGTTGTGCGTGTTTGCGGGCGGAATGCTGCTGGGACCGATCGGGATCATGATCTCGATCCCGGTATTTATGAGTCTGCGGGTGATCGTCAATCTCGTGCGTTTCCGCAATGAGCGCTACGATCCGCTGCCTTCAGAAGATGAATAAAGAACGGTTCGCCGTTCTTTTTCTTTTGCCTGTCCGCATACAGTAGTATCAGGGGAGGAGATCAGCCATGAGTGAGATCAAACATATCAGAAAACGCATATCCGCCCGCCGCAAAACGCCGGGTCCGCGCGCCTATGAAGCGCCGGGAAGTCCGTTATTTACCCTTATTTACGGTCTGGCCATGCTGGCGATGGTCGGGGCCAGCCTGGGTTTAGGCTGGATGATCAACGAGAAGCAGCAATGGGTGGATCCCAAACCTGTCCTCCAACAGATCGAAGTGCTTTCAGAAAAGCTGCATTTAAAGTCTTTATCAGCCTGGCTGCCGTTTGAAAAGTGGTTTGGCAAGGAGCAGCCGGTCGCGGCGGCGGTCAGCTATGAGCTGATTCAGGATCATTATTATAAACCCGCTTCCGGCAATCAGGTGCAGAGCATCGCTGACGGCGTCGTCTTATACATCGGCGAACAGGAGAGCGGAGCGATCGTCATGGTGAAGCAGGATAACGGCGTGCTGGTGACCTATGGCGCGCTGCAGGAGGTCCAGGTCCATCTCAACGACCGGATTTTAAAGGGTACGGCTCTGGGGGCGGTGCAGGATGCGGTCTATCTGGAATTCAGCGAACAAGGTCAGCCGGTCACGCTGGAGCGGGCGATGAGCAATGCCGGTTAAAATCAAAGTCAGCGGTTTTACCATTCTGGTGGCAGCCCTGGCTTTTTTTTCTCACGCCGCTGTGCCGCTCGGCCACATTTTCTTCATTCTGGCACTGCATGAAAGCGGTCATGCGTTCTGGGCCTGGTTTTTCCATTATCCGATTCGCCAGCTGTCAATCCTGCCGTTCGGGCTGGCGCTGACGCTGGAGCATTTCGGCGATGGGGACGCGTGGGAGGAGCTGGTGATTCTGGCCGGCGGGCTGGCGATGCATGGTGTCATTCCCTTGCTTTACGGGGGCCTGGCAAAACTGGGGGGGGTTTCGCCGGTCATGCTCGACTGGGTGCTGGATATCAACCGGTCGGTTTTTCTGTTTAATGTGCTGCCGCTGTATCCGCTGGACGGCGGACGGATTGTGCAGTCGCTGTGGCATTGCTTTCTGCCGTATCGGACCGCGCAGGCGCTGACGATTGGGTTATCGGCACTCGGGACGCCGCTGGCGTTTGTTAAACTGATGAATTGTAATCCGATGACGCTCGGGGTGTTCGGATTTCTGTTCGCCGTCAACCTGATCAGCTGGCGCCAGCGGGCGTATCAGGCTGAACATTTCTACCTGTACCGCCTGATTCATCCCTGTTCTCATCCCTTAAAGCTGCATCGGAAGCAGGATTTATACCGCCAGCGGTATAACGTCATCCTGGAACCAGGGGGACTGCTCGATGAAAAACAATGGCTGACGCGGCGCTTTGGCAAGGCCGGGCCGCTTTCATCCCAACCGCGCAGCTGGTTGATTTAAACAGCGAGTTCAGACGCGAAAAGGCTGTCGGAAAGAGGGTTTTTTTCAAGGTCAGAATATGCTATAATCCTAAAAGGAAGCGAGGAACATCCATGCGAAAGAAAATTACTCTTCTAGTTCTTCTGGGCTTGCTGCTGACCTCTTTAACCGGCTGCGCAACCGATAAGAAAAAGGTAGTATATACGGTTTATCCATTAGGATATCTGCTGGAAAAGATCGGCGGGGACCGGATTGAGATCCAGAGTCTGCAGGACGACACGATCGTCCAGCGCGCGGCGGCCGGCGATTTGAAAGAACGCGTCAAGGACGCCGATTTAGTGCTGCACATCGGGCAGCTTGAGCCGTATTTCCAGCTTGTGCTGCCGGAAATCCGTTCGGCCAGTTCGGCGGTGGTCAAGGATTTGTCTGTCAATAATTCGATTTATTCGTTTAAACGTTATACCCGCGTCATCGCCAACGACGTCGAGCAGTTTGTCGAAAGCGCGTATTACAAGGGTGACGCCTTCGATTCGATCGACATGAATGAAAAGGATCTGGCGTTGTGGATGGATCCGATCGCGATGACGAGCATGGCGAAGGAAATCCGCGACTGGCTGTGTGAGAATTACGTCGAGGAAAGCCGTTATTTCGAAGAAAATTACAGTCAGCTGGAAAGCGAGCTGGTGCGGTTGGACGCCGAATATCAAAGTCTGTCCAGCACGCTGAAAAATGAGAAAAAAACGATTAAATTCGTTTCGATGACCGCCAGCTTCGGCAACTGGCAGAAGACATACGGCATTCAGGTCTATCCGGTAATTCTGTCCAAATACGGCGTGCTGCCGAATGAAAAGCAGCTGGATATCATCAAGACCAAGATCGTGGAGGACAACGTAAAGTATATCGCGTATGAACCGAACATGACAGAGGATATGCTTGCTTTGTTCGACCAACTTTCGACTGAGTTGAACCTGCAGCGGGTGGATTTGAGCAATCTGTCGAGCTTATCGGCGGATCAGCGCGAGGATAATAAGGATTATCTGTCGATCATGGTCGAAAACCTGAATCAGCTGGAAAGCATGGCGGAGGACGATCTGACGCCTGCGGTTCAGGAGCCGGCGGCGGACGATCAGGCCACAAACGAGGATGAAGACGCCTGATCGGCGCATCGAATTTGGATTTCAGCGCGAAGGGAAAGTACCCTTCGCGTTTTTACATGAGAAAATGGGGATTTTAAAAGTCGGACTTAATGAAAGATAAGCGGAGCTGTGATTCTGGAATTGACGATTCAGAAACTCAATTAACTCAGAAAGAAGAGAAAAAGTTGAAATTCCGTCAGGAAAGTTGATCGAACATTCGATCAAGGGCAAACCGACTTTTAAAACCACAGTGACAAAAAGTTCCAGGAAATGCTCCATAGAATTGCCCTCCGCTGATGACGGACGACAAAAATCTGTCGGTTTGAATCAATTTTGATAAGACCCAAAATCGACTCTGTCCGGACGGGCATCCGCGGTTCAACAAAACCCTACACTATTAAAGAATCAGAAATTTATTCACAGAAAATATCAATTAAGATTTAGACGGATAGAGCTGCGGTTTATGCGCCAGCTTGCGCTTCTTTTGATATTCATCAGGGCTTATGGTAAAATAAGAACTGAATCTAGTTTAAAAACAAAAGGAGATCCAGCCATGAAAAAAATGTTGTTAGTTGATGGAAATTCCATGCTCTTCCGGGCATTTTACGCAACCTTTATGCGGCCGATGTCGACGTCGACCGGGATTCCGACCAACGCGATTTACGGGTTCGCGATGATGATCAACAAAGCCGTCCAGATCATTCAGCCGGACGCGATGCTCGTTGCTTTCGACAAGGGCAAGCACACCTTCCGCCACGAGCTGTTCGCCGAGTACAAGGGCGGCCGCAAGGAAACGCCGGACGCGTTAGTGGAACAGTTTCCGATCGTGCGCGAATATCTGGAAGCGGCGGGGATTAAACAGTTTGAAATGACGGATATCGAAGCCGACGACATCATCGGTTCAATGATCAAGAAATATCCGGACTGGGATATCAACGTGCTCAGCTCTGACCGCGATATGCTGCAGCTGATCGACGAGACGACCTCGGTCTGGCTGATGAAAAAAGGCATCAGCGATATCGAGGAGATGACCGTGGAAAGCCTGAAGGAAAAGATGGGGATCACGCCGGATCAGATCCGCGACCTCAAGGGACTGATGGGCGATGCCTCCGATAACATTCCGGGAATTCCGAAGGTCGGTGAAAAGACGGCGCTGAAGCTGCTGGAACAGTTCGGTACGGTAGAAAATCTGATCGCCAACACCGACCAGCTCAAGGGCAAGCTGAAAGATAACGTTGAAGCCTTCAAGGATCAGGCGCTGTTATCCAAACGTCTGGCGACGATCAAGACCGACGTTGAGATTCCGTTTGAAACGGAAGAATTCACATTTCACATCACGCCGGAGCCGCTGCGTCAGTTTTATGTGCGCTATGAGATGAACTCGCTGGCAAGCAAGCTTTCAACCCAGATCAGCGAGCAGGCGGAAGCCGAGGCCCCGGCATCGCAGCCGACGCTGACCGTGGCGGAAGTCCGGCGCTGTCCGGAAGCACTTCTGCAGGACAACGCGATCCTGGTGCTCGACCAGGATCAGCCGTCAGTCTACTTCGCTGATGTTCATGGCCTGGCGCTGGCGTATCAGGACCAGGCTGTCTACATCCCGATCGAAGATGTCCGCCAGGATGAAGCGCTGTTAGCGTATCTGGCGGGAGAAAAGACCAAGATCGTCTACGACGTCAAGGCTTGCCTGCATTTAGCCGACGGCGCGGGACTGACGATTAATGGAATGAAAATCGACGCGATGATCGCCGCGTTCCTGTGCGATTCGACGCTGACCAGTGATCAGAAGATCCGTGAGAAATTCGGCCTGACGGAAACGGTGACGATGGATGAGGTGTATGGCAAGCCGGGCAAGATGAAGCTGCCGGAGCCGCAGCTTCAGCGACAGCTGTGCGCCCAGAAAATCCAGCTGATCGACGCGCTGTGGAAGGACAGCGAGCCGAAGCTGAAGGAGATGGAAATCGTTTCGCTGTTTTACGATGTGGAAATGCCTTTAGCCGCCGTGTTGTATAAGATGGAAAAGGAAGGCATCCGGATTGATTCCCAGACGCTCGACGATATCGCCCGGCAGACTCAGGCCCGCCTGGACGCGCTGACCGACGCCATTTACGCAGCCGCCGGGGAGACCTTCAACATCAACTCGCCGAAACAATTGGGCGAAGTCTTGTTTGACAAACTGGGACTGCCGGCCAGCGGGAAGAAGCGGTCAACCTCGGCCGATGTGCTCGAAAAGCTGCTGGGCGTGCATCCGATCATCGCCGATTTGCTCGAATTCAGAAAATATCAAAAGCTGTACAGCACTTATGCTGAAGGCTTGAAAAAATACATTCATCCGGATGGAAGAATCCATACGATCTACAATCAATGCGCGACTCAGACCGGCCGGCTGTCTTCGACCGAACCGAATCTGCAGAATATCAGCGTCCGCGACGAGGAATCCCGCGAAGTGCGCAAGGCCTTTCTGCCGAGCGAGGGCAACGTGCTGGTCGCTTCCGACTACTCCCAGATCGAATTAAGAATGCTGGCGCACATGGCGGACGAGCAGGGGCTGCTGGACGCGTTCCGGCATGCCGTCGATATTCATACCAAAACCGCGTCCGACGTGTTCCAGATTCCGCTTGATCAGGTTGACGCGAAGCATCGCCGCCAGGCCAAAGCCGTCAACTTCGGGATCGTCTACGGCATTTCTGATTTCGGCCTGTCCCAGCAGCTGGATATCAGCCGCGCCCAGGCCAAGGAATTCATCGAGCGTTATCTGCAAAGCTATCCGAACATTTCCAAATACATGGACCAGGTGATCAGCTTCTGCCAGGAACACGGTTATACCGCGACGATGCTGGGCCGGCGCCGGGAAGTGCCGGAGATTCATGATAAGAATTACATGACCCGCGAATTCGGCAAGCGCGCCGCGATGAACGCGCCGATCCAGGGCTCCGCCGCCGATTTGATCAAGCTGGCGATGATCCGCATCGACAAGGCGATCAGCGAAAAGGGCCTGCAATCCAAAATGATCCTGCAGGTTCACGATGAATTGATTTTTGACGCGCTGCCAAGCGAGCTGGACGCGTTATGCGCGATTATCCAGGAAGGAATGGAGCACGCGATGGAACTGAAGGTGCCGTTAGTCGCGGAAACTAAAATCGGCGATACCTGGTACGAGGCGAAATAAGATGCCGGAGCTGCCAGAGGTTGAAACGGTCGTCCGCACGCTGGAACTTTTAATTCCGGACCGCCGGATCGAACACGTTGAAGTGCGCGTGCCGAAGATGATCCAGATGGACGCCGGCGAATTCTGCCGGAGGTTAGAGGGACAGCACTTCCGCCGGTTTTCACGGCGCGGGAAATACCTGATTTTTCAGATGGATGACGTCTATTTCATCGCGCACATGCGGATGGAAGGAAAGTTTTATGTCCAGCGGCCTGAAGAACCGTTGTCCAAGCATATCCATGTGATTTTCGATCTCGACGACGGGACGCAGCTGCGCTATCACGATACGCGCAAGTTCGGGACGATGGAGCTGATGGAACTGAACGGCGATCTGCGCCACTTTCATGAGCTGGGGCCGGAGCCGTTTGACGATGAATTTAATCCGGACTACTGCCGCGCGTTTTTAAAGAAACGCCGGGTTCCGATTAAACAAGTCCTGCTCGATCAGAGCTTTGTCGCCGGCATCGGCAATATCTATGCCAATGAGATCTGCTTCGCGCTGCGGATTGATCCGCGCAAACGCTGCGACCAGCTGACAAAAGCGCAGATCACCGCGCTGCCGGAGATCACCCGGCAGATCCTGAGCCTGGCGATTGAGGCCGGGGGCAGCTCGATCCGCAGCTATACCTCATCCTTAGGGGTGACCGGGCGGTTTCAGCTGCAGATCCAGGTCCATGGCCGGGAAGGCGAAGCCTGTCCGCTGTGCGGCGGGCCGATCAAGAAGATTGCGGTCGCCCAGCGGGGGACCTACTATTGTCCGCATTGTCAGAAAAAGAGAGGAACGGGAATCGAATATGATCAAAATCGCGATCACCGGCGTGATCGGCAGCGGAAAGTCGACGCTGAGCCAGTGCTTACGAAATCTGGGGTATCCGGTCGCTGACTGCGACGCGATCAGCCATGCGATCCTGCAGCCGGATCAGGCGGGATATAAAGCCTGCGTCGAAGCCTTTGGTCCCGCTATTTTAGATGATCAAGGGCGAATCGACCGGGCGGCTTTAGGCGCGATCGTCTTTCAGGATGACGCGCGGCGGCGCCAGCTCGAAGCGATTACGCATCCCCTGATCCAGGCGGAATTAAACCGCCAGGCAAAAGCCTCCTCATCGCCGCTGTGGTTTGCCGAGGTGCCGCTGTTGTTTGAGGCGGGGATGGAAAATCAGTTTGACGAGATCATCACCGTCACCGCGCCGCTGGAAACCATCCTGCAGCGGCTGCAGCAGGGCCGCGGTCTTTCGCCTCAGCAGGCGCGGGCCAGGATGGCGGCGCAGATGAGCCAGGAAGAGAAAAGCCGCCGTTCGACGCTGACGATCGTCAACGACGGGGATATTCCCGCAATGCAAGATCAGATTCAACAATGGATCAAGGAGAAACAAGATGGAACTGAAAGCGAAAGACGGATACCGCAGTGAAGTGCTGCGGCCGCTGGGCGCGGACGCGCTGAATTCCTTAATGTCGCTGTATCAGCCGTTAGTCGGCTGCGCCGGGGCGGCGCTGTATCTGACGTTGATCAGCGAAGCCAAGCACCAGCGTTCGTTTGAACCGCACGGCCGGTTATGTCAGATCATGAACATGGACATCACGGTGCTGGAACGCTCACGGCGCAAGCTGGAAGAAATGATGCTGATGCGCAGTTATATCAAAACCGGAGAAGGCAAGGACAACTACATTTATGTGCTGTATCCGCCGCTGGAAGCCGACCGGTTTTTTAAGCATGAGGTGCTGGGGCGGCTGTACGCGCGGATCATGGGCGCGAAGCAATACCAGCTTTCGCTCAACAAGCTGGCGCACATCGAGCTGTCGCGGGAAGGCTTTGAGGAAGTCAGCGAACAATTCAAAAGCTCGGTCATCGAGAACTGGGACGCTGAGAGCGAGGAACAGTTTGCCAGTATCAAACCGCGGTACAATTTCGATGCCGGTGATCACCCGGCCATTCACTTCGATTACGAACGCTTCTTAACCCGCGCCAGCAACCTCGTCTTTCCGATTGAAGCGCGCACCAACGAGAATCTGCGTCTGATCGGGGAGCTGGCGACGATGTACGGCTTAAGTGCTGATGAAATGCTGATTCTGGTCGGCCGCTGCACAGACAATACGAACAACACGCTGGATGGGGAAAAGCTGCGCTCCACGGCGTTTGTCATGAAAGCGAAAAAGCCGGCGAAAAAGGTCTCGGACGATCCGTACGATCTGCCGCCGGTCGCCTTTCTGCAGTCCAAGCAGAACGGCGTGCCGGTGCAGGACAGTGACAAACGCACGATTGAGAAGCTCATCACCGAGATGAAGATGGATCCGAAGGTCGTCAATATTCTGTTGGAACACGTTCTGTCCATCAGCGATAACAAGCTGGTTCCTTCCTTTGTCGCCTCGCTTGCCGCAGCCTGGATCCGCTCCGGCGTTGATACGGCGGAAAAAGCCATGGCGGAAGCTAAAAAACCACGCGGCCGCAGCGGCCGGGGCGGCAGCCGCAAAGACGTGCTGCCGGATTACTACGTCCAGATGAAGACCGGATCGGAAAAAGAAACCGCAGAAGAAACGGATTTCGACCGTGAAGAATTTGAAGAAATCCGCCGCCGGCTGCGCGAACAGGAGGGCTAAGCGATGGAAGCCGTAAAATGGGGAATCCAACTGAACGAACAACAGCTGAAGGAAAAACAAGCGCTGGCCGCCAAAATGAAAGCTCATCCGCTGGTGCAGAACTTCTTACAAACCTACGGTCTGGATGAAAGCTGGGTTGAGAACTACCCGTACCGGTTTCATCAATGGATCGACCAGCTGAGCCTGTGCCAGAACTGCCCGGGCTTAAATCAATGCCGCCAGAAACAAAAGGGCGAGGTGCTCGATCTGTCGTATACCGGGTTTCTGACGCTTCAGGTCCGCCCGTGCCGTTATGCCAGGCAGCAGCTGCAGGCAGAAAAGCATGTTCACAACTACCGCATCAACGATTTGCCGCGGCGCTTGTGGACGGTGTCGATCACCGATATCAACATCGACGAGGAAGAGGCGGCATACGCGGCAGCGGTGGCGAAAATCTCGCAGAATTTGTTAGCGCCGGCAGATAAAGGACTTTATTTGTTTGGCGCGCCGGGAGTGGGGAAGACTTATCTTGCGGCCTGTGCGTGCAACAGCTATGCCCGTCAGGGCAAGCGCGTCGTATTCGTGCATGTGCCGACGATGGCTTCACGGATCAAGGGGCTGCTTGACGACCGCGACAGCTTTGAGGACGAGCTGTACGAAATGAAGCGCGCGGACTTTGCGGTGTTTGACGATATCGGAGCGGAAAGCGTGACCTCCTGGCTGCGCGACGAGGTGCTGCTGCCGATCTTCAACGAACGGATGGACCGCCAGAAACTGACCTGGTTCACAAGCAATGAAAACTTCAGCTCGCTGGAAAATCACTACATGTATAATCAAAAATCCGACAAGGAAGAATTGAAAGCGGTTAGAATTATGGAACGCATAAAAGCCTTGTCGAAAGAGATGAAAATCACTGGAAAAAATCGCCGAAACACGTCGATTTAGTTTCACAATTTTCAAATTCAATGCTATGATATACGGGAAATGACAGGAGGGTTACGTATGATACGAAGAATCGGAATCTTGACGTCCGGCGGCGATGCTCCGGGCATGAACGCGGCGATCCGGGCAGTAACGCGCGTGGCGCTGGCGAACGGCTTTGAGGTCATGGGCATCAAGGATGGTTACCGCGGTTTAGTCGAGGGCAATTACATTCCGATGGATAAATCCACCGTCAGCGATATTCTGAACCGGGGCGGCACCGTGCTGGGGTCGGCCCGTTTAACGGAATTCAAAGACCTGGAAATACAGAAAAAAGCGGTGCAGACGCTGCAGAACGCGAAGATCGACGCGGTCGTCGTGATCGGCGGCGACGGTTCTTATCGCGGCGCGATGGCGCTGACGAAACTGGGCATTAACTGTATCGGTCTGCCGGGAACGATCGACAACGATATTCCGGGCACCGATTTTACGATCGGCTTTGACACGGCGCTGAATACCGTCGTGGAAGCGGTGGATAAACTGCGCGATACCTCCAGCTCGCATCATCGTTGTTCCGTCGTGGAAGTGATGGGCAATCGGTGCGGCGATCTGGCGGTCTGGGCTGCGATTTCCTGCGGAGCCGAGATCGTCATCACGCCGGAAACGGGCTATGACGAGCTGGACGTTCTGGAACGGCTGCGGTATTTGGACAAAGCCGTGAAGAAACGTCATGCGATCGTCGTCATTTCAGAGAAGATCGCGGACGTCGACGAGTTAGCGCGCAAGATTTCCCAGAATACCGGCTTTGCCGGACGGGCGACCGTACTGGGCCATGTGCAGCGCGGCGGATCGCCATCGCCGAGAGATCGTGTTTTAGCCTCGATGATGGGCGAGAAAGCGGTCGATCTGTTGATGGACGGCGTCGGCGGACACTGCGTCGGGATGATTGACAACAAGGTCACTTCGATGCCGATTGAGGAAGCCTTGTCTTCCCCGCGGCATTCCCGGAAGGACTTGTATCGTCTGTTTGACCGGTTAGTATAAGTTGAAGGAGGAAGATTATGTTAGGGAAGAAGACTAAAATTGTATGTACGTTAGGTCCTGCCAGCAACACCCCGGAAATGGTGGAGAAGCTGGCGAAGGAAGGCATGAATATCGTCCGGTGCAACTTTTCGCATGAGGATCACAAGACCCATGGCGAACGCATCGATATGATCCGCGAGGTCAGCGAACGGATCGGCATCAACCTGGGCATCATGCTCGATACCAAGGGCCCGGAAATCCGCTGCGGAATCTTTAAGGATGGCAAGGCTGATTTCTTGAAGGGTGATATCGTCAAGATCTGCCGTGCGGAAATTGAAGGAACGCACGAGCGTTTCCACATTGCCTGCCCGGAACTGTTTGAGGACGTCAAGGCTGGCAATTACATTCTGATCGACGATGGCAAAATGCGCCTGACGATTCTGGAAAGCGACGGCCAGGAACTGACCTGCCGCGTTGAAAACTCCGGAACAATCAAAACCCGCAAGGGCTGCAACGTGCCGAATGTGAAGCTGTCGATGCCGTTTATTTCGGAAAAAGACGATGCGGATATCCGCTTCGGCTGCGAAAAAGACGTGGACTTCATCGCCGCTTCGTTTGTCAGACGGGCGGAAGACGTCCTGGCGATCCGCAAGATTCTGATCGAAATGGGCAAGCCGACGATCCAGATTATCGCGAAGATTGAAAACCAGGAAGGCTTCGACAATCTGGAATCGATCCTGGAAGTTGCGGACGGCGTCATGGTTGCGCGCGGCGATCTGGGCGTTGAAGTTCAGACACAGTATGTTCCGATTTACCAGAAGACGATTATCCATAAGGCCAATGAAATGGGCAAGCCGGTCATCACCGCAACCCACATGCTGGAATCCATGATGTCCAACCCGCGGCCGACCCGTGCGGAAGCGAGCGACGTTGCCAACGCGGTTCTGGATGGTTCCGATGCGATCATGCTTTCAGGTGAAAGCGCGGCCGGTGAATATCCGGTTGAAGCGGTCAGAACGATGGCGACGATTGCGGAAGCAGTCGAAAAGATCATTCCGTACCGTGAACGTCTGGATCATTCGATCAAGTCCAGCCGCAAGACGGTTCAGGATGCGATCGGCATCGCGGTTTCCGATGCGACACTGACGCTGCAGAACGTCGGTGCGGTTGTCGTCTTCACGCAGGGCGGCACCACAGCGAAGCGAATCTCCAAGTTCAGACCGTGTGTTCCAATTCTGGCCGTCACGTTCACCAAGAGCACGCAGCGCAAGCTGGAAGCCTACTGGGGCGTAACGCCGATCTTCTCGGATATCCAGAATGAGCTGACCAACGATGACGAACTGGCGAGCACCATCGCCAAGGGCTACGGCTTGAAGCCAGGCCAGCTGCTTATCATGTCCGCCGGTTACCCAACGGGTGAAGGCAGCGCCAACATGATGAAGATCATCGAAATAAAATAAGCTGAAAACAGTCCGCAAGGGCTGTTTTTTTCTCGTGTTCTCCGCTACAATGAGAAGCAGGATGAAAGAAAAAATAAGTAAGATGAGGAAATAAAATGATCAAGTTAATTGTATGTGATTTTGACGGAACGATTTTAGAGCGCAGCACGCAGCTGATTTATCCGCGGGTCGCTGAAGCTTTGCGCAAAGCAAAAGCAACCGGGATTGAATTCTGCGCGGCGACCGGCCGAAACGCTCCAGCTGCTCGGCGGATTCTGGAAGGCTCCAAGGTCGAAGGCTGGATGATCGATCTCAACGGGGCTGAGCTGCGTGATCCGCAAGGGCAGGTCCGGGCTGTGCAGGCCTTGGATAAAAATCTGGCGCAGCGTCTGCTTCCCAAGCTGAGACATCCCGAGGTGCTGACCACGCTGTACAGCGGCGAGCTGAAATATACGTTTCTGCCCGTAGAGGAACACTACCGGCGTTATTTTACAGTTCCCGGCTGCGGCAAAACCCCGCAGAACACGCCGCTGAGTCAGTTTGAAGCGGATTACCGGCAATTCGAAAGACTGGAAGAACTCACTGATCCGATCTTTAAGATTGAGATGCGCAGCGCTTCCTCGGACGCTCTGCGTCAGATTCGCAGTCAGATCGAAGACATGCCGCAGATCGCGCTGACTTCAGCGTTTACGCATAACCTGGAAGTGCTCCCGATCACCTGCAACAAAGCTTCTGCGTTAACCCAGCTGCAGGAAATCCTCAAGCTACGGAAAGAAGAGATCGCAGTCTTCGGTGATGATCTGAACGATTTGTGCTTGTTTGAACAGTTTCCCCTCAGCTATGCCGTGGCCAACGCCAAGCCGGAAATCCTCGATCTCGCTCATGCGGTGATTGGTACATGCGATCAACAGGGGCCGGCGGACGTAATCACTGCGTTCTTCATGGAATAATTCAACACAATATCAACTTCAGAGGATAATGAAAAAAGCTTTTGAACTAAAGCCGTACTGAACTGAAATTATATAAACGCTTATCTGAGAAACAGAAGGAATTGAATCATCTAGGCAATCATTTCATTGAGTATTTCTATCAGCTCATTGAATTCTAACTCTGTTTTTGTAAAAGATATCCATAGATTGGCGGAAGGTGTCGAGCAATAAATTTTGTAGCTATTTTTGTTTTGTTTTATATGATAAACCGAAGGGGAATTCATGATTTCATAGAAACTATCCGGGTTGGATGATCTTGAATTGTAATGCGTAAGATTGAATCCGCTATCAGACGGATTAGCAATTTCAATCTCAATCTTGGAATTGAAATCGTTTGAGCGTAATAAAAGGGATTCTTGATTATTGAAAAGGGAGAAGGATTTCACCGTGTTTAATGAGAAATCATAATCTTGGAAATGGGTATGATATTGTTGATCGATTTGTTCTAAGGTTAAATCTGAAGAATGAATAAAATAGGCATTGTCAACAACACTCTGGGTGATAATCAAAAATAAAGCAAATAAAAATACAACAATGATTTTCTTCCTTTTGGTCATAAAATCCTCCTGAAAAATGAGTCCGTTATTTATAATACTAACGGATTTATACAAAAAGACAATAAAAATTAGTTTCCTTTCTTTAATTATTAGATATAACTTATTTCAGCGTCAGGCTTAAGGAAAACTAGCGAAAAACGAAAATGGTTCCAGATAATCTTAGGGTTTCTTATTTCCTCACAACTACTCTATTTCACACAAATAATGAATTGATCATACCGATAGACATAAAGTCAAAAAAAAGGAATCGCTTTCGCAG
>NZ_GG657556.1:424182-433109 GCF_000157995.1 Holdemania filiformis DSM 12042
GGCTTTCGCAGAATTCCCTTTTTGTGTCATTGATCCTTTTTTTGTGCATCCTGTTTTCAGGCGCATTTTATTCTGGTTCTCGAACGGATCTCAATCATTTGAATTTAGACAGAGATGGCGGTAGGCGTTGACTTTTCTGTATTTGCCCAGATCTTCCCGCTTTCGATAGGCGCGCAGTGCGTCGATATCAAACGTCGCATAAATCAGACCTGCTTCCGATTCGCTTGTCACCGTCAGACAGTTGTCCTGACAATCCCAGACCTGAGGATGAAAGGCGCACGAACAACCTGCTTTTTCACCCGGCGGATTCGCCATCGCGACGCCGACCTGGTTCTGCATTGCCGCTACGGAAAGCTCCTGAAGGCGGAACGGCTTGATATCGCCGCAGTCGTTGGGGATTAAGATCAGCTCGGCGCCTTGAAGCATAAGCTCCCGGGTGCTTTCCGGATATTCCCGGTCGTAACAGATCATTGTGCCCAGACAGAGATCCTCAAAATGACAGACCTTGAATTCCTCGCCACTTTCAAGATAACGTTCGAATGAAAAATCACAGGTATGCACCTTACTGTATTTCATGAGCACCGCACCGTTCCGGTCGATGAGATAAGCACTGTTTTGAGGGTATTTCTTCCCTTGAGTAAAAGCCGTAATTTCTACGCCGATGGCATGGCGTTTTGCGGCTTGGCGGATTGTATTCAACGTGTCGCATTCATCGTGTAAGGCGTTCTCACACCAGGCGTGGAAGTCGGGATCACTCTCCAGGCTTTTCACCGGCTGAAAGGTTTCACAGATCTCAGGAAACGTATAGCTTGTCAGGAAGCACTCCGGAAACAGGATAAAGTCCGCGTTTGCCTGCTTTGCTTCTGCGATATAGCGGAGTGCAAGCGCCGTGTTTTCCTGAACATCAGTCGATTTCGTTTTGTGCTGAACCAGTGCGATTTTAAATTTGTTCATTCTGTTTCGTCCTTTGCTTCCTTTTTGTGTTTTGATCGCTCATGCAGGAATCAAGATCGAATTCCACGATCTCCCCGTTTCCAGGATGAAAGCCGCATAGGGACTGGATCACCAGGCCATGGCAGACAACGAGAAGATCGCCTTGGCCTTGATAGTGCTGGAAGACCCGGATCATGCGCCGGCGCATCACAGGAAGGGATTCCCAGGCCTTTTCTTCGCCCGGCGGATAAAGACCGTTGCAGGTCTGAAACTCGTTGTAATGCTGTGCTGCCTGCTCGTCCGGTAAATAAACGTAGGTTTGATCGGCCAGCCATTCGTGCAGATCAGTTTCTACCTGCAGCGGAATTTGGAGGCAGCGGGAAAGTATCGCGGCGCTTTGTAAAGCGCGGGTGTAAGGCGAGGATAGGATCAGCCGGGCTTGCGCAAGCCGGGGATCGGCTGCCGTCATTTCGATTTCCAGGATACCTTTGGCGGAAAGGGGTGCGAGATGATTGCCGAATCCCTGATAGATTTTGGTGTCTTTTTCCGTGTAATCGGCTGTGCCGTGACGAATGAGATAAAACATAACAATCCTCCTGATTTCTTTAAGGAATAGAAAAAACGCCGATCGGTTAGGATTCAGCGTTATTCTGTTTCGTTTTGGTCCGCGGCCGGTTTGAGGTCTCGCCGTTTTCCGCCGGGACTTTTTTCGTCTTCGCCGGCGTGCTTCTCGGCTTGCGTGTCCGCTTTACCGCACCTTCCTCATCCTTATGCGCCGCCGCGGCCGCTTCGCGTTTCTGCTGCATCTGCAGCATCGCTGCCTTCTGGTTCAGGATCACCGGAATGACGATCGGATTGCGGTTGGTTTTCTTATACAGATACGGTTCCAGCGAACTGCGGATACAATTCTTCAATTCGCCGAAAGTCGTCTTCTGCATCATCTTTTTCTTTAAGGCTTCGTAAACGATCATTTCCGCTTCCTTCAAGAGTGTCTGGCTTTCCTTGATGAAGACGAAACCGCGGGAAACGATGTTCGGCCGGCACAGAATCTTATTCGTGCGCGAGTCGATCGTGACGATAACCGCGACCAAGCCGTTGTCGGCCAAGATCTTGCGGTCGCGCAGCACCGCTGTGCTCAAGCCGGATATATCGTTGCCGTCGACATAGATATCATCGGTCTGAATACGGGTTTCCGCCTGGAAGACTTCGCCGTCGCGCAGCACCAGCACATCGCCGTTAGCGCAGATGAACGTATTCTCGCGCGGAACACCGGTTTCAATCGCGCTTTCCGCGTGAATCCGAAGCATCTTGTATTCGCCGTGCACCGGCATGAAGTATTTCGGCTTGATCAGCTGGAGCATCAGCTTCTGTTCCTCTTGGGAACCGTGGCCGGTCGTATGCAGGGAGGTCAGCGGGCTGTTGACCAGCACGTTGGCGCCGACCCGCGTCAGCTGATTGACAACCTGGGAAACGCTGACCGCGTTGCCGGGGATCGGATTCGACGAGAACACGACGGTATCGCCCGGAATGATTTTAATCCAGCGGTGCGTACCGTTGGCAATCCGGCTTAACGCCGCTAACGGTTCGCCTTGGGAACCGGTGCAGACGATGCAGATCTTACTGGCCGGCAGTGAATTCAGCTGGTCCGGCGTAATAAAATGCTTTTCCGGAATCGCGATGATGCCGAGCTTGCGCGCAATCTGCACGACGTTTTCCATCGACCGCCCGAAGACGGCGACCTTGCGTCCGCAGGCCACGGCCGCTTCCAGAATCTGACCGACGCGGTTAACGTTGGAGGCAAAGGTGGAAACGATTAAGCGGCCCGGTGTTTTGCGGGTGATTTCCAATAAGGATTTCGCGACTTTTTTCTCACTGATCGAGAAGCCGGAAACCTCGGAGTTGGTGGAATCGCTCATCAGCAGGCTGACGCCGATCTGACCGATGTACGCCATTTTCTGATAATCGCTGTTGGTGCCGATCGGGGTCAGGTCGAACTTGAAGTCGCCGGTCTCCACGATCCGGCCGTTCGGCGTGTTGATCAAAATTCCCAGTGAATCCGGAATTGAGTGAATCGTGTTGAAGAAGCCGACCTGGAAATGATTCGTCGTGATCCGCGAATCCTCGTTGATCTGCACGAGCTTGACCTGCCGGCTCATCCGCCGTTCCTCCAGCTTTTTCTGAATCAGGGAGCAGGCGAAGCGCGGTGCGTAAATTTTATCAAGCCGGATCGACTGCAGTAAAAACGGAATGCCGCCGATGTGATCTTCATGGCCGTGCGTAATGATTAAGGCCTTGACCTTCGCCTGATTCTTAATCAGATAGGAGTAATCCGGAATGACGTAGTCAACCCCAAGCAGATTTTCTTCCGGAAACCGGACGCCGGCGTCAACGATGATAATTTCGTCCTGATGTTCGAAGCAATACATGTTTTTACCGATTTCACCCATGCCGCCCAGGGCATAGATGAGCGTGTCGGTATCCCGGTGGAACGGAGTTTCGGCGACCTCGCCAACGGCGCTTGCAGGAACCGGTTTCTTGCGGGGAGCGGATTTGCGCGGTGCTTTTTTTGCAGGTGTGGCTGCAGTATTTTCTTTCATTATTTACCTCTTTTCTTTTATTATTCTTAAAAAACAAGGCACCTGTCTTTTAATTTCTATTTTTTTATTCTTTGAGGAATCCCTCCGCAGACGGAGACGATTTCACAGCTAAACCGCGGGACGGTCTGAAATGAATTTCAGCTCCCCGCGGCAGCCAAGAACAATGAGTTTTCTGATTTTATTCGTGTTTGGGAAACGCGCCGGACAGATCCGGCGGGCAGGGGGAAAGCGGAATTATTCGATCACAATGGCGTTTTCAACAGGGGCATACGGATCGTTCGGATTGATCCGGTCGTAGAACAGAATGCCGCTGAAATGGTCGATCTCATGCTGCAGCACGATCGCGACATAACCGGAAGCCCGGAAAGTCACCTCGCGGTCCTGAAGCATATCGTAACCCTTGACCTTGATCCGCGCGCTGCGGATGACGTAGCCCGGATGATCGTCAAGAACGGACAGACAGCCCTCACCAGTCTTTAAATACGCATTTTGAACAGACTGGGAAACGATTTTCGCGTTGGCCAGCGCGTATTCGTAATGAATGGGATTGCCGTTTTTATCTTCTTCGTCCACGACCACAGCTAAAAGCTGCTTGGGAATGCCAATCTGAATCGCCGCGATCCCGACGGCCGGCCGCAGGTTTTTAGCTTCGGCCAGTTCCGGATCCGTCGACTCTCTGACGTAGGTTAAAAGCTCCATTAACGTATTTTTATCCGCTTCGGACAACGGTAAAGACACCGGCGCTGATTTGTCGCGCAGATGGGCGTCACTGTCCTTAACAATGGTATCCATGTTTATGTTCATAAAATCTACCTCACTTTATATAATACTCAAGAAATGCAAAGAAGGAAAGGAAAATTTGACGAAAGCGTTCCAGATTTTGTTTTTTAAGCGCTTTCTTTTCCGCCCGCCGGCTCAAACTGACAAATTCCGACCATTCTTTCCTTTATTATAATAAAAACAACGCGGACCGTCATGTCCTTTGATTGTCAAAAACAGAACTTCAATTCTTTTGTGCCGGGCCCTGTTTTATGGTAAAATGTCACCAGGAGGCGGATGAATTTGACGCAGAAAAAAAAGACTTCTTTCCGGATGCCGTACCGGTATGATTTGATCATCCATCTCTGTACGCTGATCTTAGCGGTGTTCGGCTTGTTCATGGTTGCTTCGGCGACGATGGGGCTGGCTTCGGGCAACGTGATGTCGCTGATGAAAACCATTATCAAGCAGCTGGCGTTTACAGTCTTAGGCTATCTGGGCATGGTGACGATGGCGCGCTGGTTTACGTTTGACCGCATGAAAAAAAATATTACGCCGATCGTCAGCCTGACGCTGGTGCTGCTTTTGTTAGCCCTGTGCTGGGAAGTCGGCGGTGCCCGAGCCTGGATCAAAATTCCATTTCCGGGTCAGGAGATCACAATCCAGCCTTCGGAGTTTTCCAAGGTCGTCATCATCATGGTCATGGCGACGTATCTGGGCGATATCCGCAACCTGAAGCTGACGACCAAAGATTTAATGCGCAATCCGCTCTTGATCGTCGGGGGCTTCTGCTTTATCGTTGCGATCCTGCAGTCGGACTTCGGTTCGGCGATCGTCATGGCGGGCATTGCGTGCATTTGCTTTCTGATTCCCTATCATCCTTCGTTAGTGCGGCTGCAGAAGATGCTGGTGATGTTGTTGATCATCGGCGTCGTACTCGTCGTGTGGATTCTGTCGCCGATGGGCGAACATCTGATCGAGGCGCTGCCGTTTAAGAACTATCAGATCAACCGGTTCACCTCGGCGATGAATCCATTCGCGGATAAATACGGCACGGGCTTCCAGCTGATCAACGGGCTGGTGTCGTTTGCCAGCGGCGGATGGCAGGGTGTGGGGTATGGCAAGTCGATTCAGAAATATACGAACTTCCCGGCGGCGAATACCGATTTTATTCTGGCGATTGTCGTCGAGGAATTGGGCATCTTCGGGTTTTTATTGATTTTTATCTGTTACGCGCTGATCGTCGGGCGGATGTTTATCTATGCGATCCGGATGAAAAGCCAGCGCGGGCGGATTATTCTGATCGGCGTTTCGATGTATTTCTTCATTCACTTTTTGTTCAATGTCGGCGGCGTAACCGGCTTGATTCCGCTGACAGGCGTGCCGCTGTTAATGATTTCCGCGGGAGGTTCCAGTACGCTGTCCGTCATGGTGGCGGTCGGCATGGGCCAGGCGGTAATCTCGCAATACCGTCAGGGGAAGATTGAATAAGGTATTCAACTTTTGCCGGCATCAACGACGAAGGGAAACGCAGGAAGGAAAAGCGGCGGCTATTTAAAAATGAATGTCGCGGTTGCTTTAAAAGAAGAAAGAAAAGAATTCCCGAAGCGACTCGGGAATTCCAAAGAAAGGGAGAGGAGAAACAAAGATTGGGGGATAGCATCTTTCGATGCACTAGTATCTTGCCCGGGTTTTCCGCCCTTTATACACACAAGGAGTAAAAAAATGCGAATTGTTGCAGGAAAATTTCGTTCCCGGCTGATTCAGGCGCCCAAAGGCGACCAGACCCGGCCGACGCTGGATAAGGTCAAGGAAGCGGTGTTCAGCCGGATTGGTCCGTATTTTGACGGCGGTGTCATGCTGGATCTGTTTGCGGGCAGCGGTTCAATGGGACTGGAGGCGTTGTCGCGGGGCATCGAGCATGTATATTTTGTCGACCGCAGTCCGGCCGCGGCAGCCGTGATCAAATCCAATATTGCTTCACTTCAGGTCGAAGCGCAGTGCGACGTCTGGAAGTGCGACAGCTTCGCGGCGTTAAGACGCTTAGCGGGGATGGGCGTCCAACTGGATTTGGTTTATCTGGATCCGCCTTATCAGAAGCAGCAGCTGCACAAGATCATGCAGCAGCTCGATGCGCTGAATCTGATCCGCGATCACGGACAGGTGATTCTGGAGAGTCTAAAGGAAGACGAGTTTGACGAGGCCTACCATCAGCTGCGCCGTGTCAAGGAAGCAACTTACGGCATCAGCCGCATCAGTTATTATCGAAAGGAAACAGAACTATGAAACGAGCATGTTATCCGGGATCGTTCGATCCCCCGACCTATGGTCATCTGGACATCATCACACGGGCGTCGTCGGTCTTCGACGAGTTGATCATCGCGATCATGAAGAATCCGAACAAACGCAACGCCTTTACCGAGGAGGAGCGCGTGCGGATGCTGCAGGAGATTACGCGCGATCTGCCGAATGTCAAAGTCGTGGTCGGCCATGGCCTGACAGTGGAATTTGCGAAGTCGATCGGGGCGCAGGTGCTGATCCGCGGGATCCGGGCCGTCATGGACTATGAATATGAACTGCAGCAGGCGACGGCCAATATGTTTCTGGATGAGACGATTGAAACGGTGTTCTTCGTCGCCCGGCCGCGGTATTCCTTCTTATCCTCGTCCGTGTCCAAGGAAATCGCACTAAACAACGGCGATCTGTCAAAATTTATCCCGGAAGCCATCATCGAGGAAGTCGAAGAAGAACTGAATCCGCTGAAGAAGAAAAAAAGCGGGGAATAGCGGCGCAGAAAAATGCTGCCCAAAATTTCGCTGACCGCAGGCAGAGCGTCTGCGGAAGAAAGTAGAATTCTCTAAGGGATCTTATTTAAAGGATACAGTTGAAAATAAAGGCCAAGCGAGCGCAGTCCGTTCTTAGCTAGAGAGAGGCTGAAAGTGAACGCCGGAAATTAAAAGAGCGCTGCGGTGATTCCGAAAATAATGGAATCCGCCGCGTTTTTTTATGGCTTAAGACAACAAGGGAACGACATAAGCATCGGTCAGCCGCGCAGTCTTTGCAGCATCATCAAAAAGAGGAACACGCCGCCGGCCAGGCCGGTCTGCATCAGCCGGTATCCGAGATAACGCAGATAAGTCAGGTGAAGATGCGGCGTGAGCGAGAGAACCTGCAGATGCACGCTGAAGCTGGCAAAGCCCAGCACCAGCGTCATCAACAACGCTTTCAGGGGCACCGCCAGCGGCAGCAGCGCCAGATTATTGGTGCCTAACGAAAACTCGGTTACGCACTGAATCGGCAGCCGCCAGGCAGAGGGCAGCTTCATCGTCGCTAAATTCAGCAGCACCAGCGTCAACAGGAGATATGCGCCAATGAAATATAAGCTGACGCCGGCCTGGACAACCGCGTCTTTTAAATTCTCAAATAAGGAAGGGACAGATCCGCGCGGATCCAATTGCAGGGCAACGGGTGTACCGCGCGTAAAGAACAGCAGCAGCATCACGGCGAAGAATTCCGCCAGCCAGATCATCAAGCCATATTGAAAGGATTGCAGCAGAACTGAACCGCAGGTGATCAAGATGAACGACGGCGTGCTGACCGTGACGCAGCAGGCCAGCCGCCGGCCCTCCGCTTGCGAAAGCCGGCCGTCCCGCACATAATCGTCGATCAGGATCTGTCCGGCGGGCGAGCCGAGAAAAAAGGAAGCGAAGACTAAGGAAAAAGCGTCCGGCGAGATGTGGAACAAGTTCTCGGTAAATCCGAACAGCCGCCGCGAGAGCGCCGCCAGCAGCCCCTGACCGTCGAGAATGCGGATTACAACCATCGCCGCAAACAACGAGGGCACTAATTTTTCAAACCAGATCGCTAACGCCTGGCAGGATGCCTCATAGGTTACCGATCCATAATAAAGCAGCGCGGCCAGCAGCGTGAAAAAGATGATTGTCATTCCTTTTTTCATAGGCAAAAAGCCTCCTGGTAAAGTGTATGAACTGCAGCCTGAAAAACGAACTGCGAAAAGCTTGAAAACTTGAAAAAAATTAGCACTTTTAACTTGACAGTGCTAACAAGCTGGATTATACTGTTAGCAGACATCGGGAAAGAGTGCTAAAGGAGGCGGGATGATGCTGACACCAAGGCGGATTGAAATCTTCAAGGCCATTGTTGACGAGTTCGTTCAGACAGCCGAGCCGGTCGGTTCCAAGACTCTGATGGAAAAGTATCAGCTCCCTTACTCCAGCGCAACGATCCGCAACGACATGATGGTCCTGGAAGAAATGGGACTGCTGGAAAAAACACATACCTCCAGCGGCCGCGTGCCTTCCACAAAAGGCTACAAGTTCTATTGCGAACATCTGATGGAACACAGGGTCGACAACCAGCTGGAAGTGGCAGTCCGCCAGCAGCTGGCCAGCAAGCCGCTGAATTTGGACGATGCCATCCGCGAGAGCTGCAACATCCTTTCGCAGATGACGAACCTGACTTCCGGCGTGCTGGGACCAGATGCGAGCCGGCAGCGGCTGGAGCATGTCAAGCTGTTCCCGATCAGCAACCGAAGTGCTGTGGCAGTCTTTATTACCGATCTGGGGCATACGGAAAACCGGACGTTCCAGTTCGACGACGACCTGTCAGTAGAGGATA
>NZ_GG657556.1:433358-437989 GCF_000157995.1 Holdemania filiformis DSM 12042
GGGCACCTTGTCAAAGACGTCGTGGACAAAATGGATTCGATCAAACCGATCCTGGCAGCGCATGTCAAGCGGCATGAAATGTTGTTTCAGGCGTTTGTCAACGCATTTGTCAAGTTCGCGAGCGAGAACGTGTATTTCAGCGGCCAGAACAACATGCTGTACCAGCCGGAATTTGCCGACATTGAAAAGCTGAAGGAATTGATGGCGATGATGGAGAACCCGAGCCTGTGGCGTCAGATCGGCACCACGGCCAACCCGGAGCTGGCGTTGAAGATGAACGAAAACGCGCAGCTGGTGTGGGTCAACGACATGGCCGTCGTCACCAGCAAGTTCAAGCTCGGTTCCGACGAGGAAGGTCAGCTGATGGTCTTCGGACCATCCCGGATGGATTACGACCGGATTGTTTCACTGCTGGAGCTGGTCAGTCAGTCGATCGAGAGTTTATACGGAAAAGGAGGCAGCCATGAATAACCAGGAAGAAATGAAAAAAGACGAGCTGAACGCCGCGCCGGAAACGGCGGAGGCAGCGGGCGAAACCAAAGAAAAAACGGCAAGTCCGCAGGAAAAAACGGCGGAGCCGGCCGCGGAAGAAGCGCCGGAGCAGCCGGAAGAAAAAAAGGAAGACAAGAAAGACGAGAAGAAGAAAGGCTTCTTCTCCAAGAAGAATGAAATTGAAGAACTGAAGACACGGATCAGCGAGCTGGAAGGTGAAAACGTTAAATTGAAGAACGAATACCTGAAAGCCTACGCGGATACGGAGAATACTCGGCGGCGTCTTCAGCAGGAAGCTGAGCAAACCCGGAAATACCGGATTCAAAGTTTCGCGCTCGACATCCTGCCGGTTTTGGACAATCTGGAACGGGCGCTGGCGATCGAGCCGACACCGGAAACCGAAAGCTACCGCAAAGGCGTCGAAATGATTTATCAGCAGCTCATTCACGCATTGACCAAAGAGGGCGTGAGCGAGATCGAAGCGCAGGGCAAGGAATTTGATCCGAATTTCCATCAGGCTCTGATGATGGAAGCGGTCGAGGGCGTTGAGCCCAACCACGTCACCGAGGTACTGCAGAAGGGCTACATGTTAAAAGATCGAATTCTGCGCGCCGCGATGGTCAAGGTCAGCGAATAAGCAAACAAGTGAAAACGTGTAAATAAATAAGGAGGATTTCAATTATGGGAAAAATTATCGGTATTGACTTAGGTACAACCAACAGCTGCGTCGCCGTCATGGAAGGCAACGAAGCAAAAGTAATCACCAACCCGGAAGGCAACCGCACCACACCGTCCGTCGTCGCGTTTAAGAACAACGAACGGATCGTCGGCGACGCGGCGAAGCGTCAGGTCGTCACCAACAAGGATTCGATTATTTCGATCAAGCGGAAAATGGGCACGAATGAGAAAGTCCAGCTCAACGGCAAGGAATACACGCCGCAGGAAATTTCCGCGATGATCTTAGGCTACATGAAGGACTATGCGGAAAGCTATTTAGGCGAGAAGGTTGACAAGGCTGTCATCACCGTTCCGGCTTACTTCAACGACGCACAGCGTCAGGCAACGAAAGACGCCGGCAAGATCGCGGGTCTGGAAGTAGAACGGATCATCAACGAACCGACGGCGGCAGCGCTGGCGTTCGGTATCGACAAGACTGACAAGGAACAGAAAGTCCTCGTCTTTGACCTGGGCGGCGGCACGTTCGACGTTTCGATCCTGGATCTGGCTGACGGCACTTTTGAAGTTCTGGCAACCGCAGGCGATAACCATTTAGGCGGCGATGATTTCGATAACGTAGTCGTCGACTGGATGGCAGATCAGTTCAGAAAAGAAAACGGCATCGATCTGAAGCAGGATCGGATGGCGCTGCAGAGAATGAAGGAAGCGGCGGAAAAAGCCAAGAAGGATCTGTCCGGTATGGTTCAGACACAGATTTCCCTGCCGTTCATCAGCGCCGGCGCAGCCGGACCGCTGCACTTTGAAGCGACGCTGACCCGCGCACAGTTTGACGCGATGACTAAATCCCTGGTCGACCGCACAGTGATCCCGGTTCGCCAGGCGTTAAAGGATGCCGGCTTAACGAAGAACGATATTGATCAGGTCTTGTTAGTCGGTGGCTCAACCCGAATCCCGGCGGTTCAGGAAGCAGTCCGTCTGGAATTAGGCAAGGAACCGAACCGTTCCGTCAACCCGGATGAAGTCGTAGCTTTAGGCGCGGCAATCCAGGGCGGCGTCATCAGCGGCGACGTCAAGGACGTCTTACTGCTGGACGTTACACCGTTAAGCTTAGGTATTGAAACACTGGGCGGCGTCATGACCGTGCTGATCCCAAGAAATACAACAATCCCGACTTCCAAGAGCCAGGTCTTCTCGACGGCGGCGGACAACCAGCCGGCGGTTGATATCCATGTCCTGCAGGGCGAACGTCCGATGGCCAACGATAACAAGACGCTGGGCAACTTCCAGTTAGGCGGCATCGCACCGGCCCGCCGCGGCGTTCCGCAGATCGAAGTTACCTTTGACATCGACGTCAACGGTATCGTCCACGTTTCAGCGAAGGACAAGGGCACAGGCAAGTCCCAGTCGATTACCATCTCCAACTCTTCCGGATTAAGCGATGAAGAAATCGACCGGATGGTTCGTGAGGCAGAAGATCACAAGGCAGAAGACGATAAGCGCAAAGAAGAAATCGAATTGAAGAACCGCGCGGAAGCGTTTATCAACCAGATCGATGAAACGCTGAATACGGAAAACGCGAACGTCACCGATCAGCAGAAGGAAGAAGTCAAGAAGCTGCGCGACGAGCTGCGCACGGCGATTGACAACAACGATATCGACACGCTGAAGACCAAGATGGAACAGCTTGAAAAGGCAGCCAACGATATGGCTCAGGCGATGTATCAGCAGCAGGCGGGTGCTCCGGGTGCTGATGCGGGCGCAGGCGCTCAGGATGACAATGTCGTCGATGCCGATTTCAAGGAAAAGAAATAACAATTCACGCCGCACAAAAATCCTGGTTTCCATACTGGGATTTCTGTGTTTGAGCGTGCTGATCAGCGGATGTTCCCGCACCCCCAAGAACAACGCCGGTCAGTCGGACGGCACGGGCAGCGCCGTGCTGACAAGCTCGCTGAGCGAGGAACAGCTGGCGCATGTCAAAGAATGCAACGGCCGCCGTGTCAGCAGCGATCAGCCGGTGGAGCTCGTCGTGATGAACGGTGGCAAACCGGAACCGTTTGCCGTGCTGCAGCCGGGTCAGCTGGTTCAGTTAAAAGAAATCAACGATCCGAATCTGATTACTTCACAATATCTGCCATTGGATGGAATGGATCAGGAGGGCGGCGCGCAGGTGCTGGTCAACGCGCTGGAGGTAACGCCTTCCGGCCGCTGGCTGAATCCGACCAATCATTTATTGGAAAAGGATTTTGCGGTGAAGCTGAAGGCCGGCACCCGGATGTTGGACGACAACGGCGAAACGATCCTGACGACCAGCACGGATCAGCAATGGCTGGTGTATGCTCAGAAGGACGGCGCTTACGGCGTTGAGCTGCAGGGACGAATCGTCTGGGTGGATTCCGCTCAGGTTGAAGAAACGATCGCCCGGTCAGACAGTGGCGGACCAGCGGCTACATCGCTGCCGGTGCTGATGTATCACTTCTTTTACAGCGAAGCCGAGGGTCAGAGTCGCGAAAACGTAAATTTCGTCGAGGTGGAGGAATTCCGCGGACAGCTGCAGGCTCTGCAGGATCGCGGCTACGTCGCGCTGACGATGCGCGAAGTGGAAATGATGATGAAAGGCTGGGCGGATGTGCCGGAGAAATCGGTCGCGATTACGATCGACGACGGTGATCCGACAGTCTATCAATACGCCTATCCGGTATTAAAGGATTTCGGCTATAACGCGACGCTGTTTCTGATTACGGGCTGGATGAATCCGCAGCTGCCGTATGAGTTTTTCCAGATGCGCGAGGATGGCTTAGAGCTGCAGTCGCATTCCTTCCTGATGCATCAGGGCGGATGCAAGGCCGGCCATGGCGGCCGGATCCTGTGCGTTGATCACGATGAGGGCGTAGCGGATACCCGGCAGTCGCTGGAATATGTCGACGGCGGCTTCGTCTACTGTTATCCGTTTGGCGACGTGAACGATCATGCCGTAGAAATTTTACAGGAAGCTGGGGTTCAGCTGGCTTTTACGACAGAATATGGTAAAATAAAACCCGGAATGGATTTGTACAGGCTGCCGCGGATCCGGGTTACCGGCGGCGCGGGCCTGGACCGGTTCATCAAAAGTATAGAGTAGCAGGAGGGTGATGTTTTATGAGCGAAAAGCGCGACTATTATGAAGTCCTGGGCATCAGCAAAGGCGCTTCCGATGATGAAATAAAAAAAGCCTATCGAAAACTGGCGAAGCAATACCATCCGGATGTGAACAAGGAACCGGGTGCAGAAGAAAAATTTAAAGAAGTCAACGAGGCCTACGAGGTGCTCAGCGACCCGCAGAAACGGGCGACCTATGATCAGTTCGGTCATGCAGGAATGGACGGCATGGGCGCCGGCGGCTTCGGCGGCGGGTTCAGCGGCGGCGGATTTGACGATCTGAACGATATCTTCGGATCGTTCTTCGGCGGCGGCTTTGGCGG
>NZ_GG657556.1:438009-447050 GCF_000157995.1 Holdemania filiformis DSM 12042
TCCCTTAATGAAGCGTCGCAAGCTACACGCTTGCGTGGATTGAAATTTTATTCACACTAATGGTTCGCTCCTTGATAGAGTCGCAAGCTACACGCTTGCGTGGATTGAAATCCAATGTGTTCATTGGCGTGGTAAGCCGGCCAGAGTCGCAAGCTACACGCTTGCGTGGATTGAAATGCTCTTAGTGTTTTATAACCAAGAAGTGGATATTGTCGCAAGCTACACGCTTGCGTGGATTGAAATCGGAACACCCGATTTAAGTGCACCCATTGCGATCGTCGCAAGCTACACGCTTGCGTGGATTGAAATATACAACTCCGGCCGGGAGGCTGCTCGCGTTACCGTCGCAAGCTACACGCTTGCGTGGATTGAAATGCTCTTAGTGTTTTATAACCAAGAAGTGGATATTGTCGCAAGCTACACGCTTGCGTGGATTGAAATCAGTTAATATCAGTGACATTATTATCCACGATATGTCGCAAGCTACACGCTTGCGTGGATTGAAATTTTCCAAGCGTCAAATCTAAATTGCAACGGTGTACGTCGCAAGCTATATGCTTGCGTGGATTGAAATATCGTTATCTTTGTCCATGTTGGCATCTGCAGAGTCGCAAGCTATATGTTTGCGTGGATTGAAATTCCGCGAATGGGGCCAGAAACTACATTTCCATCCTGTCGCAAACTATATGCTTGCATGAATTGAAACATTATTATTTTGTTGTAGTAGAAAAAGCATGCTTGAGGAGCCGTGCTTTTTTACTGTTGATTGGACGTTTAAGCAAATTTCAAACATTTATTAAGCTCATCTCTTAAATGATTGAATTCCCAAGAAAATTCCAGAATGAAATAAATCTGTGAAAACCTGGGATTTATCCAACTTTTCTTGGATTGCACGGAGGGGAATGGTATAATCAAAAAGGTGATTATACATGTTTCATACTTCCGATTGTAAAAAATTTAAACGATGTCAGAAATATTTCTGGCTCTCTAAAAAAGAACCGACACCGCCATTTTCTCCCTATGTCAGGATGGATGAGGATTTAACGGCGCTGGCCTGCCAGAAATTAGGAATTAAGGAATATTTTCAGGGAGTTCGCGGTGATGATCCGCAGCGGGCTATGGCGGCGCTGGAAGAATCAGAATGGCTGGTTTCCGCCCGCTTTGAATTCCATCAGCTGCGTGTCAAAATTCCCTTTCTCCACAAAACAGATGCCGGCTGGGAAGTCTATTTTCTGTATGGCGGCCATCTGCCTAAAGAAGACGAAGCATTCAGTTATATGCTAAGCGCCTGGGTGCTGGAAAACCTTGGTCTTGCGGTGAACTCACTTTATGTGATCCATCTTAATCCTGATTATATTCGAGGGAAAGAATTAGATCCCCAGGAACTCTTCATCATTTCCGATCGGTTTTATAACGAAGCCGGACGTCCGGCCCTAAGACTTTCAGAAGCAATCGAAAAGCAGAAAATTGAAATTCAGCCTATGCTTGACGAAATGGAGCGGATGCTTGAGCTGGAAGAACCTGAATCAGTGAAAACTAACCGCTGTACGCGCCGTAACAAATGCGTTTACTATGAACGATGCTTCCCGGAAGAAAAAGAACTCGATCCTGATTCAATCCTGACCCTTGTTTCATCCCAATATAAAAATCAGATGGCAGCGGAAGGTCGGTTAACGCTGCAGGATGCAGACCCGGATCGGATTGAGGGAACCCGCCAACAATTCGCTCAGATCAAAGCCGCTCAGAACGGCGGCTGTTACATTGACTATTTCGGCTTGAAAACCTGGCTTGACGGCGCTCTGCAATACCCATACTGCTTCCTCGACTTTGAGTGGGAAACCTATGCTGTGCCGCCTTATGAGGGAATGCGCAGCTATCAAGTGTTGCCCTTTCAGTATTCGCTGCATATTTTAGAAGCGGACGGGACGCTGACCCATCGCGAGTTTATCGGTGTGCACGACTGCCGGAAAGACTTTGTCGAAAAGCTGCTTCAAGATCTGCCGCCAAAGGGTAGCGTGATCGCCTACAATGCCGAAGGCGCGGAAAAGATCCGGCTTCAGGAGCTGGCCGCCCGCTTTCCGGAACGCGCGAAACCGTTGATGAAGATCCATTCCCGCATGGTTGATTTGGCCTTTCCCTTCCAGGCGGGTCTATTCTACGACACGCGGATGCGCGGCTATTATTCCTTGAAAACACTGCTGCCGCTGTTTGATGAAAACCTGACTTATCAGGATCTCGACATCCATCAAGGTATGGACGCCGTCGTCCAATGGCGGAATCTCGATCAAAATAACGATCAGTCCGATCACCAGGCAATTCGCGATCATCTGCTTCAATACTGCGGATTGGACACCTATTCCATGATTATCGTTATGAACGGATTGAAAAAGAAGCTGGCGGAATGGGAAGTCCGTCATCAACATCAAGAAGCGGCGATCGCCGCCGGAAAGGGGATTGAAGATGAGAATTTTTGATTTGCACGCCGATATCGGCTGGGATATTCTGCGTAAGCACGAACAAGGAAGAACCCATGTATTGCGAGAAGAACATTTGCCGAAGCTGATAAAGGGCGAAGTGCTCGGCGTGGGGATCGCCAGTTATTTTGAAGGCTCGGAGGACTGGGATCGGATGCAGAAAATGGTGCTCGCCGCCCGCCAGGAAATTGAAGAAAACCTCGATGCCGTGACCTGGATAAAATCCAGAGCCGATCTGGAAGAATCCGGCAAGCAGCAGGTTGTGATGACCGTCGAGGGCATGTGCGGAATCCGGGATCAGGCCGAGGAAAAAATTCAGTGGCTCTATGATCAGGGCGTGCGCATCGCTTCGCTGTGCTGGAATGATGAAAACGCACTGGCAACCGGCGTGAAAGGTACGGTTACCTGCGGATTAACCGAGGAAGGCCGCAAGGCTGTTCGAAAAATGGATGAGCTGGGGATGATTCTCGACGTATCGCATACCAATGAGAAAACGTTCTGGGACATGGTGGAAGTGGTTCGTGGTCCGTTAATCGCCACTCACTCCAACACCCGCGCGCTGTGTGAGGTACACCGCAACCTGACCGATCAACAGATCATGGCAATCGCTGCAAAGGGCGGTGTGATCGGCTTGAATGCCGCGAGGAACTTCATTGATTCCAATCCTGAACATCAGGATGCTCTGCATCTGGCGGCGCACGGCCGTCACATTGCCGATCTGGTCGGCGTGGAACATCTGGCCGTCGGCTTTGATTTCATGGATTTCTTCGAGGATCATGCGACGTCGATGGGCACGGATCTGACCAGCGCGCTTCAAGCGCAGAATCTGATCCAGGGTCTGCGGGCGCAGGGATTCTCGGAAGACGAGTGTCAGGCAGTCGGTTATGACAACGCACTGCGGGTCTTACGGCAAACCTTGAAACAATGAAATGATAAAAAAGGGCTGATTTACAGAAATCAGCCCTTACGCTTTCAGTATAACACGAAAGCGCCGGCGTTTAAAGACTGATTTTTTTCTTTGAATCCGCTTATACTAAAGGTACATCAAAGGAGGAATTATCCATGAAATTTGAGATTGTCGGAAAAAATGTCAGCATCACGGAAGCAATGAGGCAGAAGATCGAAAGAAAATTATCCTTTTTGGACAAATATCTGTTAATCGATCCTGAAACTAGAGCCCGTGTTGTTGTCCGCACTTATCCTCTCACACAGAAAATTGAAGTCACGATCCCTACCAAAGTCGGAATCTTGAGAACAGAAGTCGAACATGAAGATTTATATGCGGCGATTGATTTAGCGATCGACAAGCTGGAAGATCAGGTTCGCCGTCAGAAAACCCGCCTGTCCCGCCGGCATCGTGAAAAACTGGCGCTGAGCTTTGTCGAACAGGACAATGTTAAGCTGGACCAGGGCGATATCGCAGTCAGAACCAAGACGGTCAAAGCGCAGCGCATGGATCTGGAAGAAGCGATCATGCGGATGGAAATGCTTGGTCATTCCTTCTTCATCTATACTGATGAAGAAACCGACAGCACCGCCGTTGTTTACAAGCGCAACAGCGGAGGCTATGGCCTGCTGGAAACGGAAGACGAAGAATAAATTACAGGGAACGGTGAGCGCCGTTCCTTTTTTTGACTTTACGATAGCCGTAAGTGAATAAACTGTCACTTTCTATTCAAGCTGTCTGTCATTTCAAGTTCTGATTTTCAGGGTATACTAAAATCCTAAAACTATGTTTATAGAAGGGATTTGAGAACGATGGGAATGGTCATTGGAATGACGATAATCGGCCTGCCGCTGTCCTGCCTGATCGCTGGGTTTCTGACGCGCGGTATTCGCCGGCGAAAGGATCTGACAAAGCTGCGCAAAGGATTGATCTGGGGCTGGGCTTCCTATGCGCTTCTGGTATTCTTCGCAACCGTAGGGTTTGACTTTCTTATATTAGGCCCCGCAGCATTTCATCCGCCGGTGCATTTGATCAACGTCGTTCCCTTTGTCTGGATTCAGGAAACGTATCAAATGGGGTTTGCCCGGATGATCGAACAATTATTGCTCAACATTGTCATGTTTGTTCCCTTGGGATTTCTAACGCCTGTCTGCTTTCCGAAGTTCCGCCCGCTGCGCCCCTGCCTGCTTTCACTGACGGGATATTCCCTGACGATTGAAATCCTGCAATTCTTTATCGGCCGTTCCGCCGATATCGACGATCTGATTATGAATACGCTGGGCGGAATTTTAGGCTGGCTGATCTTCTGCGCGGTGCGACGTACACAACCGGGGCGTGAGAAATTACTGAAAGATTTTTCAGAGTAAACATGACAATAACATTGCATAAGCTTGTTTGAGAAAGCGCTCAGGCTGAAGCGAAACTAAAGCTCATCGCGTATAACGATTCAGATCTGGAATGAGGCTTTGTGCGGATCGCATGTTGAGTTGTAATTACCGGTCTTTTATTCTGGATTTGAAAATGACGAATATCGCTGAAAGTTTCCTGAACGGCGCGGGAATCGAACATGAACTTTCACAGAACCGGCGTGCAAAACGACAAAAACTGCCCGCTGCTTTTTCTATCATAGAACGTAGAGAAAGGAGAAAAGCGTGAACAGTTATGTGGAAGTAACCGTGATTCTCGGAACAATCCTGAACGGTTCAGTCTGGCTGACCTCGGCGTGGCTGTGCCGGCGTCCGGTCCGGCTGAGAAGAATACTGATGTTGTGTCCGCTGGCGCCGCTGGCTGCTTGCTTGTGCTGGTTTGACGATGCAATCTGGGTTTGCGCCCTGATCGAACTGATCAGCGTTCTGACCGTTTTCTCATTCGGTCTTCAGGCTGCGGCTTTTGCCTGGGGCCTGCGGTTTCTGCTCGAATTCGGCTTGATGAAGCTGTGGCGCGGATCGCTTGTGCATTTCCAGTTGTTTCTGCCTGCTTCGTGCTGGCAATGGACGATCGCCGCCGGGTTTCTGTTAATGTGGGATTTTATCCTCCAGCGGAAACTGGGCCAGGGGTTAGCGGAAACCGCGTTTTTGTATCCGGTGACGCTGCAGGCAGGGGATTGCGAACTGGCGCTCTCCGGTTATCTGGATTCCGGCAACAGCGCCGTCATCGAAGGCCGCCCGCTGATTTTCTGTACCCGGGAAATCAAAGGCCGGCTGAACTGGGCTCCGGTCCAGCCGCTGCCGGTGGAAACCGTTGCGGGTGTACGGGATGTGGCGGCGATCAGCGCTTCGCTGCAGATCCAGGGCGGATGCGTCCAGCCGGTCTGGCTGGCGTTCAGCGAGGCGCTGGACGGCTGCGGTTACGATACGTTGCTGAACGTCACGCTGTTTACAGGTCACAGATAGAATGAAACGTTGGTTATTCAAATTAAAAGCTTTTTTGTTCGGAAAACGAAGTCGTCATGTTCACTTTATTCAAGGCAACGATGTCCTGCCGCATCCGCTTGCCCGCGACGAGGAGGAAGCGGCGCTGATCGCGCTGGAAAACGGCGATCAACAGGCCCGCGACACATTGATCGAACACAATCTGCGCCTGGTCGTCTACATCGCCAAGCGTTATGAAACCAATCCGATTTTCATGGAGGATCTGATCAGTATCGGGACGATCGGTCTGATCAAAGCTGTGAATACGTTTAAGCGGGATAAAAATATCAAGCTGGTTACCTATGCCTCGCGCTGCATTGAAAACGAAATTCTGATGTTTTTGCGCAAGAAAAGCCGGCGGAAAACCGAGATTTCGTTTGACGAGCCGCTCAACGTCGATTACGACGGCAACGAGCTGCTGCTGTCCGACATTTTGGGAACAGAAGGCGACATCGTCGCGGAAAGCTTCTATGCCGAGGAAGATAAACGCCAGCTGTTAAAAGCCATGAGCAAGTTGAAAGAGAACGAACGGATGATCTTAGAAATGCGCTACGGCATCAATCATGAGGAACTGACGCAGAAAGACATTGCCGATCAGCTGGGAATCTCGCAGTCGTATATCTCAAGGTTAGAAAAACGAATTATCCAGAAGCTTAGGAATCAGTTGATCAAGCAGGAATAAAACCGGGATAAACCTTGACAGAGCCTGAACGAAAAGGCTACAATGAACACGTCGGAGGTGGCATCATGAATCGTGTTCGCGAGACAGTCAATGGTTTGCTGGTTGAAGTATTTAACCATATTTTATTTATTGAAGAACAGTATATGAAGCATCAGGGTGTCACGCTTTCCATGACAGAAGTCCATATTTTGGAGAATGTGGAAAAAAGCGAAACCAAGACGCTGGGCGACGTTGCGCGGCTGCAGATGGTCACGCCGGGCACACTGAGCGTCGCGGTGAATTCGCTGGTGCGCAAAGGATATATCATGAAATGCAAGGATCTGCAGGACAAGCGCGTTGTGCGGCTGCTTTTGTCAGCCAAGGCAAACGAGTGCTGCGGATTCATCATCAGTTCCATGAAGAAATGGTCGACAGCTGCATCGTTGATCTGGAGTTGGAAAAAGAGGAAGTCATGATTGAAAGTCTGGAAAAGATTTTAAATTACTTCCGCTCAGAACTGGAGAAAAACGAGAAGCCGAAGCGCCGGCCGGCATCCAGGAAAAAAGTGAAAACGGAAGATCAGGGTTAGACGAATTTCAGGCTGAAAGCTAAAACAGAAGACTTGCGGAAACGCGGGTCTTTTCTTTTCGTTGACAATCATTGCCTCCCTGTTACAATGAGATTAGTAAGAGCGAGGGAAGCGAGGGAAAGAAGTATGGGGTATCCTATTATCACCGTAAGCCGGCAATATGGCTCGGCCGGCCGCGACGTCGCGCGCAAAGTGGCGGAGGAGCTGAAAATTCCGTATTATGACAAAGAGGTTATTTCGATGACCGCGGCGCAGACTGGTTTTTCCGAGGAAGTCGTCAGAAATGAAGAAAGGAAACGGTCGGTGCTGAGCAATCCATTGTTCAGTTTAACGCAGATGATCGATGTTCAGGTGTTTATGACCCAGTCTGAGATCATCCAGCAGCTGGCGGTGCAGCCGTGCGTGATCGTCGGCCGGTGTGCGGATTATGTTTTGCGGGGGCAGGACATTCTGAGTGTTTTCATCAACGCGCCGCTGCCGGACCGGATTGAACGGGTCAAGACGTTTTATAACCGCAAGGAACGGGATATCCGGGCGCTGGTGCTGCGGACGGACAAGGAGCGCAAGGCTTATTACGAGTATTACACTGATAAAAACTGGGGCGACAGCGGATCCTACGATCTGATGATCAACAGTTCGATCGGCCTGGATCTGGCAAAGGATCTGATCGTGCTGGCGGCTAGGAACTGGCATGGCTCACAAACAAAATAAAATTCTATAAAATGCCTGAGCGCCATTCTGCCTGTGAACAGAGAACGGACGTCAGGCTTTTCTTTTCGGCAAAGCCGGCTGAGCGTTATCAAAAAAAAACGGATCATCTTATCCAGATCCGCATTCTCCATGCGAAAGATTCCAGGAATTCACCTCCGGAATCTTCGCCGATTTATTCAGTGTCCATCATCCCCCTGAGCCTTCGGCGGTCAGGGACTTCCGCGTGCCATGGTGATGTTCTCAAAGATTCGGCAGAATGATCTCCTTGAACTCCGCCAGGCTGGACGTATTTTTTACCCGGCTGAGAATTTCCGGATTCTCAAACAGGGACAAAATTGATTCATTGATCGTCAGAAGAATCTGCTTGTCATACTTATTGATCGCAATCAGAAGCATGATGTTGACAAGATTGTTTCCCCAGGTTATCCCGCTGCGGCTGACCGCGATGCCGATCTTGGTCTGATAGGCGTCCATGTGCACCGAATGGGGAATCGCGATGCTGCCGAAGGCCGTGGACGACGCGTTCTCCCGCTCTTTGACGAATGTCTTAAACGAAGCGGAAACGTAGCCGAGGGCCTCCATTTTATCGCAGACCTTTTGAATGACGTCTTCCCGGCTTCCGTTTTCGATCACAAAGAACAACTCCGGATGGAAGTAATGATCGAAATGATTAAAAATCAGCTCTTTCTTTTTCACCTGCTGGATTTCATAAATCTTCTCCCGAATCTCATTTTTCTGTTTATCAAGCTGAAACGGCAGAATCAACAACGAAGGATAGTTATAATTCCGTTCATCCTGAATCATCGTGATCAACAGATCAAACGTTTGTCTTTCCAGTTCTTCATAGCTGGAAACAACGGCGTCAATCGTGATCTCATCGGCGTAGTCCTGCGTTAACTGAGCGTAGATCTTCTTTTCCAAGCCCAGATAATCGGAACACAACAGGACGCATTTCAGCTTATCATTCGAGGAATTCTGGCGGTCGATTTCCGTGCCGACATGCAGGAAGATAAAGGCGACCTCATCCTCCGCAATCGCAACCTGGTAAATCTCCGAAAGCCGCAGCGCGATAAAAATAGCGATGTCATAGATGATCGGACAGTCCTGCTTGATTTTCTCCGACAGCGGATTGCGGTTGTATTTTCCTAAGGAAGCCCGCGTGATCAGCGCTTTGATATGCAGGCCGAACGGGATGATGAAGCTCTCATGCTTCAGATCGATGGAATACAGCTGCGAGACCCCGCCATGA
>NZ_GG657556.1:447278-450435 GCF_000157995.1 Holdemania filiformis DSM 12042
CGGCGGATCCCGGGCCCGGTCCAACGGCCCGCGCAAGGGTCAGGACCGCTACATGCAGATGAAGATCAGCTTTATGGACGCGATCTTCGGCAAGACGGAGACGATCACGATTGACGTGGATGAGCAGTGTTCTCAATGTATGGGAACCGGCGCGCATTCCAAGGATGACGTTACCATCTGTCCGACGTGTCACGGATCCGGAACGGTTGTTACGCAGCAGCGGACGCCGTTCGGAGTATTCCAGTCCCAGAGTGTCTGCCCGGACTGCGGCGGCACGGGTAAGAAAATCCGTAAAAAATGCTCCAAGTGCGGCGGCAAGGGTTATGAACATAAACGCGTGAGCGTCGACGTCAAGATCCCGGCCGGCATCCAGTCCGGTCAGCAGCTGCGGGTATCCGGTAAGGGTGAACGCGGCGCCAACGGCGGGTCAAACGGCGATCTGTATATCGAGATCATGGTCATGAAGCACGATTACTTCGTGCGCGACGGCCGGAATATCTACATTACGATTCCGATTTCTTCAGTGGACGCAACACTGGGCTGTTCGGTCGACGTGCCGACGGTTTATGGCGATGTCGAGCTGACGATTCCTTCAGGAACGCAGAACGGCCAGCAGTTCCGGCTGAAAGGCAAGGGCGTGAAGGATCTGCGCGGGTCTGGTCAAGGCGATCAGCTCGTTGAGGTGAAGATCGAAATCCCGAAGAAGCTGAGCGGCGAAGAAAAAGAAATGTATGAAAAGCTGCGCAAGCTGCAGGCGAAAGGCGGGAAGGAATCCGTCTTTGACAAGTTCAAGAAAGCTTTTAAATAACGATGGAAAGGGTTTCGGGACAACGGACCCTTTTCTTAAAAATTTTGTTTAGCGCTCTATTGACTAGAGTGCTAAAAGTGATATACTAACGAGTGTAAGGAGGGACATCCTATGAATATTGATCAGATGACAGAACGATTGCAGCGGATCTTAATGGAAGCGATCCAGCTGGCGCAGGCACAGGGCCAGAGCGAACTGAACGTCGAGCATTGCCTGAAAGCGATTTTTGAAGACGACGGCATCGACGGCTTGTGGCAGCGGCTGGGACAGGACAAGCAACGAACGCTGCAGATCGTCGACAGTTATATGAAGCGGCTGCCTTCCAGTACTTCCGGCGCTCAGCCGAACCTCTCCCGTGAGGTGAATCAGGCGTATCAGGAAGCGCTGAAGTGGAGTCAGGCACACGAAGAAACCTATATGAGTTCGGTAGCGTTTCTGATCGGCTTGTTGTTCGGCGGCAGCGCCGTCGCCAAGGCGATTCTGGAAGCAACCGGAATTACGAGAAAAGCGCTTGAAAAAGCAGAGGAAGAAAGACGAGGTGGAATGAAGATGAATGAACAGAACGCGGAAAATCAACTGGACGCGCTGCAGAAATACGGGCACGATCTGGTCGAGGACGTCAAGAGCGGCAAGATCGATCCGGTTATCGGCCGGGATGAGGAAATCCGGCGGGTTATCCAGATCCTGTCGCGGAAAACAAAGAACAACCCGGTGCTGATCGGTGAACCGGGCGTCGGGAAGACGGCGATTGTCGAAGGTATCGCATGGCGGATCATGAACGGCGACGTCCCGTTCGGCTTGAAGGAAAAAAAATTGATCGAGTTGGATATGGGCGCACTGATCGCCGGCGCAAAATACCGCGGCGAGTTTGAGGAACGGCTGAAAGCCGTGTTGAACGAAGTGAAGCAGGCGGACGGCAACATCATTCTGTTTATTGACGAGATTCATAATCTGGTCGGCGCGGGCAAGACGGAAGGTTCCATGGACGCGGCCAATCTGTTGAAGCCGATGTTGGCGCGGGGCGAGCTGAAGTGTATCGGTGCGACGACGTTTGACGAATACCGCAAATATATTGAAAAGGATGCGGCACTGGAACGCCGGTTCCAGAAAGTTCAGGTCGATGAACCGTCCGTGGAAGATACAATTTCCATCCTGCGGGGCTTGAAGGATCGGTTTGAAAGCTATCATGGCGTACAGATTCTCGATGAAGCGATCATCGCTGCGGCGACGCTGTCCAACCGTTATATCACCGACCGGTTTTTACCGGATAAGGCGATCGATTTGGTCGACGAAGCCTGCGCTTCACTGCGGGTGGAGATGGATTCGATGCCGACGGAGCTGGACGAACTGATGCGGCGGATCATGCAGCTGGAAATTGAAGAAACGGCGCTGAAAAAGGAAACTGACGCCAAGACGCTGCAGCGGCTGGAGGAGCTGCGCAGGGAACTGGCGGATCTGAAAGAAGAAAAAGAAATCAAATACAACCAATGGCAGCAGGAAAAGCATAAGCTGGACGAAGCCAAGGTTTACAAGGAACAGCTGGAAAAAGCCCGCCTGGACTTCACGCAGGCGCAGAACGAAGCGCGTTATGAGGAAGCGGCGAAGCTGCAGTATGACACGATCCCGACGCTGGAGCGGAAAATCCGCGAGTCGGCGCAGAATAAAAAAGAGGAACACATGATCCAGGAGATCGTCGACGAGGAACAGATCGCCAAGGTCGTTTCCCGTTGGACGCACATCGAGGTCAGCAAGCTGATTGAAACGGAACGGCAGAAATTATTGCATCTGCAGGATGCGCTGGCGCAGCGGGTCATCGGTCAGGATGGAGCGCTGGAGCTGGTCACGGAAGCGATTCTGCGGTCCAAGGCGCAGATTCAGGATGAAAACCGGCCGATTGGTTCGTTCTTGTTCTTAGGTCCGACCGGTGTCGGTAAGACCGAAGTGGCTAAGGCGATGGCGGAGCAGCTGTTTGACGATGAATCGAAGATCATCCGGATTGATATGAGCGAATACATGGAGAAGCACAGCGTGTCGCGGTTAATCGGCGCGCCTCCGGGATATGTCGGTTACGACGAGGGCGGTCAGCTGACGGAAGCGGTGCGCAGAAAGCCGTATTCCATCGTGCTGCTGGACGAAGTGGAGAAGGCTCATCCGGATGTCTTCAACATCCTGCTTCAGATTCTGGACGACGGCCGGATCACCGATAACAAGGGTGTCACCGTCGACTTCAAGAATACGCTGATCATTATGACCAGCAACCTCGGCTCACAATATGCGTTTGACAGCGATAAGGAAGAACGCAACCGCCGGTATATGGACGAAGTTCATAAGTATTTCAAACCGGAATTC
>NZ_GG657556.1:450455-461034 GCF_000157995.1 Holdemania filiformis DSM 12042
GTCAATCGGATCGATGAGATCATCGTCTTCAATGCCCTGAACAATGAAGTGTTGATCAAGATCGCCGATAAGTTCCTGCATGAACTGGCTGTTCGGTTAGCGAAGAAGGATATTGCGCTTGAAGTCACCGAGGCGGCAAAGGCGAAGATCGTCGAGCTGGGCGTGGATCCGGTCTTCGGAGCGCGGCCGATGAAACGGCATATCCAGAGAACGATTGAAACCTTGATTGCCCGTAAGATGATTGAACGGGGCAACGAGGGCAACTGCACGATGAAGGTGGACGTGGAAAACGGGCAGTATGTTCTGCACGTTATTGAAAATCCTGAAGTGATCTAAAGCATAGAGGTCGGAGAAATCCGGCCTTTTTTGTCGCCTTTTGGAGTTATGAAGTTCTTTTTTGAATAACCGTTCATGATAGGAAATGTGTCGTAAATGACATTCTGTGACCCTATTATTTATGAGTTAACATTGGAAAGTAGAAAATATTTCCTTGTTCAAAGGTTGCTAATAATTCAACTAAATTCGAAAGCTGATGTCAACAATACTTACAAATTATTTTGCGAATCTTGATACAGTTAAAGGAAAGATTGATATCAGAATTCTATTTAGAAGAGATAAAACAGTTTTTAATAAGCAATCAGTATAAATGTTCACTATTGGGTATAATAAACACTTAAACATAAAATGAGTTTAGTTTTTTTGGAGATTGGTTAAAAATACTTTCTTGAATCCTTGTTTAACTAATAGTACAATATCAACGTGATAGGCGGTGCGGAATGAACATATTAGTTACAGGCGCTAAGGGCATGGTAGGAACAGCTCTGGTAGCCAATCTGAAGAATATCAAAGAAAATAAGAATAGAACTCGACCGGACTTGAAGATCGATGAGATCTATGAATATGATCGGGAATCTACGGTAGAAGAATTAGAACTGTACTGTGAAAAAGCCGAATTTGTATTCCATCTGGCAGGTGTCAACCGGCCTCAGGATCCGGCTGAATTCATGTTGGGAAACTTTGGGTTTACATCGACATTGTTGGAATTGTTGAAAAAGCATCAGAACAAAGCGACGATTATGCTGAGTTCTTCGATTCAGGCGACGCTGGCTGGAAGGTTTGGGGAATCGGAGTATGGCAAAAGTAAGCAAGCAGGCGAAGAACTGTTTTTCCAGTATGCCGAAGAAACGGGGGCCAAGGTTGCCGTGTATCGGTTTCCGAACTTAATGGGCCATAGCCGTCCCAAATACAACTCAGCAGTGTCGACGTTCTGCTGGGCTGTGGCGAATGATGAAGAGTTCACTGTGAATGACAGAAGTACAGAATTAGAATTGCTTTACATCGACGATCTGATCGAAGGCATGTTTGATCTTCTGGAAGGAAAAGAACAGCACTGTGAATTTGACGGAGTAGAAACGGTTTTGAAAGAAGACGGACGTTATTGTTGCGTGCCTGTGACGCATAAGGTTACCCTGGGCGAGATTGTCGATTTACTGGACCAATTCAAAGCACAGCCGGAAACGTTAATGATGCCTAAAATGCCGGAAGGTTCCTTTGCGAAGAAATTGTATAGTTTATACTTAACTTATCTTCCGGCGGAGAAATTTAAGTATGAACTGAAGATGAACTGTGATGCACGCGGGAGCTTTACGGAACTCCTGCATACGCTGGACTGCGGTCAGGTCAGTATTAATATCAGTAAACCGGGGATCACAAAAGGGCAGCATTGGCATAACAGCAAATGGGAACAGTTCATTGTCGTAGCGGGTCACGGCCTGATTCAGGAACGGAATATTCATACTGGGGAACTTGTTGAATTTGAAGTGTCAGGAGAGAAGATAGAGGCCGTCTATATGATTCCCGGGTGGACGCACAACATCATCAATCTGTCAGAAACTGAAAACCTGGTCACTGTGATGACGTGCAATGAAATCTTTAACCCGGAGCAACCCGATACCTTTTTTGAAGAAGTAGTGAGGAAGGCAGCAGAATGAGTGAAATCAGAACCGATTATTCTTCTATCCATTTTCAGGATAACGGAAAACTTAAGCTTTTAATCATCGTGGGCACGCGGCCGGAAATTATCCGGCTGGCGGCGGTGATCAATAAATGCCGGAAATATTTTGATGTGGTTTTAGCCCATACGGGACAGAACTATGATTACACGTTAAATGGGATCTTCTTTGAAAACCTGAAGATCGCGGATCCGGAAGTGTATATGGATGCGGTAGGGGACGACTTAGGGGCAACCGTAGGCAACATCATCAACTGTTCCTACAAGCTGATGAGTCAAATTCATCCGGAAGCGTTATTGATTCTGGGAGATACTAATTCCTGTTTATCTGCGATCGCCGCCAAGCGTCTGCATATTCCGATCTTTCATATGGAAGCCGGGAACCGCTGCAAAGACGAATGTCTGCCGGAAGAAACAAACCGCCGGATCGTCGATATCATCTCCGATGTCAACCTGGCGTATTCCGAGCATGCGCGAAAGTATCTGCATGAATGCGGTCTGCCGAAAGAGCGTGTCTATGTAACCGGATCGCCGATGGCGGAAGTGCTGCATCAGAATCTGAGTGAAATTGAAAGTTCGGCGATTTTAGAAAAGCTGGGCTTGCAGCCGCATCGTTATATTCTGCTTTCCGCTCACCGGGAAGAGAATCTGGATACGGAAAAGAATTTCCTTTCGTTGTTTAACGCGATTAATAAAATGGCGGAAAAATATGATATGCCAATTCTGTACTCCTGTCATCCGCGTTCCCGCAATCGTTTGAAAGCGTCAGGCTTTCAGTTGGATCCGCGGGTAATTCAACATGAGCCGTTAGGCTTTCATGATTACAATCACCTGCAGATGAATGCTTTTGCGGTAGTCTCGGATTCAGGCACATTACCGGAGGAAAGCAGCTTCTTTACCAGCATAGGCCATCCATTCCCGGCCGTCTGCATCCGGACATCCACGGAAAGACCGGAAGCCTTGGATAAAGCCTGCTTTGTTTTAGCGGGAATTGATGAAAAGTCGCTGCTGCAGGCAGTCGAAACCGCGGTGGCAATGAATCTGTCCGGGGATTACGGAATTCCGGTTCCGGATTATGTTGAAGAAAATGTAAGCACCAAAGTAGTGAAGATTATTCAGAGCTATGTGGGCGTGATTAATAAAATGGTGTGGCGGGTATCGTAAAGATATTCACCGCACCTTTTTTGTTTTAAGCTGACTAGGAACATGCGCCAGAGCGCCTTCTTTTCCGGGAATAGAATAGATTACCGGACAATCCGGGAAGAAAGGAGGACTCAATATGAAAGTTATCGACATCAGTCAGTACAATGGCGATGTAGATTTTCGCCAGGTCCGGGCTTCCGGTGTGGAAGCGGTGATGCTGCGGTCAAGCTGGGGGCACTTCGTTGAAGACTTGCGGTTTCGTGAGAATGTCCGCAAATGCAACGACGCGGGGCTGCCGTACGGACTTTATCATTACAGCTATGCTTTAAACGAATCCGAGATGATGCGCGAAACAGACGATTTGATCGCGCTGGCCCGGCAATTTTCCCCGCGCATGCCGGTCGCAATCGACATGGAAGACGCAGACGGCTACAAAGAACGCAACGGAACGCTGTATAACAAAGCTCTGAACACTGAAATCTGCCGCTACACCTGCCAGAAAATTGAAGAAGCGGGTTTCTATCCGATGGTCTACGCGAATCTGGACTGGTTTCGCAACAAGCTGATCTTGAGTGAGCTGGACCGCTACGATCTGTGGCTGGCCCAATGGAATGTCAACGGGCCGTCGCTGCCCTGCGGGATGTGGCAATATACGAGCAGCGGATCCGTGCCGGGCGTACCGGGGCGCTGTGATCTGAATACGGCGTATAAAAACTATCCGGTGATTATCGGCGAGAATGAAGAGGGGGGACAGGATATTCAGTGGATTAATCCGTATGTTACGGTGCAGGTCGTGCGCGGTGTCGGCCGCCGCAACATCTATTATGTGCGCAATGCCGTGATTTCAGGAACCGTGATCGCGGAGCTGAGCCCGGGCGAAAGCTTGCCTGTGGATTTAATCAGCGCTATGGTTCTGGAAGATGGCTACAAGTGGATTAAAGTCGATCTGGGACAAGGCGTAGTCGGCTACATGCAGGTCGATCTGGACTATCTTCGCTTTCTGATTTAAAAAGCGAATTCCGAAGAATTCGCCTGACGCTTATTTGTAGACAGAATAAAAATCTTTGAGCTCGGCCTTCTTATCGGGGCTGAGCTCGCTTTTCTTTATGCCCTGGATCGCGCCTTCCAGAGCGTACAAGCGGTGGATGCAGGCAGACGGATCGACAGCCCGGATTTTTAACCAGGCTTGCTGGGCACCCAGCGCGATCAGCTGATCCGCGGTGGTGATCCCGACTTCGTTCAGCTGGCGTTCCAATTCCTTTCCTAAATTCGGCAGTTTTGACAATTCACCCATATGTTTGCCTTCTTTCTCTATTTTCAGTGTAGCGGAATGGCGTTTGAAAAACAAGGTGAAAATACAAAAAAAGCCTTGCTTGAAGGCTTTCTTTGACTTATCGGTTGTAGTATTCGACAACCAGCAGTTCGTTGATTTCCTGATTCAGTTCGTTCCGTTCCGGCATGCGGACATAAGTGCCTTTTTTGTTTTCTTTGTCGACGGTAACGAAAGCGACCGTGTTCAGCGTTGCTTCTAAAGCATCAGCGATGCAAGCCATCGACTTGGACTTTTCCTTAACTTCAACCGTAGAACCCGGCTTTACTGTGAAGGAAGGGATATCAACCTTCTTGCCGTTAACCAGGATATGACCATGGTTGACTAACTGACGGGCAGCACGGCGAGTTCTGGCGAAGCCCATGCGGTAAACGATGTTGTCCAGACGGGATTCCAGCAGGCACAGGAAGTTGTGACCCTTAACGCCAGCCATCTTTTCCGCTTTGATATAAGTGTTCGCGAACTGACGTTCATTAACACCGTACATGTTTCTGATTCTCTGCTTTTCACGCAGCTGCGTGCCGTAGTTGCTCAGCTTAATCCGCTTTGTCGGTCCGTGCTGACCCGGCGCATAAGTGCGGCGCTGCAGTTCCTCGCCTGTTTCCAAGATCGAGAAGCCCAGACGACGGGAAATTTTCCAAACTGGTCCAGTATTTCTTGCCATTTTCAATTCCTCCTTGTGTGTTTTATGGCACATAAAACAACAACAGGTACAAATCATTGACGCAGGGTGTTGGTAGACGGCAGTTTCGCTTGAAGCAGCAAGTTACTTCTGCTCTGGAAAGAATTCCAGTACCAACGCCGGTTGCGCAACTTTGTAAGCTGCTATTATTAAACGCTAGGTAAGTATAGCAGATTTCTTTGCTCTCTGTCAATCGAAAAATGAAATAAATCCCTTTGACAAAGGCGTTTTGCGGAAATTGGAGTTGAATTGAGAGCGGTGAAAAGTTTATAATGAGAAAACAAGCGCTGCGGGAAATCGAAACCAGCGGCAGGAGGAGAAAAAGATGCGGTTTACGACGATCGATCAGCACAATTACCGCCAGGTCTGCAGCCTGAGCGTGACGCCGGAACAAAGCGGATATCTGAGCAGCGCGCCGATGATTTTAGTCCGCGCCTATGCGTTTCGCCATCAAAACAGCGAGGTCAGCGTGATCGAGGAGGGGGAAGACCAACTCGGCCTGGTAATGACGCGGGAAGCGGAATCGGGAAGCGAGATCATTCTGGATCAATTCTTTATTGATCAGCGGTTTCAGCACCGGGGCTATGGCCGGAAAGCGATGAAACTGCTGCTTCAAAAGCTGCGTGAACGCCAGGTAAAACGCATTGTTTTATGTTACCGTGAGGCAGATCAGGCCGCGGCGCACTTGTACCGGTCGCTGGGCTTTGCGGAAACCGGCGAGCGGGATGAAGATGAAATTCTGATGGAGCTGATCTTGTGAAGCGTAATAAAAGGAAGCGCGCGGCGGCGTTTTTCGCGGCGGAGAAGAAGTTGTCAAAAACTCACTTTTAACCTATGAGAGTTTGTCGCTTTATGATAAAATAAGAACTAAGAGGTGGTATGCGTTGGAGAAGGTACTGGAAATTCTGACACGAAAAGAAGTGATCATCGCGATGGTGGTCATTCTTGTTATTTTTATAATCTGGTTCATCATGCGAAAGGTAAAGATCAAGAACTGCAAGGCGCAGCTCTCGGAGCTGGAAGTCCGGTATAACTCGATCAAGAGCGTGCCGCTGCCGTTTAAGCTGAACAAAGCCGTGGCCATCGCCCGCGTCAATCAGGAGACGATGGCGCAGGTTACGCATTGCAAAGATGATTTTGAACTGGCGCAGGCCAATCTCAAGCAGATCGCGCAGATGCTGGCGGACACGGAAGACATGGTTCTGGTCGGCAAGCTGAAAGACGCGCGGATCAATCTGGATGATCTGGACAACATGATGGAGCTGGGAGAGGAACAGGTCCATCAGCTGGAAGCGTTCCTGGATAAAATTCTTGAGAAAGAAACGGCGCAGCGGGCGGAAGTCACGCAGATGAAGGAAGAATTCCGGACCCTGAAGCTGCAGGCGCAGGAAAAGAGCGCCCAGCTGTCTTTCTGCTGGGAAACGATCGAAAACCGGATCGCCGCGACAGAGAAAATGTTCTCGGCGTTTGAGGAATGGATGTACGCTTCGGAGTTTGAAAAAGCTTCGGAAGAGTTGGAAGAAATCCGTGAAGCACTGGGCGATCTGACCGATATCATCAATAATCTGCCGCAGCTGCTTCAGGAAGCGCGCGGCCTGATTCCAAATTTGATCGACGAGGTTTCGCGCAGCTATTCGATGCAGAAACAAAAAGGCGTTTATCTGCACCATCTGGAAGTGCCGCGCAATCTGGAAGTGATCAGCGAAACGCTGAAAGAAGATCTGGCTGCACTGAAGCAGGGGACAGCCGTTCATATCCGGGCGCATCTGGACGAGGATAAAAAGCGGCTCAGCCAGCTGTTGGCGCAGATTGAAAAAGAAGGCCAGAGCTATGACGAAATGCGCCAGGCTGAAGAAAAAGCAGAAAAGACCGTGCTGCAGCTGAAGGAAAACAGTCAGTATGTCCGTCAGCTGATGGCGAAGGTTTCCGTGCGGTTTGGGATCGAGGATCTGACGGATCAGATTAAACTGCGCGAGCAGCGGATCATTGAAATTGAAGATATGCGCGTTAAGATCATGCAGATGATCAAAGGCAATTCCGTTCCCGCTTCAACGATTCTGATTTCCCTGAAAGAGCTTCAGCAGGAAGCCGACGCCGTGCTGACTGAGGTCAACCAGCTGAAAGCGCGGCTGGACAGCGCCTGCAGCGACGAGGCCCGGGGGAAGAAGCAGCTGCTGAAGCTGCAGCTGATCATGAATGAGATGCAGGTCAAAATCCGCAAGAACAAACTGCCGGCGATCTCCGCTACCTATGAAGGCGATCTGGCGCGGGCGGTTGAATATGTCCGCTCGATTGAAGACCTCTTAACCGATACGCCGCTTAACGTACAGCTGATGAACGCTACGCTCAGTGACACGATCGATTATATTTACAAGCTGTATAACAATGTGAACAACCTTGTCGCTATGGCGATCATGGTAGAGAATACGATTGTTTTCGGGAATAAATACCGTTCGACGTATCCGGATATCGATTCGGAGCTGACCCGGGCCGAGCTGTGCTTCCGCAACGGCGAATACACGCAGGCGCTGACCGTGGCGCTGGCGACGATTGAAAGAATTCATCCGGGTTCGTATGAAAAGCTGATAAAGGAGAATGCGCAAAGTGCTGCCTGATAACGCGATCTATTTTGATAATGCCAGTACGACGCCGGTGCATCCGGAAGTCCGCAAACTGGTTAACTCGCTGTTGGAAACGTCGTTCGCCAACAGCGAATCTTTGTATGACGAAGGGATGGAAATATCCCGGCTGATGGAGAAAAGCCGCTCGCAGATCGCTTCTTTGCTGAAGGTGCAGCCGCATGAGATTATTTTTACCAGCGGTGCCAGCGAGGCCAACAACATGGCGGTCAAGGGCGCGGCATTTGCCGCGATGGGCAGGAAAAACCATCTGATTACGACGAAGGTTGAACATTCCAGCGTCGCCAACGCAATGCGCCAGCTGGAAGAGGTGTTCGGGTTTGATGTGACCTGGCTGGACGTCGACGAACGGGGCGTCGTCCGGCTGGATCAGCTGGAGCAGGCGCTGAGCGAGAAAACGGCGTTGGTTTCGATCATGGCGGTCAATAATGAAGTCGGCAGCGTGATGCCGCTGGAAGCGATGAAAAAGATCGTCCGGAAAAACAGTCATGCCTTGCTTCATATCGACTGTGTCCAGGCGCTGAAGCGAATTGATCTGGATTTGAGCCAGGTCGATCTGGCAAGCTTTTCCGCGCATAAGATCGAGGGCCTGAAGGGCAGCGGCTTTTTGATGAAGAAGCAGCATGTGAATCTGGTGCCGATCATCAGCGGCGGTCAGCAGGAACAAGGACTGCGCGGCGGCACGGCCAATTCCGTAGCCGATATCGCGCTGGCCAAAACCCTGCGGCTGGCGCTGGAAGAACAGACGCTGTACCGGACGGTGACCCGTCAGCTGAATCAGCGGATGCGCGAAGGGCTGGCGCTGCTGCCTGAGATTGAAATCAACAGTCCAGACGACGGCGTCAGCGCGATCTTAAACTTTTCATGCAAAACGATTCCCTCGGAAGTCATGATGAACGCGCTCAACAGCCGGAATATCTGCGTTTCCGCGCAGAGCACCTGCTCCAGCAAGTCCAAAACGCCGTCCCATGTCCTCAAGGCGATGGGAATGAGTGATAAGCGGGCGCTGTCGAGCATCCGCTGCAGTTTTTCCAGCCGCAATACGCCGGAAGAAGTCGATCGATTTCTGCGGGAACTGAAGGAGATACTACATAAATATGGAACCCATTCAATATGATCACATTTTAGTACGCTATGGCGAATTGTCGACCAAGGGCAAAAACCGTAAGGATTTTATCAAAAAGCTGACCGACAACATCCGCGCGTCGTTAAGCGCTTATGACAAGCTGACGTATGAGCGGACCTTTGACCGCTTATACATTCATCTGCATGGAACGGAGCCGGAGGAAATCTGCGCGATTTTGAAGGAAATCTTCGGCCTGAGTTCGTTTTCGCTCTGCCTGAAAATCCGTTCTGATCTCGACGCGATGGTGGAAACCGGTTATCAGGTGGCCATGGAACGCGGCCAGGGGACGTTTAAAGTCGAAACCCGCCGTCATGATAAGAAATTCCCGCTGGTCAGCGATCAGATCAATCGTGCCGTCGCAACGAAGATCTTGAAGGAAAGCGAAATGAGGGTTGACGTCCACAACCCGGATCTGCGGATCGGCATTGAGGTCCGCGAGGAATTTACCTATGTGATGGCGGATACGATCAAAGGCGCCGGCGGTTATCCGGTCGGCATGGGCGGCAAAGCGCTGCTGATGCTTTCCGGCGGTATCGATTCGCCGGTCGCGGGCTATCTGACGATGAAACGGGGCGTGGAGATCGAATGCATTCACTATGCCTCCCCGCCGTATACGTCCAGCAGTGCTCAGAAAAAAGTATTGGATTTAGCCGGGATTATCTCGAAATACCAAGGCAGCATCAAGGTGCATATCATTCCACTTACCGATCTGCAGCTGGCGATTTACAAGCATTGCGACGAAAGCTACGCCATCACGATCATGCGCCGCATGATGTACCGGATTGCCGAGCGGGCTGCGCAGAAATACAAATGCCTGGCGATCGTGAACGGCGAAAGCATCGGGCAGGTCGCTTCACAGACGCTGGAAAGCATGCAGACGATCAATCACGTTATCGACATGCCGGTAATCCGGCCGGTCGTCACCTACGATAAGCTGGAAATCATCGACGTGGCCCGCCGTATCAACACCTATGAAACGTCGATTCTGCCGTTTGAGGACTGCTGCACGATCTTTACACCGAAAAATCCAGTGACCAAGCCGCATCCGGAAAAAGCGGAAAAGATGGAAGCGGGCTGGGATTTTGAAGCCTTGATCGACGAGTGCCTAGAGAAAATGGAAACCGTCGTCGTCACACCCGCCACGCCGCAGGAAGACGATCTGTTCTGAGCTGAAAACCTGTTAAGTTGACCGGGAGCTAAAGCGTCCCGGTCTTTTTCCATTTCTTCCCAAACTCTTGCCGAAGCTTTCTCTGAATGCCGCTGAACGAAGACAGCCATACTGTTATTGAGGTGAGAAAAAATGATGGATTATCGTAAACGCGATTATCAGTGTCCGTCCCGGAAAAGCCAGAACGATTACAAATATGAGATGGCTTACGAGCTGGGCGCCGACTACCAGGAAGCCCTGGTTGAACGCAAAAGCGAATATCTTCAAAATGTGAAGCAAAAAGAAATTTGCAAGCATGCCACCGAATTTGGACAGGAGATGGAAATCATGAACAATCAGAACAACAACCAGAACAACAACGACCGTCAGCACCAGTCTGACCGCCAGCACAATCAGGAAAATCGTCAGAACAACAACCAGTACCGCTCGGAATTCTCGCAGGAAAACCAGTTCCAGCAGAACAACAGCGATCGTCAGCAC
>NZ_GG657556.1:461110-499015 GCF_000157995.1 Holdemania filiformis DSM 12042
AATTCCAGCAGAACAACAGCGATCGTCAGCACCAATCCGATCGTCAGAACAACCAGAGCAACCGTCAGAACAACAAATAAGGATTTCAATCTGTCAGTCCGAAGAGGAGCGGAAACCCGCTCCTTTTTTTCGTTTCAATCCGCTAAAACTATTCCTGAACCCGGTAAACAGAAGCTCTTTATTTACAGCGGTTTGATCTGCCGGCACAGGAGGCGGATCCCTTCAGACCGTGCAATCGTTTAGCTTTTCTGTGCAAGAAGCCGTTCTTGTCCCTCTATAATAATTAAGGAATAATAAAGAAGAGGAGAAACCATGAAGAAAAGACAAAGCGAGCTGATCCGCTGGATTCTGCGGTCGCCGGGCCTTCCTTTTGAAACGGTGTTGGAGAAACTGAAGATTTCCAAACGCACGCTCTACTATGACATTGAAGAAATTAATTATAGTCTGCGTCATTGCGCGCAGCTGAAAAAAGTTGCCGGGCAGTTAGTCATGGTCGGTGATCTCCAGCGCGTCAGCCAAATGCTTGCCAATCAGGAACTTACGCAGCAGGGAACGGAAGAAAAACTGGAATTTATCCTCTATAAAATCCTGTGCGATGATTTTCCCCGTCAGGAACAGATGGAACAGAAGCTTCAGATCAGTCATTCCACGATGACCTATTTGATGAACGAGCTTCGCGACCAGCTGGACGCGCAGGGCATTGAGCTGCGTTATGATGAGGGAACCTATCAGATTCGCGGGGATGAAAATCAAATTCGCGATCGTTTCCTTTACTGTCTGTATAACGATAACAACCTGATCAACCGCATCAGCGATGAAATCCTGTCGTTTAATCAGAAAAATGAGCTTGGATTAGCGGATTATTCAATGGCATTGCTTTCAGCGATGCTTCGGTTCATCCGGCTGCGGATGGCCAGACAATGCCGGATCCGCTCAGATTGGACGCAGGAAACCCAAGCCTTCCGCTACCGTCAATCCGTGGCGGAGGACTTAAACATCGCCGATCCGCTGGAAGCTGCCTATCTCACGGCGTTTATCAGCTCCTTGACAACGCTGGATGCCGGTGAAAAACAGACGATCGTGGATCAGGGCGTGACGCGGCTGATCACCTGTTTTGAAAGCCGGATGGCGGTGGTCATTGAAGACCGGGAAATGATCCGCCGCAGCATTGCCCAGCATCTATTAGCTTCTTATTACCGGATTCAGTTTCAGTTCCCGATTCGGAATTTCTGCCTGGATGAGATTAAATCCCGCTATTTTGAATTGTTTACGATGATCCGCCTGATTCTGGAGGACGAACAGATATTCCCTGAATTCAAAGGCATCCGGGAAGAAGAAATTGCTTTTCTCACCGCTTATTTCGGCGGTGTGCTGCGCAGCCAGGAAAGTCACCGGCGCATGCGCAGCCGGATTCTGCTTGTCTGCCCGCAGGGGCTGATGGTTTCCAAAATGCTTCAGATTCAGATCGAACAAAGCGTGCCGCTGATCCAGATCGTCGATCAGGTATCGCTGCAGCGCCTGCCGCAGATCACAGCCGCGTATGATTATATTGTGTCCACGATGCCGATTGCGGGTTATGACGATAAGTTGATTCAGGTCAACCCGCTGCTGAATCGTCAGGACGTCTGTCTGTTAATGGAGAAATGCACAGGGATTTCAATGCCTGATTCGGTACCGGAAGTTCAGCCGTTATTGCAAATTATCGAAAAGTATTGCGAAATTCAAAACCGGCCGGCGCTTGTCAGAGAGTTGGAAGCTCTGCTCTATAAACATAAAGAAGAAAGGGGAAGTCCTATGTTGAAAGAACTGATCACATCCGATAAAATCCGTGTTTTAAACCACGTTGACAGCTGGCAGTCCGCGATTGCCGAAGCGGCGCAGCCTTTGGTTCTTGATGGGAGCATCGATCCGGAATACATTCAGGAAATGATCGCTTCGATTGAGAAGTATGGTCCTTATATTGTGCTGGCCGACCGCTTTGCGCTGCCGCATGCCAGCGGAGCTTTGCATGTCCACCGGCTGGGCATGGCGATTCTTGCCGTGAAGGAAGCCGTCGATCTGTTGGGAAAGCCTGTCAATTTGTTTGCGGTTTTGGCGACGGTGGACAGCACTTCGCATATCCGCGCGTTAGCCGAGCTGACTGAGATTCTGTACGATCAGGCCAACATTGACAAGCTGTGCCAGGGCAGTGCTGAGGAGATCTTGAGATTGATCCGTCAGGATGAGTCTTAGATAAATTGTTCAACAAAGGAGGTGAACGAAATGAAATTTGTCGCCGTGTGCGGTTTCGGGGTCGGGTCCAGTCTGATCCTGGCGATGAGCTTACAGAAAGTCGCGGACAAGCTGGGATTGGACGTCGAAGTCGAAAACACCGATCTGACCTCGGCTCACAGTACGGACTGCGATGTTATTTTTACCAGTCCGCAGCTGCAGCCGGAATTATCGCAAAGTGTCTCCGTTCCTGTTTTGGCCGTTACCCGCTACATGGATCTGGCTGAAGTAGAAAGTCAGGTCCGCCAGTTTCTCAAGGATAAGCAGTAAATCGAAAGGGGGATTTACACCATGGAATTGATGAATTTTATAATTAACAGTATCTTTCGTAATCCGCCGGTTCTGTTGGGCTTGATCGCAGCCCTCGGACTGGCTCTGCAGAAAAAACCATTCGGCACGATCGTTAAGGGCGCATTGATGACAGCCTTCGGCATGGTCATCCTGAACACCGGTGTTTCGATGCTGGTGCAGTCGATCCTGCCGATCAACACGGCGTTTCAGTCGCTGAACGGCACCGTTGCCGAAGGTCTGAACGACGCGACCTTCACCGCCTCTTTCGGCGGCGATATCGGCATGGCGATGTTTATCGGGATGATCCTGCATCTGTTGATCGCCCGTTTCACGCCGGTTAAAACGATCTTCTTAACCGGCCACATGCTCTGGTGGTTCCCATTTATCTTTGTGGCCGCCGGGGTCGAAGGCGGTTTGCGCGGAATGCCGCTGATTCTCTTCGGGGCAATCTGTTCCGCATTATACTGGTCGCTGATGCCGTGGGCACTCAAGAAATACACGTTTGCGGTCACCCAGGACAACAGCTTCCTGCTGGGACATCCGACCGGTTATCTCGGCTTGATCTCCGGGTTTGTCGCCTCCAAAGTCGGCAACAAGGAAAAATCGACGGAGGACATTCAAATTCCCAAGGCGCTGTCGTTCTTCCGTGAAATTTCCATCACCGGCTGCCTGGTCATCTTTGTGATGTTTGTGATCGTCGGCTTGACGATTCCGACGATGCTGGCAGAAGGGGAAAACGTCGTCGTCGTGGCGATTGCGCAGGGATTGAATTACGGCGCGGGCTTAATCCTGCTGCTGCAGGGCGTGCGCATGTTGATCAGCCAGATCGTTCCGGCATTTAAGGGAATTTCGGAGAAAGTCGTTCCGAATGCAATTCCGGCTTACGACTGCCCGATGCTGTTCACGTATAAACCGAACGCGGTGCTGATCGGCTTTGTCGTTGCGATGATCACCTCGACTGTTTTGATTTTGATCTGCAACGCGACGCAGGTCTTCGGCATTATGCTGGTTCCGTTAGTTATCACCTCGTTCTTCGAGTGCGGCACGGCGGCAATCCTGGGCGAAGGCCAGGGCGGTCTGCGCGGCGCGGTGATCGGGACATTTGTCGCTGCGGCGGTGATGGTCGTTATGGTGGGCTTTTCAGCGCTGGCGTATTCGCATACGATTGCCAACTGGATGCTGATCAACGCCGGCAACGACTTCTCGCTGTTCGGCATGCTGGCAAAAGCGGTTGCTTCCCTGCTGAGCGGGATCTTCTGATTCATAAATCCAGGTTTGCGCTGAAATCTGATAAAAACCGGTTCGCAGGAATGCTTTGAATCGGTTTTTTTTCGTTGGGCAGCACTTTGCCCGGAATTCAGCGCATGCGGATTAAAAATTTATCAAAACACGGACCGAGCTGCTTGACAAGGTGTTTTCTGTGAAGCAAGGTAAATCGGAATGACGCACAATCGGCAGGTCAAAAAAGGAGACAGGAAAAGTTCTCGGCAAAGATGCGGTTATCAGTTATACTAGGTAAGAGGGATGATGGATGGAAGCGATTGTAAGAACCAGAGTATTGGAGATGAAGTCAACTGCGCTTTTTTATTCGGAGCAGTTTTTCTATTTGTTTTATGTATTGAAAAATGAAATGACAGTCAAACTCGGCGCTTCTTTTGAAAAGGTGAAAGAAGGTCAATTCTTGATTGTTAACCGCTATACGCTGGGGCAGTGCCGAAGTGATCAGGGCTGTCTGGTCCAGGTTATACAAATCGACGCCGAGCGTGCGGCAACGTTCTATCCAGAAATACAAGACTTGATTTTTAAAGCGGAAACACTGCGTTGGAAGGATCGCAGCGATACCTTTCAATCCGGCCGCGACCAGATTTTTCTTTCCGATTGCCTTAATTTCATTATGGAAGAAGAGCCGCAGGATAAAGCGTTAAGCTGCCAGGCTGATTTCATTTTATCGCTGCTTTGTTTAGAATATACCGTGTTTAATGATCAGCTGAAATATTATCAGTATATGTCGATAGAAAAGAAAGACCGGCTGTTTCAAGTCCTGCGTTATTTGCGGAAGGATCTTCATGAAAAAATTACTTTAAGAGAAGCGGCGCAGGCTGCAGGCGTCACGCCGCAACATTTGAGTACTTTATGGAAAGAAGTATTTGGTATGTCGTTTATGGATTATGTGATGAAGCTGCGGTTGGAACAGGCAGAAAAACGACTGTTTTTTAGTGATATGAACATTACAGATCTCATTTTGGATTGTGGATTCAGCGATCGTAAAAGCTTTTATCGCAATTTCCATGAGATGTATGGCTGTTCACCGAGTCAGTGGAAACAGCGCTGGCGGGCGGCGCCGTCTCAATATTCAGTCTTGGATCAAAGTCAAATCAGACCGCTGCTTTCAAAATTCAGAAAAGAGAATAATTTATTTGAGAAACCGATGGATTCCATGATGTATCGAAAATATCAGCGCCTCTCAGCGATGAGTGAAACGGTATTGAGAAAAATGTTGACCGTGACCGTGGATTTGACAGATACCTTAAACATGGAAACTGAATCAATTCAGCCGTTAGTGATGTTTGGCTACGATCTTCTGATGCGATGGGCTGTTCGTTATAACTGGACATTGCGGATCCTCTTGCCAATGGATTTTATGAAATATGAAAATCAGGCGGAAGCGTACAATGCAGTTACGCTCGACGAATACGTGTTGCAATCATTGCTTCGCTTTGGCCGCTTTTACTTAACGCGCTGGCAGGTAGATTTGATTTGTCAAAATGAAAAAGAAATTGCAGAAGCCGAAAAAATACAAGCTAAACTGGCGGATCAAGGAATTTTAAACGTATCGGTTTTATTTTAAAGGGGTAGTTTTTAAGAATGAATTTGTTGAATCATTCTTAATTTTTACCCTTTTTTTAATTTAGTTTGTGAATAAACTAGTAATCAGGAGGAAAGAAAAATATGAATAGAAAAGAAATTACCCGCCGCGAATTTCTGAAAGGGAGCGCGGCAACGGCCGTTACCGCCGCAGCAATGGGGCTGTTAACCGCTTGCTCAACCGGTGAAACAACAAACCAGACAACACCGAAACCAGAAACACAGGCTGCTTTAAAATGGAACGAAGCCCCGGCTAAAATTGCCGAGGATCAAATTAAGGAAACGGTTGAAACTGAAGTGTTGGTTGTCGGCGGCGGCGGAGCAGGCCTTTTTGCGGCGGCGTCAGCGGCTGAACAAGGCGCCAAGGTTCTGATGATTGAAAAACTTCTTATCCATGGCACAGAACGACATTGGCTGGGAGCAGTTGGAAGCAAGGCCGCGCAAGCAGCCGGTGTGGATTTCGATAAGCAGGAGCTGGTAGAAGAATTGATGAAATATGCTTCCTGCCGGGCGGATCAGAAACTGATTCAGTTATGGGCTGACCGTTCTGGGGAAATGATCGACTGGCTGGCTGATTTGATGGCGGAAAAGGTCCCAGGTACAAAAATGCACATGGAGTGGGACATTGGTCATGGCAGCCATGGCAGCTACAAGATATTTCCGACGATGCATAATCTGCAAAATGATGAGACGCATGAAACTGTCGATTACTTCATGCCCGTCGTTGATTATATCAAGAGTCTTGGAGTAGAAATCCGCTATGAAACTCCGCTTGTTCAGATTGAACGAAAAGAAGGCGGACGGGTGACGGGTGTTATCGCGAAAAATGGTGAGGACTACATTCGCATCAACGCTTCCAAAGGTGTGATCCTGTGCTGCGGCGGCTATTCCGCGGATAAGGAAATGCTCAAGGAATTGAATCCTACCGCCTATAAATCCATTACCAGTACGGATTCTCATGGCTACAATACCGGCGATGGAATAAAAGCGGCTGTCTGGATCGGCGCGGCGAAAGACGACGACGGGACCGCCATGTTATTCGATCGCGGCGCAATTCAGCCGGATCGTTTTATCGATGGAAACTGGGATGACTTTGGCTATCTGATTTTTGGATCGCATCCGTTTTTAAAGGTGAATCTGAAAGGCGAACGCTTTGTGAATGAAAGTCTGCCGTATGATTTCATGCTTCATGCAGGAAGTTTGCAGCCTAAGCGGTTATACAATACGATTTTTGACAGCAACTGGCATGAACATGTAAAACAGATGTATCAAATTGGCTGCGCCCGCATTGAGCCGAGCCAGTCCGGCGGCCTGTTGCAGATCTTTGATCACGAATCGGCAGAAGGCTTGCTGCATGGATTAATCGAAGGCGGTTATGTTCAGCAGGCCGATACTTTAGAAGAACTCGCTGAAAAATTGCATATACCGGCAGATCAGTTTGTCGCCACCGTCAACCGCTACAACGAACTTTGCGCCCAGGGTGAGGACGAAGACTTCGGCAAGGAAAGCTACCGGATGCTGGCACTGGATAAAGCGCCATTCTATGGAGCCCGTCAGGGAGCGACGATCCTGTGTACGCTGGACGGACTGCGGATCAATACTCGTATGAATGTTTTGGACACCGAAGGTGAGCCGATTGAAGGACTGTATGCAGCGGGTGACTGCAGCGGCGGATTCTTCGCTCATAATTATCCGGAGTACATTGTCGGCGTCGCGATTGGCAGAACGCTGACATTTGGCCGGATTGCCGGAGAAGTTGTCGCCTCTCTTTAAAAAGTAAGTTAAAAACGAAGCCTGAAATGAAAAACGGGCTTCGTTTTTCATTTCAAAGTAAATCGGACATGACGTTTAATTTTACGAGCAGGGAAACGAATAAATCAGAGAGGTCAGAGGAAGATTGGTACTGTTTTATTCCTGGAAAATTCCTTTGCCTGGAAAAGTTTAGCTGCGAAGGCGGTTCTGATTCAGCCAATTTTGGGTTGCAATGAAAAAAGTAACTTTAGAGGAAGTTGATTTTCAGAATGTCCTATCAATTACCCATCAGTCTGATGAAAGATAATTTCAATTCTATTTCAAGGTGAAAAATGGTAGAATGATACCCAGGAACAGGATGGAGATGCGCCAATGGGAACAATCGAATTAAAAGAAACGTTAAGCAAGGTTCAGATCGAAGGTCTGGACGGCGCTTATTTTGAACAGGGGAAAATCACGCATTGTAAATTTATCGCCGCGAAAAAGAAAGTCGTGCTGGAGCTTCAGCTGCCGCGGACGCTGCCGCTGGAACAGCTGCAGTGTTTTAATGACGGTCTGATCCAATTGATCGGCTGTCCGGTGGAGCTGCGGATCAGCGCGGACGTCTGCGATCTGGATTCCGGCGAGATGTTGAAATATTGCAAATACTTCAGCGAACATTCGCGCTATGGTCAGGGCTTAAGGGACGCGATCCCGACGGTGAAGGATCAGGTTGTCGACTGTCTGTTTACCGATGAAACGCTGAAGCAGCAGGCGCTGGCCTGCCGGGAAGAGCTTGATCACTTCATGCAGAACGCCGGCGTCAGCTATGATTTTGAGTTTTCCTGCCGGGCGGCCAGCTTCACTCAGATCGAAGTGAAGATGCCGAAGGAAGCGCCGAAGCCGCAGGCCAAGCCGGCGTATTCCGCGGATAAGCCAAGCTATCGTTCACGGCGTACAAAGATGGAAGATTATACCGTGCTGGCGTTAAAGGAAATCAACGATGAGATCCAGAACGTGCAGTTTACCGGTACGATTTTTGAGAAGGATTCGATCACGATCAAAAAGACCGGCAACGAGATCCAGACGCTTTACGTCAAGGATAACGACGACGCGATTACCTGCAAGCGGTTTGAGAGCGCCCGCTGTCCGAAGGAAAAGCTGAACGAGGTCGGCGTCGGGGACGACGTGCGGGTGTACGGTTCAGTCCGCTATGATTCCTTTTCTAAGGAGCTGGTGTTTTTCCCGGACGATATCGTTAAGCTGGAAAAGAAGGAAGAGGAACAGGACACGGCCGACGTCAAGCGCGTCGAGCTGCACTGTCACACGAATAAATCGGAAATGGACGGCGTCTGTGAAGTCGAGGAATTGGTGACGCAGGCGTTTAAGTGGGGACACCGCGCGATCGCGGTCACGGATCACATGGCCTGCCAGGCGTTCCCGAAGGCGCAGAGCTGCGCCGCCAAGCTGCTCAAGGGCAACAAGGACCGCGAATTTAAAATTCTCTACGGCGTTGAAATGAACATGGTCGACGAGTTCTTGACGATTATCCGCAATCCGCGTGCCGATTCGCTGAGCGATACGGCGTATGTTGTCTATGACTTGGAAACCACCGGCTTATCGTGCAGCTTTGATCACATCATCGAATTCGGCGCGGTTGTGATCGAACGGGGCGAGATCAAGGAAACCAAACAGCTGTTCGTCAAGCCGCCGGTACCGATCAACGCTTTTATTTCAGAAAAGACCAACATTACCAACGAAGACGTCGCCCAGGCCAAACCGTTTGCGGAGGTGGCGCAGGAGCTGGTCGATTTCATCGGCGATAAAGTGCTGGTCGCGCACAACGCGACCTTTGACTACAACTTCCTCAATGAAGAACTCAAACGCATCGGCATGGCGCCGCTGACCAATCCGGTCGTCGATACGCTGGACTTGGCGCGTGCGCTGCATTCCGACCGCCGCAGCTACCGTCTGGGCAACATCGCCCGCCATTACCGGATTACCTACGACGAAGAAGTCGCGCACCGCGCGGATTACGATGCCGACGTGCTGGCGAGCGTATTTATGCTAATGATCAAGGAATGCAAGGACCGCGGCGCGCAGACTGTCGCCGACCTGCAGAATCTGCAGGATAAAAAGGCGTTTGTCAAAGTTATGAAGCGTCATGTCAACGTGATCGCTAAAAACCAGGCCGGTCTGAAGGACCTGTTCAAGCTGGTTACGCTGTCCAATACCGATTATCTGGCGGTCTTCGGCAAAGCCAATTCCAAAAGCAGCGGCGAAGAATTTCTGGCTGAACCGCGGATTCTGCGGCGGTGCATCCAGGAACTGCGCGGGAATCTGCTGATCGGCTCGGCCTGCTACAACGGCGAGGTGTTCGAGCTGGCGGCTAACCGCAACCAGCAGGATCTCGAAGCGGCGATCGCTTTTTACGATTACATCGAAATTCAGCCATTGGAGAATTACCGCCCGCTGGTCGAATCCCACTCCCTGCCGGATACCGATCGGCTGAAGCAGGTGCTGATGCGGATAATCCGGACGGCGAAGAAGCTGAACAAACCGGTCGTTGCGACCGGCGACGTCCATTATTGCAAAAAGGAAGAAAAAATCCTGCGCGATATCTACATTCAGACGCAGGGGATCGGCGGGGTCCGTCATCCTTTGTATATCTATGATAAGGAACGGCGCTCCCGCACCGTGACGCCGGATCAGCATTTCCTGACGACCAACCAGATGCTTCAGGCGTTCGACTGGGTTGAGGATCGCCAGCTGGCCTATGAACTGGTCGTCGAAGCCCCCAACGCAATCGCCGATCAGGTGGAAAAGGTGCTGCCGGTGCATGACAAGCTGTATACACCAGTCATCGAAGGCTCTGAAGAGAAGCTCAAGACGATCTGTTATGAGAACGCGCATAAAACCTATGGCGAAGTGCTGCCGGAAATCGTCGAGAAACGTCTGGAGCGTGAGCTGAACTCGATTATCGGCAACGGTTTCGCGGTTATTTACTACATTTCCCATCTGCTGGTCAAGAAGTCCAATGAAGATGGCTATCTGGTCGGCTCGCGAGGCTCGGTCGGTTCGTCGTTTGTCGCGACGATGTCGGGAATCACCGAGGTCAATCCGCTGATCCCGCACTACGTCTGCCCGGATTGCCAGCACTCCGAATTCATCACCGACGGTTCGGTGAAGTCCGGCTTTGACCTGCCGGCGAAGAAATGTCCGAAATGCGGCGCGGAGATGATTGTCAACGGCCATGATATCGCATTTGAAACCTTCCTGGGCTTTGAAGGCGACAAGGTTCCGGATATTGACTTGAACTTCTCGGGCGAATATCAGGACAAGGCGCATGCCTTTACGAAAACGGTTTTCGGCGAGGATCACGTGTTCCGCGCCGGGACGATCGGCACGGTCGCTCAGAAGACGGCGTTCGGCTACGTCAGCGGTTATGCGGAAGAAATGGGCTTGGAAAACATGCGCCAGGCGCAGCGGCTGCGCTTAGCCAACGGATGTGAGGGTGTCAAACGGACAACCGGCCAGCATCCCGGCGGCATCATCGTCATCCCGAGCTCCATGGACGTCTATGACTTTACGCCGGTTCAGTATCCGGCCAATAACCCGGATTCCGAATGGAAAACGACGCACTTCGATTTCCATGATATTCATGACAACGTCTTGAAATTCGATATTCTCGGCCACGTCGATCCGACGGCGATGCGCCTGCTGCAGAATATCTCCGGGATCGATCCGACGACGATTCCGATGAACGATCCGGAAACGATGTCGATCTTCAATTCCGTCGACGCGCTGAAAGCCGATCCGCGGGTGTATGGCGAAGCGACCGGGGCGGTCGGCCTGCCGGAATTCGGCACGAAGTTTGTCCGCGGTATTCTGGAACTGACCCGTCCGAGCACGTTCTCCGAACTGCTGCGGATTTCCGGTCTGTCCCATGGCACCGACGTCTGGCTGAACAACGCCAAGGATCTGATCGACGGCGGACTGACGCTGCATGACGTCATCGGCTGCCGTGACGACATCATGACGTATCTGATTGAAAAAGGAATGCCGAAGAAAGATTCATTCTTCATCATGGAAAGCGTCCGTAAGGGCAAGGGCTTAAAACCGGAATGGATCGAATTGATGAAGGAAAACAACATTCCGCAATGGTATATCGACAGCTGCTTAAAAATTAAGTATCTGTTCCCGAAAGCCCACGCCGTCGCCTACGTCATGATGGCGATCCGCATCGCCTGGTTTAAGGTCCATCATCCCTACTGGTACTATGTCGCGTTCTTTACGCTGCGCTGCGACGCCTATGAAATCGAAACGATGGTCAAGGGCATGGACGCGATCAAGCGGCGGATGGACGAGATTCAGGCGATGAAGTCGAATCCGGAGACCAAGCGCCAGGTCACGAAAAAGGACGAAGATCTGTACTCGATGTTCGAGGCCTGTCTGGAGATGTATGCCCGCGGCTACCGCTTCTCCAACATTGATATCGACAAATCCCTGGCGACGGAATTCCGCGTGCTGCCGGACGATCTCAAAACAATCATTCCGCCGTTTACGACAGTCGACGGTTTGGGCGCCAACGTGGCCAAGTCGATCGTCGAGGCGCGGGAACAGGGCGAGTTCTTATCCAAAGAAGATCTGTTGAACCGCACCCAGCTCTCCCAAACGCTGATGCGCAAGCTCGAGGTGCTGGGCACGCTGGCGGGCATGCAGGAAGAAAATCAGCTGAGTCTGTTTTAAGCTTTTCAGGATAACGGAATAAGCGGGAGTCGGCATTGTGCCGGGGAGCGCAGGCAATCTGGAAGAAAAGGACTCCATTGAAAAGAACCGGTGAAATCATCCGCCTGCGGGCGGATTTTCCTGTTATAATAGAGACAGAAGAGAATCCGTTCTTTCTGAAGGAAGCGGTGCTATGAAAATTGAATGTCCTGTCTGTCACGAAGAAATCCCGGCTTCCCAGCTCAATGAAATCCGGGAATTCGACTGTCCGCATTGTCATTACCGCATTGAAATGGAGCCGTTTGCGGCGTCGCTGACGCAGCTGTTTCCGGTGGCGGCGCTGATCCTGTTTATTCCGGTGTTTACGATTTTGAAACTCTTTCTGCCGGAACAGACACTGGTGATCGTCTTTTTAGTCGTCTTCTGCGCCGGCGCGCGGCTGCACTGGAGCCTGTATATTTTGCGGTATCTGGGGCTGCTGAAATTCCGCCGTAAGGTTGCGGAGGAGAAGAAACTCTGAAAAACGCGGGGAAAAGCGCGGCTTGATTTCAGAAAAAGCTTGATTTTTACGCTGTTTCTGTGTATAGTAAGAGTGCATAAAGAAACAGCAGGAGTGGTGAAAGCCACTCCTTCATTCATGTTATAAGGAGAGAAAAATGGAACAGTTAGAAAACATTAAGACGTTGATTCTGCCTGTCCTGGACTCCCTTGGCATTCAGCTTTACGATCTGAAATGGGTGAACGAAAAGAAATCCCGGATTCTTCAGATCGCAGTGATGAGAGCTGACGGATCTATGGACATCGATACCTGCGCCTTAGTTTCGGAGAAAATTTCCGAAGCTCTGGATGCCCATGACGATTGGATCAGCTTTGAATACTTTTTGGAGGTGTGCTCGCCCGGCGCGGAACGTGAACTGCGCAACGCCGGGGAAATCCGCGGTGCGCTGGGCAAGCATGTCTGCGTCCGTTTAAAAAGTCCGGTCAAATCAATGATGGAAATCACCGGCGATTTACTGGAAATGAATGAAACCACCCTGACCCTTAGCTATCGCGATAAAGCCGTAACCCGCAAGGCTCAGGTGGAATTGGATCAAATTGAAAAGATCCGCCTGGCTGTGAAATTGTAAGGACTTGGAGGAGAAATCGCAATGAATTTCAAAGAATTTTTGAAGGCGATGCAGACGATCGAGGATGACCGCAAGATCACCAAGGAAATCGTCATCGCCGCACTGCAGGAGGCTTTAGCCAAAGCCTATCGCAAACACATCGACATTCCGGACGTGCTGGTCCGCGTCGACATCAACGAAGCCAACGGTCAGATTCATGTGTACCAACAATATACCGTCGTCGAGGAAGTCGAGGACGAGGAGCTGGAAGTCGCACTGGCCGACGTCAAGGACAAGGGTTATCAGCTGGGCGATTTAGTCGATCATGAAGTCGATATCAGCCAGATCGGCCGGGCCGCCGCGCTGCTGGCGAAAAACGTCATGAAGCAGAAAATCCGCGAAGCGGAGAAGCAGGCGGTTTATGATGAATACATCGATCAGCTGGACGAAATGGTCACCGGCATGATTGAGTCGGTTGAGGAGAAGTTTGTCGTCGTCAATCTGGGAAAGACGATGGCGCTGATGCCGCGCGCGGCGCAGATCCCGGGCGAACGCTACGTTGAAGGCCAGAGTATCCGCGTCGTCATCACTGAATGCAACAAGGATACCAAGGGCGCGCAGGTGCTGGTTTCCCGTTCCGACGCGAAGCTGGTCAAGCGTTTGTTTGAAAAGGAAGTTCCGGAAATTTACCAGGGCGTCGTCGAGATCAAAGCGATTGCCCGGGAAGCCGGCGAACGGACAAAGATGGCCGTCTGGTCGAACAATCCGGACGTCGACGCGATCGGCGCCTGCATCGGTCCGCGCGGCAGCCGCGTTCAGGTCGTTATTGACGAGCTGAAAGGCGAGAAAATCGATATCTTTGAATGGAGCGACAACATCAGCGAGCTGATTAAAAACGCGCTGGCTCCGGCCCAGATTCTGGCTGTGCTGCCGACGGAGGACAAGCGTTCGCTGTTAGTCGTCGTCGAGGATAACCAGCTGTCGCTGGCGATCGGCAAGAAGGGTAAAAACGCCCGCCTGGCCGTGAAGCTGACCGGCATGCGGATCGATATCAAGACGGCCGGCGAGATTGAGGAACAGGGCATCGACTGGAAGACGATGATGCTGCAGTTCGCCGCTGAGGAACAGAAGCGGCTGGCGGAACAGCGGATCGCGAAGCAGTTGGAAGAAGCCGGCGTCCAGGAAGTGGAAACAGAACCAGATGACGAGCAGGAAGCTGTGATCGAAACACCAGAAGTTTCTGAGGAAGCGGAAACCGTCCAGGAAGCGGTCGTTGAAACACCGCAGGCGGAAGCGGAAGTCGAACCGGAACCGGAGATAGCGGAAGAAGAAACACTGCCGGAGCCGGAAATCCAACCGGAACCGGAAATTCAGCCGGAAGTTAAACCCGCTGAAGTCCAGCCGGAAGTTAAACCGGCCGCGCCTGTCAAGAAAGAGGAACCGGTCCGGGCCAAGCGTGAGGTTCGCGAACGCCGCGAGTATGTATCCCGTTTTGAACGGCTGGCCGATCCGACGCAGTCCCCGGCGCATACCGAAGAAAAAGCGCCGCTGCGCCGCCGCAAGAACGTCCGGGAGGATGACCGCAAGCTGCGTTTGAAAGATCTGAAGAAGGATAAGGACTACGAATTCAAGCCAGTCTATTCAGAGGAAGAACTGGAAGAAATCCGTCGTCAGGAAGAACTGGAAGCGCAGAACAGCTGGATTGAGGACGATATCGATTTCGACGAATTCGACGAATACTACGACGAAGAAAAATAAACTGGAAAGACGGGAGGGAGTACGATGAAGAAAATACCGATGCGCAAATGCGTCGCGACGCAGGAACAGTGTCCGAAAAAGGAACTGCTGCGGATCGTGAAAACACCGCAGGGCACGGTGGAAGTGGACCTGACCGGCAAGCTGAACGGCCGCGGGGCGTATCTGAAAAGAGATGCGGCGGCGTTGGAGCTGGCGATCAAGCGGCAAAGTCTGAAACGCGCTCTGGAATGCGAGATCCCCGAAGAGGTTTATGATAAAATCCGCGAGGTTCTCGGTGAATAACAAGGTTTCAGGCTTGCTGGGGATCGCTGCCCGCGCCCGCAAGGTCGCAACCGGGGACAGCGTGATGGCGGCAATCCGCCAAAACAAAGCGAAGCTGGTTCTTCTCTGCACGGACTGCGGAAGCAACGCGCAGAAGAAGATTCAGGATAAATGCCGTTTCTACGGCGTTGACTGGATAGTCGAGGGAACGGCCGAAGAACTGTCGGCCGTGCTTGGTCAGCCCAAACGGATCGCATGCGCGATTCTGGACGAGGGACTGGCCCGGTCTATTCAGGATGCAGTTATGAAATGAGGTGAAGGTATTGGCTAAACAACAAAGAAGGAATAACTCGGGAAGACGGAATAACCACAGATCCAACAATTCCAATAATTCCTATAACCCACGGCCGAAGATGGAAGCCGTAACCAGCATTACCTACGAGGAAGGGATCAGCGTCGGGGAATTAGCGCAGAAGATGAACCGCAATGCCAGCGATATCATCAAGCTGCTGTTTATGCTGGGCAAGATGGTGACGATCAACAGCTCGATGGATGATGAAACGATTGAGTTAGTCTGCATGGAGTACGGTGTTGAAGTCAAGAAAGAAATTCCGGTTGATCAGGACAGCCTGGAAGATGAAATTGAAGAAAATCCGGCGGATCTGGTTCAGCGCCCGGCGATCGTTACGATCATGGGGCATGTCGATCACGGCAAGACCACGCTGCTGGACACGATCCGGAAGACGCGGGTTGTCGAAGGTGAATTCGGCGGCATCACGCAGCACATCGGCGCCTATCAGGTCAGTGTCCAGGGCAAGAAGATCACGTTCCTGGATACGCCGGGCCACGAAGCGTTTACCGCAATGCGTGCCCGCGGCGCGAAGGTGACCGATATCTGTATCATCGTCGTCGCTGCGGACGACGGCGTTATGCCGCAGACCAAGGAAGCGGTCGACCATGCCAAAGCGGCGGATGTTCCGATTATTGTCGCTGTCAATAAGATGGATAAGCCGGCTGCCAACCCGGACCGCGTCATGAATGAAATGTCAGATCTGGGCTTGTTGCCGGAAGAATGGGGCGGAGAAACGATCTTTGTCAAGTGTTCGGCGAAGCAGGGAGAAGGCGTCCAGGATATTCTGGAAACGATTCAGGTCGTTGCGGAGATGCGCGAGCTGAAAGCCAACCCGAAGCGCAACGCCACCGGCACGGTCATCGAAGCGAAGCTCGATAAGGGTCGCGGACCGGTCGTCACGCTGCTGGTTCAAAACGGCACGCTGCATACGGGCGACTGCATTGTGGTCGGCGCTTGCTTCGGCAAGGTCAGAAAGATGACCGACGACCGCGGCCGTGAAATCAAGGAAGCGAAGCCGTCGACGCCAGTCGAGATCATCGGCTTAAACGACGTCCCGGTAGCGGGCGATATGTTCAAGGTTTTCGACAGCGAAAAGCAGGCCCGCGCGATCGCGGAGCGCCGTTCCCAGACCAAGATCGAACAGGAACGCAAGAGCAGCTCAGCGATGAGCTTAGACGATCTGGCACGTCAGATCGAAGCCGGCGAGGTCCAGGAAATTCCGGTCATCGTCAAGGCCGACGTGCAGGGATCGGCGGAAGCCGTCAAGTCCTCGCTGGAGAAGTTGGACGTGCAGGGTGTTAAAGTTAACGTCATCCGTTCGACCGCCGGTACGATCAGCGAATCCGACGTCATGCTGGCGAGCGCTTCCAAAGCGGTAATCTATGGCTTCAACGTCCGTCCGGACGCCAACGTGCGTAAAAAGGCGGAAGAAGAAGGCGTCGAGATTCGTCTGCACAACATTATCTACAAAGCCATGGAGGAAATGGAACTGGCGATGAAGGGCCTTTTAGCGCCGGTGTACGAGGAAGTCGTCATCGGTCAGGCGGAAGTCCGCCAGACCTTCAAGGTTTCCAAGATCGGCACGATCGCCGGCTGTATGGTAACCGACGGCAAGCTGGTCAAGGACTGCAAGGTACGTTTAATCCGTCAGGGCATCGTCGTTTACGACGGTCAGCTGGGTTCGCTGAAGCGTTTCCAGAACGACGCCAAGGAAGTCAGCAGCGGTTATGAATGCGGCTTAACGATCATGAACTTTAACGATATTAAGGAAGGCGACCTGATTGAGGCCTACGCCGATCAGGAGGTTCCTCAGAATTAAGGACACGCTTTTCCTGAAGAAACAGGAGGGACGCTCATGTCTGTCAAACAAGAACGAGTAGCGCAGATCATTCTCAAAGACGTCACGGATATCATTCAGTTTTCCCTGAAGGATCCGTCCGTCGGGTTCGTCACGATCACTGACGTACAGGTGACCAACGACTACTCCTACGCAACGATTTACGTTTCTTTCTTAGGCAAGGAAGAACGCAAGCAAGCGGGCCTGAAGGCGCTCAACCGGGCGAAGGGCTTTATCCGCTCGGAGCTGGGCAAGCGGCTTTCGATCCGCAAGGTGCCGGATCTGATTTTCAAGCTCGACGATTCGCTGGAAAAAGGCGAACGGATCGACTCGATTATCTCTCAAATCAATCACGAAGCGTAACCAGAAATCCTGTCTGAAATAAATCAGACAGGATTTTTTTTAACTTTTTTAAACTTTTTTCCATTTTTTAGGGGGCTTTTTCAAAAAAACCGCAATATTAATACTAGGGGCGTGCAGAAAGGAGAACACAATGAGAACGATTGCGGTGGAACCCACCCGGCTGGAAGCGTGTGCCGGACAGATCGAACAACTGCGTCAGGAGGTGGAAAGGACGGTAGCGCGGCTGTATGAACGCGTTGAGCTGATGGCGGCCAACACCTGGATCGGCCGGGACAATCTGGCCTTTACAACACAGATTCAGGGCTATCAGGACGATTTTCGAAGAGTGGAGCTGTTGATGCAGCAGTACAGCGAATTTTTGAAGACATCGGCGCGCAGCTACCGGCAGATGCAGGAAGAACTGGCAGCGCAGGCCAGCCGGCTGGCTAATTAAAGGGAGGAAGTAAAAATGGACAACTTAAAGATTTCTTTAGCGGGAGTTAAGGATACATCCGGTGCTATCCGCGTCTGCAACGAACAGATTTACAGCGCGCTGATCGAAGCGAAGAAACAGATGAACGACTTGGCGATGGTGTGGCAGAGCGACGGTTCTGAGGCCATCCGGCAGCGGTTCAATCAATTTGCGGCGCAGTTTGAGACCCAGAAGCAGATCATCGAATCGTATGCCCGGTTTCTGGATACCGCCGTGTCCAGTTACGATACGCTGGAAGCGACGATCCAAAACAACGCCGGTTCGTTTTAGCGTATGCGCGGACGTTGGCGGAGTCTGGCCGCGGCCGGATTGACGGTACTGATGATGGCGGACGGCTGTATGCCGCAGCCGTCGGGCGTTCTGCGGTGCGATTGGGCGAAGATGCTGGCGGAAACGTTGTTCTTTGACACTTCCGCCGCCGGCCTGGCCGCATTGAAAGACTGGGGCGTAGAAGTCGAAGCGGACCGGCAGCGGATTTCACGGACAGCGGCATGCATCAATTTGCTTCAAGCTTACGACGGCGAGGCGCAGTCATTGGACCGCTGCCAAACGCTGGGCTTTCTGACGAAACTGGATGGTTGGCTGACGGCGGAGGAAGCCGCGAGTTCCTTGGCGGCGCTGACGCGTTCCCTGAACGAAATTGAAGATCAGGAAAGGTTCGAATGGGAGAAAGCGGGGTTATGGGGCGGCGAGGCCAGACCGGATGAAACGGGCCGGATTGCGCTGGAGCCAACCCAAAGCGGACAAGTCGGACAATGGTTCACGGATCCGGATAAGAATGAAGTCTATGTCACGGATTCCCTTGTTGAAACAGAAGATCAGATTCTGGCTGAAGTTCATTTGGAAGATCCGCAGACCTGGCTGGCTGAGACACAGTTTAACCTCTCGTTTGACGCCGACTGGAGTCAGGCGGAGATCCTGCCCTATGCACAGGACAGCACAGGTCTGCTGCCGGTCGCGATGAACCTGAGCGAAGCGGCACAACCACGGTTCGCGCTGATGAAGCAGCAGTTTGAAGTCGGCGGGACGCAGGTAAGCTGGAGCGTAGCGGCCAGCGGCATTCATGTCCACGCGGCCAAGAAAATGACGAACGGCGCGACGCTGCAGATGGACTATGACTTGACGGGCGTGCATCCGGTGATCGCCTGGAACGGTTTAGGCAAGGAAGGCCGGCTTCAGCTGGATTTCACGATGAGCGAGTCGGCCGGCCTGACGCGCGGGGTGTCCAATACGCTGACCAGCGATTTTTCCGGCCTGGATCCGCATGATTTGTTAAGCTCGCTGACCGCTTCCTTTACCAACGCGCGGAAGGAGGCGGACACCGTGATCCCCATCGCGAAGATCAAGCTGCCGGTGCCGCAGTTTCCGATTGTCGATCTGCTTTTAACTCTGCAGCTGCATTGCTACGCCGGCGGCAAGATCGAGCTGCTTTTAAGTCAGGAAGGAAGCATCGGCATGGAAATAAGAAACGGCGTTCCGCGGCTGATTCATCAGCTTGAACACCGCCATGATTTTATTTTTCAAGGGTCTTCGAAAATGACAGCTGCGGTGGAAGCTTCCGCCCGGGCCGCCGGAATTTCACTGATGGATCTGCTGCTTCAGACCGGCTTGCGCGGCGTGATGCGAACGACGGCCTGGATTGGAGAAAACGGCGGGCTGGAACCAAGCGAGGCAGGAGAATTACCTTTGGAAAATCAGCCCGTCCATGCAAATCTGCAGTTTTGCAGCGATCTGAACGTCCACGGCATCCTGGAGCTGGAGATCAATTCGTCCGACTCGCTGGCAGGACGGTTAGGCATGGGCCGCACATTCTCAATCCTGAACGAGAATAACGCGACACTTAATCCGCATGGCCGTACACATCTGGAAAATGGAATCTTCGTCGATCACTGCACCCGCGGCCAACATTCCGCATCCACGCCGACCCCGGCCCCGATCATCAAAACTGACCGGATCGAACTGGCGGAAGTCCAGCTGATTTTAAGTCCCGGTCAAAGCGGACAGATCGTGATCCGCGGACTGCCGGAAGGCGTGGCGGCGTCGGATCTGATCTATTCCATCGCACAGCCGGATATCGCGACCGTTGTGCAGACCGGCCGGGTGCGGGCGGTTAAAGCCGGCGATACGATTGTCACGATTACCGAGCCGACTGAAACCTACAAGACAAGCTGCCATATTCATGTGCGGACCGAGGCGGCATGATCGTCTGTATTCTGTGGCAGCACCGGCTGGCGGTCCGCCATGTTTGTTCTCAGCGCGGCTTATTCTTCGCGGTGGAGGCCGACGGCGTGCTGGCGATTACCCGGAAGGGGGAAGGCTGGCAGGTGCAGCTCAGCGAGACGCTGCAGTTTCTGGACAGCTCACGCCGCTGCCGCTTGATCAAAGGGCGTCATGACGAGCTGTGCTATCTTCCGTTTTATGAAAAAATTGATCTCTACTACTATTTCGAGGATGCCGGTTACGATCAATACACGCTCTATCAACGGCCCCAAGGCCGCTGGATGCTCAGCGAGGAAGCATTGACAAATACCTGCGGCAACCAGGACGAGCCGTGGGCGATGCTGGACTTCGATCAGAATGTGGCTGAGGAGAAAGCGATGTTTCCCAGTATGATCGTCAACGGCGTTCATCAGCGTCAGACCTGTCTGGAAGCAGGAATGCGCCTGCAGTTTGCGGCGATCACCGTTTTGATTCACCCTGCTTTTATCGCGGTCAACAACCCCGGAATGCGGCTCAAAATCAAGCTGAAGCCGCTGCGCTGGCAAACCTTGACCAGCTGGATGTACCAGCCGCCCGATAAGCTGGCGCTTTCCTTTCATCCGGCGTTTCAGTTTTATCCCGCCGATCCGCAATGCTCGCTCATTTTACCTCAGGGTCCGCCGGTTAAATTCAGACCCATGACCTTCAGTGTAATGACGATCGGACCTTCGCTGATGATGGGTGCAGCCTCGATCACCGTCGGCTTATCGCTAGGAGGTCAGGGGGCGGCGGGAATGATGGTCCTGATGCCGGCCGTCATGATGTTTTCAGCGGTGTTCTGGCCGCTGGTTCAGCTGACCGTCAATGTCCTGTTGAACCGGCGTGACCGCCGCCGGCAAAAACAGTGGCTGACGGGAGTGCTGGAAGATTGGGAGAAAACCTGTCAGGCGGCGCTGCGGGAAACGGTTACGTTTTTGACGCGGCGCTATCCGGATGCCGAAAGGGTAATCGCACAGATCGAGGAACAGACTGTATTCGATACCGGCGCGGATCATCCGCTGTTCGGTAAGCTGTGTTTAGGCCGTCAGCGGCTGACGCTGATTCCCAAAATGAATCTGGAGACGCTGGATTTGCGCAATGCCGCGGATCAGGAGGTCAAGCGGCAGATCGAGGTCTGGCAAACGACGCATTCTTTCAGCGCCGCCGCGCCGCTGCCCTGGGATCTCTTTGAATTTGACCAAATCGGTTTGGTCTGCGATGAGAAATCGCTGCTTGCGTTTTTCAATACGGTTTTGATGACGTTTGCGGTCCATCACCAGGCTCAGAGCGCGGCTCTGGCCTGGCTCGGTCCCATTTCCAAGGACATTTTCGAAACGCTCTGCTGGCTGCCTCAACTCTATGATGACCAGGGCCTGCGGCGGATCTGGACAAATCAGGACGATTGGGACCGCGGGCGGCGGCAGATTCAGGAAATCATGATTCCGGTCTGGACGCTGGTGAGTGATCCGGTCGCGGCTGTTTGCTTTGGAACACCCAAAGCGAAATCCTGCGTCTGGCAATGGGCTGCCCGGATATCGGATCTGCGCTTGGCGGCGCAGCGGATTTTGATGATCGAACAAGGACATGGCCGGATTCTGACGCGCTCGGGACAGCTGGTCCAGGAATTTGAAGTTGATTTCAGCTATGCGAAGAATTTTCGCGAAAGCGCTCTGTCCCTTTACCGCGCGGAACAAAGAAGCCGGCAATCGCACCGTCAGGTTGATTTTCAAAGCCTGCTTGCCCAACCGATGCTTGCCTGCCCGCCCTGGCAGGAAGCGGCAAGCCTGACGCAGCTGCGGATTCCTTTGGGATTGGACGAACATGGGCAGCCGGTCATTCTGGATCTGCATGAAAAAGGGCAGGGGCCCCACGGCCTGATCGCCGGAATGACGGGCAGCGGGAAAAGCCGGCTGCTGGAAACGCTCGTACTTTCGGCGGCCTGGCATTACAGCCCGGATCAGCTGCAGTTCGCCATCATCGATTACAAGGGCGGCAGTCTGATCGAACAGCTGCGTTTCCAGGGGCGGCTGCTTCCGCATTGCTGCGCGGAGCTGAACAATGTCGCAGAAAACGGTGTAGAACGTTCCTTGATCTATCTGCGTCAGGAGTGCGAACGGCGGCAGCGGTATTTCGCTCAGGCGCAGACGGCGTTAAAACAGCCTGTTTCTGATCTGGATCACTATCGCCAGCTCTGTCTTGATCATCCCCAGCTGCCGCGGTTGGCGCATTGCGTGCTGATCATCGACGAATTTGCCGAATTGAAGCAATCTCAGCCGGAATTTATGCAGGATCTGATTCAGATTTGCCGGATCGGCCGCAGCCTGGGATTGCATCTGATCCTGGCGACGCAGCGGCCGGCAGGGATTGTCGATGAACAGATGTGGAGTAATTTCAATTTTAAGCTCTGCTTGAAAGTGGCGCAGAAACAGGACAGTCAGGAGCTTCTGCATTGCGATAAAGCGTTGCGGTTAAGCCGGCCCGGGCAGTTTCTTCTGCTAAGCCAGCAGGATTTAGTGCAGGGGCAATGCGCCTGGCTGGGCGGCAAGCAGACGCCGGATCCGGTTGTGCGCTGGCTGGATTTCCGGTTGAAACCCATCCGCGAAACGCAGCATGGGAAAAATGCCAGCCTGCGTCAGAGCGAAGCGCTGATGGCGGCGATTATCCGGGAAGCGGACCGCCGTGGTTTATCTGCTCCACCGTTGTGGCCGCCGCTTCCCACGGCAGTAGAGCTGGACGTGTTAAAAAAACAGACAGCCGGTCTGGTTCTGGGGATCGGCGACGATCCGCTTCACCGCGCAACGCCGGTGATTGTTCACCCTTTGGCGCACGGCTTGCTGATCAGCGAGGAAGTAGCGGCCCAGCGGCCCTTTTTGCAATGTCTAGTGCAAAGCGCGGGCTGGTTTGACGAAACAGCTGAATTTGTCGTGCTGGATCCGCTGGATCAGCTGCCGCAGTTCTTGGCAGAGCCGGCGGTGATCGAAGTCCTGTCCTTTAAGCATCCGGAATGGATGGAGCGATTTTTCAGCCTGCTTGACCGCGGTCTGCGGCAGCGCCGTTCTGCTGAAATCCCCTTACTGATCGTGGTGCTTCAACTTGGCGCAATTCTGGACCGCTGGGATCATCTGGCGTTGTTTCAGCGGCTTTTGGAAGAGGGCCCGTCGCTGAACCTGTATTTATTGTGTGCCGAGAAGCAGATCAGCCGGCTGCCGCTGCGCCTGGCGCAGAACCTGCGGATCCGCTACATCCTCGGCCCGGCTGCACCGGCGCAGCTTAGCGAAGCGCTGGAACGAACCTGGACTCAGCCGCTGGCGGCCGGAAAGGGCTTGTTTTTTAAGGAAAGCGTCATGGACTTCGTGCTGGCCCGGCCGCTTCCTCCGCCTGTGGAAATGAAGCCGAAACGCTGGCAGCTGCCGCGGCTGCCCGAACGGTTGCCGCGCAGCTGGCTGAAAAAGAAGGCTGTTTTTCTGGGCGTGGATCCGATTTTGTGCCAGCCCGTTTACACAACACTGCAAGCGCGGCAGCATCTGGTTGTGACCGGCTATGACGCCAGCCTTTGCGCAGCCAGAATCCGGCAGCTTGGCGGGCCTTATCCCATCGTCGAAACTTCCAGACAAAGCGAAGCGGAAATCTTTTCCTTTTTTGAAAGGGAAGCGCCGTTTGTCCTGGTCGCCGCCGCGCATGAAATCCAGCGCGGTCCTTGGCGGAGACTGGTAGATTTTTCTTTGACGCTGTGGTCGGGTCCGGGCTTGCGGCAGCAGCTGTTTTTTCCGGTGCCCGCCGCCGTGGCGAATTTAACAGAGCAGGAAAGTATGTGGATTCAAGGTGAACAAATGCAACGATTGAGGGAGATAAAATAACATGGAAAATGAAGTATTACTAGGTTTTGAGTTAGTCTGCTGCGATCAATATTTTGAATGCAGCGCCGACCCGTCGCTGACGCTGCGGGAAATTGTCGAAGGATTACAGGAAATGAGTCCGCCGGAAATCCGTGAGGAATTCGATTTGTGCCAGCCGCTGATCTTATGCGACGCCTGCGAACATCGCATCCTGGACGAACAAAAAACAGCCGCCCAGCTGCGGCTGCCGGACGGCTTTAAGATTCTGATTTACTGATGGGGTGAAGCTCAGCTTGCTCATCAGCGGTTTCCTCATGCCACAGACTGAGCTGCTTTTCGTTGTGCAGCATCAGCAGAAAGTTGTCGCGGGCCATCGGGTATTCCGCATATAGCCGCTCGAGCATTTCTTTCATATCCTGCCTGCGGGTATAGCCGTCCATCGGACAGGTCGACTTCACTACCGGGACGTGGCAGCTTTCGACCGCCGCGCGGATCTGATTTTCCCGGGCATAGATAAACGGGCGGATAAACGGCATTTCCGCGTTGGATAAATACATCTTCGGCGCGAAGGTCGCCAGCCGGCCGCCGTAAATCGCGTTCATTAATAAGGTTTCAATGGCGTCGTCTCCATGGTGCGCAAACGCGACCTTCGTACAGCCGAAGTCCTTTGCGGCCCGGTTGACGGCGCCCTTTTTTAGCGTCGAGCATAACGAGCACTTTAAAGAACCATCGTCATTGGCCTGGATCTTTAAAATATCGTAAATCCGGCTGGGTACGAGCTCCAGGCGGATGCCGTGCTGTTTGAAAAAAACTGCGGCGTCCGTGAAGTCCATGCTGGGAAAGCCCATCTGAATATGAATGCCGACGACTTCAAACTGCTTGCTTTGAATCCGCTGGCAGAATTGCTGGTAAAGATGCAGGCAATAAAGCAAAAGCATGGAATCCTTGCCTCCGGAGACGCCGACCGCAATCCGGTCGTGATCGGCGATCATACCGTAGTCCTGGTCGGCTTTGCGGATACAGCCTAAAATTTGTTTCATCGCATTCATCAGTCAGTCCTCCTGCATTTTTTTCTTCCGTCCTATTATACCACAGGCCCTGTTTGAAGCCCAGGTGAACATTCCGTGTGAGATTTGCGTGGATGCGGCGATAGGCTTTGCAAACGGAAGTGAGCCTTGGTATAATGAAACGTGGAGTTTGGAGTGATACAGTGGACGGAATTTGTTTAATTAATAAACCGGCAGGAATGACGTCGTTCGACGTCGTTTATCAGGTCCGTAAAGCCGCCGGCATCAAGAGCGTCGGCCATACCGGAACCCTGGATCCGCAGGCGACGGGCGTTCTGGTCGTGCTGCTGGGCCGGGCCTGCAAGGCATTGCCGTATTTATCAGGCAAGACGAAGGAATACATCGCCGAGCTGACGCTGGGCACGAAAACCGATACCGGCGATATCTGGGGCAAACCGTTGGAAACCAGACCGGCGATCAAGCTTGAACCGGGTCAGATAAAGGCTGTGCTGAACAGCTTCTTAGGCGTTTCAATGCAGCTGCCGCCGATGGTGTCCGCCATCAAAAAGGACGGCAGAAAGCTGTATGAATATGCCCGTGAGGGCGTGGAGGTCGAACGGGAAAAACGGCCTGTCGAGATCATCGAAATCGAGCTTTTGCAAGTTGCGTCGAGCATCCGGTTCCGTGTCGTTTGTTCTAACGGAACTTATGTACGCACCTTGTGCGAAGACATTGCGGAAAAACTGGGAACCGTGGGCACGATGAGCAGTCTGATCCGCACCCGGGCCTGCGGTTATACCCTGGATCAGTGCCAGCCGCTGGATGAGGTGAAGCAGGGACATTTTCAGCTTGTTTCCATCTATGACGGCATTGCCAGTCAATATCCGCTGATAGAAGCGAATCCGGCGCAGATTCCAGATATTAAAAACGGCAAGCGTTTGCGTCTGGACAGCACGGAGCCTGTCGTCGGCGTCGTCAGCGAAAATCAGGTGCTGGCGATGATGGAACGGCAGGAAGATGGAATTTACCGCTGCCTGCGGGGATTATGGTAGGAGAAACATCAATGAAAGTAGATATGATAAAAACGCATGGCGAGCCGGTTCTGAATGAACCGGTCTGCGCCTGCATTGGCTATTTTGACGGTCTGCACCGGGGACACCGGGCGCTGATCGACGAAACGATCCGGCGGGCAAAGGCTGCCGGATGTGAAAGTGCGCTGATCACATTCTCCCCCGATCCGTGGATTACGATCGGACGGATGCAAAAGGTCCAGCATTTAACGACGTTGCAGCAGCGCATTGAGCTGGCGGGCAAAATGGGAATCGACCGGGTGATCGTACTGGACTTCGTTAAGGAAATGGCCGAGCTTTCACCTTCAGAGTTCATTGATATGCTGGCGGAACACTGCCGTTTGAAGGCGTTGATCTGCGGATTTGATTTTCATTATGGAAAGTTCGGCAGCGGCAGTGTGGAAACGCTCAAAGCCGAGGCCGCCGGACGGTTCGACGTCGTCGTGATTGAAGCGGTCAACGATCAGGGAGATAAGATCAGTTCCTCGCGGATCAGCCGCTGTCTGGAACAGGGCGATGTGGCGGAAGCCGGACGGCTGTTAGGCTATCCCTATGAAATCCGCGGCGTGGTTGTGCATGGCCGTCAGAAGGGCCGCGAGTGGGGGTTCCCCACCGCAAATTTAAAGACCGAGGAGGAAACGCTGCTGCCGTTAGGCGGAGTGTATGCCGGCGAGGCGGAAAGCGGAGGACGGAGCTGGAAGGCAATGATCAATATTGGACATAATCCAACCTGCAATCCAGTCCGCGAGCTGTCGGTCGAAGCTAATCTGTTGGACTGTGCGGAAGATTTTTACGATCAGCCGATGCGGCTGCGCTTTTACAAACGGCTGCGGACGGAGCGGCAGTTTGCTTCATTGCAGGAACTGATCGAGCAGCTTCACCGCGATCAGCAGGCTGTCCGCGACTATTTTCAGGAACTGCGCGATGAATGAACAATTTTTAGCGCGGATGCGGGAGCTGCTGGGGCCGGATTATGACGCTTACGTTGAAACCCTGAACAACCCGCCGTTTCGCGGGTTGCGCGCCAATTTGTTAAAAATCCAGCCGGATGCCTTAGTCAAGCGTCAATTTGCTTCCTTGTCGCCGTCGCCGTTTGCCCGGGAAGGCTTTGTGCTGACCGGTTCGGAAACAGGACTGGGCAATCATATTTATCATCGCCAGGGATTGTTTTACATGCAGGAGCCGTCAGCCTCATCGGCGGTGACTATTCTGGATCCGCAGCCGGGCGACTGGGTGCTGGATTTATGCGCGGCGCCGGGCGGGAAAAGTACGCAGATTGCGGCGCGGATCGGTCAGTCCGGTTTTTTGATCGCGAATGAAATCGACGGCGGCCGGGCGCGCGTCTTGATGAGCAATCTGGAACGCTTGGGCGTCAGCGAAGCGATGATAACCCATGCTTCCCCGGAACGGCTGTGTCCGCAGCTTGGCGGCTGGATGGACAAAGTGTTGGTCGACGCTCCCTGCAGCGGTGAAGGTATGTTTAAGAAGGAAGACCGGGCGCTGGCTGACTGGAGCGTCGAACATGTCCGGGCCTGTGGCCAGCGGCAGCAGAAAATATTGGAATCGGCGGTATTCACGCTGAAGGAACAGGGAATTCTCGTCTATTCAACCTGCACCTACGCGCCGGAGGAAAACGAACAGGTTATCGATCAGTTTCTGCGGAAGCATCCGGAAATGGAGCTGATTGACTGCGGCGTGGATTTTGGCCGGCCGGGTTTGTCAACCGGTCTGGTCGACGGTGCGAAGGTCCGGCGGATCTTTCCGATGGATCAAGGCGAAGGACACTTCGTTGCGAAGCTGCGTAAAACAGCGGCTCAGCCAGGTGTCCGTCCGCGCTTTGTCAAAAGCGCACCGCTGCCGTCAACCGTCCGGGAGTTTCTCAGCGGTCAGCTGACGGATCTTTCTGATCTGCATTTCCATCTTGAGCAAGACCGGCTGTCTTTGATGCGCCATGAATTTATCCAGCTGGAGAACATTCCGGTGCTGCGGCAGGGCGTTATGGCCGGGGAAATCGTCAAAAATCGAGTGGAGCCGCACCATCATTTCTATATGTCCGCTCTGCTTCAGGACCGGTTTAAGAACACCGCGGGGCTTAATGAAAATCAGCTTGCGCAATATTTGCAGGGGCTGCCGTTAACTGCCGCTGCCCCGCGCGGTTTTCTCTGCCTGAGTTATGAAGGCTATCCCGTCGGCTTTGGCAAGAGCGACGGCACCGTGATTAAAAATAAATATCCCAAAGGACTGCGCACACGCTGAAGGAGGCTGATCCCATGCGTCTTGAACTGTTCGATTTGATCGACGATTCGGTCAAACTGCTGGAATTGAACAACCCGTCTTACCAATATGTCGAAGGAGCGATTAAGGGCTGCTTCGAGCATCTTCTGGAAGACTATATGGATTATGTCGTCGGCTTCAGCTCGCGGATAAAATCAATCGGCTCGCTGAAAGAAAAAATGATCCGCAACAAATACTATCTGCAGTTTTCAACAGGCGAGGAAGTTCTCAATTTCCTTCCCGATCTGATCGGCCTGACCGTAGAATGCCGCTTTATCAGCGATGAAAACCGGATTTACCAGGCGATCCGCCATCATTTCAGCTTTGTCGAAGATCAGGAATATGCCCAATGCATGCTTTATCCGGATCTCTGTCTGAATCTGGCGATGCCCCAGCCCCAGCTGCAGCGCAACGGCTTTACGATTTACCGGATCGACGGTTATTATTTGTTCAACGGCCGCAAAGTGAATTTTGAGCTGCAGATCAAATCCATGGTGCATTCCTTCTGGAGCGAGATCGAGCATCAGGTCGTTTATAAAAATACCCAGTATGTGATGTTCGACAGCTTTATGAAAGACATACTGGCTTCGATCCGCGATAATCTGGATGTCGTCGATCACCAGCTGGAAATCGTCTATACCCAGATTCTCAACCAGAATAAAGACAAAGATATCGGCATGAGCGAACGGGGTTTCAAGATGTTTATGGCGAAATCGATCAGCGATCTGTACGCGATCAAAATGATTGAGTCGATCGGATTTACGACCGATTTCAAGAAATGCAGCGCCGTGCTCAGCCAGTATATCTATATTAAAGACTTCGTTCAGTCGGACCAGCCGCAGCAGAAAATGGTCGAATATTTCGAACATTTCAATCTGTTGAAAATCAGCGATCTTGATTTCACGGAACCGATTACGCTCGAAAAAGAATTTATCCATTACGATCCGTTCTGCGATGTGCTCGGCCGGTATTGGCAAAGCATCATCAACATTGATTTTGAGTGGCATGTGTTCTTCGTTATGCTTTTCGCGATCCAGCCGGGCAACAATATCCAGGACTTCACGATGTTTGTCGAAGTGCTGAAATCATTGATTGTCAACCGCTTCTGGTACGAAAAGAAATTCACTGCGCTGGACAACGTCAGCGCTCAGACGATCCGTGACGATCTGCTGCGGTGCGTCGCGGAAGCGATGGTGGAGGTCGGCAAGGTCGAGATCATCCACGAAGACCGTCTGCTTCAGATTATGGAATTATTTCATGAGGAAATCGACCGTCTGGACGAGATGTTGGAAAGTCTGGAGGAATATCAGCTGCAGCGCAAGGATATCCTTACGCATCTGAAGCATAAAATCTGCGCCCTGTTTTATTGATCTTCAAAACGCTCATAACCGGGCTGCCTGCCGCATACAGTACAAGTGAGCAGGAGGCCGTGATATGAATAAACAGGCATTTGCATTTCTCACTTTATTTACATTGATTCTGATGCTTTCAATCTACTATGTGACGCTGCCGGCCGATCAGGGACAATTGAATCCCGATCAGCTTTTAACCGGACAGAACGAGGATCAGGATTCCCTGGCCACGATGCAGCAGCAGCTGCAGGACAAACATAATGCCCAGGCCCAGAATTCCCAGTCGATCGTCGCGTCGCCGTCGGCCAGCACCGAAGAAAAACAGGACGCGCTGCAGCAGGCGGGACAGGTGGAACAAAACAAGAAGACTGAGGAAACGATTGTCGCTGCGCTGAGTCAGGCCGGAATGGAGGGCTGCGTCGCGGAGCTGGAGGATGAGGTCGTGCGGATCGGATGCCCGAAAACACTGGCAGGGGCGGAGAACGCCTCGAAGATTATGAAGATCGCCGCGGATCAGCTGCAGGATGAACGGGTGCCGGAAGTCACGTTCAAGTAGGCTCGCTAAAAATAAAAACCCCGTTTCATTTTCTTTGGCATCTTGGGCTTTCTCTGGTATAATAGGAACAAAGAAGGTGAATGAATTGGCTCAGGAATATATTCAGATTAAAGAAAAAGACGAAGGCACAGGCCTGATCGCCTTATCAAAAGGTGTATTTGAAACGATTGCCCAGATCTCGATCGACGACGTCGACCAGGCGTATGCCATCGAACCGACAACGCTGAAGAAACCGATTCAATGCAAAATCGCAAACAACCGTTTAAACGTTATGGCGGAAATCAAAGTGAAATACGGAGCCAACGTGAATGCGGTCTGCGAAACGCTGCAGGATCGGATCTATCAGAATATTCTGCAGATGACCAGCCTGAAATGCAATCTGGTTGACGTCAAGGTCGTTGGATTTCTCTTTTAACAAACAGCCGGATTTCATTCCGGTTTTTTCTTTTTTTCGGGAGGTATCGTAAATGAATACAGAATGCTTCAGAGTGCTGCCGGGACAGGATCTGGCGGAGACGATCGAACGCTATTGCGCTGAGCGTCAGATTCAGGCTGCGGCGGTTGTGGCCTGCGCCGGCTGCTTGAGCCTCGTCCGGTTCCGGATGGCTGACGGCGTTACGATTTATGAAAAACAAGTGGACGCGGAGATTGTTTCGCTCAGCGGTACGATCAGCGAGCAGGGGATGCATGTGCATATCAGCGTCTGCGATCAGGATCTGCATACGTTCGGCGGGCACCTGACGTCTGGCTGCCTTGTCAACACGACGGCGGAGATCGTTCTGCTTCGCTTGGATGGTTGGCGGCTGACGCGGAAGCCGGACCCGTTGACCGGGTATGACGAACTGAACGCGGAAAGGATCGGTGAAGCGTAATGCAAGAAACAAAGATCGGCCTGGTGCTGGAGGGCGGAGGCATGCGCGGTGTGTATACGGCGGGCGTGCTGGACGCATTTTTAGACGCCGGTCTGGAATTTGACGGGACGCTGGGCGTTTCCGCCGGCAGCTGCCACGCCGCGAGCTTTTTATCGAAACAGCGCGGCCGGGCTTACCGCGTCAATGTCAGCTATCTCAACGATTGGCGCTATTGCAGCGTGCGTTCGTGGCTGACGACCGGGGATTTTTTTGGTGCGAAAATGCTTTATGACACGATTCCCAATCAGCTGGATTTGTATGACCATGCCGCATTTGCGCAGCGCCGGGGCTGGTTTCGGGCGGTGGTGACCAATCTGGCCAGCGGCGAAGCAGAATATCCGCTCATCGAAGATCTGCATCGCGATATCCGCTGGCTGCAGGCTTCCAGCTCGCTGCCATTGTTGTCGCGCACAGTCGAAATTGAAGGTCAGGAATATCTGGACGGCGGGATCAGCGATTCGATTCCGGTCAAGGAAGCGATGCGCCTGGGCTGCGAAAAGAACGTCATCGTACTGACGCAGTGCGCTGAATACCGGAAAAAGCCGAATGAACTCATGCCATTGATCCGCACGAAATACCGCCGCTATCCGAAGCTGATCGAGCAGATGGCAACCCGTCATCTGCGTTATAATGAAACGCTTGAGGAAATCGAAGCGTTAAAAGCGCAGGGCAAGGTATTGGTAATCCAGCCGCAAAAGCCGGTCGTTATCGGCCGCTTGGAAAAGGACCGCAGCGAGCTGCATGCCTTATACCGCGCGGGCGTTGAAGACGGCGCGGCTCAGGCGGAGACGCTGCGGGAGTTTATGCAGCGCTGAAGCTGACCGCGGGGCGATCCGCACTTCATTTCGGTCGTTATGCAGGCTTGTGGCGCAAAACATTCCGCAGCCGGATAAGTTTTGGAAAAAACCTTTGACAAGCCGTGTGTTCCATGGTAAAGTAAACAAGCAAAGAAAAAGTATGTAGAAAGTAGAAGTGCCCCTTCTCACCTGATGTCCTTCAGACTTGGGTTGACGCTGCAAACACAAAGAGAACTGTGTAAGTAGAAGCGGGTATTCTAGGAGTACCTGCTTTTTTGCAATATGGAGGTGTCGTTTATTAGCAAGAAAGTCATGACCAACGATGATCTGGTCAATGAAAACATTCGTTTCAAAGAAGTCTTAGTCATTGGCCCAAAAGGAGAGCAGCTAGGCGTGATGATGCGCCGGGAAGCCCTGGAAAAAGCCTACGATTATGAACTTGATCTGCTGTGTGTCGCTCCGAATGGAAATCCGCCGGTCTGCAAGATTGTCGATTATGGACGGTATCGTTTTGAGTCGCAGAAAAAGGCGAAAGAAGCCAAGCGGAATCAGCATGTCACAGAGGTTAAACCCATGCGCTTATCCCCGGTTATTGATACGCACGATTTTGATACGAAGCTTCGTCAGGCCCGCAACTGGGTTGAAGACGGAATGAAGGTCAAGATTGATATGCGCTTTCGAGGCCGTCTGATCACGCGCCTGGAGGTCGGCAAAAAGGTTATGAATAGCTTCGTCGAACAGATGTCGGATATTGCGTCCGTTGAAAAGGCTCCGGCCCTGGAAGGCAATACGATGTCTGTGGTTCTGACACCGAAGAAGAAATAAAAAAGTATAGGAGGACTTGATTATGCCAAAGATGAAAACAAAAAAGGCGCTGGCAAAGCGTGTTAAAAGAACAGGCAGCGGAAAACTGAAGAGAAGCCATGCTTATATCTCTCACTTTGCAGCAAACAAAACCCATAAACAGAAGGTACAGCTGAGAAAGTCGGCGCTGGTCGACAAGACCGACATGAAGCGGATCAAGTACCTGATTCAGGACTAATTAGAGGAGGACGTTAGAACATGCCAAGAGTAAAAGGCGGAACTGTTACCCGCGCAAGAAGAAAAAGAACATTAAAGTTAGCGAAGGGCTATTTCGGCTCGAAGCACCTGCTGTACCGTACAGCCCATGAACAGGTCATGCGTTCTCTGCGTTACTCCTATATCGGACGTAAGCAGCTGAAGCGCGATATGCGCAAACTGTGGATTGCACGAATCAACGCTGCGGCGAGAATGAACGATATGAGCTATTCTCAGCTGATGCACGGCTTAAAGCTGGCCGGGGTCACGATTAACCGCAAGATGTTGTCGGAAATCGCGATTCACGACGAGAAGGGCTTTAAGGCGATCGTCGAAACCGCAAAGACGGTGTTAGCGAAATAAGTCAGAACCTGAATGAAAAAAACGGTGCAATTCGCACCGTTTTTTGTTGAATATTTTCTTTTGATAAGCTATAATAATTAAGCACTGGCTCGTTGGTGAAACGGTTAACACAGCGCCCTCTCAAGGCGTCATTCACGGGTTCAAATCCCGTACGAGTCACCATAAGAAAAATAAGACCCGATGAGGGTCTTTTTGTTTGCCGGACAAGGATCAAAGCGAGGTTTCGCAATCCGGATCGGATGGCCGGATGCAGACGACTTTTTCGATGGGAACCTCCAGAATCGAGCACAAGATATCGACGGTGACTAAGGTCAGCGGCTTATTTTTGCGCATGCGATGAATCGTGCCGCGGCTGATATTATGATGGTAGATCAAATCGTACTGTGTTACGCCAGTTTCCTTCAAGGTTTTCCAAAATGGACTGTAATCAATCATAAATTCACCTCATTTCACTACCATTCTAAGCGGTGAACGAAAAGGTTAATATTGCCAACAAATCAGGAATATACCGGATTATGCTTACAAAAATAAGGTTTTACGGCATTCCTTAACTGTTTTTTCAGCTTTGTTCCTCATAGATTAGGATTTGTGTTTTGTGCAAAAAAACGCAAAAAAGAATTGGAATCTTCAGGAAAAGTAATGTTTCTTTTCGATTTCTCCGGATAAGAATCCATTCAAACTGGAAAACCATTTCAAAAGATTTCAGGCACAGCGTTGGATTGTTGTAAAAAGAAATGGTATAATATCAACCGTGAGAAAAAGAATTGAGGGACTAAATTATGAGTGAAACATGCAATCACGACTGCGGCAGCTGCAGCGCTAACTGCGCCAGCCGGCAGGAGCCGCAGAGCTTTTTGGAAAAACCGAATCCGCACAGCCGGATCCGCAAGATCATCGGCGTCGTCAGCGGCAAGGGCGGCGTCGGCAAATCGTTAGTCACTTCGCTGTTAGCGGCGACAATGCAGCGGCGCGGACATCAGAGCGCCGTTATGGATGCCGATATCACAGGCCCGTCGATTCCGAAGGTGTTCGGGATCCATGGCATGGCCTATGGCAATGAAGACGGAATTCTGCCGGCTGTCAGCTCGACCGGCATTCAGATCATGTCCGTCAACCTGATGCTGGACAATGAGGAAACGCCGGTCATCTGGCGCGGACCGATTTTAGCGGGCATGGTCAAGCAGTTTTATGGCGAAGTGATCTGGTCGGACGTCGACTTCATGTTCGTCGACATGCCGCCGGGAACCGGCGACGTTCCGCTGACCGTCTTCCAGTCGCTGCCGTTAGACGGCATCGTTGTCGTCACCTCACCGCAGGAATTGGTTTCCATGATTGTGGCCAAAGCCGTCAATATGGCGAATATGATGAACATCCCGGTGCTGGGCGTCGTGGAAAACATGAGTTACCTGGAATGCCCGGACTGCGGCAAGCGGATCGAAGTCTTTGGTCACAGCAAGCTTGACGAGGTCGCAGCGGAGAAGGGACTCGATATTCTGGCGCGGCTGCCGATCAATCCGCAGTTTGCCAGCCTGTGCGATGCTGGACGAATTGAAGATTTTGAAGGCGAATGGATGACGAAAGCGGCTGAAAAACTGGAAGGACTGTTGGAGAAATGAAGCAGATAGCGGCGATTCCTTATGAGAACGGACAGGTTTTCGGACATTATGGTAAGACACAGGCATTTCTGATCGCGACCATTGAGGATGGAAATATCATGAACCACGATGTCGTGCCGACACAGGGCAAAGGTCATGGCGAACTGGCAGGCTTTCTAAAGGAACACGGCGTAACCGTATGTCTGTGCGGCGGTATGGGCGAGGGTGCGTACCAGACGCTGACAACGCAGGGCATCGCGGTCATCCGCGGCGTCAGCGGCAGCGCGGAAGCGGTGCTGGAAAGCTATGCAGCAGGACAGATCGCCGATGATCCGGAAGCGGTCTGCACGCATCACCATGATCAGGGCGAAGGTCACAGCTGCAGCTGCGGCAAGCATTCGTAAAAAATAAGATCCTGTCATAAAGGCTTAAGAAATTGAGCCTTTTTTTCATTTCCCGGCTCGGCTATAATGAAAGAAGCAAAGGTAGGAGATTGCGATGAACATCAAGAAAATGATCGGTGAGAAAGTCATTCTATCACCGCTGGACAGCCGGGAGGCCGAACGGCTCGTCCATTGGATTAACGATTTAGAGGTGACACTGGGCACGACGCTGGCTGCTTCCAATATCACCTTGGAGAAGGAAAGCGAGATATTGAAGCAAATGGAGCAGGGCGGACGGGACTTCTTAATTATCGCCCGCGACAGCAAGCAGCCGATCGGCACCTGCGGTATCACAAACTGGGATCCGGTTAACCAGTGGGCCAGCGTGGGAATCATGATCGGCGACCGGAATTATCACAACCAGGGCTGCGGCAGCGAGGCGCTGGGCCTGTTGTGCGATTACTGCCTGAATTTATTAAACTGTCACAGCGTCCGGCTGGAGGTCTATTCGTATAATCTGCCGGCGATCGCCTGTTACAAAAAAGTCGGTTTTGAGGAATGCGGGCGTTATCATCAGGCTAAGAAAATCGGCGGCCAGTGGTACGACTGCATCCAGATGGAATTGTTCGCGGAACAGTTTGAATCCCGCTGGGTGAAACCCGCCGTCAGCCGCAGGCAGGTGAAGGCATGATCGTCGCGGAAAATCTCGGCAAGAAATTTCGGAATAAAACTGTCATCCGGCAGATGAACTGTGCGATCAAAGAGGGCAGCATCTATGGTTTAGTCGGCGCAAACGGCGCGGGAAAATCGACGTTCTTGCGGATGCTGGCAGGGGTGTATCAGCCCAGTGAAGGCAAGGCCGAGATCAATGGGGAAGCGGTGTTTGACAACGCGAAGATTAAAAAAGAAATCGTTTTTATTCCGGATGAGCTGTACTTTTTTCCCAACTACAACTTCCGGATGATGGCGGATTATTACGCCAGTCTGTACGAGCATTTCGATCGCCACCGGTTTCAGATGCTGTGCGATCATTTCAAGCTTGATACCGAGGCGCGGATCCAGAATTTCTCCAAAGGTATGAAGCGGCAGGGCGCGTTGATTCTGGCGTTGTCAACCCGGGCGCATTATTTTTTCTTCGACGAAACGTTTGACGGACTGGATCCGGTCATGCGCTCGCTGGTGAAATCGGTGCTGTCTGAGGACGTCGCCCAGCGCAATTCAACGGTGCTGTTAACCTCGCATAACCTGCGGGAGCTGGAAGATCTGTGCGATCACATGGGACTGCTTGTGGAAGGACGGATCATGTTTGAAAGTGATATCGACTCGTTGAAAACCGAGATGTTTAAGGTGCAGATCGCGCTGCCGGATAAGACGTTTGACCGCGATGAATTCCGTCAGCTCAAGGTGCTGTATTACAAGAAAAGCGGCTCGATCGCGACGATGATCGTCAAGGGCGACCGCGAGCTGGTGACCGATGTGCTTCGCAGCAAGCAGCCGATCATCCTCGATCTGCTTCCGCTGTCGCTGGAAGAAGTGTTTATCTATGAAATGGAGGGATACGGCTATGAGTTCGATTCGCTCCGTCTTTAATTTTAAAGTGTTCTGGCAGAATTTCCGCAGCGCCCAGGGACTGCTTTTAGTCGCAATGATCATTTATCAGGCGGGAATTCTGATCAACTGTTTTTCGCTCAGCCGCACGCCGGACGTCACGCAGGTCGCTGCGTTTTCCGAAATTTCAGGGATCGTCAGCTTTCTGGCCTGTTTTCTGCTTCCCATCGCAACCTGCGCGACGCTGTTTGATTTTCTTTTCAGCAAGAAGAAAAGTGATCTCGTGTTTTCCTCGCCGGTTCCGCGTAAAACTTTATACGGGTCGAACTGGGCCGGCGGGATGCTTTTCCTGTTGATCAACGTTTTGATCGCGGCTTTGATGCTGCACATCACGCTGCTGCGCAATCCCCAGCTGATTGTCGAAAACGGCGTGGTGATCCGGTTTCTGATCTTATGGGGCTTAAGCATGATGATGGTGTATTCGTTCTGCTGTCTGGCGGTGTCGCTGACCGGCAACCGCTTTGTGCAGTTTGTCCTGGTCGCGGTGCTGACCCTTCTGCCAGGGTGGTTTCACTATACATTCCAGACGCAGTTTTACAATTATGATCAGCTGTCGCAGACTGAATTCTCTAATTCGAAGGCGACGGATACCCTGACCAATCCTTACTCGATGCGGATCGTGAAGGATGAAGGGAGAACCGATACGCTGCCGTATATCGCGTTCGATCAGCTGACCAGCAGTCTGTCGGGCATGCGTCAGTCGTTCCGGGTGACGGATTACAACAACCACACGGCGTTCAGCTACAGCCGCTGCTGGATAATGCTGATCAATACGCTGGCGGCTTCCGCGCTGGGCTGCTGGGCGTTTTTCCGGCGCAAGG
>NZ_GG657556.1:499295-534897 GCF_000157995.1 Holdemania filiformis DSM 12042
GCTGGGTATGAAGGACTGGATTTCAGCGCTTCTGTACGCGGGCATTCTGTTAATTTTATACCATCTTTACGATTATCTGGCGCGGCGGGAATTCATCAGTCTGCGCAAGACGCTGATCAGCTTTCTGGCAGTGGTGGTCATCGCGGCGCTGATTCGTTTTCCGATGCGGATTCTGGTCCGCCGCGAGGCTTCGCGGCAGATCCCGATCGAGGAGGTCAGCGCGGTCGGCATCGCGCCGTCTTCGCTGGCGGGCACGCGTCAGTACGAGGCGCTGCTGAAGCTGCGGCTGGAGGATCCGGAATTGATCCAGCTCATCTTCCAAAGCAACGCTAAAAACGAATATACCGAAGGCTCGATCAACATGATCGTGCGGTTTTATCAGGGGCAGGGGTATTCTGATTTCTATGTGAATTTTTCACCGGATCAAATCCCGCCGCTGGAAGCGATATTAAGCGCTAATGATCAATATCAGCTGCTTTACCGCGGTCTTGATCCGCAGTCGGTTTATTGGATTGAAGCCAATGGAACTTCAGCCGGACTGGACAAGAGTCAGGTCGATCAGCTTGCCCGTCAGCTGCAGCAGGAGCAACAGCAGCAGAGTTTTTCCGATCTGCTTCACGAAACAAAGCAGATTGCCTGCCGCCAGTCCGAGGATTCCTATTGCTTTTTAAGTTTGGCGCTGATCTCGTTTGAAAACGGCGAACGCACCGAGCAGAATGTCGATTTGCTTCGCTATCAGTCCGTCTTTCAGCTTTACAGCTCGTTTGTCAACCAGGAGTTTTTAAAGACCTATGCCGATCATGTGCGGTTTCTGGATTTTTACAGCATGTATGACAATCAGCTCGAACAGCTCCGCCAACAGAGTCAACTGGATTATGAAAGCTTTAATTTAAGGCTGTCTGAGTGGCTAGCTGAAAACTTGCCGGAGCAGCTGCAGAAAGCGCCGCTGTCCTCGGAAGAATTCATGACGCTCGCTTATTATGATTCCCAACGGCAGCGTCAGGGCGCGATTTTTATCGAGAAGAATGAAAAATGGCAGGAATTTGTCAGTTCGCTGACGCAACCGGAATAAACTTCACTTAGTATTCACATCTTCAGGGTAGAATAAGAAAGAAATCAGGGGGTGTATCCGAATGGTTAAAATCTTAGTCGTGGACGATGAACAGCGAATCCGCGAGATGATCCGCAAGTATGCGGAATATGAAGGCTTTGCGGTCGATGAGGCCTGCGATGGACTCGAAGCGGTCGACAAGGCGATGAAGGAAAATTACGATCTGATCGTCATGGATATTATGATGCCGAATCTGGACGGCTTTTCAGCCTGCCGGGAAATCCGCAAAACGCATGAGAACGTGCCGGTTATCCTTCTGTCAGCGTTGGGCGAGGAGTACGATAAGATTCACGGCTTCGATCTGGGCGTGGACGATTACGTCGTCAAGCCGTTCTCACCGAAGGAGCTGATGATGCGGATTCACGCGATCCTGAAGCGGACGTCCCAAAGCGAGAAAAAAGAGCTGATCAAAATCAACGATCTGACGATCGATTTCACCGGCCGGATCGTGAAGATTAAAGATGAAAAACTGAATCTTTCGCCGAAGGAATACGACTTGTTGTTCTACCTTGTTAAAAACCGTGGGATCGCGCTGACCCGGGAAAAGCTGCTTCAGAATGTCTGGGGCTACGACTTTTTCGGCGACGAGCGGACGCTGGACACGCATATCAAGCTGCTGCGTAAGAATCTGCGGGAATACAGCCGCTACATCACGACGCTCAGAGGGGTAGGCTATCGCTTTGAAAACGGAAACTAGCCTGCAGTGGAAGCTCGTCAAGTACCTTCTGGCGTTTGTGATCGCACTGTTAGCGCTGCTGTGGCTGTTTCAAGTTGTTTTCTTAGACAGCTTTTACCAGCGGTTTAAGATTGAAGGAATAGAAAAGATCGGCAATACGCTGGCGGCGAATCTGGAGAGCGAGAAGTTTACGGAAATCGTCGCTCAGCAGGCTCGTCAGAACGACGCGTGCATCCGCGTGCTCAACGGTCTGGGGCAGATTCAGACCACGAACACGATGGGCTGTCAGCTGTATAATCTGAGCAATGCCGAAATTGCCGAATACGTCGCTCAGGCTCAGGCCAACGGCGGTTCCTATCTGGATATTCAGTCGGAGAAGGTCGTCAGCGAGCTGCCTAACGGCAATCTGCTTCTCTCGAATAAGCATGGATCAAAGAATCTGATCTATTTTAAAATCGTGGATAACACCTCTTACTTTAAAACGATCATCATGGTCAATACACATATTTCGCCGATCAATGCGACGACAGAAACGCTGCGCACGCAGCTGGGCTATATCGCGCTGATCGTGGTCGTCGCTTCGCTGGGGCTGGCCTATCTGATGTCGCGCAAGATCGTCAAGCCGATCGTCAATATCAACCAGAGCGCCCGGCAGATGGCGGAGGGCAATTACGATATTGTCTTCACCGGCCGGGGGTATAAGGAAATCACGCAGCTCAACGATACGATGAACCACACGACGCGCAAGCTGAAGGAAGTGGATCAGATGCGTCGGGATTTGATCGCTAACGTATCGCATGATCTGCGCACGCCGCTGACGATGATCAGCGGTTATGGCGAGATGATGCGCGATCTGCCGGGAGAGAATACGCCGGAAAACGTGCAGGTGATCATCGACGAAGCGCACCGGCTGTCCAATCTGGTCAACGATCTGCTGGACCTGTCGAAGCTGCAGGAGAATAAAATCGAGCTGCACATCCAGGACTTTGATCTGACGCAGCTGATTCAGACCGTGCTGTACCGCTATGAGAAGTTTATGACGCAGGATGGCTTTGATATCCAGTTTCAGCCTGCGGAATCCGTGCGGGTTAACGCCGATCCGGACCGCCTGGGTCAGGTTTTGTATAACTTCATCAACAACGCAATCAACTACTCGCTGGACGATAAACGGATTGTGATCCGTCAACGCATCAACGGGAACCGGGTGCGCGTGGAAGTGGAGGATCATGGCGAAGGGATCAGCGAGGATAAGCTGAATTACATCTGGGATCGTTATTACAAGGTCGATAAAACGCACAAGCGCTCCAGTGCCGGCAGCGGGATCGGGTTGGCGATCGTGCGGGAGATTCTGGAGCTGCATCATGCCCAATACGGCGTGCGGTCCGAGGTCGGTCAGGGCTCAGTGTTCTGGTTTGAACTTTCAATGGCTTCCGACTCCAAGCCGGTTCCCGCTTGTGCCGGATAGGCAGAAAGAGAGAGGACGGGCAGCAGAAGCTGTCCTAAAATAAAAGTCAGGCCGCGGTTTCTGAATGAATGTCCGCGGCTTTTTCTTCGTTGAGAAACTGATCTTGATTGACAAATAAGTAACTAGTTACTATAATAAAAAGGTAATAAGTTACTATAAAAGGAGAAAAATATGGAAATTTCGGATTTAGTTCAGCGCTTCTCCGATACGCCTCAGCATCAGCGAAAAGCCATCTTCAGCCAGCTGATGATCGCTGCTACCCGGCTTCAAACGGTGTTTGATCAAGAGATTCCGCAGGTTACGCTGAAGCAGTTCATGCTTTTGACGATCGTACGGCAGTCTGACAGCGAGCTGACGCTGACCGAGGCGGGGAAGTTGTTAGGCTGTTCGCGCCAGAATGTGAAAAAACTGGCGGAAGCCCTGGAGCGCAAGGGATGGGTCAGCGTGCATCCCAGCGAGGCGGACAGCCGGGCTTCGCTGATCGAACCCACACCGGCGCTGGAAGCATATTTCACATCCATGGGCGTGTTGTTTCAAGCGCGTCTGGAAATGTTATTCGGCGCATTCAGCGAAGCGGAAACAGAACAATTCTTCAAGCTTTTCGTTAAATTGACCGCGGGCATTGACGCCCTGGAAGGAGAACGTCGATGAAACCGATCTTGATTCTTGTTAAATCGAAGTATGGTGCGTCGCGGCGGTACGCCGGGTGGCTGGCAGCGATCGCGGCTTGTGATCTCGCGGAAACAAAAGATTTCAATCCGCGGAATTTTGACCGCTATGAGACGATCGTTTTAATGGGCGGCGTATATGCCGGAACGGTGGCCGGCGTTGATTTTCTGAAAAAACACCGGGCGCGTTTGAAAGGAAAAACAATCGCCGTGTTTGCGGTGGGCGCCAGTCCGGCTGACGCAGAGGGGCTGAACCTGATGCAGAGCCGCCTGAAGGCGAGTCTGCCGGAAGCGGTCTTGTTTTACGGCCGGGGTTGTTACGATGAACAGCGGATGAATTTTGCGGACCGCACGCTGTGCCGGATGCTGAAAAAATCATTGCTTAAAAAAGATCCGGCTGCTCTTGAACCCTGGGCACGGGCAATGCTGGAAAGTGAAAAACAGGGAGCGTGCGACTGGTGCGATCCCGATGCCTTAAAACCGCTGTGTTTCGCATTGAAGATCGAAATGAACAAATAAAATGAGGCTGCGGTATAGGGAACCCCTTCGCCGCAGCCTTTTCATAGCCAAGTTTAAAAACAAAATCAGGATGGCCGGCCGGGATGACGGTGATCCGCCGGCTTGCGCAGGAGCAGCGAGCGCAGCTTTGTGCCGTCGTAGGGATAGAGCGGATAACAATAGTTGCCGGAAAGCGTGTCGGTTTTCAGCATCAGCACAAGGATCGCCGCCGTTCCCAGCAACAATCCCCACGGTCCCAGCAGAGCGATCAGAATCAACAAGCTCATGCGGAAGAATTTAAAGCTGTAGCCCAGCTCAAAACTGGGTTGGGCGTAATTGCTCAGCGCTACAAAGGCCATGTATAAAATAACCTCGCCGTTGAACCAGCCGGTGCTGACGGCATATTCGCCTAAAATCACCGCGCCGAGGATGCTGAAGGCGCTGGATAAAGACGAAGGCGTGTTTAACGATGCCAGCCGCAGCCCGTCGATCATCACCTCAATGATCAAAAGCTGCGCTAAAACGGGGATTGCCGCAGTCTGTTCAATCAGGATGAAATGCAGGCTTTCCGGAAGCAGCCAGGGACAGCGCAGCGCCAGATACCAGCAGGGGGTAAAGAACAACGTCAGGAAAAAGATCAGAATCCGCACCAGCTTTAAATACGTTCCGATTAAAGGCGGAAAGTAATAATCATTGGCTTCCTGAAAGAAATCGAAAAAATGCGTCGGCAGAATCATCGCCGAAGGCGTGTTGTCCGTCAGGACGATCAGATTGCCCTCAAGAATACTGGCGCTGGCGGTGTCGGGCCGTTCGGTGAAGCGGATCCGCGGCAGCGGGTTAAGCCATTGCCTGGGCAGTAGACATTCCGCCAGACTTTCCTGAGACAGACTCAGACCTTCGACCTCGGTGTCGTTCAGTTTCGTCCGCACCTTCTCCAGCAGCTCCTGATCGACCTTGTCGCGCAGATAGCACAGCACGACGTCGGTTTTGGACCGGCTGCCGACCTGGACATATTCATAGATCAGCTTCGGATCCCGGATTCGCCTTCGAATGAGCGCGGTATTGAAAATCAGCGTTTCGACAAACGCGTCGCGCGAGCCGCGCAGCACGCGGTCATCCTCCGGCTCCTGCATCGAGCGGACTGGATAGCTGCGGGCGTCGATCAGCACTGCTTCCTGAGCGCCCTCAGCCAGAAACAACAACGTTCCGCTTAAGACGGCGTCGACAGCCTGAGCCAGATCCGTTGTGCCTTCCACTTCCAGATAGGGAATCTGCCGGGCCAGCCAGCCGCTGACGGAATCCTCCGCCAGCGGATCCAGCTTCATCATGTGCTCCATGATTTTCTCCATCACTTCGTCCTTGGCGAAGCCGTCGATAAAGATCAGCTCACCCTGACCTTGCTTGAGATCAAAGACGGTGCTGACGCAGTCAAAGCTTTCTTCAATCGGCAGTCGCCGGTGCAGATCGGCGGAGAACTCGACGGTGAAAGCGCTTGATTTTTCCAAAAAAATCACCTCGTTTCCAGTATTCCCAAATCTGCGGTTTTCTTGCGGGGAAATTCCTTGTCAAACGGAAAACCGGTGCTATAATAAAACAGGTTTTAAGAAAAGAGGGACGTTGTATGGAATTATTATTTTTTGTCATGAATCAGATTGATAAATTAGATCAGCTGCTGAAAGACTTATCGAACGAAAAGAAATTCAGCGCGACGATCATCGACAGCGCGGGGATGGCGCGGCTGTTAGCGGATCACGATTATCTGTTTGGTTCGCTCCGGGCGCTGTTAAACAACTCGCAGGTCAACAGCAAGACGATCTTCATGGTGCTCAATCACGAGGATGTCGAACACGCGGTGCAGATCATCGAAAAGAACGTCGGCAATCTGGACGAGCCGAACACGGGCGTCGTCTTCACCGTACCGGTCAGCTATGTTAAGGGCATTGTGAAGAAGGGGTAATCACGATGCAGCAATTAATGAGTTTAGCGATCCTGCTGCTGACGGGATTGGTCTTCGGCCGGCTGATGAAGCTGGTCAAAATGCCGAACGTCACCGGCTATCTGATCGGCGGTCTGATCGTCGGTCCATCCGTTTTAAATCTTGTGCACGCCGACGCGCTCAGTCAGCTCGGCTTTATTTCCAGCGTGGCGCTGGGCTTCATCGCCTTTTCAATCGGCAGTGAATTCAAGGCCAGCTATTTCAAACGCGTCGGCATGACGCCGATCGTCATCGCGATCCTGGAAGCGATGGTGGCGGTCGTGCTGGTCATTGCCTCGCTGATCGCCTTCGGCTTTGATCCGGCGTTCTCGTTTGTCTTGGGAGCCATCGCGGCGGCAACCGCGCCGGCCGCCACGATCATGGTCATCCGTCAGTACCGCGCGAAGGGTCCGGTGACGGAAACGCTGCTGAGCGTCGTCGCGCTAGATGATGCAGTCGCGCTGATCGGCTTCGGTATTGCGGTGGCGATCGCTCAGATGATCGAAAACCCGGGCAGCGGCAACCTGATGATGCAGCTGATGGATCCGGTGATCGAGATTCTCGGTTCGCTGGGCAGCGGCGCGGTCCTGGGCTTTGTCCTGCTGATCCCGCTGAAATTCTTCCATGACGAGGATAACCGCCAGGCGCTGATCTACGCGTTTATCTTCATCGCGCTGTTTGTTTCCAGCACGTTCGGCTTCTCGGATCTGCTGACGTGCATGGCGATGGGCGCGGTCTTTGCGAACATTTCCAACGAAAGCGACAAGGTCATGACGATTGCCGACCGGCTGACGCCGCCGATCTTCATGGCGTTCTTCGTCCTTTCCGGAGCGGATCTGAAGCTGAGCATTCTGCCTTCGATCGGCTTGGTCGGCATCATTTACGTCGTCATGCGCGTGGTCGGCAAGTTCTTGGGCGCCTGGGCGGGCGCGAAGATCATGCACGCCAGCGAACCGGTGCAGAAGTATCTGGGCTGGGCGTTATTGCCGCAGGCCGGTGTCGCGATTGGTCTGACCGTTGTCGCGCAGACTGTCGTGCCGCAGTACGCGGAAACTGTGCGGGCAGTTGTCCTGTGCGGTACCCTGATTTATGAACTGATCGGCCCGAGCGTGTCCAAGTGGGCGCTGACGCAGGCCGGCGAGATCGTCGAATAAGAAGGAAGCAGAGCGTTAGTTTGCAACAGCGCCCTGCTTTTTCTCTGCGCGCAAGCAAAAGAAATCCAAATTGCGGCCGGATTTAAGCGGAAAGACGTGACAAACCAGATGGAACATGATAAATTTTTAACCATGAGGTGAATGGGTATGAAAGAACAATGCAAGGCGTGGGTTAAGCAGCATCTTGACGAAGGCATGGATCTGGTCAAGGCGATGTATGAGCATCCTGAACTGGGTGATCAGGAATTTGAATCGATGGCGCTGTTATGTGAAAAGCTGGAACAGCTAGGGTTTGCGGTGGAGCGCAGCTATCTGCTTCCAACCGGCTTCATCGGCCGTTATGATTCCGGAAAACCGGGACCGAAGATTGCGTTTTTATGCGAATACGACGCGCTGCCGGAGGTCGGCCACGGGTGCGGCCACAACCTGATCGCGGCGATCGGCGTGCTGGCGGGCGGCGCTTATAAAGCGGTAATTGATCAGCTGGGCGGGGAAGTCCGGGTGATCGGGACGCCGGCTGAGGAAAACTTCGGCGGCAAGGTGCGGATGGCCGAGAAGGGCTGCTTCGATGATCTCGACGCTGCGATGATGATCCACCCCGGCACGGAAAACCGGCTGGGCGGCAGAACCAATGCGCTGATGCCGCTGAAATTTGAATTCTTTGGCAAAAACGCGCATGCCTGCCATCCGCAGGAAGGCCGGAGCGCGCTGGATGCCGCGGTCAATACGTTTGTCGCGATCAACATGCTGCGGCAGTTTACGGAACCGGGCAGCTTTATTCACGGGATCGTTAAGGACGGCGGGGAAGCGGCCAATGTCATTCCGGCTTATGCGTCGCTGGAATACTATTTCCGCGCGCCGACGATGGCCGTCGCTAAAGCGATGTCGCAGCGGGCGGTGCAGTGCGCCGAGGGGGCGTGCCAGATGGCCGGGACGACCCTGAAAACAAGCATGTACGAATGTCCGTATGAAGACAATAAAATCAATTATACGCTGTGCAGTTTGCTGGAAAAGCAATATGTGGAACTGGGGTTAAGCGAGATCCAGCCGGTCGACGAGGTGCCGGGCGGTTCCAGCGATATCGGCGCAGTCAGCTACCGCTGTCCGGCGCTGCACGGATATATCCAGATCTGCGGATGTGAAGTGACCGGTCATTCCCGCGAGATGGCGGCCGCGACGATCAGTCCGCAGGGCCGCGCCGGATTGGAAAACGGCGCCAGCGCACTGGCGATGTGCGCGGTTGAGCTGGCCTCGGATCCGCAGCTGCTGCAGCAGGTCAAGGAAGAATTCGCACGTTAAAGCGTTTCAATTTCACATTCCAGAACGACGGAGGTCTGATCGAAGACCTCCTTTTGTATGTGCGCGACCAACGCCGTTACATCGCCGCTGGAAGCCTGATTGCGGTTGATGATGAAACCGGCGTGTTTTTCCGAGACCTGGGCTCCCCCGATCTGTTTGCCTTTGAGTCCGCACTGGTCGATCAGGGCTGAGGCATAGTGACCGGCAGGCCGCTTAAATACGCTGCCGGCGCTGGGGTAGTCCAACGGCTGCTTGGCAGTGCGGCGGGCCATGGTTTCTTCCATCAGCGCTTTGATTTCCTGGCGGCGGCCCGGCGTCAGACGAAAGACGGCTCTGACTAACACGTGGTTTTGATCGTTGAGCAGGCTGGAACGATAGCCGAAGCGCAGCTGATCGCGGGTGAAGGTTTTTTCTTCACCGTCGACTAAAATCTGGGCGGATTCCAGGATCTCTGAAAGCTCTGTGCCGAAAGCACCGCTGTTGTTGTGCAGCGCGCCGCCAACGCTGCCGGGAATTCCATACAGACGTTCCAAACCGGATAAGCCCGCCTGCATCGCGCCGTCGCACAGCCGTTTTATCGTGAGTCCGGCATCCGCCCGCAGCCGCGTGCCTTCCTGGCTCAGCCCGGCCCAGTTGGACCTGAGCAGGATGATCATGCCGGGATAACCGGCGGAGGCGATCAGAACGTTGCTGGCCTGACCTAAGACGCGGTATGGAATTTTCGCCCGGCGGGCGAGCTCTATGCAGGCGCGTAGTTTGTCCGCGGTGTCGGGCAGCGCCACTAACTCCGCCGGACCGCCGATGTGAAACGAAGTGTACGGAGCCATCGTCACCCGGCGCTGCAGCTCGATGTTTTCCTGTTGAAGCTCCTGAATCCAATTGAAATCAATGCGCATAGTCTCTCTCTCCTTTAAAATTGTTGGAAGTTTACGGCTGAATTCTGGGCAGACATCCTTAAAAATGATATAATAATAAAAATGATCTAACCGAAACGAAGGATGTGTAGCGAATGGAGTCCTATCTTTATACGGCGGTGAACAACGAAGGTAAAAAAGTACGGGGCGAGAAGCGGGCGGAGGACGTCGTGCATCTCTACTCGCTTTTAAATAACGAAGGTCTGTACTGCTTGAACGCGCACCGCAAGGCGCAATGGGAAACCCAGGCGGTGAAACCGAAAAACCAGGAGCTTTCTCTGATGTGCAAGCAGCTGTCGGCGATGTTAAGCTCCGGGATTCCATTAGTCAACGCTTTGGAAATGCTGCGGCAGAAAAGTGATAAGAAGAAAATGAAGAAGCTGTATGCCCAGCTGGTCGAGGAAGTCCGCAAGGGCTCCTCGCTGACGCTGGCGATGAAGCAATGCCAGCAGGCGTTTCCGCCGCTGTTGATCTATCTGGTGCAGGCCGGGGAGATGAACGGCACGCTGGATTCCGTCATGGAACGCATGGCGGGACATTACGATAAAGAATATAAGCTGCGCAACAAGGTCACCTCTGCTTTAATCTATCCGATTATGCTGATGGTGGTGACCGTTGCCGTCATCCTTGCGCTGATGACTTCCGTGGTGCCGAGCTTTTTGAGCATGGTCGGAGATATGGAGCTGCCGTGGAATACGCTGCTGCTGATCTCCATGAGCAACTTCATCGTTGCGTACTGGCCGTTTCTGCTGTTGGGCGTGCTGGTTGCGATCCTCGGTTTCCGGATGGCCTTGAAAGTGCCGTCAATCCGCCGGGGCTTCGATGAGATAAAAGTGAAATTCCCGGTGTTTGGAACGCTGAACCGGATCGTCGCAACCTCGCGGTTTGCGCGGACGTTTTCCTCGCTGTATTCCAGCGGGATTTCCGTCATCGATTCGCTGCAGGTTTCCGGCGACGTCTTAAACAACAGTTACTTTACCGAAAAGGTGAACTGGATCTGCGAACGGGTGCGGCGGGGCGAAATGCTCTCCCGCTCGATTGAAGCTTCCGAAGCGTTCGATCCCTTGCTGAACTCGATGATGTATGTCGGCGAGGAATCCGGATCACTGGAGGAAGTGCTGAATTCGATCTCGGATTATTACGATACGGAAGCGGATAACGCGACGCAGAAGATGGTTGCGCTGATGGAGCCGATCATGATCGTAATTCTGGCGATCATCATCTTCTTCGTTATTATTTCCATCATCATGCCAATTTATGATTCCTACGGGATGATCGCATAGCAGGGGGAAGCATTATGATACTATTGCATATTATGCAGCGGCATGCCGTTGTGGTTTGGGGAAAAGCAAAAAAACACAAGCTTGAGGTTCAGCGCACGCATTCCTGCGCGATTCCTGAAGGCTTGCTGATCAATGGATTTATTCAGGATGAGGAAGCCTTTGCCCAATGGGCGAAGACGATGGTTTCCGAACTGGGGCTTAAGGGCAAAGGCGTGACGGTGATCGCCGACAGCACGGCAGTGATCTACCGCCAGATTGAAACCCCGAAGCTGAAGGCGAAGGCACTGGAAAAGAATCTCTATTTCAATTTAGCCCGTCAGATCGGCAACATTACAGAAAATACCGTCGATTACGCCATTTTGCCGCAGGCGGAAAACGGCAGCGAAAGTCTGACGGTCGTCGTTCCGCAGTCGTATGGCGATACTTACAGTAAGGCGTTAAAAGCCGCAGGGCTTAAGCCGCAGCGGATGATCACCTCGACGCTGGCGTTAATCCAGGCGGGGATGCGGCTGCAGGAAGAAAAGACCGCGATTTACTCGTGGTGTTCCGATGAAGTCTGTACGTCGGTTTTGTTCAACAACGGCCGCTTCATGTTCTCCAACGTGTTCCGGTTTGACCGCAATCAGACGCCGCTGACCGTGATGAACGAGCGGATTTCCCAGCTTGTTCAATTCCAGCGGATTAAGAATCCCGATTCGCCGGTGGAGCTGGTGCGGATCGGGACGACGGAGAATGCCGAGTCGATTGCCCGCGAGCTGACGCAGGTGCTGCGGCTGCCGACGGAGATCTTCCCGGCGGTGAGCGGCTTAAGCGCTAGCGAGGTTTCCTCGCAGGTCTGTGCTGTCTATGGCCTGGCGCTGCTGGCCCGGCCGTATGATCTGTTTAAGGGGATTAATCACCAGCGCTATACCGAAGCTTACCAGCAGCGCCGCAGCCTGCGCTTGATCCTGGGGTTGTTCGTGATCAACGCGCTGATTCTCGGCGGTTTGTGCTATCGTCAATTTGCTTTAAACCAGATTGAAGACAACGCGATCAAGCAGGTGGAAGCCCAGCTGCAGCTGCCGGAACGGCTGCAGCAGTATGACGACGCGCTGATGTTGTCAACGCAGAATTCGCTGACCCGCCAACAGATTGAAGACGCGCTGCAGGTGCTGCAGTACAGCGAACAGACCGAGCAGTTTTCCAAAACGCTGTTCGAGCAGATCCAGGCGCTGCGTCCGAAGGATGTCGCGATCAGCGGACTGCAGGTGCAGGATGGATTGTCGGTTCAGCTGACGTGTACGGCAGGCAGCCGGCTTTCTCCATCGCAATACACGCAGGATCTGCGTTCGACAAACTGGTTTGCGGATGTGAATTATACCGGTTTTACCTATAATGAAAGTAAGAAAAATTACAATTTTCTGATCACGTTGACGCTGAAGGGGGTGGACGTTGAATGAAACTCTCAGAGCGCGAAAAAATTCTATTAGTCGTGTTGGCGTTCATGCTGCTGAACGTCGTCGGGATTCAGTTTCTCTTAACGCCGATGCAGAAAAAACATGAGGAGTTGATCAACGAGCGGACACAGATCGAAGACGAGCTGGCACAGCAGCAGCTGATGATCGACATGCTGGACGCCCTGAATCAGGATCATGAGGATCTGGTGGTTCAGCTGCAGAATCTGGCCGACCGCTTTGTGCCGCCGAAGTATTCTGAATTGAAGGATGAATACTTGTATGAAACAATGGCCGATTTTATCAAACAATGGGATTCTCTGACGATCTCGGATCTGACTTACGCGACGCTGCCCGGCAGCGAACAGGCGTTAAGCGTCGTGCTGATGGTGGAAGCGGATTTCACGGTCACCGGTTCTATGGATCAGATGATCGGCGCGATGGATAAGATCCAGCAGCTGCCGCAGGTCATTTCGATTACGTCCCTGTCGGTCAATGAGAAAGAAAAGCAGATGCAGGGTTCATTTCATATCCAGTTCTACACGTTTAACGATTAACTAAAGAGAAAGGGGGCGTCGCGATGCGGTCAAAACGAGGAAGTACATTGTTGCTGACAATCTGTTTGTTTATGGTGTTCCTGATTTTTGCCGCCGCTTTGATTCCTCTTTCCCGCCGGGCTTTCCAGCAGACGGCTGCGGACGTGACCCAGCAGCAGGCGGATTATATCGCCCAAAGCGCGGTAGAAGCGCTGATCACGCAGCTGGATGAAGAAAGCCTGCGGCAGACGCTGATCGGTGTTGTGAAAGGCACTAAAACTCAAGTTGAAAGCGATTGGGCCAGCTATGGCGACCATGGCGAGTATCGATATGTGATAACGCTGGATCCACTGTACTCTGAATATCACGACTGGCTTTTGTGGTCTAAGAGCAGGATATTTATTACCGCAGAAGCAAAATATGAAGATAAAACATCTCAAATGACAGCAGTTGTGCAGGGCATGCGATTTAATAATTACTTTTTTGATCCAAATGGTAATGAAAAAGAAATTATACCTAATTTAGCAAAGTCTAAACGAGCTGTACTCATCAATGAATGCAGAATACCTACTGATCACTCCGCAAGCTTTTGGATTAATGCAATCTCTGATCTGACTGTAACGCAAGAAAATGTGAACGGTAAAATTAGTTCCATAGAAGAAGGCGAAAGCGAGACACAGAATCAAATTGATTCCAAGGTTGTTTTAATTTATCGAAATATTAAAAGTCCTACGGTTACTGGTATTATAGATGGCAACGTTTTATTAGAACCGGCTGAATACTCAAAAGCGACTATAGGCAGTGATACGCAGGGCGAAGTCATTATCGAAGGCGATGTTATTTGCAAAGGAGATCTCCTGCTGAAAAATGCGACCGTCAATGGTGCAATATATTATACAGGAAAATTTTCAGCAGTTAATAGTAGCTATACAGGTGAGGTAAGAAAAGTCGCACTGGACGATACAATCCTTAATTATTATGAATTCAATCTGCCAGTTATTCCCGAAAGATTAAGAGTTTGGGAAACGACAGACCAGGATATTTATTTGGATGCAGATGTTGAAATAGACCTGGATTCAACAAAGTCTTTATTGCTAGAATGTATTAATTCGCAATTGAATAGTTTAAGTGTTAAAAATGGTAAAACTCGAACGGCAGCATATTTTAATCTAAAAAAAATGCCCGAGAGTATAGTTGTTGAAAGTGAGAATAAGAATTTCCGTCCGGTATTTATGATCGAGGATGAAAATCCAGTATTAAGCGATCAAGTTTCGACGAATTTGCTTAGCAGCGAAAATATTATGCTGATATTTACTCACCCGGTAAGAATTCAAGGTGATGTTAACGTCAGTGTTTTTGCGCCTAAAATTATTTTTGAGGCAGAAAATATTACGATGAGTGGTAGATTGCAAGCTTGTGAGTTTGAACATAGTGAGTTAGTCAGTAGTGTTGATTTAAAAGCAAGAAACAATGAAGATATGTATTTTATTTCTAAGCTTGCAAGTGAAGATAGATACTTTTTTGACTTGTACTATTACCAACCTTAAAGAAAGGAGGGACCGTCATGAATAAACGCGGCATGACTTTATTGGAAATCGTGATCTCGTTAGGAATTCTGGTCATCATCGTGACTTCGCTGACGAAGGTTTTTACTTCCGGCGTTTCCTTGACGATGGAATCGGACAGCCTTAGCCGCAGCGAGTTAAAGGTGCGCAAGGCGATCGCGGGTGAAAAAATTGCCGGTGTTAAAATTACGGCACAGGATTCGTCGCTGACCTTCTCACTGGATGGACAAAGCTATTCCATTCCGGGACAAATGAAGACGTATTCCGATGCCAAGGGCCGGGTTAACTATCGTTATTTTGAGGCGGATCCTTCATGAAAAAGCGTGGATTTACGCTGATTGAGATGGTGCTGGTCGTCGGGTTATTAACGACATTGGTAATCGGTCTGACCGCAATCTTCAGGCCGATGATCGCAACCTATCAGAAAAGCGCCTTGCAAACTGATCTTAAAGACAAAGCACAGATCCTGATCTAGCAGATCAGCAAGCCGATGCAGACCGCGAAATCCCTTGTCAGTGAGAAAAAAGCGATAACGGAATTCAAAGACGAATATGGCCGGAACTTTCTTGTTTACAGTGTTGTCAACGGACAGCTGCAGGTCTGGGATTCTCCTGGCGGGACGCCGAAGCCCTTGTATTCTTCCGATTTCTATAACGGCTACAAAGTTGATGTCAAGCTGTCGACGGCAACTAAAGATTACGACAGCGATACGACGACAGTGAAGATCGTATTAATCTTTAACAAGAACGGTGAAAAATATCGCGCGGAATCGGCGGTAGAATGTATGAATATTGATTATGGCCGCCAGGATTTCAGCATTGTCCTGTCCGAAGGCTATATCGCGATAGAAAGGTAGGCGCAGGCAAGTGAAAAATCTTCCGATCGGCCAGCTGCTGCTGGAACAGGGTTATATTACAGAGGAACAGCTGAACAGCGCGCTGGCGCATCAGAAAGCACATCCCGGCAATCGTCTGGGCGACGTTTTAATTGAGTTAGGCTATATCACGGAAGAAAAGAAGCTGAAAGCGTTAAGCGTGCGTCTGAACGTTCCGGTTTATGAAGGCTTCCAGATTAATGTCAACAGTGATATCGTAAGGCTGATCTCCGAAGACGTTGCGAAGAAATATCAGGTCATGCCGTTAGAAATTAAGAACAACGCATTGCAGCTGGCCACCAGCGATCCGCTTGACTTCTATGCGCTGGAAGATATCAAAGCTTCCTGCGGAATCCCGGTATCTCCGGTTTTAGCTCCAAAAGAAATGATTGAAAACGCAATCCGGCGGAACTACGCGCAAGCCAATGTCAGCAGCGCAATCGACGAAATCCAGAAAGATCTGACCGAGGATCAGGACTTAGCGCTAAATGACGAACTTTCTGAATTGACGCAGCGCGTCGATAATGCACCGGTTGTCAAGTTTGTCAACAATATGATCCGCCAGGCTTACGAAACAGGCGCGAGCGATATTCATATTGAACCCTTTGAAATGACGACGGTGATCCGGTTCAGAACAGACGGCGTTCTGCATGAATTCACACGGATTGCAAAGTCCGTTCATGATGCGCTGATCACGCGAATCAAAATCATGGGGAATATGAACATCGCGGAAAAACGAATTCCGCAGGATGGTCATATTGAAAGTCAGATCGACGGCAAGAGTCTGGATATCCGTTTATCCTCATTGCCGACGGTGTATGGCGAGAAGATGGTTATCCGTCTGTTAGGCCACAGTCTGCAGCAGCTTACGACGTTGAAAGATCTCGGTCTGCAGCAGAAAGACTATGATTTGATGGAATCGATGATTCATCAGCCGTATGGAATCCTGTTATTCACCGGCCCGACCGGCAGCGGCAAGACCACGACGCTGTACGCCATCCTCAATGAATTGGCAAGAGAGGAAGTCAATGTCATCACGATTGAAGACCCAGTCGAAAAGCGGATGATGGGCGTTAATCAGGTTCAGGTCAACGCCAAGGCCGGATTAACCTTTGCTTCGGCTCTGCGCTCCATTCTGCGGCAGGACCCGGATATCGTTATGATCGGCGAAATCCGTGATGAAGAAACTGCGGAAATTGCGGTGCGTTCAGCGATCACCGGTCACTATGTTTTATCTACCATTCATACCAACGACAGCGCTACGGCGATTGCCCGTTTAAAAGATATGAATGTGGAACCGTATTTGTTATCTTCATCGGTAGTCGGCATTGTCGCTCAGCGATTAGCCCGTCAGCTTTGTCCGCATTGCAAGGAACAGGTCATGCCGACCGCGGAACAAAGTCAGCTGCTTGGCGGCTATACGGGTCCGATCTATAAGCCGCATGGCTGCGCCCGGTGCAATCAGAGCGGATATAAAGGGCGTACCGCATTATTTGAAATTCTCCCGCTGACCGCGGAGATCCGTGATCTGATCGTCAGCTCCAACGATACGAATAAGATTAAAGAGTCCGCTATCAAAGCTGGAATGACAACGCTGTCGGAGGAAATGGTCAAGATGATTATCAAAGGACAGACGTCGATGGAAGAAATGCTGCGGGTCATCTATACGATTTAATTCGGAATCCTAATTGGATTATTACAAAAATCTTAATTTTTTTACACGGTTATCATAACGCTTTTATGATAACCGTGATATAATGATATTGTTCAATACGAAAGGAATATAAAAATTATGAGGAAGAATGCAAAGAACAACAAGAAAGGTTTTACCCTGATTGAATTGATCGTTGTCGTCGCTATTTTAGTTGCTTTGATGTTGATGCTGGTGCCGAGATTGACAGGATTTACTGATGAAGCTACAAAGACGGCAAACACAGCAAATGCTAGAGCAATCTATACGGCTATAAATGCATCAGAAACGGCTTCATCTACAAAATTATATAGCAATGTGTCAGGCGCTAGTAATTATCAGGAAGAAATCACGCTTTGCGGTGTACAGGTTTACAAAGTTTTCTGGGATGAAAAAGTTCCTGATTCTACAATCTGTAAGTACGACCCAACTACAAAGACCGTTACTTATGGAGATGAGTCTAAAAAGAATACACAAGGTGTTTATCCAATTCCTGATAGCACTCCCGAAAAAGAGTAATAGTTAGGCAAAAAACGCACTAATTTATATGTAAATAATTAAGAAAAGATAGGAATCGGAGTTTAGATTTCTATCTTTTTATTTAATTTATTAGAATACTTTTGTTCAATAAAAATATAGATCGCTGAAAAGATTGTGAAAATTGTTGGAAATTCTAATAAATCCTCATAGACAACGAATAAAATTTTTTTCAACGATTACATTTATGGATTTCATATTGCTAATATTGAAAAGAAGACTTACTAGACTATAATTTGAACATCCATTTTAGAGTAAGATTTAATAGCTAATAATGAATCAAGGTTTAGAAAAATAAGAAGTTACTAAAAAAGTATAAAAAGTAAAAATCTGAGGCGAATACAGCTTCCCAGGTTTGGCATAATATATGCCAAAAGTGGTATATTAGTTCGTTTATTTGCACATTTTTATAACAACTGTAGAAGTGTGAGAAGCTAAAAGTGTCAAAATCTTAAAATACTCTACTTTTTCACGCAGTCTCCGATTTAAATTTCTTTGTGTAAGTTAAATAGTGAAAAATTGTATTCTTGCTAGGAATATAAAAGTAATAAGTACTCTTATCTGCAATTGAAAATAAATATACAATATGGAAGATTACTAATTCAGATAAATTAAAACTTCTAAAAGATCGATAAAATAGAGTATGTAATAATTAAATTTTTAAATTGATAAAAATTTAAGATTACAAATTATCCTTTAACTACATTATATATTATAACATTAAAATTTATTTAAATAAATTCTGTTATTTTAAATTAACCGCTGTATAATGAAATTAGAAAAGCTGGCTTTCTCTAAGTAATATGCAAGTTTCAAAATTTAGAAAGAGGTAATCTTATGAAAAGAATTAAGTTATTAACTTGCATGATAGTCTCATCACTTTTATTGATTTCTACTATGTGGAGTCCTCTAGCAGTAAATAACGAGTATAAGTCACAAGTAGAAATTTTGAGCAGTCTTTTAGAAACATCGGCTGAGGTTTCTGATCTTCTCAAGTATGTTGGACTTACAGATAAGCAAATTAAACAAGTATTTGAGTTGGAAGCAAGAGATGAAAGTTTCTATGATCGAGATTTAATAGAAACTACAATCTTAGAAGATTTACCTGCAGGTTATGTTACGCAACGAAATAATCCAATTCAAACGCGAGTTTTTGATGGAAATATCCCAAAAGATGCTTATGAACAGGCTGATAGGATAGCTTATATTTATTCAGTAGCGATTAATAAATTTTCGCGATTGAGTCCAGAAAGATTTAATAGATACATCTATTATCTGTATATGTCGCATTATATAGATAATGAAAGATATACACCGAATAGTCCTAATTTTGAATATTGCATTTCCTATATTCTATGCGAAGAAGACCTAGCTGTTTATGATAATTTTGCAAGAACACAATTTGGTCAGGGAATTCTTGATGCTTCAACAAGCGCCGTTTCTGGAATTTTAGGCGTTGCAGGACTTGCTGATGATTTGGCGGATTCGTCAGAGAATTTAACAAAATTACAGAAAATTGTAAGGAAACTGGCTAACGTCAGAGATGGACTTAATACAGAAGCTGATTTACAGGAAGCAATTGAGAAAACATATTCGCTATTTATTGCTAATTACGATAAAATGAATTCAGCTCAAGAATTAATCAACGTTATAAATGCTAATTTAAGCGATTATGATAAACCGTTACAAGACCTAGGCAATATGCTTGTAGATGTGTTGATTGCTTCTATTCTCAATACAAATCCAATCGTATCGCTGACTATCTCTGGATTGGTTACTGCTTTAGATACTTATGAAAGTTTCATTAACTTAGCATTGTTGGCAGGTTTAGGTTATTCTTTCTCGGAAAGAGTAGCTGCCAGATTTTATATTCAAATAGGGATGGGCAATCCACCTGAATAATTAACAAAGTTTTGTATATTAGGGTTGGCAAAAGCCAATCCTTTCTTTTCTTTCTCCGCATTTCAGCGTACAATGAACAGTATAAATGAGGTGATCACGATGGATTTACAAGCTTGGATGGATCGGGGGCGGGCCATGGACTGCACCGATTTACATTTGACGGTCGGCCTTCCAGTTGTGGCAAGAATGTTAGGGGAACTGACGATCCTTGGGGATGAACCCTTAACGAAAGAAGACATTCATTCGATGCTGGCGACGGTCATGAACCGGACTCAGCAGGAAGAATATCAGAAGGGGGATCTGGATTTCGGATTCCAGGATACGCATGGCTACAGCGTGCGTGTCAACGCTTATTATCAGAAAGGTAATCCGTGCGCAGCGTTGCGTCTTTTGCGCAATACGATTCCTTCCTTTGATGATTTGATGATTCCGGAAGCCGTGCGCAAGCTTTCCACGCTGCCGCGGGGATTGGTGCTGGTTACAGGGCCGACCGGAAGCGGAAAGTCAACGACGATGGCCGCAATGATCAATTCGATTTCGCATGAACGCAAAGCACATATCATTACGATTGAAGATCCGATTGAATACCGCTTTGAACATGCGTCCAGCGTTGTTCACCAGCGTGAAGTCGGTGTGGATGTCGCGTCGTTTGCGGATGCGCTGCGCAGTGCGCTGCGTGAGGATCCGGACGTCATTCTGGTCGGCGAGATGCGCGATTTTGAAACGATCCAGGCCGCAATCCGGGCAGCGGAAACCGGTCACTTGGTCATCTCCACACTGCATACCAATTCAGCGGTCAGCACAATTGACCGCATTATTGACGTGTTTCCAGAAGCTCAGCAAGGTCAGATCCGTGTTCAGCTGGCAAGCGTGCTGAAGGGCGTCGTTACGCAGCAGCTGTTAGTCCGTCAGGATCAGCCGGGCCGGTTGGCGGCCTTTGAGATTTTACTGACCAATGATGCGATTGCGTCCATGATCCGTGAAAACAAGGCGCATCAGATCAGCAGTGTCTTACAGACAGGCCAGAAGGCCGGGATGCGGCAGATGGATTACGATCTGGCACGTCTGGTGCAGGAAGGGAAGATCTCTAAAAAAACAGCGCATGAGCGCTGTCTGAAGGAAGCCGATCTGCAGCAATACCTGTCCTATGCGCCTTCGGCTTCAACGTACTACTTTTAAAAAAAAGACAGCGTAAGCTGTCGTTTAGAACAAGGCGAGATAAGCCTGGATCAGGGCGTTGCCCCAAAGCACGCTGAGCGTCAGGCCGATTGCCAGAAAGGGACCAAAGGGAATCTCGGATTTCCGGTCCTTTTTTTTGCAGATCATCAGATATAACGCTGCGATTGCACCGATGAAGCTGCTCAAGACAAACGCTGTTAAAACCAACGGCGCACCCAGATAAAACCCGGCAGCACACATGATTTTTACATCGCCGCCGCCCATCGCGTTCAACCGCGACAGGATCCAGAACGGGACGCTGATGATCAGCGCGCCCAGAATCCGGCTGGGGATGGAGGAAGGCTCCAGCGCCAGAGCGATCACGGCGAGAATCAGAATGAACACGGAAAGCCGGTCGGGGATTTCCATTGTATCCAGATCGATCATCGCTATGACAATCAAGATAGAAAGAAACAAACAATGCAGCACGGCGGTGAGCGTAGCCCCGTAATAGAAGCCGCACAACGCGTATAAGATTCCGGTTAAGCTCTCGATCAACGGATAACGCGGAGAGATCGGCGCATGGCAATAGCGGCATTTCCCCCGCAGGCCCAGCCAGCTGAAAACCGGAATCAGATCCAGCGCGGATAAGGTGTGATGACATCGGGGACAAAAGCTGCGGCCTTTCGCTGTTGACAGATGCAGGGGTAAGCGGTAGATCGCGACGTTGAGATATGAACCGATCACCAATCCGAACAAAAAGAAAAACAGTAGGATGAACCATTCCATGGCGGTAACCTGTTAATTCACGGAGAATCCGTGATTAACCCTGCAGCCCCTGGGATTGACGTTCCATGTTTTCAACGACAATGTCGTGAATCTCACCCAGGCTGGCACAGTATTCCAGCACCTTCCACGGCGTGTTGGTGTGAAAATGAATTTTTATCAGTTCCTCGTCGCCTACTGCTAACAGGCAATCGCCTTCGATATTCTCTGTGATGTAATCATGAATCGCATCCTCGGAAAGATGCTCGCCTTCAATTAAAAGCTGCGTGTCAAATTTAAATTCCAACATAACATTCTCCTTCGCCGTTTTGGCGTTAATCTTATTTTACTCTGAATGGGGAATCCGGGCAATCCTTCACCTGAAGAAAGAAAAGAAGAAAAATAAGAATTGACAAGGATAGAAGGTGACTCTATAATACATTTAGATAATTATCTAAATGATAGGAGGAGTGAGAAGTGGGGATGCAGGAGACCTTTAAAGCTTTATCTGATCCCACACGACGTGAGATCCTGGAGCTGTTAAAGGAGAAACGGCTGACCGCGGGTGAAATCGCCTCGCATTTTCAGATGACCAACGCGACGGTATCGCATCATCTGGCGGTGCTGCGGAAGGCGGATCTGATCAGTGACGACCGCGACGGCAAGTTTATCTATTACGAATTGAACATGAGCGTGTTTTCTGAAGTGCTGGGCTGGGCCTTAGGGTTCATCAAGGAAAAAGAGAGTGGGGATTGAGTTGAAAAAGTTCTTCGATTGGAAATTATTAATTCTTCCGGTACTGGCGGTTGTGATCACCTTCATCGCATGGCCGTCGCTGCCGGAAGTGATCCCGACGCATTTTAATGTTCAGGGACTGGCGGACGATACGGGTCCGAAAGTCATGATCTGGATTTTCCCGGTTACCTTGTTTCTACTTCCAGCGCTGATGATGATTTCGCCGATGATCGATCCGCGCAAACGCAACTATGTGAAGTTTAGAAAATCCTACGGCGTTATTCTGGGCGTCACCGAGATCTTTCTGTTTCTGATGTACGGCTGGATTTTAGGCCAGATCTTCGGCGTGCCGCTGATTGACGGGGAGCTGCTTCTGCCTGTCATGACGGGCTTTCTGTTTCTGGCGCTGGGCAACGTTATGCCGAAAATCAAGCAAAACTATCTGGTTGGGGTGAAGACGATCTGGAGCTATGACGATCCCGATAACTGGAATAAAACCCAGCGCTTCGGCGGATATTGCTTCTGTGTTGTCGGCGTATTGCTTCTGTTGTCCTGCTTTGTGCCGCTGGTCTGGCGGACAGCTGTTATCCTGATTTTGATTTTTACCGCGGCGCTGCTGCCGCTGAGTTATTCCTGGCTGTTGTTCAGGAAAAAGGAAAAGGAGAAATAAAATGCTGGAAATTAAAGGCTTAGTAAAGCGCTATGGCGCCAAGGCGGCGGTGGATCATCTCGATCTGACGTGTGAAAACGGCGAGATCTTCGGATTCATCGGTCCTAACGGCGCAGGGAAGACCACAACGATCAAAGCGGTCGTCGGGATTCTGGACTTCGACGAGGGAGAAATCCGGATCGACGGTCATTCGATTCGTCAGGAACCGTTAGTCTGCAAGCAGAATCTGGCTTATATTCCGGATAATCCGGATCTCTACGATATCATGCGCGGAGATGAATATCTCAACTTCGTAGCCGACATTTATCAAATTGACAAGGAAACGCGGATAAAGCGAATTCAGAAATATGCGGCGTTGTTTGAGCTGGAAGGGGCGCTGGCAATGCCCATCAGCAGTTATTCGCATGGCATGAAGCAGAAGCTGGCGCTGATCAGCGCATTCTTGCATGAACCAAAACTGCTGGTGCTGGACGAACCGTTTGTCGGCCTGGATCCGAAGGCTTCCTTCTTATTGAAAAAACTGATGCGCGAGCATTGCGACCGCGGCAATACGATCTTCTTCTCGACGCATGTGCTGGAAGTTGCGCAGAAGCTTTGCGATCATGTCGGGATCTTGAAAGACGGACGTCTGGCGGCGCTGGGCACGATGGAGGAAGTCACGGGCAACCAGTCGCTGGAACAGGTGTTCCTGGAGCTGGCCGATCATGAATAGAACGTTTGTCCTGATCCGGCTTTCGCTGAAACAGCTGATCTGGCAGATGGCCCGCACCTTCGGCGGCCGGAAGAAATTCAGTTCTCTGCTGGTGCTTCTGGCGGCGGCGATGTTGATCGGGTTGTCAGGCCTTTACAGCTGGGCGATGATCGAAAGCGTGCCGGCGGAACTGAACATGCTGATCCCGCTGTCGATGCTGAGCGCGGCGTTCGGGTTGATTCTGGTTTTTGGTTTCTATCACGCGCAAGGGTATTTATTTGACTTTCAGGATTATGATCTGTTGTCAAGCATGCCGCTGACGCGGCGTCAGATCCTGATGTCCAAGCTGGTTGCTTTAGTTGCGATGATGCTGATCTACAGCGCGTTTCTGACGCTGCCGATGATGGCGCTGTTTCAGCTGCGCTATGCGATGCCCGCGACATTTCTGCTGTATGGACTGATCGGCCAGCTGTTTCTGCCGATTGTACCGATGAGTGTGGCGTGTCTGGTGGCGGTTGTGGTGCGCCTGGTTTCCAGTCATGTCAAGCATCCGGTGCTGATCCGCAATGTGCTGTCGTTAGGCATGGTGATCGGTTTGATGACGGTCATGACGTTGTTTCAGGGACAGACCGGACAGGCGCAGGACATCGCTGCGCTGATTCAGCCGATTCAGACATGGCTGGCTCCCGTATATTGGCTAACGATGGCGATGATCAACGGGAATCTTTCTGAGCTGCTGAAGCTGATCGGGCTTTCCTCGCTGGTCCTGATTCTGTTTCTGATCTTGATTGCGCCGGTCTGGAACGCGCTGAATCAAAAGGCGCGGACGACCCCGGCCAAAACGGGCGGCAAGGTTAAGCTGGAAGCTTCTTCGATGAACGCGGCACTGCTGCGCAAGGAGCTGCGGCGGTATTTTGGCTCCACGTCGTTAGTCATGAATACGATGGTCGGTCCGGTGATGGTAGCGCTGTGCGCGGTGATGCTGGCGGCGCAGAAGGATCTGATGGTGCAGATCATGCTGGAAAGCGGCGTCGACTTCCGCGCGTTTGCCGATCCGGTTGCGATGCTGCTGCTGGCGGCGTGTCTGTTCTGCGAGATGATTTGTCCGATCACGGCGACTTCGATCTCGCTGGAAGGCAAGCATTTCTGGATCGTGCGGTCGCTGCCGATTCCGGCCAACCGTTATCTGGGCGCGAAGCTGGCGCTGAACCTGATGCTTAATGTGCCGGTCAGCTGGCTGAGCATTCTGATCCTGAGCTTTGTCTATCATTTCACGCCGGTCACAACCGTGCTTTTATTGGCGCTGACCCTGTTGGCGGCGCTGTGCTCCGGCTTGTTTGGGCTGATCGTCAACCTGCATTTTCCGCGGTTTGATTATGACCGGGAGATCGTTGTGGTAAAGCAGAGTCTGAGCACGATGATCACGGTTTTCACCGGAATGGGATTCAGCTTTCTGCTGATCGCCGGTCTCTTGTTCTGGGCCCCGCTGGAACCGACGGCCATGATGGCGGCGATTGCTTTGGGAATGACGCTGCTGGCCGCGGGCATGGGCTTTTACCTGCTGCGCCGGGGAGAATCCCTGCTTTCCAAACTATCCGGCGTATAATTCTTCCGCGTTGCGAACTTTCTAGCAGCCGGCTCTGGTAATTCTGGCAATCTCTGGTAAAATAGAGAATAGAGAACAGCACGCGCAGGCGGGCTGTACCCTCATCGCCAGTTGTGAAAGCTGGCCGCTAAAGAAAAGGAGAGATTAACATGAAAGATTTGAAAGGCACAAAGACTGAACAGAATCTGATGACTGCATTCGCTGGTGAAAGCCAGGCCCGCAACAAGTACACTTATTATGCGTCCAAGGCGAAAAAAGACGGCTATGAGCAGATCGCGGCGTTGTTTGAAGATACGGCCAATAATGAAAAAGAACATGCGAAGCTGTGGTTTAAGCTGCTGCACGGCGGTATGCCTTCGACCGTGGACAACCTGAAAGACGCGGCGGCCGGCGAAAATTACGAATGGACCGACATGTACGCAAAGATGGCGGAAGAAGCCCGCGAAGAAGGCTTCGATGCCATTGCGAAGACGATGGAAGGCGTTGCCGCCATTGAAAAGACACATGAAGAACGCTATCTGAAGCTGTTGGCGAACATTGAAAGCGGCGAAGTCTTCGTCCGCAAAGGCGAACAGGTTTGGGAATGCCGCAACTGCGGACATCTGCACATCGGTGAAAGTGCTCCGGAAGTCTGCCCGGTCTGCGCGCATCCGAAGAGCTACTTCATGCTGCGCCCGACGAACTATTAATTCTTTGCGTGAAAGCAAGCCATCCTCTTTGCGGGGATGGTTTTTCTTTTCCTGGTTTGAGATCGTGGTATAATAAATTACGGATTCCATGAAAAGAAAAGGGGCGCAAGCGATGAAGGAAATCAAAACAAATGCCATGCGGATCCTGGATAAGCAGAAGCTTGCCTACCAGGTGCATACCTATCCGCATCACGATAAGGAAGCAGTCGACGGGGTGAGCGTGGCGGCAATGCTGAACGAAGATCCCGCACATGTTTATAAGACGCTGATCACGCAGGCGTCAAGCAAAGCCTATTATGTATTTGTGATTCCGGTAGCAGCCGAATTGGATTTGAAAAAAGCCGCGAAGGCGGTCAATGAAAAGGCGGTCGAATTGATTCCGGTAAAAAATCTGCTGGGCGTCAGTGGGTATATCCGCGGCGGCTGCAGTCCGATTGGGATGAAGAAGTTGTTTCCGACGATCCTTCATCAAACTGCTTTGGAACAGGCGACAATCATCTTCAGCGGCGGTCAGATCGGCACGCAGATTGAAATGGCCCCGCAGTCCTTGGCTGATTTAATTCATGCGCGGTTCGCAGCAGTGATCCGCTGAACGGCAGAGTACGCTTCTTGAATAACAAGCTTCGGGCAACAAGAAAAGATCCTGGATATCGACCGAAAGTCCGGTATTCAGGATCTTCTTTCATTCTTTGGTTATAGCTTTTAACGGCGAAGCCTGCGGCACGATCAGCGGCAGCTTGTACGACCCGGTTGTAATCCGTACATGATTGGAGGTAAAGCCCTCGCCGTCTGACTGCATTAAGATCGGTTTGTCGACATGAATCTCAATTTCAGAAGCCCGCAGCATCTTGCATTGCTTTAAATGAGTGTGTTTGCCTTGCTTGTATTTCGGCATCAGCCACAACGTTTCCCATAACGTCAGCGGTTCGATAACGCAAATGTCGAATAAGCCGTCCTGCAGATCCGCCTGCGGCGCGGCGATAAAGCCGTTGCCATAGCAGCTGCCGTTCATCACGGCGGCAATGATGGCTTTCTGCCGGATCGTTTCTGTTTTCGTTTTTAACACCAGCTCAAACGGCGCCGGTTTCAGCGCACACAGGACGGCTGCCAGTCCATAGACGGAAAACCGCGGCAGCGGATAGTTCTGATATAATTTGATCGCCAGGTCGTTGACCCGCGTCCAGTCCCAGCGTCGTGCAGTTGTGGAAGCGCCAGTGATGGCATTGCCCGAAGTCGACCTCGACCGGTTTGCCCTGAATCGTTTCGTGCAGCATCTGCGCGAAAGGAAGCTTGCGCTGATCGATCATCCGGTAATAGTCGTTGCCCGTACCGCAGGGCAGAATGCCCATACGCAATCCCGGCGGCAGACCATTGAGTACTTCCCAGATCGTACCGTCGCCGCCGACCGCATAGACGATCGTTTCCGGATCCGGTTTGATTTCCGCCGCCAGCTGCTGAGCCTGTCCGGCGTATTCGGTCAGCCGGATTTCGCCGTCCAGATGATTCTGTTCGATTTCTTTTTGAATCGCGGCCGCGGCCCGCTTCCCGTCCCCTTTGCCGGAAGTCGGATTCACGATGAATATATGCTTCATAAATACCCCTATCTAAAAATACGATAATTCCTGAATTATTTTACCATGGTTATTTCTTCCGGTCATCTCAATTTAATTGAAACTTCAAAATATTATGCTATGATTGAAGCAAAAGGGTGGGAAATGACATGAAAGAATCAATCCTGTTTGATTTTGCGACGGTGCAGGATTTGGAATCCTGCAAACAGATCGTAGCCCGGAAGCTCCAGGCCAACCAGGCTGACTGCGACGACCTGGAAGATCTGACCAAGGATATTATGAAGCTGTCCTATTCCATCGGCGGCTCCTACGACGTCAACATGATCGTCAGCGTGACGCAGTGTTATCTGGATCACCCGCAGCTTAACCGTAAAATAAAAAAGAAGACGGAAGCGTAAAGAAAAACCCCAGGCTGCATCCTGATCCGCAGCTTGGGGCTTTTTCATGTGTTAAATTTAATCGCGGCTGTCGCGGCGGCGTCCGCGCTGACGCGGCCCTTTGGAAGCCGCCCGGCGCTTCGGTGGGAGATTGGAATAATCCTTGCCTTTGCGGACCATCAGAAGCGGGTGGACCGTCTGACCTTTGATCGGCGTATTCTTCATTGCGTCGGCGATCTCGCGGTCAAACTGACGCGGAATCTGCACGGTCGTTTCCTGCGCGCTGATCCGGATCTTGCCGATATCCTTGCCCGGCAGTCCGGTTGCGGTCGCGATCGCGCTGACGATGATCGCGGCGCTGACATCCTGATCGGAACCGATATCCAGGATCAGTTCGCTCATGCCTTTTTCCGTAACGGTTAACGCCGGACGGGCGGAAGCATTCCAGGCCGATTCATCGAACATCTCATGTCCGGCAATTTGATAGGCCAGAGCTAAGGCCATTTCACGGTAGGAATAGCCGTCGTCCTTCATCGTGTCGATGATCGCCGCCAGCGGCTCCGGGACATCGCGGGTCATCCGGTGTTCCAGATCTTCGCGCAAGAAGTCCAGCCGGATCTTGCGGACTTCTTCCAGTGATGGCAGCGGCTTCTGTGTCAGCTTGGAGCGGGTTGTGCGTTCCAGATCACGCAGCGCGTATTTCTGGCGCGCAGTGATCAGCGTAACCGCCAGGCCTTCCTTACCGGCACGCCCGGTCCGGCCGATGCGGTGAACATAATATTCAGATTCCTGCGGCAGATCATAGTTAAAGACAACGTCCATCGAGTCAACGTCAATTCCGCGGGCGGCAACGTCGGTGGCCACCAGGATGTTGATCTTGCCTTTTTTGAAATTGTCCATGACGCCGGTCCGCATTTCCTGCTTCATGTCGCCATGCAGCGCGGCCGCCGGATAGCCCTTGGAAACTAAATCCGAGGTCAGCTCGTCGACCATTTTCTTCGTGTTGCAGAAAATCATCGCCAGATGCGGATTCTGCATCGAGATCAGCTGCATCAGAATTTCTTTCTTGGCTTCCTTCGGGCAGACGTAATAGACCTGTTCAATCTTCGGCGTGTTGATCTGCGTCTGCGGCGTCTTGATATGCACCGGATTGGTCTGGTATTGCGAGGTAATCTCCAGGATCGGCTTGGGCATCGTCGCGGAGAACAAGACCGTCTGGCGCTGCTGCGGCAGGGCTTCGATGACGGTTTCAATATCTTCGCGGAAGCCCATGTTCAGCATTTCGTCCGCTTCATCCAGAACCAGTACGCGGCACTGATCAAAGCGCAGCGTCCGGCGCCGGATATGATCGAGTACACGGCCCGGGGTTCCGACGACGATGTCGGCACCTTTTTTCAATTCCAGGATCTGCTTGCTGATCTGTTGGCCGCCGTAAACGGCGACGGTGCGGATCCCTTCTTTATATTTGGTAAACTTGCGGATTTCATCACAGACCTGCATCGCCAGCTCGCGGGTTGGGGATAAAATCAGGGCCTGGGGACGCTTGCGGTCTGTGACCTCCAGCATTTCAATGATAGGAATCGCAAACGCGGCGGTCTTGCCGGTGCCGGTCTGGGACTGTCCGATGACGTCGCCGCCGTTCATGACGACCGGGATGCACGCGCTTTGGATATAGGTAGCCTCTGTGTAGCCGCAGTCTGCGATGGCGCGGCTCATCTCAGGGGATAGGTTTAGTTCGTTAAATTTCATGTATTTCTCACTTTCATCTTAAAATCGCTCGCCTAGGAGTATATCATTATTATGGACAAAAGTAAAACGAATTAAGCAGGCAGATTCAGAAGTATGATATAATAATCCTAATCAAAGAACAAAGGTGAAAACAATGAAAGAGAAACGTGGTTTTACATTATTGGAAATGATCGTGACGGTCGCGATTTTATTTACGCTTTTGAGTATCTTGGTTCCGACGATGTCAGGCTTCGCGAAATCCGCGGGTGATCAGATTTCAGATTCTAATTTAGAGCTGTTGAATTTTGCCACGCATTCCTACGCTTCGTTTCATGAGATCGAAAATAAAGATATTTTTGAATCGGTCGCGGACGACGCCGCGCGGCAGCAGGTGCTGGTTAGCGACGGCCTGATCGAGCAGCCGGTGCATCCCAACGGGGAAGGGGATTATTGTTGGAACATTACCGATCAGAAATGGATCCGCTATGTTCAGTCCACGGAAGGCTGCGGCGGCAGTTATAAGCCATCATCCAATCCGGATGGTTCATTGACGCCGGATGACGTAAAGAAGCCGGAGCCGACGGTGTATCCGTCGTCCAAACCGATGCCGACCTACATTCCTTCGCCTTACAAGGCGGTTTGTGAAGCCAGCAAGGGCCAGTTTGACATCGTTGCGGAAACCTGTTCATGCCCGGCCGGTTATGTTCTGGAAGGAACGGAGAAGAAAGACGGCGTAGAATATAAGGTCTGCATCCCGGTCGAACAATATATGTGCGTCAGCAGCGGCGGGACTTATGACAAAGCCACTCAGGCCTGCACGTGTTCCGGCGATCTCATCCTTGATGACAACACCAAGATGTGCGTGTTCGATCAGGAAAAAGCCAACAAGCAGAAATGTGTGGCTGATGGTGGTCAATGGATTGTAGAGAATGGTTCCGGTTACTGCAAGAAGGAAGAAACGAACACCTACCCGATCGTGGTGGATAAGAATAATCCGAACTTTATCCATGCGGCCTATATGTTAAAAGGAAAAGAAGGCGATGGATTATTTGACGTATTTAAGGATTTAGATAATCTGGAAGATCTGGCCAAAGGAAATAATAAATCTTTGCCGCCAGGGAGTTATTTCTATTATAAAGGTAATCTATATCGCGTTAATAATCAAATTTCTGTAAGTCAAAATACAAATCTAGATCAGCTCGTTTCTAATTCAACAGATTTCTTTAATGTTTCTACATCAGGTGAATATAATAACTCTACAGAATATCGTAAAAACGCGTATGCTTCTCTAAATGGAATATGGTATAGAGCTAAAAACGCAGTTCGTAGTTCACCGGCAATTGAACCTTATGCTTGGTATAATTGCGGAAATGATATAAACAAACTAAACGAAATTGATGGCTGTGATCCAAGTAAAGGAAATCAGGGCTCATGATTATATGAGCCTTTTTCTTTGAATATATTTTAAAGATTATGAATGAATCGGTATAGTAATTCTCTATAATTAATGCGTCATGTTGCTTATAATCCCTCATTTATGTCATAACTCTCATGGACTTGTAAAATTTTCAAAGGGTGGGTATTGAGTATTTGAATTAAAAGGTGTAGACTAGGAATCGTATACGCTTAAAGAGGGTTGGTTATGAATAAGATTGCGAAAGATCATGTGATCTATGCGATGTCTTCTGAGAATAAACCGGTACTCAACGTACATTCAGGAGATCGGATTACGTTTGAAACGATGGATTGTTATAGTGACGAGGTCACGCCGGACGAGCCGGACAGGCGTTGTCATCGGATTAATCCGGCAAGCGGGCCGGCGGCGATTGAAGAAGCCATGCCAGGTGATACGCTGAAGGTCACGATCGAGAAAATCTCGCTGGGAAGGCGGGCGCTGGTCGGCAGTTATCCCAACAGCGGAACGATGAAAGAGCTTGTGACGCGCAGAATGATTCACTTTCTGCCGGTACAGGAGCGCCAGCTGGAATTTCGCAGCGATCTGATCGTCAAGGCGGATCCGATGATCGGCGTGATCGGCGTAGCCCCGCAGGAAAAAGAAGTTGGCTGCGGAACTCCGGGTGAACACGGCGGCAACATGGACTGCCGTAAAATCCGTGAAGGCTCAGTGGTCTATCTGCCTGTTTTTCATCCCGGTGCGCTGTTGGCGCTGGGTGATGTGCATGCGGCTATGGGCGATGGCGAGGTGATGGGCAGCGGCGCGGAAATTGCGGCTGAGGTCACGGTAAAGGTCGAAGTCCTCAAGCAAGCCTGCGCAGGTCCGTGGGTGACGGATCAGGATCAGCTCTATGCGCTGGCCTCCGCCAAAACGATGGAGGAAGCGCTGAAACGTTGTTGTCAGAAAATGAATTGCCAGCTGCAGCGCCAGTTGGGATGTACGCCGGAAACGGCGGGCATGCTGATGAGCCTGGAAGGCAATAGTGAAATATGTCAGGTTGTAAACGATTTGGTAACGCTGCGGTTTGGAATGCCGCTGGTTCGATTCCTTTCTAAGGAGGGAAATAGATCATGAACTTCAAACTGCCGATCAGAGATAAGCTGCTGCGGTTTCTGGGGCCGACCCGGATGATCGCGCTGAGCTTTGTCCTTGTTATCCTTGTAGGTTCCTTCCTGCTGTGGCTGCCGTTTTCGCAGAATCCCGGCATGCGGGCCAGTTATCTAAACAGTTTATTTGTCGCCACCTCGGCGACCTGTGTGACCGGGCTGATGCCGTTTGCCGTGATCGACCAGTACAATCTGATCGGTCAGACGGTCATCATTTTCCTGATGCAGATCGGCGGACTGGGTCTGATGTCGCTGCTGGCGCTGTTTCTGACGCTGATGCGGCGCAAGCTGAACTTTTCTGAAAAGAAAATGCTGCAGGACTCGTTAAATAAAAACGATGCCGACAACATTCCCAACTTTTTAAAAAGCATTTTCCGCTACACCTTTATATTTGAAGCGATCGGCATGGTGCTGCTGGCGCTGCGCTTCATTCCGGAATATGGATTGACGCAGGGACTTTACAATTCGGTATTCCTTTCTGTTTCCGCGTTCTGCAACGCGGGACTGGATAATATCACGCGGTCGTCCTTAATGGCGTACGCGACCGATCCGCTGATTAATTTCACAGTCTGCGGTCTGATCATCACCGGCGGCTTAGGCTTTGCGGTCTGGTTTGATCTGCGGCGGGTGCTGCCGGAGAAAAAGAAGTTCAGCTGGAAACGGCTGTGGACGCGGCTTTCGCTGCACAGCCGGCTGGTTTTGGTGATCACCGGGGCGTTGTTAGGCAGCGGGACGCTGCTGATCCTGTTAGTGGAATTTACCAATCCGGATACGCTCGGATGGATGAGCTTCCCGCAGAAAGTGATGGCGGCGTTCTTTCAGTCGACGACGCTGCGAACGGCGGGCTTCAGTACCATTGACTTCTCGATGCTGCGGGGCGCTTCCCTGTTCATCATGCTGTTCTATATGATTATCGGCGGTTCGCCGGGCGGCACCGCGGGCGGCATCAAAACGACGACGTTCTCGATGCTGTTCGTGCTGATCGTATCCGAGATCCGCGACGCCGGCAATATGACGCTGTTCAAGCGGACGCTGCCGGCCGGCACCTTCCACAAGGCGTTCGCCGTCACGCTGACCTATGCCTGCGTGTTGATCATCGCGATCTTTCTGCTGACGCTCAGCGATCCGGAAATCGGTTTCCTGCCGATCGCGTTTGAAGCGTTTTCCGCGATCGCAACGGTCGGACTGTCCGCCGGGGTGACGCCGCTGTTGTCGGCGCTGGGCAAAATCGTGATCATCGCGCTGATGTATATCGGCCGGGTCGGTCCGATTACGATCGTGCTTTCGTTGATGCGAATGAAACAAAACCGTAAAACAAACAATCTCGTTTATCCGCACGGGGACGTGCTGATCGGGTAGGAGGAATAGGAATTATGTCGGAAATGAAACAGTATGTTATTCTGGGCTTAGGGATCTTCGGATCGACGATTGCCAAGACCCTCTCGCAATACAACCACGAAGTCATCGCGATCGATAAGGATCTGGCCTGCGTTGACCGTGTCAGCGATTTTGTCACGCAGGCGATTCAGGCAGACTTCACGGATATCGACCAGCTGCGCGCGATCGGCATTCAAGACTGCGACGCGGCGGTGGTGGCGACGGGATCGCACCTGGAAGAAAGCATCATGGGTGTCATGAATCTGCGCGAGCTGGGAATTCCGTTTATCATGGCGAAGGCAAAAAACAAAAAGTACATGCAGATCCTGCAGAAAATCGGCGCGGATTACGTCGTTCGTCCGGAAAAAGAGATGGGTGAGCGCGTGGCGAAGAAGCTGGTTTCACGCAACATTATCGATTTGATCGACATCGACGATGATTACAGCATCGTTGAGATCGCAGCCCCGGCCAAGTGGGTCGGCAAGACGCTGAAAGCGCTGGAACTGCGGACCAATTACGGCATTAACGTTTTGGGGATCCGCAAGAATCCGAAGGAACATCTCTCGATTTCTCCGGATGCATTCTACACGATCGAGGCCAACGACCAGCTGCTGGTCATCGCGGATAATAAAATCTTCAAGAAATTTGAATCACTGTTCAGAATTTGAACCGAAGCCGGAAAATTCCGGCTTTTCTGTATTTTTGGACTTGTGAAGGAAAATGAACCATGGTATCATGATAACCGTAGTCGACAGGAGGTTTTTTATATGACAATGACAAAAGATAAATTTACATATATCCCCCAGGGCGTTTGTTCCAAGCGCTTTGATTTTGAGCTGGAAGGCGACGTTATTACTAACGTTGTGATCACCGGCGGCTGCCCCGGCAACCTGTTAGGCATTTCCAGAATCATCAAGGGGAAAACAGTCAAAGAAGTAGTAGAAGCTTTTCAGGGAGTTCATTGCGGCGCGAAGCCGACGTCCTGTCCTGATCAGATCGCAACGGCGTTAACCAAACACTTCCAATCAAACTAAAGGATAGTTTCAGCGCGGAACGCTCAGCCTAAGAACAGGTGAGAGCGTATGAAAAAACCGCAGATGGAAGTTGCGAAAACGCTGGTGGAGATCGGTTTGTCGTTTGATGTCATTGAATTGATGACGCAGGTGACGCCGGTCGAGTATCTGGCAGAAGTGATGGATGAAAATGAATCAGAAACAAATGAAAAGCACTGCTGAGCGTGCTTTTTATTTTGGATTCCGGAAGGAGGGGAAATCATGCGGAAGTTTCATTTTATTTGGGAGTTTTTAGAAGGCAACCGGAAACGGATGGCGGCGATGATCATTTTGGTATGCGTGTACGCGTTTCTGAATCTGTGTTCACCACTGTTGTTCAGCTTTATGATCGACAACGTCATCCATGCCCAGCCGGCCAACAACCCGGTTCTGGCGTGGCTGTTGGATCATTTGGGCGGGGCAGCGTATTTGCAGCGGAATTTGTGGATCGGCGCCGCGGCGATTCTGGCGATTAACGCGCTGATCTGCGTGTGCGTGTTCTTGCGGGGGTATTGGAACGCGGTGATTTCAGAGGAAGTCTGCCGCAAGGTCCGTAACCGGCTGTACGCGCATCTGCAGTCGTTGCCGTTCAGTTACCATGTGCGGATTAAGACTGGCGATCTGGTGCAGCGGTGTACGAGCGATGTCGATCAGATCCGGCGCTTTCTGGCAGGGCAGATCTCAGAGGTTGTTTATTCCGTCGCGACGGCGCTGGCCGCGCTGTTGATTCTGTTTTCCATCTACCGGCCGCTGGCCTGGCTGGCGGTGATCTCGATGCCGCTGTTAGTGATTTACGCGTATGTTTTCTTTACCCGCGTGCAGAAGGCGTTTTTAGCGTCGGATGAAGCTGAGGGGGATCTGAGTACAGCGGTGCAGGAGAATTTATCCGGCATCCGCGTCGTCAAGGCGTTTAATAACGAACGGGAGGAAATCCGGAAGTTTGAGCAGAAAAATGCCCGCTACCGGGATCTGACGTTTAAAATGATTCAGTATCTGGGTGCGTACTGGGGGACAAGCGACCTGATCTGCCTGACGCAGATC
>NZ_GG657556.1:535107-545292 GCF_000157995.1 Holdemania filiformis DSM 12042
ACGCAGATCTTCGTGATCATTTTGGCCGGGATTTTTGCCGCGGTTCGGGGCGATCTGAGCGTCGGCAGCTTCTTCGTGTTCATTTCGTATGAAGGCATGATCCTGTGGCCGGTACGCAACCTCGGCCGGATTCTTGCCGATATGGGTAAAATGAGCGTGTCCATCGGACGTCTGCAGGAAATTCTTGACGAAACTCCGGAAGATGTGGCCAGCGGGGAAACGCCGCCGATCGAGGGCCGGATCGAGTTCGATCATGTTCAGTTTCAATATGAAGGCGACAGTCAGCCGGTGCTGAAGGATCTGACCTTTACAATTGAGAAGGGCATGACGGTGGCGCTGATCGGGCCGACCGGCGGAGGCAAAAGCACCTTGGTTCATCTGTTGATGCGGCTGTACGATCCGACGTCCGGCCAGATTCGGATCGATGGACATGATATTACAGACATTCAGCGGACATGGCTGCGCCAGAACATCGGCATCGTCCTGCAGGAACCGTTCCTGTTTTCGAAAACAATTTACGATAACATTCACTTAGCCCGGCGCGGGGCGCATCGCGAGGAAGTGGAACAGGCGGCGCGGATTGCGTCGGTGCATGAAGTCATCGCGGAGTTTGACCGCGGCTACGACACGTTAGTCGGAGAGAAAGGCGTCACGCTTTCCGGCGGACAGAAGCAGCGGATCGCGATCGCCCGCACGGTGCTGTCGCCGCAGCCGATTCTGATCTTCGACGATTCGCTGTCGGCGGTCGATACCCAGACCGACGCAAAGATCCGCGCGGCTTTAAAAGAGGTGCAAAGCCAGACCACGACGCTGATCATCACCCAGCGGGTGGCTTCGGCGATGGATGCCGACCTGATCCTGGTGCTGGAACAAGGCCGGATCACTCAGGCGGGAACGCATGATCAGCTGCTTGAGGAAGAGGGGCTGTACCGCCGGATTGTTGAGATTCAGACAGCCCGGATGAATGAAGGAGGGGAGGAAGCATGAGTCAGATTCGTTTTGAAGAACAACAATACAATACGGAATCGCTGGATGCCGGCCTGTGGAAGCGGATCTTCGTGCTGATGAGACCGCTGCGCAAGGAGCTGGTGCGGCTGCTGATCCTGATGGTTGCTGTCGCCGGCTGCGACGTCCTGTTTCCGATCCTTAACAAAATCGCGATCGACACGTTTGCCGCAGGCGGTCAGCCGGACAGCTCGCTGTGGATGTTTTCCGGAGTTTACATGGCAGGCGTGCTGTTTCAGGCATTCAGCGTCTATCTGTTTTTCATGCAGGCGGGCAAAATTGAAATGGCGTTCTCCTACGATGTGCGCCAGAAAGCGTTCGCCAAGCTGCAGACGCTCTCGTTTTCCTACTTTGACCGGACGCCGATCGGCTGGCTGATGGCGCGGATGAACAGCGATATCGCCCGGCTGGCGGAAATTCTGTCATGGAGTCTGATGGATTTGATCTGGGGCTTAGCGGTGATGCTGGGAGTCAGCGTCGTCATGCTGATCGTCAACTGGAAGCTGGCATTGCTGGTGCTGATGGTCGTGCCGGTGCTGGCCTGGCTGAGCGTGTGGTTTCAGGTTCGGATTCTCAAGAATTACCGCAGCGTGCGGCGGATAAACTCGCGGATTACCAGTGCGTTCAACGAAGGCATCACCGGCGCCAAGACGACGAAAACGCTGGTCATCGAAGACGATAACTTAAAAGAATTCAATGAAGAAACGCTTGAGATGAAGGCGGCCAGCGTGCGCGCGGCGACGTTGTCCGCACTGTTTATGCCGGTGGTCATGGGTCTGGGGGCGATCTCGACCGCGGCGATCCTGTGGTCGGGCGGCCATCAGGTGCTGATGCAGACGCTGCAGTTTGGCACGCTGATGATGTTTACGCAGTACGCCACGCAGTTTTTTGAGCCGCTGAGGCAGATTGCCCGGCTGATCGCCGAGCTGCAGCTGGCGCAGGCCAGCGCGGAGCGGGTGCTGTCGCTTTTGGACAGCGAACCGCAGATTGTCGATACCCCGGAAGTCATTGAAAAATACGGAACAGAGCTGGAGCCGAAGCTGCAGAACTATGAACCGTTAGTCGGCGACGTGGAGTTCCGGCATGTTGATTTTGAATATCTTGAGGGCGAACGTGTGCTGACCGATTTCAACCTGAAGGTGAAAGCCGGCCAGACCGTTGCGCTGGTCGGAGAAACCGGTTCCGGCAAGAGTACGGTTGTCAATCTGTTATGCCGGTTTTATCAGCCGGTGAACGGACAGGTGCTGATCGACGGGAAAGACGTGCGCGAACGCTCGCTGGGCTGGCTGCACTCCCATCTCGGCTATGTGCTGCAGGCGCCGCATCTGTTCTCCGGCACGGTAAAGGAGAACATCCGCTACGGCCGGCTGGATGCCAGCGACGAACAAATTGAAGCGGCAGCGAAAATGGTCGACGCGCACGAGTTCATTCTGCGCCTGGAAAACGGCTACAACACGGACGTGGGCGAGGGCGGCTCACGGCTGTCGACGGGACAGAAGCAGCTGATTTCGTTTGCCCGCGCCGTGCTGGCGGATCCGCGGATCTTCGTGCTCGACGAGGCGACCGCTTCGATCGACACGGAAACGGAACAGGTGATCCAGTATGCCATCGAACACCTGATGAAAGGCCGGACGAGCTTCATCATCGCGCACCGGCTCTCGACGATCGTCAACGCCGATTTGATTCTGGTCATGAAAAAGGGTAAGATAGTAGAACAGGGAACGCATAGCGAACTGATGCGGTTGGACGGCTATTATGCCCGGCTGTATACCGCGCAGTTCAACGAAGACCTGGAGAACCAGCTGCTTAACCGCGGCCGCAGTTAAAGGAGAGGAAGTCAAACCATGAAACTGGAAGTCGGAACGCATTGTCCGTTCCATATTGAAGAAGGCGTGATGATCGATTTTGTGGAGGATCAGTGGCTGATCTTGATCAAAGACGCCGTGTGGCAGGATGAGGAAATCAAGGCCTTCCGCCGCAATCCCGGACGGCTGGCATTTCTGCCATTGGATACCGTCGTGTTCTTTACCGTCAACATCGACGACGTGCTGGAAACCTCGGATCTGCCGTTTGTGATTCAGGAAAGTGAAAGCGCGGATGTCATTCTGGCTCAGACGGGAATGCCGGTGACGCTGGCACTGATCTCAAGTGAGGACGAGGTACTGGTGCTGCGGCAGCTGACGCTGGGCAATGCGGAAAGCTCGCAGGTGAAAGCGCAGCTGAAACGGATCCTGGATGCGGGTTATGAAGCGGAAGTGTCAAACCATCAGATCGACAAGACGCAGGCTCGCTACCAGCCGTATGAGCTGGAAGAAAAGGCGCTGTTTACCACAGCGTTCTAAATACGAAAAACGGAAATCAAAGAAGGATGGAAGCCAACGTTCGACAAGGCTTCCATTTTTCTGTTAATCCTCGTTCAAAAAGCAATGAAAGAAGGACGTTCATTGAGAATATTCAATTTTGAAATTTCGCTGTTCTTCTCGGCAGAGTCAGCGTTCCCTCAAATGTAGAATTGGAATGATCCCGGTTGTAATTTTGCATCAGGATAGCTGGATCCTTTAAACATGAATATCCCAGGCATAAAATCATGACTCTGACTCTGAATGAGACAGATTTTCGGTAAATCGTAAAATTATTTTTGTTTTTTCTTTATGTTAAGAGACTTGACAGAATGAATATAGCGTATATACTGTATATATACAGTAAGAAAGGGTGACGGCATGGAAATCTTTATCAGCAACACGAGCGACAAGCCGTTGTATGAACAAATTACCGCCCAGATCAAAAATCTGATTCTTAGCGGCGCGTTAAAGGAAGGGGACGCCCTGCCTTCAATGCGAATCTTGGCCAAGGAGTTAAGGATCAGCGTGATCACAACCAAGCGAGCCTATGAAGAACTTGAACGTGAAGGCTTCATCGTAACGCAAAGCGGTAAGGGCAGCTATGTGGCGGCGCGCAACGTGGAGCTGATCCGCGAGGAGAATTACCGCCGGATTGAGCAGCAGCTGCTCACTGCAGTGAATCTGGCGCGCTTAAGCGAGATTTCCCTGGATGAAATGATTGAGATTCTGACCCTGCTGTATAAGGAGGAGTAATCATGGACGCCATTTTATCAATAGAACATCTGCACAAGCAATATTCCGGTTTTGAATTAAACGATCTTTGTCTGCAGCTGAATCCGGGCGAAGTCATGGGCTTCATCGGGGAGAACGGCGCGGGCAAGACGACGACGATCAAGTCAATTCTCGGCTTAATCCGTCACGATGGCGAGGTTCGTATTTTTGGCAAGCCAGTCGAGCAGTTAAGCGAGCGGGAACGCGGTCAGATCGGCGTCGTGCTGGACGGCTGTCACTTCCATGATCCGCTGACGGTCAAACGTGTTGAACAAATTCTGTCCGGCATTTATCCTGAGTGGGAAAGAACGAAGTTTCTGCAGCTGTGCGAACGCTTCGGGCTGCCGCTGAACAAGAAGATCAAGACATTCTCAACCGGCATGAAAATGAAACTGTCGATCATTGCCGCGCTCTCGCACAACGCCCGCCTGCTGATCCTCGACGAACCGACCAGCGGCCTGGATCCGATCGTCCGCGATGAGATGCTCGATTTGTTTTACGACTTTATTCAGGATGAAACGCATTCGATTTTGTTTTCCAGCCATATCACAACGGACATTGAAAAGATTGCCGACAGGGTGACGTTTATCCATCAGGGCCGGCTGCAGTTTTCGCTGCCGAAGGATGTCCTGCATGACGAATATGGGATTGTCAAGGGGGCGCGTTCGGAGATTGAAAAGATTGATTCCGATTCGCTGCTGGCGATCGTACCGCAGAGTTTAACCTGTCAGGGATTAGTCCGCAATCGCGAGGAAGTCCGGCAGGCGTTTGGCAAGCTGAATGTCGAAGCGGCGACGCTGGAAGAAATTATGCTTTGCATGGTGAAAGGAGAATTACGGTAATGAAAGGCTTATTGTTAAAGGACTTGTTTGTCGTCTCTGAATTTGTCCGCGTGCTGACGCTGATGGTGATCGTTTTTATCGCTTCAATGATGGCGATCGACGGCTTTTCAGTCATCGGCGCGATGATTTCGCTGCTCGTCGTGTCGCTGGTTATCTCCTCGTTCAGCTACGACGATCTGGCGCATTGGGACAGCTTCGCCGCAACGCTGCCGGTCAGCCGCAGAAAACTGGTCGCTTCCAAATATTTGTTTCTGCTTCTGCTGGGCGTGCTGGCGGTGGTGTTTAACGGACTGGTGTCCGTGCTGTTCGCCGCGCTGCAGCCGGGAGTCAGCCTTGCCGAACAGTTTGTCACGGGAATTCTCATTTCGATGGCGGCCTGCATCATCGACTTCGTCTTAATCCCGCTGATTTATAAATACGGCGCGGAAAAAAGCCGGATGATGATGATGATGGTGATCGTGGTAATCTTTGGGATCACTTACGGCGGGGCGGAGTTGTTAAAGATGTTGAATATTGGCACGGATTGGATTACGCTGCCGATATTGATCGGCGGAATTGCCGCTGCATTTCTTGCCAGTTTGTTGATTTCCTGGACCTGCTCTGTTAAAATCGTAGAGAAGAAAGAATATTAAGAACTTTGGCGGGAGGCGGTCAGGATGCAAAGAATCGACGGTCATGTGCATTTGGAACACGGACCTTTAAGTGCGGCCTATGTTGAACAATTTGTCGCGGCGGCGCAGAAAGCCGGGCTGGACTGTCTGCAGATCCTGGACCATACCCACCGCTTCCGCGAATTCCGGCCGGCCTACCAAAGCGTGATCGACGCCGATCCGCGGCAGGCGCAATGGCTGAGCGGAAAAGGAAAATTCAAAGATTCTTTAACGGACTATCTGGAGCTGGTCCGGCAGCTGAAGCAGCGCGCCTGGCCGCTGGAGGTCCGGTTTGGTCTGGAGGTCTGCTACACGCCGGAAAGCGAGTTGTTCCTGCGGGATATCTGCCGTGAGCTGCCGCTGGATTTTTTGGTGGGCAGCGTTCATTCGATTGACGGTCTGTTGTACGACATGCCGTTTTCCCAGCCGCTGTTATGGCAGAAATACGAGCATCAGGCCATTGTTGACCGCTATCTGGACTGCGTGCTGCAGTCTGTGCAAAGCGGGCTGTTCGATCAGATCGGGCATCCCGATACCGTGAAAATGGCGTCTGCCAAGGCAGTCATGGATCCGGGAAGGATTCGTGAGATCGCGGAGGAAGCGAAGCTGCGGGGGATTGCGCTGGAATGCAACACCGGCTGCCATTGGCGCTACGCCCATCCGGATTTCGGCTTGTCCGATCTGTGGCTGACCCTTCTGACCGAGGTGGGCAATCAGGTCGTTACGGCCAGCGATGCCCATGATCCGGCCGACGTCAACCGTGATCTGGAACAGGCGCGGGCCCGGCTGATTCAGTTTGGCGTGCGCTGCGCTTAGGCTCAGGTTTTAGCGTTGGATCGAGTAAAGTGAAATCAAAGAAACCGCTGAACGGCGGTTTTCTTTGGTGGTGGGGGAAGTTTCGCTATAATTCGGGTGATCCGCGAGATTGAGAGCCAGACTAAGTTACGGGAGGTGATGAAATTGAATCCAAAAATCTATGAATTTGACGCCGTAATCCGGAAGGTTGAAGGGCTGGATGGGGCATATATTGAATTTCCCTGGGATGTGCGGACTGAATTCGGCCGCGGCCGCGCCGCGGTTTCCGCCGAGTTTGACGGTATCCCCTACCAGGGCAGTTTGGTGCGGATGGGCACGCCCGGACACATTCTCGGCATCCGCAAGGATATCCGCGCGCAGATCGGCAAACAACCCGGCGATCAGGTGCACGTCCGGCTGTGGGAGCGGGCGATTGAAAAAAAGCGCTGATTCTCTTTGAAAAACACGACAAAGGCGCGCAAGTGTAGGCTTTGAAAAACCGTTCGGCGTATGATACAATACTAGCGTTATAGAAAATGGTGGAAGTTATGAAATTAAAAGAAATACTCTTGCTGGCAGGGGTGCTGGCGCTGGATATGCTGACGAAGTTCTGGGTGCAGTCGACGATGACGCTCGGCCAGAGCATCCCGGTCATCCGTGGTTTTTTCAATATTACCTACGCGCAGAATACCGGCGCGGCCTGGAGTCTGCTCGAAGGGAAGATGATGTTTTTCTACATCATCACCGCCGTAGCCGTCGTTGGCTTCTCCTGGTATTTATGGAAGACGGACAAGAAAGAGACATGGACGCGGCTGGCGACGGTGCTGGTGATCGGCGGTGCGCTGGGCAATCTGATCGACCGCGTGGCGTTTCACTATGTCCGGGATTTTCTTGATTTTATCATCTTCGGATATGATTTTCCGATTTTTAATGTAGCGGACATGGCGCTGTGCGTCGGCGTCGGACTGCTGATCCTGATCACGCTGATCCGGCCGGAAGGAGAGAAACAGTAATGGAAACACGCATTTTGATCGTTGAGGAACAAGACCAGGGCGTGCGCCTGGATAAATATTTAAGCACAGCGATGGACGATTGTTCGCGTAGCCGCGCTCAGCAGCTGATCGATGAGGAAGCCGTGCGGATTGACGACCTGCCGGTTAAGAACAGCTATAAGGTGAAAGCCGGGGATGAGATCGAGGTCACGCTGCCGGAGGAGGAAGCGCTGGAAGCGCAGCCGCAGGAAATGGCGCTGAATGTCGTGTATGAGGATCACGACGTGATCGTCATCAACAAGCCGAAGGGCTTAGTCGTCCATCCGGGACCAGGCAATCCGGATCATACGCTGGTCAACGGTCTGCTTTGGCACTGCCATGATCTTTCGGGGATCAACGGCGTGCTGCGGCCGGGGATCGTGCATCGGATTGACAAGGATACCAGCGGGCTGATCGTCGCCTGCAAGAATGACAACGCGCATCAGTCGCTGGCGAAGCAGCTGGCGGAAAAGACCGCCGGCCGGCAATATTATGCGCTGGTGCACGGTGTGATCAATCACGAATACGGAACGATCGACGCGCCGATCGGACGGGATGAGAAGGATCGTCAGAAAATGGCGGTCACGGAGAAAAACTCCCGGCCGGCCATTACGCATTTCAAGGTTGTGGAGCGGTTTGACAACTACACGCTGGTCAGCTGCCGCCTGGAAACCGGGCGCACGCATCAGATTCGCGTCCACATGCAGTATATCGGCTTTCCGATCGTCGGCGATCCGAAGTATTCGCTGCGCAAGACGCTGCCGACGCAGGGCCAGATGCTCCATGCTTACCAGCTGTCGTTTACCCATCCTTCCACCGGCGAGCGGATGACGTTTGAAGCACCGCTGCCGCCGGAATTTGAAGCGCTGTTAACTCAGCTGCGCCAGGAGAGGAGCGGGCTATGAATTGTACTGAAAAAGACGTGCAGCTGCTGCAGCTGGCGTATTACTTTATATCCGACTGCCAATATCAGTTTATCTCTCTGCGCGAGGCGCAGGATGAGATCTGGCTGGGGAATCCCAAGCATCCGGAATATCCGGTCATCCGGCTGTCGCAAACCCGTCTGAGCACGGTGTTTTTCGATAAGACGCGGATTTTGAAGATCCATCAGTCGATCCGGAACTTATTCCGCCGCAACTGTGATTTGCTGGATATCCATATCAGCGATGAAGCGGTGCAGGATCAGGAGGAACAGATCGATCTGGTGACAATTTCGCCGCAGACGGTATCCGATCCGCAGCTGACGGCAGTCTTCCCGGGGCTGGACCACGCGGTTCAGCCGATCCAGGATCCGCAGCAGGAATACAATAAGATCACCCAGAAACTGGCTGAGCTGCAGCGGCAGCGCGCGCAGAGTCCGCAGACAAAATCACCACTGGCGCCGCTGAAAGCGACGATGATTCTGATGGGCATCTGCCTTGTCATTTATTTGTTAAGCGTGGTGTTCTCCTGGATGTTTAAAGACCTGGGCGGTTCAGGCGAAGTGAGTGTTTCCGTCGCGATTTTGCTAGGCGGCTACTATAAAGCATTTGTCGTCGGTGCGCACGAGTACTGGCGCTGGCTGACGAGCGCGTTCGTCCATGTCGATCTGTGGCATCTGTTGATGAACATGATGGCGCTTTACAACATGGGCATGCTTTGTGAAAAGCTGATGGGCGTGCGGAATTATCTGATCATTCTGTTCGGCTCGATTTTATTCGGCTCGGCCTTTGTCTTCTTAGGCAGCGGCAACGTTGTGGCGATGGGCATCAGCGGTGGACTGTACGGTCTGTTGGCGGCGTTTCTGGTGTACGGCATTCAGACGCGGATTCTGTTTCAGCCGCAGCTGCGCACGCAGTTCCTTTTGATCCTGATGATCAACCTGATGATCAGTCTGATGCCGGGTGTTTCGCTGGCCGCGCATTTCGGCGGCTTTGTCGGCGGCTTGTTGATCAGTGTCGTGCTGACCCGCAATGATTCGTGGGCGCAGCTGCGCAAGAACACGATGGTTGCACTGTGCGTAGCCGTTGTGTTCCTCGGCCTGAAGACGGTTCAGCCGCAGGCTCGCGAGCTGGATACGATCTATCCGGGAACGGACCGGATGGTGGTGGAGATGCTGAAAGATCTGCATCTGGACTTCTACGGCGATCATTTAAGCAAGAAGATGGTCGAAACTTATGTGGGATCATCATTTTAGGAGGAAATGAACGATGAAACGAGAACATGTTTTAAGCTGGGACGAGTATTTCATGGGCCTGGCTCATCTGTCGGCGATGCGGTCGAAGGATCCTTCAACCCAGGTCGGCGCAGTGATCGTCGATCAGGAGCACAAGGTGGTCGGAATCGGTTATAATGGTCTGCCGATCGGCTGCTCTGACGATGAATTTCCATGGGATCGGGAAGGCGGCATGCTGGAAACGAAGTACGCATTCGTCGTTCATGCCGAATTGAACGCGATTCTCAACAGCACGCGCGATCTGCACGGCTGCACGTTGTACGTGTCGCTGTTTCCCTGCAATGAGTGTGCCAAGGCGATCATTCAGAGCGGAATCCGCAAAATCGTCTATGAAGACGACAAGTATGCGGCGGCAGATAACGTCATCGCCTCTAAGAAGATGCTCAATGCAGCGGGCGTGGAACTGGTGCGGCTGGGGAAACGCGTGCAGTTAAACGTCGATGTGATTACTGACTAAACTTGTAAAACGAGAAATCTGAGGATATAAGCGGACAAAAGAGCTTGTTGTTCGCTTTTTTTTGTGTTGGAAAGAGT
>NZ_GG657556.1:546158-554562 GCF_000157995.1 Holdemania filiformis DSM 12042
AAACGGGAAGGCTTGGCAGAAGGCCGGGAAGAAGGCAGAATAGAAGGTCGAGAAGAAGGCATTGAACAAGGCATTGAGCGTGGCATTGAACAAGGTATCGAAAAGCAACGATTAGAAACCGCAAAGGAAATGCTGAGAAATCATTGTAATGATCAGTTCATCCAGCTTTGCACCAAAATCAATCTTCAACAACTGGAACTGTTAAAAAAAGAAATCGTTTCCGGTTTCAGTCAAACTGAGGATGACTCGGAAAAATTCCATCAGGCAAGCGACTGAAAATAGCGGGGAGATCAGGTGAAAAAATCAGTAACCTGTGTTCCGGTTAGTCCGCTGTATTTTGCAATCAAGAACATCGGATGATCAATTAGAATTTTTCAGAGGCAGTCAGCAGAGGATCGCAAAAATTGATTTTCATGAGAAGACCCAGTCCGGGTCTTTTTCAATTGCAGCGATAAAAAAGCAGGATTTCTCCTGCTTCAGCGATTTTCTCCTTTATAACAAATCGGCGACTTTCTCCGTATTTTTGAAATGCAGCTTCGCTACTTCTTTTAAATGCTGCTCACCATGTTTTTTGACAAAGGCCGCGCCGTCCTGATCAACAACGCTGCCGGCGCCTTTGGTAAACGACATATCCCATTGTTTCTCCATCGCGTCCCAGGCTTTGAGGAATGCGCAGCGGGCGATCATGGAAGCACAGGCAACGGCAGGATAATGACTTTCCGCTTTGGTTTCAAAATGCAGGCCGCGGACGACTTCTTTCTGCCCTTGACAATACCGATAATAGTTGACTTCCGGCGTGAACTGATCGACGATCGCCGCCTGCGGCAGACTCCCGCGCTTGCGCTTGAGATGGACATACGCCTGATTATGCAGGATCGCCTTGATCTGGTTCATATTGCACTGACTATGGATCTGATTGTATTTGACCGGCGGCAGAATCAGCAAGGAATACGCCAGCCGTTCCATTAAAAGCGGCGCGGTCTGCAGAATCACTTCGTCGTTGATCTGCTTGGAGTCGTTGACTTTTAATTCCTGCAGCCACGCCAGATCCTGCTGCTCGACGGCACAGGCACACACGCAGACGGAACCGAAATAATCGCCGGTGCCGACCTCGTCGCTGCCGGCGTGGGTCTGTTTGGCGAAGCGTCGAAAATCAGACTTTCCCTGGCTGAGATTGGTATTTTCCAGCTGATCCTCGGCCTGAAACGGTGCGGCGTAAATCATCGCGTCCTTTCCCTGAAAGACGACTTTATTGGATTGGTAAGCGGTAATCGTGCAGTTTTCCGGCTTGAGCTGATAGCGCGCATAGGCCGGGGCTTTGACTTCAAACTCGCTCCAGGCGGCGTACAAACGCTCGATCTGGGAGCTAGTCAGCAGCAGTGTTATCGTGTTCATGGATTCACCTCTGGTACTTATGATAACACAGGATTTGCAAAATCGCTTGTTTTTCGGTATCATGTTCCTCAGGTAGGAGTGATGGAAAATGGTAATTGAGAGCCAGACTTATATGGTAATTAACGCCGCGGTGCTGATCCTGGCGGCGATTCAGATTTTGATCGGGGTAAAACGGGGCTTTTTAATCCAGCTGATGGACTGCGTGGGTTTGCTTTTGTCGCTGTTTGCCGCGTGGCTGTTCTCGCCGGTGCTGGCGGAGTGGGCGGCAATCGTTCCAGCGTCGCTGAATCCGGCGCGGGATACGGTGCTGGGGCCCTGGGTGTATGGCTTGATGAATCAGATCGTCTGGTTTATCGCCGTGTTTATCATCTGCAAGCTGATTCTGCTGCTGGTCCGTCCGGTGGTAAAGATGCTGGGGAAAATCCCGCTGGTCAAACAGGCCAATCAGCTGTTAGGCGGCTTGTTCGGGCTGGTCAATACCGGGATCTGGCTGGTCGTCTTTTCGATCCTGCTGATGCTTCCGTTTTTTGAAAACGGGCAGCAGGTGATCGACGCGACGCTGTTGTCGATGCCCGGCAAGGCTGCGGCGGTAATCAATGAAAAACTGCTGGAAATGCCGCAGGATGAAAACCAGCTGCAGAAGCTGGTGGACGGCTGGGATCAGCTGACCGACGAGGACCGCACCTTGATTAAAGACTGGCTGAATGACAATCAGCTGACCTTTCAAAATCTTCAAGCTTTACTGAATTCACTGAAAGGAGAATAACGATGAACAGTAGCAACGGCCTGGAGCTGGCGCTGATTAAGCAGCAAATCGCTCAGCTCTGCGCCTTTTCGTTAGGAAAACAAAAAATAGAGGAACTGCAGCCAAGCTTTTCGCCATTGGTCATTGCGAAGGAAAACCGGCGGATCGCGGAAGCGCTGCAGGCTGTAATTCAATTCGGTCCGATGCCGTTTTATGGAATCCGCGATCTTTCACGGTCTTTGCATACGGTGCTGCGGGACGGCGTCTGTACGCCTCAGGAACTCATTCAGGCGGCCGATCATGCCCGCGGTGTCAGCGGCGCGCAGGGGTATCTGAAATCCGTGGAGCTGCCCTGCAAGGAAATCCATGAGCTGGCGGATACCATGGAGCCGCATCTGGAAGTCGCCGAGCAGCTGGAACGCTGCTTTACACCCTATGGTGAAGTGCTCGACAGCGCGTCGCCGGAGCTGAAGCAGATCCGCCGCAGTCTGCATCAGACGGAAGCCGAGCTGGTGCGGGAAAGCCAGCGCTTCGTTCAGTCGCATGCAAGTCTGTTGACGGATTCGATCACGACGACCCGCAACGGCCGGATCGTGGTCCTGGCAAAAATTTCGGAGAAAAACAGTCTGGGCGGGTTTGTCCACGGCGAGAGCGCCTCGGGCGCGACGGCGTATGTCGAGCCGGGCTGTCTGATCGAACTGAATAACCGCAAGCAGACGCTGATCTCCCGCGAACAGGATGAGATCGACCGGATTCTCGTCGAATGCAGCCGTTTGTTAAAAAGCGTTGCCGAACCGTATCTGGCCAACCTGGAAACGCTGGCGATCCTGGACGCGCTGTTCGCCAAGGCTCAATGGGGTCAGCGTCATAACGGCGTCGTCGCGAAGCTGTCGGAAGGGCGGACGCTGGTTCTGAATCAGGCCCGTCACCCGCTGATCGATCCGAAGACGGTTGTTGCCAACACGTATCGGATTATCGAACCACAGAAAATGCTGATGATCACCGGCCCGAATACCGGCGGTAAAACCGTTTCGTTAAAGATTATCGGGCTGTTTGTGTTAATGAGCTACTGCGGCATTCCGGTGTGCTGCGAGGACGCGGAAATCCCGCTGTTCGATCAGGTGTTTGTCGATATCGGCGACGATCAGTCGATCGTGCAGTCACTGTCGACGTTTTCCGCGCACCTGGCGAAGCTGGCCGACGTGACTCAGCACGCAACGAAAAAATCGTTGGTTCTGCTGGACGAATTAGGCTCCGGCACCGATCCGAAGGAAGGCGAAAGCCTGGCGATCGCCGTACTGAACGATCTGCGCGAGAAGGGCTGCTTAAGCGTCGTCACCACTCATTATGGCCGCTTAAAGCTTTATGGCAAGCGGCATGAGGACATTCTGGTCGCGTCGGTACAGTTCGACGTGGAGAAGATGATGCCGACCTATCATTTTATCGAAGGTCTGAGCGGTCAGTCGAACGCCTTTGAAATCGCCCGGCGGTTCGGCTTGAAAGAGAAAATTATCCGCGAAGCGGAGTTTTTAAAGCGCCAGCAGCGTTCCCAGGAGGACGAGCTGATCGAGAAGCTGGAAGCCCAGATTCTGGAAAATCAACAATTGAAGGAAAAACAGGAAGCGCTGATCGCGCAGACAGAGCAGCAGCGGCAGCACCTCGAGCGCGAGCTGCAGAAGCTGAGCGAAGAAAAACAGCGGATTCTCGACGCGGCGGAAAAACAGGCGCAGAAGCAGTTGGAAGAGGTAAAAGCGGAAGGCGAGGCGCTGTTGGAAGAATTGCGTCAAAGTCAAAAGACGATGAAGCTGCACGAGATCATCGAGAAGCAGCATCAGCTCAACGCCCTGGGCAAAAGCGAAGCCCAGCTGGAAGAGGAAGCCAACGATGAGCCGGAACCGCAGTTTCAGGTCGGCGCCTTTGTGGAATTGAAAAAATCCAGTCAGATTGCCGAGATTCTGCAGCTGAAGCGCAATCAGGCTGTCGTCGATCTCAACGGCATCCGCACGACCGTCAAGCTGGAAGACATGCGGCCGACCCAGCGGCGGAAAAACAAGCCGGCACCCTCCGGGATGTCGATGAAAGCGCTGCGCGCGAAGACTGTGAATCTGGAATGCAACATCATCGGCTGCCATGTCCAGGACGGGCTGGAAATCGTCGACAAATATCTCGATGACGCCGTTGTCGACCGGATCGGCTCCGTCCGGATTATCCACGGCGCGGGTACCGGCGTGCTGCGCAAAGCGGTTCAGGAGAAGCTTAACCGCGACAAGCGCGTCGAGAGCTGGCGGATCGGCGGCGCAGGTGAAGGCGGCGCCGGAGCGACCGTCGTCACGCTGAAGACGGGGAAAGCGAAATGATCAGCTCCGCACTGAAGGCCAAGCTGCAGACGCTGCCGTTAGAGCCCGGCTGCTATCTGATGAAGGACAAAAATGACACGATCATCTATGTCGGCAAGGCCAAAAAACTGAAAAACCGCGTCAACCAGTATTTTGTAGGCGCGCACAATTACAAGACGACCAAGCTTGTCAGCAACATCGTCGATTTTGACTACATCGTCACTTCCAGCGAGAAGGAAGCGCTGGTGCTGGAAATCAATCTGATCAAGAAGTATCGTCCGCGCTACAACATCATGTTCATGGACGATTCCTCTTATCCCTATATCAAGCTGACCCATGAAGCTTATCCGACGCTGCGGGTTGTGCGCGACGCCAAGAAAGACCGCAAGGCGAAATACTACGGTCCGTTCCCGGACGCTTCGGCGGCGCATCAGACGATGAAGCTGCTCAACCAGCTCTATCCGCTGCGCAAGTGTGATAAAATGCCGAAGAAGCTGTGCCTGTACTATCACATCGGACAGTGCCTGGGACCCTGCGAGCTGAACGTCGATCCGGAAATCTACAAGGAAATCTCCGAGAAAATCACCCGCTTTCTGCGCGGGGACGTCAAGGATCTGGTCAGCGAGCTCAAGTCTAAGATGAACGCCGCAGTAGAAGAACTGGCGTTTGAAAAAGCCCGCGAGTACCGGGATTTGATCACTTCGATCGAGCACATTACCGACAAGCAGCAGGTTCAGGTTGAGGACAACAAGGACCGCGATGTGTTCGCCTGTTACGCGGATAAGGGCTACCTCGCGATCCAGGGCTTCTTCATCCGCTCCGGCAAGCTGCTGGAACGCCAGCTGTCGCTGACGCCGCTGTATGGCGATCCGGAGGAAGAACTGATTTCCTTTTTAATGCAGTATTATCAGAACCATCCGCTGCCTCAGGAAGTGATCGTACCGCTGGAGCTGGATATCGAAGCGCTGCAGGAGGTCATCACCTGCAAGCTGATTCAGCCGGTCAAGGGCTATCGCAAAAAGCTGCTGGACATGGCGTCCAACAACGCCAAGACCAACCTGCTTCAGAAATTTGAAGTGATGGAACGGCAGAATGAAACGACGGAGGAATCGATGCGGCAGCTGGCGCAAAAGCTGCGGATACCCGGCTTGTCCCGGATTGAGATTTTCGATAACTCGCATATTTCCGGTGCCTTTACCGTTGCCGGTATGGTCGTGTTTGAGGACGGCTTGCCATGTAAAAACGATTACCGGCTGTTTAAGCTGCATACTGAAAACAGCGATGTCGATTCGATGAAGGAAGTGCTGTACCGGCGCTATTTCCGGCTGCTGAACGAAGGCGGACGGTTTCCCGACCTGCTTTTAGTCGACGGTGGTCTGACTCAGATTGAAGCGGCGAAGGAAATTCTTGGTTCGCTTGATCTGGATATCCCGATCTGCGGCCTGGTGAAAAACGACAAGCATCAGACGGCCAGCCTGATGAACGAACGTCTGGAGATCGTCGACGTTGAACCGGGATCGCCGTTATTCTTCTTATTAACGCGGATGCAGGACGAAGTCCATCGCTTTGCGATCAGCTATCACCGCAAGCTGCGTCAGAAAGCCCAGACAAAGTCGATTCTGGATGAAATCGACGGGGTCGGCGAAGTCCGCAAGAAGAAACTGATGAGCACATTTAAGAGTTTTAAGCGGTTAAAAGAAGCGACGATCGAGGAGATCGCCCAGGTTGTGCCGCAGGAAGTCGCGGAAAGAATTTTTGATACGCTGCATGTGGAACCTTAACCCTGTTGTCCTGCATACTATGGTTTAGAAACCAAGAGGAGGACAGCCATGAAAAAGATTCTGACCCGGCGGGAGAAGGAAGTCTTTGATCTGTTGGTCAGCAATTACGATACGAAAGAGATCAGTGAACAGCTGAACATCAGTGAGAAAACCGTCCGCAACCACATCTCCAACGTGATCCTGAAGCTTGCCGTCAAAGGGCGGGCACAGGCCGTGGTGGAGTTAATCCGATGCCGCGAAATTGAAATCTAGCCCCCAAGAGGGGGCTATTCTTTTCGATTTATGTTATACTAAGACATGAGGTGGTTTTTTTGAAAATCAAACGCTTGCTTTTTGTCGCGGCGGTTGCCGCGTTATGCGCCGGGTGTTTAATCGTGATGAATATCCGCTACGACCGGCTTTCCCGCTATCCGTATCAGGATCCGAAAAGCCGCGCGCTGATCGACGAATACTTAAGCGATGAGGACATCGAGTATATCATCGAATATTCGATTGCCCCTTCAACGTTCGTACCGTATATCCAGGCGGAGCGGTTCAGCGTTTATCATGCCCCGGAATACAACTACATGGAGGAGGCGTTCTCCTACCGCAATTACGCGCCGGCCCTCATCGTCAAGATGGTAGAGGAAACGCGCGATCAGATCGCAGTGCAGGATCTGGCGCAGCTGATGTTGGCTTACAGCTACGAGGAAGTCAAGGACTGGCTGGATCGTGGCGATCCGTATTACCGCAACGCCACGCTGGTGCTCGATCCCTCGGCGCTGGATACGCTGGTAGACGATGATCACACGATCGCCACGCATGTGCCGCTGCATTTGGAAGCGTTAGCGGATATCCCGCAGCTGACTGTCGAGGTTAACGGTGAGGAAAAGCCGATGCTGGTGGACGCGCGGCTTCAGCAGCCGCTGCGGCAGCTGTGCGAAGCGGCAGAGGCGGAGGTCAGCACGCGGGCCTGCGGCGGGCTGATCGTCACCGAAGGGTACGTCAGCTATCCAAAACAGGAAGAATTGTATAAGCAGGCGAAGGAACAGTACGGTTCCTCAGCGATCCTGTATGTTGATTATCCCGGCCACAGCGAGCATCAGCTCGGTCTGGCTGTCGATTTTGCCGCAACAGGCAAGCAGTCGGAAGATTTCAGCACGACTCCGCAGTCTCAATGGCTGCAGGAAAACGCCTGGCGGTTCGGCTTTGTCCAGTCCTATACGGAAGACAAAGTCACGGAAACCAACAAGCTGGCCCGGCCGGAACACTACCGGTATGTCGGCCCGGCGCTGGCCCGGCAGCTGGTTGAGGAACATCACACGTTGAAAGAAGGCACAGAATGATCGGCGTTTTTGATTCAGGAATCGGTGGTCTGCGGTTATTGGATAAGCTTCGCCAGCGGTGGCCGCAGGAAGATTTTGTTTACCTGGCTGATCAGGCGCATGTCCCGTATGGTTCGCTGGACCGTGATACATTACTGGATTTATTGCAGCTGAATCTGAACTGGCTGGAAAAACAGGGCGCCGACCGGATCGTGGTCGCGTGCAACACAGCCAGTGCAACCGGCATCGCCCGCCGTTATCGCGGACAGGCGCAGATCGTGGAGATTATCTCCAAGACATGTGAACAAATTCCGGCTTCGACGGAGAAGATTCTCGTGCTGGCGACGCCGTTTACAGCCCAGTCGCATCGCTACCAGCAGGTTTTAGCGCGGCAGCTTCCGCAGGCGGAGGTGAAGGAAGTCGGCTTGAGCTGTCTGGCGTTTATGATCGAGCATCTCTGTCCGAAGCAGGAAATTGAAACGTATCTGAAGGGCGAACTGAATGCTTACCGGAATGGCTTTGACCTTGCGGTTCTGGCGTGCACGCATTTTCCGTTTGCGCGCGATCAATTTGCGAAGGTGCTGGGGATCCCTTTGATTGATTCGGAAAGCATCGCACTCGAGGCCCCGGCTCAACCCGGGCAGGGCACGCTGCGGATCGCGACAACCGGCAGCGTTGAGCTGTTAACTCGTCAGCTGCGTGGATTGATGAACTGGAATGTTCCCTGCGAACACATTCAGATCGAAGTTTGAGCGGGGGATCGTGCGGAGGGATCGAAAGAATCCAACGATGCCCTGATTCATAGATAAACACTGGAAAAGAATGGGAGAACCCGTTCTTTTA
>NZ_GG657556.1:555880-556705 GCF_000157995.1 Holdemania filiformis DSM 12042
CGAAAACAAAAGCTTGCTTGATTTCCAATCTGAAAATTCAACGTCTCTGCGGCATCATTTCCTGCGACATCGGTGCATAGACTGTGACAGGAGGGGATGTTCATGAAAATCAAACCTGAAACTTTGAAGCAGGGCGCGGCTCTGATGTTCGGCGCGGTCGCATTGGCCGCTTACCTCACCACCGTGCTGTGGCCTTCCCGTTCGCAGCCGGTCCAGACCGTCAGCGGATCCGGTGGCGGCGGGGATATGGTTCAAGTCTACTTATTGGATGAAGACGCGACACTGATTCCCTATACGCTGGGGATTGAGGAAGGGCTGGATTTAAATCAGAGAGTCGCTGAGGTCCTGCGCTTAATGACGATCGGCAACGAACCGGTACAGGGAGTGCGCGGGCTTTTGCCAAACAACGCGCAGCTGGAAAACTGTACGCTGCAGGGCAGCCAGCTTTCGCTTTACTTTCCGGAGAATTTCCGCAATTATGATCCCAAGACGGAAATGCGGTTATTGGAAGGACTGACCTGGGCAGTCACGCAGTTTGACGAAGTCAGCGAGGTCCTGCTTTATTTAGCCGGTGAACCGCTGACGCACATGCCGCAGCTGTCAACGCCGGTGCCGCTGCCGTTAAACCGCCAGATCGGAATTAATAATTTTGAGAATACGGTCAATCGCCTGCACGACAGTCATTCATTGACGGTGTTCTATACGCGTCAGAAAAACGGTTCCAGCGTCTACGTGCCGAAAACGCTGCGCATCAGCAATCAGACGAGTCTGCAGGATAAGCTGTCTTCGATTTTGTCGGATATCAGCGTGTTCAGTCAGTTGAAG
>NZ_GG657556.1:556956-558693 GCF_000157995.1 Holdemania filiformis DSM 12042
CAGTCAGTTGAAGCAGCCGTTAGCCGAAACGCCGTTAACAGTGCTGGACTGTGCGCTGGATGAGGGGCTGTTGACGATCAATGTCAGCGGCGAGATCCTGGATGAGGAAAAGAAGGTCAACGAGGAATTGGTTACCAGTCTGCTTCTGAGCATCCAAAGCTCGCTGGGCGTCAGCCAGGTTCAGCTGCAGGTCGACGGCGTCACGGTCAATCTCAGCGGCGTCAACGATGATCCGATCGATCTGAATTCCTTAATTCTCAATCAAATATTGCTTTAAGGAAGGCGGCAAATCTGATATTATAAGTACAGGTGGTAAAATGAAGATAGTAGTGGTGAGCGATAACCACGGTCGGACTGAACCGCTGGAGCAGATTTTAGAGCTTCATCGGGATGCGGATGTGTTTATCCATTGCGGGGACAGCGAACTGCCGCCGCAGTTTTTACAGGGGTATGTGTGCGTCAGGGGCAACAATGATTTTTATTATGAATATCCGGAGATGAAAATTCTAGAGCTGGAGAATCATCGCATGATGATTGTCCATGGTCATCATCATCTGTATATGGGACAGCTTGACATGTTGGTCAGCAAAGCGCGGCGTCAAGGCTGCGACTTTGTGTTTTACGGCCACACGCATATCTTTTCCAGCCAGCAGCGCGACGGCGTGATTCTTGTGAATCCGGGCGCGCTGTCCCGCAACCGCGACGGCACGCCGCCGTGTTACGCGGTGATTACAATCGACGGGAACGACGTCAGTATCGAACGCGTCAACTGGACGCGGCCGCGGGACTGAAGGCTTACAAGTGTACAGGGAAGAAGTTGAAAATCAACAACGAGCGCTGATTTTCAACTTTTACTTTTCACTGATCAACGGCGAGGAACCGGAGCGGCCGGTAGCCTGCCGGTTCGTTTTGTCAGCGATTTCGCCAGCGATGAAAGTGGGTGTTCTTTAAACTGTGTTCAGACAGCGGACGGCTACACCCGTTCATCGAGTTCTTTTCACGGAAGTCAGGAAAGATCATAAAAAGATTCAAAGGTTCTCTCGCTGCGCCAAGGCACTCAGGCGTTCCTGTTTCGCAGCACTCAAGTCTAGGCAGCGGTAACAAAATATGCCAAAATCGCTTGCATTCTTCGATGGTTTTTGATATTATGATTGAGCGTTCAAAACGTGATAAAAAACAATGTCCCGGTAGCTCAGCTGGATAGAGCATGCGCCTTCTAAGCGCACGGTCAGGGGTTCGAGTCCCTTCCGGGACGCCACTTTGGAAAAACAAAAGTCCTTCGTTGAAGGATTTTTTTTGTACGATCACAGGCAAAAAACATGCCGCTGCAAGCGGGGTGTGCTATAATAAGATCAGCTAAAAGAAGGATTCCTTCTTTTATTTTTGAACAAGGAGTGATGACGATGAGTTCAGGATTTTATGCGGAATGTCTTGAAGAAATCGCACAGCTGATCCGCCAGGGCCGCATTCCGGAAGCCCGGGCGAAAGTGGATACGGAGCTGGCGATGCCCTATGTGCCTTCCGACGTGCTGCCGGCGCTGCAGGATTTTGACCGGCAGCTGCGCTTGCTTGCGGCGGAAAACCGCAAACCGGGCGTTGGGGTGATGAGTCTGGAGGAGATTGAGGAAGGCTTGAAAGGAGATCGCGAACATCAGCTGCAGGCGGTCGATGCGCTGCATGGGATGAATTTGCGCTCCTGTCTGGATTTGATCCGCGCCTATCTGGAAACGGATCCCG
>NZ_GG657556.1:558966-595497 GCF_000157995.1 Holdemania filiformis DSM 12042
CTGAACCGGGACGGGTTATGTTACACGTTTATTCCCCGCTACCAGGAAGAGGCGGCGGAAAGCGACGGCTTTCTCCAGGCCCGCGCTCTGATCCGCGAATGGCTGGAAAACGAGAACCCCTCCTTATTTAATCTGTGTGAGCAGGTGCTGATCCGCGAAGCGTATCTGGCGCTGCCGCTGGGCTTTGAAGAAGCGGAGGGCATATCGCTTGCGTCCAGCTGCGTTCATCTCGTATACTGCAGTATGCAGGATGAGGAAGGCTGGCGTCAGTTCGCGTCCCAGCATCAGCTTGAAAATGTCAATTTATTCGATTTAAAAAGCCAATTTATTTGAAATTCAGATAACATTTGTTATAATAGAAAGGCTAGACATAAGGAGGACAAAGAAGTTTATGTCAACTTGGACACTAAAAGAAAAATCAACAGGCGAACTGAAAGTCACCATTGAGGGTGAAAACTGGAAAACGGCTCAGACAAAAGCTTTTAATAAATTAGCGAAAGAACTGGAAATCCCGGGTTTCAGAAAGGGTTCCGTTCCAGCCGCCATGGCGAAGAAATATGTTCCGGCCCAGAAGATTATGCTGGAAGCCGTTGAGCATTGCGCGCAGGATCTGCTGGATGCGGGAATCGAAGAACACAGCCTGTGGCCGATCTCCCGGCCGGAGCTGAACGTTGAAGAAATCAGCGAAGAAGCCGCGACGATGAGCTTTACGTTCGCGATCAAGCCGGAAGTTAAGCTGGGCGAATACAAGGGTTTAGCTTACGAAGTAGAAGAAACTTCGGTCAGCGAGGAAGAAGTTGAAGCGGAACTGAAGCGGATCCAGGAAAACTTCGCCGAGCTGGAAGTGAAGGAAAACGGCGAAGTTGAAAACGGCGATACCGCGGTCATCGACTTTGAAGGCTTCAAGGACGGCGTTGCGTTTGAAGGCGGAAAGGGTGAAAACTATCCGCTGGAGATCGGTTCCAACAGCTTCATCCCGGGCTTTGAGGAACAGGTCATCGGCATGAAGAAGGAAGAAACGAAGGACATCAACGTCACGTTCCCGGAAAACTATCAGGCCGCTGAACTGGCTGGTCAGCCGGTTGTCTTCAAGGTTACGGTTCACGAAATTAAAGCGAAAGTACTGCCGGAGCTGAACGACGATCTCGCGAAGGACGTCAACGCTCCGGATGTGGAAACCATGGACGACTTAAAAGCGCTGATCCGCAAGAACCAGGAAGAACAGAAGCAGCAGAACGCGGAAAACGAAGCGACCAACAAGCTGATCAGCACGGTTGTTGACGCCTGCGAAGTGGAAATTCCGGAAGTCATGATCAAGAATGAAACGGACGATATGATTCAGGATTACGCCAACCGTCTGCAGCAGCAGGGTATTTCCTTAACGCAGTTCTTCCAGATCACGGGACAGAGCGAGGAAACACTGCGCGAACAGATGGCGAAGGACGCTGAAAGCAAAGTTAAGCTGCGCTTAGTTCTGGACGCGATCGCGACGCAGGAAAACCTGGAAGTCGGCGAGGAAGATATCGATACGGAATACGGCCTGATCGCCTCTCAGTACAATATGGAAAAAGAGAAGGTCAAGGAACTGATTCCGGCGTCTTCGATCTCCTACGACGTCCGGCTGCGCAAGGCGCTGGACCTGATTAAGGATTCCACCAACAAATAAGACGCTTCGCGTCTTTTTTGACCTTTATAACACGTACTATTTCAGACAAGGAGGGTGTCAATGAACAACGAAAAAATGGAAATCAGTGTTCCGGTCATCGCTACACGAGGAATCATTGTTTTTCCCCAGCAGGACATCATGATTGAGGTCGGCCGGGAAAAGAGCATTCGTGCCGTTGAGGAAGCAGAAGAAAAGTTCGATGGTCATGTCTGGCTCGTCTGCCAGAAAGACATCATGGTTGACAATCCTGCTCCTTCAGATCTCTACACGTTCGGCACATTGTGCCGGATCAAAAATATCCGCCGTAAAGAAGGCTTTATGCGGATTACCTTCAGCGGCCTGGAACGGGCAAAGCTGGTTTCGATTCAGGATGAGGACAGAATGTTTATGGCGACGGTGCTGCCGGTCGCGGATGAAGCCGGCGATAATCTCGAGGAGATGGCTTTAATTCGCCGGGTGGCTAAGGAATTCGAGAATATCGCGTCCAGCGCCAACAATTTCCCGCCGGAGATCATTGCTCAGCTGACCAAGGGCGTTTCCGCGCCGACGCTGTCCGATCAGTTCGCGCAGTATTTCCCGCTGCCTTTGGAAAAGAAGCAGGTGCTGCTGGAAACGTTGAACGTCAACGAACGGCTGATGATGATCATCCAGGAACTGGAAAAAGAAAAGCAGCTGTCCGACATTGAAAACAACATCAATGAAAAAGTCAAGGAGCGGATCGATGAATCGCAGAAGGAATACTATCTGCGCGAGAAGCTCCGCGCGATTAAAGAAGAACTGGGCGATGTGTCCAATCAGAGCGACGATTCCGAGGAACTGCGCCGGATGATCGAGGAAAATCCATATCCGGAAGCGATCAAGGAAAAGGCCCGGGAAGAACTGGCGCGGTATGAAATGCTGCCGGGGGCATCCGGGGAAGCCGGGGTTGTGCGGACTTATCTCGACTGGCTCTTAGGCGTACCGTGGTGGCAGGAAACCGAAGACAACGAAGACCTCAAGCGGGTGCAGCAGCGCCTGGACGAGGATCATTTCGGTCTGGAAAAGGTCAAGAACCGGATCATGGAATACCTGGCAGTCAAGCAGATGACCCATTCGCTGAACGCGCCGATTCTGTGTCTGGTCGGGCCGCCGGGCGTCGGGAAGACGTCGCTGGCAAAGTCTGTGGCCAGAGCGCTGGACCGGAAGTTTGTCAAGGCGTCGCTGGGCGGCGTGCGCGATGAAGCTGAAATCCGCGGTCACCGCCGGACGTATTTAGGCTCGCTGCCGGGCCGGATCATCCAGGGGATGAAGAAGGCTGGCGTCGTCAATCCAGTGTTCCTGATCGACGAAATCGACAAGATGGCCAGCGATTACAAGGGCGATCCATCGAGCGCAATGCTGGAAGTGCTGGATCCGGAACAGAACAAGCTGTTCTCCGATAACTATCTGGAAGAACCGTACGATCTGTCGAAGGTCATGTTTATCGCGACGGCCAACACGCTCGACACAATTCCGGCGGCGCTGCGCGACCGTTTGGAAATCATCGAACTGTCCTCGTACACCGAGGTGGAAAAGGTCAGCATCGCGAAGGAGCATCTGATCCGCAAGCAGGCTGAAATCAACGGTCTGAAGGCGAGTCAGTTTAAATTGGGCGAAGAAGAACTGATTTATCTGATCCGTCATTACACCCGGGAATCCGGCGTGCGTCAGTTGGAGCGGGTGATCGCTTCGCTGTGCCGCAAGAGCGTTCTGGCGATCATGAAGGATGGCAAACGTTCAGTCAAGATCACGAAGAAGCTGATCGTGGAATGGCTGGGCAAAGAAAAGTTTGAATACGGCGTCAAGGAGAAAAAAGATCAGATCGGCGTGGTAACCGGTTTGGCCTATACGTCCTTCGGCGGCGATATCCTGCCGGTTGAGGTCACTTACTTCGACGGGAAGGGCAAACTCATTGTCACCGGTCAGCTGGGCGACGTCATGAAGGAATCGACAGAAATCGCGCTGGACTATGTCAAAAGCAAAGCTGTCGAATTCAAGATTGATCCGGCGTTCTTCGATAAACACGATATCCACATCCATTGTCCGGAAGGCGCGGTGCCGAAGGATGGGCCGAGCGCCGGTGTCACGCTGACCACGGCGTTGGTTTCCGCGATCACCCGGATGCCGGTTCATGCGAATCTGGCAATGACGGGTGAAGTCACGCTGCGCGGCAACGTGCTGCCGATCGGCGGTCTGCGTGAGAAATCGCTGGCGGCGCACCGCAGCGGCATCTCGACGGTTATCATTCCCAAGAATAACGTCAAGGATCTTGACGAAGTTCCGGAAATTGTTAAGAATGACATTCATTTCATTCCGGTCGAAACGGTCGACCAGGTTATCCAGGAAGCGCTGGTTCGCTAAATGGATATCAGGGAAGCCGAGCTTGTCGTCAGCGCGCCGTCCAAGGCGCACTGGCCTGAAAGCGAACTGCCGGAGATCGTACTGGCTGGCCGCAGCAACGTCGGCAAATCCTCGCTGATCAACACGCTGTGCGGCCGCAAGGCGCTGGCTTATGTCGGCAACACCCCGGGCAAGACACGGTTGTTGAATTTCTTCGATATCGATCACCGCTTCATGTTCGTCGATGTGCCGGGCTATGGGTTTGCCAACGCGTCCAAGCAGATGCTGATCCAGTTCGGCGAAATGATGGAGGACTATTTCTCCAGTCGTTCGCAGTTAAAAGGTCTGATTCTTTTAGTCGATATGCGGCACGCACCGACGGAGGACGATATCACGATGGCGGACTATGCCCGTTATTATGAAATTCCGTTTGTGGTTGCCGCGACGAAACTGGACAAAGTGCCGCGCTCTCAGCAAAGCAAACAGATCAACGTCATCGCCAAGGCTCTGGCCTGTGCGCCGGAAGCGATCATTCCGTTCTCTTCCATCACGAAGCAGGGCCGGGAAGAACTGCTGGAAGCGATTGACGCCTTATTCAATCCAGAAGAGCCTGAATCCGAGTGATTCGGGCTTTTTTCATATTTTCCTCGGTTTGGCATACACTGAAATTGAAGCAGGAATGCTGGGGAGGAACCATAGATGAAACCAATGAAAATTGAGAAACGACTGGAGCTCAGTCGCCCGGTCGATCAAATTCTGCAATGCCAGATCACCAACGAGATTCAATATCATACCGAGGCCGACGGGATCCGGGCTTTAGGCTCCTTATGGGTCAAGGGACAGGCGGCTGATGAACAGGGCGCTTATCCGCTGAACGAAGAAATCACACTGGACGTCCTGGCGCCCTTGGATAAGCTGCAGGATCCATCGCAATTCCGGATCCGGCTGCATCATTACGACGCCCGGATCGAAAGCCGCGAGATGATCGTGACGATTTATTTGAATGTATACGGCATGAAAGAAGAACGGGCGACCTCAATTCTGGAAGTTCAGCCGGAGAAACGAGAACCGGAGCCGTCACCGCTGCCGGAGATTACACAGCCAGCGGCGGAAAGCGCGGAACTGACTCCACCGGCGGCTGAAGAACCGGCTGACGCTCCGATCATTCCGGCCTCGGCGCCTGTGCAGGAGAAAGAGGCGATGGCTGCGGAGGGACCGGCTGTCAAAGAAAATACGGTCATGGATGAAGAAACGAACGATCCGGCGGAAGCGGCCGTTAACGAGGACGTTGGAGAAATTGAAGATTTGTTTGACGATGCGGAGAATGTCATCGTGACCAGCCGGTATATGCTGGCACAGATCAACGATACCTATGCTTCGATTGCCCAACGCTACGGGGTGAATGAAAAGCAGTTGATCGCCGTCAATCACAACAAGCCACTGGAGGAAAAGACGCTGATTCTGCTGCCGCTGTAAGTGGTCAATCTGCAAGCTGTCAATCATGGTTATAAGGAGGACTGGATGCAGTCCTTTTTTCTGGATTTATGTTTGAAATCAGAACAAAAACCGGAGTTATCTGTCTTTTTAACAAGAACGAAAAGAAGGAAATAGCTTGCGATTCAGCTGAAATTCAGATACAGTGAAGTAAACAAGACAAGGGAGGGGTATTGAATGAAAAAAACAGCGGTCATGATCTACCGGGCGTTTTGCATGCAGGAGATCAGCTGCCTGACCGATTGGTTAGTCGGATTGGGTAAACCGATGATCGTCTGCGCGGCGGATCATCAACCAGTGAAAACGGAAGAAGGCTTTACCGTGCTGCCCGAATTCAGCTATGATGAAGTCAACCTTGATGAGATCGACTGCCTGATTCTTCCGGGAATCAGTGAATTCCCGGAAGTGTTAAAGGATCAGCGCCAGCTGGACTTTTTAGCCCGGTTCAAGGAGCGGCCGGATATTCTGATCGCATCGATCTCCGTGTCCCCGGTTTTATTAGCGGCGGCGGGTTTGTTAGAGGGGATTTGTTACTGCGGCGGATTTTATCAGGAAGTGTTGGATGATCTGCCGTTTATGGAAAAAGAAAATTTCCGCTTTGAGCCGATCGTCGTTGAGGGCAACATCATGACGGCGTTCGGCGGGGCGTTCCGTGAGTTTGCCTTAGCGGTGATGGAAAAACTGGGCTTCGAAGTGCCGGCTGAACCTTTCGGCCCGCTGGCTGAAAACTGGACTAGGGATAAGCTGAACTTCACGATGGAGTCGGAGGTTGAAAAAACGTATTGGAAAAACGCGCTGGCGATGCTGAAACGGGAATGTCCGCAGTTTTTTGAGAACCGCGGCTGAACTTTTCGTCTATCACTTCGTTGGTTTGCTTTTTCGATGTATTCCAGCTTTTTTCCTTTCCTTAGATGTCGGAATTCGTTGAAATCCGATTGACAAGCGGAGATCCAATGCCTATAATAAAGCCATCTACGTTGAACGGAAGAAGTAGCGGCTTTGGGAAATCAGAGAGCTCCCGGAGGGTGCAAGGGAGTCAGAAAAAGCAGTGAAAAGTCGTCCGGAAGTTGATTTTCTGAATTTAAGTAGGAAGATCCGAATGCCGTCGTTACCGGTGAAAGCGCATCTTTGAAGAAAGATGAAGTAAGGTGGTACCGCGCGTGAAGCGTCCTTGTTGCAGGGCGCTTTTTTTGTTCAACGAAGGAAAAATAAAAAACAGGAGGAAGAACTGATGAAAAAGGAACTGGCCCTGAAATATAACCATCTGGATGTGGAACAGGGCTATGACAACTGGATCAAAGAAGGCTATTTCACAGCCGGCGATCAAAGCAAGGATCCGTTCTGTATCGTGATCCCGCCGCCGAATGTCACCGGCAAGCTGCACCTGGGGCATGCCTGGGATACGACGCTGCAGGATATTATCGCCCGCTACAAGCGGATGCAGGGCTACGACATGCTGTGGGTTCCGGGCATGGACCACGCCGGCATCGCAACGCAGGCGAAGGTGGATGAGCGCCTGAAAAAAGAAGGCGTTTCCCGCTATGATCTGGGCCGTGAGAAATTTCTGGAACGAGCTTGGGACTGGAAGGAAGAATATGCCGGGCATATTCGTCAGCAGTGGGCGAAGATGGGGCTGTCGCTGGACTACACCCGCGAGCGTTTTACACTGGATGAAGGCTTAAGCAAAGCCGTCGCCAAGGTTTTTGTTGACTACTACAACGACGGCCTGATCTATCAGGGCGAGCGGATCATCAACTGGGATCCGGCGGCCAAGACGGCGCTGAGCAACATTGAGGTTATCCATAAGGAAACCGAAGGCGCGATGTATACGTTCAACTACAAGGTCGTTGAAACTGGCGACTGCTTCCAGGTCGCGACGACCCGTCCGGAAACGATGTTCGGCGATGTTTGCGTCGTTGTGCATCCGGATGATGAACGGTTTAAGCATCTGATCGGCCTGCACGCCGTCAACCCGGCAAACGGGGATGAACTGCCGATCATCGGCGACGACTACATCGACATCGAATTCGGAACCGGCGCGATGAAATGTACGCCGGCCCACGATCCAAACGACTTCGCAATTGCGGAACGCCACCATCTGCCGCGGATCATCTGCATGAATCCGGACGCGACGATGAACGAACGCTGCGGCGAGTTTGAAGGCATGGATCGCTTCGAATGCCGCAAACAGCTGACGGAAAAAATCCGTCAGGAAGGCAATTTGATCAACATCGAAAAACATATCCATCAGGTCGGCTATTCCGAACGGACCGACGTCATCGTCGAACCGATGCTTTCCAAGCAGTGGTTTGTCCGCATGAAGCCGCTGGCGGAGGACGTTCTGAAGCATCAGGAATTGGCTGAGGAAAAGATCAACTTCTACCCGCCGCGCTTTGAAAAGACCTTTACGCAGTGGCTGGAAAACATTGAGGACTGGTGCATCTCCCGCCAGTTGTGGTGGGGCCACCGGATCCCGGCCTGGTACCATAAGGAAACCGGCGAGATTTACGTCGGCACGGAAGCGCCGCAGGATCTTGAAAACTGGAATCAGGACGAGGATGTTCTGGACACCTGGTTCTCCAGTGCGCTATGGCCGTTCTCGACGCTGGGCTGGCCGGATAAGACGCCGGATCTGGAACGTTATTATCCGAACGACGTGTTGGTCACGGGCTATGACATCATTTTCTTCTGGGTCGCCCGGATGGCGTTCCAAGCCCGCTACTTCACAAAATCCCGCCCGTTTAAGGATGTTCTGATCCACGGTCTGATCCGCGATGCGCAGGGCCGCAAAATGTCGAAATCGCTGGGCAACGGCGTCGATCCGATGGATGTCATTGCCAAGCATGGCGTCGACAGCCTGCGCTTCTTCCTGACGACCAATTCCACGCCGGGTCAGGATATGCGCTACATTGAGGAAAAGCTGGAAGCGTCCTGGAACTTCATTAACAAGATCTGGAATGCGTCCCGTTTCGTCATGATGAATATGCCGGAGGATTTCACGCTCGAGGACATCGACCTCAGCACGTTGTCGATTACCGACACCTGGATTCTCAACCGGTTGAATGAAACGATCGCCTCAGTGACCGCCAACATGGACAAGTATGAGTTCGCGTTGGTCGGCAACGAGCTGTACAGCTTTATCTGGGATGATTTCTGCAGCTGGTATATCGAATTAAGCAAAGCTGGATTGAACAGCGAGGATGCCCAGGTCAAGCGGGCGACCCAGTCGACGCTGATCGTCTGCCTGCGCGCGATCATCCGTCTGCTTCATCCGTTCATGCCATTTGTCACTGAAGAAATTTACAGCGTCCTGCCGCATACCGAAAAAGCATGCTGCCTGGCCGCCTGGCCGACGCCGGTGGAAGGCCTGAACTTAAGCCATAACGAGGAAGTCGATCAGCTGATCTCCGTTATCAAGACGATCCGTCAGGTCCGTGTTGATTACAATCTGAAGCCGTCCGCGCCGCTGGCGATGACGATCCGGAACGCGCAGAACCAGCCGGTCGCTGTCAACGCTCCGATCGCTTCGATTTATGAGAAGATGTGCAAGGCCAGCTGGAAAGCGGAGCTGGACGGGGAAATGCTCGTCCGGCCGATCTTAGGCGGATCCTTAAGTATTCCGATGAGCGACGTCGTCGATCTGGAAGAGGAAAAAGCCAAACTGAAAAAAGAAGCCGAACATCTGAACGCTGAAATCAAGCGTGCGGAAGGCATGCTTTCCAATGAACGCTTTGTCGCTAAGGCTCCGGCTGAGAAAGTCGAAGCGGAACGCAAAAAGCTGGAAACCTATAAGCAGCAGCTGGAAATCGTCCAGACCCGCTTGCAGGAAATTGAGAAATAAACGCTGTCAAAAAAATCTCAGCTTTCATGCAGAATTACCAAGTACCCGGTCCTGTGGATCGGGTTTTCTTGTGGGAATGAACCGATTTCAAAAGCATCGGTGATAGCAGCACGTTGAGCGATGTTCACCGCAAGGGGCACAAAGAAAGGCTGAAGGTTTCTTGGCTAAGTTAAAAATGGAAGAAAACAGATCAACCTGAAGGAAAGTGGGATCTGCGTACAAACACATGCTGAAAGCAGGCAGGATCCGCAGACGCAATCCAGAATATAAGATGGAAAATAAAAAAGACTTTCTAAAATCTTTCAGAAAGTTTTACGCCCTCGGCTAGACAAAATGCGGCAAGTGTCGTTATCGCCATGGGCTTCGTAGTCACCGGCGCTTGTCTTTTGGCGAAGAGAAGACTACAATGAAATAAATGATAGCGCTTACAAAAAAGCGGATTGAGATTCCGTCAAAGTCGAAAGGCTTTCAGCATACAGTGAAATGAGGTGGTATTCGATGACGGAGAAACAATATCTTTTAGGTACGGATGAACAGCAGCAATGGATGCGGGAGTACACGTTTGCCCCGCGCGGCAACGGGTTTAAAGAACCCGGCGTGCTTGGAATGGACGCGAAGGAATTCTCGGCGTTCAACGTGGCCAAATCGTTTTATCAGGTGCATCCGGAGGTCTTTAACTTAAAACTTGTGGCAGAGAAGACCGGTGTGGCGGAAAGTGAGATCGCAGCCCGGCTGAAACGCATGATCGACCGCCGGCTGATTATGTTTGTGAAGAATTCTTCCGTTTCCGCTCTGGGTTTTGGGCTGTATTACTGGATTGTGAAAATGAAAAAGGACTGCCCGCCGCAGGCGAAGGCGCAGTTGGCGGAATGGATTCAAAATAAGGACGAGATCTGCACCGGTTATTTAACGGAAGGCGATTTCGATTTCTTCTGCGGCAATCATATGCGCGTGCTGGACAATCTGCTTTGTGGCGTGATTGAACCGATCCGTCGCAACCGCTGGGTCGAATCCATTCATCTCTGTCCGATCCGCCGCGACGTCCGCGAATCCCATGTCAATCTGTGGGACGCTCCGAAGGCGGATTACCGCCGCTATCTGTGGTCGGACGCGCAGAAAACCAACTTCTTAAACAGCCAGAACGAGATGGACGCTACGGACTTCGCGATCATCGACATTCTGAACAATGTGACCTCGATCGAAGATTTCTTTGATTACGAGGTGCTCGGCCAGCTGTCCGGTCTAGATCCGGCGGCGATGAAGAAGGATCTGGGCTGGATCGTCGATCATCAGCGCTATGTCGTGCCGATGTTCTATTTTAATTATCAGGCGCTGGGGCTGAACATGCACTGTTATCTGATCCGCCTGTTCCAGAATGTGACGAGCTGCCGTAAGGAGCAAATCGTCGACGAACTGAGCCAGTATCCGGAATTCAATAATATCTTCGAGTTCTCCGATGGGATTTACGATATTCTGGTCAGCGCTTATGCACAACTGACGGATCTTGATGCTTTACGTACAATGTTAGACGGCTACGCCGAGATCGAAGAAGTTTGGGAAGCTGACAGTCCGCGGCAATTCCGCCGTTGGACGGCGCGGCTGGATAAAGACGCGGATATGTGGGAGGAATGTATTTTTACTGACGATTTCCTGCAGGACCGCACGAGCTGGCCGATTGAACCAGCGGGGGAATGGCAGGAGAAAGGCGGTGAAGAACGATGAAGACCAATGCGATCCGCGGTTATGTTGTCGACCGGCTTCAATATGCTTTGAATCCATCCAGCGTCGCGGTGATCGGCGCCAGCCGCTGTCCGGGCAAGGTTGGTCATAAGGTTATCGACGGCTTACAGAAATGGGGCTATCAAGGAAAAATTTACCCGGTGAATCCGCGCGCGGAGAAGGTTGCGGGCCTAAAAGCTTATCCGACCCTGCGGGAGATTGAGGAGCCGGTTGATCTGGCGTTCATCGCGGTGCCGGCGCATTTGGTCAAATCGATTCTGGAAGACTGCGTAGCCAAAGAAGTAAAAATCGTTGTGATTGCGACCAGCGCCTTTAAGGAGATCGGCCGCGGCGAGCTGCAGGACGAGCTGACAGAATACTGCCGGGCCAACGAGCTGCCGCTGATCGGACCGAACTTAGTCGGCATGGGATCGCCGGCGCTGAATTTCAATTGCGGCTTTATCCCGTATCTGCCGACGCTGGGACCGGTAGCGATGATTTCTCAATCCGGCGCCAACCTGTTGGCGGCGTTAGGGACCTCACAGAAGGATCACTACGGCATGAGTTTCTTCGTCGGGTTAGGCAATAAGGCCGACGTTGATTTCAGCGAATTTATCGCGTATGCCGGCAAGGACGACAACACGAAGTGCATCGCCGTCTATATGGAAGGGCTGGACAGCCCGGAGGCGTTTATTGAAGCGTGCCAGTCGGTGGCTAAGCCGGTCGTCGCGATCAAGGTCGGACGCAGTCCGATCGGCGTAAAGGCAGCGTTTGCCCACACGGCCAGCGAAAACGTGAGGGATGATGCGTACTATGATGAGGTCTTTGCTCAGGCCGGAGCGCTGCGGGCAACGACATGGCAGGAATTTCTCGATGTTTCGCTGGCGCTGGGAACTCAGCCGGCGCTGCGCGGCGAAAACGTTGTGATGATTACCAACGGCGGCGGTTCTGGTCTTTTGAGCTGCGACCATTTTGACCGCTGCGGTCTGCCGCTGAAAGAATTAAAGGAAATTTCGCCGAGTCTGGCCGGGCGTATCCGCGCGTACATGCCGATGTTCGGATCACCGCTCAATCCAGTCGATATTTCCGGCACTGCTTCGCCGACGCAGTACAAAGGCGCGTTCATGCAGGCGATGCGCGATCCGGCAGTTGATGGAATTCTCGGCTCGATCTGTCCGACAGCGGTGACTAACGTCGATGCGGTCGTCGACGTTGTGATCGAAGTCCACGACCGTTACCGCCGCTTAGGCAAACCATTTATCATGGAATGCCAGGGCGGAGAGGAATGCCAGCGGGCGATCATGAAGCTGCGCGATCACGGTATCCCGGCGTATCCGACGGCGGAACAGGCGGTCAATGCGATGGTGGCGTTATATCGCTATGGTCAGATGCAGAAAAAATAAATGAAAAGGGTAAAGCGAAAAGTTTGAGATCCAGCGCTTTTCTTGAAAGTTTTTAATAAACGATAAAGGATGAAAGAGCCGCGGCATTGCAGAATAAAAGCTGAAACGCCGCGGTTTTTCTGTGATTTGATCGCGCAAAGATAAAAAATCGGTTAAGCTATAGACAGAAGACAGAAGACAGAAGACAGAAGACAGAAGACAGAAGACAGAAGACAGAAGACAGAAGACAGAGATGACGATAAAAAGAGATAACTGAGAAAAAAAGGATAAGCGATGGCGCTTATCGGAAAGGAAAAAATATGGCAGAAAGAAAAATTATTTTAAATCTGGCGGTGAGTTTGGATGGTTATATCTGTGATCCAGAAGGGGGTTTCGCGTGGATCAGCGGTCAAGGCGACCGTCGGCTGGACACTGTTCCTCATTATGACATCGAAGCTTTTGCCAGCCAGGTCGACGTGATTGTGATGGGGCGCAAAGCCTATGAGGACTGTGGTCTGGACTTTGTCGCAGAGCCGCAAACCAAACAATTCTGGATCGCCTCCTCCAAGCCGCTGGCTTTAGAGCCGCCAGCCCGGTGGATCAGCGGGAATCTGGTCGATTCGGTGTTGGCGCTGAAAAAACAGCCGGGTAAGGATATCTGGCTGTTCGGCGGGGCTGGGGTAACGGATCCATTTATTCGAGCCGACGCTGTCGACGAATACATCGTCGGGATTATTCCGATTCTGCTGGGGCAGGGCCGGCGGTTATTTCATGAAGGCTTCGCATCGATCGCGCTGCATCTGGAACAGTTCTGGATTGACGACGGCGTCGTGGTGATGCGCTATCGACGCCGCGGTGAGACTTTGGGGAAGTGACAAAATCCGCGAACTGTCGGAATGGGGATAGTAAAAGATGAGGCAGGCGCTCGGAAGTCATGGTATAATAGGAACGGGTGATAACCATGAAAACAAAAACGAAATTGATGATTGCGGCCGGCGCCGCCGCAGGCGCGGCTGCCAGCTATTACGGCGTCTGCGAACTGGCGTATAACCGGTTTATCCGCCGCGGCCCAAAATTCTTTGCGATGGGTCCGCAGGAGGATGCGTTGACGGAAGAACAGCGGGCGGAACGCCGGCAGCGCCAGGAAGCGGTACAGAGCTGGTTTGCGGCCAGTCAGGTGCAGGATCTGACGCTGACTTCTTTTGACGGGCTGCGGCTGCACGCAACCCAGATTCTCAACCATCCCGACAGCGACAAATGGATCGTGATGGCGCATGGCTACGGCGCGGACAGTCTGGCGCTTTTGCCGAGAGCGAAAACGTTTGACGAAGCCGGCTTTAACGTGCTCCTGCCGGATCTGCGCGGGCATGGGTTAAGTGAGGGAGATTATGTCGGCATGGGCTGGAATGACCGGCGCGACCTGATCGCCTGGACGGACCGCATCGCAAGCGAGCATCCCGACAGTCAGATCGTCTTGTTCGGCCTGTCGATGGGCGCGTCCGCGGTGATGATGGCCTGCGGCGAAGAAGATCTCAACGATCGCGTTGTCTGCGCGATCGAGGAATGCGGCTATACCAGCATCCCGGCAATTGCGGAAAAGCAGGTGCGCAGTGCGTTTGGAATCGCAACCCAGCCGGTTCTGATCGGGCTGTCAACCTTGATCAAAATGCGCTGCGGTTACTCCGTTTGGGAAGCCAGCGCAGTGGAACAGCTGCGGCAGTGCCGTGTTCCGATGTTGTTTATCCATGGTGAAGAGGACGACTTTGTTCCGTATGACATGGTGTTCGAAAATTATTACGCGTGCACCAGCGAAAAAGAGCTGTACACCGTACCAGCGGCCAGACATTGTGAAGCCTATCGCAGCCCGCATTATGACGAGCGGCTGCTCCGTTTTATCCGCCGTTTTCTGCACTAAGCAGACAAACAACCCTTGAATTAAAAAAAAGTTTAAATTTGAAAAAAGCCTAACAGACCAGCTCTGAAAGGCTTTTTTGTCATTTTGAGGGAATCTGGTTAGACCAAATATATGTAAACGTTTACAAAAACTATGGAAATTCCTGGTCAGTTCCGCTATAATAAGTCTATGAAAGTTGGCTGGAAAATACGCCTATAAGGAGGAACAATGAGCGAAAAATATGTTTATCTTTTCTCTGAAGGAAATGGTAAAATGCGCGAACTGCTCGGCGGAAAAGGGGCAAATCTGGCAGAAATGACCAATTTGGGCATGCCGGTTCCGCAGGGCTTTACCGTTACGACGGAAGTCTGCACACGTTACTATGAAGACGGAGAAAAAATTGCGCCGGAGATTACGGAGGAAATCAACCGCAATCTGAAAACGCTGGAAGAAATGACAGGCAAGAAGATGGGTGATAAGGAAAACCCGCTGCTGGTTTCCGTTCGTTCGGGCGCCCGCGCTTCCATGCCGGGCATGATGGATACGATCCTGAACCTGGGCATTAACGACGAAGTCGTCGAAACAATTGCGGCAAAGACGGAGAATCCGCGCTTTGCTTACGATAGTTACCGGCGTTTCATTCAGATGTTCTCGGACGTCGTCATGGGCTTGCCGAAAAGCAAGTTTGAAGTGATCATCGACGAACTCAAGGACCGCAAGGGCGTTAAGCTTGATACGGAACTGGATGCGGACGATATGAAGGAAATGACTGCGCGTTTCAAGGAATTCTACAAGGAAAACCTGAACGAGGACTTCCCGCAGGATCCGAAAGAACAGATGATCCGCGCCGTTGAAGCGGTATTCCGTTCCTGGAATAATCCGCGTGCGATTTACTATCGCAAAATGAACGATATCCCGGGTTCCTGGGGAACGGCCGTCAACGTCCAGATGATGGTGTTCGGCAACATGGGCAATACCTGCGGCACCGGCGTTGCGTTTACGCGTAATCCGGCAACCGGCGAAAATAAACTGTTCGGCGAATTCTTAATGAACGCGCAGGGCGAAGACGTCGTTGCGGGGATCCGTACACCGCAGACGATCGACGAATTAAAAGAAGTCATGCCGGATGCATACAATAGCTTCGTGGAGATCTGCGGCAAGCTGGAAAAGCATTACCGCGATATGCAGGACATGGAATTCACGATTGAAAACGGCAAGCTGTTCATGCTTCAGACCCGAAACGGCAAGCGTACCGCGGCTGCGGCGCTGAAGATTGCCTGTGATATGGTAGCGGAAGGCCTGATTACGAAAGATGAAGCGCTGATGATGGTCGAACCAAAGGCGTTGGACGCCTTGCTGCACCCGCAGTTTGATCCGGCTGAATTGAAACAGGCGCATCTGATTGCCAGCGGCCTGCCGGCTTCGCCGGGAGCGGCCTGCGGTCAGGTTGTCTTCAGTGCGGAAGATGCGATCACGGAAGCCAACAAGGGCAAAAAAGTCGTGCTGGTTCGTCTGGAAACCTCGCCGGAAGACATCGAAGGCATGAACGTCGCTCAGGGGATCCTGACTGTTCGCGGCGGCATGACTTCGCATGCGGCGGTTGTCGCTCGCGGCATGGGACGCTGCTGTGTCTCCGGCTGCGGTGAAATCGACATCCATGAAGAAGAAAAAACCTTTACTGTCGGCGGCCACACCTATAAAGAGGGCGACTGGATTTCGTTAGACGGCTCGACCGGCAATGTTTACGGTGAAGCCGTGAAAACAGTTCCGGCACAGATCTCCGGCGATTTTGAAACGTTTATGAAATGGGCGGATGAACGCCGTGTGCTGCAGGTCAGAACGAACGCCGACACGCCGAAGGATGCGAAGCAGGCTGTCGCTTTCGGCGCTCAGGGCATCGGCTTAGTCAGAACAGAACACATGTTCTTTGATTCCAACCGCATTAAAGCAATGCGGGAAATGATTGTTTCTTCCACGGAAGAACAGCGCCGCGCGGCTTTGGCAAAACTGCTGCCGATGCAGCGTTCCGACTTTGAAGGCATCTATGAGGCGATGGAAGGCCGTCCGGTTACGATCCGTTATCTGGATCCGCCTTTACATGAATTCCTGCCGACTTCCTCGTATGACATCGCGACGCTGGCTCAGGACATGAACCTGAATATCGACGATCTCAAGAGCATCATTACTTCGCTCCATGAGTTCAACCCGATGATGGGTCACCGCGGCTGCCGTCTGGCGATCTCCTACCCGGAAATCGCAGAAATGCAGACGCGCGCAGTCATTGAAGCGGCGATCAACGTCAACCGCAAGCATCCGGATTATCACATTACGCCGGAAATCATGATTCCGCTGGTTGGCGATGTCAACGAACTGAAATATGTTAAGAATATCGTCACCAAGGTCGCGGATGAAATCATCAGCGCTTCCGGTATCGAAATGAAATACATGGTCGGCACGATGATCGAAATTCCGCGGGCCGCTCTGTTAGCGGATGAAATCGCGGAGGAAGCGGAGTTCTTCAGCTTCGGCACCAACGATTTAACGCAGATGACATTCGGCTTCTCGCGTGATGACGCCGGCGGATTTCTGTCGCATTATTACGACAAGAAGATTTACGAGCAGGATCCGTTTGCCCGTCTGGATCAGCATGGCGTCGGCAAGCTGGTCGCAATGGCGGCAGAGCTGGGCCGTAAGACCCGCCCGAACATCAAGCTGGGCATCTGCGGCGAACACGGCGGCGATCCAAGCTCGATCGAATTCTGTCACCGTGTCGGACTGAACTATGTTTCCTGCAGTCCGTACCGTGTTCCGATCGCTCGTTTGGCAGCAGCGCAGGCAGCGATTAAGAACGACAAGCACTAGGATTTAGAGTGGTTCAAAGGCAGGCTGATTTACGGCCTGCTTTTTTCTCGATTCAAGAAAGAAAACGGGTTGTTCAAAAAAATTCAGCTTTATAGAATAAGAAAAAACATAAGGCAAGGAGTTCGCTTTCTCTTTAGAAAACGTTTATAATAAAAGCAAGGAAAGATGGTGATTGAAGTATGAAAAGTATTTGTGTGATCAGCGGCGGCGGCAGCGGCATGGGTTTGGAAGCAGCGAAGATTTTAGGCCGGAAACATAAAATCATTCTGATGGGAAGAACGGTGGCCAAACTGGAAAATGCGGTTAAACAGCTGCGTGATGCGGGAATCGAGGCCGAGGCTTACCCGGCGGATGCCAGCCATCGTGAATCGGTCAGGCAATTAGCAGCGTATGCGTCGCAGCAGGGTGAGGTTAAAGTACTGATCCATGCCGCAGGCGTTTCTCCGCATATGACAGATGCGCAGAAAATCTTCGAGATCAACGCGATCGGAACGATGAACATGGATGAGGAATTCGTGAAAATTATGCCGGAGGGCAGCTGTATCCTCAATGTTTCCAGCATGTCGGCATATATGCTTCCGGCAGATAAAGCTCCCAAACAGATATATAAGCTGAGTCTGAGCGATGCGGAGGCCTTCCGTCTTGCAGTGAATCAGATGCTCAGTCAAGTTCCGCCGGAGCAGCAGACCGGGACAGCCTATACCCTTTCCAAAAACTTTGTTCTCTGGTATACTGCGCGGATGGCTGTGAAGTTTGGCAAGCAGGGAATTCGGATCGTCTCAATTTCGCCGGGCACCTTTAAGACACCGATGGGAGAAATTGAAGGCAAGGAAGCCGCTTCTTTCGCAGAGCGCGGTGCTTTGGGCCGGATGGGCGAACCGGAAGAAATCGCGGAGATGATGGCGTTTATGGTCAGTGATGAATGTTCCTACCTGACTGGCGTCGATATTCTGTATGATGGCGGTTCTGTTGCCGCGCTGCAGGCGATGAGGGAAGATCGAGCTCAGTAACAACAGAAAAAGAGAATTACAGCGTGAAGCTGGAGCCAGCGTTTTGAAAAAGACGTTTCGTGCTTCAGCTTTTCAGAACGAAAAGAGGAGAAGAACATGAAAACAAAATTTGCGATTTTAGGGGCTGGCAAGCTGGGCAGCATTGTGGCGCGGGCCTGGAAGTCCGGCAAGATGCCGGAATATGAGCTGGTCGGCATTCTCAGCCGGACGGCGGACTCCGCTCAAGCCTTGGCGGAGGAGGTCGGCGTGGCCTGGACAACTCAACTGGAGGAGCTGTTGAGGTGGAAACCGCAGATCGTCGCGGAAGCGGCTTCCGTCGAGGCGGTAAAGGCCAATGCGGTCGCGGTTTTACAAGGCGGAGCGGATTTCGTCACGCTGGCGATCGGGGCGTTTGCGGACGCTGATTTTTATGAAGAAGTGCAGGCAGTCGCGCGCGCGGCCGGCCGCAAGGTTTACATCGCTTCCGGCGCGATCGGGGGCTTTGATTTAATGCGCACCGCGGCTGCGATGAGTCCGATTGAAGCCTCCATCACTTCCGAGACCGGACCACAGTATCTGCGCACAACGCCGGTCTATCGTGAAGAAATGGCGGCCAGCGAAACGACGCTGACTGCTTTTGAAGGCAGCGCTAAGGAAGCGATCGCTCTGCTTCCACGCCGGGTGAACGTTGCCGTCGCCACGTCGCTGGCCACCAATGGGCCAGAGCATACCGGCGTGAAGATCGAGAGTACGCCGGGCTTTATCGGCGATACCCATACGATCCGGGTGGAAGGTGAGGAAATCAAGGCAGAAATTGCGATCTATTCCCGCACCAGCGCGATTGCCGGATACAGCGTTGTGGCTTTGCTGAACAACATCGCCTCCCCGATTCAGTTCCAGTAGTTTTTCCTTCCCAGCAGGTATAAATCGGAAAAAAACGCCGAGAATACTGGCAGGAGGAATTAATGATGAAAAAAACAATTCTGCGGTACGCTGCGGTCTGCTTGGGATTTGCTTTGATTTTGGGCGGCTGCAGCAGAAACAACAATTCAGCCACACCCACGCCGTCGATGACCCCTTCGGCTTCGCCGGAAAGCTCGATGACACCGACGGAAACGGTGGAACCGATTGCCAGCATTCAGGATGTTCTGGATCACTTCCAGAATAACAATTACACCTTCAACCAGGTGACGCCGATTGAAAATACAGATTTCAACGCGCTGGAAGGCACCTCATTTCAATACAACGATCAGGTCTATTACCTTTATCGTTTTGATCCAGCCAACGAGGAAAGTCAGAAAATGCTGAATTATGCGAGTCAGAACGGCCGGATGAAGGTCAACGCAAACGGTCAGGAAACCGAATACTACGCGTATGTCAACGGCAATACAGCTTTGATCTACGACAGTAAGGAAATGATCGAAGACCTGAAGGAAATCTATTCGCAATACCGCAATTCCACAACGCAGGGTCAATAAGACTCTGCCTTTTCTTTCCCGTGATATAATGAAAACAGAAGGGCAGGGATGACGATGCACAGAAAGGGAAGCTTTATCGCCGCATTGCTTGCGATGATGGTGATGCTGAGTGCTTGCGGCTGGCTGGATCAGCTGTGGATTCTGGCCAAGACGAGCCGGGCGCTGACGACGATGGAATCCGTGACCGCAGACATCACGATTGAGGCTGAAGGCAAGGCTGGCAACCGCTATCTATGGCTGCCCTATCATGTTGCGGGGCAGGGCGTGCTGCAGGGACGGAAGGAAGAACCTGCGGTCAAGCTGGATTTGCGCTGGCAGGGCGGCAGCGGCGTGCTTCAGATTCCGCTGCATGTTCAAGCTCAATGGCGCTGGCAAGAGGACCGCTGGCAAAAATATGATTTGAATCAGAAACAATGGGTTGATCAGCCGGGGGCCGAACCAGCCTTGCCGGATTGGAAAGCCATTCTGGCTGTTTTGAAAGGCGGCCGCTGGTCGATGCAGGAAACGATCGGGAACGTCCGCTGTGCCGAGGTCACTCTGACGCTGGATGCGGTTTCAGCCGCGTCTTTTCTCAGAGAATGGGGCCTGGAAGATCCGATCGCCGCAATGGTCGAAAGTCAAAAAACGCTGACTGTTCGGTTTGCGGTAAAGGAGGAAACCGGGGAACCCGTTCGCTTAACGCTGGACAGCGTAGGAACGGAGGAGCTTTCCGGCGATTTGTCGATGACGCTGGATCAGCTGCATATCCAGGCTGATTTTTCACAGATCGATCAAACGACCTGGGTGCAGCCTTAAACCCGGTCATCGTTCTGAATTTCTGGAAAAAATTCATTTCCATTGACAAGGCGGGAAAACCGGTGTATAAAAGAGGTATATACAAAGACCAGGACATGATCGTTTCAGAACTTGGATCAGAGAGGTTTCCGGAAGGTGCGAGGAAGCTGAAAAGGGAAACGGTTACCGCCTGCGAGTATCGCTTTTGAAAAAGCGACGATTCTCATCGTTATTGAGCTTGAGTGCCTGTTTCATGGAAGAAACAGGAAATAAGGTGGTACCGCGTTGAACAACGTCCTTAATCAAGGGCGTTTTTTTTGTGGTCTTAGAAAAACAGGAGGAAGGAACTATGATCAACATCAAAGAAGACGAGCATCTGCATGTGCTCAACCACAGCTGTGCGCATTTGTTGGCGCAGGCTGTCAAACATCTGTATCCGCACGCAAAATTCTGGGTTGGACCGGTCATTACCGACGGTTTCTACTACGACATCGACTTGGGCGACGATGTGCTGCATGAGGAAGATCTGGCGAAGATTGAAAAAGAAATGAAGAAGATCGCCAAGGATGGCAAGCGTATTGTCCGGCATGAAATCTCGAAAGCGGAAGCGCTGGAGATGTTCAAGGACGATCCGTACAAGCTCGATTTGATCGGGCACATGGACGAAGATGATACCGTGATCAGCTGCTACTCCCAGGGGGATTTTACCGATCTATGCCGCGGCCCGCATGTCGAGAGCGTCAAGGAGCTGAAGCATTTCAAGCTGCTGAAAGTCAGCGGCGCGTACTGGAAGGGCGATGCCAACAACAAGATGCTGCAGCGGGTTTACGGCATCTGCTTCGATACCGACGAGGAAGTTCAGAATTATCTGAATTTCCTGGAAGAAGCGAAGAAGCGCGATCATAAGAAATTAGGCCGCGAGCTGGATCTGTTTATGATGAGCGAATATGGCCCGGGGTTCCCGTTCTTTTTGCCGAACGGCATGATCCTGCGCAATGTGCTGGAAAACTACTGGTACGAAGAACATACCAAGGAAGGCTATCAGTTCATCAAGACGCCGATCATGCTTTCCAAGGACTTGTGGGAGCTGAGCGGACACTGGGCGAATTATCAGGACAACATGTATACGACGATGATCGATGACCGCGAGTTCGCAATCAAACCGATGAATTGCCCGGGCGGCATTCTAGTCTATAAAAATGGGCTGCACTCCTATAAAGATCTGCCGTTGCGCATTGGCGAGCTGGGACAGGTTCACCGTCACGAAGCCAGCGGCGCCTTGAACGGATTGTTCCGCGTCAGAACGTTCACTCAGGACGACGCGCATATCTTCATGCGCGAGGATCAGATCGAGAGCGAAGTCGTCCGGCTGATCAACTTCATCGACCGCGTGTATTCGGTGTTTGGCTTAAGCTATGAAATCGAGCTGTCGACACGGCCGGAAAAGAAATATATCGGATCGATTGAAATCTGGGATAAAGCGGAGGCGGCGCTGGAAGCGGCGTGCCATGCGGCGGGCAAGGCCTGCAAGATCAATCCGGGCGACGGCGCGTTCTACGGACCGAAGCTGGACTTCCATTTAACGGACAGCCTGGGACGGGTCTGGCAGTGCGGCACGATCCAGCTGGATATGAATCTGCCGGAACGCTTCGATCTGACTTATGTCGATGCGGACGGTTCCAAGAAACGTCCAATCATGCTGCACCGCGTCATCTTCGGCTCGATCGAGCGCTTTATCGGCATTCTGATCGAACATTACGCTGGTGCTTTCCCGATGTGGCTGGCGCCGCAGCAGGTCGTCATCGTTCCGGTGCATCACGAACGGCATCTGGACTATGCGAAAGAATTGGAAGCGATGTTGTTGGCCAAGGGCGTGCGCGTGAAGGTCGACGGCCGCAACGAAAAGCTGGGCTACCGCGTTCGTGAAGCGCAGACGCATAAGATTCCGATGCAGATTGTCGTCGGCGACGGCGAGGTTGAAAACAACACGGCGACGGTTCGCCGGTATGGCAAGAAAGATTCTGTGACGCTCAGCAAAGAGGAATTGCTGGAAAGCATCCTCAACGAAATTGAAACGAAGGCGCGCGTATGAAGAAATGGCTTTGTTTCCTCAGCGTTCTTGCGCTGACGGCAGGGTGCGCCGCCAATCCTAAAACACCCGAAACAATTCCGGAAACATCGCCGGAGCCGACTGCGGAAACCACGCCGGTTTCCTTGTCAATCCTGGGTCCGACCGGGGCTCCGGCGCTGGCCTTGATCGCGCCGATGAAGGCGGGACAGGATGTGACGCTTGTCGACGGTACGGATGTGCTGCAGGCCGCGTTCGTCAATCCGAATCCGGAATATGACGTGATCGTCGCACCGAGCAATCTGGGTGCGAAGCTGGCCGCCAATGGCAAGACAACCTACCGGATGGAAAGCGTCTTAACCTGGGGAAATCTGTATCTGGTCGCGGCGGATGAAGCGGCCTTGGAAAACCCGGGTGTCTTTGCGGCTTTCGGCGAAGGTGCGGTGCCGGGCAAGGTGCTGGAAACCGTTTTGCAGGCTAATCCGGTTACGCCGGAAATCACCTGGTATGCCAGTGTAGCGGAAGTCCAGGGTGCCATGTTGGCGGGAAAAGCCGACGTGGCGCTGATGGCGGAGCCGGCGGCGACGGCGACAATCGCCAAAGCGAAGGAGAACGGTCAGGAGCTGAAGATCGTCATGGATCTGCAGGAACAATGGAAGACGGCCACCGGAACCCAGGGCTATCCGCAGGCGGCGTTGTTTGTCCGTCAGGATCTGCCGGAAGAAAAGAAAGCAGCCGTTGAAACCATGCTGCAGTCGATGCGCGATTATCTGGTGCAGGCGGAACAGGATTCGTCGATCGTTGAAGCGGATATTGAAACACTGGACGCTCAGACGCTGGGCGTGCCTGGCGGCGCTGTGATCGCTAAGACATGGACGCGGATGAATCTCAACATCGTCGACGCACAGGAAGTCCAGAGCGAACTGGAATCCTTCCTCACGCTGTTTGGAATTACGGAACTCGCGGGCATATTGGCAGAATAAAACAAAAGATTCACTGAGAGAAGGTCAAGCCGGCCTTCTTTTTTTTATGAATTGTAAAAATTTCGTTAAGAAAAGAAATAATTTTCATAATATGTTGAAAACGAATGAAACCAAGCGATATAATAGAAATCAGAGAAAGGGTGGTACACCAATGACGATGGACTTAAACGAACGGATTTTTTATTACTTTAACGAACTGACAAAGATCCCGCACGGTTCCCGTAACGAAAAACAGCTGAGCGACTGGCTCGTTCAATTTGCGAAGGATCACGGTCTGCGCTGGATTCAGGATGAGATGAACAACGTTATCATTTATAAAGCCGGTACCGCTGGTCTGGAAAAGGCGGGCGCGGTGATTCTGCAGGCGCATATGGACATGGTCTGCGAGAAGGAAGCGGGCGTGGATTTTGACTTTGAAACGCAGGCGTTGAATACTTATGTGGAAGATGGCTGGCTGAAAGCCCGCGGCACGACGCTGGGGGCGGACGACGGCGTGGGCGTCGCGATGATGCTGGCGCTACTGGAAGCAGACCAGAAACCGCATCCGCCGCTGGAATGCGTGTTCACCGTGATGGAAGAGATCGGCCTGAATGGCGCGCAAGGGTTAAAGAAAGACTATTTTACGGCGAAACGGATGATCAACATGGACTGCGGCGGCGAAGATAAAACCGTGGTTTCCACCGCGGGCGGATTAGTCTGTACGATGACGATGGTGCGGCCGCAGGAAAGATTTGAAGGCAGCGGCTGGAAATTGACGGTTTCCGGACTGAAAGGCGGACATTCCGGTTCGAATATCGATAAAGAGCTGGGCAATGCGAACAAAATTGCGGTCCGTTGTCTGCGGGAGCTGGTCAAAAACGAGCTGGAGGTCTGGATCGCGGATTGGGACGGCGGCAATAAGGACAACGCAATTCCGCGCGATTGCTGGATTCGTTTCGCCAGCCAGGATTCGCGCAAGGTTCAGAAGTGCGTCGAGCAGGTAGCGGAACAGGTAAAGGCGGAGCTGAAGGCCAGCGATCCGGACGTTGCCATTACATTGGAAGCCGATTCCACGATCAGCGCGGTTTACTCCGCACAAGATTCGAAAGCGTTCATCAATTTCATCACCGTCCTGCCAAGTGGCCTGCGCGCCAAAAGCATGGCGATTCCGGGCTTGACCTGGGCTTCGGAAAACCTGGCCTCGATCAAGCGGCGCGGATCCAGTCTGATCGTCACGATCTCGATGCGTTCAGCGCAAAAGAGCTGGATTGAAAAAATGAGCGATGAACTGACGATCCTGGCGGGATTGTATGGCTGGACCTGCAGCTTTGCCAACGGTTATCCGGCATGGGATTATTGTGAAAAGAGCGCGATGCGGCAGAAGCTGGCGGCCCTGGTTCAACAGAAAACCGGGAAGGAATTAAAAACGGAAGCCGGCCATGGCGGTACGGAATGCGGCGTGTTCTGCGAGATGATTCCGGGGATTGATATCGTGACGATCGTACCGGAAGCCAGCGGCGCGCATACGCCGCAGGAAAAGCTGAACCTGGCGTCATTTAAACGGACATACGACCTGCTTTGCGAGCTGTTGGCGAGCTTGGAAGATTAACGCTGCATTCTGATTAGTTTTTGCTTGGCAAGGGGGGGACGCGTATGGATCTGGATCTGATTTATGATTATTTTGACGAGGAACATCGCTTAACCGCGACGCCGGCCCGAAGCATCGAATTATTGACGACGAGAATGCAGATTGCGAAAGTGCTGAAACCGGGAATGCGGATTCTGGATGTGGGGGCTGGAAGCGGAGCCTACAGTCTGGCTTATGCCCAGGAGGGCTATGCGGTCACCGCGGTGGAACCGGTGAAAAAGCACTGTGCCCTCATGAAGGCGAAACGCCGGCCGGCCATGGATCTGACGATCCTGGAAGGCAATGCCCTCGATCTGACGATGCTGGAAGCCGCTTCGTTCGACGTCGTCCTGTGTTTGGGACCGCTCTATCATCTTGAGCATGAAGCGCAGCGGACACGCTGTCTTGAACAGGCGCTTCGCGTGCTGAAACCCGGCGGATCCGCATTCTTCGCTTTTATCAATAACGATATGGTGTTCATAACGGAAGCGATGGTCTACAATCCGGATTTTCTGGACAATGGCCGGTATGACTGCAGCACGTTTAAGGTGGCGGATCTCCCGTTTGTTTTTCTGACGCTGGATCAGGTTCGCCGCTGGCTGGCTACGCTCGGCTGGAAACCGGCTCAGGTTTTCGCCGCGGACGGCATGGCCGAGCTGCTGGCGGACAAAGTGAATGCGCTGAGCGCCGAACAGTTTCAGCAATGGCTTGCGTTTCATTGGGCGATGTGCGAGAAACCGGCGATGCTGGGCGCGAGTAATCATGTTGTTTTCAGGCTGGATAAAGTGTGAAAAATATCGCAAAAGGGCGGAGCTGACCGCCTTTTTTGTGCATGGATTCGCAAGGTCGGGAAAGGGCGAAAAATGGGAAATAAAGATAGCGTTTTCATTCGGACTGATGATATAATAAATCCATGAGAAAACAGCGAACCGGTTTGAAAAAAGAACAGTTCCTTACGATCGTGATCCTGATGATCCTCTGGCAGCTGCTGGCGCTGAGCGTCAATAACGACATTTTGATCCCGATGCCTCTGGACGTGGCGCGGCGGATGCTTGCGGATGTATCGCAGCCGGCTTTCTACGCGCAGACGCTGAGCACTCTGGGACGGATGCTCAAGGGCTTTGGAATTTCACTGATCCTCGCGTTGGTCTGCGGGTTTGCGGCAGCGATGCAGCCGGTGATCCGGCGCTTGATCGAACCGCTTGAGGTGATCGTCAAAACGATTCCCAATTTGTCCTACATTATGATTTTCCTGATCTGGCTGGGCAGCGAAGGCAGCGTCATGGTTACCAGCTTCTGCGTGCTGTTCCCGGTCTTTTATACAGCGGTTTTGTTAAGTCAGGATCTATTGGACAGCGAGCTGCAGGATGTGCTGCGCTGCTACCCGGAAAGATCCGTGTCTGTTTTCTGGAAAGTACGTCTTCCGCAGGCTTTGCCGCATCTGTTGGCGGCGATGAAAACCGGCTTCGGCTTAGGTTTGCGGGTCTGCGTCATGGCGGAGGTGCTGACGCAGGTGAGAATTGGAATCGGCCGGCAGATGTCGTATGCGGCGCGGATCGCGCTGGATATGACGGGTCTGTTCGCCTGGACGCTGTGGATTATTCTGATCAGCGCGGCGGCGGACGGCTTGTTCAGCTGGCTGCAGAAAAAGGTTGAATCATCCCTGTGATGTTTTCAATATAGAAACCCAAATAACACGTGGAGGTGAAAGGATGGGGAAACTCAACGAACAGTCGGTGCAGGTCATCGATCGGATCGTCGATCGGCATCGCGGCCGGCCCGGACCGGTGAAGTTGATGCTGCACGACGTCCAGAAAGAGCTGGGCTATATTCCATTTGAAGCAATGGAGAAAATTGCCGCAGCGTCAGGTGTTTCAGCTGCCGAGGTGTATGGCGTCGTCACGTTCTATACGCAGTTTACGACCGAACCCAAGGGCAAGCATGTCATCAATGTGTGCATGGGCACAGCCTGTTATGTCAAAGGATCGGCGGATTTACTACAGCGGATTTGCGATCTGACCGGAACGAAGGTCAATCAGACAAGCGCCGACGGTCTGTTTTCGCTCGATGCGACGCGCTGCCTGGGGGCATGCGGATTAGCGCCGGTAGCGATCCTGGACGATCAGGTATACGGCAATGCGACCAGCTCCACCGCGCTGGAGGACCGGATCAAAGCGATCATTAAAACCGAGTCCGGCGTTCAGTGAAAGAAGAAAGAGGAGAAGCACATGAAATCATGGAATGAACTTCGCGAACTCCGGGCGAGCGCGGCGAAGGAAATCGCATTGCGCAATCCGGGAGCTTCGGCTGCTGCGGGGCCGGAACGGCTGCATGTTTTAGTCTGTGCCGGCACCGGATGCACATCGTCATCTTCGGCGCTGATCATGGAGCAGATGCAGCAGCAGTTAATCGCCCGCGGTCTGGATCAGGAAGTCCGCGTCATCAAGACCGGCTGTTTCGGCCTGTGCCAGAAAGGGCCGATCGTCGCGGTCTATCCCGATAAAATTTTCTACTGTCATGTTAAACCGGACGATGTCGGAGAGATCATCGAACAGCACTTCATCGGCGGGCAGCCGGTAAAACGGTTGGAGATGAACGACATTGATGAAATCACGCAGGAAAAAATCTTTGATATCGACAAGATCCGCTTTTATGCCAAGCAGCAGCGGATCGCGTTGAAAAACTGCGGTCAGCTCGATCCGGAGAATATCCGCGAATATATCGCCCGCGACGGCTATGAAGCACTGGCGAAAGCGCTGCATGAAATGCAGCCGCAGGAAGTGATCGACGAAATTAAGAAATCCGGCCTGCGCGGCCGCGGCGGCGGGGGCTTCCCGACCGGTGTGAAATGGCAGTTTGCGGCAGATCAGCCGGCGGGCGACAAGTATGTTATCTGTAATGCCGACGAAGGGGATCCGGGCGCGTTTATGGATCGTTCGATTTTGGAAGGCGATCCACATGCCGTCTTGGAAGCAATGGCGATCGCGGGCTATGCGATCGGCGCCCAGCAGGGGTATGTGTATATCCGCGCGGAATACCCGATCGCGGTAAAACGCTTACAGATTGCGATCGAACAGGCGAAGGAACTCGGTCTGTTTGGCGAACATATTTTAGGCACGGACTTCAGCTTTGATATCGAGATCCGCCTGGGCGCGGGCGCGTTTGTCTGCGGTGAGGAAACAGCGCTGATCCAGTCGATCGAAGGCAAGCGCGGCATGCCGGTGCCGAAGCCGCCGTTCCCGGCGGTCAGCGGCGTCTGGGGCAAGCCGACGATTATCAACAACGTTGAAACCTATGCCAATGTGGCGCAGATTATCCTGAAGGGCTCCGGCTGGTTCAGTGCAATCGGTACGGAGAAATCCAAGGGCACCAAGGTCTTTGCGTTAGGCGGTAAAATCGTCAACACCGGACTGGTTGAGATTCCGATGGGCACGACGCTGCGCGAGGTGATTTATGAAATCGGCGGCGGCTGTCCGAACGGCAAGAAGTTCAAGGCGGTGCAGACCGGCGGCCCAAGCGGCGGCTGCCTGACCGTCGAGGATCTGGATACGCCGATTGACTTTGACAATCTGATCGCTTTGGGCTCAATGATGGGGTCCGGCGGAATGATCGTTTTGGATGAGGACAACTGCATGGTCGACGTCGCGCGCTTCTACATGGAGTTTATCGTCGACGAATCGTGCGGCAAATGTACGCCGTGCCGCGTCGGCACCAAGCGCATGCTGGAACTGCTGACGGATATCTGCGAAGGCCGCGGAACGATGGAAACGCTGGACGAGCTGGAAACGCTGGGCAAGATGATCAAGGATACCGCATTATGCGGTTTAGGTCAGACCGCCGCCAATCCGGTGCTGTCGACGCTGCGCTTATTCCGCGATGAATATGAAGCGCACGTCAAAGAAAAACGCTGCCCGGCCGGCGTCTGCAAGAAGCTGCTGCATTACTCGATCGATCCGGAGAAGTGCCGCAAATGTTCGATGTGTGCCCGCAACTGTCCGGTTGGCGCGATCAGCGGCGTTCCGGGCCAGAAACCATATGTGATCGACCACGACAAGTGCATCAAGTGCGGCGCTTGTATGGAGACCTGCCGCTTCGGTGCGGTCAAGCGCGATTAAGGAGGGCCGCGGAAACATGACGAAAATCAATTTAAAGATCAATAATATTCCGGTTCAGGCCGAGCCGGGTTCCACCATTCTGGAAGCGGCGCGGGCCGCAGGCATCCAGATCCCAACGCTCTGTTATTTAAAAGACGTCAACAAGACGGGCGCCTGCCGCGTCTGCACGGTTGAGATCAAAGGCGCGAAAAGCCTAGGCGCCGCGTGCGTATATCCGGTCAGCGAGGGGATGGAGGTCTTCACCAATTCCCAACGGGCTTTGGAAGCGCGTAAGCACACCGTCGAGCTGATCCTGTCCAACCATTGCGGTGATTGCCTTTCCTGCATCCGCAACCAGAACTGCGAGCTGCAGAAGCTGGCACAGCAGCTGGGGATCCGCAAGGTGCGTTATGAAGGGGAGAAAACACCGCCGACGTTTGATGAGGTTGCGCCGGGGATCGTCCGCGACACGTCCAAGTGCGTGCTGTGCGGACGCTGCATTGAAACCTGCAAGAAGGTTCAGGGTCTGGGCATTCTGAGCTTTATCAACCGCGGCTTCAACACCAAGGTCGCGCCGGTCTTTGACAAGAGCTTCAATGACGTCAACTGCATGCAGTGCGGCCAATGCGTCAACGCCTGCCCGGTCGGCGCTTTGTTTGAAAAAGAAGACATTCACCGCGTCATTGAAGCGCTGAACGATCCGGAGCAGCATGTCGTCGTCCAGACGGCCCCGGCGGTACGCGCGGCGTTAGGCGAGGAGTTCGGCCTGCCGATCGGCACGCGCGTTACCGGCAAGATGGCTGCGGCGCTGCGGCGGATCGGGTTTGACCGCGTCTATGATACCAACTATGCCGCAGATCTGACGATCATGGAAGAAGGTCATGAGTTCATCGAGCGCGTCCAGCATCAGGGTGTGCTGCCGATGATCACGAGCTGTTCGCCAGGCTGGATCCGATATTGTGAATTTGAATATCCGGATCTGCTGGAGCATTTGAGTTCCTGCAAGTCGCCGCACATGATGTTCGGCGCGATCCTGAAATCTTATTACGCGCAGACGCATAATCTGGATCCGCGCAAGATCACGGTCGTTTCCATCATGCCGTGCACTGCGAAGAAGGCGGAGGTCGTCCGTCCGGAAATGCGCAAGGATGGCGTAGCGGATGTGGACGTGGTCCTGACGACGAGAGAATTAGGGCGGCTGATCAAGATGTATGGAATCAACTTTGAGAATCTGCCGGATGAAGATTTTGATCAGGATATGTTCGGACAATATTCCGGAGCCGGCGTGATCTTCGGCGCCAGCGGCGGGGTCATGGAGGCGGCGCTAAGAACCGTCAAGGAAACACTGGAAAACAAACCACTGGATAGTCTGGACTTCACAGTTGTCCGGGGCATGGAAGGCGTGAAGACGGCGGAACTGGAGGTCGCGGGGATGCAGGTTAAAGTCGCGGTCGCTTCCAGTATGAGCTGTGCCAAGCCGCTGCTGGATGAAATCCGCGCAGGCACCTCGCCGTATCATTTCATCGAAATCATGGGCTGTCCGGGCGGCGCATCAACGGCGGCGGTCAGCCGATTATCAACGCTTCGATCCGCAACGGCTTTAAGCCGATTGACTGGAAGAAGGAACGGGCAAAGGCGTTATATGATGAGGATGCGCTACAGAGCGTGCGTAAATCGCATGAGAACCCGCAGATCATCGCGCTGTATGATCAATTCCTGAAAGAACCGGGAAGTCCGCTGGCACATGAGCTGCTTCATACGACGTATTCCAAAAAAGAACGTTTCAAATAAGACAGTTGTTAAAAGATAAAGCAAAGAGGGAAGGACTTCATGTTTTTCCTTCTTTCGCTTTTTGCGGAGGGAGTGCGGGACATTGAAAAAGATTTTAAAAGGTGTCGGTGCGGTGATCGCCGGGCTGATCGCTTTGATCGTTGGCTATGGGATTTTCATGCAGGTTAATTATTACCGGATCGCGGATTTTCAAAGCGTAGAGACGGTGAACAATCCGCCGGCGCGGCTCGATGCTGATCAGGAATATACGCTGATGACGTACAATCTCGGCTTTGGAGCGTATTCGGACGACTATTCTTTCTTCATGGATACCGGAAAGATGAAAGACGGGAAAGCGACGCGGGGAAAGCATGGCCGGGCTTTAAGCAAGGAAGCGGTGATTGCCAATACGCAGGGCAGTCTCGCCCTGATCCAACAATCATCGCCGGATTTTATATTCCTGCAGGAAGTCGATGTGAAGTCGTCGCGGAGTTATGGCGTCGATCAGGCGGCAATCCTTCGCTCTGCATTTTCGGGGTATGGCAGCGTCTTTGCCTTGAACTTCCATAGTCCGTATTTAATCGTCCCGCCGCAGGAACCGCATGGCTCGGTGCAGTCCGGATTGTTGACGCTGTCGAATTGGCATGTGGATGAAAATGTGCGGCGGCAGTTTCCTGTCGACGGCTCTTTTATTACAAAGTTTACCGACTTGGACCGGTGTTTTCTGATCAGTCGGTTAGGTTTAGACAACGGAAAAGAGCTGGTGCTGATTAACGTTCATCTGTCAGCCTACGATCAGGGCGGAACGATCCGCGCGCAGCAGCTGGCCTTGCTCAACCAGGTGCTGATTCAGGAGCGCGAACAGGGAAATTATGTAATCGCGGGCGGTGATTTTAATCATGACATCGCCGGTACGTTGGATTTCTTTCCTTCCCAGCAGCAGGTTCCGGATTGGATTTTTGCGATGAACACTGCGGATCTGGCAGAAGGGTATCACTTTGTTCGGGCAGATAACGCCGATGAAACTGCGACCTGCCGCGGTGCGGATATTCCGTTTGAAGCGGGGGTCACGTACCAGGCGATCGTCGACGGATTCTTGGTTTCGGATAATCTTGCGGCGACAGCGGAGAATATCCAGAATGACTATCGGTATTCCGATCATAATCCGGTCGTATTGAAATTCAGAATGAATTAGTTGAAGGTTAGGGTGTGATAGAGAGGGCTTCGGCATAATGGCCGGGGTCTTTTTTTTATGAATTTGTTAGGGATCGCTTCGTTATAATTGCGTGGCTGAATAACCATACAGGACATGAATTTGGTTGTTGATTACATTTAAGCCCCTTTTTATGGCAAAAAATCACACATTTTTTGACAAACAAAATTCAATGCCAAAAACTGGTAAAATCGTTTATTTTTAATACATGTCCCATTATAAATGGCTTATTTCTTTGTGTCAATAATAGTGTACATTATCTGATGGTTAGCGACTGTTAGAGATTTCGCAGGGGGCGAAGGAAGCAGTTCTTTTTTTATGAACTGATTCCCATCGAGAGAGGGGGAGCAGCATGACCAAAGGTGAAAGCATCGAGCTTAGAACAAGGATATCGGTATCATTATCAATAAAAAAATGGATCAGCAAAGGGATTAAGCGTCTCATCGATATCCTGGCAGGGATTGCCGGATGTCTGCTTCTGATTCCGCTTTACTTCTATGTCCGCCATAAAAATCATAAGGAAGGCGATTATGATCCGGTGTTCTTTAAACAGACACGGATTGGCAAGGATGGCAAACCGTTTGAAATGATCAAATTCCGTTCGATGATTCCGAATGCAGAAGCCCTCCTTGAACAGTTGATGAAGACAGATCCCAAGATCCGGGAAGAATATACAATACATAAAAAATTAAGACAGGATCCGCGCATTACCGCTGCGGGAGAATTTTTAAGAAAGACGTCGCTCGATGAATTCCCGCAGTTAATCAACGTTCTGAAGGGCGAAATGACGCTGATCGGTCCGCGTCCTTATCTGCCGCGGGAGAAAGAAGATATGGGCGAATATTATAATCAGATTATTCAGGTCAAACCCGGCTTAGGCGGGTTGTGGCAAGTCCGGGGACGAAGTGATCTCAGCTTCCACGACCGCTGCGAACTGGATAAAGAATATGTCGAAAACTGGTACCTGTTGTGGGATTTCAAGATTCTGTTGAAAACGTTGCAGATTGTCCTTTTAAGAAAGGGGGCAATGTGATGCGCTGGTATTTTGTTGAAGTTGAAAAGCATCATGAGGAAGATGTCCTGGAATTAATGAAAAGCTCACCTTTCGAAGCTTTCCTACCCAAGAAACAACGTTATTTCAAAAAGCAGGTATTGGTGACCTGGGTAGAGCGCCTGTTATTTCCAGGAACGATCATGATTACCAGTGATTTTCCTCAAGCTGAATTTACAAAACAGTTCAACGAATGGCTTTCTCAGCATTCCGATATATCTCAGTGGATTCATTTAGAAGAAAAAGAGTATTTCTCCCTCCAGGAAGATGAACGGCTTTTCCTGAATTCATTAATGAATGAACAGCATGTAATTCCGATTTCAACCGGCTTCTTAAATGAGAAGCAATTAATTGTCGAATCCGGACCTTTGCAAGGGTTGGAATCACGGATAAAGAAGATTGACCGGCATCAGCGAACCGCGCAGGTTCGGTTTCAGATCTGCGGGCAGATGATGTTGCTTAACCTCGGATTAATTGTTAAACAAAGTGATTGAATTTGATTTGGATAGTTGCATGGGCACTTCCAATTCAGTTTCATGGTTATTTTTTACAAACTCATCGGAAGCTTGAGGTGGCGAAGCCTACCTTTTTTTATTAATCGACAAGGATGTGACAAAATTGAAGAAAAAACAGAAAAGAAACAAAACAAAGATTTTGTTGATTGTGGCGGGCACGTTAATAGGTTTAATCGCTGTGATTGGCATCAGCGGAAATTTGTATGTAGATTCGTTATTAAATAAAACAAATCGTTCAAAGAAACTAACTGATGAACAAGCAATGGTGAATCAGGAAGTTAAAGATCAAGTGCAGGATCATCAAATTGTGAATATTGCTTTATTCGGTTCCGACAATCAGGATTGGAACGAGTGGACGGACACTGAAATGCAGCGGTCCGACGCGACAAAGATTATCTCCTTAGATTTTAATGCGAAGAAAATCAAAATCACTTCATTACAACGAGATATTCTAGTCTATCTTCCTGAGGCCTACAATGATTATGATAAGTTGAATCATGCCCATTGGCGCGGAGGTCCTGAGTTAGCGATTCAGACGATCAATTTGAATTTTGATATGGACATTACGCAATATGTCGGATTCAGTTTTGAAGCAACGGTAAAGTTAGTCGATTTAGTCGGCGGAATTGATCTTTATCTGACAGCTGAGGAAACACATCAAAAGATTCGTGATTTACAAATTGACGGCGATGATGGGGTCTATCATCTGAATGGTCAACAAGTGAAAGAGTATTGCCGGATCCGGACCATTGACGATGACTTTCATCGCATGAAACGTCAGAATACCGTCATTATGGCCATCCTGACAGAACTCAGAACAAAGAATTTCTGGGAACTGATGGATATCGTTGAAGACATGATGCCTTGGATCGAAACGAACCTGACCAACGATCAAATTAAGAATTATATTATGAATTTACTGACTTTTGATTTAAAGCATATTGATCAATACCAGATTCCTTCTACCGGAATGGAAGCTATCTACAAAACTGTAGAATATAATGATTTCAGTCCATTGTATGTAATGGACAGTTATCAACAGATGGTGAAGGATATTCATGAGAACATCTATGAAATGGAAAATTATCAGCCAAGTACAAAGGTAATTAAACTTGAGAAGTCAATCTATGAGAAATTCGGAGGACCCGAATAAGGTTCTTTTTTAGTGAGAAGAGAAAAGGGAGAGAAGAGAATGTACGAGAACGACGAAATTGAAATCGATTTGTCGCGGGTGTTTGAAATCATTAAAAAGTATTTCAAACCCTTTGCGCTGATCATCCTAGCTGCTTCCATTGTGGCCGCTTTGATCACGCTGTTTCTGATACCAAAGAAATACACAGCGGAAGCAAAACTAATTATTGTCCAGAAGTCCAATCCGGACAGCCAACAGATTAGCTACAATGATCTTCAAACGTCTCAAAAGCTGGTGAATACCTACAGCGAGATATTGAAGAGTGAAGCGATCAGCGATGAAGTGATTCAGAATCTGAAGTTAGAAGACTTAGATACAGAAGGATATCAGAAGATCGTTAAAATCAGCTCAGTGAAAGATACGGAAGTCATCACGATTGCGGTAACGTCAAAAGATCCAAAAGAAGCCGCAGTGATTGCGAATGAGATCGTGGATGTATTTCGAGATAAGATCTATTCCATTATGAATATTGAAAATGTGACCGTTTTAAATTCCGCAAAGATCCCAGAGAAGAAATCGAGCCCATCGAATGTTAAAAATACATTGATTGGTTTCTTACTCGGCTGTGTCATTGACGGCTGCATTGTTTTATACATTCTATTGAATGATCGAAATATCCGGACCGAAGAAGAATTAAAACAGATTTTTGATTATCCGATTATCGGTTTAATACCTGATATGACGCATGGGACAGGAGGTGCAGAATAATGTTAAGAGTTGGAGAAGAATTAATTACTATTCTGGATCCTGAATCTTCTGCATCCGAAGCTTACCGAACATTAAGAACCAATATTCTGATGCGGAACTTCGATCGGGATATGAAAGTCATCAACATTATTTCAACAACTGCCCAGGAAGGAAAAACGACTTGTGTTCTCAATCTTGCCATGGTTTACGCTCAGTTACAGAAAAAAGTCTTAGTCATTGATTTAGACTTACGGATGCCAACGATTCATAAAAAACTGAAGTTAAAGAATAAAAAAGGCATTTCGGATATCATCGGTCATCAAGCAGAATTTGAGGAAGTTGTTTTACAGCCTTATGAAAATGTGGATGTAATTACCGCAGGAACGAAGATTCCGTTTGCTTCCGAGTTTATCCAATCGAACGCCTTAAAAGAATTCATTGAGGAGAGAAAAAAAGAATATGACTTAATCCTTTTAGACTGCCCGCCGGTTGGATTGGTGACGGATGGAATAGTGGCTGCCTCATATTGCGATGGAACGATCTTGGTTTGTGCCTCGAATCGAAATGACCGAAAAGAATTACTCCGAGTCAAAGATCAGTTTGAACAGACACAAGTGAATGTCATTGGAATTGTCATGACGATGATGCCAGTTCAGCGAAAATATTATAACAGTTACGGTTATCGATATAGTGATTCGCAGAAAAAGACAGCACAGAAGAAAAAGAAAAATTCAATCATGTCTTCCATTACGAAAAAAGGCGATAAAAAGAAATGATCGATATTCATAGTCATTTAATTCCAAAAGTGGATGATGGAAGTCAAAGTTTAGAAGAATCACTCTCTTTATTGAAGCAAGCAGAACAGGACGGAATAACAGAACTCATCACTACACCC
>NZ_GG657556.1:595619-600176 GCF_000157995.1 Holdemania filiformis DSM 12042
TCCGGATTTACCAGAACTATTAGAAAAGGACGAAATCTTAACCTTAGCTGAATCAGATTATATCTTAGTCGAGTTTCCATTCCGAGACTACAAAGATGAATATGATGAAATTCTTTATGAGCTGGCACTAAGATATCGAGTCATTATCGCACATCCAGAACGGTATAGTTATGTTCAAGATGACCCGAACTTCTGTTTGCGATGGCTGAATGAAGGATATTATTTACAAGCAAATCAAAATAGTTTATTTAAGAAAGAAACAAAGAAAGTTCTTATTTCTATGATCGAACATGGATTTGTTAGCTTTGTGGCTAGTGACGCTCATAACGAACATCGACCTTGCGTACTCTCAGAGTCAAGAGAATTTCTTGCGAAAGAATTCGGAAATACTATAGCGTTCCAATTGATTGAGGAAAATCCAAGAAAGATTTTAAGTAACGAAAAGATTCTTCAATGTCATGGAAAAAAAATTCAGAAAAAGAGACGAAAATTAAATTTGAAAATATTTAAGAGAACAATTTAGAAACATATCAGTGTTATCGAATAATTGATCGAAGATTAATTAAAAGAAGCAGCTTTGGATATAGAGATATTTATTAAATGAATAAAATATCTTTATTAAGTAAAAACAATCCAGTGAATTATTTTTACTAATGGGTATATACCCCGCTGCTTGCAGCGTAATACCGAGCGGAGTATGATAAATACGAAACGAGGGCGATGCAAGTGGAAAAGACCGGCTACTGGGAATTATCCCATAATGGAAGTAATCTTGTTTACCATATTGTATGTCCAGCAAAATACCGTCGGGTGGTATTTGATAAAAATGTGGACGAACATCTTCGACAAATCTTTGTCGAATGCCCAGAAGTTAAGAAAAAATTGTGGGGCGGGCAGTTTTGAACCGACGGATATTTTGTGGAGAATGTTGGAAAAAACCAAAGTGAATCTGTAGTCAAAGCGTATGGGAAGAACCTGGGTGGTAAACAAGATACGGAGTATAGACAGCTATATTTGGGCGTTGACTGCATCGCTGATTAAGATATCCCGGGTCAAGACCCGGGATAGTTCATTGTAAATGTTTTTTTATTAATTTAATTTCTATAAAAACATTAAGAAATCACTGAGGATTCTAAGTTTTATTGTAGCTTTTCAGAGTTCATACTGTTTTATGTTTTGGTCTACTAAACTAGGTAGGCCTTTTTATTTAATAGCTTATTCATTATCCGAATCTAATAGATATCTAGTTTCACAGAGTCGTTTTCATATCCGGACGGAAAAGCATGCAATAGAATTTAGCATAACTATTAACGTGACATAATAGGAACAAAGAAGTAGTAGAAAGTGAAAGGTTCATTTCTTAGTTCATATTTTCTTAACCGAAATATAAACGAAAAGTCCGTAAAAATAGGAACTTTTGGCTGATATAAGGATGGGAGGTATGTCGCGGCGGATAGAGAAATTTTACCTTCTTTTTTGCGTGTAGGTAGATAAAGTTTCAAAATTGGTAGTTGAGGATAATTTTGATGAGAATAAGAGTTTCCATCAGGGAGCTATAGAGGGACGCGTATAGTAAATGACAAATGAAAAAGTGAAAAGAAAAAAACTGAAAATAGCAACGTTTGGACATATATGAATTCCATCAAGAGATGATGAAATAGAAATTATTGTAGAAGAATAAGCTACCCGAATGATTGAGCAGGGGTATCAGTTGATTTGCTATAACTGAACGCAACATTATGTAAGCGGCAAAGACTTCGATGATAGTGTATCGAGCGAGTACAAAGGTGTTCGTTTAAATCAGTCTATTTGATTGATAAGAAGTTTTTTTTACAATTTTGAAAGTTGCATTCAGAAGATGTGATGTGATTTATTTCACCTCAGAGAAAGTGTGCGCAATGATTTAGCTGTCTAAGCAGTTCGGTGAAAGATGTATCGCAAGGGTTTATGAATTCTAGATATAATTTTAGCAAGTAAGGAAAAAACGCCTGAAATAGAGTTTTTTACATGCAACAATTTGTAAAATATTTAGATGCGGTAAAAAATCTGTCTTAGTTATGATTTTCAAATTAGCTTTATAATAAGAATGTGGAGGGAGAAATATATGAAAATTGCAGTAGCAGGAACTGGGTATGTAGGATTAAGTATTGCTACATTATTGGCTCAGCATCATGAAGTTGTTGCAGTTGATATCATTCCAGAAAAAGTAGAATTAATTAACAATAAAAAATCACCTATCCAAGATGATTATATTGAAAAATATTTAGCTGAAAAAGAATTAAACTTAACAGCAACATTAGATGCAAATGAAGCATATAAAGATGCTAAGATAGTTATTATTGCAACACCAACTAACTATGATTCAAAGAAGAATTTCTTTGATACAAGTGCTGTAGAATCAGTAATTAAAATAGTTATGGAAATTAATCCAGAAGCTATTATGGTTATTAAATCGACTATTCCAGTTGGATACACACAAAGTATTAGAGAAAAAACAGGAAGTAAGAATATTATTTTCTCTCCAGAATTCTTAAGAGAATCAAAGGCTTTATATGATAACTTATACCCCTCAAGAATTATTGTTGGAATTGATATAAATGATAAAAGACTTGTTGAAGCAGCTCGTGTATTTGCTGGATTGCTCCAAGAAGGTGCAATTAAAGAAGATATTGAAACATTATTCATGGGATTCACTGAGGCAGAAGCTGTCAAATTGTTTGCAAATACTTATTTAGCTTTACGTGTATCTTACTTTAATGAATTAGATACATATGCTGAAATGAAGGGATTAGACACTGAACAAATTATTAAAGGTGTATGTTTGGATCCTCGTATCGGGACACATTACAATAACCCATCATTCGGATATGGTGGATACTGTTTACCTAAAGACACAAAACAATTATTAGCTAATTATGAAGATGTACCACAAAACATGATGAGTGCAATTGTTGAATCTAATAAAACAAGAAAAGACTTTATTGCTGATAGAGTATTAAAAAAAGCTGGTTATTATAATTATCAAGATAACAATGAATACAATTCACCAAGTGAAAAAGAAATTATTATAGGCGTATATAGGTTAACAATGAAATCTAATAGTGATAACTTTAGACAATCGTCTATTCAAGGCGTAATGAAACGCATTAAAGCAAAAGGTGCAAAAGTCATTATTTATGAACCAACTTTAAACAATAGTGAAACATTCTTTGGTAGTGAGATTGTTAATGATTTAGATACGTTTAAGAAACAAAGCGATGCAATAATTGCCAATAGATATGATGGTAACTTAGATGATGTAAAGCAAAAAGTATATAGTAGAGATTTATTTAGAAGGGATTAATAATTATGTGCAAAATCAGTGTAATAACGCCAGTTTATAAAGTGGAAAATTATTTAAGAAAGTGTATTGATAGTATATTGAACCAGTCTTTTGATGATTTTGAATTAATAATTGTTGATGACGGTTCTCCTGATAATTGTGGTGCAATTGCAGATGATTATAAGGATAAAGATTCACGTGTTAAAGTTATTCATAAAGAAAATGGTGGCGCTCCAAGTGCTCGAAATGAGGGAATAAAAATTGCAAAAGGCAAGTACTTATATTTTCCTGATTCAGATGATTGGATTGAAGAAAACTATTTAGAGGAATTGTATAAATTAGCAGTTTCTAATGATGCTAATTTAGTTATATCAGGATATACTATGGAATACTATGAGAATAATAAAAAGTCAAGTTATAAAGTAAGTGTAGAGAATAAAGTGTATTTAAGTAGAGAAGATGTAGTAAATAATTTACATTTGTATTTTGATAATATGATGATGGCTGTACCATGGAATAAACTTTACAAAACATCTTATATAAAAAGTAATGAACTATTTTTTCCAAATTTAAAGTGGGATGATTTACATTTTAATATGGAAGTTATAATGAATATAAACAAAGTAGTAATTTCTTCAAATAGTGGATATCATTTTTTTAGATCAAGAGAAGGCTCTGAAACAACTACTGTTTTTGATGGATTATTATATCAAAAAAGAAGAGAACAGTTTGAACATATCTTAAAAGTTTACAGAATTTGGAATGTAGAAAATGACAATATTATGGGAAGTATTTATGGGTATTATGCTTCAAGGTTGGTTCAATGTATACAGGAGATATCTATTAGCAATGTCTCCGATAAAAGAAGTTTAATAAGGAATATAATATATGATCAATTTAATAATTATGCTATAGAAAAAGGGAAAATAAATTCAAAACTATTAAGATTAGCAATGTATCCAATGAAATATAAAAATATAACATTATGTTTACTTGTTGGCAAAATTATTGGATTCATTAAAAATCATATGTCTAATTTTTTTTATAAAATAAAATCAATTACGGTAAACAAAGCAATAGCCGAGAGAAGTTAGTTATGAAAATTTTGTTTTGTCCTTCTGATAATAATTTAGCTGGAGCTTTTCAAAGTATGGCTAAATTATGTAGTATTTTGAAGAAAGAGTATGATTTTGAGATTTTAGTCGTTTTAAGAAAAAAAGGTATTGGTCAACAGT
>NZ_GG657556.1:601859-608445 GCF_000157995.1 Holdemania filiformis DSM 12042
CGATCACGTCCAGCACATCCTCTCCGATCACTTCCCGCAGCTTGTCATAATTGGAATCGACCAGATAATTGATATTCGTCTTAAAAAAGATATAAATCTCATTTTTCTCATAGGCGTTCAGCGTGATGCTGAAATCCTGCTCAATCCGGTCGGAAAGCTGTCTGACCAACGCCAGCTCCTCGGGATTTTTCGTCATGATCTCGCGGATTTCCGATAAAGAATTGCCGGTTTTCACCCGTTCGATCAGAATCGCAAAATGCAGAAGCAGATTGGTATAGGAGAAGTTGTTGAGATTGTACGTTCCCTGTTTGAAAAAGTCGTTGAGAATCTGCGAGATCTTTTCGATTTCCGCGGGACTGAACGACTGTTTCAGCGTGTCCAGATCCAAAATCCGGCTGTGCGTTTCCTGCCGGATGATGCTTGAAAGCAGGGTGCGCTTGTCTTTTTCTGAGCCTTGAATCTGAATCAGATCGTTCTGCGTCGAGAAGTGCACATGAAAGATCTGATACAGCGTGTTCATTTTTGCCAGGTCGCTTTTCAGCGTCGAATAGCTGATAAACAATTCATCGCACAGATCAAAGGTATTGAGCGGCCGGTGTTCGATCAGAATTTTCTTAATGATATAGACGGAACGTTCTGCATAGCTCATCGCGAAAGTCTGCGGTTCATCCAGAAATGACAAGTCGCTGATTTTGAGCGCGGTATATCCCTTGTTGGAGGAGAGCACCACCTTATGATGCGCAAGCGCGTTGATCTCCTTGACGTACATTTTAACGGTTCTGACAGATACGTTTAAGACATCAGCCAGCTCGGCAGCCGTGCAGGGGACGTTCTGTTCCCATAAATAAAGAATCAGATTTTTCTTTTTGTTGATCGCCATACTCTCACCGGCCTTTTTCCTATGATCTTATTATAAAGGTAAAGATATTCTTAATCAATTCAATCCCTTTCACCGCAGGGTGCAGAGGTCCTGGCCTGAGCTGTCAGCCATGCACCTCAGCGTGCAAAGGTTCGGTTGAGGGGAAAGGACAGACAAATTATAATGAATTTGCGAGTGAGGGAAGGAGAAAAAATATGGAACCCATTCAAGTCTTATTGTGCTGCGGCGCCGGCTTGTCCAGCGGCTTTCTGGCCCAGGGCGCACGCAAGGTCGCCAAGAAAAAAGGCCTTAACGTAAAAATCGAAGCCAAGAGCGAAACCGAGGCGGTCTTGTATCTGCCGAAGATCAACGTCCTGCTGCTGGCCCCGCACTATGAAAACTTCAAGGCTAAATTCACGGAATTGGCTAAGCCCTACAACGTTGCGGTGGGCGTCATTCCGCAGAAGGTCTACGGCAGTCTGGACGGAGAAAAGCTGATCGAGCTGGCGGTGGAGCTGCATCAAAACCAACAGGAAAACCATTGATTTCACCAGGGGAGGAAAGATTATGAAACGTTTTATGAACTGGCTGACAAATTCCTTTACGCCAACGATGAACAAGTTCTCACAGAAACCGGTTGTCGCCGCCTTATCCAGTTCGATGCAGAAGATCATTCCGTTTATTCTGACCGGGTCCTGCATTCATCTGTATAATGTTCTGCGCTCGACCATTCCGGCGCTGCCGAACTTCATCCGCATCATCAACTTCTCCTTCGGCATGCTGGGGCTGCTGACCGCCTTCATGGTCGCCAACCAGATGATGGAGAAGCTCGGACATACCAAATATACGATCAATGCCGGATTAACCGCGATTTCCGTATTCATCATGTTTATCAAGCCGGTGATCGACGCCAACGGCATGTTTAGCGTTGAGTTCAACCGCTTCGGCCCAACCGGCATCATCGTCGGCATCGCGGCCGGCTACATGGTGTCGATTCTGTTTCACCTGGTCGGAAGACTCAATCCGCTGGACGATTCCAGCCTGCCGGATTTTGTGATCGGCTGGGTTCAGAATATCATCCCGATCATCACCTCGATCGGCCTGACTGTCTTCTTAACGTTCTATCTGAATATTGATCTGTTCGCACTGGTGCTGCTGGCCTTCTCGCCGATTCAGAACTTCGGTCAGACGCTGCCGGGCTTCGTCCTGCTGATCTTCTTAATGACGTTCTTCTATACGCTGGGCATTTCGCACTGGCTGTGGAATGGTGTGAAAACGCCGATCTTCATGGCCGGCATCGCCGCCAACATTGCCGCGGTGGAAGCCGGGCTGGCGCCGATGAACATCGCAACCAACGAAGCGGTGTTTACGGCCGGTCTGATCACGATGGGCGGCATGGGCGCAACGCTGACGCTGAATCTGTTGATGTGCTTCTCAAAATCCAAGAGCCTGAAAACCGTCGGCCGGCTGACAATTCTGCCTTCGATCTTCAATATTAACGAGCCGATCATGTACAGTGCCCCGATCGTCATGAACCCGCTGCTGATGGTGCCGATGTGGATCAATTCGATCACCGGGCCGCTGGTCGTCTGGTTTACAATGCGCAGCGGGTTATTGAATATCCCGTCCAAAATGATTCAGGTCGGTCAGATTCCCGCGCCGCTTTCAAGCGTGATGATCACCGAGGATCTGCGGGCGATTCTGGTTTACGTCGTATTATTCCTGATCTATCTGGCAACCTGGTATCCGTTCTTTAAGGTCTATGAGAAACAGCGGATTGCCGAGGAACAGAGTGAAGCGCTCAACGGTTAAATCGACGGAACTGACCGGGAATTGCTTCATCCGGAAGGCTGCTTATAGCTCCAAGCTCCGACTATTTTCATAAAGAAAGGATCGACATGATGACATATTCAAACGAGGAACAGCTGGAACCGACGGAGGTTTCAGAAATTGACTTAAATCAGGTGGCGATGCAGATCATCCTGCATTCGGGCAGCGCGAAAACCTTGGCGGACGAAGCGTTTCAGCTGGCCAAAGAAAAGAAATTCAAAGAAGCCTACGCAAAAATGGAACAGGCGGAAACCGAAGGCATCCTGAAAGCACACCAGGCTCAGACGCTGGTGATTCAGGAGGAAGCCCGCGGCCTGGCGCACGCGCCGTCGCTGTTGTTTACTCACGCCCAGGATCATTTGATGACGACGATGTGCGAGGTCAGCCAGATCAAGCGGCTGATCGAACTGTACGAACTGATCGTTGGTCCACAGTAATTCAATACAGGAGGAAACCGATGGAAAAAGAAAAATATAAGTTTCCGCAGGACTTTCTGTGGGGCGGCGCGACGGCGGCCAGTCAGATCGAAGGGGCTTACGATGTAGACGGACGCGGTCTGTCCACGTCGGACATCCATCAATACAACGATCAGCTGGACCGGATCCGCTACCGGAAGAAGCTGGTGGAAAACGAACATACCAGTGCGACCCTGGCGGCGGCCGTTGCCGATCAGGAAGGGTACTATCCGAAGCGTTATGGAAACGGCTTCTATTACCGCTATAAGGAAGACATTGCGCTGATGAAGGAAATGGGCATGAACAGCTTCCGGTTTTCGATCGCATGGCCGCGGATTTTTCCCCGCGGGGATGAGCGGGTGCCGAATGAAAAGGGCCTGCAATTTTACGACCGGGTGATCCGCGAGGTGATTGACGCCGGCATGGAGCCGATCGTCACGATGTTTCATTACGATATCCCGCTGCCGTTATTGACAGAATACGGCGGTTTCAAGAATCCGCAGCTGATTGAATTCATGGTGCGCTATGCCAAGGTGCTGTTAGACCGCTACGGCCATCTTGTCAAATACTGGATTCCGTTTAACCAGACGAACTTGGTTCAGTATTGTTCGTTTAAGTCGCTGGGAATTCTGCGGGATAAAACCGAGAATCTGATCGAGGATCAGTATATCGCGATTCATCATCAGTTCCTGTGTAATGCCCAAATCAAGGCGTATGCGAAGAAGATCAATCCCAATATTCAAATCGGCATCATGCTGGCGGACTGCACCTACTATCCGGCGACCTGCCGGCCGGAAGATATTGTGTTTGCGATGAAGCGGATCCGGATGCAGTATTTCTATGCCGACGTGCCGCTGCGCGGGGAATATCCGGGTTTCATGCTGCGCTACTTTAAGGAAAATGACATTCACGTGGACATTACGGAAGCGGATAAGGCGCTGTTAAAAGAAAATACATTGGATTTCCTGGCGTTCTCGTATTATTATTCGCGCACACTCGATTCGCAGAAGAACACGATGGACCCGGCTTCGATCAGTGAGAATCCCTACTTAAAGGCGAACGCCTGGGGCTGGACGATCGATCCGCTGGGCATGTACAACGCGATCAGTCAGTATTGGGACCGGTATCAGAAGCCGATTATGATTGCGGAGAACGGCTTCGGCTATGAGGACGTCTTTGTCGATGGGACGGTGCATGACGATTACCGCATCGACTATCTGCGTCAGCATATCCAGGCGGTCGGCGAAGCGCTGCAGGATGGGGTGAAGGTCTTGGCCTATCTGCCATGGGGACCGATTGATCTGGTCAGCTCCGGAACGGCAGAGATGAGCAAGCGCTATGGCTTCGTTTACGTCGATCTGGATGATCACGGAAAAGGCACGGGCAACCGGTTTAAGAAGGATTCCTTTGCCTGGTATCAGAAGGTGATTGCCAGCCGGGGATCGGAGCTGTGATGGATTTCAGTAAGCACAATATTTCTTATCTGAAATAAACGATAAAACAGGAAAAGCGGCAGCTGATAAAACCGCGTATGAAAGAAGTGAAAGACCGCAGGTCTTTCATTTTCTGTATTAAAAGACAACGAACCGCGGGTACACGGCCGGATCAAATCGGAGTCTGTTAGTAAAATCGAACAGCCAGACGGATAACCGCGGTGGAATCAAGTACGGATCAAAATAAGCTGGAGAAGAAATTCGGGGATAGATTATAAAACATCGGCATTCTTTTTTATTTGAATTTAAAGCTGACATACAGATGTCAACTTTCATGCTGTATGATAGACTTATAAAAAAGAAAGCGTTCCCTGAACTTTAGATCAGGAACGGATGAGGAAAAATGATGAGCCGGCCAACGACAAAACAAGACCTGATTCTCGCTGCGAATACCAATTATGAAAAACTGCTGAACCTGATCGGCACTCTGACGGAAACCGAACTGAATACGCCGTTCCATTTTGAAAATGACGAAAAGAAAAAAGAAGCGCACTGGAAGCGGGATCAGAACTTGAAAGACGTACTGATTCATCTCTATGAATGGCACCAGCTGATCCTGAACTGGATTGACGCGAATCAAAAGGGCGAAGCTAAGCCGTTTATCCCTGAACCCTATAACTGGAAAACCTATGGTGTGATGAATGTCGGTTTCTGGAAAAAACATCAGGCAACGACGCTGGAACAGGCGAAGAAACAGCTGGATCAGTCGCACAAGGCCGTCGTGGCGCTGGCGGAAACGTTCACCAACGAACAGCTGTTTGCCAAAGGTATCTATACCTGGGTCGGCGGCAGCACGCTTGGATCTTATTTTGTCAGCTGTACGTCCAGCCATTACGACTGGGCGATCAAGAAGCTGAAAGCCCATATCAAAAACTGTAAGGCTTGATGCCTCGGCCAGAATGCATCGTTTCAGACTTTTTCCAGGCTGTGATACAATAGAACACAGAAGGAAGGCGAAAGTGTGAAAGTGATTTATCATATCGACGCGATGGAGGCCTGGGCGATGACGCTGGGCAACGTCCGCAACATGCTCGACGGGCTGCATCAGAATCAGGAATCTTATGAAATCGAAGTACTGGCCAACGGTCCCGCAGTCCGGGGCTATCTGCCGGGAATTCTGCCCGATTCGCTGAAAGTCGTCATGGCGCAGGCCAAGGCCGAAGGGGTAGTCTTCGCCGCCTGCCGCAACGCGCTGCGCGCACAGGCGCTGCAGCCGGAAAGCCTGATCGAGAAGACGGTCGTCGTACCGGCCGGGGTGATTGAGCTGGCGCAGAAGCAGCAGGCAGGCTTCGCGTATATTAAACCCTAAGTCAGCCCAGTCTCCCGCAAAAATTGACACAAAGCTTAAAAGATCGCCCAATCCAGCGGTCTTTTTCTTTTATCGCGGACGGCGAAACGCTCAGAAGCAACGATGAAAAAAGCATACGCTGGGTTAGGAAATCTTGGATTTCTAAAGGAGGATCTCATTATGAATCATCTGCACAATGCTCAGTTTCGTCCGGGTCCTGAGGATTCCCTGTTGTATTTCACATCCCAGGGGAATGTCCGCTGGCAGGATCCGGCGGCTCAAGGACATCATGCGTGCGTTATGACGCACACTTCCAGCCGGCAGAATACGCAGCTGAACTATGCGCTGCCGATCTGGGTCAAAGACCGCACTCAACTGTATTTAAGCGGCTGGATGCGGGCCAGCCGGAACACACCGGTCAGACTGATGCTGCGCTATCAGAAGCAGGATGGTACGCTGGTGAAGGAAGAACAAATAGCGCTGACCGCCGGGACGGAGTGGCAGTGGAAATATCAATGCCGTGCGATTCCGCAAGGGGCTGAACAGCTGCGCCTGTCGCTGCACCTGGCTTCTCCCGCGACATTGCGGCTGCGTGCTCCGCGAGTCTTTTTCTGGTGGTAAGACCGGTTTTTGACAAAATGTGATATAATCCTGAGAGTAT
>NZ_GG657556.1:608679-616601 GCF_000157995.1 Holdemania filiformis DSM 12042
TCAACAGTTATTGGATGAAAATGAAATTCCTTACATTTTTATTCCTACAGTTAACTGGATTATTCCGGATCATCCTAAATCTTTTTTTAGAAGATTGGAATATATTGTTAGGGTTATTACAAAGCCAATAGCAATTTTTTGCAACATAATAGCTGAAAAAATATATCAAAAAACTATAATTAATGAAAAAATAGATATAGTACATTTAAACACAAGTTATATTTATGTTCCTGCACAGGCAGCTATTAAGTGTGATGTACCAGTGATTTGGCATTTAAGAGAGTTTTTAGAAGAAGATCAATCAAAAAGAATTTGGAATAGAAAAAAAGGTTATCAATTAATTAATAAAGCAAATAAAATTGTTACCATTTCTAATTCATTGTTTGATAAGTATAAAAATATATTTGATGATTCAAAGCTTGTCAAAATTTATAATGGTATAGATGATAAGCAATATGCTGCATTAGATCATGTAATTTTGAATGAAGAAAAAATTAAAATATTAATGGTTGGAACAATAAATAAATCTAAAGGTCAAATCCAAGCTATAAAGGCATGTGAAGTACTTGTAAATAGAGGCTTTAGTAATTTTGAACTTACTATTGTTGGTGGTATGTCAAAGTATGCTAATTGTTTAAAGGAGATTGTAGATAAGAAAAATTTAAAAAAATATATTAAGTTTGCTGGTTTACAAAAGAATACTAGCAAGTTTTATAAAAGTTCAGACGTAGTGTTAGTCTGCTCTAAGTATGAAGCGTTTGGCAGAGTTACAGTTGAAGCAATGATGGCAGGTTGCCTTGTAATCGGAGCGAATTCCGGAGGAACAATTGAACTGATTGAGGATGGTAGTACCGGGGTATTGTTTGAATCAGGTGACTATGTTGATTTAGTTAACAAAATGATTTATGTTATTGAAAATAAGAATAACGCAAAAAAAATTGCAAAAAACGGAAGAAACGTAGCTTTACAGTGTTTTACAGCTTTAATAAATGCTTCAAATATTAGGAATTTATATCTAGATATTAAAAAATAAAAGGAGAAAGGACATTGACGAAAAAAATATTATTTACTCCGTCTGATAACAATGCCACTTCTGGTGCTTTTTTAAGTATGGTTAGATTATTAAAAATTCTGATGGAAAGTTATGGATATGATGTACTTGTGTTATTACACAATGATGGCACTGGAGAAAAATTATTAAAAGAAAATAAAATAGCATATAAAAAAATTCGTTCGTTTAATTGGTTTGTTCCTTATCATCCAAAAGAGTTAAAGAGAAAAATAAAAAAATTTTTATGCTATTTTTGGATGCCAATAACATATATCTATAATAAAATAGTTATAAGAAGAATATCGCAACTTCTGAAAAAAGAAAAAATAGATATAGTACATATAAATACATCATGTTGCTATGTAGGTGCAGAAGCGGCGAAGCAATCTAAAATACCATATGTTTGGCATATACGAGAATTTCTAGAAGAAGATCAAGAAAGAACAATTTGGAATAAGAAACTTGCGAAAAGATTAATGAGTAATTCTAACTGTGTTATAACTATATCAAATTCTCTTTATAAAAAGTATATAAATTTTATCCCAACTGCGAATGTTAAAAAAATATATAATGGAATAGATGAAAGTAAGTTTTTACAAGATAGAAGAAAGATAAATATTTCTAATACTAAAAATATTATTATGGTAGGCTCTATTAATAAATCAAAAGGTCAAATTCAAGCCATAAAAGCATGTCAACTATTGAAAAATAGAAATATTTCTAATTTTTCTCTTAGCATTATTGGAAAAACAAGTGACTATTCAAGAAGTTTAGAAAATTATGTAAAAGAGAATTCTATGGAAGAATTTGTGAGATTTTTAGGCCCGAAAGAAAATATTGAAGAATATTATTTTTCGTCTGATATTGTATTGATGTGCTCCGAAGCTGAAGCGTTTGGTAGGGTTACAGTTGAAGCAATGATGGCAGGATGCCTTGTAATTGGGGCAAATTCAGGATGTACGCCAGAATTGATAGAAGATGGTTATTCGGGTATTTTGTACAAAAGTGGTGATTATTTTGATTTGGCTAATAAAATAGAATTTGCACTGAATAACGCTAATTATGTGAGAAAAATTGTTGAAAATGGAAGGAATGTGATGTTAAGAACAATGACAGCAAAAGAAAATGCAGAAAAAATTAATGATATTTATAATCAAATATAGGTAGAGGTGAAAAACATGATGAAAGTTGCAGCTATTGTAGTAACATATAACAGAAAACAATTATTAAAAGAATGTTTGAATGCTATATTGAACCAAACCGCTGAAGTAGAGAGGATAATTGTTATTAATAATGCTAGTACAGATGGAACAGAAGATCTTTTTAAAAAGAATGGTGAATTTGCATCAAATAAAATTAAATGTGTAAATATGGATTGTAATACAGGCGGTTCCGGAGGTTTCTATGAGGGGTTCAAAAGAGCTTCTAAAGTTGATGCAGATTGGTTTTGGATAATGGATGATGATACAATACCAAATTATGATTGTTTAGAAAAATTGTTAGAAGCAAATGATAGTTTAAATAAAAATGAAGATTATAATACAGGAAAACGGAAAATATCTTTTTTTGCAAGTAGCATATTCGGACAAAAAGGAGAATTTATGAATGTCCCAAATGTTGATTTGGCTCAATCAAAAAATGGATATCAATCATATTATGAACATTTAGGGGATAATATGATTAGAATAAAAGATGCAACTTTCGTTTCATTATTAATAAATTCTAAAGCTGTATATAAATGTGGGTTACCGTGTCGAGATTATTTCATTTGGGGTGATGATGGAGAGTATACGTTAAGACTTACTAAATATTATGGTGAGGCCTATTTAGTTGGCTGTAGTGTAGCGATACATAAAAGAATAGGTGCTAAGAAATTAGAAATATCAAATTTTGAAGATATTAATAGAATTAAAATGTATCATTATTATATAAGAAATAATATTATAAATACAATTTTTTATAACAAAGATAAAAATTTGTTTATTACATTTAGTAAAAAAATTATACAGGCAACTTGTTCTATTAAATATATTTTTACGAAACATGGATTATTAAAAATTTTAATCATCTGGAAAGGTACAGTAGAAGGATTTTTGCAGTATAATAAATTTAAAAAATATATTTTAGAACAAATAAAAATTATATAATTGGGTAGATAAATATGGTAGCATATTATTTAGCAATTAGTTTAATAATTATTTTGGTACTTTGTTTCTTTATTACCAAACAAGATATAATTCATCCAACAATTGCGTTTATTGCTCCTTTCACTTTAGCTGCAATTGATTTGTTGTACAACATTAATAAATGGAATGTTGAGCTTAAGATGAATACATACTATGTGATAATCGGAGGAACTTTAGTTTTTATCTTAGCAACATTTATAATTGATATTGGATATAAACAATTAAGAAAAAAATGTCAAAATATTAAATATAAAAGTGATACAATATATAAGTACAATATATCACAAATAAATAAATTGCTTTTTTTGATGTTACAAATTTTCACTTTTCTTATTTGTCTTATTGGGGTGATTAAAGTTGCTCGAAGATTTGGTGTTTCTGGCAGCATTTCTGAGCTTATAGCAGGTTATAAGAATTTAAAAACATTTACTACAGAGGATGTTGGTTTAGGTAAATTTGTAAATACATTATATGATTTTTGTTATGCATCGGGTTTTGTATGGTTTTATTTAGTCGCTAAGAAATATATATTTAAGAAAAAATGGGATAAACTTGTTTTAATTAATCTCTGTTTATCTATTGCAATTTCTTTGGAAAAAGGATCAAGAGGAGGGGCAATAGCACTATTGTGTTCTGGCGCAGTTATGATAATTATTTTTTGGGTAATGCACTCAAAAAAGCATAAGATATCATTTAAACAAATATTACTTATAATCTTAGCAGCATCACTTGTTGTGGGTATGTTTCAGACTATAGGAGAATTACTTGGAAGAGTGTCTGCAGCAGATTTTGGCGGTTATTTATCAGTATATTTGAGTGCGCCTATTAGAAATTTAGACTATTTTCTAAATAATTCTTTTGCATCGGCTGATATGTTTGGAAAGATGACATTTTATCACGCTATTAATTACCTAGGTGGCAAATTGGAAATTAGTAGTTGGATTTATGAACTAGTTTTACCACCATTGAGAGCTAATGGTTTTGTAACAGGGAACGTTTATACAACATTTTATGCATATATATATGACTTTGGTTATGTTGGGGTGCCAATTTTTATGTTTTTAATGGGTGTTATTTCGCAGCTATTTTATATTAAAACAAAAAATAATACTAAATATCTTCAAAGAGATAGAATTAATATCTGGATAATTATTTATTCGTATATATTTTATATGTTAGCATTTTCATTTTTCTCTAATAAATTTTATGAAGGAATATTTAGTATCCAGTTTTTTAAGTATTTAATCTATTGGTCGTTAATAAAGTTATTCCTAGAAAATGTTAAAATTAAAAATTTTTAAAAGGGGTTGTATAGCATGATAAAATTAAATGAAAGAAAATCAATAAAGTCTAATATAATAATGAACATGATTTTGACGATGTCCTCTTTTTTGTTTCCTTTAATTTCATTTCCGTATATTTCTAGAATATTAACCCCAGAAGGTACTGGTAAAGTCTCGTTTGTCACATCTATTATTTCGTATTTTTCTATGTTTGCTCAGTTAGGTATTCCAACATATGGGATCAGAGCGTGTGCAAAAGTTCGCGATGATAAAATTGCTTTAAGTAGAACAGTCCATGAATTACTCATAATAAATATTATTATGAATGTTATTTCTTATTCAGCTTTCTTTTTATGTTTAATGACTATACCCAAAATGTTAGAAGAAAAAAATTTATACTTTATAATTAGCTTAACCATTATACTTACTTCTATCGGGATTGAGTGGCTGTATAAAGCTCTAGAACAATATACATATATCACTGTTAGATCAATTTTTTTCAAATTTATCGCGCTTATACTGATGTTTTGTTTAATTAAAAGTAAATCTGATTATATCGTTTATGGAGCAATATCTATTTTTGCGTCATCTGCTTCTTTTATTTGTAATTTCTTTAATGCTAAAAAATATGTTAGATTTAAATATATAGGAGATTACAACTTAAAAAAACATTTAAAGCCAATTTTGGTATTCTTTTCTATGTCATGTGCTACTGTTATTTATACAAACTTAGATACGGTAATGCTTGGTTTTATGAAATCAAATGTTGATGTTGGATATTATAATGCAGCTGTGAAAATAAAACATATATTATTAAGTATAGTTACGTCTTTGGGGGCTGTTTTGCTTCCTAGACTGTCATATTATATAAAACAAGGTGTGATTGAAGAATTCATAAAAATAACAAATAAAGCTTTGCATTTTGTTATTATAATAGCGATTCCTATGACCATATACTTTATTATATATGCAAAAGAAGGAATATACTTTTTATCAGGAAATGAATACACTGGAGCAATTTTACCTATGCAAATTATAATGCCTACTCTTATATTAGTTGGAATATCAAATATAACAGGCATACAAATGTTGGTTCCATTAGGTAAAGAAAAAGTAGTATTATTATCAGAAATATGTGGAGCTGTTGTAGATGTGATTTTAAATTTATTATTAATTCCTTGTTTTTCTGCTTCAGGTGCAGCAATTGCGACCGTTATTGCTGAAATATGCGTATTATTTGTCCAAGTATATGAATTAGATGATTTAATACTGCTAGCAATAAAAAATATTGAATATAAAAAAATAAGTGTTGCAATAGTAATCTCAATTTTATTGGGGTATTTTTGTAAATATATTAGGTTTGGACTATTCCTTAAATTAACAATATCATCGATTATATTTTTTGGTGTGTATTTTATTATTTTATTGGCATTGAAAGATGAAATAGTAGTAGAATTTAAGAATCAAATCTTTAAAATTTTTAGAAAAGGAGAATGAATAAATGTATGATTATTTAATAGTTGGCTCTGGTTTATATGGAGCTGTATTTGCCCAAGAAGCAAAGAAAAAAGGGAAGAAAGTATTGGTGGTTGATAAACGTTCCAATATTGCAGGTAATATATATACAGAAAAAGTTGAAGGTATTAACTTTCATAAATATGGCGCACACATTTTCCATACAAACAATGAGAAAGTATGGAGATATGTAAATCAATTTGCCACATTTAACCGTTTTACAAATTCGCCGGTAGCAAATTATAAAGGAGAATTATATTCACTTCCTTTTAATATGTATACATTTAATAAAATGTGGGGAGTAATTACTCCTGAAGAAGCAATAATTAAGATTGAAGAACAACGTGCAGAAATTAAAGGTGAACCTAGAAACTTAGAAGAACAAGCCATTTCTTTAGTTGGCCGTGATATCTATGAAAAGCTAATTAAGGGATATACTGAAAAACAATGGGGAAGAGATTGTAAAGATTTACCATCGTTTATTATTAAAAGATTACCAGTTCGATTAACTTTTGATAACAATTACTTTAATGCGTTATACCAAGGCATTCCAATTGGTGGATATACTAAAATGGTGGAAAATATGTTAGAAGGTATCGAAGTACGCCTTGATACAAATTACTTAAAAAACAAGGAAGAATTAAACAAATTAGCAAATAAAGTAATTTATACAGGTCCTATTGATGCTTACTTTAATTATTCTTTAGGAACATTGGAATATAGATCTGTTCGTTTTGAAAATGAAGTGTTAGATATGCCTAATTATCAAGGAAATGCAGCTATTAACTATACTGACAGGGAAACTCCTTGGACACGTATTATTGAGCATAAATGGTTTGAATTTGGAAAAGATGAAGAAGGAAATGATTTACCAAAAACAATTATTTCTAAAGAATATAGTTCTGAATGGAAACAAGGAGATGAACCTTATTATCCAGTGAACGATGAAAATAATGATTCTTTGTACCAAAAGTATAAAAAATTAGCTTCAAAAGAAGATAAAGTGTTTTTTGGCGGACGTTTAGGTGAATACAAGTATTATGATATGGATGCAGTAATTGATTCAGCTCTAAAATTCATTGAAATCGAATTATAAATTTCATCATAATAATTTCTAGTACGTCAAAAAATTAATAGATGATATTCATACCTTAGTTAAAGAGCCGCCGCTGTTGCTTCAACCAGTGAGATTTCATCAAGGCGATATTTCCAGTGATAGACAACTGGCTCAGCATTTACTTCATCAAAATATAGGTAGATTCTTTGTTCAAGTTCCTCTTTGGATTTCACTCGAATACCTCTGAGCATTTGTTTCGTCATCTTACTAAAGAAACTCTCAATCATGTTTAACCATGAACCATGCGTTGGCGTGAACACAAACACAAAACGCCCCTGCGGCCTGCCTGCAAGATAGTTTTGAGTCTCTTTTGATTTATGCGCTAAATGATTGTCGCATATAATCCGGATCATATCACCATCCGGATACATTGCATCAAACTTTTTCAGAAGATTGATAAAGTTGGAACTCTTATGGCTTTCACTTACAAGGGGAATTGCGATCCCTGTCAATAGATCAATGCCTGCAAGCAGGGATAACGTGCCTAGGCGTTTGTATTCTGCATCCCGCATGACAACTCCGTTTTTATCTGTAGGGCGCAGATCCTCACCTGTTGTTGAAAGCGCCTGAATACCAGGCTTTTCATCGCAGGACACGGTATGGATCATGGGTTTGTCCGTTGGGATAATGATTTCTCCGTCAGCATCAAACTGCATTTCAACCTGCTTATAGACAAGGAGGACGTCATGCATTTTTTGTATCAAAATCAGGATCGCGCTTTTCACAGTAATACTTAATCTTGAATGGCTTGATATCCTGTTCGGTAAGGA
>NZ_GG657556.1:617045-631331 GCF_000157995.1 Holdemania filiformis DSM 12042
AGTATCATCCTCGATCTTCGACAACAATATTATATAACATTTAATCTATTAGTTATTTATTTTGCAACATACTAGTATAATAACTTGAATATTAAAACTTATTAAACACGGATTTGTCAAATAAACTGTGTAAGTTTTTTATCGACGGTCATGCAGCCGCCATTTTATATTGAATTGTAAAGAAGCGAAAGAGGATTACTCGCTGCAAAATCAATGCGTTGTTATCGCAGTTCTTCTCACTAGCAAGTCAGAATTCCGTTTTTAGTGCAACGGGTCTTTAGTAGTTTTCATACTTCAAAATTTGCGCCTATATCTTATCATCTATGGCCAACTGATTACGCACCATTGCCCAGTTTGATACGAGTCGGTTTTTTGTATAGTTCGGTTATTTGTAGATAAAGATCCTTCATCCTCGCTGCCTCATTCGGGAACGAACCTTTCTTTGTCACTTTACGAAAACGGGAATTGACGGATTCAATTGCATTGGTTGTGTACATCACTTTTCATACTGCATTTTCTCAAATGATTCTTCCCGATCTCGTGGAACATCAATCGTAATATCCCCGTAAGTGGATTTGAAAGTTTTATTCGTATAGCCATTTCTGCGATTGGAGGTATTCTTGGCTTCGTGATCATTGTTTTCATAGCTCGGTGAGAAACTATCTCTCCCTGAAGCATAGCTTCAAACATAGGCCCGAAGATATCTTTAAGTGCTTCCTGCATATCCTCTACGTTGTTTGGTTGGTATTCGCTGAGGATTGCTTGAGCTATCGCTGCTTCTTTTGTATTACAGTTCTTTTTTGTTGCTATAAATACATTCCCATCCTTTTTTAATGTACCGTACTTATTTATAGAATTTATAGAATTAAAGTGCGTAAGTTTTGTTCAATCTTGCGCATTTTCCTGGTATCCTGTAAAATTCTTTTTTCTTAACTTATACAATAAATTTACTCCCTCGTGATAATTTTATTGTAATGGTAATTTTTACCTATATCTCCTTTTTTGTGTCTAAGGAAAAAATCCCGGTTTTCATCAAAACTAAAATTTATAGAACTCAAAAATTAAGGATTTATCGGTTATTTCTAGATTTCCTTAAACTAAGTTTTCTATATGATGTTTTTCTTTTGTTCTCTGTTTGCCAGCCGTTAAATTATTTTTAAAGTACTTTTTTACCGATGTTGATCAACGGCTTTCTGTGATTTTTTTATTTTGTGAAATTTACCCGTTTTCTTTTTTACATTCTGTACCAATAATGATAGAATAGGAAAGGCTAAAAGGAGTGAAGGAAATGAATCAAACTGAAATGAAGAAGATTGCTGCCGAAGTGCGCAAAAATATTATCCGCATGACCTGTGCAGCACAGTCAGGCCATCCAGGCGGATCGTTGTCGGCAGTGGAAATTTTAGTTTCCCTGTACTTTAACGAAATGAACATCACAGAAGAAAATGTCGACGACGTCTGCCGTGACAAATTTGTACTGTCCAAAGGACACGCTTCGCCGGTGCTCTATTCCGTATTAAAAGAAAAAGGGTTTATTTCACAGGAAGATTTAATGACGTTCCGGAAAATCAATTCCCACATTCAGGGACATCCAAACATGAGCATCAAAGGTGTCGACATGTCGACCGGTTCGTTAGGCCAGGGCCTATCCAGTGCGGTAGGCATGGCGATGTCGTATAAAATCCATCATCAGGACTTCCGCGTTTATGCGTTAGTCGGGGATGGAGAAAGCGAAGAAGGTCAGATCTGGGAAGCGGCGATGGCGGCCGCGCATTACAAACTGGACAACCTCGTCGCAATTTTGGACTTTAACGGACTGCAGATTGACGGTAAGATTACCGACGTTATGAATCCAACTCCTTTTGATACAAAATTCAGAGCGTTTGGCTGGAATGTGGTCGAGGTTGACGGACACGATTACGATCAGCTTGAAAACGCCTATGCGGCGGCCAGAGAATGCAAGGGTCAACCGACGCTGATTCTGGCGCACACGGTGAAGGGCAAGGGTGTTTCCTTCATGGAAAACAAAGAGAACTGGCACGGCGTAGCGCCGAAGCCGGAAGAGGCGGAAGCTGCGATTCAGGAATTGGAGGCACAGATCAATGGCTAAGATTGCAACCCGGGAAGCTTATGGAAAAGCGCTGGCTGAACTGGTCAGTGAAAATGAGAATATCGTTGTGCTGGACGCGGATCTCAGCGGTTCCACAAAATCAGGCATGGCAAAGAAAGTGGCGCCGGATCGCCATTGCAACATGGGCATCGCAGAAGGCAACATGATGGCCGTGGCTGCGGGATTAGCTTCCTGCGGCAACACAGTATTTGCTAGCAGCTTTGCGATGTTTGCGGTCGGCCGTGCGTATGAACAGATCCGCAACAGCATCGGCTACCCGCAGTTAAACGTGAAGATCTGCGCATCGCACGCCGGAATTTCAGTCGGCGAAGACGGTGCATCCCATCAGACCTTTGAAGATATCGCGCTGATGCGTGGAATTCCGGGGATGAAAGTAATCTGTCCTTGCGATGCGGTGGAAGCGGAAGCCGCGGTGAAAGCCGTTGCGGCAATCAACGGGCCATGCTTTGTCCGGTTAGGCCGCAGCGCTGTAGAAGTGATCCATGATGAGAACTACCACTTTGAAATCGGGAAGGCAGATGTCTTAAAAGAAGGCAAGGACGTCGTCATTCTGGCTACCGGCCTGGAAGTTCAGGAAGCGATGAAAGCCTGCGACAGTCTGAATGAAAAGGAAATTACGCCGACACTGATCAATATCCATACGATCAAGCCGATCGATGCGGAAACAATCGTGAAATTCGCGCAAGATGCTAAGCTGATTGTCACCTGCGAGGAACACAGCATCATCGGTGGGTTAGGCAGCGCGGTGGCGGAAGTGCTGAGCGAGCAATGTCCGCGCAAGCTTGTCCGTGTCGGGCAGCGCGACGTGTATGGCGAAAGCGGCAAGCCAGCGGAACTTCTGCACAAATACAAAATGGACAGCGACGCGATTGTGGAAGCAGTCCTCAACAATTTAAAGTAACACACTTATCCTGGTTTGCTTCTTATGCGAGCCAGGATTTTTTTACGTATTTATCACAATTTTAACAAAGAAAGCATTTCAGATTTATTTACGAAGGCTGTGAAATGCTTTATAATGTTCATGATGTAAACAATTCAATTAAAACATTTCAGGAGGGGAAACATGCAAGTCCAATTAGTGGATCTGGTTAAGGATTTTGGTCAGACCGTGGCGGTCGATCACGTCAATCTGACGATAAAAGACGGTGCGCTGACAGGATTGTTAGGTCCGTCCGGCTGCGGCAAATCAACGACGCTGTATATGATTTCCGGTTTGGAACAGCCCACTTCAGGCAAGATCTTGTTCGACGGGGAAGATGTGACTGAGGTGCCGGCGGAGGAGCGCGGCATCGGCTTGGTATTCCAGAACTACGCCTTGTATCCGCATATGACCGTGCAGCAGAATATCATGTTCCCGTTAGTCAACGCAAAAGTGAAAAAAGAGGAAGCGCTGGCGCGGTGTATGGAAATGGCCAGACTGGTCAAGGTCGACGATCTGCTGAAGCGCAAACCGTCGCAGCTTTCCGGCGGTCAGCAGCAGCGGGTGGCGATCGCCCGGGCGCTGGTCAAGCAGCCGAAGGTTCTGTTGCTGGACGAACCGCTGTCCAATCTGGACGCGCGTCTGCGTTTGGAAATGCGCGAAGAAATCCGCCGCATTCAGAAAGAAACCGGCGTCACAACGATTTTCGTGACCCATGATCAGGAAGAAGCGATGAGCATCACCGATGAAATCGTGCTGATGAAAAAAGGTGTTATCCAGCAGCAATGTTTCCCGCAGCGGATGTATCTGGAACCAGCTAATCAGTTTGTCGCCGGCTTCTTAGGTAATCCGCCGATGAATTTCGTGGAGGTTCAGGCTGAACAGGGGATGATCCGCTTGAACGAAGCGCAGTATCCGGTACAGGAAGATATCAGCGGAACGGTGCTGGCGGGCATCCGTCCGGAATCGTTTACGCTGGGAGAGGAACTGACGGTCCTGGTAGAATCCGTGGAAATCCGTGGCCGCGACCAGCTGATCACCTTCACGCTCAACGATACTCCGGTTCACGCTTTGATCGACAGCGTGCATTTAGTCAAAGCCGGTGCGCCGATCTCTCTGGCTATTAAGGGTAAGCGTATCTATCTGTTTGACAAGGAATCCGGCCGGCGGCTGAATAAGGAATTTAAGTATGAGTAAGGCTCCTGCGGTAAAAAAGCGCTCGGCGTGGAAGAAATTCTACGAGAGCTATAAAGCCTATCTCTATCTCGCTCCGGCGATTTTAGTCATGCTGGTTTTCGTACTCTATCCGCTGGTGAAAGTGTTCCGGATGGGCTTTTATACAAAGTATAACTACCTGACGGAAGTCGGCAAGGGGTTTGGCCTGAAGGCGTTCGAGCATGTTCTGGGCGATCCTTCCTTCCAGCTGGCGCTCAAGAATACGCTGATCATCTTTGGGGTCGGCCTGCCGATTTCGCTGATCATCGCGCTGGTGATCGCCGTCCTGATCAACTCCAAAGTCAAATTCAAAGGCGTTTTCCAAACGGTGTATTTTCTTCCGTATGTCACCTCGATCATCGCAATCGGCATTGTGTTCCGCTGGTTGTTCCACTCGGAATACGGTTATATCAATTATTTTCTGAGCCTGTTCGGGATTCCGGCATTGAAGTGGCTGTCGGATCCGAAGCTGGCGATCTGGGCGGTTACGATCTTCTATATCTGGAGCGGCCTGGCCTTTAAGATCGTGCTGTTTTTGGCAGGCCTGCAGAAAATTGATGAACAATACTATCAAGCAGCCCGGATCGACGGAGCGAGCAAGCTGCGGACGTTCTTTCATGTCACGCTGCCGCTGTTGTCGCCGACGCTCTGGATGGTCATCATGGTATCAGTGATCTACGCCTTCAAGCTGTATAATGAAATCTTTTCGCTGTTCTCAGGTCAGGCGGGTCCGGCCAACAGCGCGATCACCGTCGTTTATTACATTTATGATATGTTCTATAACCGCAATCAGGTTCATTATGCCTCGGCGGCCGCGATCATTCTGTTCATCATCATTACGGTTGTGACGATGATCCAGAACCAAGTGTCCAAGCGGTTCATCCATTATAACTAGGAAGGGGAGAGCGTGATGAAAAAGAAAAACAAGCTGCCAGGTCAGCTGGGCACATTGCTTAAATATGCCTTCCTGATCGCCGGCGCGCTGACGATGCTGTTCCCATTTCTCTGGATGATTCTGACGGCGTTCAAAACCCTGGATGAATCGATTAGGATTCCGCCGATCTGGTTCCCGAAGGAATGGATGGCAGTAAACTTTAAAACGGTTTTCGATACCGCTCCTTTCGGGCAGTATTTCATCAACACCTGCATCATCGCAACGATTTCCACGTTGCTGGCGGTTGTGGTCACGGTACTGGCATCCTTCGCCTTTTCCGTTCTGGAATTCAAGGGCAAGAAATTCTGGTTCTGGCTGTTTCTGTCCACGATGATGGTGCCGACGGAGCTCTTGATCATCCAGAACTATGTCACCGTCTCCCATCTGGGCTGGCTGGATACCTATCAGGGCATTATTATTCCAACCCTGGCCAGCGGGTTTTACATCTATATGCTGCGCGAATATTTCATGCAGGTACCGCCAATCTTATATAAAGCCGCGAAGATCGACGGCTGCAGCGACTGGCGTTATCTGTGGAAGGTCATGGTCCCCATGAGCAAGAACGCGATCGCAACGATCTCGATCCTGCACTTCATCACAACCTGGAATTCCTTCCTGTGGCCGTTGATGGTCACCAACAGTCCGGACAAGCGGGTGCTGACGACCGGCTTGATGTACTTCAACAACGACGCTTCATCCTTCGTGAATCTGCAGATGGCCGGCGCCTGTGTCGTCATCCTGCCGATGGTTGTCTTCTATCTGATCTTCAGAAAGCAGATTATCAACGGCGTTGCCCGCGGTGGTATTAAAGGGTAGCCTTGAGCAGACCCTTTGATATATAAAATAAAGAGAGGAAAGAAAAAATGAAAAAAGGCTTAATTTGCATTCTTTCTCTGATGATGGTTCTCGGCTTAGGCGCTTGCTCGTCCAACGGCGGCAAGACGACGGAACCGGAGAACGGCGGCTCGGACAAGGCTGCTTTAGTCACAGAGATCACCAGCCCGATCAGCATTGAATTCTGGCATAACTGCACCAACATCCAAGAGGAAATCGTCAACCAGCGGGTTGAGGAATTCAACAGCACGATCGGTAAGGAAAAAGGCATCACCGTCACCGCGATCAACCAGGGCTCCAGTGCGGAAGTCAACAACAAGGTTGTCGGCGCGGTCAAGGCAAAGAACGCTCCGGCGGTGGTTCTGTCTCAGCAGACCTATGTGGAAGATCTGCTTGCCTCCGAAGCGGTGGTCGATCTGACGCCGTATATCAACGATGCGGCAGTCGGCATGACGGACTACGATGATATCTATGAATCGTTCAGAACATTCGGCGCCAATTATTCTGTCGAAGGAACGTATTCGCTGCCGTTTACGATGTATACGGAAGTGCTGTACTACAATCAGAAATTCTTTGAAACCAACGGATTAACCGTGCCGACGACCTGGGAGGAGCTGGCTGAAACTTCTGCGAAGATCCAGGCGATCACAGGCAAGCCGGCATTTGGCACCGACTATCCGGCGGATATGTTCATCACGCTGACCAAGCAGTTCGGCGGCGATTACACCAACGTCAAGGGCGAACTGTTATTCAACAGCGAGGCAGCCATCAAGGCGCTGACCTACATGCAGGAAAATATCCAGAACGGCAATTTCCGGTTAGCGGGTGAAGACATGTTCTTCTCGGGTCCGTTTGCCAACGGAATTGTTCCGATGTATATCGGCAGAACCGTGGAAAGCCAGTACATTTCCAGCAAGATCGCGGATCCGGAACAGGTTGTCTGGGCTTCCGCCGCAATTCCGCAGGCTGACGCTGCCAACAAGCAGGTCATTTCCAATGGTTACGTTTTAGCGGCGCTGAACCAATCCGGCAATGCGGAACAGAGCTATGCAGCTTATGAATTCATCAAATTCATGTCAAGCAAGGAATCCAACCTGCCGATGACGCTGAACACGGGGTATCTGCCGATCCGCCAGAGCGTGGTAGACGATGCGGAATACAAAGCATTCGTGGAAGCGGGCACCAACGACACGAAGATCTCCGGTCCGGCTCAGTCCGACGCTTACTTCTTCCTGCCGGCGTTCTCGACGGACGACTACACATCCAGCGCAGTTTATGAAGCGGTGAAGACGATGATGGATGAAGTGCTGGTCAATTTCAAAGATCCGGCAGCGGCCATCGAAGCTTGCCTGAACAGCCTGAAATAACCAACGACAGGGAAGGGGAGTGCCGGTTTGACTTCGCTTCCCTGTCTTTTTATGAAAGGAGGCGCAACGCCATGGATTTAAAAGGTTTGAAAACAAAACACGGATATCAGGCTGAGGAATTGATCTCCGCCCTGCAGAAGCTGATCCGCCGCGCAGAAACGGAACAGGCCGCGACGGTAGCAATGGAATGCTGCATGAGCAGTGAAGCGTTGGAAGACTTTGTCTGGAAACGCTTAAAAGCGATCTGCGTAGAGGATATCGGCATGGGCCAGCCGCAGGCGGCGCCGGTGATCGACAGTCTCGATCATTTCCGCAAGGATTTCGACTATGGCGAATCCGATCGCTGGATGTTCACGGTGCATGCGGTTCGTTATCTTTGTCTGTGCGATAAAAACCGCGATTCCTGTAATCTGAAAAGTTTGATCAAGCGGAAGCTGGAAAGCGACCCGAAGGGGATTGAGCTGCCGGACTTCGTGTATGACATGCATACGGAAAAAGGCCGTGCGATGGGGCGAGGCTATCTGCATTTCCTGGATGAAGCCAGTCAGGTCATCCCTGAAGTGCAGGTGGAGGAAAATACCTGGAAGCAACAGCTGCGGGCGCTGATGGCAGAGAATCAGGAGGGACATCATGAATAAAAAGACGCTGGTCATTTCGATCGACGCGTTGATCAGCGATGATATCCCATTGTTGGAAACACTGCCGAATTTAGGACCCATTGTAAAAGGCGCGGCGCAGGTGCGCGATATCGAGTGCATCTATCCGACGCTGACCTATCCGTGTCATGTTTCGATCATGACGGGCTGTTATCCGGATAAGCACAACATCGTTCATAATGAGCGGCTGCAGGTCAATGTGCCGAAGCCGCAGTGGAACTGGTGGTACAAGGATATCCGGGTCAAGACGATGCTGGATTACGCGAAAGCGGCAGGACTGAGCACTGCCACGGTGACCTGGCCGGTCATGGCTGGTTCCGCCGCCGATTATAACATTGCGGAAATCTGGGCACCGACGATTCACGACGACCCGACAGATATCTGTACTCAGGCTAACAGTCCGGCAGTCGCAGAAATTTTTGAACGCAACAAAGGCCGTTTAAAATGGATGCTGACGCCGGAGTTTGATAACTATGCCGAACATTGCGGTGCGGAAATTATCGAAACGTTCCAGCCGGATCTGATGTTTATCCATTTCTCCTATGTCGATCATCAACGGCATCAAAACGGCGTAAAAGGTGAAAAAGTCAATGAAGCGCTGAGGTTTGTGGACGATAAGATCGGCACGCTGATCGCTGCGCTCAACCGTCAGAATTTATTGGACAAGACCAACATCGTCATCCTGGGCGATCATGGTCAGATCAATGTATCCCATTTGTTCAATCTGAACAAGTTGTTTTATGATCGGGGATTGATCGACGTCAATGAACAGGGGAAAATTACAGGCTGGCGGATGTACGCTCAATCCTGCGCTTTCTCTGCGCATATTCATTTAGGCCCGGCGATGGATCGGAATGAAGCGGCGGCGATTCTGAAAGAAATTCAACAAACCTATCCGCAGGAAATTGAAAAAGTATGGACGGCTGAGGAAGCCCTGAATCAGTGGCACATGAAGGGAGATTTCGAGTTCGTGGTGGAAGCGGTGACCTCCGTTTCCTTTGGCAAGAACCTGACGGGCGATCTGATCGAGTCCGTTGATAATTCCGACTATAAATTCTCAGTTGCCACGCATGGACATCTGCCGACGAAAGGCGATCAGCCGCCGTTTATTCTAAGCGGTCCGGATATTAAGATGGGCGTCCAGATTCAAGGGGCGAAGCTTGTAGACGAAGCGCCGACGATTATGAAGATTTATGATATCGTTATGGAGGATATTGACGGGCATCCGCTCGATGTTGTGCGTTAGCCTTTCAGCTTTCATCGAAGATCAGGGTAACAATTCAGAGAGTAACGAATAGAATGTAAAAAAGCAATGAGCGGACAGAGCTTGTTTCTAGTGAAAGAAACGCGGTCGAGTCCGTCGATCATTGCTTTTTTTAACCTTTGGATATCTTGTTTTTAAAACTCAAATAAGTTGATTTCATTATTGAGTTATAGACTAGTCTATGCTAGACTTAAATTGCCCGAGGAAAGGATGTGAAGAGATGGGGAAGTCCAAGGGCAAGAGAAAAAGAAGCACGCCCAATGATCAAGACCAAATCAGTCTGATTATTGAAATCGTTAAACTAATAACGGCAATTATCAGTTTAATCGGTGTGCTTCTTCCTTTTCTTAAAGAGATCGGCTTATTTTGAGCCTTTCTCTTTCCCATCTCTATTATATGCAAAAAAGAGATAGAAAACAATCGTAAAATTTTTTAGTCCATTCACTGGGGTTCAGTTTAAAATGAGGTCATTGTTATATGTTGCTGTCTATAAACGCCACTAAGAAATTTTGCCAAGTCAATTGGATTAGATTTAGTTCATTTTACAAAACTCAAATAAGTTATTTTCACTATTGAGTTATAGACTAGTCTATGCTAAGCTTAAGTTGCCCGAGGGAGGATGTGAAGAGATGGGGAAGTCCAAGGGCAAAAATAAAAGAACTGCTGCAGCCGTTAAAGAATATATATCTTTAGCGATTGAATTAGTTAAACTACTAACAGCAATAGTAGCACTAATAACAGCGATTCTTCTATTTCTTACAGAGAATGGCTTGATCTAAGCCTTCTCTACCCATCTCTATTATATGCAAAAAGGAGGCAGAAAACAATGGAAAAAAAGACTTTTAATCAAGCGGCTTATGTTAATGAATATAAGAAAAAGTTCTATAAACAGTATGCGTTTCGTTTCAGTTTGAAAAAAGATCAAGCGATTATTGATCACTTGGAAAAGCAAGCAGATAAAACAAATTATATTAAATCACTCATTCAACGGGATATCGAAAAATCTGAAAAGGAAAGTTCATTATAGACTAAATATATTTCGCTGGATAGACTAGTTTTCTCTCAATCTCTGCGATTGAGGCGGACGTTTGTTCTGAGGGCATGCTATAATAACGCTGTGAATTAAAGGGAGAGTTGGAAATGGAAAAAGAAAATTCTACTGGTTAACGATTTGTGCGGCGTTGGGAAAGTCGCCTTGTCCGTTATGATTCCGCTGTTGTCAGCACAGGGACACATCGTGCATAATCTGCCGACCGCGCTGGTGTCCAATACGCTGGATTACGGTGTTTTTGATATTCAGGATACGACGGACTTTATGGAGAATACGCTGAATGCCTGGGATCAGCTGAACTTTCATTTTGATTGTATCTGCACGGGATTTCTCGTTTCAGAAAAACAGGTAGAATTATTAAAACGATTGTTTGCCCGTCATCCGGAGGCGCTGAAAATCGTCGATCCGATTCTGGGCGATGAAGGGCATCTGTATCCGGGTGTGGATCCTTCCGCCGTCGAACTGCGCAGAGAATTAACCGCTTCGGCCCAGGTGATCGTTCCTAATTTAACGGAAGCGGCACTGTTATGCTCGCATCCTGACTGGGGGGTAAGCGTGACCCGGAAACAGAAGGATCAGCTGCTGGACGAATTGACCGCATTAGGCTGCAGCTCGGCCGTGATCACCAGCGTCGTTTTCGCGGAAGAGGGCGGTCATTATGTTTGCGGACGGGATGAACGGGGCGTCAGCTTCGATCTCCCGTTTGAAATGATTGACGTCCGGATTCCCGGTACCGGCGATGTGTTCTCCGCCGTTTTGGCCGGGGCATTGCTGCAAAAGAAAACGCTGCCGGAAGCGTGTCAAAAAGCAATGGATGCCGTTGAAGCGTTAATTCGTCAAAATCAGTACAATTCCGATTTATATCGGGGCCTGCGGATAGAACAGGCCATCACTGAAAACCGGGGGATTCTATGATGAATTCCCGGGCTCAGATCATCATCACGCTGATCGATCGGAAGGGACCCAACGGCTGTCACCGGGGGCATCAGATCGGCGATAGTTATGACTTTGACACAGAACGCGGACAATTGTGCCCCATGGCCGCGCACGTCGCGTTTCCTTACATCGATATTCTTCGCTATGGCGGACAGATTCCCGGCAATCCGGAAAACCGCGCGGTATTCTGCTGCCCGGATGTCGACACGATCAATGTTTACCGGATTGAAAAACTGGTGAGTCAGGATACAGAACGACTGGAGCTCACGCCTTTGACTGTCAAGGATGCAGATACCGTCCTGGCGATGGCCGGCAAGGAATCCGTTGCCCGCTATATGCGCTTTTCGACGTTGAAATCTCGTTCGGAGGCCGTGGACTTAATCCTGCAGCTGACCGCGGGAATTAACAATGCCTGGCTTGTGACCAGGAAATCGACGCAGGAACCGGTGGGCGTGCTGGCATTAAAGCAAACGGAGAAGCCTGAAATGCGGGATGTGACGTTGTTTCTGGATGAACCAGCCTGGGGCTGCGGATTGGGGCAGGAATTGCTGAGCTGGGCAACGGATTTTGCCAGTCAAACTTTGAATGTTTCTGTACTGCAAGCCTATGTTGCCATTGAGAACACGGCCTGTCAGCGCCTTTTAAGCCGTTTGAATTATAAATTGGAAAAACGCTTCGATTTTGAGGATCAAAGCGTTCTGGTTTATCACAGGATAATCAATTAAAGCTGCGTTCGTTTCGGGACCTGGCCTAAACGGAAAGGGGTCTTCCGGCGGAAGAACAGAAGACTGCCGAATAGAGCGGTAATGACTTCCAACAATGATTTCATAAGCGATGTTCCTCCTTTGTCTTTATTCTATGCTTATCCTGGCGGATCTACCATGGACAGGCATGACAAAAACCTCACAGTTTTGTAAGGTTCGTGATTCCTTGATTCCTGGAAGCGAAAGCCTGTCTGGAAAAGCTGGAAAAGGGGAAGAAGGTCAAGACATTCGAGTTCTGCCGATTATGAGCTTCAATTAAAAACTAACAGTCATGCCAATGAAGCTTGGAAGCGAGATCCAACATCCAGAATAAAAGGGAATGACGCTATTCACGCCAATAAAAAAGTGATTTCTGACATTGAATTCAGAAGATCACTTTTTATTTTACCTTGATTGTCCTTTAGGCTTACTCACCCTGATGAATGAGCTCTAAAACTTTAGCGACTACGTTGTCAATGCTGATGTCTTCCGCTTTTTCAGCCTTGCGCAGCTTCATCTCAACGAGACCGTCGCCGATTTTCTTGCCGACAGTCAGCCGGATCGGTGTGCCGATCAGATCCATATCCTTGAACTTAACGCCCGGCCGTTCATCCCGGTCGTCCAGCATAACATCGACGCCGGCGGCCTGCAGCTGGGCATACAGCTGTTCCGCGGCAGCCATCTGCTGCTCATCCTTTTTGGCAATGACGACGATCGCTACCGGATACGGCGCGATATTGATCGGCCAGCATAAGCCATGCTCATCGCTGTGCTGTTCAGCCAGCGCGGCCATGCAGCGGCCGATGCCGATGCCATACGAGCCCATCCAGACCGGATTCAGTTTGTTTTCTTGATCGAGATATTCCAGATCCATTGCCTGGGCATATTTCGTTCCCAATTTAAACGTATTTCCGATTTCAATGCCTTTTTTAAAGACGATTTTGCCGCCGCAGATCGGGCAGGTGTCGCCTTCCATGATCTGCCGGACATCCGCCGTGTAATCCGCTTTGAAATCTTCCTGATTGACATGGATATAGTGATATCCCGTCTTGTTGGCGCCGGTGATGAAATTCGCCATATGCGAAACTTCCAGATCCATGATTAACGGACAATGCAGACCGATCGGACCGGCGAAGCCGACTTTGGCGTCGGTCGCTTCGACGACCATCTCAGGTTCTGCCAGCGCGATTTCCAAGCCGCCGACAAGCTTGAGAACCTTGGTTTCATTGACTTCCCGATCGCCCCGGACCATCACCGCAAACGGTTTGCCGTCGATGTTGTAAATCAATGTCTTGACAAACTGATTGGCTGCTTCATGCAAAAACCCGGTGACTTCCTCGATCGTGCGCGCGTTCGGCGTTTCCACCAATTCCTTCGGCAGATGCGCTTCTGTGCTGTCAGCGCCCTCATCTTTGCACGGCGCAACTTCCAGGTTGGAAGCAAAGCTGCATTGGTCGCACAGGACTAAAACATCCTCGCCGATTTCCGTGACCGCCTGGAATTCCTCGGACAAAAGTCCGCCCATGACGCCGGTATCGGCGCGGACGATCTTGTAATCCATGTGCATCCGGTCAAACGCCCGCTTGTAAGCGTCGAACATCTTTTGATAGGCGACGTCCATGCCCGCTTCATCCTTGTCGAAGGAATAAGCGTCCTTCATGATGAACTCACGGACGCGGATCAAACCATAACGAGGCCGAGCTTCATCCCGGTACTTCGTCTGAAACTGATATAAATTGAACGGCATGTCCTTGTATGAGCGGATTTTCATGCCCGCCGCAACGGCGAACAGTTCCTCGTGCGTCGGACCGAGAACATAACTCTTGTTAAACCGGTCCTTCAGCGAGAACATGCTGGAACCGAAGTTATCCCGCCGGCCGGATGCGACGTAAACTTCTTCCGGGATCAACGCCGGCATCAACAATTCCTGGCTTCCCGCCTGATCCATTTCTTCACGGACGATGTTTTCAATTTTTTTCAGCACTTTATACCCAAGGGGAAGGTACATATAGACTCCTGCCGAGCTTTTTTTGATCATGCCCGCGCGAACCAGCAGATTACCGCTGACGGAATCTTCATCCTTTACGTTCTCACGCAGAGTCGTAAAGAAACTTTGACTTAATCTCATAACGCTTCTCTCCTATTCTTTGAAATTAACCTTTCTGATTATACCACAATCTGCCTGTTATACCAGAGTGAGGATGTCGAAATTTGCGCGGAAGGAAGGGCTTTTTAC
>NZ_GG657556.1:632331-633206 GCF_000157995.1 Holdemania filiformis DSM 12042
CAATATGAACCGCGGCAGCCGCAGCCGTCGGATCGGATCCTGATGTTCCGAGAGGAACAGGTTGCGATGATCCGGCGTCCGGAAGGATTGGACTATCCCCGTTTCGCGGAGCTGTCCCTGACGCAGGCGGAAGCCTCAGCTCTGATTTTTCTATTCAGAATCAATGAGGAGGCTTATTTTCTGAACGAGACTTCGGTCGATCTGTCTTTTTTATGTTGGTTTCCGATCGCACAGTTCCGCGAGCTGAAGCCGAATTATTTGGCAATGGCCGGAATTACTGCGGTTCAGCTGAAGCGCTGGCGTCAAACCCGGCGCTTTTGCGGCGTCTGCGGTCAGGCTTTGTGCGACAGTCCGCGGGAACGGGCCCGCGTTTGTCCGCAGTGCGGCCGGATCGAATATCCGCAGATTTCGCCCTGCGTCATTACCGCAGTGATCGATCGCAGCCAGAACAAACTGCTTGTCGTTCAGGGACATTCGACGGGCCGGCGTATGGCGCTGGTGGCCGGCTATGTTGAAATCGGGGAAACGCTGGAACAGGCCGTCGCGCGGGAAGTCGCGGAGGAAGTCGGTCTGAAGGTCAAAAAACTGCGTTATTATGGTTCGCAGCCGTGGGCGTTTTCTTCGACACAGATGATGGCGTTTGTTGCTGATCTGGACGGCAGCCCAAAGCTTACGCTGCAGGCGGAGGAAATTGCTGCGGCCCGATGGATGAGTCCGGAAGAACTTCCGGAGAATGCAGATCCGTTAAGTATCGGGCATCAGATGATCGAACGTTTCCGTCAGGGACGCTTGTAAAATCTCCAGGAGGATCCTGTGCTTTAGTGATCCTGAAAATTGGAAAAAGATCGGAGGCGCGGAATAAAATGGGGTTAGTT
>NZ_GG657556.1:634135-637743 GCF_000157995.1 Holdemania filiformis DSM 12042
TTAAAAGCAGGGCCTGTTCCTGCTTTTTTCAGTTTTCCTCCTCAGCATAAAAAAGCCGTTATCGCGAAAGGAGATAACGGCAGCGGCAAAATTCTTCTTTGCAGGTTTAAGAATAATCCGTTCATTACCATCTTGATATCAAAATCCAATGGCTGTAAAAACCAGCGGTTGGATTGACGTTACTTCACTGCGTCTGGTCCAGAACTCACCATGGCCTTAAGTTTCTGGTTAATTTCTTCCTCCCGCATCGGTTTTCCGAAATAGTATCCCTGGATCGTATCGACGTTCATCGGATACAAGATCTGAAACTCGGCTTCCGTTTCCACGCCTTCAGCGCAAACTTCGATATTGACCTTATGGCAGATCGCCACGATGAACTGAATAAACGATTCGTCAAAATTACTTGCATCCACGCCGTGCACGAAGGCGCGGTCAATTTTGACGATATCCGCCGGCATTTTTTTCAGCATGTCCAGACTGGAATATCCGGTTCCAAAATCATCCATCGCGATCCGCATTCCCAGATCGTGAATCCGCTGGAACAAATGTTCCAAGGCATGAGCACGTGACGCGATGACCGATTCGGTCATTTCAACGATGATCCGGCCGGGATCCACCTGCGTCGCCGCAAGCGTTTCCTGCATATAGTCAATAAAGTCTGGTTCCATCAGCTGCAGATACGAAAGATTGATGCTCATGGTCAAGGCTGGAGCCAGGGCGGACCATTGCGCGCATTTCGCGCAAGCCTGCCGGAAAATCCAGCGCCCAACCGGACTGATCATGCCGCTTTCTTCCAGAAGCGGGATAAATTCATTGGGCGGCACGAAGCCATACGGTTCCTTCTGCCAACGGGTCAGCGCTTCAAAGCCGATCCACTGGCCGGTTGTGACGCTGACCTGCGGCTGATACATTAAGAAGAAACCGGCGTAATTTTGATCGATGGATTCACGCATTTTTTCGATAATCCCCAAGGAACGAATCTTGCGGGCCAGGATCTGACGGGTAAAGAATTCAAGCCGGTTTTTCCCGTTGAGCTTGGCCTGTTCCAGGGCATAACCGGCTGCTTTAACAAGTTCCAGGAAGCTCTGGGCATCCTGCGGGTAAACCGCGCAGCCGGCGGAAAGCGTGCAATAATACCGTTTTCCTTCGTAAATCATCTGCTGATCAAAGGCGGTCTGCAGCTTTTTATAGATTCCGCGGATAGCCTCAGGCTGGCAGCCGCTGATCAGAATGCCGAACTCATCCCCATCCAGCCGATAAACCTCGGCATTTTCCGGAAGCAGGCTCATAATCCGCTGGGCGCTGATCCGCAGAACTTCGTCGCCAAAGCTGCGGTCGTATAAATCGTTGATGTGTTTGAAATCATCCAGACCCAGCTGCATGATCGCCAGCGGCGTATCCGGCCGGCGGGTTATCAGCCGCTGCGTTTCCTCGCGGTAAACGATCTTATTGAACAAACCGGTGATCCGGTCGGTTTTATTTTTCCGGCTGAGATTGGAGATCATGCCGGCGAACAACACCGGACTGCCGTTCTCATCAAATACAACCTTGCCGCGGCAGCGGACCCAAACCCACTCGCCCCGCTGATTGAGCGCGCGGTATTCGACGTTGTGCGAAGTGGCGCGGCCGTCCAGAATGATCTGATTGGCTTCTAAGAATGCCGCTTTGTCGTCAGGATGAACCTTTTCCCCCCACACGGCCGCTGCGTTGCGAACGATCTGACCAGGCAGACCGAATTCCTCGACCATCGCCTGGGGATAGCGGAACACGTCGTCGCGCAGGTTATTGATAAAGATGTAATCATCGGTACTTTCGACCAGCGCGTCATATAAATAAGCGGAATCATAGCTGAACGAGACCTCGCCGTGATATTCCTTGAGCTGCATCTGCGCCTTTTCTGATTCTTTGAGCTGGATGTGAAGCAGCCGCTTTTGCGTATACATCGCATCGTCAACCTGGGAGAGCAGCGTGCCGCAGGCAAGCTGAGTCCCCGCAGCGACAAAGATCAAGCCGAAACAGAAGCTGCAGCGGTAAGCTTTCTTTTCCGCTTCAGCCCATTGCCGAAGCTGCATCTGCGCCTGGTTGAGCAGGGCTGTTCCGGCGGAGACAGGCTGATTGATCAAAACCAGGATAAATTCATCGCCGCTCAGTCGGAAAAATAAATCTTCCTGGCGAAGCAAGCGGGTTAGGGTCTGGCTGATCTGACGGATCAGAACGTCGCCTTCCCGATGTCCGAATTGATCGTTGACCGCTTTAAGCTGATCGATGTCCAGCATCGCTGCCGTGATGCTCAATTGTCCCTGACCGACTTGTTCGAGCAGTTCGTCCAGCGTGCGCAGACCGGCCCGCCGATTGGGAATCAGCGTTAGCTCGTCGGTGTCGGCGTCCAGGCGCAGACGGTGTGACTCCGTTACGTCGATTGCATGCTGAAAATGAACGAGGCGGCCGTCGATCCAATGGATCAGACTGTCGCGGTTGCGGTAGATGCGCTGGTTCAGCGTGTTTTTCCGCTCTCCCTGCGTATGCGGCAGCTTTAGATCTGACTGAGCGGCCAGCGCCGGCAGCGGACAGAAACGGCACGGTCCGTTCATCCCCCGCTGCAGTACCTTCCAACAGGGCTGACCTTCCGGCGAAGTCAGCTGAAAATCCTCTTTCATCGCCTGGTTCATAAATAAAATTTCATGGGTTTGAGCGTCCGCAATCCATAGGTGCGTTGGCATCTGATCCATGATTTCATGGAAAAAACGAATTTCGTTTTGACGATTGTCCAGAGAACTGGAATAGGCTGCGGTGTACTGGCGCAGCTGCCGGATGAAAGCCAGCTCCGTTTCTTTCCATTCTTTTTCTTCGCGCCGCAAATAAAGCAAGGTCTCCGGCTGCGTCTGCAGCGAAGTCCAGAGTTCGTCATTTTTTATTGAAAGATCACAGTTTTTTAATGTTTCTTGAATTCGGTTCATTTCTTCTGGACTGATCTTCGTCGCAGGGGCGGGATCTTCCGACCAGCTTTCCCAAACGGAGAATAACGGCCGGTACAAGGTGAGAGTCTGGAATCCGAACGGTTTCAGAATCCGGCTCAGGGCCTGAACCTGGCTTTGTCCGTCGCCGGCTCGCAGAAATTCGATCAGATCCGCGCAATCGGCGGCGAAGGGTGTTGAATTTTGTTCGTTGCTGAAAGAGGAGGCTGTCATGGCTAATCCCTCCAGTCATAAAGATAAGGCTGGTTTCATTATAACAAATTTCCCTGAAAAAGGGGCGATTCCTAACAATTCATAAGGAATTCTCCGGCTTTTTCCAATTTAATTCCTATCTGATTTCATAAAAAAACAGCGGGAGCGCCGCTGCTTTTCAAATGAAATGAAATCAGATCAAAATTAGAAGAATGTTTCCTAACAGAACAAGCGAGTAGGCCAGTGTCATCGGGATGATCGAATGGGTCTGATTGTAAGCGTAGGAAGCCAGCGTCGAGGTTAAAAAGAAATAACCGAACAGCCGCAGAAACTGATCGAAGGTCGAGGGAAGCAGACTGACCGTGCACAGAAAACCGAACAGAAAGCCGGAGATCAGAATGGTCATTGATTCGCTGACCTGCAGGTGAATGCGGTCGACAA
>NZ_GG657556.1:638108-649731 GCF_000157995.1 Holdemania filiformis DSM 12042
GTCGACAAAGATCTTGAATGCCAGGGTGAAGCTGACGGCGTAACAGACGGAGTAGGCCAAGACCATCGCCGGAATGAAGAAGGTGTAATGAAGCAGAATTTCGCGTTCCAGAATGGTGTTGTCCGGAAGCAGAATAAAATGATAGGCGAGCTGCAGCAGAATGATGACGATGAAGCAGATCAGCGTGAACAACAGACCGTCTTTCATATTTTTAGCGAACCGATGCAGATGCAGACTGAAAACCTCCCAGTTCAGACTGATTAAAATCAATGCGGTTGCGCTATATATCATCGTATGGGTGATCGTCATGGAATCGACGAACTGGTTCAGCCAGGCCGCACTGAGCGGCAGGGCGAAGTAAACGATTAATGAAATTAATATTTTAGGTATGGATATCGTTGTTTTATTCATGGGAAACCTCCGTCATTATTGTAATCTAAACCAGAATAATTGTCACGATGAAACCGTATTGTAAATGAAACCTGCGGCAGAAAATCAATGTTTTTTTGAATTTTAAGACGGAAAACAAATGAAAAAAGAAGCAGGAAATAAATAAATTCACGATAAGCGAGAAAAAACAAGGAATTTAGCGAAAATGCGCGAATAAGTATAATAGCGGGTAAAAAATCCCGGAAGGAGGAGACGCTATGAACAAACCGCTGAAATGCCGCGAACAGGAGGGCGTGATCCGGTATCTGACGCAATGCTACCGCAAATCCTGCCAACGTTTAAAACTGCACCGGTTTCTTACGCCGGAGAAGAAACAGGAGCATAAAGATCAGCAGCAGTGCGACGAGCTGACCGTCGCTTTGTATGAAAGCGCGCTGGAAGCGATGCCTGAAACCTACCGTGAAATCATCGTCCGGGAATTTCTGGATGAAAGCGCTGACGGCTGGTTTTATAATTACTATACAAAAAGCACGTTTTATCGGCTTCGCCAGCGGGCGATCCATGAATTTATGGATTGCCTGAACGTGTAAAAAATGATATCATTTCTGATAGAGGTGGAAAGATGGAAACGTTTGAACTGTTGAGGTCCTTGTTGGCTGAAAAGGTGAAAGACAACGCCGAAATTACACCCCGGACGAACCTCAGAGAGCTGGGCATTGATTCCGTGGATCTGGTGGAAATTCTCTTAAATTTCGAGGAAAAAATGAACCTGACCTTTGAGGATGAAGCCATGCTGAAACTGAGTACCGTTCAGGATGTGCTGGATTTGTCGCAAGAGATATCAAATTAGGAGGAAGCAGTATGTTAAAAGGTATCGCAGCATCGTCAGGAATCGCTATCGCAAAAGTGTATAAGCTCCAACAGCCGGTCTTGAACATCGAAAAGAAAGAATGTGACAGCGCGGCGGAAGTCGCGAAGTTCCAGGCTGCCCTGGTCAAGACGCAGGCGGATATTGAAGCGGTCAAGGCGAAAGCGGAAGGAAAACTTTCGGAGGAAGAGCTGGCGATTTTCGACGCTCATCTGATGATGGCGAACGATCCGGAACTGTCCGGACAGATCGAGGAAATGATCAAGAATGAAAGCTGCAACGCGGAATTCGCTACGGAAACCGTCGCGAACATGATGATTTCCATGTTTGAGTCCATGGACAACGATTATTTCAAGGAAAGAGCTGCCGATGTCAAGGACGTTACATTCCGTCTGAAATGCAACATCGTCGGCGCGGTAATTCCGGATCTGACGACAATCAATGAAGAAGTCGTCATCGTGGCGGAGGATTTAACGCCGTCCGATACCGCTCAGCTGAACAAGCAGTTTACATTAGGTTTCGCGACAGCGACCGGCGGCCGCACGTCGCACTCCGCAATCATGGCGAGAAGCCTGGAAATCCCGGCGGTTGTCGGCTGTGCCGGCATCATGGAACAGGCCAGCCAGGGCGATCTGCTGATCCTGGACGCGGTTGAAGGTCAGGTCATCCTGAATCCGACGCCGGAACAGGTTAAAGAATATGAAGCCAAGGCGGAAGCGTTCAAGGCGGAAAAAGAAGCGTTAAAGGTTCTGAAAGACGCCAAGAGCGTGACGACAGATGGTCATGAGGTCGAACTGGCCGGCAACATCGGCACACCGAAGGATGTCGAAGGCGTTCTGAACAACGGCGGCGAAGGCGTCGGCCTGTACCGTACAGAGTTCTTATATATGGACAGCGAACTGGACTTCCCGAGCGAGGACGAACAGTTTGAAGCATATAAGACAGTTCTGGAAGGCATGGGCGGCAAGAAGGTCGTCGTCCGGACGCTGGATATCGGCGGCGATAAGAAACTGCCGTACTTCACGTTCCCGGAAGAAATGAACCCGTTCCTGGGCTACCGCGCCATTCGTCTGTGCTTGGACAGAACTGATATTTTCAGAACTCAGCTGCGCGCTTTGATCCGGGCTTCGGTTTACGGCAAGCTGTGCATCATGTTCCCGATGATCGCGACGCTGGACGAATTCCGTCAGGCAAAGGCGCTGTTTGAAGAAGAAAAGGCGAAGCTGGTCAGCGAAGGTGTTGCCGTTTCCGATCATATTGAAGTCGGCATGATGGTTGAAATTCCGGCGGCAGCGGTGCTGGCGGATCAGTTTGCCAAGGAAGCGGATTTCTTCTCCATCGGCACCAACGATTTGATTCAGTATTCGATGGCCGCCGACAGAATGTCGGAAAAGGTTTCCTATCTGTATCAGCCGCTGAATCCATCTATCCTGCGTCTGGTCAAGATGACGATCGACGGCGCGCACAAGGAAGGCAAGTGGGTCGGCATGTGCGGTGAAATGGCGGGCGACGAGCTGGCTGCGCCGGTACTGTTAGGTCTGGGTCTGGATGAATTCTCGATGTCCGCTTCCAGCATTCTGCGTACCCGCAAGATGATCCGTTCCCTGTCCAAGCAGGAAATGGAAGTCATGGCGGAAAAGGCTCTGCAGTGCGGCAATATCAAAGAAGTTACAGAATTAGTGAAAAACAGCTTAAAATAATGTAAAATAAAGAGTGGAACTCCACTCTTTATTTTTATGCGCAGGTGATACCATGAAAAGAGTCCTCTTTATTTCTTCAACCGGCGGTCATTTAACCGAGCTCTTGCAGCTGGAACCGCTGTTTCAACACTACGAAGCTTCGCTGGTCACGGAAAAGACGAAATCGAACGCTTCCTTAAAACAAAAGTATGGAAAACGAATGCATTATCTGGCTTACGGCACGAAGCAGCATCTGCTGCCGTATCTGTTTATTTTTGCGTGGAACATCATCAAAAGCTTCGCGCTGTTTGTCCGCATCCGCCCGGATGTCGTCATCACAACCGGAACGCATACCGCGGTGCCGATGTGTTTTATCGCGCATTTCTTCAAAAAGAAAGTGATTTGGATTGAGACGTTCGCCAATTCCACGACGCAGACAGAGGCGGGCAAGCTGGTTTATCCGATTGCCGACCTGTTTATCGTTCAATGGGAATCGATGCTCAAGCTGTATCCGAACGCTGTGATGGGAGGGTGGATCTTTTAATGATATTAGTAACGCTAGGCACGCAGGACAAAGCTTTCCCGCGGCTGTTGGAAGCGATTGAAAAGCAGCTGAAGAAGGGAACGATCAACGATGAGGTCATCGTCCAGGCCGGCTGCACAGCCTTTGAATCTGAGCAGATGAAGCTGTTTGATCTGATTCCGATGGAACAGTTTGACGAGCTGTTAGCCCGGTGTGATCTGTTGATCACGCATGGCGGGGTCGGGACGATTATGGCCGGCCTGCGGTTAGGAAAAAAGATTATCGCTGCGCCCCGGCTGGCGCAATATCACGAGCATCACAACGACCATCAGACCGAGATTGTGTCCAGCTTTGAGCAGCAGGGATATCTGTTAGCTTTGCATGACTTTGACCGCTTGGATGAGGTGCTGATGCGAGTCCGGACATTTGAGCCGAAGCCGCTTGTCAGCAATACGGCGAACATGATTCAATTGATCGACGACTGGATTCAGACTAACGCGTAGGCAGGAAAACAGAAAGTAAAAGGCCGCTGTTTTTTTGCGGCCTGAAAGCTGAAGATCAATCGGTCTGTTTGAAAAAAGAATACTGGATCCATCCTGCGATCCGGCTGAATTAAAACGTCAGGGGGAGGAACGTCAATGAAATTTTTAGCATCCGATTACGACGGAACGCTGCGGTTAGCACCGCAGGTGGATCCGGCAACCGCCGCGCGCGTGGCTCAGTTTCAGAGTCATGGACATCGCTTCGGCATTGTCACCGGGCGCGCGCTGAATACGATTTATGATGAAGCGCATCACAATCAGGTCGATCCGGACGTCTTTATCTGTTCCAACGGCGCGCTGATCGCGGATCGGGATCAGAACATTTTAACCGCGCACTGGATTCCGTTTGACCGGGCGTGCGCTTTGATCGAATATTTGAAGCAATCGGACTTCGAATCGTTCACATTCTGCAATGGCGAGGACAGCGGTTATCATGTCAATGAGCACATCGTGCAGAGTCCGCGCTCGTTAGAGCGGCGGGAGAAGTTCTTCGCCAAGACGATCGGCGAGGCGGAAGTGCTGGCGAAAGGCCGGATGATCTCGCTGGCGGCGTGGATCAGCGACCGCGGCCGGATGGCGGAAATGCAAGCGGAAATTGAGGAAAGGTTCGGCGACGCGGTGGAAAGTTATCTCAACCGCGGGACGCTGGATATCGTCGCCCGGGGCGTGTCGAAGCAGAGCGGCGTCGAGTGGGCGGCTTCCTGGCTGAAGGCGGACGAAGTGTATGTGATCGGCGACGATTACAACGACCTTCCGATGATCGAGGAGCTGCATGGTTTCGCGATGAGCTCCGGCGTGGACGCGGCCAAAGCGGCGGCCAGCCGGTTGTTCGATACCGTGGACGATTGCCTGGATTATCTGGAAGACGCATCCCATTCAAATTAAATCCGGGACCGGAACGATCGTACAGATCATCCGGTCTTTTTTGCCTTAAATCTTCGAAATAACCGCATCACTGCCCAGCCGTTAAAAATCAGGATCAAACAGCGGAAGCTTTTTCAAACTTGCGGAACGTAAGAAAAGCAGCGGCCTGATGCAGACCGCTGCTTGATCCATGAAGATCAGAAGCTGAGGCTTATTTTACCTGAGCTAAAGCGTTGTTGACCGCTTCGATGATCGCTTTGGAAGTGACCGTCGCGCCGGAGATCGTATCGACTTCTGTTCCGTTGGCTTCAACGATCGCCTTCGGCAGCTGTTCGATGGCCGGATCAGAAATATTCTCGGATTCGGAATGTTCTACGATTTCAACGTTAGCGATCTGATCGCCGTCCATCGTAACCTTGACGATGAGTTTGCCGCCCATGCCGGTCCCTTCGCCGATATATTCGTTATCCTGGGTTTCATAGTTGGTTGCCTGGTTCAGATCGGTGACTTCGCCCAGCTTGGTCGGCGTGGATTCCACCTTCGGCGCGAGCGTGTATTCCGGCAACGCATCCTTGGCCGCCGCGGCGTTCTTGCCTGCGATCTGACCGAAGATGATGCATTCCGCCAGATTGGTGCCGCCCTGATAGTGTTCAGAGGTGATGCCGCCCATTTCGCCCGCGGAATACAGATGCGGAATCGGATTGCCCTTGACGTCCAGGATCTCGGCGTTTTCATTGCGCTTCGGACCGCCCTGGGTGTTCAGAATTTCCGCTTTGACCGGGAACGCATAATACTTTGTCCCGTCAAACGGACGCATCGTTTCGCCATCGCGGTGATATTGTTCATCCGTGCCCTGTTTTGCGTAATCGTTGAAATTGGCGATTGTCGCTTTCAGCTGATCGGCCTTCATGCCGGTCTTTTCCGCCAGTTCTTCCAGCGAGGACGCTTCGACAACCTGGGAACGGAACTGTTCCGGAATGGCTTCCGCTTCCGCAATCAGATCGGCCTGCGTCTGATCGTAAACCGTCCACATTTTATCCGGATACGTCGGGTTATGCCATGTGCCGTTCATATAAACATGACCATGCCGGACCGGAACGGATTCGTTGACGAACCGGTCGCCGTCCATGCCGAGCAGCACCAGTGCGCCGGTATTCAGCGGACCTTGGCTTAAGACCTGAATCTGCGAAGCGCGCTGTCCGTCTTCAACATTGAAAGAGACGCCGCCTAAGCCGAAGCCGCCTTCATAAACATGCATGTGCCACAGATCAGCGCCGACGGCCTGCGCCATTTTGATGCCGTCGCCGGTGTTGTATAAGCCGCCGATTGGGGCATAGTCGGTCAGTCCAATATAATCCTGAACCATTTCCTTGTTATCCTCAAAGCCGCCAGTGCATAAGACGACGCCGTTGAGCGCGCGGATATGGCTTTCCTGTCCGCCGCGGGTTACCTTCACGCCGATGATCGCACCCGACATCGGATCCTGAATCAGTTCCGTGGCCGGCGTTTCAAACCAGACGTCGATCTTGTCTGCGTTTTTAACGACCTGTTCCTTCAGAATTTGATACAGATGAGAATCGCTGGTGCCCATGTGCGTCGTCCACAGTCCGACGGTATCCGAACCCTCAAATTCCGGATATTCCGGCGACATGACGCCGATAACCGGGAATCCCGTCCAGTCGACAAAATCGTCTTTGTTTAAGCCGAAATCATTGACGAGAATTTCCGCCATGTTGGCGACGCCGTTGACGATGACGTCTAGCGAGGCTTCCGGAACTTCCGTATCCCCGGCCAGCGCCTGGTAATATTTCTTCGTTTCTTCCACGTTGCCGTTGCCATAGGCAAACAGCTGGCCGGCGACCTTGGAGTTGCCCCCGGCTTCCCCTTCGGTGCATTTCTCGACGATCAGAACAGACGCGCCGTTTTCCGCGGCTGTCTTGGCGGTCACCGCTCCGGACGCGCCGAAGCCGGCGACGACGACGTCATATTCCGCATCCCATTTCACGGTATCCGCAAAGGTATATCCGCCGGATGCCGGGGCTGACGTGCCGCCGTTGTTGGTTGCGCAGGCGCCTAAGCTTAAAACGCAAAAGGCCGCCGTTGCGAGTGCTAACAGCTTTTTCATTTCATTTTCCTCCCTTGATGTTAACATTTTAGCATGATAAAAATTGAACATGACCTGCGAAAAATTTTGCGTTGGCAAAAATTTCTGCTTGTCTCTTCTGTAATTGGCAAAATCATGGTACGATTACACCATGGAAGAAAAATGTTTGTTGGAAAAAGCGTCGACGGATTTTGTCCGCGACAACATGCTGATCAACTATTGTCTGTGGGACGACAATGAGCTGTTGATCGAAAGCTTCGTTAAAAACAACCGGATTCCGCTGCGGTTTGATCTGGAAGCCTATTATTTCTGTATTACGGGGATTGATAAAAAATACAACCTGATTGACGATTCCGCAATTTTTCAGCGTCAGGTGGAAACGACCTACGCAATTTATGAGGAGATGGAAGCGCTGCTGAACGCGAATCATTGCCGGGGTAATTGTTTTTTGATCAAGGTTGACAATTCCAAGCAGATGGCGGTTTTATTCAGCCGGGACGCGGAATGCAGGATCAGTGCCGAGCAGGTATGCGAACAGATTCACCGGCATTTTTTAGAGCGTCCGCCCTATGCGCCGGGGAATCATCGCTTTATCGCGACATCGCTGGCGGGACCTTACCAAGGCTATGAAGGCATGCATCCGGCTTATCTAAAAGCCCGCCAGCTGAACGATCTGCGTTTCTTCGAGGTGGCGTGCCCGGTAATTACCGAACAGGTGCTGCAGCGGCGGATCGATCCGGGCGTGCTGGCGATCTATGAAAACGGCCGTCGGTTACGCAATGAGCTGTGTACCGGGAATCTGCCGGCAGTTTTGGAACAGGTCAATTATGTGTTCGATCACCTGGTCCGCAGCTCGCTTGATATGAACTGCTGCCAGGCGGCGCACACGTTTGTGATCGCGACGCTGAGCCTGTTCGTCAAGGTGTACGGCGTGGCGCTGGATCTGAACTTCGGACCGCAGGACTTTTTCTCACTCAGCGAATATCAGGCTCATCTGGAAAATCAGATTCGCAGACTGTATGAGGACGGAAACGGCAGCCCCTGGTATTCGCCCGAGGTGCTGCTGGCGATGGGCTTTATCCATGAGAATTATCAGAAAGATATTTCGCTGAAGCTGGTCGCGGAGTATACCAATACCAATGTCAGTCATTTAAGCAGTGAATTCAATCGTCAGACCGGCAGTTCTCTGCCTGATTTTATTGCGGGTCTGCGAATTGAAAAAGCGCGTTCCGATCTGGAAAATTCCACGCTGACGATCGCTCAGATCAGCCGCGAGGTGGGCTTTGGCAGCGAACGGTATTTCACGGAGATCTTTAAGAAACACTGCGGGAAAACGCCGCTTCAGTACCGCGCGCAGCTGAATTTGGAGAAAAGCGAGTCATCCGAGAATAAGTGAGAGATGATTCAATCCATTCCGGTCAACACAAGCGAAGGCTTAAATTGAAATCGTGGAAAAAATGGAGGCTTGGTAATGGATGAGCGATTGTTGGAAAAGCGCGGCTATGACTGCGGCCGCTGTCCGACTTACATCCAGGGAATCTGTCCCGGCTGTGCGGCCGGCGCATAAGTCGGGGGATCGTTTTACCCGCGACGGTGTGCTTCATCAGTTGATGGCCTGCGGGGAATGCGGGCGTTTCCCATGCCAGACGATCATGCTTCGCCCACGCTGCATAAAGCTGGATAAAGAATGGCTTCAATGGAAAAAACGGACGATTCCGGTAAAATAAAAACGCTTCCAGACGGATCTGGAAGACGTTGGTTTCTTCTTCATTCAAGGTTGCCCGGCGCAGCGGTGATTCGTTCCCGCGCCGGGCTTTTTTAGAGTGAGCGAAATGTTACTGAATCAAGAAATCGCAATCTGGCAAATTCGCCGGCTTAATGTTAGCGGAACGTTCCGGCATCCGGCAAATCCCGCGCCAACAGAGGACGGCTGCCAGGACAAACCCCAGCCCGCCGATCAACCCGGTCAGATCCGGACCGATTAACGGCATGACGCTGCCCGCGCTCAGCAGGGCGGATGCGGTATAGCGGTCGATTCCGTTTAAGGAGGCATGCCACAGAGCACAGGTCCACACGGACTCACTCTTGAATTGCAGCCAGGCCAGGATAATCCCCTGGATCAAACACAGCCACAGCTGCATCAGAACGCCGAGCAGCGGATGATCGGTTCCATAATTGTAGCCCAGCAGGATGATCGGGGCATGCCACAACCCCCAGATCAAAGAGGTGGTAATGATGGATTTCCGTGTGCCCAGAACATCACGCAGCCGGGGAAGCAGCCAGCCCCGCCATGCCAGCTCCTCGCCCAGCGCCGGAAGCAGTCCGCCGAAGGGATTGATCAGAACCGCAAGCAAAACGACAGGAATCAGCTGCGTCCAGTATGCGTTCAGCTCAGCGATGCTGTTATTGGCCGCAAAGCGCGAGGCCAGCGGCTGAAACTGCGCTGGGAAAAGCAGGAAATAAATTCCCGCGCCGGCCATAGCCAGCAGAGGCGGAAGCAGCCAGCTCAGTGCGTAACGGGAGAGGTTGCGCTTGAATTTCGGCCGCAGAAACAAGGAACGGCGCTCATGCGTCAGCTTGTTGACAATCAGCACGCTGAGGGCCGGCGTGAGCATCAAGAGCGAAAGCAGTGTGGTGTCGCGGCAGCGGGCATATAAAACCGTAAACAGACTGAGAAATGCGAGGGTCAGCAGAGCGAACAGGGCGAGCTGTTTCTTTTGATAGGCCGTGAATTGCGTCATGAGAAGAGTGTCCTTTCTGTTTAAAAGCTGATGTGAAACAACGAACCATTCAGGAAATCCAGACTGACGACGACTTTCCCATCCTCGATCCAGATCGTTTGATACCACGGCTTCGACGAGCCCGCGATCAACGCTTTTTGACCTCCGGCCGCTAAACCCGCTCCCACGATCAGCGAACCGGTCAGCACGAAGATCAAGCCGGCGATCAACGCCTTTTTTCTAAAATTTCGGATTACCATTTGCTTACCTCCTGGAAAAACAGGGAACGCAGAAACTGCGCGGTTTTCATCACCGCAGCCTTAAACCACGGAATCGTGAGCGATGCGCCTAACGCCGCCAGAATTAATCCGCCCAGCGCCATGACTCCGACACCCAGCTGAATTACGCCGGCGATTAACGACACGGAAACCATGACAAACGGACTGGCGCTGACGCTGACCAGCGCGACGAACAACAGGCTGACCGTCATGACGACGCAGATAAACGGCACGCAGCCGGCGAGCAGAAAACCGGCCAGCAAGATCATTAATCCCGCTAACAGCAAGGCGCCCCACAGGGGGAAACCCAGAATCAGCAAGATCACGGTCATGACGCTGTTTATAGGCAGGGAAAACTTAAATTTCAGACTGCCGCGGTCTTCGAGGAAGGCTTTTGCCATCTGCTGCGGCGATTCCAATTGGGCGACAGCTTCGGCTTCCGGCAGTCCGTTTTCAATCCGATCCTCGATCATCTCCCGGGCGTAGTTGAAACAAATTTCTTTTTCCGGCTTCGGCAGCCATTTCAACGCTTTATTTAAAGCGTCCAGATATTCTTTTTCAGTCATGGTGAACTTCTCCTTTAATAAAATCGATCACGGCCATCACTGACTTCCAGTCGTCCAGAAAATCGGCGATGTGCCGGCGGCCGCTGTCCGTCAGCCGGTAATACTTCCGCAGCCGGCTGTTGTGCTCGACGGAATAGGTTTCCAGATCACGGCTGGCCTCCAGGCGTTTAAGAATCGGATACAAGGTGGATTCAGAAATCTCAATGACCTGAGACACGTCTTTGATGATTTGATAACCATAGGAATCCTGCTTTGCCAGCGCCGCCAGCACGCAGATTTCTAACAAACCTTTTTTTAGTTGACTATCCATGATTACCTCCTTACGTGTTATACTATATATCACATAGTATAATGCGTCAAGCAGTATTTTATAGATTGTTCTTTTCGGGATGGAATTCGGCTTCATCCTTGAATTGCCGGAAAGCGTGATCCGGGGAAAGACGATATCCGGGGAATGCATCTGATCGAAAATAAATGTATCTGATCGACGAACGCTGGCGTTCTGCGTCTGAATATGAAAAAATAAAGATAGAAATCAATCGGGAGGAGGGATCAGCCGATGCGGGTAAGCATTAGAAAGGTTGCGGTTCCGCAGGAAGAACAGGTCGTCCTGGAATGCATGGCCTTAACGCCGGATTTTGTGGATATTCAAAATTATTGTCTGGCTAAGGGCCGGTCGCTGAGCGGTGAAAGCGAGGGGCGTCAGCGTCCGGTTTATTATGATGAAATTTATTATATAGAAGCGGTCGGAGAAAAAGTTTTTGCCTGCACTGCCAATGAAGAAGTGGAAGTCAAGACGCGTTTGTATAAGCTTGAGGAGCAGCTGGCAGATTTTAAATTCGTCCGCTGTTCCAAGGCGTTTTTAATCTCATTGTTGAAAATTGAATCCATCCGGCCAGCCCTGAACGGCCGGTATTGCGCCCGGATGAAAAACGGGGAAGACGTGATTATCTCAAGAAAATATGCGCGGGCGGTCAGACGCTCAATAAAGGAGGCCCTGTCATGGAGTTCAGAGAATATTTAAAAGGAAGGCTGCTGGATTTTTTGTTGATTCAGGCCGGCATCACCCTGGCGATCGGTGTGATTCGG
>NZ_GG657556.1:649951-653547 GCF_000157995.1 Holdemania filiformis DSM 12042
TGATCATGTTCGTTCCGTTTCTCTACGCGTTTTTCTGTGTGCTTGTATCGTTTGTCACGTATTCGTCGAAAGAAATAAGCGTCGGGGAAATGGCGGTCAGAAAGCTTGTTCAGTTTATCCTGATCGAACTGGTGGTCGGCGGAATTTCAGTGATGCTGGAACCCGCGCTCACCCTGACGATGCTGCTTCCGATTGGACTGGCGGCGGCCATCGTGTGGCTTGCGGTGCAGGGAATCGATTATCTCATCGCGCAATATACGGCCAGCCAGCTGACGAAGGAACTTTGGGAAATGCAGCGCCGCAGCCTGCGGGATAAACCGGAATGAAGCGGCTGAAACTGCGGGCCTTGGTGCAAAGACCGGAGCTTCTCTTTCCGGTGATCGTGCTGGGGATTTGTTACAGCCTTGGCTTTCTGGCGGACAGAATCCCGGGACAGGCTGGCGTCATCGTTTATGAAATTTTACAGAAAGGGTTTACGGCCCTGCCGGTGCTGGCGGTGCTGATCACCAGGAAAATAACGCGCGACACCAAACCGTGGAACTTTTCGTTCAAGGTATGGAAGCAACCGGGATTATGGCTGCTTTGCGCGGTGGGACCGGGCGTTTTGACCGCGCTTGGAGCGGTCCTTTACTTCTGCGTATTTCCGCAGGAATACAGCGGGAGCTTTCACTATGGTGCTTTATTGGGGATGACGGGAGAAATGCCGATTTCTTCACCGCTGCCATTTGTGCTGACGACGATCTTGCTTGCGGCAGTCTTCCTGCCGCTGCAGATATTAGAACTGGGCGAGGAACTCGGCTGGCGCGGATATCTGCTGCCAAAACAGATCCAGCGCTTCGGGCTGCAGAAAGGCGTGCTGATCAATAGTCTTTTATGGGGATTTGGGCATCTGCCTTTGATTTATTTCGGATTCAATTACAGTCTGGATAATCCGCTGGCCCCCTGGAGCAATCTGGCGATGATGATGCTTGTCTGCCTTGTATTCGGCATTCTTTGCGGTGCGGCAACGATTGTGAGCGGAAATTGCATGTTTGCCGCCATCATCCACGGCGTGTTCAATCTGATCGGCGAAGTGCCGGTTTTCCTCTCCGTCAGTCAGCGCAATACGCTGCTGGGACCCAATCCCACCGGCCTGTTGGGAATGCTCTGGCTGCTTGTCAGCGCGCTGTTTGTTTTTGTCTGCCTGAAATCTGTTAAAAATCGTTTGAAGTAAGCTGAACAGGACTTGCAGAGAAGGAATCCGGCGTGTAAGATTGTGAATAATGAAATGAAAACGTGAGGGCTGAGAATATCAGAACTGCTTTCAGGTATAAACCGGTTTTCGCTGCCGTAAAGATTGAAGCAGATTTAATGAGGCTGGCGGAAGTGCTTCAAGATTTGAAGACCGCCGGAAGCTCCTTATTTACTGATGCTTAAAGCGCGGGATGAAACAACACTTTACATGAGAAAAACAAGTTCTTTGTTTTTATGCCGTTAGGTTAAGACCGGACGGAAGTCCGGTTCTTTTATCATTTCAGAACCGGCAGTTGAATCGGGACAACGCCGGGATTTCTAGAAAATAGGAATGCCGATTTAGACCCCGGTGTGATTTCTTTAAAAGAATTTGGGCTTATGACTGAATTGGACTGTCTAATATGTGGAAGGAGATCAAAATGGAAGGGATAGAAAAGTTAAGTCAGTATTTTGAAGAGAATCAGGAATACTGTTACCGCGTGGCTTACCATTATACTCAAAATTCAGAACTGGCCAAAGATGCGCTGCAGGAGGCGATTATTAAAGCGATGGTGCATTACAGCCAGCTGCGCAATGAAAAGTATATGAAAACCTGGTTTTATCGGATTCTGATCAACGAATGCAAAAATATGTTGAAAAAATTTCCGCGCCGGGAAGAATTGGATATGAACTGGATCGAAGATCCTGCGGTCCACGATCAAAACCTGAAAATTGCCGTCGATCATTGTCTGGAAAGCTTAAAACCTCAGTACCGGGATATTATTTATCTGAAATATTTCCAGGGCTTTGAGTTTAAAGAGATATCACGAATTCTGGGGGTGCGCAACGGTACGGTAAAATCACGGTATTACAAGGGAATGGAATTATTGAAAATGCAATGGGAGGGCGAAAATCATGTCTGATAAAGATGTTAAGATTCCAGAGGATCTGCACGAAATCGTTGAAAAAAGCATTCAACAGGGATTGATTCAGCGGAAACAACGCAGCCGCCGCAACAAAACGATCGGTTTAAGCGCTGCGGCAGGCTGCTGCGCGTTCCTTTTCTTTTTTAACACCAATACGGTGTTTGCGAAGACCGTAATGGACCTGCCGCTTGTCAGCCAGATTGCGCATCTTTTCCTGGACTCTGAATCCACAAGCGAAGAAGCGGCTTATATTGCGGAGATCAAGGTCCCGCAATTGGAAAACAACGATCAGGCGCAATCTTTAAACGCAGCGATCCGCGAACAGATCGAGGCGCATGCCATCGCAATGAAGCAGCAGGCGGCAGATGAATATCAGGCGTTTATGGAAACCGGCGGAAAAGCCGAGGAATATATTCCGGCCCGAATTTCTATTAATTATCAGCTCTACTGCAACAACGATCAAACCTTATCGTTCGCGATTATTTCCACTTATGTGCGCGCGCAGTCCAGCCAGACGATCGATTGTTATAACGTGGAAGCCGGAACCGGACGGACGCTGACGCTGGAAGCGTTGGTCGGCGAAGATTATGCGGAACGGATTGCCCGGGAAATTCAGCGGCAGATCGACGCGAAACCGGAAGCGGAACAGGCTGTTTATGATGAAGATCTGGATTTAAAATCAATGATCGGGCCTGACCGGGCGTTTCATCTCGATCCTGACGGCAATCTGATTGTAGAATTTGAAAAATATGAGATCGCTGTTGGCGCTGCCGGGCCTCAGTCCTTTACGCTTGATTTGGACAGTCTGAACTAGGTAAAAAACGGAAAATATCAGAAGTAAATGGCCATCAAGGGGAGCGGAAAAAGAAATGAATCGAATGAACAAAGTTCATTGATACAAGTTCATTCATCCATTACGATGGGATTAACAGAGAAGGTGAATCAATGCGGGTATCCAAAGCGCCGGAAGAAAGAAAACAGGAGATTCTGCGGACGGCGATGTCCGGCTGTATTCCCAGAAAGAAATGCGGGCGCTGTTATCGGATTATTTCCAGGATGTGCAATGGCAGCGGATTTCCCCGTCCAGCTATATTCTGCAGGGAACCGTCTGGAAATGAAGCTCAGTTCTTCAGAACGGATCTATTTGCTTACGCTGGCACAGCTTTTGAAAGAACAGAAATGGGTGCGTCAGTGCGATCTGGCAAAGCGTCTGCAAGTCAGCCGTCCAAGCGTGTTTCGGGCTGTCAGCCGTCTGGAAGCGTTGGGATTGATTAACAAGGAAGCCGGGTTGTTGTTCCTCAATGAAACCGGCCCGGGCTATCTTGAAAAGTCCTGACGGTTTATATCAGGAGAGCCTGATTCGTGCGTTGACTGAATATTCTTCGATTTCCTGCCCTGGACGAGCAGAGTCATCATGTACATGAAAAGTATACTAAAAACGGAACAGGCTCGCGAGGA
>NZ_GG657556.1:653669-659433 GCF_000157995.1 Holdemania filiformis DSM 12042
TCGCGAGGAGTTCTGTTCCGTTTTTGGTTTGGATTAGGCCGAAATTAGTTCTGAAGAAGTGCTTAGCTTTTCACGAGGTTTTGTTACAGAGCACAGTGCTCGAGCTTACCGTCGATGATCGTTGCCAGGCAGGAGGTCAGATTCTCAAACGGCATGCCGTCAAAAATTGCGATATCCGCATCCTTGCCGACTTCTAAGGAACCGACACGGTTTTCCAGACCCAACAGCCGGGCCGGACGGATCGTCACAGATTCCAGCGCCGTCTGGAAGCTCAGGCCATAGCGCATCGCGATACCGATGTCGCTCGGCAGCCAAACGGTATCGGAAGCGCCGTCCGCAGTCAGGCAGAAGTTGATGCCGGTCTTCTCAAAGACCGCCGGCGTGTCCTGACGGCAGCCCCAGATCTCAAATTTCATCGGCCCCATCTTCAGCGGCCCGACGACGGCTGTGATGTCCTTCTCTTTTAAGAATTCCTTGATCTTATACCCTTCCGTGCAGTGTTCAATCGCATATTTCAGATGGAATTCCTCGGCAATGCGGATCGCCGTGACGATGTCGTCGGCCTGGTGGCAGTGAATCCGGCAGCGGCGTTCGCCGCGGACAACCGGAACCAGCGGATCCAGCCGGAAATTCGGTTCAACCTGAACTGTCGGATCGGTTTCCGCTTTTTTCAGCTTATCGGAGTACACCTTGGCGTTGAACAACGTTTCCCGCAGCACAGCGCCGGTCCCCATGCGGGTCATCGGCATTTTCTTGTCCGGACCATAGCAGCGCTTCGGGTTTTCGCCCAGCGCCATTTTCATGACCTCGGTGCCCGGAATCATCATGTCCTGAACGGTGGAAGCCTGTTTCAGCTTAAATGAGAAGCCGGTGCCGCCGATGACGTTGGCGCTGCCCGGCAGTGTGCAGCAGGTCGTGAAGCCGGCGTTTCTGACCTTCGGGATCGCTTCGTCAAACGGGTTGAACGCATCCAGCATCCGCACGTGCGCGGTGACGGGATCGGTAATTTCGTTGGCGTCCATCGTCGAAGGCATCCAGGCCGGTTCGTTTAAGCCTGACAGATGGCTGTGAGCGTCGATCAGTCCCGGCGTCACCCATTTACCGGCAGCGTCAAGAATCTCTACGCCCTCCGGAACCGTGATGTCGGTACCCATGTCCGTAATTTTGCCGTTATCGATCAGTAATGTGCCGTCTTCCATGACGCCCTGAGTGACGGTCAGCAGCTTTCCGTGAACGATCGCGATCATAAATCCCCCTCCTGGCGGACAAATTCCGGTTTTCCGTCGATGATGACCTGCTCGCACAACGTCAGATTGGAGAACGGCATGCCGTTAAAGATCGCGATATCCGCGTCTTTGCCCACCTCCAGCGAGCCGATCCGATCGTCCAGCTTCAAGAGCTTGGCTGGATTGATCGTCACGCATTTTAACGCCTGTTCAAAGCTGAGTCCATTTCGCATGGCGATGCCGACGTGAACCGGCAGCCATTTGGTCGCTGACGAATCATCCGCCATCAGGCAGAAATCCTCAATGCCAGCCTTTTCAAAGACCGCCGGGGTATCCTGACGGCAGCCCCAGATCTCAAATTTCTGCGGTCCCATTAATAGCGGACCGATGATGACCTTGGCTTTTTTCGCTTTTAAGAAATCCAGAATCTTATACCCTTCGGTGCAATGCTCGATCGTGTAATCGAGGTTGAATTCCTCGGCAATCCGGATCGCCGTGACGATGTCGTCGGCCCGGTGGCAATGAATCCGGCAGCGCATTTCGCCGCGGACGACCGGAACCAGCGCTTCCAAATCAAAGTCACGCTTGACGTCCTTGCCTGCAGCCAGCGCGTCGCTGTACTGCTTGGCGTCGAATAACGCTTTGCGCAGGACCGCGCCGGTGCCCATCCGGGTCATCGGCATTTTCTTTTCGGAGCCATAGCAGCGCTTCGGGTTTTCGCCCAGCGCCATTTTCATCATTTCCGAGCCTTCGATCGCGATTTCCTGAACGGTCGCCGCATTTTTCAGCTTGAAGCTCAAGCCGGTGCCGCCGATGACGTTGGCGCTGCCCGGCCCGGTGTAGCAGGTCGTAAAGCCGGCTGACCGTGCCGCGCCGATCGCCATGTCGAACGGATTCAGCGCGTCGATGCCGCGGATTTGAGCGGTAACCGGCGAAGTGACCTCGTTGCCGTCGCCGATATGCGGCATCCAGTGCGGTTCGTTAAAGGTTGAAATGTGCGTGTGCGCGTCGATCAGGCCCGGAGTCACCCATTTTCCGGAAGCGTCGAGGATCTCGGCCCCCTGCGGGATCGCAATATCCTTGCCGATCGCTGTGATCTTGCCGTTGTCGATGAGCAGCGTACCGTCTTCAATCGTACCGTTGGCGACGGTCAGCAGCTTGCCGTGTGTAATAGCTATCATTGTATGTCCCCCAATCTCTATGAACTCATTGTATCGTAAAACCAGTGAAAATCAATCCGTGATCCCAATCATTTTCATTAAATATCGGGCGTTGCGCTGCGTACAGCGTCCCGGCTTGAGCTTGTAATCAAAGAAAATCTTCTGATCCTGGTAATGTTCCTCAAAATGAACGTTGATTAAGGAAAGTCCGGCTTGTTCCTCCAGGGCGCACAGCTCAAAGTCGTGCGTCGTGATCATCGCGCGGATCCACGGGTGGTTCAGATGGCGCAGCACCTGGGCGCTGCCGTCGATCCGGTCGAGGGAGTTGGTGCCCTTGAAGATTTCATCGATCAGCACCAACAGCGGGGTTTTCAGGGATACAGCGTCGATGATCCTGCGGATTCTTAACAGCTCGCCATAAAAGGTGGAGATCCCCTCGTTGACGTCGTCGCGGATCCGCATTGAGGTTAAAACGGTAAAGCCGGAAGTATCCATGCTTTGCGCGCAGACGGGACCGCCGGCCGCCGCCAGAATTTGATTCAGACCGATCGTGCGCATGAACGTCGTCTTGCCGGACATGTTGGAGCCGGTGACCACCGTCAGCGAATGATCGAGGGTGAAATCGTTGCCGATCGCCTGAACCGGATCCAGCAGCGGATGAGTCAGCTGCGTAAACGCCAAGACCGGAACCGTTTCCTCATGCAGCTTCGGCATGCAGGTCTGCGGATGCGTCAGCGCGATCAGCGCCAGCGATTCCATCGCTTCTAACTGCCCCAGCTGTTCCATCACGGCGATCCACGTCTGCCCGGCCTGAGCCTGCCATTGGTTCCAGGCCTGCACGCATTGCAGATCCCACAGCAGCAACAGCTGCGCCGGCAGATAGAGAAACGGATTGGCCTGCAGCGACAGCCGGTTTAACAGCCCGTCGAGCTGCTTTACGCCCTGAAGCAGTCCCTGCGGCTGACGGATCTGAGTTTTCAGCGCGTCGATCAAAGGGCTGGACAGCGCCGACTGATCCAGTTTCTGACAACGGACCAGGCAGTTTTGCAGTCCCTGCCGGACCTTCGCGACGGCCTGCAGGCGGCTGTGGACATACCCAAGGGAAAACAGGGCGAGCGCCGCCTGGACAAAAAAGATCAGGATGAAGCACAGCGGCGAGATCCAGCGCAGCAGCGTCAGCCCCAATAACGTCAGTGTCACTGCCGGCATCCAGCGGATAAACCAACCGGGAATCGGCAGCGTGATCGGCTGGACAAGCTCATTCAGCTTTTCGGAAGCCATCGCGGCAGCTGTCTGCGGCGTCAGACCGTGCGTGCAGGTCCAGTCCGCGAGCATGAAATCGGGATTCTGCGCCAGAACGGTCACGGTTTCCTGACGTTCGCGGATGATTTTAGCTGCGGCCGGTTCTTTAAAATAGGAAGCCAGCGCCGTCTTCCCCTGTGGCAGGACCGCCATACAGCAGAACTGATATAACGAACGCGGGCCAAAGACGTCGAGATCGGCCAGCGCGGGCTGATCGTCGGTTAAAAATTCCGCGCCGGTTTCCGACGCCTGTTGCCAACGACTGTCCAACCGCGACAGACATCGCCCAAGCACTTCGCTTCGCGCCTGGGCTTCAAGATAGAGCCGGTTGTTTTTTTGATGCGCCAGCATTGCCAGACAAAATCCGGCCAGGCTTAGGATAAAGATGAATCGATAACCCATCCGGCCGTCGACAATTTGAAAAAAAGACCACGCTGCGATTAAAAACAAACCGAAGCGAACTCCGGCAATCTGCGAGTTTTTACGGCGGAGCTGAACGCATTGACTCTGAGTCTGGGCCAGCTGCGCTTCCCATTGTTGTTTCTGCATCGGATTCCTCCTTTTGATTGATTGCAACAGCTTTAGTATAAGCCAGATGTCCCTGAAAATCAAAGCGGGAAAGCATCACACGGACCTCAGGTAAACATTGGATTGTTATCAAAGTGCCGCAGAATTCCTTAATCTGCACGGAAAGCGGGAAGGGTCGCTATTTCCATTCTTAAAAAAATATGCGATAATAAAAACGCATTCAATTCAACAAGCAATTCCTTCCCGGCTTCCTCCGCCGATGAGCGAGCCGGAGCCGGGGCGATATCGTTTTTAAAACGATAGAGTTCTGAAGCAAAGAACAGGAGCGATTAATGATGGAATCCATGGTCATCTTTCATCGTTGCCGCAGTTTGGCGGCGACCGATGCTTTTTATATTCAGCAGCTGGGGCTGACACTGTGGCATACTCAGCCAGGCTGTCATATTTACGACAGCGGTTACGGCTATCTGGGGTTTGTGGAAGCGGCGGACTTTGAGCTTCCTGCTTATTCGTGCATTTCGTTTAACTGCACGGACTGCGCTGAGGTCGACCGGCTGTATGAAAAATTCAAAGGAATGAAGGGGATCACTGCTCCCCGGCCGCATCCGCAGTTTGCAGTCTATTCCTTTTTTATTCAGGATCCTGACGGATATACCGTCGAATTTCAAAAGATAGTGAAGGAGGGAGAACAATGAGCGAACGGATTGTTCAGACGGTTACACCGCGTCAGCTGCGCCGGGAATTCAACGGCATCGGCCTGACGTTTCTGATCGTTTTCGGATTGGCTGTCGGCGCGGCCTTTGGTTATCGATGGCTGACTCCGCTTTTGGAGCCGTACTATCAGACGGTGGACCGGCAGGCGGCGGAAATGGGAATTCGGATCGTCGTCACGCTGCTCGTCATGCTTCTTCCGTTTCAGATCTATGCGGCTTTGAAAAAGATGAAGACAGGCCGGTTTTTCGGTCATTGTCAAGGCGAATGGCGCGATATTCTCGGACTGGTGCTGATCGGACTGGCGCTGAATCTGCTTCTGACCTTTATTGTCGGGATTCTGGCGCTGGTGCTCAGCTGGTCCAACATTCAGTTTACGTCCTCGGAACTCATTCTGCAGGGAAAGCTTCCGGCGGTGATTCTGAGCCTGATTTATATCGTTGTGATCTCTCCGTTTTGCGAGGAATTTATATTCCGCGGCGTCTGTCTGCGCAGCTTTGGCCGGATGGGCAATTATTTCGCAATCTTTGCCAGCTCGCTGTTGTTTTCCTTCATGCATGGCAATCTGATCAATATCCTGCCGTCGTTTTGTCTGGGAATCTTCCTGGCGGTGGTGACGATGCGGTTTAATTCCATCCTTCCGCCGCTGCTGATCCACATCGCGATCAACCTGCAGACGGTGGCTTTGCAGCAGGTGCCGGTACAGTATTCGTGGATCATCGGATTGAGCTGCGTCGTGATTTACGCGTTGGCGCTGTTCGCCTTGATCCGCGGACGGCATAAACGAATCATTGTGCGCAAAGAAGCGAATCCCTGGATTTTAATCCAGCAGTTCTT
>NZ_GG657555.1:0-19464 GCF_000157995.1 Holdemania filiformis DSM 12042
TATCATTTTCTGCATTTTCAGCATCGGGACAGGAGTTTGAGCTAGTGCATCAGCCGGCTCTTGTTTTCTGAACTCATCTGGAACACGATCGCCAGCGGAATCATATACGACAACATACTTGAGCCGCCGTAGGAAATAAACGGCAGCGTAATGCCGGTGATTGGAAACAAACCGGTAATCATGCCCATGTTGACCAGCTGCTGGAACAATAACATGCCGATCATCCCGGCGACCATATACCGCTCGCGCGGCTGATCATGTCGTGAGGCGATGCTGATGAGCTTTAAATCGAACGCCGTCAATAATGCGACGACCGAAGTCGTACCGAGAAATCCGAAATTCTGACCGATGACAGAGAAAATGAAGTCGGTCTGCGGCTCTGGAAAACGAATCAGGACTTCGCGGAAGCCATGGCCCGTCAAGCCGGAGGAACCGATCGTTAATAACGAAGTATACAGCTGGTTGCCCCAGGTATTGATGTATTTCTCCGTTTCCAGCCAGCCGTAAATCCGCCGCATTTTATACCCCCCGCCTAAGATCGAGGATAAAAGATTCGGATAGAACTTGAACATGAAGATCAGTCCGCCGAAGCCGATGACCAGGCAGGCCGCGCCCAGCCAGACCCATTCCTTGCGGACGCCCGAGACCGCCAGCATGACCAAGATACTGACGATGATGATCAGCGGGATGCCGGTATCCGGTTCTAAAAAGATCAGGATCAGCGGCGGAACGGCGATCTTACCGACTTTCCAGAACAGCTTGAAGTCACTCGCAAACGACATTTCCGTCTTCCCGAGGTTATGCTCGTGGATAATGTTGGCGACCATGATGATCAGCACGACCTTCATGAACTCGCTGGGCTGGAAAGTACCCAAGCCGGGGATCTGATACCAGGCTGTTGTTCCATTGACTGGACGGATAAACCGGTCCGGCAGGTTGATCACATACTTATCCACCAATAAAATCGCTAACAGCACCATCAGAATCCAGTAAAAAATTTTGACGCCGGTAAATAACCGGTCGCTTCCAAACCGCGTCAGAAAGGCCAGCATCAGAAAGCCGATCGCATACCACATGCCCTGTTTCAGCCACAGATGCGTGCCCTGCAAGCGCGTTGCCATGATCGGATCGGCGCAGTAGATCGCCAATAACGAAACGCAGGTCATCGCCAAAAGCAGAAGCATCAGCGTCCGGTCGATATGGAATTTCTTGTGGATCCGTTCCGGCTGTTGGCTCATAACGCTTTCTCCATCGTGACGTGACGAATGCCGGCCTCATAAAACGGCTCGGACACCGTGGTATAACCCAGCGATGCGTAGAAACCTTCAACCTGAGCCTGGGCGTGCACAACAATCTTCTTATAACGGGCCAGATGCGGATCCTTTTCAATCTCACGCATCATCAACGCTCCGATATGCTGGCCGCGGTAAGGCTTCAGGACGGCTACCCGTCCGATATGGATTTCCTCGCCGAAGTCCAGCCCCCGGCAGCAGGCAATCGCTTCGCCCGCTTCGTTTTCCACCAGCCAGTGCAGGGCGGTCTCGTCGTCCTGATCCTGTTCAATATGCAGGTCGACCTGTTGTTCTATGACAAAGACTTCTGTGCGGATTCTGACAATCCGGAAGAAATCCGCCTGTGTTTCAGCAAACTTGGTTTTCATGAAAGTCAAACCACTCCTTTCATTTGAATCTGATGTACAATAATGGTATCATAATAGGCGAGGTGATGGTATGAGAAGATGGCATTCTTTGTTAGAAATCATTCAATTTCCATTGAAAATGCTGTTTGTGGCAATCATCCTGACGGGGCTTGGAACCTTGATTACCAACCAGAGCTTATCGGTGTTCTGGTCGGTGAATGACCGCAATATCCTGCTGCTGGCAGATCTGTTCAAACGGACGGGCAGTTTTATTATCGTCAATTTTCCTTTCTTTGTCATGATAAAGTTTTTAGCGACGAAAAGCAATTCGTCGGTTCCGATCATGATCGGAATCACCGGCTACGTGCTGGTGCTGGTCATCACGATGCTGTTTCAGCCAGCGGGCCTGCCGACGTCGGCATCCTCGGCGATTCTGGGATTAAGCTATTCTTCCTCCCTGTTTGACCGAACCCGCTATCCGCTGCAGACGGGATTCTTTGCCTGCGCCGCGGTCGTTCTGGCATCACGGATCGCGTATTCCAAGTCGCGGACGAAGTCGATTTACGGTTTCTTCTCGTTTGTTGACCGCGATACCTGGGGTTTGATTTTAACGTTGATTTTATGTATGATCACCGGCTTCGCGCTTGTCTGGCTGTGGCCGATCGTGCTTAATCTTCTCAATACGATCTTTGAGTTCATCGCTACCGATATTACCAATCCGATGAACCTGTTTGTTTACGGCGTCATGGACCGGCTGTTAGCGGATCTCAACCTGGGCGCGCTGATGCGCACCTTGTTCTGGTATGGTGAACAGGGTGGTACCTGGATTAATAATTTAGGCGTCAATTACATGGGCGACGTGGGAATCTGGACAGCGCAGATGAACAGTCTGATCACGCCCAGCGGCGTCGGCCGGCTGATCACGCCGTATTATGTTTTGAACCTGTTTGCGGTTCCGGGCATGTTGATCGGATTCTATACGATCTTTACGGATAAAATGGAAAAACGGCGGATTCGTCTGTTCTTCCTGTTGGCGATTCTGGTATCGTTAGTCACAGGCACCCTGCTTCCGCTGGAACTGTATCTGTTGATTCTGACCCCGTTGTTGTTTGTCTTCCATCTGGTCGTCACCGGCGCGTTGTTCGGTATCTTCCAGTCGATGAGCGTGACACTGGGCTTCAGTTATACCGGCAGCACCGTCACCGCCATGCCGGGGACCTTATTTGATTTTATGCTGTATGTGCGGAATCCCAATATGCAGAATACAATTCAGATGATTTTCCTAGTCGGTGTGATTCTGTTTGTGCTCTACTTTGCGTTCACCCGTTTCTACTTCAAATATCTGGCATTGGACTTATTCAATACCGGCGCCAGTAAGCGGCGGGTAGAAGGCTTTATCTTAGCGGTAGGCGGATTGGAAAACATCAAGATGATGCATTCCTCGCCGACGCGGTTAACGATTCAGGTTGTGGATTCCTCGCTGATCAACTTCTCCCAGATTCAGCGCTTGGGGGCCAGCCGGGTGGTAGAGAGCCGTGCCGGATATTCCGTTAACTTTGGGGCCGGCAGCACGATTATTAAAAATGAGATTAATAAGCGGATAAAGGAAATGAAGCGCAGCGCATAATCAAAAACATTTGGGATTGAAACGATACGGGAGATCGGGACAATCCCTTTTTTATTTATTCAAAACAAAGAATAAGAATCTTATCATTTTATGCTAAAATAAAATTAATAGGGAGATAGACTGAGGAAAAGATTATCCGGCTTTATCAATTGACTTGGGTATTAAAAAGCAGACTTAATCAAGATTCCTGAAGCTTATCTTTTGGATAGTTCAAAACGCAATCAAACAATAAAGTTGGAATAATCGAAGGGGAAAAAATGAAAAAATTCTTATATCGTCATGGATGGTCTTATGATCAAGTTCGTCACCTTAAAGTGGTTCCTCTTTGCTTTTTGGTATATATCTTAGCAACTTATGGTTTTACGGAAATGACCAGGAATCAATCTATAGGTCAGGAAACTCCGCTAATAATTCATCTTTCGGATTTTGGTTTTGAGGATGAAAGCGTAGAAAAAAATCATAGCTGGACTGATGGATTAGGAAATAATCGGTATGAATGTACTCTCTTGGGAATGGATCCGGCTGCCAATCAACATGTCAGGTTTAATATTCAAGTGGTTGATTACCAAGAAGATATAAATCCTGTGGTTGGCTATCTGCGTGAGATGGGAATAAGCGTTCCTCAAAATACGTTTCAAACGCAAGATCTTGAACACTATCTTGAAGAACTGCATGAATTAAACGCTGAACAATGGGGATCGGAATTGGCCTATTCAAGTCAGACGTTTGATGTAGAACTCACATCCTATGGCATACCAAGTAATGCAATTTATCTGCTTTCCGGGAACAGAGCTATAATATTCCGATATAATACTAAAATTGACATAACCCAGGAACTGATTGACAGCGTGGTTTCTATCTACCAAAAATCGTTTTACTAACAATTGTTAAGTTCTTATTCATAAAGAGGAAAGAGAACGAGCTCAATTGGGGAAGCATGAGATGAATATGTAATTTTAGGTAATGAAGGATGCGGCATCATTGAGATACTGAGTTGTTTCGGAAATTTTGGAGCAGAACCGCTCAGCTGTTTGTTAAATTTTTGAGGAATAAATCAAGGCGTATCGATAATAACCGAGTATAGATCAAGTTAACGATCAGGGGACAAAGAAAATTACGCTGAAGAAAATCAAAGAAGAGGTTATGTCTGCTTTTGGGATAACCTATACCCAGGCTGAAATAATTAAAAGAGGTTCAAGAAGAATTAATCAAACTTTCTTTGTAACTTTAATTCTATTCGGGTTGTTTGTCTATGCGTCTAATCATGATGTCCAACAAGAAGTACCGCAAATAATACACATGACAGACTTTGGCTTTGTAAATGAAACAGTGGATCGAAAGCTTTCCGAAGCGGATTCCTTGGAAAATTTAAGATACAGTCTAATATTATCGGGCATGACTCCTGATTTAGAAAGAACGGTTGAAATTTATCTGGAAGTCATTGATTTTAATGCGGAAGAAGATCCGGTTATTAGTTACCTGAGAGAAATGGGAATAACAATTTATCCTAATCAATTTAAAGAATCGAAGCTCAGTGAATATTGCCAAAATTTGAATTTGTTGGATGCTGCACGATGGCAATCGGATTTAGCTTATTCTGCGAAAGAACTCGATTTCCTGTTTCCATCGGATCGCAGAGAACAGAATGAAATTTATTTATTATCGAGCAGGAGAATGATTATTTTACGATTTAACAGTTCTCTGGATTTTACTGAGGAATTGATCAACAAAATAACTTCTTTTTACGATAACACAGAGATTTTCTCCAAAGTAGAACCGCGGCAGAAACCATGATGAAACACTCTGTTATATTTTGGGAGTGTATTTGTGTTAAACTTAGGTTACAGATAGAGGATGTTTTGGTTATAAAAACCAGGAGATCGTTCTTATTCAAGGTCAGAATCAGGGCATTGAAATGATTCATATTCCTGAAATTAAAGACAGCTCTGTGTTTAGAAAGATTAATAATCACGCAGTCCTGATCCTCGATTTTAGAAACCAGATGATTCGAGTGGACATTGAAGAAGGATCCGGGCAAGCGGAGTAACGCGTTAAGGATGATTGCTTTTCAAGGTTCGCTGTGATAGAATAGCCTCGGCTTAGAAAAAGGAGGCGAAACGCAATGCTTTTTAAACAAAGAATCGTTCTTCAAAGACGAAACAGCTCCGTACAAATCAAGTTGATGAAGCATTGTGCGGAGCCGGAACGGGGAATTATTTAATTTTCCATCATCTTCATCTGTCATACGAGGATTGAGAAATTCATGGCGAATTTCTGTTTTCATCGTAGGCAGAGGAAGCGATTTACGGATTCAGGTCACAGATGCTTTGTCTGTGGCCTTTGTTATTTTTGAAGACAGAGGCCTGGGAGAGAAACTCCGGAAAGTCTCTGTTTTTATTATGGAAAAAAAGGTTTGTTTCGAAAAGAAAGACAAGCTTCAGAATACAGATCAGGACTAAAATCGATCGCTTCCAGCCAGAAAAGATCACCCAGAAGAAATGGAAAGACCAATCAATAAAGTAAAAAATACGAATCAGTTTTCTCAGCTAAGCATAAGAACAGGGAAACTGAAATTTCAATAGAAAGCAGGAATAAGAATATGAGTATTTGCAATGTAGCACATTTAACCCATCAGTTTGATGAGAAAATATTATATCAGGACGCCGAATTCGAGTTGTTTAACGGCGAACATTGCGGAATTGTCGGACCCAACGGCGCAGGAAAGAGCACGCTGATGAAAATTCTGACTGAGCAGATCAGTCCGGATCAGGGCGATATCCGGTGGCAGCCGGGAATAACGATCGGCGCTTTGAATCAACAAGCCTGGACAGATCAGGCGGAAATGACAATTCTGGAGTTCTTAAAAACCGCATACCAGACCTTGTGGCAATGGGAAAGTCAGATGAATGAAGCCTATCTGAAAGCGGCGGAAGAAGTGAAAAACAGCGAACATTGGCTGAAAAAAGCGGGACGGCTGCAGGAACAGCTGAATGCCGCCGGGTTCTATGAAGTGGAAGTCATCATTGAAAAGACAATTACCGGACTGGGATTGGATCAGATCGGACTTGATAAACCTTTGTGTCAGTTAAGCGGCGGTCAGCGGGCCAAGGTGATTCTGGCGCAGCTGTTATTAAAAAATCCTGACGTTTTACTGCTGGATGAACCGACAAACTATCTCGATCATGAACATATCGTCTGGCTGGCAGAGATGTTAAGACAGCGCACCGGCGCATTCTTGGTGATCACACACGATTTCGATTTTCTCCAACAGATCGCGGCGTCGATTCTGAATGTAGAATGGGGACATATCACGAAATATTATGGCAGCTATGACGCATTTTTGCGCCAGAAGGAGCATCGGCAGAAAGAATACCGCCGTCAGTATGAAGCCCAGCAGGAGAAAATTAAAAAGACGGAGGAATATATCCGCCGCAATATTGCCGGGGTGAATACCCGCATCGCACAGGGCCGTCGTAAGCAATTAGAACGATTAGAGCGGCTGACGCCGCCGGATTCACCGGTGCCGCTGCATTTTGATTTCCCAGTTGCTTCAATCGGACAGGGTATTCTGTTAGAAACGTCAGAATTGAGCGTCGGTTATGAAAGACCGCTGCTGCCTGAGCTGGACCTGAAGATTCAAGCAGGAGAGAAATGGGTGGTGACAGGATTTAACGGCATCGGGAAAACGACGCTGTTGAAGACTCTGATTGGGGAATTGCCGCCGCTGCAGGGCAGCGTGCGCCGTTTTGAAACACTGCGGATCACTTATTTTTCGCAGACGCTGAGCTGGCCGGATCCCAAACAGAGTGCATTGGCCTTGTTTTCTGACTGTTATCCCCGCAAAACTTTGCAGGAGCTGCGTTTTCTTCTGGCACAATGCCGGATTTCGCATGAGCTGGCAACCCGGCCGTTAGACACGTTGAGCGGCGGGGAACAGGCGCGGGTTAAGCTGTGTCTGGCGCTGCAGCAGGAAAGTAATTTGTTGATTTTGGATGAACCAACCCAGCATCTGGATGAATGGGTCAAGAAAGCGCTGAAGGAAGCCTTACAGCGGTATTCGGGCGCAATCCTGCTGGTATGCCATGAAGCGGATTTCTATACGGGTTGGGTCGAACATCAGCTATCGCTTCGCAGTTTGGTTCGTTGATTTCAGAGCATAAGAATACCTGAAGCAAAACTTAATTCTTCTATTCAAACTGAAATGAAAAAGAAGACTAACAGAATATTACTTAAACAAAAAAGAAAAATATCAAATTTATTGATAATATTCTTTTTAAAATGATAATATTCTGAGAAGAGAGTATAATAAAGCTGATAAGTAAAGGAGGGATCGATGTGAAAGAATATCTGTATGTCAGAGAAGCCGCAGCGCTTTGGAATGTAACACCCCGAGCTGTAACGGCGCTCTGTAAGGAAGGTAAAATAGAAAATGCCCGGAAGGAAAACGGAGTCTGGGTAATTCCTGCGGATGCGGAAAGACCGCTGGATCATCGTGTAAAAACGGGAGCTTACCGAAAATCAAAACAAGCGGAGAGGTTGCCGCTGCCAGTGGGAATCTCAGATTATCGTTTGGCTTCTTCCCAATATTACTATGTGGATAAAACGATGATGATCAAAGATTTCATTGATGAACGTCCGATGGTATCGCTGTTCACCCGGCCCCGGCGTTTTGGGAAAACGCTGAATATGGATATGCTTAGAACCTTCTTTGAAAAGACAGAGGAAGATACTTCTGTTTACTTTAAAAATATGAAAATCTGGAAATGCGGGAATAAATATCGCGAGGTTCAGGGAAAATATCCCGTAATCTTTATGACATTCAAAGATGTTAAGCGGAATACCTGGGAAGAAACCTATGAACATCTGATCACGTTGATCAGCGAAGAATTTCAGCGTCACAGCGACTTGCTGAACAGTGAACGCTGCAGCGATTATGATAAGGCTCTTTATCAACAAATCGTTTCTCGTCAGGCACGGGAAACGGATTATATTTCAGCGCTGAAGGTGCTTTCTTCCATGCTGTATAAGCATTATGGCGAAGCGGCGGTGATTATCATTGACGAATATGATACTCCAATCCAACAAGGCTATCTTCTTGGGTTTTATGAATCAGTCGTGTCATTTATGCGGAATTTCTTTTCCAGCGGACTTAAGGATAACCGCAATCTTGCGTATGGTTTTCTGACGGGGATTCTGCGGGTAGCGAAGGAAAGTATTTTCAGCGGTTTGAATAATCTGGTGGTGAATTCCGTGCTGGATAAAAAGTATAGTGAATATTTTGGATTTACGCGTCAGGAAGTAGAAATGATGGCGCGTTATTATCACAGGGAAGATAAAATGCAGGAAATTTGCGAATGGTATGATGGCTATCGTTTTGGAATTACGGAAATCTTTAATCCCTGGTCGGTAATTAACTATTTTCACAATGCCTGCGAGGCAAAAGCTTATTGGGTGTCCACAAGCGGGAACGAGGTTATCGGCGAAATTCTGGCCGGCGCCAGTTCGGAAGTAGTCGATCAGCTGGCGGATCTGCTACAGGGAAAGTCCATTTTAACCTATGTCGATTCCAGTGTGATCTATCCGCAGATCAAGGATAATCCTTCGTCAATTTACAGCTTTCTGCTAGTCTGCGGCTATTTAAAAATAACGGGTTCTGACAAGGCGTTCGGATTAGGTAATTTGTGCCAGGTCGCGCTGCCCAATCGGGAAATTGAGTTTGTTTATCAAAGCGAGATTTTAAATCAATATGCCGGAATGATTCCTCAGTCTGCGGCGATTGCTATTCAGGAGGCTTTGTTTACAGGGGATGCTGAGCGGCTTCGGGATCGGCTGGAGAAGTTGTTAGAAACCTCAGTCAGCTTTTACGATACCGCGAAAGAGAGCTTTTATCACGGCTTGATGTTAGGCTTGCTTGCAACCCTGGATAATCGCTATCAGGTATTGTCGAATCGGGAATCTGGATCTGGGCGGTATGACTTATGTCTGCTTCCGAAACAAGAGAAGCTGCCTGGCATTCTGATCGAGCTGAAGGCGGTTAAAAACGGAACGAAAGACGAACTGAAAAAGCTCGCTTCCGACGCGGTTCTTCAAATTCAACAAAGGCAGTATGATGTGCAGCTGCGGGAAGCCGGCGTGAAAAAGGTGCTGCACTTTGGCGTCGCGTTCAGCGGCAAGCATGTCGAAATTGTATCAGAATGGGCATAAATCAGTGTTGTCTCATAGAATAGCGGATCTTGGCATCAGACTGTAGTTCACAAAGTAAAAACAGATCGAAATTCACAGCGGCATTTTAAGCCATCTTAGCGGGGCAGTGATCAGGAGCCTGTTTCTCAACAAGGAAATAAGTTTGGAGAGAAGGGAGATCGCTGCCAGGCTCTGTCAAACGCTCCGCTGATGACTTAACACACAAAGACACCCGGGCAGTTTCCAATCCCGGGTGTCTTTTAAGATCCGACAAGAACTCACATCGAAATCCACGTTTTCGATGAAACAGCGCCTGCGGTCTCCCTGATCAATAATAAATCTGTTTCTGAATGAATTCTTTCTGTTCGGTTCCCTGCAGCTTCTCAATGATCGCAAACGCGAAATCAATGGTGGCCGCCGCGCTGCGTCCGGTGATCAGGTTGCCGTCGGTGACGGTGTATTGATCGACGTACGTACCGCCGAAATCCTCGTTCATGCTTGTGAAGCAGGTGTACTGCTTCCCTTTCAATAAGCCCAGATGTCCCAGTATCGTCGGCGCCGCGCAGATCGCCGCAATTGGCTTATCCAGCGCTTTAAACTTCAGGATGATCTGTTTTACGTCCTCGCTGCTTTCCAACAAAGCGTAATGCGGCCCGCCCGGCAGCAGCAGGCAATCATAATTTTCAGGGTTTAAGCCGGATAACGGAAGCAGGCCGCAGATCGGCAGATCATGCTTGCCCGTCGTCTTTTCTCCGCTGATGCCAAACAGATCCGCTTCCAGTCCGCTGCGCTTCAATAACGCCAGCGTGCCGATCGCTTCGATCTCCTCGTAGCCCTTGCCTAAAATCGTACAAATTCTCATAACCGCACCTCCATTTTCCTTATTATAAACCCAAAACTCCCCTGACCTGCAGAAAAAATGATGGTATAATAAGAACAGTTTTTTTAGAGGTGAAAGTATGGAACAATATACGCCGATGATGCAGCAGTATCTCGAGGTAAAAAAGAATTATCAGGACGCCCTGGTTTTTTATCGTCTGGGCGACTTTTATGAAATGTTTTTTGAGGACGCCAAGATTGCTTCCTGTGAGCTGGACCTGGTGCTGACCGGCAGAAACGCCGGGGTGAAAGACCGCGTGCCGATGTGCGGCGTGCCGTTTCACGCCGTAACGGGCTATATACAGCGTCTGGTTCAGAAAGGCTACAAGGTGGCGATTGTCGAACAGATGGAAGATCCGGCCTTAGCGAAGGGACTGGTCAAGCGCGATGTGATCAAGGTCGTGACGCCCGGCACGGTGATCGACGAACTGTTTGATGAACGCTCCAGCATTTACCTGGCGGCCGTCGTGGACTATCAGTACGGATTCGCCCTGTCGATCTGCGAAATGTCGACCGGTGAAACGACGGTAACGCATATTCCGCGCAACATTCTCCATTTGCAGCAGACGCTGCTGAAAAACAATATCCGCGAGATCGTCGTGAAGGAAGGCTTCGACGAGAAGTTTATTCGCGGCGTCCGCGATCTGTCCGCCGTGGCGATTTCCTATTGCGCCATAGACCAGATCGGCGAGGAATATCTGCCGCTGTGCGAGGAAGTGAGCGACGGGGCGCAGCGGGAAGCCTATGGGCTGATGCTCAATTACCTGATCGAAACGCAGAAGCGGATGATGCACCACCTTCAGACTGTCGAGATTGAGAATGAAAACGACGTGCTGTATATGGACTTCTCAACCCAGCAGAATCTGGAACTGGTCGTTCCGCTGCGCACGCAAAGCAAATCAGAAACACTGTGGTCATTTCTTGACCGCTGCCAGAGCGCAATGGGTTCCCGCCTGTTAAAAAAATGGATTGAACGGCCGCTGGTGGATAAAAAGAAAATTCTGTTCCGCCAGGACCGAATCGAATATTTAATGAAAAACTATCTTGTCCGCGAGGATCTCAAGGACAAGCTGAACCAGATCTATGATATGGAACGGCTGATTGCCAGAGTGGCCTATGGTTCCGCCAATGCGATCGACTGCCAGCGCCTGCAGAAAACACTGAGCCAGGTGCCGGAAATCCTGGCGCTGTTTCAGGACGCGCCAGTTTTTCAGGAATACCGGGACATCGACTGCTGCCTGTCGCTGACGGAGCTGCTGGACGGGGCGTTCGTTGAGAATCCGCCGGTGTCCGTCAAGGAAGGCGGGATGTTTGCGGAAGGCTTCAGCGAACAGCTGGACGAATACCGCAGCGCCCAGAAGGAAGGCAAAACCTGGATTCTCCAACAGGAAAACTACGAACGCGAGCGCACTGGAATTAAGACGCTGAAAATCGGCTACAACCGGGTGTTCGGCTATTATATCGAAGTGTCCAAGGGCGCGGCGGCGCAGGTCAAGGAAGAATACGGCTATGTCCGCAAGCAGACGTTGACCAACGCCGAGCGCTACATCACCTCTGAGCTGAAGGAAAAGGAAGACGCGATCCTGCATGCGGAGGAACGCTCCATTCGTTTGGAAACCGAGCTGTTTGCCAACCTGCTGGAACAGATCCGCAGCTATCTGCCGAAGCTGCAGAAACTAGCCTTGATGCTGGCGAATATGGACGTCTATTACGCCCTGTCCTCGATCAGCGCGGATAACGGCTACGTCCGTCCCCTTTTCACAGAGGACGAGCTGAAAATTGAGGAAGGCCGTCATCCGATCCTAGAAAAGATCAGCACCAACCGCTATGTTTCCAACAGTCTGGCGATGGATAAAGAAAATCAGATCCTGATCATTACCGGGCCGAACATGGGGGGTAAAAGTACCTATATGCGGCAGGTGGCGCTGATCATCCTGATGGCGCAGATCGGCTGCTTTGTGCCGGCGAAGAAATGCGAAATGCCGATTTTCGATAAGATTTTCACCCGCATCGGCGCCAGCGACGATATCCTGTCGGGACAGTCGACCTTCATGGTGGAAATGACGGAAGCGAACAACGCATTATCCCAGGCCACGGAGCATTCCTTAATCCTGTTTGATGAAATCGGCCGCGGCACTTCCACGTATGACGGCATGGCGCTGGCCCAGGCCATGATCGAATACATCGCCGTCTGCATCCACGCGAAGACACTGTTTTCCACGCACTACCACGAACTGACCAGTCTGGATGAAAGTCTGCCGGTGGTGAAGAACGTGCATGTCGAGGTTCATGAGGACAACGGCCACGTCACCTTTATGTACCGTGTTAAAAAAGGCAAAGCCGACCGGTCCTACGGCATCAACGTCGCCCGCCTGGCGCAGCTGCCGGAAGCGGTGCTGGAACGGGCCGGCGATCTGTTAGCGGAATACGAATCGAAAAAACGCGTCGTCCAGCAGTCGCTGGGCATCGTCGAAATGGTCAAAGCGCCGGTCAAGGAACAGGGCGTGCTCGATAAATTGGAAATGGTCGATCCCAACCAGCTCTCGCCGATTCAGGCGCTGCAGATGATCATGGACTTGCAGCAGGAGTTGAAGGAAGCACAGAAAGCATGACGGCGGTCTGCCGGGTCTTCCTATTTGCTTTCGCTTCCAGAAATTAATGAATTAAAGCAGAAACGTGGAAAGTAAAATCAGAAACGAGGAAAAGCAATGAAGATGTTCAGAATGCTTTGCCTGGCGTTAAGCCAGGGTTTAATTCTCGGCTTGATCGCCAGCGCGATCCGGCAGACGCTGCGCCGCCGCAACCATCCGGATTTCACCTATACGCCTAAGCAGCTGGAAGAAGGCCGCCGGCGCTGGAAGACCGGTTCGCGGATTCTGACCTATGTCACCTTTGCGATGCTGATCCTCGGTTTTATCTGGTGCCTGTATTTCCTGGTGCTGGCGCTGGCCGATCCGGCACAGGCGGAGTATGCCAACAATCTGTCGGAAATGATTGTCGGCTTGCTGACGATCATCTCGATCGGCTTCGCGTTTTACGAGTTTCTGCGGCATGGACAATAAAAGATAAGAAAAACCGGCAGTCCGCCGGCGTATTTGAAAAGAATGACCGGTTCCCTGAATTTACCGCATCCTCTGGGAATCGAATCGGAAGCAGTTTCACAGAACAGGAGGGTGAATCCACGATGGCAAAAATACAGCAGCTGGACGCGCATTTAACCAACATGATCGCCGCCGGGGAGGTCGTCGAACGGCCGATGGGCGTCATCAAAGAACTGGTCGAAAACGCGCTGGACGCGAAAGCGACCCGGATTGAAGTCAACATCAACCAGGGCGGCACCGAGCTGATGGAAGTAATTGACAACGGCGTCGGGATGGATCGGGAAGACGCATGTCTGTGCTTTGAACGGCATGCCACCAGTAAAATCAAGACGACGGAAGATCTATGGGCGATTCACACGCTGGGTTTCCGCGGCGAAGCGCTGCCTTCGATCGCTTCCGTCTCCAATCTGACGCTTTTGACCAACAACGGCGAAGATTCCACCCGTGTGGAAATCCGCTACGGTCAGCGCCAGTCCGCGCGGCCTTACCCCTGCAATCAGGGGACGCAGATCACGGTCAACGGCCTGTTTCAGAAAACACCGGCCCGGCTGAAGCATCTCAAGTCGATTCCGTATGAAACCTCGCTGATTCTCGACGTCATCCAGAAGTTTGCGCTGAGCTATCCGGACGTTGCGTTCCGGCTTGTCCATGACGGCAAGGAAGTGTTCCGCAGCGCCGGCAACGGCAGTCTGCTGGAAGTCATGGCGATCATCTACGGCCGCGATCTGGCCCGTCAGTGCATCGAGGTGGAAGGACAGGACTTCGATTACACGGTTCGCGGTTTGATGGCGCTGCCGGCGCAGACCCGCGCCAGCCGCAATTATATGACCGTCTTCATCAACCGTCGGATGATCCGCTCCTACCGAATTCAGAAAGCGATTCTGGAAGCCTATAAGAACTATATTCCGCAGGATCGCTATCCGATTGTCATGCTGGATATCGAGATGGACAGCCATCTGTGCGATGTGAACGTCCATCCATCCAAATGGGAAATCCGGCTTTCCAAGGAGCAGCAGCTGGAATTTTTAATCCGCGATACGCTGACCCGCACTCTGCGCGAGCACATGCAGGCGCCAGAGGTCATGCGCGTGGAAACGCCGCGGGAGAAAGTGGAAATGCCGCAGTTGTTTGAAACGCCCGTGGTTGTTCCTGCCAACCAGGTGCGTGAAGATTCCGTCGAAGCCAATGAATGGCGCAGACAGGCGGCCCTGATGAGCGAACAGCGCGAACGGGAACAGATCGCCGCGCCGCTTTCCCGGGAAATACCGCAGGATCCGGAAGTCACTGGAAAAGCGGAAGCATCCGCAGTCTTGCCAGCGGAACCTGAAGCTCTGATTAAAAAAACAGAGGTGGAAAACCGGGAAGGTTCGCCATTAACGACGCCGAAGCCAACCGCAAAGACCTCATCTGCGGACAGCCTTTCCGATCAGCTGCCGGAGCCAGAACCACTGGATCCCCGGGTTCAGCAGACGGAAGCTTCGGCCGAAGCGCTGCGCTCGGTCCCAAAACAAACCTTTCCGCAGATGCAGGTGCTGGCGCAGATGCATGGCAAATACATTCTCGCTCAGGACGAACACGCGCTTTATATTGTCGATCAACATGCTGCGCAGGAACGTGTCCATTTTGAAGAAGTCCAACAGCGCTTTCTGGATCAGGAGCCTTTAATGCAGGAGCTGCTTGTGCCGATCATTTTGGAAGGCAGCGCGTCGGTGGCGGCCCGGCTGCAGGAAATGAACGAATTGCTGGAACCGATGCACATCCATTTGGAAAACTTCGGTCAGAACAGTTTGATCTGCCGTCAGCTGCCAGCTTGGATGAGTGAAATTGACGAACAGGCGTTCTTACAGGACGTGCTGGATCTGTGGAAAGACGGCCGCGAAGTCCGTGCCGAGGATCTGCAGCGGCACCGGCTGGCGACGATCGCGTGCCATCATTCGATCCGCTTTAACCGTGTATTGTCGATAGGTGAAATGCAGGAGGTGATCGAACAGCTGGCTCATTGTGAACAGCCGTATCACTGTCCGCATGGCCGTCCGACGTTCATCACCATCACGGAAAAGCAGCTGATCAAGGAGTTCCAGCGATGAAGAAAGTACTGGTGCTCGTCGGTCCGACCGCCGTCGGCAAGACGGCGTTTTCGATTGAACTGGCGCAGCGGTTTCATGGTGAGATCATCAGCGGCGATTCGATCCAGGTCTACCGCGGGCTGGATATCGGCTCGGGGAAGATTACCGAAGCGGAAAAACAGGGCGTACCGCATTACAATATCGACACGCTGGATCCGAAAGAAAAAACAAGCGTCGCGGATTTCCAGCGGGAGGCGCGCGCAGCGATTGAAGCGATCAGTGCCCGGGGCAAGTTGCCGATGATCGTCGGCGGTACCGGTTTGTATATCAAAGCGGCGTTGTATGATTATCAGTTTCAACCTGAAGACCCGCGCGCGCAAAGCTTGAGCGAAGAACTGGAGCAACGCGATGAAGCCGAGCTGTATGCCTGGCTGAAACAGGTCGATCCGCAGACTGCGGATCAGATTCATCCCCACAATAAGCGCCGGATCGTCCGCGCGCTGGTGATTCATGAGCTGGCGCAGACGCCAAAAAGCGAGCTGGAAAGCCGGCAGGAGCACAGAATGATTTACGACACGTTCATTTGCGGTCTGACTTGCCAACGGCAGGCGCTGGTGGAACGGATTGAAAAGCGCGTCGACGGAATGATCGCCGACGGTTTGATCGAAGAAATCCGCGGGTTATTGCGGGAGGGCGTCAGCTTCGATGATCAATCGATGCAGGGCATCGGCTACAAGGAATGGCGCGGCTATTTTGAAGGCCGGGAAACGATCGATCAGGCGCGGGAACAGATTTTAACGCATACCCGGCAATTTTCCCGCCGTCAGATGACCTGGTTTACCCGGCAGACGCCGATCCGCTGGGCGGCGGTCGATCAGCCGGGCGAGAAAGAACAGGCAGTGGCGGAAATCGCCGACTGGCTGAAGGAGGAATGTGCGTGGAAACACCTCTACAAAGACTGGAATTGTTAGTCGGTCCAGCCGCGATCGGACGGCTGAAGCAGGCGTGCGTGCTGATCGTCGGTATCGGCGGAGTCGGCGGGTATGCCGCGGAGGCGCTGGGCCGCAGCGGGATCGGGAAATTGATTCTGGTCGACGCGGACACGGTCGCCCCCAGCAATCTCAACCGGCAGATCATCGCCACCCTGGAGACCCTGAACCAGTCGAAAACCGAAGTTATGGCCGCGCGCATCCGCAGCTTTGCCCCGGAATGCGAAGTCCAAGCAGTGAATGCGTTCTTTAACGAACAGAGTGAGAGCCTGTTCGATCAGAAGATCGACTATGTGATTGACGCGATCGACACGCTGTCAAGCAAGCTGGCGCTGATTGAAATGGCGCAGCGTCATTCTGTGCCGTGCATCAGCTCGCTGGGAATGGCAAATCGGTTTGATCCGACCCAGCTGACCGTCACGTCGCTGGATAAAACCTGCAATGATCCGCTTGCCCGGGCCCTTCGCCAGATGGTGCGCAAGCGGGGATTCACTGCGAAGATTCCGGTTGTCTGGTCCAGGGAGCTGCCGCGCACGCAGAATCAGCTGGTCAATGCCGAAGGACAAACCTTGAAGCAGAAATATCCGCCAGCCAGCACGATCTTTGTGCCGGCCGCCGCCGGGCTGACCTGCGCTTCGGTGGTGTTTCAGGCATTGATCGAGGAAAATAAAGTGCCCGAGAAGAAGGATTGAAGATCATAAAATATTGAAGATTATAAAATAAAGAAAGAAACGGGATGGGTTATGACCGATCACCGTCGTTAATTCACATGAATAAGGATGGAATGCGAGCAGAATACATTCCATCCTTTTAACTTATCCGGTAAAAATTGAATGATGATTGTGTTTGTCCTTCAGAACTCTCAAATGAGATCAAAAAAAGAGGGTTCATTATCATTCCTGATTGCACAAGACGTAGCTCTACGGCTAGGAATAAAATTAAAAAGCCAAGATAATTTGGCTTAGTTAAAATGTTCCCTCATAATAAGCTCTTACGATGACCGGCAAGGGTTCATAATGAGCCGATGTTCTTGGATCGTCAATGATTTTACAGATTGGACTATGATATACATCGATGACCGATTGAACTAAATCTCCGTCATTGATTTCCCATATAAGCGATGAATAGAGCCTTGCCATATACATTTCCGATAGAGCTGTATTTCGCTGTTGCTTCTTTGATGATTTTAACATCGTATATTTTTGAATTAGCTCAGAACAGGTTTGATCAAAATTTTGATTGTGCAGCATCGTGGCAAAATTAAGTAAATGTTCAATACCGTCATAACCTAAACTATCAACAACATATTCGTTCAGTTGATTTAGCAATCGAGCCGTCTTCTCAATTATAAAACAAGTGAATTTTACATCATCCATTGTCACTTCTTCAGAAAATTTATTGATCATTCGCTATAAAACTCCTTTCAAACTTCAAACACTGAAGCGCCCGTTCTGTGCAAAATGTAATTTGATGCGTGGGATATTTAAACTTAGCAAATTCAAAAAAAAGTTCTTTACTGATCCGACCCGCGATAAAATCATTAACATAATCCCAGACTGTGTCATCCGCCATCGGCCCTTCAACAATATCGAAGGAATGTGTTTCTCCGGCTCGGCATCGTGCAATGAATTCCAGCCATTCATCTGTCATCGTGTCAAACTTTTTGATATTCAGATCACCGTTTATTTCAACCTGAAACACGCTGACGATCGGATGCGTCAGAGATTTAGTCATTGCCCACTTCTTGGCCTGTTTTTCGATTTCAGAACAATAAAATCCATACCCAAAATCTTTATTAAATCCATTCACTAAAATCCTAGGCTTTTTAATCTCTTGTTTACCTCCATGATAAACGATCATCCAATATTCTCCTTTCTTTATTTTTAGAAATCTATTTACTGTTATTATACCTCATTCATGAGGTGAAAAATCATTTACAATATGCAAATAATCCAATGACTGCTTTTTATGCTTTGTGTATGACATTTTCGAATTAAGATCAGGCTCAAGATTATTGCAAATTTTATTTTAATATTAAGCGGGCGATCGTCAATGAAATTGAACGGACAGAACGTAAAAAAATATGCAGCAGGAGTGATCCGCTGCTTTTTTTGTTTTTGAAATCGAACAAAGCGAGAATAATAAATTGAATGAAAACAGAAAATTTAGTTCCTTCTTTTACAAAATCATTAAATTTTACGAAAGAAAGATGAAATTACTGAAATAAAAGTACTCAACACCGACAGTTTTCGATATAATACCACCGTTGAGGGGGTATTTTATGAAGCAAATCAAGAAATTGGCCCGCCGGGGGATGGCGCGGACGCTGGCCCTGCTGACAGCGATCTTCTTCGGTGTCGCGGCAGTTTTCGGGCTGATCATGCTGGGTGAAGGCGTCCAGCAGGCGCTGCTTATGGCTGTGACCATGATCGTGATGTTCGGCTTTATTCTGTTAATCTTCGTGCTGATCGGCAGCGTGCCATATCTGCGCGTTGGCAAAATGGTTAAGCGTCAGTGTGAGGATCTGGGGATCGAGTTAAACGAAGAGGAAGACTTCGAGTTCGTGACCAAAGAGATTTCAATGAGTAAGAACTGGATCGTCAGCGGTCTGTATGGTTCTAATTTCGCGCTACATCGCCGCAGTATCGACCATGTCGAGGAAACGAGCTATTATCAGAAGGGCCGCACCTATCCGATGATTCTGTTGTTTGTCGGACCGAAGAAAAAGTATAAGATTATCTGCAGCCGCAAGGGCGATTTCGAGCGGGTTACGGATGCGCTGGATCAATGGTTTCCGCCAATAGATACACCGACAGCGGCCGAAGATCAAGCGGGTGAAAAAGCCTGGGATCCGGCAGAAGAAGATCGTCAGGCTCGCAGGGATCGGATTCTGCGGCAGGAACAAGGTCAGAATGGTAAGAAAACCATTGCGGCGATCTTAGGGGTTGTCGGGATGGTCATCGTGTTCTCCGTGATTTAT
>NZ_GG657555.1:19651-34016 GCF_000157995.1 Holdemania filiformis DSM 12042
TATCGTCGGACAGTCGCAGAAGCCAAAGACGAAAGATCGACAGGTTGACGCGTATATCGCAACGATCAACGACGATCAGTTCCAGCAGATTGCGCAAGGATTGATCGTGGAAACCGACGGCGACGAGGATTCGATTGAACCGCTGATTGTATCTAAAGAAAACAATCAGACGTGGTTTGCGGTTTATAACGGAACACCCTATTTCTTCTATGGCCAGATGGTGGTCTATGATGACAATAACAACGAATTAGGCACTTTGGAAATTCCGCTGGCGAAGCCTTATGAATACTGTTTCCTGAATGACTATGTCGACGGAATTGCCAGCAGTTATGATTTTTCTGCCGCGGAATACTATTCACTAAGTTATGCTGCAACGGAAGCGCATTATCAATTCACGCTTAATGGTGACGAGACTACCAGCTGGAGCGATATTCTGTTAGCGTCGGAAGACTTAAATGAGGACAATGTGAAGGAAATCTGCATGGCGGAATATTATTCCAATGTGCTTTCGCAGATCGCGTCGGAAGAGCTGATGTTCTTTGACGAAAATGATTTGAAGTATGTGAATGACGATGAAAACGAAGGCCTGGACCGGACTTCGGCGAAATACCGCGCGGTATTGGATATTGATCGCGGCGTCATTGAGTGGTATTCTATTAACAACGGAACGGAGACCGCGTTGTCTTCGCTCACTATGAAATAAAGGAGGATTTATGATGGATCATCAGGAAGTTGTTTCGTCCTTAGGCGGCGTCAGCCTTTCTCAGCACCTCACCCATACGTTTTTATGGATGACTGCCGGGTTGGCCGTCACGGCGATTGTCGCTTTTCTTACGCTGTTCAGCGGACTGTGGATGACGATTTATTCATTTTCATTAGCGCCGCTTGTGTTGTTAGTCGCGCAGCTGGGCGTGGTTATTTTTCTGACCGGCAAGCTGGCTAAAATGCAGCCGTCCACCGCGAAGCTGTTGTTTCTCGCCTATTCGGCGCTGACGGGCATTACGTTCTCGATTCTGCCGCTGGCTTATGGCTTCGGCACGATGTTTATCGCTTTCGGCTTTACCGCGCTGATGTTTGGAAGCATGGCCGTCATTGGCATGACCACGAAGAAAGATTTAAGCGGTTTGGGTCCGATTTTGATGGCCGGTCTGATCACAATGATCGTGATCACGATCGTCGGCTGGTTCATCAATCTGGACGCCATTTCGATGGTGATGAACTATATCATGATCGGAATTTTCCTGGGCTTGACCGCCTATGACATGCAGAAGATGAGAGCGATGTACTACGCCTGCGAATCAGAACCGGCGATGCTGGATAAGATTTCCATCTATTCCGCATTGGATTTGTATCTCGATTTCATTAATATTTTCCTGTATGTTCTGCGGATCTTAGGCCGCAGTCAGAAAAACTAATTCTCAGATTAAACGAGAAAGCTGACTTCTGTGAAGAAGCCGGCTTTTTTCAATTCTGAACTCCGTTCAAGAACGTTTGTGGCAATGACAATATCGGAAAAATCCAAGGGATTAAGTTTAAGCCATAAATAATTTCACTTTTTGTCTTTCTTCTGCAATAATAGAGATAGAGGAAAGACACGTTTGAATGGGAAAATGAAAATCGCGTCGTTAAAAAGGAGGAGAAAATGAAAAACGCAAGCCGAGAGGTCAGCCGCTTTTACGTCGAAGTGATGGACGACTCAAAAATGAATTCGCAAACCGCCGTTCTGACGATTACAGACAATGACTTATTGATTGAGGGGGAACAAACCTTGAGTATCCTGCGGACGCAGATCCGCAAGGTGCAGCGGTTTCTGAATGCCGGGCGGATTCAGGCGGATGCGGGATCCGGAAAACCGCAGGGAAAAGAATCGGATCTGGCGCTGACTGTGGCCGGCACATCCGGCGTCGACCGGCTATTGTTTATCCGGGTGCTCAAAAACGAAGGAATACAAGCAGAAAGCTTATTTGAACAGCTCTGCCAATAACCGCGCTCGCGGTTATTTTCGTATCGCCACAGAGGCGGTTATGGTGTAAAATAAAGAAGTCTATTTTAAACAAAACGGAAGGTGGGAGGATCGTGAAGAAATGGTTTAAAGGACTGGCGGCGCTGGCGCTGGCGATCAACATGATGCCGGCCCTATCCATCAAAGCGGAAGAAGAATTAAATCTGGACGGGGAATCGGCGGTTCTGATCGACGCCGACAGCGGCGCGGTCTTGTATGAGAAAAATGCGGACGACCGCCATTATCCCGCCAGTATTACAAAAATCATGACGGTCTATCTTGCCTTAAGCCAGGGCAATCCCGATCAGATGCTGACGGCGACCGATACGGCGATTGATAATATCGACCGCAAATCCAGTCATATCTGGCTGGATTATGGCGAAGAATTATCGCTGAAAGATGCCTGTTACGCAGCGATTATGGCCAGTGCGAACGACGCGAGCAACGTCCTGGCGGAAGCGATCGGCGGCTCGCAGGAGGAATTTGCCGGGCTGATGAACGAAGCTGCGGCGGCGGCCGGGGCGAAGAACACGCATTTTGCCAACGCGCACGGCCTGCCCGATGAGGATCACTATACGACAGCCTACGATATGGCGATGATCACGCGAATGGCGATGAAGAACGCCGCGTTTGCGGAGGTCTTCGGCACGGTTAAATATGAAATGCAGCCGACGAACAAACAGAAGGATGTGCGCTATTTCGCTTCCGGCAACGATATGCTGAAGAAAGGCGAGTTCTTCTATGAATATGCCACTGGCGGCAAAATCGGCTGGACGGAGGACGCTGGGTATACCATCGTAACCACGGCTTCCAAGGACGGCGTAAATCTGATCGCGGTCGTGCTGAAAAATTCCAACAAGAACGCTCGTTATACCGATACCCGGGCCTTGTTTGATTATGGCTTTGCGAATTACAAGCAGATTACCATTCCGGCTTCTTCGTTTGAAGAAAAGACAATTGAAATCAAGAAGCGCGGCCAGCTGTGGGCGACGGCGAAGTTTAAGATGAGCTACGACTTCAAGATTCTGGCGAAGACCAACGATGATGAAAGTCAGTACACCGCCAGCGTGATCGTTGAGAATGAGAAGGATCCGGATACCGTTCAGGCTTATGCGATTTTAAATAAAAACGGGGCGGAGATTGCCCGGCAGGCGATGGAAAAGGAACTGGAAGTCAACGATATCAGCTTTAAGGCAACGACCTGGCCGATCATTCAGAAGGGATTGGATCTGTTCAGCGTCGGTGTGTTCGTTCTCTTTATGGGCTTGTTTTTGATCGCGGCCCTGGGCCGGATGATTCGCCGGCGTTCATAAATCAGGGAAAGAGGAAAACCTCTTTTTCTTTTTGGAAAATTCAGGTACAATGATCATCAAAGAGAAGGATATTGGAACAGAAAGAGTAAGAGGGGACAGGAAATGCTGAAACTGTTGGTAACTGATCTGGATGGAACCTTGCTGAAAATTGGAAACGAGCTGTCCGCCGGGATTAGCGATGAAAACCGCGAAGCGCTGACTGAGTTTGTCAGGGAAGGCGGGCATGTGGCGATTGCCAGCTCGCGGGGCCCAGACGCCCAGACGATGATCAGCGGCTTATTGGGAGTACCGGTTGCGGCGATCGGCATGAATGGATTTATTGTCTTAGATGAAGAGGGGGAGAAAATCAGCGAGCATTGGATGGACTTCGCCGACTTTGCCGAGCTGGTTGAATTCATTCAGAAACATCAGATCAACGGATCGCTGATCACCCGCGGCGACGATAACGGCGCTTACGGCTATGGCGGGGAGGAAACCTATCCGCAGCGCTTAACGCCCGGCAGTCCGGCAATCCGCCAGAATTGGCGTTTGGAATTCGCCGATTTCGCTTACCGGTCAGGGCGCTGCTCAAAAATCAGTTTGTTTGTGGAACCTGGCCAGCACAGCGAAGCTTCACGGCTCTTGCACGCGCAGTTTGACGGCCGGTTTGAGATCGCGGCCTCCGATGTGGATATGCTGGACGTAAGTCCGGTGGGAATCAATAAAGGCAGCGGTATTCTGGAACTGGCGCAGTCGTTGGGCCTGGACAAGGATGAAATTGCGGTGGTCGGCGATAATGAAAACGATTTGTCAATGTTCAGGGTTATCCCGGCAAGCTATTGCATCGACCATGCGGCGCCTGCCATTCAGGCCGCAGCTTCCCGCAGCGTCGCGTCGGTGGCGCAGGCTTTGGCTTTAGCCCGGGAAATAAAGGGATAAAGCTTGAGCTTGTCTGAAAAAAGCAAACGTAAAAAAATCTGGGGTTCCAGATTTTTTTTCAGTCAGCGGATGAAATTTGTCGCGGTCTTGGGTTCCTTATCCGGCATCGGCAGCTGAGCTTTCCCCAGTTCCAGGCACTTCAGAAGATAGCTCATGTTGCGGGCCAGCGTCCGCATTGTCTGCAAGCCTTCCTGATCCTGCAGGACTTCTTCCGGCGTGTTGCCGTGCACGCTGTTCCAATATTGGGAACTGACGATGGGCATCGACGAAATCGTAAAATATTTATTCAGCTGGTCGAACGTGGCGCTTGCGCCGCCGCGCCGGCAGCTGACGACGGAAGCTCCCAGCTTGTACCGTTTGTCAAACGCTGCGGCATAGAACAGGCGGTCGAGAAACGCGGTAAATGTTCCATTGGCGGAAGCGTAATAGACAGGCGATCCCAGGATCAGCGCATCGGCATTTTCCCATTTTTCCAAAACCAGATTTACGGAATCCGTGGTGAAGACACAGCGTCCTAATTTCCGGCATTGGCCGCAGGCAATACAGCCCCGGACTGCTTCCTGTCCCACCTGGATCAATTCGCAGCTGATTCCTTCTTGCCGGAAGATCTTCTCCATTTCATGCAATGCCGTATAGGTGCAGCCCTTTGCATGCGGACTGCCGTTCAACATCAAAACTTTCATACCGATCACGCCCCTTTTCTGCTTTCATTATATCGCGTTCTCAACGCAAAATGAAAAAAACCGGCGCTCTCCTGCAATGAAGAACGTCGGTTTCCAGATTGATTACTGATAGGCGATGGCAGCCCACATCTTGCCGGAGTAGCCAATCGCGATTTTTGTCGAGCTGCTGCTCAGGATGATCGAACGATGGCCTGAAGAATTCATCCACCAGTTGAACTTATCCTGAACGGTGCTGCCGGCATACGTCAGAATTTCCAGCGGATGACTGTAAGAAACTCCGTATTCGTCAAACGCCGTTTTATAATGGGAACCATCCGGGCGTTTGTGGGAAACATAACCAGCCGCTTCCGAGGCACGGACACCGATCGCCGCCTGCGCGCTTTCATCTCCCAGGGACAGCGGATCCAATCCGGCGTCAGCCCGGGCGATGTTAATCAGATTCAACATCGATGTAATCGCGTCGCCCGCGACCACGCCGCTGGACTTCGGTTTCGGTTTTTCTTTGACCTGGACGCCCAGCGTGGCGGAACCCACATTGCCGGAAGCGTCAGCGATCGAGAAGTAAACTTCATATTCGCCGCTTTGAGAAGCGTCGACATAGTTTTCAACCCACAGCTGCTGGATATCGAGCGATTCCAGACTGTTGTCAGAAACAGATTCCACCCAATCGAGCGGATTCCATTCCTCTTCGTACTCAAGACGGATGTGCGGATACTTTAATTCAATGACCGGAGCGGTTGTATCCTGAATGTCCAGGGTCACTTCGCGCGACAAGGTTGTCTGCAGCAGGCTGTTCTGCGCAGCGGTGTTGTTCAGCGTCAAATGAACCATGACGTCCTGTTGTCCAATTTTGCTCAAGTCTAACTGATCGATTTTAATTTCGGCATTCGTCAGATCAGCGGCCGGGGCCATCAATGTCGTTTCTTCGGCCGGGACACTGACAGCGGCTTCCTGAAATAACGCTGTTTTAATTTTATCAGCGGCATTCAGGTCGTTAATTTCCAGACGGATCGTTGGCTTGACGTCTGCTTCGGATTCACCCTCGGCTCGGATCGGAGAAGTGATCGCCGCAGTGGTAAAGCATGTAAGCAAGGTAACGATCGTTAATGAACTGGAAAGAGCTTTATGTTTTTGAGTCATAATTTCCTCCTTCGGTTCACGACCATGATTATTGTATAATGAAATAATTTCGATGGCAAATTGAATAAGGAAATTTTCACAGAATTCACATGAAATTCCCACATTTGAAGGCCTTTTTGTTAAAAATGGGAGAAAATTCCTTGGTTTTTCTTTCTTAGAAATTCATAAAAATTTAAGAATTCCGTAGACACTTCTTCAAAAATGACTAAAAAATCACTGCTTTTTTGAGTTATTGGGCAAACAAAATGACGTTTTTGTCAGGTTTCTCTTTTTGACTTTCCGCGTGGACAGAGATCTAAATAGGTAAAATTATTCTGCTTATTAATCTTCATTTTTTTCAATGACACCGCTTGCATTATCAAGATGAAAAAGGAGATATTGGGACTCAAAAATTCAAGGCAATTCCGTCTGTACCGCAAAAATCAGAAGTGCAGAAATGGGAATTGTTCGCAGGACACATGTCCGAAAACAAACAAGCCTGGATCGTCATCAGGACGTCCAGACTTGTAAACGGGATGGGTATGCTGGAATGCGCGCGGGTTATTTTCCCCGCTTCAGCTCAGCCAGGTTTTTAGAACGGGCATAGCGTTTTAATGATTCATAGTTGGCGGCCAGCTGTTTTTCATACGCCGAAGTCGCTTGCGGCTGGTAAAACCGTTTAGTCCGGATCGCGTCGGGCAGGTATTGGATTTTGTACCACAAATCCGGCCGGTCATACGGATATTTGTCTTCTTCCTTCATCCCGACCGGGGTGAAGCGCAGATAAGCCGGTACCGGCGGATCGCTGGCTTCCGCTTCCGCCATCGCGGCCTGGATCGCCAGTTCGCCGGACTTGGATTTCGGCGACAGCGCCAGATCGATCACCGCGACGCCCAGAGGAATCATGCCTTCCGGGAAGCCTACGCGCTTGGCAGCGTCGATCGCCGAGATGGTGCGTGCTACCGCGGCCGGATTGCCCAGCCCGATATCCTCGTAGGCAATCACCAGAAGCCGCCGTTCGATGGAATCCATGTCGCCGGCCTGAATCAGACGAGCCAGATAATATAAGGAAGCGTCCACATCGCTGCCGCGGATTGCTTTCTGAAACGCGCTGACGGCGTCGTAATGTCCGTCGCCGTCCTTGTCGATTCCCCGTACCGGGCGCTGGACATACTGCCGCACCAGCTCCGGGCTGATGACCGGTTCATCGCTGGCGATCGCGCACAGCTCGAGGACGTTCAGGGCATAGCGGATATCTCCGCCGCAGTAGCTGGCGATCAGCTCAGCCGCTTTGGGATCCAGCTGAACCTGGCCGTTTAAGCCTTTTTCACTGGCGGCCGCGCGGTTAAGCGCCGCAATAATATCCGCGGTTTCCAACGGCTTGATCGCAAACAGATGACACCGGGAACGGATTGCCGGATTGATCGCCATCGTCGGATTGGAGGTTGTCGCACCGATCAGGATGATTCGTCCGTTTTCAACATGCGGCAGAAGCAAATCCTGTTTATCCTTATTTAAACGATGAACTTCGTCGATGATCAGGACGAGCCCATCGTAAAATTTAGCTTCCTCAAAGATCGTGTCGAGTTCCTTTTTATTCCCGGTCACGGCGTTGAACAGGCGATAAGGCAGATGCAGCTCGTTGGCCAGCACCGAGGCCAGCGTCGTTTTGCCCGTCCCCGGCGGCCCGTAAAAGATCATGGAAAACAACCGGCCCTGCTCGATGCAGCGCCGGATCACCTGTCCCGGACCGATGAGATGCTGCTGCCCGATCACCTCGTCTAAGGTTTCCGGCCGCATCCGAAAGGCTAATGGTTGTTTCATGCGATCAACTCCTTCGTCTTATTTTACCATCTGGAAAGGAAATAGGAAATGATTCTTCAGCACTGCGGGAGTGACATTCGCATTCCTCCTCCAAGAAGACGCCGGGCAGGACGTCCGGCAGCCGCAGCCGCTTCGCTTCACCAACGCCTTGTTGGATCAGATAGTCCAGCGACGAATCGAGCAGACGTTGCAAGCTGTGATAAACGGCATGCGCAAATTCACTGATTTGTCCCTGTTCCATGGCCGTCAAAACTTGTTCAAGATCCGATGGATAATCGGGGGACAGCCCGGCGGCGGGCAGCTTGCGGGCATGATAGAGGTAGGGACCGCCGGCATAGAGAAATTGGAAAATCTGATTCACAATGACGCTCATCGAGGGGGAGGTTTGCGCTGCGGCCAGCCAATCGATCAATTCGCCCAGCGGATTCGGGGATTGCCGGATGCGGGCTGCAATGATTTTCCGTTGTTGAAAATCCAGTTGTTTTCCAGCGTTCAGCGCCGCTGGAACACTGATCAGGCAGAGCAGCTGCAGGGCGCACAGATACGTTAAGGAATTCCGCTTGCTGGCGGGACTGGCCAAGGGATCGAAACAGTTAAGATCCGGATCGCAGATCTGCGAACCCTTGCCATTGAGCGTGCGGATGAACTGAAGCTGCCGCAGATAGCGCAGCGCCCGGCGCAGGGTATCCACCGAAACACCGTACTGTTCAGCCATCGTTTTTTCCGCGGGCAGAAAGGAATTCGGGGGCAGCTCACCGGAGAGAATCGCCTGAATGAGCGAGCGGGCGATCTGCCGGCTTTTTGAATTCTGATTCAATTCTGGCCCGGTATGCCATTGAAAAATCCCGGCAGGTTCCATCGACAGATCAAAATGGCTGGACAATTGCTGCATATAAACTTCCACATGGCTCTGAGTTCGGTCGATCATACGCCGGATCCGGTTCAGAATCGCCAGCGGAGCCTGACTTTGAAGACCCTGAAGCAAGGTGGAAAAGTCACGGCTCTGCGGATGACTCGCCATGATTTCATAGGGGTGTTCATATCCGGGGATTACCGGCAGCAGGCATGCCTGTTCCAGGTTTTGATAGAGATCGTCAAACAGAGGGTTGCCGGAATAATTCAATAACCCGTGAAACAGCTGGGCTGACAGAATCCAGGAATGATCGCCTTTAAACCGGATCATCTTCTTATTCAGCCGGTAAAACTGATCGAAATCCGCCTCCTTCATCAACCGCCCGCTTTGCCAGAGTAAGATCGGAAGCAAACCTCGGAGGGTCTGATAGGCATCCTGAACGACGCCGCGCTGAATCAGCGTGGCGCGAATCAAGGTTTCTTCCGGCTGCGGCGGTCCGGTTAAAATCACAGCCCGGCGGCGTGAGCGGCATGCAAGATAGCCATCCTGTTCCAACAAAGCCAGAGCTTCCCGCACTGTGCGCACGCTGACCTTATAAACCTGGCTTAAATCGTTAATCGACATCAGCCGCTGTCCCGGCTGCAGCCGGCCGGTCTGGATCTCCTGACGCAGAGTCTGCGCCAGCTGCCCGGGCTTGGTTGATTTAGAAAACATGGCGATCACCTCTGGTAAGGATTATAGCACATTTCAAGAAACCTATAGGCTGATGTGCATAGATTTGATCTTGTTGTAAAATTCGCGGTACTATACAATGAAAAAAGAAAGGGTTGAACCATGAACAAGAAGCGGAATTTGGATCATTATGAGCGCGGCTTCAATGCCGCTGAAAAATGGGAAATCGTCCTTCAGCTTATTATTTTCATCGCGGCGCTGTTTGTCGTCATGACGCTCACCCGGCGGCTGCGGCTGGCCATCGACCGCAAAACGCAGAGCTACGTGACCGACGTCGCGCTGCAGAATGCCTACCGCATTGAAGAAAAACTGCAGGTGCTGCAGCAGGATCTGGAACTGATCAAAGCGCATGTGAATGATGAACTTCCTTCGCATCAGCCGATATTTCTGCAGGAAGCCGCCGCCTTGTTAGGCTTTGATTCGCTGGTCATTCACGCCAACGACAGCGAAACCGGCGTCATTGTCCGGGAAAATCAACAAATTGACGTGACGGTGGCGTTGGATGAACAGCGGCAGCTGACCGGCTCGATATCGCAGCAGCGGATGCAGCAGATGATCCAATCCCAAAGCTTCGGCGGCCAGGGGTTATCCTGTATTTCCGACGCCGAAGGCCGGGTGATCATTTCGCCCACGTCGCTGGAACCGTTTTTGAAGCTCGACGAGCTCTTTGTGGAAAAGCGCGACGCGCAGGTGGTTGCCGATATTGAACAGATGCAGGCGCGGATGCGCAGCGGCGAACGCGGCGTACTGCAGTTTGTCGCCCGCGATCAAACGGAGCTGGTGCTCTCGTATATCCCGATTCACAACGGACAATGGGTGCTGCTGACCCTGGTGCCGGCGGCACTGATGTCGCGCGAGGTCGATTTGTATGCTTTCTGGAATTACATCGTACTGGCCCTGTTGTTAATTTTCTGCGGTCTGATTTTGATGCTCAGCCTGTACCGCAACTGGAAACATCGCCGGCGGTTAGGCGAGATCGCATTTATGGATCCTTTGACCCGGGCGCCGAACGATTCCGGATTCCGGCTGTTATGTCGCCGGCAGCTGGATATGCCGGGCTTGAGTCCGTCGTCGATTGTTTTTATCAACCTCAAACATTTTAAATTGATCAACGAAAATTACCGCAGTGAAACCGGCGATATCGTGTTGAAAATTTTTATGGAATGCCTGCGTCAAACCTGTGGTCAAGGTGAACTGGCCGCACGCATTGAGGCTGATCACTTCGCACTGCTGGTTCGTGGTCAGGCGTATGACGGTTTGCTTGCGCGGCTGCAGCGGCTGCAGGGTCAGGTTAAGCAGGCTTTGGCGGCTCAGCAGATTGATTTTACCCTGGCCTTCAACGCCGGTTTCTATGCGATTTATTCAGTGTCGCAAGATGTTCAGGTGATGCTTGGCCGCGCAAAAACGGCTTGTTGGAGTGCTGAAAAGCAGGAGCTTCTGCTTTGCCAGTATGATCAGCGTCTGATCGATACGCTGAATCAGGAACATGCGATGACCGCAGCGCTGCCGGGAGCGCTGCGCGACGGTCAGTTCATGATCGTTCTGCAGCCGAAAGTGGATCCGGCCGGCGGCCGGGTCGCAGGCGCGGAAGCGCTGGTGCGCTGGAAGCATCCGGAAAAAGGAATGATCCCGCCGGGCCAGTTTATTCCCATCCTTGAAAACAGCGGTCAGATCGTGCAGCTGGACGAGTTTGTGTTTGAACAAGTCTGCGCACTCTTAAAGCGCTGGCAGGAAGACGGGATCGCACCGCTGCCGATTTCCGTCAATTTGTCCCGGCATCATTTTAAAAACCGGAATTTCCTTGGGCGGCTGCGGTCGATTGCGGAACATTATGGGGTCGATCCCGGTTGGATTGAGCTGGAAATTACGGAATCGATCTTCTTTGACGAGTCCTCTATCGAACGGGTAAAAACGATTGTGCATCAGATTCATCAGAGCGGATTTACGTGTTCGCTGGATGATTTCGGTTCCGGCTATTCTTCGTTGGGCCTGTTGAAAGAGTTTGAGATCGATGCGATTAAGCTTGACCGGATCTTTTTCCCGGCGACGTTGGATCCGCGCAGTCAGGTCGTGATCGAGGGGATCGTCGCACTGGCGAAAAATCTGAAACTGACAATCGTTGCGGAAGGGGTGGAGTCGGGCGAACAAGCTGATTTTCTGCGCCGGATCGGCTGCGATCTGATCCAGGGCTATTACTATTCGCCGCCGTTAATGCCCACGGCGTTTGCCGAGCTGCGGTGCAAGCAAAATCAGGAATTCGAATCTTAACGAAAGTCTTCCCGCCGGCTGGGGAGACCTTTTCTATCTGAACGGAATCCGGAAATTCCCGCTCTTGCGGCCGGTCGGTTTTCCGTTATAATTAAAGAGAAGAAAACAAAAAGAAATCAGGCGATTTCTTGACCAGGGAGGAAGTCAGGCTATGCGAGTAGTTTTACAGCGGGTAACGGAAGCATCCGTCACGATCGACGGACAGCTCTTTAATGAAATTCAACAAGGGTATCTTTTACTGGTGGGGATCGTTGACGGCGACGATCAGGAGATCGTTGGAAAAATGGCCGCGAAAGTCCATGATCTGCGGATTTTCGAGGATGAAAATGGTAAAATGAACTTATCCATCGAACAAATCGGCGGGCAGGTGCTGTCGATTTCCCAGTTTACGCTGTATGCCAATTGTAAAAAAGGGCGGCGTCCGAGCTTCGATCAGGCAGCCCGGCCGGAGATTGCCAGTCCGTTGTACGACGCCTTCAACGACGCGCTGCGTCAGACGGGATTGGTCGTCAAACCGGGAATTTTTGGGGCTGAGATGAAAATCCGGCTGCTTAACGACGGGCCGGTGACGTTGATTCTGGACAGTAACGAATTATTTTAAGCGAATAGTTTGCCCGGATTTTGGGCTTGATTTAAAAAGACGCAGGAAACAGACGGTCAGTCTGATGAAGGAGGAAAACCATGGCACAGGTGATTTATGGTTCAGAGGTATCAAAGGACATTCGCAGCGAACTGAGCGAACAGATCGCGGCGCTGCGCGCGTCCGGCCGGCGGATGCCGAAGCTGGCGGTAATCCTGGTTGGAGAGAATCCGGCTTCGCTTTCGTATGTCACAGGCAAGGAAAAAGCCTGCACGCAGGTCGGTATGGAATCGGAGCTGATCAAGCTGCCGGCCACGACTTCGCAGGAAGAACTGATGGCGGTCGTCCGGCGGCTGAACGCGGATCCGAACGTCGACGGGATTTTGTGCCAGCTGCCGCTGCCGGACGGGCTGGACAGCGCGCAGGTGATCCGTGAAATCCGGCCGGATAAGGACGTCGACGGCTTCCATCCGATCAACGTCGGTAAGCTGCACTTAAAAGAAGACGGCTTTGTGCCGTGTACGCCGCTGGGATGTATGGAGCTGCTTCACCGGATGGGAATCAATCCGGCAGGCAAACGCGCAGTCGTCCTGGGCCGAAGCAATCTGGTCGGCGCGCCGGTCGCGCGGTTGTTGTTAAACGAGAACGCCACCGTTACGATCTGCCATTCCAAGACAGAAAATCTGCCGCAGGTGTGCGCGGAAGCGGATATCCTGATCGCCGCGGTCGGCCGGGCTAAAATGGTCACGGCGGATTACGTGAAGGAAGGTGCGGCGGTGATCGACGTCGGTATTAACCGCAGCGCGGAAGGCAAGCTGGTCGGCGACGTGGACTTCGCGTCGGTTGAGCCGAAGGCCGGCTTCATCACGCCGGTTCCGAAAGGCGTCGGACCGATGACGATCACGATGCTGCTGAAAAACACGCTGAAGGCTTATCGTCAACATGAAGGGGAATAACCAATGATTACCGATTATGATTTAAACGACATTGTGGAAATGAAAAAGGAACATCCCTGCCACAAGTCAAAATACTGGAAAATTATCCGCATGGGCGCCGACATCAAGATTAAATGTCTGGGCTGCGGCGCGGCGATCATGTTTCCCCGCTCGGAATTTGAGCGGAAATGCAAAAAACTGATTGAGAAAGCGGACAAGACGGAGTAAAATCCGTCTTTTCTGTCGTTCAAGCCGTACTGCATCTTGAGAAACGAACGGAAAAAAGGTAAACTAATAAAGGATTTCCGCGGCCAGCTTTGCTTTAGAAGCCGCGTGAGTGAAAGGATGAAAAACTTATGTCATTAACCGCAGGTATTGTCGGACTGCCGAACGTCGGCAAGTCGACCCTGTTTAACGCCATCACCCAGAGTCAGGTCGAGGCGGCGAACTATCCGTTCGCAACAATTCAGCCGAATGTCGGCGTCGTTGAGGTGCCGGATGAGCGCATCGACAACATTGCGGCTTTGTTCAACCCGAAGAAAATTATCCGCACCACATTTGAATTTACAGACATCGCCGGTCTGGTCAAGGGCGCGTCCAAGGGCGAGGGGCTGGGCAACCAGTTCTTAAGCCACATCCGTCAGGTCGACGCGGTGTGCCATGTCGTGCGCTGCTTTGACAACCCGGATATCACCCATGTCGAAGGCTCGGTCGATCCGATCCGCGACATCGAGATCATCAATCTGGAGCTGGCCCTGGCCGACTTGCAGACGGTGGAAAACCGGCTTACCAAGGTTGAACGCAAAGCGCAGGCTAAAGATAAAGAAGCCGCTGCGGAGTACGCAGTGTTAAGCAAGCTGGTTGAAGCGCTGCGCGAAGGCAAGGCGGCCCGCAGTGTCGAATTGACCAAGGAAGAAGCGTTAACGGCGAAAAGTTATCAGCTGTTGACAGCCAAGCCGATGATCTACGTTGCCAACATGTCCGAGGACGAGATTGCCGATCCGGAAAACAACGCTTATTACAAACTGGTTAAAGCCTATGCCGAAGCGGAAAATAACGATGTGATCGCGATCTGCGCGCAGATTGAGGAAGAACTGTCGTCGTTGGAAAAAGAGGAAAAACTGGCGTTCTTAGAAGA
>NZ_GG657555.1:34197-38620 GCF_000157995.1 Holdemania filiformis DSM 12042
GAAAAACTGGCGTTCTTAGAAGAACTGGGAATTCCGGAATCCGGTCTGGACCGGGTGATCAAGTCCGCTTATCATTTATTAGGCCTGAAGACATACTTCACCGCCGGCGAACCGGAAGTCCGCGCCTGGACCTTCCGCGAGGGCATGACTGCGCCGGAATGCGCCGGCATTATTCATACCGATTTCCAGCGCGGTTTTATCCGTGCGGAAACGTACAGCTACGAAGATCTGATGACGTATAAGAGCGAAACTGCTTTAAAAGAAGCCGGCAAGCTGCGGCTGGAAGGCAAGGAATACATCGTGCAGGACGGCGATGTCATGCATTTCCGCTTCAACGTCTGATCGGACTGTGAAAGTTGGCCGCTGAAGCTAACGAACATCCTGGTTGATTCCAGGATTTTTTTTTGGGTGTTGATCTGCGGCAATGAGCTGTTTTGTTAGGAAAATAATGGAAAGCCTCGCAACGATACGCCGATATTGTTCAATCCCGACGGTTTTTGCCCGGCACTCAACGGGTTATTCCTTGTCATGCGGCAAGGGTCTATGGTAAAATTAACTTGACAGGTTGGTACATAAAAAATGAATCCACAAACAGCGCAGAAAAAAACCAAAATTGCGATCATAGGAATTTGCCTGTGCTTTTTATTGGGCAGTCTGGGCTATGTTCATTATATGCGCACCCAGAGCGAGCAGGACAGTGTTCAATATCTGAACAATGCCGCGGCGCAGCTGCAGAACACGCTGATCAAGCAGATCGACGGTGATTTTCAAACCCTGGAAGCGCTGGCGATCGTTATCGGCGAAACAGGGATTGACGACGCCGACAGGATGATCGACATTTTGGAAACCATTAATAATCAGAATCAGTTCGTTCGGATGGGGTATGCAGATCTGAGCGGCAATGCGGATCTGGTCGATATCCGCAGCAACCACCATTTGAAAAAACAGGTAAGTCAGGATCCTTTTTTTCAGCAGACGCTGGCGGAAGGCCGCAGTCTGTCGGATCCGCAGCTGGATGAGGGAGAAGAATGGGTCGGCAGTTACGGCATGTTGATCAAAAACAATGCCGGCGAGCCGATCGGGGTTTTGATTGCGGAGAATCTGATCGACGTATATCGTTCCATTCTTGACGCTCCGCTGCTCAACGGCGAGGGATACAGTCTGCTTGTCGATGAAACCGGCACCGTCCTGATGCGCCCGCATCGTGAGCTGCCGGCGGAGAAACAGACGCTGACGGAGCTGGGCCAATTTACGGAAAAAACGCTGGATACGCTGCAGAACTGGCTGGCTAACGGGCATTCCGGAAGTTTGCGTTATCGCTCTTTAGCCGGGGAACAAGCCATCGCGCAGCTAATCCCGCTGGGGGTGAACCGCTGGTATCTGTTCAGTGGGGTGCCGACGGCGGCGCTGCATAAAAATTACGCTAAGACCTCGCTGGGCATGACGATCATCATCACCCTGGCTGCGTTGATCTTTTTAATGTTGATGAGCTGGCAGAGCCGCAGCATGCAGGCGAACCAGCGAGCGCTGGAAACGTTGGCGTATCAGGATCCGCTGACGGGAGACCGCAATTTTGCTTCGTTCCAGAAGGAGGTGCCGGCGCTGATCAAAAGCGGCTGCACGGTTTGGTACTGCGATATCAAAAAGTTTAAATATTTCAACGATTTGTTCGGCTATGAACAGGGCGACGCCCTGCTGCGCGATTTCTCCACGGTCGTGAAAGCGTCGCTGAAGGATGACGAGCTGTTCTGCCGGGTGTCCGGCGATAATTTTGCCGGTTTGCGTCAAACCGCGGATCCTCAGCGTCTGGCGAGCTGGTTCAATCAGCTGCTGGCACAGCTTGATCAACAGATGAACGAGCATTCGGCGCTTGTCCATCTGGAGCTGTGTATGGGCTTTTTCCCGGTCATGGAAGAAGAATTGAACCTGTCGGTCAACGAAATGGTCAACCGCGCCAACATTGCCCATCGTTCCGTCAAAGACCAGCCGGGCGATCAGTTCGCGTTCTTTACGCCGCAGCTCAGGGCGCAGACGCTGCGGGAATCCGAGCTGGAAGCCCAGGCGAAAAAAGCACTGGCGCGCGGAGAATTTGAAGTGTACGTGCAGGGCAAGGTCAATATTCAGCAGAACTGCCGGATTGTCGGCGGCGAATGTCTGGCCCGCTGGATTCATCCGGAAAAAGGATTGATTCCGCCCGATCAGTTCATTCCGCTGTTTGAGCATAACGGCATGATCACCCAGCTTGACCGGCTGATGTTTGAAAAGGCCTGCGCGTGGCTGCACGATTATCTGGAAGCAGGACGCCCGCCGATCAACCTGGCGGTCAACGTATCGCGGCTGGATTTGTTCCAGGACGATTTCCTCGACTGGTATACGGCGGTGAAGCGGCGTTATGCGATTCCTGATGGTCTGCTGGAACTGGAATTCACCGAAAGCGTCATGTTGAAAGATGACCAGATCTTTCTGCAGATCGTGGAAGAACTGCGGGAGCGGGGATTTATTTGTTCGCTCGATGATTTCGGCAGCGGTTATTCCTCACTGAACATCTTGAAAAATCTGCCGATTCAGGTGCTGAAGCTCGACATTCTGTTTTTCCGCAAATCCGTGGATATCGCCCGCGAACGCATTATTATCCGCAATATTCTGACAATGGCGCACGAGCTGCAGATGAAAACGATAGCGGAAGGTGTGGAAACGGCAGAGCAGGTGGAATTCCTGAAGGCTGCCGGCTGTGATATCGTGCAGGGCTACGTCTATTTCAAACCTATGCCGCTGGCGGATTTCGATCAGGTGCTGCAGGCGGAACTCGATCAGCCGCAGGGCTGCCAGGAGTCCGGAGTGGAAGTCTGAAGGAAACGATGCAGAACATAAAAACCCACTTCCAGTGGGTTTTGTTTTCCATAAGGATGCCGATATTATTTTGTTTCTGAGTTAAATTTCAAATGTAACGGGGGTTTCTTGCCGAGGAAGGTCTTTCTAATCCTATTCCGGATTTAACCGAGTCGCATTGGAGCTTAACAATCTTTGTCGGTAAACGGAAGGCGAACAACCGATATATTTATGGAAACAGGCTGAAAAATAATCGGCGTTCGCAAAGCCCAGTTGCTGAGCGATCACCTTGATCGGGAAATCTGGATTGCTTAAGTATTCCTGCGCTAAATGCAGGCGGTATTCCAAAATGAAGTTTTGCGGCGATTGCGAGGTGTGTTCTTTGAACAGCTTATACAGATAGATTTCACTGATGTTCAAACTGTCCGCCACTTCTTTGACGGTCAAATGATCGCCGATGTGCTGATAGACATAGCTGACGGCCCGGCTGATCAGATAGCGGGTCGAGGAAAGGGTGACCGGCTGCAAATCTCGCACGGCTTCCCCTTGCTGAGCCATCCGCACCATTTTGATCAGCAGCGAACAAAACAGATTTTGAACGATCAGACTGGAACCCAGCTGCGGCTGCGCGGCTTCGTCGAAGATTCGCTCAAATAAATAGCGGAGGATCTGCCGTTCGTTATCGCGCACCTGATAAAACGGAAACCACTCCAGTAACCGCGTCATAAATTCATCCCGCATTGTCAGATTGCTGACGTCAAAGTTGATAAAATAAGTTTCCACTTCTTCTTTGGGGTTGGCTTGCGTCAGAATTCCCCGCGGAGGAATGATCACAGCGTGTCCGGCATGGACGGGAAACGCCTGATCGTCGATCAGGAACAAGGCTTCGCCGCGCACGACATAATTGACGCGGAATAAATGAACATAGGACTGTGGATTTTCCTCAGCTTGAGCCAGAATACATCCGGCTTGGAAAGCTTTCAGCCGATAATGATATAAACGCTGGCTCAGCGGATCCGGCGGGATGGCGTATTGCGAGATTTCATTTGTCATTTCCGTTCACTTCCTTAAAATCAGTATAACAGAATTTGACGGAAAGATCGTAAAGATAACCAAGAACAAAAGAATCCTGTTTCAAAAAATAATAAGGAATGCAAAGGACGCAGGGAACTCATAAGGAGAAGGAATTTGCGTCATTTCCGCTTAACGATATTTCCTTTGTCAAGAAGAACTATGATCCAGAGGATTAACCAGGAAATCCAAGCGGATGATGTTCAACGAGCCGCAAACAACTGCGATCCAACAGAATACCTTACCTAGGAAGACTTTGAGAATACCTGATTTTAGACGGATTTCAGAGGCCGCCTGCAGTTTTTAGCGGAGCTGTTTTTCTCTTCTCTCCTTCCTCCCTGACGGGTAAAATTACGAACCCTGAGCGCGATAAAATTTATAAAAAGCGCTTGAAATAACTCAAGAATGGAATATACTATAGGCGTAGGGACGCTTGAGAAAGCGATACCCGTCAGACACTATCTCTTATTTGAGAAGTGGTGGACAGATAAGCGCTGGACTTCTGGGTGAGATGACACAGCGC
>NZ_GG657555.1:38873-53251 GCF_000157995.1 Holdemania filiformis DSM 12042
TGTGAAAATTAAAAAAGTTAACATTACTTTTATGTTTTAGTAAAACTTCGCAAAGGCAATTCTTCCCGGCTGCGGACAACATAAACTTTGATTATCGATACTTGACCGGGATTCCAATATTCTTGATGATTGTAATTCTTAACTCGAAAAGGGATGGGCTGCGGACGATGAAAGAAGAAATGAAGATTCTATGAAAATCTTTGAAAAGGGATTTCAAGGCGGGCAAAATATGGTAAAATAGAGATACATAAAAGGAGGCCTTGATTATGAAACTGATCTTAGCCATTGTATCGAATGATGATAGTTCCAGTGTTTCTTCTGCTTTAACCAAAGCCAATTTCCAGGTGACCCGGCTGGCAACGACCGGCGGATTCCTGCGGGCAGGCAATACAACGATGATCGTCGGTACAGATGATGACAAGGTGGATCAGGCGATCGAAATTATCGGCAATGAAAGCAAGCGCAGAACGGAAATCGTTCCGTCCACCGCTTCTTACGATATTGGGCGTTACGCCTCATTCCCGGTTGAAGTTCAGGTCGGAGGGGCAACAATCTTCGTGCTGGACGTCGAAAAATTCCTGAAACTGTAATCCAAGGTCAAAAACGGGAGCGCTGAACTTCCGTTTTTTTGTTGACTTCCGCATGAAGAGATCGCCGACAGGAGTCCGGAATTCTATCGGGGTTTTTGAAATCAAGGTTTAAAAATAAAGAAAGTGATCCATCCTGAAATCAGGAGGACAGATCAGAATGAAAAAATGTATGGTGATGTACGTTTCATCGACCGGAAATACGGAACAGATGGCCGCGGCAATTGCGGAACAAGCGCGAAAAGAAGGTGCGGAAGTGGTGCTGTGTCCGGCATCCGCGCTGCCGAAGGCGGAGCTGCCGACGATCACGCACTGGGCGCTGGGCTGCTCGGCGCATGGCGTTGAGGAATTGGACGGCGGCGAGTTTTTACCGGCTTTGGAACAGATTGAACCGTATTTACGGGGAAAACCGGTCTTGTTGTTCGGCTCATACGGCTGGGGTGCGGGCGCGTACATGAAGCCGTGGGAAGAACGGACGCGTTTGACGGGCGGCCTGCTGTGCGGCGAAGGCTTTGTATTTGAGGGCGCCCCGGCGGAAGCGGCGATTGAAGAAGGAAAGCAACGGGCGAAGATCCTGCTGGCGCAGTAAATCTTCGCTTTTCTTATGGTGTCGGCCTGCGTTATTTTGTGATACACTGAAAGCATGGACGGAGGGGAAAGTCATGCGCACGTTGACGAAGGAACAAGTGCTGCGCTGTCAGCGCCACGCTCATCATTTAGATAAGAAACTGCCGCGGGAACAACGGCTGGAAGCCGTTTCGGCCTGTGGGCTTGTCAACAGTCCGCCCGGCAGCTGGGAGCTGGCGCTGGCGGTCCGGGTTGCGGCCCTGACCCGGGATGATCTGCGGTGCGATTTGATCGAAACGAAAAACCTGATGCAGACATGGAGTCTGCGCGGTGCGCCGACGATCTTTCCCACCGCGGAAGCCGGTACGTTTTTAAGCGCGCTGGCGGCTCAGCCGGACGAAGTGCCGGTTTATGCCCAGCCGTTGTCCTATACCGCTCAGGCGTTAGAAGCTCAGCGCCATGAACTGCTGGAAGCGCTGCGTCAGGCCTGCGCCGTGCTGGAGCACAAGACTATCGTCGGGAAAGCTCAGCTCGACCATGATTTAGCGGAAGCGATGAAGTCGTTTTTACCCAAGACGGTCCGCGTCCATGCCGACGAACCGTCGCTGGTGGCAGAAAATCAAACGCTGCTGGAAGCGGCCGTATCCTATTTACTTCGCCAGTGCGCGCTGGAAGGGCGCGTGATGATGGGCGAGCGGCAGGGAAATCAGCCTGCGTTTACCAGCCCGGCGGCCTGGCTTGATCACCCGCTGGATAGGTCAACTCCGCCGCGGAGAATTGTGGAGAAATTTCTGCATTGTTACGGGCCGGCGACGGTTCATGACTTTGCCCGTTGGAGCGGATGCGGTCTGCCTCAGGCTAAACGGCTATGGGCTTTGACCGAAGAGGAGCGGGTGGAAGTCGAAGTGGAAGGAAAGCGTGGATGGATGCTGGAAACCGATCTGCCCTTGCTGGAAAGCCTGCCGCCGGAAAGTCCGTCAATTCAGCTGCTCGGCCCGCACGATCCATTCCTCGATCTGCCTCAGCGCGGCTGGATTCTGCCGGATAAATCAGCACAGAAGAAGGTCTGGCGAACGGTCGGCAGTCCCGGCGTGGTGATCCAGGACACACAGATTATTGGCTTCTGGAATGCCCGTGTTCAGCGGGAGAAGACAGCGGTCCAGTTCACGTTGTTTGAAACTTTGGACGAGGAAAAACGGTTCCAGGTTCAAACGGAAATGGCCCGGCTTCAGACCTTCCTCGGCCGGTCTCTGGGAACCTGCCGGTTCGTGGAGTAAGGCGAACAGACAGAGATTCAGCGCCGTTGAATCCGCCGCGCTGAAGAAAGGTGAAGAACTCTCATCTGACAGCCGGAATGACAGAAATGATCGCAAAATAAGAAACGAAGGGGGGAATTCCTATGAAAATCAGAGCGACGGAAGAACGCGATCTGCCTGCGGTGATGGAAATCCTGCATCAGGCACAGGCGTATTTCAAAGCGCAGGGCATTGATCAGTGGCAGGACGGCTATCCCGACGAGGCAACGATCCGTCAGGATATCCAGAACGGCACAGCCTATCTTGTTGAACTGGATGGCATCGTAGCTGCCTGCGCGACGATTGCTTTTACGCCGGATGAAAACTACACGACGATGGTCAGCGGGCAATGGCTGACCGACAGACCCTACGCTGTGATCCATCGGATCGCGGTCGATGACAAACTCAAAGGCCGGGGGATCGCCGGCTGGATTCTGGAACAGGCGGAATACTTGTGCAGACAGCGTGGGGTTGAAAGCCTGAAAATCGACACGCATCAGGATAACACCTCGATGCGGCGGCTGTTGGAAAAACAGAATTATCACTATTGCGGCGTGATCCAGCTGCATCGCGACCTGAGTCTAAGGGTTGCTTATGAAAAGAGGTTAGATAAAAAATGAGCACGAATCAATGGGAATTACTTCAAAAAATCGGATTTGTAAGAGTCAGCGGCAGCGCGGAGGAGAAACAGGCGGCGGAGATCCTGCGTGAGGAAGTGGAAGCCCGCGGGGAAAAAGCCCGGCTGGAAATGTTTGAGGTCGCGGGTCAGATCATCAAGAAGGTCAGCTGCGCGACCGAGAAAAACAGCTATCCGGTCACGGCTTACGGCAATTGCGGAGAAACCGATGAAACCGGCCTGACCGCGCCGTTTTATTATATGGAAGTTCCGGGGGCGGTCAGTCTCCAGCAGGCCAGCGGCAAGATCGTGCTGGTTAACGGCTATCTGAATTATAAACTGTATCAATCGCTGATCGACAGCGGCGCGGTGGGGTTCATCACCTATAACGGTGAAGCCCGCGACAGCGAGGAAACAACCGATATCGCTCATCGTGAGCTGCGGGAAAAGCTGGCGGAACTGGGAAAACTGCCGGGGGTCAACATGACGATTCATGACGCGATGCGGCTGGTTCAGGAAAACCCGAAGATGATCACGCTTGTCGTTCAGCAGGAAGCGGCCAATGCCGTTTCGCAGAACGTCATCGCGGAAATCCAGGGCTTAACCCGGCCGGAGGATGTGATCGTGCTGACGGCGCATTATGATTCGGTCGAATACAGCACCGGCGTGTACGACAATGGGGCAGGCAGCGTGATTTTGATGGAGCTGCTTCAGCACTATCATGACCACCATCCTAACCGCACGCTGCGCTTTATCTGGTGCGGCAGTGAGGAACGCGGACTGTTAGGCTCGCACGCTTATGTCGACACTCATGAGGAAGATTTAAAAGCGATCCGCTTCAATCTGAACGTCGACGTGGCCGGCGCAATTCTGGGTCATGACAGCGCCTGGTGCCTAGGCCCGCAGTCGTTGGAAGCGATGGTGCAAACCTATGCCGCCCACAACGGCATCCAGCTGGAAGTCAAAAGCGACGTGTATTCGAGCGACGAAGTGCCGTTTTCCGATCAGGGCATCCCGTCGGTCAGCTTCATGCGTTTTGGCGAGCGGGGCGCGAATTATATCCACAACCGTCACGACGTCCTGCGCTATCTCAGTCCTGAAAGTCTGGAAAAAACGACAAAGCTGGTGCTGAACTTTCTGGATCAGCTCGATCAAAGCGCCGTCTTCCCGATTGAACGGATGATTCCGGAGGATCAGAAAAAGAAGATCGATGCTTATCTGAACAAGACGCAGGAAAAGAAATAAACAGAAAGAGCGGCTGCCGCAGAGCGCCGCTTTTTGAGAGCTGAAATTGCCGCGCAGTCGTCTGGTTCATCAGACAAAAAGCCGTTCAAGTTTACGCAATTCCTGCCGTGCGGCTGTCGGTTTATGGTAAAATAAAGAAAATGAAGGGGACGGGAAGCGCGATGAAGTTCAGCATCCGGCATAAAATCATTTTCTTTTTTTCGCTGGCCAGCCTGCTGGTCTTTTCCGCGTTAGGCGCGTATATCGGCTTTGCGGTCCGGCCCCGGACGATGACACAGACCCGCTTCGCAATCAGTCAGATGGTCGAATCAAAGGCCAATGAGGTCAGTATGTGGGTGAAGCGCATGGCGGTGGAATACCGCACGATCGCCGCAATTCCGGCGTTCAGTTCAATGGATGTGCGCGAGATTACGCCGCTGATCGACCGTTTCACCGAGCTTTACAAGAAGAATGGGGAAACGATGGAAACGTTCTCTTATATCGGAAAAAACGGCTTCTGCTGGATCAATTCCAGCGCGGTGGAAAATCTGATGGATCATACCGACTACCAACAAGCCTATCAGAATGACCGTGAATTTATTCTGTCGCTGCCGGTGACCAATCCTGAACACCGGCAGGTGATGCTGTTTTACTATCCGATCTTAGGCAGCACGGGGATTAAGGAGGCGCTGATCTGCGCGGCAATCCCGACGGTGCGCTTAAAAGAAATCGTCAATCCGGTCCAGATTTACGAAGGCCGCAGCTGGGTCATGACGCGCAATAAAGACCTGATCACGACCGACGAGGAATACTTTGTTGAAAATGTTCTATCCCGTCCTACGCTGGATGAGCTTGATATGCGCTCGATTACCAGCTCCGACCAGTTCCGCGTCCGCGACGCCCAGGGAAAGCAGGCGACGCTGTTTGTTTCACCCGTGACGGAATACGATGACTGGGTGTTCTGTACGTTGGTGCAGGATTCAGTGATCGGCCGTTCCACCCATCAGATTTTAATCGGCGTGCTGATTCTGTTCTGCGTGCTGTTGTTGATCAACATCGTGATAGGGGCTTCGCTGGTGCAGTGGGTACTCAAGCCGATCCGCGCTTTGCAGGGACGGATGAAAAAGGTCGAGGAAGGCACACTGGACGCCTACTACACACTGCCCGGCACCCATGATGAAATCGACTCGCTGGGCCAATCCTACAACGCGATGCTCGACGAGATCATTTCGCTGATCGACAAGATCTATCAGGAACAGGCGGAAAAACGCCAGGCTGAGCTGAAGGTGCTGCAGGCCCAGATCAAGCCGCATTTCCTCTACAACACGCTGGATAATCTCAAATGGATGGCGAAGGCTCAGGGCGCGGATGAGGTGGCCAAAGCGATCACCTCGCTGTCAACCTATTTCCGGATCTTTTTAAGCAATGGTCAGGAAAAGATTACGCTGGCTCAGGAATTTAAACATACCGAGGCCTATTTGACGATGCAGAAAATCCGCTACGGTCAGAAGCTGAATTCCACGCTGGAGCTGGCAGAGGACGCGCGCGATTTGCCAATGCTGAAAATCCTGATTCAGCCGCTGGTGGAAAATGCGATCAATCATGGCTTAAAACCCAAGGAGAACGGCGGAACGATTCAGGTCAGCGCCCGCTTGATCGAAGATCGGCTGGAAATTCAGGTGCGGGACGACGGCGTGGGGATGGATGAGGCCACGCTGGCGGCGCTGCGCGAAGCGCTGCAGAAAGAACAGATGGAAGGGCATTACGGGCTGCAGAATGTCTTGCGCCGCTGCCGGATTGAATACGGCGAAAAAGCTTGTCTGAGCATTGACAGCACACTGGGCGCCGGCACCTGCGTGACGCTGACGCTGCCGGTCAGCGGAAAGGAGGAATCGGTATGATCCGCGCTTTGGTCGGGGACGACGAAGAAAATATCCGCAACGGTTTAATCCGTCAGATCGAATCGCTGGATCTGGGAATTCAGGTAGTCGCCGCCGCGGAAAACGGCCGCCAGGTCATGGAATACTATGAGAAGATGACGCCGGATCTGTTAATTCTGGATATCAACATGCCGCTGATGAGCGGGCTGGAGTGCATCGAACAGATCCGCGCTCAGGATCCCGACTGTGTGATTCTGATCCTTTCCGGCTACGATCATTTCAGCTATGCCCAGAAAGCGATCCAGCATCATGTTGATTTCTATTTGTTGAAGCCGGTGGAAGATGAGGAACTGGAGGACGCGCTGCGCCAGTCCGCGGCCCGTTTCCAGCAGCGCATGGAACAACGCAAGCTGATCCGCCAGGCAAAGGAAGCCGAGCCGGAGCCGGCGTCCCTGATCCGTTATTTATATGAACACTTTACCGATCCGGATCTTAACGCCGAGAAGCTGCAGGAACAATTTTCGATCAGCCATTCGACACTGTTCAAACTCGTGAAAACCGCCACGGGCAAGACGCTGGTCGAATTGATCACCGACCTGCGGATGGAGCTGGCGCAGAAGCTGTTGGCGCAGAAGGAACTGCCGGTCAAGGAAATCGCAGGGCGCTGCGGCTACAGCGATCAGTTTTATTTCTCCCGGATTTTTAAGAAGCAAACCGGCCTTTCACCCAAAGAATACCGTGCTGAGGTTTTGAAGGGAGATCCGGAATGAAGCGGGTTGTAGCCGCGCTGGTCTTGTGTCTGGCGTTGTCCGGCTGTGTACCGTCCTCATCCGCGAATAGACAGACCGATGAACAGGGCCGGGTCAGCGGGACGTTTACCGGTACGGGGCAGGGAAAGCAGGGCGAGATCAAGGTCGACGTGATGATCGACCACAACCAGATCCAGCACATCGAGATTCTCTCGCATAATGAAATTCCGGGTTTCGATACGGCGATGGTGCAGATGAGTGACGAAATCCTGTCGAAGAACTCGCTTCAGGTTGAGGCCGTCAGCGGCGCAACCTATACGTCGAAAGGCTTTCTGGAAGCCGTACAGGACGCGCTCGATCAGGCTGGGATCCGCGAGGATCAGCTGGGCTGGAGCGATGAGGAAAACGAGGAACAGGAAATTGAATGCGACGTGCTGATCGTCGGCGGCGGGGGCGCGGGATTTGCGGCAGCGATTGAAGCCCTGACGCAAAGCGGCGATGAAGTTACTATTGTGGAAAAAATGTCCTTTGGCGGCGGCAATACGCGGATGTCGGGCGGAGAGTTTGCCGCGCCGGGCAACTGGGTGCAGCTTCAGGAGGGCATCGACAACGACAGTCCCGAATTGTTTTATGAGGATTTAATGAAGGGTGGAAAAAATCTCGGCAATCCGGAACTGGTGCGGATTCTGGCGGATAACGCCTTAAGCAACGCCGAGTGGCTGCGCGATACCGTCGGCGTGCAGTACCGCGATCATCAGTCATGGTATGGCGGGCATACCGTGGCGCGCACGCTGTGGCCGGTTGGCGATGGCCCGCAGTATGTGGAAACATTGATCCGCAAGGCGGAATCGTTAGGCGTAAATGTGGAGTACAACACCCGCGCCGAGCGTTTCCTGCAGGATGAAACAGGCCGGGTGATCGGCGTGGAAGCCACCCGCGGCGGCCGGCCGCTGCGCTTTTACGCGCGCAAAGGCGTCATTTTGACGACCGGCGGCTTCGGCGCGAACGTGGAAATGCGGATGCAGTATGATACACATTGGAACAAGCTCGATGCGAGCATCCCGACGACCAACTCCCCGGCGATCACCGGGGACGGGCTGCGGATGGCGGAAGCGATCGGCGCGAATCTGGTGGGAATGGAATACATTCAGCTCTATCCGGTCAACAATCCGGCCACCGGCAATTATTATTTTCTTGATTACGCCCGCCTGACTGCCAACGCGCTGTTAGTCAATAAGGAAGGACTGCGCTTTGTCGATGAGAAAGAAACGCGCGATAATCTATCGGAGGCCGCGCTGAATCAAACCGGCGCGATGATCTACGAGCTGATCGAACAGTCGGTTGTCGATGAGATGCAGCTGGACGAAACGATTGAAGCGGAGGTGCAGCGCTGTTATGACCAGGGCGTACTGGCGATGGGGACACTGGACGAATGCGCGGCGTTCTTCGACATTCCGGTTAAGACGCTGAAAGCAACGGTGGATCGCTATAATCAGTATGCCGAAGCCGGTCAGGATCCGGATTTCGGCCGGACTGATCAGCTCCAGCCGTTAGGCGAAGGTCCGTATATGATGTTCTCCGCCGTCGTGTCCGTGCATCATACGATGGGCGGCGTGCAGATTGATCCGGATGCCCGCGTGATCGATACCGAAGGCCATCCGATCCCGGGTCTGTATGCGGCGGGGGAAGTGACGGGCGGGATTCATGGTGCGAACCGTTTAGGCTCCTGTTCGATTCCCGATACCGTGACATTCGGCCGGATCGCCGCGCGCAGCGCGCTGGCGATGAAATAGATCGTTAGCATTGAAAATCAACCTGCCTTTCCGATACAATAAAGACATTGATTTCAATGAAGAACACAGGAGGAAAGCCATGATATTTGTATGTTATCCGAAATGCAGCACATGCATGAGAGCAAAGAAACACCTGAATCAGCTGGGACTGGCGTTTGAAGAACGGGATATTTCCCGGGAAAATCCGACCGCGGAAGAACTGGAACGGTGGATCGCGCTCAGCGGTCTGCCCGTAAAGAAATTCTTCAATACGTCCGGCCGGCTGTATCAGTCGCTGCAGCTGAAGGAAAAACTGCCAACGATGAGCGAGCGTGAGATGATCGCGCTGTTGGCCAGCGACGGGATGCTTGTCAAACGTCCGCTGTTAATTAAGGAAAATCAGGTGCTGGTCGGCTATCGTGCCGAGGCCTATGCCGCGTTAGTATGAAGATTCTGTTATCGCCGGCCAAAACTTTCCGCAAACAGCCGCTGCCGGATGTGCCTGTCGGACAAACTCCGCAGTACATGGAAACGACGGAACAGCTTCGCACGGAGCTGAAAAAACTGACTGCCGATCAATGGCAGACGCAGTTTAAGCTTTCGGAAAAGGCAGCGCTGGAAAACAGAGCGCGGATGAATCAGCCGCAGCCGGCGATGGCTGCGCTGGCAGCCTTCCATGGGGAAGCCTTCCGCAATTTCCAGGCGGAAACCTTGAGCGCGGAGGACTGGCGCTATTGCGAGGAACACCTGCGGATTCTGTCCGCGTATTACGGCTTGTTAAGACCGCTGGATTTCATTCAGCCGTACCGGCTGGATCCATTGGATAAAGCCGGTGCGCTGACGCCGTTAAACCTATGGAAACCGATTTTAAGGCAGGCTTTGGACAGCGAGGAGATCCTGATCCTGGCGTCGCAGGAGTATGCCCGGATGGTCGATGTTTCCGACGCGGTGACCGTGCAGTTTGTGAAGAACGGCCGGAAGGCGCCGTCGATGGAAGCGAAGAAGCTGCGCGGCAGAATGGCGCGTCAAATTGTGGATCGGCGAATCATAAAGCGTGCGGACGTGCGTTCGCTGGACGTGGCGGGCTATCGTTACCAACCGGAGCTTTCCACCGCGGAAGTCTGGGTGTTTGAGGAAGGGGAACAGAAATGAAAAACAAAGGGGTTCAGTTTATTTTATTGTCCGCGTTTTTCTTTGCGGTTATGAATTTGTTCGTCAAATTATCCGGCGATCTGCCGTCGGTTCAGAAAAGCTTTTTCCGCAATCTGGTTGCGGCCGGCGTTGCAGCGGTAATCTTGATCCGCAGTCATCAGGGGTTCGGATTCCAGAAAAAGAATCTGCCGCTGCTGATCCTGCGCTCGACGCTCGGCACAATTGGCATTCTGTGCAATTTCTACGCGGTCGATCATCTGGTGATGTCCGATGCGTCCATGTTAAGCAAGCTCTCGCCGTTTTTCGTCATTATCTTTTCGGCGCTGTTCCTGAAGGAAAAAGCGGATAACGTGCAGAAGCTGAGCGTTGTGGCGGCGTTTGTCGGCAGTCTGTTTATCATTAAACCCGGCTTGCGGATCGAACAGATCGTGCCGTCGCTGGTCGGTTTTGCGGGAGCGATGGCGGCTGGCAGCGCGTATACCTGTGTGCGCGGTTTAAGTCAGCGCGGTGAGCGCGGACCGCTGATCGTCTTCTTCTTTTCCGCTTTTTCCTGCCTGGTGACATTGCCGTATCTGATATTCAGCTTTGCGCCGATGACGCTGCTTCAGCTGATTTCGCTGTTGTTAGCGGGCGTGGCCGCAGCCTGCGCCCAGTTCAGCGTGACGGCGGCGTACAGTTACGCTCCAGCCAAGGAAATTTCGGTGTTCGATTATTCCCAGGTCGTCTTCTCGGCAATCCTGGGCTGGATTGTCTTTGGTCAGATCCCGGATGCGCTGTCGTTTGTCGGCTACGCGCTGATCATCACCGTCGCGGTGCTGTTGTACCGGCATAATCAGAAGGTTGGCGGATGATCAAAGAAGGTTCGCTTTATCCCGTGTATGTCAGTTCTTTTCCGCCATGGCTGCGTCCGTGGACGGCAACCCCTGCAATGCAGCGGCTGAAAGAAATCGGCATGAACTGCGGTTTGGAATATACCCGGTATCCGATTTATCGCCATCTGACAAAACCCTATTCCCGATATGAACACAGCGTCGGAACTGCGTTGATCGTCTGGCATTTCACGCAGGATCCCGCTCAGACGATTGCGGCGCTGCTTCATGATGTCAGCACGCCGGTGTTCGCACATGTGATCGACTTCCTCAATGAGGATCATCTGACGCAGGAATCGACGGAAGGGTCAACGCGTCTGTTGATCGAGCAGTCGCCGGAATTACAGCGGCTGTTAACTCAAGCCGGACTGAGTACGGAACAGGTTTGCGATTATCACCAGTATCCGATTGCGGATAACGATTCGCCGCAGCTGTCGGCGGACCGGCTGGAATATACGCTGGGCAACGCGCTGGCGTTTCAGGCCTATCCTCTGGATCGTCTGCGGGCGATCTACGCGGATCTGATCGTCGCTCATGACGAACACGATCAGCCGGAACTGGTGTTTCGCTCCTTCGATCGGGCACGGGAATTCGCGCGGCTGGCTTTGATCAACTCCTGGATTTACGTCGCGGATGAGGATCGTTATGCCATGCAGCGGCTGGCGGATTTAATCCGATCCGCACTGCGTCGCCGTGTGTTGACGTTGGAGGACTTAATGACGAGTGAGCCGCAGGTCATCGCCAAGCTGAAACAGGAGGCTCCAAGCGCTCAGGCATGGGATGCCTATTGCCAGCTGCATCAGCTGCGCCGGGCGGCTGCGCCAGGGGCGGAGGAAGGCTGGCTGCAGGTCAAAGCGAAGCGGCGCTGGATTGATCCGCTCGTGCTGAACCAGGGGCGGTTAAGCATGCTTGATCCGTTTTATGAAGCGGAGATCGAAAGGTTTCTGAATCAGGATCAGACGATCTGGCTGAATGAAATCCTCAATAAATAGAGAACGGCAGAAATGAATCTGCCTTTTTTATTGGGAAAATCCAATAAAAAAAGTGCTGAAAAGCACTGCAAAGATCGAAACAAAGAATTTAACGAAGTAGTTATGCGGTAACGTTTTTAAAACAGGCCGCGATGGGATAAGCCTTATTCAGACCGTGTAAACGAAATGATAGAGGCCAAACATACCCGAATTCTCCAAAAGTTCTTTAAAGGTCTCCGTTTCGACAGAAAATCCGGCTTTCCACCATGCCCGAAGCATGGAAAACATCCCTCCGAAATGATGCGCGAAGATCAATTCCAACTGCTCAGGCGGCAGCTGTGTTTCTGTACTCCACCCAGCCAGGCAATACTCCTTTTCCGCCTCGTAAATCCCGGAAAGCCCCGGTCCGCCGGGACGCTCCAAGACTGAGAAAATCATATCTGCATTTTCTTTTATGTAGGTGTAAAACTCGATCGAATGAGAAAAGTCCATGTCAAACCGATACTTGCCAATTTCGCTCATCACATCTTCCAGAATCATCAGATCGGATTTTGTGAGGAAATCTTCCATGTTCTTATAATAGGTGTAAAAGGTGTTGCGGCTGAATTCCGCTTCCTGACAAAGGTCACTCACGGTAATCTTGTCCGCTGCCTTGCGCTTGCTTAAGGCGGCATAGGCTTTCATAAAGCCTGTTTTTGTATTTTTAATCTGCTTCTCCGCCTTCATGGAAATCACCTCATTACAAATCAGGGTTGAACTGTCATGGACTGGACAAATCGGTGTCCGTCTGTAAGTTGATACCATTCTAGCAAATCATTAAAATAAAAACAAGCCCGCGCAGAACCGGGCAAAACACCAATTGTAAGGGAGGAAATGGAAATGAAAAGAATGATCTCTCTCATCCTGGCCTTAACGATGCTTGTGGGACTATGTTCCTGCGCAGCTCAGCCCAGCCAGGACAATCAGGGCAATCCTGATTCCCAAACTGCAGCAGCGTTTACTCCGGAAGGATTCGAGGATTGGTTTATCAGCAGCAAAACCTGGATGACCGTCGATAACGGTCATTGGTCCGATGATCCCGCCGATCAGATGACCGATGAAGAATTGTTAAAAGTCATGCAAGCCGCAACGCTACCGGAAAGCGCCGGCGGAGGTACATCAGTTTATCTGGTCGCCGTCAAGGATGTCGAGGCCCAGCGGTCGATCATCGGTGAAAAGTATTGCCCGGTTGAAGATTCTTCCACGCCGGGAACGGTTACGATCCTGGTTTTGGCCGACAGCATCCTGTCCAATGAAGAAGGGCGCTTGAATGAAAAGGCTCCAGATACAACAGTGAACAACAAAAATTACAATTTCGCATTCCTGGACGCCGGCACCGTTGTCGGAACGATGCTTGCCACCGCGGCGACCATGGGTTATTATGGCCACGTTTGGGGCAGCAATGTCGGCGAAAACGCTCCGTTTGACCTGGGCGGAGGCAAATGGCAGTCGATGAGTCAATTTGTTGAAAGCGATGCGATGGGACACAATGGATATTGGGATACCTACGGAACGCCTGATGACGAGCTGAACAGTGATTACGCAACACCGATTCGCGGCAATTATGTACTGACCTGCGCCGTCGTTTTAGGCAAGCCGCTTGCGGATGAAGTCGATTCCGTCAGCTTTGCGACGAATCATGCCCGGCCAGCCCGGTATACAATCTGGGATGGCACTTATAATGATGAACCACTCCTGAATACCGCGTTTGCGGAGGATTCAAAGAAGGATGCTGCTGTCGGCGAGAATGAGTATATCGGCACAGGTACTGGTGTAGGCGGAGCTTTAAAGGTCAAAGTCACGCTCGACAATGATCAGATTTCCGCGGTGGAAGTGATCTCTCACCAGGAAACCGACGGGATTGGCACGAAAGCGATCGATACCCTGCCGGCAGCCATTGTTTCCGCGAATTCTACCGAAGTCGATAATGTAGCAAGCGCGACCATCACTTCCGAGGCGATCAAAGAAGCGGTCGAGGATGCGATTCGTCAAAGTAAATAGTTTATTTTCCACAAAGAAGGAGCGCCGGATTGAATCGCAAGCCCCTGAAATGATTCGCAAATATGAAAGTTAGGACTGACAAAGCGGTTAGATCATCAATCCCCTTTATGATGCAAATTGACGAGTAAGCAAAAGAAGATACTAGAGGTGGTAGAGATTACAAAGCAGGCTGATCTGGACTTTCATCACGATGAATTATGAAGGAATAATGAGTATAGATTACGGACATCATTGCTTATCATCTTCGATATTTTCCGGCGCAAGTTCTGTCAATTCACGCAGCTTGTTTTGCAGCAAGTCCTTGTTGGGCAGATGTAGCGTGTAGTCTGCGATCATCGTAGGAGACATGGCTCTGCTGAGCGCGTATTCAACCCCAGTGTCATCCTTGCCTGTACAGAGAATTAAACCGACACTGGTGGTTTCGTTCGGCATGCGAATATCACGGTCAAGAGTTTCCAGATAGAAATTTAACTGTCCTAAATGCTCCGGTCTAAAAATATCGATTTTTAGTTCAATCGCAACAAGGCAGGACAGAGTGCGATTATAGAACAGCAAATCAATGAAAAAAGTTGGTATTGTCAGCCTGCACGCGGTATTCTTCACTAACGAAAGTAAAATTCCGTCCAAACTCAAGAATAAAATCTTTCAAATGGGAA
>NZ_GG657555.1:54843-57614 GCF_000157995.1 Holdemania filiformis DSM 12042
TTCTTGTCCAACAGGATATCAAGCCATTCAAGATTAAGGATTACTGTGAAAAGCGCGATCCTGATTTTGATGCAAAAATACATAACGTCCTCCTTGTCTATAAGCAGGTTGAAATGCAGTTTGATGAAGCCGGGGAAATCATTATCCCAACGGATAAACCCGTGATCCATACCGTGTCCTGCGATGAAAAGCCGGGTATTCAGGTGCTTTCAACAACGAGTGAAGAACTGCGCCCTACAGATAAAAACGGAGTTGTCATGCGGGATGCAGAATACAAACGCCTAAGTACGTTATCTCTGCTCGCAGGCATTGATCTATTGACAGGGATTGCAATTCCGCTGGTAAGTGAAAGCCATAAGAGTTCCAACTTCATCAATTTTCTGAAAAAGTTTGATGCAATGGATCCGGAAGGGGATGAGATCCGGGTTATATGCGACAATCATTCAGCGCATAAATCAAAAGAAACACAAAACGCCCCTGCGGCCTGCCCGTAAGATAGTTTTGTGTTTGTGTTTACGCCAACGCACGGTTCATGGTTAAACATGACTGAGAGTTTCTTTAGTAAGATGACGAAACAAATGCTCAGAGGCATTCGAGTGAAATCCAAAGAGAAACTTGAACAAAGAATCTTCCTGTATTTTAATGAAGTAAATGCTGAGCCAGTTGTCTATCACTGGAAATATCGTCTTGATAAAATCTCACAGGTTGAAGCTATGGAGGCAACTCTGTAACTAGGGTATAAATATCATCTATTAATTTTTGATTTACTAGTTCTCGAATCTATATAACTATTTTTAATACTTCCAAAATCATAAAGTATTTTGTTAAAGTTGCAAAAATCCTTACATGCTACAGCACTATAACTCTTATTTAGTGCTCTATCAGTGTAAGTACCAATAAGAGTTTTTTGAACATTTAAGCCTAATCTATCAATAATTTGGCATGATATGTATTCTGAAAAAGCACTATTACTATAAGACTGCATTTTTCTATTATTTGTTTTTTTGGTGGCAATTTTAAAAGATATAGCTCATTCTTTATATAGATTCCTATTTTTTACCGTTCCCACCGCCGTAGTTTTTTGCTTGTTCTACCTCATACGTTTCAAATTTATCCATCATTTGTATTCACCTCTTTATTCATAACCTAAATATTTTTGTCTAAGATAAACAGCTTGTTCATAAGTGATACAATTATCCGTACAATAGGCAATATTGATTGATCCGTACAATTCGTCGTAATAACAATCTAATAAACTCGAATTTTCTTTTAATCCTTGAATATAAGCGTCGATATCATGCACTAAATAGCTTGGAAGCCGATTCTCCCATGTCTTCTTCTCCGGAATATTCATAAAATCACCACCTTTAAATTTCTAATTCATCTTTATATTCTGTAATTATATAATAATCCAACAGCTTCTCACAAAGGCTGTAATAAATATCTTGCTCATTCAAACATGTATCCTTTAAGTAAATTGGATCACGATCGTATTCTCGTAAGCCTCTTAAATAGAAAGCTTTGTCCTGATCCAATACGACAAATGGAACTATTTCATTTCTTAAGCATTCTTTGAAGAGTAAGATTCTTCCTACACGTCCATTCCCATCGCTTAAAGGATGAATACGCTCAAATCGAACATGAAAATCAATTAGCTCATCAATGGTTTTCTTTTCTTGATTTTCATATATTTTAAGCAGAGAGTCTAAGTCTTTTTCAACTTTTTCAGGTGCTGACGTCTTGATAACATTAACGATACCAATAATATTTGGCAACACCTTAAATCCTCCGACATTATACCGCGGGTCATATTCATCTGATGTTCCTCTTTTTAATATTTTATGCATTTTAAGAATTAGTTCTTTTGTAAGCGGCTCTTCATAATGATCTAGCATAAAATCAAATAATCGAAAATGATTGAGCGCTTCTATCATATCATCAGCTCTTATCTGCTCACCTTCTTTAGCAATCACAGATCTTGTTTCAAAAATCATTTCCGTTTGTTCTTCAGTTAATCTTGATCCTTCGATTTTATTAGAATTATAAGCAAATAATACCTGTGTAGTATGATAAATATTTCCTTTAAATTTAGATTTTTTCTGCTCAACAAGTTCATTTTTGATGATTTCAGCGTTCATTATAGTTCCTCCTGCAGCTTCTATTATAACACTAATGAGGGATGATCTGCTCAGATGCATAACCCATAATAATCATATCTCAACTGAAAAGTTAAGTTCCACTTCAGGGCAGGACAAGTAGAAATCACTCTTACACAAAGTTCTAGTTGACGTTACTCTTTCATTATGAAGTAATATAAGTAAATACAGACTTCTTGTTGCTTGACGCGAAAGGAACTGAATTCTATGACTTGCAACAAGGTTCTCCATCTTACTTTAACTGAACGCCAAATTATCGAAACGGGGATTTCCCACGGTTCCACGAAAGCCGCCATTGTAACGATTACTGTAAATAGTAAGACTACAGCGGATAACGCTATGCCTAGTACCTGATAAAATAAATAATTAAAATAGGGTGTAGCAGAAAAATCAGCGACCACACTTATGCCCTAACCAACGGACTTGACGCGTTCACTGACATAGGCGCCGATTTCTAAATACATATTGATGAGTTCGGCATTAACGGCTTTCATTGCGCGGGAACGGGCTTTGACGATAATGGCAATCACATCATCGAACTGATGATTTGAAATAGAGAGCAAATTTTCACTCATGCCTGCTCGTCCCCAAGAAATTCTACAATTTCTATTTTCA
>NZ_GG657555.1:58808-95612 GCF_000157995.1 Holdemania filiformis DSM 12042
GGTTGTTTATCCATACATAGGCTTCAAATGTGTTTTTGACGAATGTGACCGATTTTTGTTCAGGGAGTTTGGTAACGACATTCAGAAGATATCGCGTTTCGTATTTGTTGAAGAAATTAAATAATCTGTTTTATAAGGCTGGATCTAGGATTGGATGATCTGGTTGAATGAAAGCTGCAAAGATGGATGACGGCAGAAAAAGATCTGTTTTTTATTTTGTTGTTGACAGAGAAGTTACCTTGTGATAACATTATGTCATAAGTTAGATAACACTAACTTAATCGCAGATTTAATCTCCTCTTTCCTGCGATACTGAACAAGAGGGCTGCGGTCCCGGGTTTTCACTCCTGCTGGACAGGATGAAAATTCCGCAGCTTCCACGAACAGATCATCCTAACCTCTGTATTTCCTAACTATTTCCCCAATTAAAATCCAATCAGGATGATCGGATCAAGGCTTTTCCACGCTGGCAGCGGAGAGCCTTTTTTCTTTCTCCAACGGTTGCCTGCGGGAAGCTGCGGTCATAATGTTGCCTTATGCTAATAAAGTTAGTTAATCTTAACAAAATCCGTTGACATGCCGGGGGACCATGCTAAAATTGTACTGATATAGTTAGAAAGAGGGAGTGGCATGACCTTATTTGATTGTCAGGTTGGCGAAAAGGCGGAGGTTCTCGGCGTCAGCGGGGAACGGGCGATCCGCAAACGTCTGATCGATATGGGAATTACCACAGGCACAGTCCTGTTTATCAGAAAAGTAGCACCGATGGGCGATCCGATCGAGATCCGCTGCCGCGGTTATGAATTATCGCTGCGCAAAGATGAAGCCAAAACGATTGAAGTCAGGAGGGTCGGCTGATGAATTTTAAAGTCGCTCTCGCAGGCAATCCGAACTCCGGAAAAACGACGCTGTTTAACCGGCTGACCGGTTCCAAGCAGCATGTCGGCAACTGGCCGGGCGTTACGATTGAGAAAAAAGAAGGTTCCTTTCAGATTGAGGAGCACGAAATCACGCTGGTCGATCTGCCGGGGATTTATTCGATGTCCGTTTACAGTATGGAGGAAATCGTCGCGCGCGATTTCATCATGGACGAACATCCGGATTTGATTTTAAACATTGTTGACGGTACCAACATCGAGCGCAACCTGTACCTGAGCTTACAGCTGAAAGAACTGGGCATCCCGATGGTCATCGCGGTGAACATGCTTGACGAGCTGAAAGGCAAGGGCATTACGATTGATTTAAAACAGCTGTCGGCGCTGTTAGACACGCCGGTCGTCGCGATCAGCGCAAAAAACGGCAGCGGCATGGCGGAGCTGATCCATGAGCTGGTTCACAACACGCACAGCTCGGTGCTGGACTATGACCCGGCGACGGAAACCATTTTAAAACAGATCAGTGTGATCCGTGAAGCCTGCCAGCACGATCATGTGCACGACAAGTTCTACGCGATGAAAATGCTGGAAAATGATGAGGCAATCGTCCGCGATCTGCGGATGTCCAACGCCCAGTTAGACGAGCTGCACGCCCTGCAGAAGCAGTTCTGCGATCAGCGCGGTCAACAGGAAATCGACATGGCGGTCGCGGATATGCGTTATTCGTTAATTGAAGCGATGATGAAGCAGTGCGTAAAAAAACGCGAAAGCGAAACCTCGGTTTCCGACCGGATCGACATGATCGTCACGAATAAGTATCTCGGGATTCCGGTTTTCTTTCTTATCTTATTTCTGATGTTCATCGTGACCTTTGGCCCGATCGGCGAAGGGCTGAAGGGCTGGGTCGAAATGTTGATCAACGACGTGCTAGCGGAAAATCTGTTAGCGGCGCTGGCTTCGATGGCCGTGGCGCCGTGGGCGCTGGATCTGGTCAACACGGTGATCGGCGGGGTAGGCAGCGTGCTGTCGTTTATGCCCCAGATCATGCTTCTGTTTTTGTTCCTATCGGTGCTGGAAGACAGCGGATATATGTCCCGGGCAGCGTTTCTGATGGATGGAATGCTGCGCAAGATCGGGCTGAACGGCAAGGCGTTCATTCCGATGCTGATGGGCTTTGGCTGTACGGTGCCGGCGGTCATGGCCTCGCGGGTGCTGGAACACGAACAAGACCGCAAGATGACGATTCTGTTGATTCCGTTTATGTCCTGCGGCGCGAAGCTGCCGGTCTATGCCCTGTTTGCCGGGATCTTCTTTCCGGAGCATTCCGGCATCGCGATCTTCAGCATGTATGTATTGGGAATTCTGGTCGCTGTCGGCTGCGGTTTCCTGTTGCGTCACACGGTGTTTAAAGACAATGAATCCACGTTTATTTTAGAGCTGCCGCCGTATCGGATTCCGTCGTTTCAGGTCACGATGATCCACATGTGGCAGAAAGCCAAAGGGTTTCTGATCAAAGCGGGAACGATCATCTTCTCGATGACGGTGCTGTTGTGGGTGCTGACGAATTTCAGCTTCACCTTGCAGCCGGTAACGGATCCTACTTCCAGTATTCTGGGCACTGTCGGCCGCCTGATCGCGCCGCTGCTGATTCCGCTTGGCTTTGGTCACTGGCAGTCGGCAATCGCGCTGATTTCCGGACTGATCGCGAAGGAGAGCGTCGTGTCATCAATGGCGGTCATGTATAACGTCGGCAATGTTTCGCAGCTCGCCGGCGTTCTGACCCGTGTCTTCACGCCAGCCTCGGCGATCGCGTTTATGACGTTCGTGCTGCTTTACGCGCCGTGTGTCGCGGCAATTTCCGCGATTCACTCAGAAGCGGGCAGCTGGAAATATACGCTTAAGTCGATGGGCTTTCAGATCAGCGTGGCGTACTGCGTATCGTTTGTCGTGTACCATGTCGTTTCCTTATTTATATAGGAAAGCAGACGATATTAAAGAATGAAAAGCTGCCGGAGAAGATCCAAAGTTGCGGCGATGGATTTTACCCGCCGAATTTGCGGAGAAAGAAAGCGGTTTAGTTGTCCAAGCTTAAAGGATTTGTTATAATTAACATCAGAAAGCGAGGACCGGATCATTATGGAACGCATTAATGAATCATCAGAAAATTATCTGGAAAGCATATTGATTCTGGAACAGCGCAACCCGAGCGTCAGAATGAGCGATATCGCCGCCATGCTTCATGTCAGCAAGCCCAGTGTCAATAAGGCGATGGGCGTCCTGAAGGATGCCGGATATATTCATCAGGAAGTTTATGGTACGATCCATTTAACCGAGGCCGGCCGGCAATATGCGGAAAAGGTTTACAGCCGGCATGTCTTGTTCAAGCGGTTTTTGACGGAAATGCTTGAGATCGACGAGGCGACGGCAGAGGAAGACGCTTGTCACATGGAACACTGCGTCAGCGATGAAACCATGGATAAACTGCGGATTTTCTTAACCGAAGCTCTGGAACGCAGCGAACAGAAATCAAGTCAATAACGGAAGGAAGCGGCTCAGCGCCGCTTTTCTGTTGCTTATAACAAAGAGATTGTATAAAAAACGCCATGATTTTTTCTGCGGCGTTTTTTGAATAAAGTATTTCTTGTGATCGCGATCCTTGATTTTACTTATGCCCTCTTCACTTTCCGGTAACAGATCGAATCGTGAGGACGACTTGGAAGTTTATTTCGTTGCTTGAATGGAAGCCGCGGCGTGCTGCGCCGCGATTCTTCCAAAGGTCATCGCGTTAGAAATGGTATAGCCGTTGGAATTGGTAACGGTTGTGACTTCGCCTGCGGCATACAAGCCGTCGATGACGCTGCCGTCAATCCGCGTAACCTGAGCGTTTTGGTTTTTGGTGATGCCGCCATGACAAACGCTCGAGAAGAACGTTGTCTTTAACGCGTAGTAAGGACCTGTCGAGATTGGGAACCAGAACTGCGCCGTGCGGCCGTAGTCTTCGTCTTCCATCTTCGCCGCGAAAGAATTCCAGCGATCCACTGTTGCTTTTAAGGCTTCCGCGTCGATTCCGGTTTTCTGCGCCAGCTCATCGAGCGTATCTGCGACGACAACCCCTTCATGATCCTTGGCCGCATCTGCGATCTGCATCATTTCCAGCGACGCCTCATCGGCCAGACTCCAGAAATAATCAACGCCGGTTCTTCCATAAAGATCGACGACGTCATCTTTGATTTCCTGATTCCAGGTCTGCGCCGTTCTTTTCTCATCCATAAAGCGGCGGCCATCCTGACCGACAAAAATGGTAAACATATACGGGAACTGGCTCGTGCGGTTTTCCACTTCGCGCAGATAGACCTGAACCTGATCAAGATTCTGAACGCCGGCGCCCACCGCGGTCGCCATGACCAGGCCATCGCCGGTTTGGTAAGCTAAATTCGACGTCTGGAAATAGCGGTTCTGCTCGGCAACCGCCGCCATTAAATCCCCGTTGGCGCTGTATCCGCCGGTCGCCATGAGCGTCGCCTTGGATTTAATCCGAATTGTTTCGCCATTCTCGTTCACACATTCCGCACCGATGACGCGGCCGTCTTCCATAATTAAAGCGGTGGCTTCCGTATTCAGCCGCACGTCGATGGCGCGGTCCGCAATGGCTTTTTCAAACGGTTCGCGTAAGCCGGAACCTTCGCCTTCTACCAGATGAATAGTCTGGAACGTACCGTAACCGTCTTTGACGATGACTTCCGGCTGGAATTGAACGCCCAGAGTGTCGATCATCCAGTCGATCGTTTTGCCTGCGCTTTCAATCGTTAAACGGGTTAATTCTTCGTCCAGAATGTAGTGCTTTTCCCGCTGCTGCTCCGCAATGATGTCCTCGATGTCGACATGCAGATCCAATGCTTGGGTGACTTGGGTTTCCACACCACCGAAAATGCCCCCGGAGTAAACGGCGGCGCCGCCCAGCATTCCAGTTTTTTCAACGATCATGATGTTTTCAATCCCTTGATCCGCGGCTTCAACCGCACTGGCGATGCCGGCCGCTCCGCCGCCTACGATCAGGTAATCGACTTCCGCGTCAAATTTACCAGACGGGGCCGGTGCTTCCGGCGCGGCGCTGCATCCGGCGAAAAGGAGCGCTGCCAGAAGGGGTAAGAAGATCTTTTTCAGTTTCATCTCTTTTTCCTCTTTTAACTCATCATTGATGAGTCTTTCTTTCTGATTTCAGAATACAACATCCGTTACCGGGACAGTCAAGCCGGATTTTTCTTCCCTTTTTCCGCCTTTGTGATCTTGTTTTTTCGCATTTCTGAACATTTAATTATTATTTTCACATTCTTTCTTGAAAAATCTGTCCTGTACGGGTATGCTTTGGCTGGGGTGATTTTCCATGCGCGTTCAGGAAGTATGCAAGAAAACAGGATTAAGCCGCAAAGCCGTTCATTTCTACATTCAGGAAGGATTAGTCAGACCCGCTAAGAATCAGAATGGTTATTATGATTTAAGCGAGGCGGACGTGAAGACCTTGGAAATTATTCAGCGCCTGCGGCAGCTGGATCTTCCCATCGAAGTCATCCATGAGGCGTTTCGCTATCCGATCTCATTGAATTTCTTCCTTCATCGCCATGTCTACCAGCGTAAACAGAAAATCAATGAAATGGCAGCACAGCTGGAAGTGATCCGGTATATTCTCGAACGCATTCCCTGCAACGCGACGCCGGATCTGCTTTTGAAGCTGCCGCGCCAGCATTTTGATCCGCTGCCTCCCAACCATCTGGCAGATTCGCTGGGGGTAGTTTCGGATGCGCGGATGATCGCGATTTTGTTGTTAGCGCCTTTTTTGGATATTGAAGTGGATCCGTACCGGCAATTTTTGTGGGATCGGATTTCGTCTGAGCTGAGACTGCAGTTTAAAGAGAATCTAACCGTTCTGCAGCAGCTGATTTACCATCTGAGCGCGCAGCAGATCCAGCGGTCGACGGAGGCGCAGTATGCGCTGTTTCTGAGGCTGTCGCAGGGTGATTCGCTGGAGCCTTTTGAAGCGGAGCTTTTAAATCAATGCCGTCTTCTGAATGAAGACGAGCAGCTTCAGGTGGTCTGGGTGCTGCTGTATGAGCTGATCCTGCGCCCGACCCTGGAATTTTATCAGAGTGCGCTGCTGGGCCTGATGATGGAGTTCAGCGATCGTTTCACATTGTGCATGCGCCGGCTGGAAGCGATATTGAAGAACATTCAGGAAGATCCCGCGCCGCTTCCGCTGATCGAACGGCTGAAGACAACGCTGCACGGGAAATTTGAGTTAGGGCAAGGTCTGAATTCTGATCTGTTTCTGGTTTATACCTTTAGCTGCAGTTTGTTTTCCAGCTGCACTGTTGAGCAGCTGCAGGAGTGGCTGAAGCCGTCATCTTATTAAAAGACCTGTTTCCAGAGGAGGAAGAACCGGCCGTCGATGCTGAATTAGATAAAGGAAGGATTGGGACAGGAAGCTTTTCCGTTATTTTTTTGCCGGCTGAGGAATAAACGCGGCAGTGCGGGGTATATAAAAAAGAGCTGGAAAATGAAGAAAATCAACAAATGCAACGCCTGAGTCAGTGGATTGCGGAGAAAATGGAAAAGAAATGCGTAATTTCTAAAAAGGTTGTTCTTTTCTCGTTGACAATTCACCGATTATCCGCTAGAATTAACCTCGCTTAGCTACGAATAAGGGTTTCCTATGCGGAAACTTATATTTATGCCAAGAAATGGCACGCTTGGAAGTGTGTGCTTGAAAAGATCGAAAGGAGAAAAACCATGCCAACGATTAATCAGTTAGTCCGCAAGGGCCGTGAGAACAAGGTTTGGAAATCGAAGTCCCCGGCTTTAAACAGAGGTTACAACAGCCTGCAGCGTCAGGCCACCACCATCGCATCTCCACAGAAGAGAGGCGTCTGCACCCGTGTCGGTACCATGACACCGAAAAAGCCGAACTCGGCGCTGCGTAAATACGCGCGTGTTCGTCTCAGCAACGGAATGGAAGTTACAGCTTATATCCCAGGAATCGGTCACAACCTGCAGGAGCACAGTGTTGTTCTGATCCGCGGCGGCCGTGTTAAGGACCTCCCAGGTGTCCGTTACCACATCATCCGCGGAACTCTGGACTGCGCCGGCGTTGCCAACCGGAATCAGAGCCGTTCTCTGTACGGGGCAAAGAAGCCGAAAGCTAAGAAATAAGGAGGGAATAACACATGCCAAGAAAAGGTTATATTGCGAAGAGAGATGTATTGGTTGATCCAATTTACAATTCGAAACTGGTCACTCGCTTAATCAACAAGCTGATGCTGGACGGCAAGAAGAACGTCGCTCAGGATATCCTGTACAACGCTTTCGATATCGTCGAAGCGAAGACGGGACGTCAGCCGATGGAAGTCTTTGAACAGGCTCTGTCCAACATCATGCCGCTGCTGGAACTGAAGGTTCGTCGTGTCGGCGGCGCCAACTATCAGGTACCAATCGAAGTTTCTTCTGAAAGAAGACTGACGCTGGGTCTGCGCTGGCTGGTTAACTACAGCCGTCTGCGCCATGAAAAGACCATGGAACAGCGCCTGGCTGCGGAAATCATGGATGCGGCCAACGGCACTGGGGCTTCCGTCAAGAAGAAGGAAGATACCCACAAGATGGCCGAAGCCAACAAGGCCTTCGCTCATTACCGCTGGTAAGCGGCTGCAGAATCTGCAGAGTTACGAAAGGAGAAATTTATGGCTCGTGAATTTTCGCTAGAAAATACCCGTAATATCGGAATCATGGCTCACATTGATGCTGGCAAGACCACCACAACGGAACGTATCCTTTATTACACCGGAAAAACTCATAAACTGGGAGAAACCCATGACGGCGCTTCTCAGATGGACTGGATGGCGCAGGAACAGGAACGTGGCATCACGATCACTTCCGCCGCCACCACCGCTTCCTGGAAAGGTCACCGCATCAACATCATCGATACTCCGGGTCACGTCGACTTCACGGTTGAAGTTGAACGTTCCCTGCGTGTCTTAGACGGCGCGGTTACGGTTCTGGATGCGAAAGCAGGCGTCGAGCCGCAGACGGAAACCGTTTGGCGTCAGGCGTCAAACTACAAGGTCCCGCGGATCGTCTTCTGTAATAAAATGGATGCGACCGGCGCAGACTTCATGATGTCGGTTCGCAGCATCAGCGATCGTTTAGGCGCGAAAGCGGCGGCGATCCAATTGCCGATCGGTGCGGAAAACACATTCCGCGGCATCATCGACCTGCTGGAAATGAACGCGATCTTCTATGCGGATGATCTGGGAACCAAGATGGAAGTCAAGGAAATCCCGGCGGATATGCTGGAACAGGCGCAGCAGCTGCGGGCTGAACTGATCGAAAAAGCAGCGGATTACGATGATGAACTGATGATGAAGGTATTGGAAGGCGAAGAGCCGACGATTCCTGAAATCAAAGCGGCGATCCGTAAGGGCGTCTGCTCCTCGGAGTTCTTCCCGGTTCTGTGCGGTTCCGCTTATAAGAACAAGGGCGTACAGCTGATGCTGGATGCGGTTATTGATTACCTGCCTTCCCCGCTGGATATCCCGGCGATCCAGGGTCACCTGGAAGACGGCACGCAGGAAGCTCGTCACGCAGACGATAAAGAACCGTTCTCGGCGCTGGCCTTCAAGGTCGCGACGGACCCGTTCGTCGGCCGTCTGACTTACTTCCGCGTTTACTCGGGTATGGCAACTGCGGGTTCCTATGTCCTCAACGCGACGAAGGATACCCGTGAACGTTTCGGCCGTATCGTTCAGATGCACGCGAACCACCGTGCGGAAATCACGGAAGTTTACGCGGGCGATATCGCGGCGGCAGTCGGCTTAAAGGCCACGACGACCGGCGATACGCTGTGCGATGAAAAAGCGCCGATCGTTCTGGAATCCATGGTGTTCCCGGAACCGGTTATCCAGATGTCTGTCGAACCGAAGACCAAAGCGGACTCCGATAAGATGGGCCTGGCGTTAGCGAAGCTGGCGGAAGAAGATCCGACGTTCAAGACGTATACGGATGAAGAAACCGGCCAGACGATCATCGCCGGTATGGGCGAGCTGCACCTCGACATCATCGTCGACCGGATGCGCCGTGAATTCAAGGTGGACTGCAACGTCGGTGCGCCGCAGGTTGCTTACCGTGAAACCATCCGTCAGGAAGCTGAATGTGAAGGTAAGTTTGTTCGTCAGTCCGGCGGCCGCGGCCAGTATGGTCACGTCTGGATCCGGTTTGCCCCGAACGAAGAAGGCAAGGGCTTTGAGTTTGTCGACGGCATCGTCGGCGGCACCGTTCCGCGCGAATACATTAAGCCGACTCAGGAAGGCCTGGAAGCTGCCCTGAACAACGGTTTAGTCGCCGGTTACCCGGTTGTCGATATCAAGGCTACGCTGTTCGACGGTTCTTACCATGAAGTCGACTCGTCTGAAATGGCGTTTAAGATCGCAGCTTCAATGGCCTTGAAAGAAGCGGCGAAGAAATGTAAGCCGGTTCTGCTGGAACCGATCATGTCGGTTGAAGTTACAGCACCAAACGAATACCTCGGCAGCGTGATGGGCGACATCACCAAGCGCCGCGGTCAGATCCGCGATCAGGAAGAACGTGCCAACGCGATCGTTGTCCGCGCTTTCGTACCGCTGTCTGAAATGTTCGGCTATTCCACGGACCTGCGTTCGTTTACCCAGGGCCGCGGCAACTATGTAATGCAGATGGACCACTATTCAGAAGTCCCGAAGAGCATTGCTGAAAAAATCGCCAAGAAAAACGCTTCCGCTGAGTAATCTGACCTTGATTTCTTCGGACGTTTATCTTAAAATAGACTTGGCTAATTGAATGGAAAATTAGGAGGAATTTGCAAAATGGCAAAAGCAAAATTTGACAGATCTAAAGAGCATGTCAATATCGGCACCATCGGTCACGTTGACCATGGTAAAACTACACTGACAGCCGCTATTACAAACCACCTGGCAAAGAACGGTATGGCGGAAGCGAAAGCTTACGACCAGATCGACGGCGCACCGGAAGAGAAGCAGCGCGGTATTACAATCAACACAGCTCACGTTGAATACCAGACTGAAACTCGCCACTACGCTCACGTTGACTGCCCGGGCCACGCTGACTACATCAAGAACATGATCACAGGTGCGGCTCAGATGGACGGCGCGATCCTGGTTGTTGCGGCAACTGACGGACCGATGCCTCAGACACGTGAACACATCCTGCTGGCTCGCCAGGTAGGCGTTCCTGCAATCGTTGTATTCCTGAACAAGTGCGACATGGTCGACGATGAAGAACTGATCGACCTGGTTGAAATGGAAGTTCGCGAACTGCTGAGCGAATATGGCTTTGACGGCGAAAACGCTCCGGTTATCCGCGGTTCCGCTTTAAAGGCTCTGGAAGGCGATCCGGCTTGGGAGGGCAAGATCGACGAACTGATGGCTGCGGTTGACAGCTACGTACCGACTCCGGAACGTGACGCTGACAAGCCGTTCCTGATGGCTGTCGAAGACGTCTTCACGATCACAGGCCGTGGTACTGTTGCGACAGGCCGTGTTGAACGTGGTATCCTGAAGCTGGGCGAAGAAGTTGAAATCGTTGGTATCCATGATTCCAAGAAGACGGTTGTTACCGGTATCGAAATGTTCCGTAAACTGCTGGACTTCGCTGAAGCGGGCGATAACATCGGCGCACTGCTGCGTGGCGTTAACCGTGATGAAGTACAGCGTGGACAGGTCCTGGCGAAGCCGGGAAGCGTTCATCCGCACACGGAATTCAAGGCTCAGGTTTACGTTCTGACGAAGGAAGAAGGCGGACGTCATACACCGTTCGTTTCCAACTACCGTCCTCAGTTCTACTTCCGTACAACGGACGTTACAGGCGTCATCAAACTGCCGGAAGGCGTTGAAATGTGCATGCCGGGCGACAACGTTGAAATGACGGTTGAACTGATCGCTCCGATCGCCGTTGAACAGGGAACAAAGTTCTCTATCCGTGAAGGCGGCCGTACCGTTGGTTCCGGAAACGTTATCGAAATCATTAAATAAGTTTCGGTCATCGTTAAAAAATTCCTGAAAAGAGATCCCTTGCGGATCTCTTTTTGCGTTTGGGAAACGGCGATGGTATAATAAAAAACAGGAGAAAACCCGTATGAAACCATTCCGACATGATTACATTACTTCTCAAGTTCTGCGTTTTCATCAGACGGCGCTGCGGTATTCCGCTTCTGCCTTGAGCGTTGTCGCGATTTTGGAAGGCTGTGCCCAGGTGAAGCGGTTCAGCCGTCTGAGTGAAATGAGCGCCGGGGATGTTTTTTTTGTGAATGCCGGGGAAGTATGGGCCATGACATCGCGCGAAGGCTGTACGGCCTTGTGTGTAGAGATTGAAACCGCACTGCTGCCGCAGGTCAGCTATCCCTATGCCGACCGTGTTCAGCTGGTGGATTCGTTAGTCGATCCCGATCAGACCCGCGAGGTATCGCTGGTTTACCGCGACTGTATTTTCTTAAAGGATATTTTGGAAACCTATGCTTTGTTCAATCAGAAAGAAAAAGCAAGTCAGCGGCCGTTAATGGAAGAAAAGCTCGGTCTGACGCTGGTCATGGAATATAATGTTCAAAATGAAGTCAACCGGCAGTTTCGGGCGGTCAGCGAAGATAAATTTGTGCGGTATTACCGGATACTGGATTATATTGTAACGCATCTGGAGGAGAAGCTATCGCTGCAGCAGGCCGCAGACGCCGAGAAAATGCAGAAAAGTTATTTTGCCCAGTTGTGGAAACAGAACGACAACATGACGTTTCTGGAATGCGTCAGCCGCTGCCGGCTGCGGGAAGCGGAGCGCCGGCTGTTGTTTACGGCAGAAAGCAACGCCGGGATCTGCAAGGCGTGCGGTTTTTCCGACTCCAAATATTTTTACCGCAATTTCCAGCAGGAATTCCAGATGACGCCGAGTCAGTGGAAAAGCCGGTGGACCCAAGGGCGCTGTCCGGACGAGGAAAGGCTGCCGTTAACGGAAGGTCTGCGCTGCGTCGCGGTTCAGCAGCGGCAGTTGGATTATGTGAAAACGGATACCCGTCTGTACCAGCAGTATCTGTGGCTACGCGAAGGTCCTGAAGCAAAAGCGGCGGCGCTGGAGCTGAAGCTTGATCTGTATCATCCTGATAATGTCCTGATGCTTGGGCAGCAGCGGGTTCTGACGTGGTATGGTTTCGACTTGTTGATGAATATCGTCCGCCAGCGCCAGCTGAGCGTGACGCTGCAGCTGCGGATGGATTGTCTGCTTGAATCGCAGGATCAGCAGGAGTTTGAAGAATTGATCGCCCAGGTCTATGCCCGGCTGGGAACCCGGGTCACGAAAAACTGGAAATTTGAGCTGGCCTGCCGTTCTGAGCGGGAATTGGATCAGGCTGAAAAGCTCTGCGGCTGGCTGCAAAAGAAGCTGCCAACCTGTAAGGCGGTCTGCGTTTTAACGTGAATGGTCAATATATCAAAAAATAAAATGGTAAAAATATAAATAAACGCTATACAAATTCCGGACGACTTGTTATAATAATCTCACAAAGGAGAAACGGGGTATGAAGATAGGAATTGCCGAGATCATCGTGATCTGCGTGATCGCGTTGGTGGCCTTAGGACCGGAGAAGCTTCCGATCTACGCGAAAAAGCTGGGGGCGTCGCTGAAAGAAGTCAAGAAAGTGACAGGCGATCTGTCCAAGGACATCCGCGAGAATATCGTTGAACCGCTCGATGAAGCGAGCGCGCCGTTAAAGGAAGCGATTGAACCGATCGTGTCGCTGAAAGAGGATGTCAACAAGTCGATTGACGACGTGACAAAATCGTTCAAGTCGATTGGCAAGCCGGCGAAGAAAGAAGAAGCCAAGCCGGAGGTTATCGAAGCGGAAGTGACCGAAACCGCCGCCGCGGAAGTTGAAACACAGGCCGTTGCGGAAACGGCTGAAGAAACGCCGTCGTTAGCGGAAACGTATACCGGCCGCAAAGCACCGCGCCGTCAGCGTCCAGCTGCGAAAACCGCGGGCCGCCGCTCGCATAACGCGTAATTTATTTATTAAAAATCAGGAGGGAAAAATCATGTTTGGAAAATTGGGAACCACAGAGTTATTAGTCATCTTAGTGATCGTCATTGTTATTTTTGGTCCGAAGCAGCTGCCGAAGCTGAGCAAAATGTTTGGCAAGACGATTAAGAACTTTAAGGAAGGCATGTCCGATAATAAGGATTCCGACAAGTCTGACGACGAAGAATAAGCAGTATGGCGAAGCATAAACAGAAACAGGAACAAGAGAATGAAGAAGCGGTCATGTCGCTGACCGGACATCTGAAGGAACTGCGCAACCGGATTCTGATCGTGATCGCGGTTCTGTTCGCTGGCTTACTGATCTGTTTCAACTACGCGGGGCCGATTGTTAACCTGTTGACGGAACAGGGAACGGAGCTGGGCTATCAGTTCGTTTACCTTTCGCCGCAGGCGCTGTTCATGCAGTATATCAAGGTCGCACTGATCGGTGCGGTCTGCCTCGGTTCGCCGGTGATCCTGTATGAAATCTGGGCGTTTATTCGTCCGGGCCTGGAACGCAAGGAAAACTTCGTGTTCTTCTTCGCGATGGTCGCCGGTTTGTTTTTCTTTGTTCTCGGCGCCGGGTTTGCTTACAAGATCGCGCTGCCGTTCATGTTGTATTTCTTCATTCATGTCAACGCCTCGACGTCGATCATCGCGTCGATTTCCATTGAAAGCTATCTCAGCTTCATCATGACGATTTTTATCACCTTCGGCGCGGTGTTTGAAATGCCGGTTGTGACGGTGATTCTGACCCAGCTGGGGCTGATGCGGCCGGAATGGATGATCAAGGGCCGCTCGGTAGTGATCGTCGTCATCTTCATTGTCGCTGCGATCATTACGCCGCCGGATGTCGTGTCGCAGATCATGATCGCCCTGCCGATGCTGCTGCTGTATCAGTTGAGCATCTGGCTGTGCCGGATTTTCCGCAAGCGTAAAATTGCCGGGAATGAAGACGAAGACGAGGATGAGGAAGAAACGAAGGCATCAAAACAGGCATAAGCCGTCATTCTCAAACCAGATCAGGAGCAATCCTGATCTTTTTTTGAAAATTCTCGAAATCTGCCACAATCCTAGGAATTTTCTCAGTCTTCGTGTAAAATGAAATCAGAATGGGGGAGATTTTTATGTTTGTACGCGCAGAATTGAAACGCCGGGCGAAAGAGGTATTGAGCCGGAAATATTTAAAACTGTTTGTCGCCTGTTTGCTTTTGTATTGGCTGGGGAATGGGATTGGGAATTTTAAGATCTTTCAGATCAACTTCAATTTCAGCGGACCGACAGCGCAGTGGCTGGACGCCATGACGATTACCTTGTTTGGCAAGACCTATTCCGGGTTGAGTTCTTTAATGACGCTGTTTGGTCCGCTGGTTCTGATGTATACGCTGCTTTCGGCGGCTGTTGCGGCGCTGATCCGGCTGATCGTGCTGAATCCGCTGAGCTTCGGTTTGATGAATTATATGAAAAAGGCGTCCACAGATGAGGAAAACGCCAACGATGTATTCCGTTGCTTCAATCAATGGGAAGACTTGAAACGGGTGGCGCTGACCGGTTTCTGGCGGGATCTGATCGTGTTTCTGTACTCGCTGTTGTTTGTTATTCCGGGGATCGTTAAATCGTACAGCTATCGGTTTGTGCCGTATTTGACTGAGGATGAACCGGATCTTGATCCGCAGCAGATCCTGGCGCTTTCCCAGGAAATGACGCAGGGGATCAAGCTGGATCTGTTTGTGCTGGATCTTTCCTTCTTTTTATGGTATTTATTAGGGGCGGTTACGTTTAATATCGGCACGTATTTCATCCGGCCTTATATCAACCAGACGGATGCGGAGTGCTATCTGGAAGTGCGTAATCAATATTATGGAGGAACGCATGAGAACTGGGATTAAAGGAATTTTGTTTGATTTGGACAACACGCTGATCGACCGGCAGGCAGCTGCTGACGCCAAGGTCAGAAAATTAGTGGACGAGCTGTTTCCGCAGCTGCGGGATGAACCGGTGGAGCGGGAAAATATCGTTCAGAAGCTGCTGACCTGGGATGAATATGGTTCAATTCCAAAGATTCACATGTATTCGATGCTGGCAAAGGAATACGGTATCAGCCAGGAACAGGTCGACGCGCTGTGCAAGGACTGGAATGATACATTCGGCGATTACACTGTCGTATTTCCGCAGGCGCGCAGAGTCGTGGAGCAGCTGAAGAAAAAATATAAGGTGGGCATCGTCACCAACGGCATTTCGCCAATGCAGCGGCGTAAGCTGGAATTGTGCGGTCTGGCAGACCTTTTTGAGGTGATCGTTGTTTCCGGCGAATTTAAGGCCCATAAACCGGATGTGGAAATCTTTCTGGAAGGGGCGCGCCAGCTGGAGCTGCCGCCGGAGGAAATCGCGTTTGTCGGCGATACGTTCGCTACCGATATCATCGGCGCCTACCGGGCAGGCATGCAGCCCATCTGGATTTTCGCGAATCCCGGCCAGCAATGCCAGGCAGATCTGCCGCGGATTTACCGGATTGAGGAATTGCTCGATCTGTTATAAGCCGAGGACTTGAATAAAACAGGCAGGAGAAAGCGGATTCGGATCGCAAGAATCAAGGCTGGAACCTGGCCTTTTTCTTTTTTTGAGGGAAAATGCCGGAGAGCAAAACTACAGCTCGGGCCGTAAAGTAAAAAGTATTTGTCAAGTTGAATGCTCGGAAAAAAGGAAAATCCTTCAAAAAAAGATTGACATAGATGTTAGATTAAGATAACATATAGACTGTAAGTTAGCCAAAGCTAATTAAACAGATCTTTTTACTTAAAGGAGGAGTGAGGTTGATGCCGTTAACCTTGGCCCAGGTTGGACAGATCAACGCTGTAAAACGAATCGGCGGGAAGGAAGAAGTTCGGCGTTTCTTAAATTCACTCGGTTTTATCGAGGGCAGCGAGGTCATGCTCATTTCGCAGAACCAGGGCAATGTCATCGTCAAGGTGAAGGAGTCCCGCGTGGCCATCAGTAAAGAAATGGCCCGCAAGATCATGATATAAAAAGGGGGGGATAAAATGAAAACGTTAAAGGATATCCGGGTCGGAGACACCGTTTCCGTCAAAAAGCTTCATGGCGAAGGCGCGGTTAAGCGCCGGATCATGGACATGGGCATTACGAAGGGTGTCGAAGTCTATGTGCGCAAGGTTGCGCCGCTGGGCGATCCGGTGGAGATCAACGTCCGCGGTTATGAATTATCGCTGCGCAAAGCCGACGCCCAGATGATCGAAGTGGAATAAAGGCCGGAGGGCCTGTCTTTTTTGGATATATAGTTAGCTTAAGCTAATTTTAGGAGGGATAGAACATGGCAGTTAAAATTGCGCTGGCCGGTAATCCGAACAGCGGAAAAACAACACTTTTTAACGCTCTGACGGGTTCCAATCAATTTGTGGGCAACTGGCCGGGGGTTACGGTCGAAAAGAAGGAAGGCAGGCTGAAGGATCAGAAGGACGTTACGATCACCGATCTGCCGGGGATTTATTCCCTTTCCCCGTATACGCTGGAAGAAGTCGTCGCCCGGAATTATCTGATTCACGAACGTCCCGAAGCGATTCTGAACATCGTTGACGGCACGAATCTGGAACGCAATCTGTACTTAACCACACAGCTGCTGGAGCTGGGCATTCCGGTCGTCGTTGCCGTCAATATGATCGACGTCGTCAACAAAAACGGCGATCAGATCGACACGCAGCAGCTCGCCAAGGCGCTGGGCTGCGAGGTCGTCACGATTTCGGCACTGAAACAAACAGGAATTCAGGAAGCTGCGGCGCTGGCCGTTAAATTGGCGAAGCAAGGGCAAGCCTTGCCGCCGGCTCATCGTTTCAGCCCGAAAGTGGAAAAGGTGCTCAACGCGATCATTTCACAACTACCTGCAGAAATTCCTTCGGAAATGCAGCGGTTCTACGCGATCAAGCTGTTTGAGCGCGATGATAAGATCACGGCGATGATGAACACCGTTCCGGATGTCGGAGCGCTGATTCAAAAAGCGGAAGACGAGCTGGACGACGATGCGGAAAGCATCATCACCAATGAACGGTATAATTATATCGGTTCGATCATTCGTCAATGCTATACGAAGAAAAATCAATCCCGGATGTCGGTTTCCGATAAAATCGACTCCATCGTGACCAACCGCTGGCTGGCGCTGCCGATTTTCATTCTCGTCATGGCGCTGGTCTACGCGATTTCGATGGGCGGCTGGTCAATCTCAATCGGCACGATGGGCACGGACTGGGCCAACGATGTGTTGTTCGGTGAGTGGGTGCCGGGCGCCGTTGACGCTTTCTTACAGACGATGGGCGTCGGCGGCTGGCTGGCCAGTCTGATTCAGGACGGAATGGTTGCGGGCGTCGGCGCAGTCTTAGGCTTCGTGCCGCAGATGCTTGTGCTGTTCTTCCTGCTCTGCATTCTTGAAGATATCGGCTACATGGCGCGGATCGCGTTCATTATGGACCGGATCTTCCGCCGGTTCGGCTTAAGCGGCAAGAGCTTTATCCCGATGCTGGTGGCGACTGGCTGCGGCGTGCCGGGGATCATGGCTTCGCGGACGATCGAACAGGATCGCGATCGGAAAATGACGATCATGACGACCGGATTCATTCCCTGCGGGGCGAAAATGCCGATCATCGGTCTGTTTGCCGGGGCGCTGTTCAACAATTCCGCTTGGGTTGCGACATCAGCGTATTTCATCGGCGTGGCCGCGGTGATTGTAAGCGGAATTATCCTCAAAAAGTTTAAAATGTTTGCGGGTGATCCGGCGCCGTTTGTCATGGAATTGCCGGCCTACCATATTCCCTCGGCATCCAATGTGCTGCGGGGAACGTGGGAACGCGGCTGGTCGTTTATCAAGCGGGCCGGTACGATCATTCTGTTAAGCTCGATTGTCTTGTGGTTCTTACAGGGCTATGGCTTTGTGGACGGCGTCTTCCAGGCGGTTGAGGATAACAACAGCTCGCTGCTGGCGCTGATCGGCAACGCGGTGTCCTGGATCTTCTATCCGCTGGGCTGGGTCGGCGATATGGCGTGGAAAGCGACAGTGGCGACGGTAACCGGCCTGATCGCCAAGGAAGAAGTTGTCAATACCTTCGGTGTTCTTTACCATTACAGCGGGGAACTGAGCGAAGCGGGCAATGAGATTTGGACGCTGATCGCGGCGGATTTCACGGCCCTCTCGGCGTACAGTTTCATGATCTTCAACCTGCTGTGCGCGCCATGCTTCGCGGCGATGGGCGCGATCAAACGGGAGATGAACAATCCGAAATGGACACTCGGGGCGATCGGCTACATGTGCGGCTTCGCTTACGTCATCGCGATGATCGTCTACCAGGTCGGCGGTCTGATCACGGGTGAAACACCGTTTACGATCTTCACGGTGATCGCGATGGTGCTGCTTGCGGCTCTGGTCTATCTGTTAATCCGGCCATATAAAGAAAGCCGGACGCTGGAAGTTGAACTGAAGGAAACGGCGAAAGTTTAAAAGCCGGAATCGGCGGAAAGGAGAACAAATGCTCGCTGCTATTCAAAGTTATTTTGGCGAAGGTGCTGTATTGTTGATGGTGATCGGCGCCTGCCTGTTGGCAATCCGCAGTCTGCGGCGGCAACATCGTCAAAAAGGCTCCGCCTGCGCAGGCGGCTGCGCGGGCTGCGGCATGAAGGGAATCTGTCACAGCGAGGGACTGCAGAACCCGCTGCTCAGCGCTTACCGGCACGATCATCCTCCGGGGCAATCGTCGCGTTATCCTGGTTAATTTTCCGGCGGCAGCGTCAGAGCGCGGCTGCGAAAATTGGAAAACGATCATGCAGCGTTCAACCTTCCGGTCATTTCCATTCATCCTCTGTTAAAATCCTGATATAATAAGGAAAAAGAAAGGCGGGAAGGACGATGGCAACGTGGCTAGTCATTCTGATCATTGGCGGTTGGACGGCGTATTGCCTGATCCGGCTGCGCTCCAAAAAGAACCGCGGCTGCGCTGCGTGCGCCAGCTATCAAGCAGGCAGTTGCCAGGCAAAGCAGGCGTTGTGCGATTACCGCAAGGATCACCCGCGCTCTGTTCAATAAGAAAAAGATCCCGCTTGTCCTCTGTGACAGGCGGGATTCGTTTATTTGGCCGGCGTGTTGAACAACTTCATCTTGCGTTCCAGCACCGCCAGATTTTCCTGCAGCTGTTCAATCTGATGTTCGATTTGAGCTTTGTGATGCTCAAACAAAGCTGTCCGTTGTTCCAACGTCGCGTCGCCCTGACGGATCAGGCCGACGAACTCGCGGATTTCCTCGACCGGCATGCCGGTTCGTTTTAAGCATTGGATGATCTGCAGCAGTTTGAGATCCTCTTCAGAGAAGACGCGAACCTGGCCCGTGCTGCGCCGCAGCGGACCGATTAATCCGCGCTTTTCATAATACCGCAGCGTGGAGGCGGGGATGCGGAGCCGCTCAGAAATTTCTTTGATCGAATAATTCATACCATTTCTCCTTTTTGGCTTGACTTCAACCTGGGTTTAACTTGTATTATAGAGAAGTCATAAGGGGGATGCAAGCATGACAAAAAAGAAATCAGTGTTCAGGATGCTGGTGATCACGGTCTTGTTGGGAATCGGTATGAATTTCCATCATCCGGTAACGCCGACCTTATATACGGCGATGGGACTGCCGTCGCGGATTTTCGGAACGTCGATGGCGGTGATGTGCTTCTTTTCATTTCTGACGTCTGTATTCTGGGGCGAGTTCAGCAATCATATCGGCCGCGTCAAGGTCTTTACCATTTCCTGCGTCTGTTACGGACTGGCGCAGCTGAGTCTGGGGTTTTCATCGAGCGAGCTGATGGTGCTGATCTCGCGCGGGGCCGCGGGTGCTTTTGCGGGCGGCGCGGGGGTTGCGACGATGGCGTATGTGATCGACGTCAGCGAACCTTCAAAGCGCGCCGCGAATCTGGCGGTCTATACGGCGATGCAGTCGGTGTCGCTGGCGGCAGGGTATCTGCTGGGCGGTGTTCTGGGAACGATTCACTTTCAGCTGGCGTTCAACGTCCAGGCGGTCTGGATGATCGCACTGGGCATCGGCACGGCGTTCTTTGCCGAAGATTCGATTGTCGATCCGCAGACGGTTCGCCCGCGCGAGCTGTTGAAAGCCGTGAATCCGTTTAATTCCTTCGCCAGCGCCCGCAGTCTGATGAGCACGGTCATGGTTCTGTTTCTGATCGTCGTCTTTCTGACCGGGTTCGCCAGCAACTGTCACGAAAACGCGTTCAACTATTTCTTAAAGGCGGAGCTGGACTTTAAACCGGTCTATAACGGTTTGATCAAAGCGATCATCGGTCTTGTCGGCCTGATCGCCAATTTCTCCATCAATCTGTGGATCATCCGCCGCACAGACGCGAAGAAATCGCTGATTGTCGTGCTGGCGCTGTGCGCGCTGAGCGCGGCCGGAGCGCTGATTCCTGGCAATCTGACGCTGTTTATCGCAATGAATCTGGTGTTCTTTACCGCCAACGCCGTTTATCAGCCGATCACCCAGGCTTTGTCCGTGGAAGGCCGGAAAAACAGCGAGGTCGGCGTCATCACCGGGCTGTTCAACGCGATCAAGTCGATGGGCAACGTGCTCGGGTCGCTGGCCGCGGGGATCGTCTACGATCTGAATATGTTGTTTCCGTTTATGCTGAGCGCCGGAGCGTTCGTTCTTTCGGCGGCGACGGCATTCGCTTACTGGCGCAGCGCGAAGCGGTAGCCGGCAGAAAAGCGGAAAAAGCAGGACATAAAGCAAAACATAAAAAGGCTGCGGCGCAAACGGATTTACTGCGCGGCAGCCTTTCGTATTTCAGATAGAATGGGAATTGCGGGATTAGAAATGAATCTGATCCTCGATGAACGCGGCGATCGTATTCAAGGCCAATGAAGCATAGACCGGATCGTCCAGAATCGCGTGACCGACGCCTTCCAGCAGGATCAGTCCCTTTTGCGCGGCCGGAATTTTTTTGTAGATCCTGCGGCTGGAGGAAACGGCAATCGTATCGTCCTCCGTGCCGTGCAGAATCAGCACCGGACATTCCACCATCGCCGCGTCCTGCTTTAACAGATCAACGACGTTCATGAACACCGAAGTAAAATCAGCGGGCAGCGGCGGATAGGCTTCCGGCTGTTCTTTTTTATTCGGGCTGCTGAACCAGCCGGTGATGTAGTCTGCGGCGTTGCCGACATTGATATAATTGAACGCCGGGGCTAACAGGATCAGTTTCTTCACGGGTTTGACAGCGGCCAGGTGCGCGGCGATGACGCCGCCCATTGAGAAGCCGATCAGAATCACGTCCGCATTCTGAGCTGTCAGTTCGTCAACGACTTCCTCGGCTCGCTGAATCCATTTCTGCGGATCAACGTCCTGCGGATTGCGCGGGTTAAATAATTCCGGCAGGATCAGCTCAATTTTCTTGGCGGCAAGGAAATTCTTCAGCGGCAGAAATTCGTCCGTCCGCCGCCGGCCGAACCCGTGCAGCGCCACGACGACACATCGGCGCTCCTGCTTTTTGGATTTCAGAAATTCAAACATGGGCTCACCTCCTGGAAATATCCTTATTATAATATAAAACAAGTCGTCCGGGGGAAGGTTTCCTGATTAAAATTAGAAAAGAACGGCGAATTTCGACGAATGTAAGCGGTAATAATTGAAGAATGTCGAAAAAATGATCAAAAATACGCGTAAAACAGTGAGAAAAGTAAGGAGAAACTGGAGGAAAAAGGAGAGGAATACTCTCAATGACCCACTGATCTGCGTTGTTTTGGATCAAGCAAAATCATTGATTTTCAAAACTTAAAAAGAGCTTGATCTGAAGCCGTTTTTCTAAGTATTTAACTTTTTTGAAAAAAGTGTTGCATTGCCTGTTTTTGAGTGCTATAATAGCGAAGCATTCGCATGGACGTGGGAGGTTGCCGGCACGCTGATCGGCGTTGTCACGATAGCGCCAGCTAAGCGTGAAGACCGGGGAATTCACACCGAGCGAATCTGCCGAAAAGGCGGATGAAATGAAGGAGGAAGATTTCATGGCAAAAAACAGCGTAAGAATTCGTTTAAAAGCTTACGAACACAGAATCCTGGACACAGCCAGCGAAAAGATCGTTAAGGCTGCTCAGGAACACGGCGCAAAGAAAGTCGTCGGACCTGTACCCCTGCCGACAGAACGTCAGGTGGTAACCGTTTTAAGAGCTGTCCACAAGTACAAGGACTCGCGTGAACAGTTTGAAATCAGAACACATAAGCGTTTGATCGAGATCGTCGGACCGACCGCAGAAACCATTGACGCATTGAGCCGTCTGGAACTGCCGAGCGGCGTCGACATCGAGATCAAGCTGTAAGGACAGTGGAGGTGACATCATGAAAGGTATTTTAGGACGTAAACTTGGCATGACGCAGGTATTCACTACGGATGGCGTATTGATTCCTGTCACAGTCGTTGAAGCACTGCCGAACGTAGTGCTGCAGAAGAAAACCCTGGAAAACGATGGCTACGAAGCTGTTCAGCTGGGATTTGAAGATCTGAGCGAAAAGGGTTCCAATAAAGCTGAAAAGGGTCATGCTGCCAAGGCATCGACCGCAGCGAAGCGTTTCGTTCGCGAAATCCGCGGTACGGAAATGACAAACCTGGAAGTCGGCAACGAAGTCAAGGTTGATCTGTTCGCCGCCGGCGAAATCGTCGACGTAACCGGCACCAGCAAGGGCCGCGGCTACAACGGCACAATCGTCAGAAACAACGCGACGATGGGCCCGAAGACGCATGGCGGATCTAAGAACATGCGGCATATCGGTTCTCTGGCAACGACCGGACGTAACAACGGCCGGATCGAAAAGGGAACGGCTGGCGCTGGCCAGGAAGGTGGATATACCACAACGACACAGAATTTGGAAATCATCAAGGTTGATGTTGAAAACAACTATATGCTGATCAAGGGCAACGTTCCGGGACCGAAGCGCGGACTGGTTGTTGTTAAATCATCCGTCAAAGGAACAGCTGCTGTTTCGGCCAAGGATCTGATCAGCTATTCCGAAGAAGCAAAAGAGGAGGAATAACAGATGCCAAAGTTAAATGTATATAACCTGGAAGCTAAAGAGATTCGTGAAATCGAACTGGCTGAGGCTGTATTCGGCATTGAACCTAATCAGCAGGTCATGTTTGACGCGCTCATCATGCAGCGCGCGAATATGCGTCAGGGAACGCATGACACCAAGAGCCGTCATGAAGTCAGCGGCGGCGGCAAGAAGCCTTGGCGTCAGAAGGGCACAGGCCGTGCTCGTCAGGGTTCCATCCGCGCTCCGCAGTGGAGAGGCGGCGGCATCGCTTTCGGTCCGACGCCGCGCAGCTATGCTTACCGTCTGAACCGCAAGGTCCGCCGGTTGGCTTTGAGATCGCTGCTTTCTGAAAAGGTCATTGAAAACAACCTGGTTGTCGTCGATGCGCTGAAGTTCGACGCGATCAAGACAAAGGAATTTGTCAAGGTTATGGATGCGTTCAAGTTTGAAGGCAAGACGCTGTTTGTAGCGGATATCGCCGAGGACTTCGACAATGCCTTCATGTCCCTGCGCAACATTCCGAACGCTGCCTTATTGACAGTTGAAGAACTGAACGCCTTCGACATCGCCAACGCTCAGAAGCTGGTTATGACGGAAGCGGCTGCCAACAAAGCTGGGGAGGTATTCGCATAATGAGTAACGCAAGAGATATCATTATCCGCCCGATCATCACTGAAAAGACGATGAAGCTGATGGACACTGACAACAAGATCACTTTCGCGGTCGCAAAGGGCGCGAACAAAACGCAGGTCCGTCTGGCTGTTGAAGAAATTTTCGGTGTCAAGGTTGAACAGGTCAACATCCTGAACTGCAAGCCGAAGACGAAGAGAATGGGCAAATACGTCGGCAAGACGAGCGCTGTCCGCAAAGCAGTTGTCAAGCTGCCGGAAGGACAGGATATCAACTTATTCTCGGAATAAGCTGAACAACATATCGGAAGAACACGCTATTTCCGGAAAAATGCGTAAGGAGGACTAAATCCAATGGCGATTAAGAAATATAAACCAACGACTCCAGGTCGTCGCGGTATGTCAAGCCTGAGCTTCGAAGAAATCACATCGACTTCTCCAGAACGCTCGCTGCTTGAACCGCTGTCCAAAAAGGGCGGCCGCAACAACACCGGTCGGATCACAACCCGTCATCAGGGCGGCGGACACAAGCGTCAGTACCGCGTGATCGACTTCAAGCGTAATAAAGACAACATCCCGGCGAAGGTCGCAACGATCGAGTACGATCCGAACCGTTCCGCCAACATCGCACTGCTGAATTATGCAGACGGTGAAAAGCGCTATATCCTGGCTCCGAAGGGAATGCAGGTCGGACAGACCATCGTTTCCGGCGAAGCGGTCGACATCAAGGTCGGCAACGCGATGGAGCTGCGCAACATCCCTGAAGGTACTTTCGTTCACAACGTTGAACTGAAGCCGGGCAAGGGCGGCCAGCTGGCACGTTCCGCTGGCGTTTCCGCACAGATCCTGGGTTCTGAAGGCCGCTACACGATTCTGCGTCTGGCGTCCGGCGAAGTCCGCAAGGTTCTGAGCAACTGCCGCGCCACCATCGGCACGGTCGGCAATGAAGATCACAGCCTGGTTAACTTAGGCAAAGCTGGACGTTCCCGCTGGATGGGCATTCGTCCGACAGTCCGCGGTTCTGTTATGAACCCGAACGATCACCCGCATGGCGGCGGTGAAGGCAGAACTCCGGTTGGCCGTAAATCACCAATGACGCCATGGGGTAAGAAGGCGATGGGCGTTAAGACCCGCAAAGCCAAGAAGGCCTCGACGAAGTTGATCACACGCCGCCGCAACGGTAAGTAAACGAAAGGAAGGAAGCTAAAATGAGTCGTAGTTTGAAAAAAGGACCGTTCTGTGATGACCATTTAATGAAAAAAGTGGAAAAGCTGAACGCGTCAGGCAAGAAAGAAGTCATCAAAACATGGTCTCGCCGTTCCACTATTTTCCCGCAGTTCGTTGAACATACGTTCGCGGTTTACAACGGTAAGGAACATGTCCCTGTCTATGTCACAGAAGATATGGTCGGCCATAAACTTGGCGAATTCGTCCCAACCCGCAAATTCGGCGGTCATGGCGACGACAAGAAAGCGTAGGAGGTGCCACAATGGAAGTCAAAGCAACAGCGAAAACTGTCCGCATCGCCCCTCGCAAAGTCAGACTTGTTCTGGATTTAGTCAGAGGCAAAGATGCGAAAGAAGCAGAAGCAATCCTGAAGTTCACACCGAACCACGCTGCCGAAGCAGTTGGGAAAGTGCTGAAATCAGCCGTTGCCAATGCGGTCAACAATCATCAGCTGGATGAATCAAAATTGTATGTCAAAGCGTGCTATGCCAACGAGGGAATCACCATGAAGCGTTTCATGCCTCGGGCAAAGGGCAACGCCGCTCAGATTTTAAAGCGCACCAGCCACATTACTGTTGTGGTTGAAGAACGGTAGGAGGTACTCTCATGGGTCAGAAAGTTAGTCCAATTGGAATGCGTGTCGGCGTCATCCGCGACTGGGAATCCAGATGGTATGCTGAAAAAGATTACGGCACCCTGTTGATGGAAGACGTCAAAATCCGTGAATTCCTGTTGAAGGAACTGCATGCGGCTTACGTTTCCAGAATCGAAATCGAACGCTCTAAGAACCGTGTTGAGATCATCATCCGTGCCGCTCGCCCGGGTGTGATCATCGGAAGCAACGGTGAAAGCATTGAAATCTTAAAGAAGAAGCTGCAGAAAATGTGCGCTGGCAAGCAGATCCACATCAAAGTGGTTGAAGTTGCCAATCCGGATCTGGATGCACACCTGGTTGCCCGCGCTATCGCGGAGCAGCTGGAACAGCGTGCTTCGTTCAGAACCTGCCAGAAGCGTCAGATTCAGAAGACGATGCGGGCAGGCGCCAAGGGTATCCGTACCCTGGTTTCCGGCCGTTTAGGCGGCGCGGATATCGCGCGCAGCGAAGGCTATTCCGAGGGCGTTGTTCCTCTGCATACGCTGCGTTCGGACATCGACTTCGCAATTGTTGAAGCGATGACGACCTACGGCAAGCTGGGCGTTAAAGTCTGGATCTGCCGCGGTGAGGTTCTGCCGGGCCAGATGGTTCAGGAACCGGAAGCACCGAAGATGCCGCAGGGCCGCGATCGCCGGCGTGGCGGACGGAATGACCGCCGCGGCAATCGGAACAACAATAACAACAGCCGCAATGCCGAAGCTAAAGCAGCTGCGCCAAAGGCGGAAGGAACCGTTGAAGGAGGTAAGTAATCATGTTAATGCCTAATCGAACAAAATATAGAAGACCTCATCGTCAGAGTTACGAAGGTCGCTCTAAGGCCGGACGTGAGATCGTATTCGGTGAATACGGATTAATTGCTTACTCCGGTGCATACGTCAGCAACCGTCAGATCGAGGCGGCGCGTGTCGCCATGACTCGTTACATGAAGCGTGGCGGCCAGGTTTGGATCAAAATTTTCCCACATCTGGCAATTACGAAGAAACCGCTGGAAGTCCGAATGGGTTCCGGTAAAGGCGCACCTGAAGGATGGGTAGCCGTAGTTCAGCCAGGCCGCGTCCTGTTTGAAGTCGGCGGCGTCGATGAAGAAACCGCGCGTGAAGCCCTGCGCTTAGCAGCCCACAAGCTGCCGGTCAAGTGCAAATTCGTGCGCCGAGGCGAGGAGGAATAGGAAATGAACGTTAAGGAAATTCGTGATAAGAGCAATACTGAATTACTTCAGGAAATTGAATCTTTAAAAGAAGAGCTGTTCAACCTGCGTTTCCAGCAAGCTACCGGCCAGCTGGAGAATCCTTCCCGCATGAAGGAAATTCGCAAGACGATCGCTCGCATCAAAACTGTCATCACTGAGCGCGAACTCAGTGAGGCGAAATAAGGAGGATAACTGGTCATGGAAAGATCAAACCGTAAAGTATTACGCGGAAAAGTCGTTTCTGATAAGATGGACAAGACCATTACGGTTGAGGTAGCAACCAGCAAGAGTCATCCGCTTTATTCGAAGCGTATTAAATATTCAAAGAAATTCAAAGCACATGATGAAAACAATGAGGCGAAGCTCGGTGATATCGTAGAAATCATGGAAACTCGTCCGTTATCCGCGACCAAGCGTTTCCGCCTGGTTAAGATCGTCGAAAAGGCTGTAATTCTTTAATAGCACAAGGAGGAACTGACAATGATTACGAATGAAAGTAGATTAAATGTCGCGGACAACACCGGTGCTAAGGAATTATTAGTCATCCGTTGCCTGGGCGGCAGCAAGCGCAAAAGAGCGAACATCGGCGATATCATCGTCTGCTCGGTTAAGACAGCAGCTCCTGGCGGAACTGTAAAGAAGGGCGACGTCGTTAAGGCGGTCATCGTCCGGACTCGTTACGGCATCCGTCGTGAGAACGGCAGCTACATCAAGTTTGATGACAATGCAGCCGTTATCATCAAGGACGACAACACACCAAAGGGAACCCGTATTTTCGGGCCTGTTGCAAGAGAACTGCGTGACAAAGACTTCATGAAGATTGTTTCTTTGGCACCAGAAGTTTTATAGGAGGTGGCTTGAGATGAAAATTAAAAAAGGCGATAAAGTAAAAGTCATCACAGGACATTACAAGGGAACGATCGGCGAAGTTCTGGCCGTTATGCCGAAAGAGAACAAAGTCATCGTTGAGGGTGTCAATCTGATGAAGAAACACCTGAAGCCGACTCAGGCTAACCCGGACGGAGGTATCATTGAAAAGGAAGCTCCGATTCATGTATCCAATGTCATGGCGTATGATTCCAAAGCCAAAACAGCCAGCCGGATCGGCTTTAAGGTCGAAAAGGGCGAAAAGGTCCGCGTATTTAAGAAATCCGGCAACGTCGTCAAGGGAGGTAAGAAATAATGAACCGTCTTGTTGAAAAATACCAGAAGACAGTCATTGAATCTCTGATGAAGCAGTTCAATTACAGCTCTGTCATGCAGTGCCCGAAGATCGAGAAAGTCGTCATCAACATGGGTGTCGGCGATGCGATCGCCAACCCGAAGGCGCTGGACGAAGCAGTTGCCGAACTGACTCAGCTGGCAGGCCAGAAGCCGGTCATCACGAAGGCGAAGAAGTCCATCGCGAACTTCAAGCTGCGTGAAGGCATGCCGATCGGCTGCAAGGTCACCCTGCGCGGTGAACACATGTATGAATTCCTGGACAAGCTGTTCAACATTTCCCTGCCGCGTGTCCGCGACTTCCGCGGCGTCAGCACAACGGCGTTCGACGGTCGCGGCAACTACACGCTGGGCGTGAAGGAACAGATCATTTTCCCGGAAATCAACTTTGATAAAGTAAGCAAAGTACGCGGTATGGACATCGTTATCGTAACGACGGCCAATACTGATGAAGAAGCAAAGGCATTGCTGGCAGGTATGGGCATGCCGTTTGCGAAATAAGGAGGGACAACAACCATGGCAAAGACATCAATGAAAATTAAGCAGCAGCGTCCTCAGAAGTACAAAGTCAGAGAGTACACGCGCTGCGAACGTTGTGGACGTCCGCACTCTGTCTTAAGCAAGTACAAAGTCTGCCGTATCTGCTTCCGCGAATTAGCCTATAAGGGCCAGATTCCGGGAGTCAAGAAGGCAAGCTGGTAAGGATACGGAAGGAGGAAAAAGCAATGATGAATATGACTGATCCTATCGCAGATATGCTGACCAGAATCCGTAACGGTGTTCAGGCGCGCCACGAAGCCGTTGAAATTCCGGCAAGCAAGCAGAAGGTTGAAATTGCGAAGATCCTGAAGAACGAAGGATTTATCCTGAATTACGCAGTCACAGGTGAAACCGCTGCAGAAAAGAAGATCACAGTCACTTTGAAATACGGCCCGAATAACGAAAAGGTTATCAGCGGCATCAAGCGTATCTCGAAGCCAGGCTTACGGGTATACGCCAAGAGCGGCTCGATCCCACGTGTCCTGAACGGTTTAGGCATCGCGATCATCTCTACCTCTCAGGGATTGATGACCGACAAAGAAGCAAGAGCGAAGCATACAGGCGGCGAAGTTATCGCCTACGTATGGTAAGCGTGTTAGAGAAAGGAATAGAAAACAATGTCACGTATCGGTAATAAAACGATTACCATTCCAGCCGGTGTTGAAGTCACGATTGCGGCTGGCAATGAGGTGACGGTCAAAGGACCTAAGGGTACTTTAACACGTCAGTTTAACGAAAACATGCAGATCGATGTCAACGGCAATGAAATCAAAGTCGTTCGTCCGAACGATGAGAAGCATATCAAACAGCTGCACGGTACAACCCGCGCGCTGCTGCACAACATGGTCGTCGGCGTTTCTGAGGGCTTCACCCGTGAACTGGAAGTTGTCGGTATCGGCTTCCGTGCCGCTGTCAGCGGCAACAAGCTGACACTGAACGTCGGCTTCTCTCACCCGGTTGAATTCGAGGTTGAGGAAGGCCTGAAAGTTGAGTGCCCGTCCGCAACTGAAATTAAAGTTTCCGGCATCGACAAGCAGCGCGTCGGCGAATTCGCTGCGGTCGTCCGGGCAACAAAGAAACCTGAACCTTACAAGGGTAAAGGTATTCGCTATAAAGGCGAACATGTCCGTCGTAAAGAAGGCAAGACGGCTGGTAAGAAATAGTGGGAAAGGAGAGAGTGAACAATGCTTAAGAAAGTATCTAAAAATGATGAAAGAATTCGTCGTCACATTCGTGTCCGTACAAAGATCAGCGGAACTCCGGAACGCCCACGCCTGAACGTCTTCCGTTCTAACAGCCACATCCACTGCCAGATCATCGACGATGTTAACGGCACGACGTTGGTTGCCTGCAGCAGCGTGGATCTGAAGCTGGAAAACGGCGGAAATATCGAAGCCGCAAAAACTGTCGGAACTGAACTGGCAAAGCGCGCTTTAGCTAAGAACATCACTAATGTTGTATTTGACCGTGGAGGTTATGTTTATCACGGACGTGTCCAGGCCCTGGCCGAAGCTGCCAGAGAGGCCGGACTGAAATTCTAGGAGGGCTCGCTGAATGGAACGTAAACCAAGAAGAGTTGAACGCGATAAAGAATTTGAAGAACGCGTTGTTGTCATCAACCGTGTAACCAAGGTTGTTAAAGGTGGACGTCGTTTCCGCTTTGCCGCCCTGGTTGTCATTGGTGACAAAAAAGGCCGCGTAGGCTACGGCACAGGAAAGGCTAACGAAGTTCCTGATGCAATTAAGAAGGCCAGTGAAAATGCCAAGAAGAATCTGTTCAGAGTTCCTCTGGTAAACAATGGCTCCACGATCCCACATGCTGTCACCGGCGTTTACGGCGCGGGTGAAGTGTTCCTGAAACCGGCTGCAGAAGGTACCGGCGTTATCGCTGGCGGCGCTGTCCGTGCGGTTTTGGAACTGGCAGGCGTCAGCGACGTTCTGTCCAAGTGCATCGGTTCCCGCACTCCGATCAACATGGTTCATGCCACGGTTGCCGGTCTGAAAGAACTGAAAACGATCGAAAGCGTTAGCAAACTGCGTGAGAAGAAGCCGCAGGAAATTCGCTAAGTTAGACGGGAGGCAGCTTAAATGAAATTAAACGAACTGAAATACACAGAAGGTGCACGTCGTAACTCCAAGAGAATCGGCCGCGGCCATGGCTCCGGATGGGGCAAAACTGCAGGTAAGGGTTCCAAGGGCCAGAACGCTCGTTCCGGCGGCGGAGTCGCACTGGGCTTTGAAGGCGGTCAGACACCGATCTGGCGTCGTCTGCCGAAGCGTGGATTCACCAACTTCACCCGTAAGGAATACTCGATCGTCAACGTCGAACTGCTGAACCGGTTCGAGGACGGCGCAGAGATTACTCCGGAACTGTTAAAGCAGGCGGGTTTAGTCCGCAAGGAACTGGACGGCGTGAAGATCCTGGGCGTCGGCGAACTGGAAAAGAAGCTGACGGTCAAAGCCAATAAATTTTCCAAATCAGCAGTAGAAGCAATTGAAAAAGCAGGCGGAAAAGTAGAGGTGATCTAACATGATCCAGACCTTTACCAGCCTGTTCAAGAATAAAGAAATCCGGTCTAAGATTATCTTTACTCTGGCCATGCTGTTCATCTACCGACTCGGATCCGGCATTCCGGTTCCGGGCGTAGATGCGACGGCGCTGACCGCCGGCATCGCTGATAATTCCATTCTGGGAATGATGAACCTGCTGGGTGGCGGCGCGTTACAGCGTCTGTCGGTCTTCGCCTTGGGCGTTACACCGTACATCACCGCTTCGATCATCATCCAGCTGATGTCGATGGACGTCATTCCGGCACTGACGGAAATGGCGAAATCCGGTCAGCAGGGCCGCATGAAAATGGATAAGATCACACGATATATGGGTGTGGTCTTAGCGTTTATTCAGGCCTTTACGATGGTCTACGCGTTTGACAAGAGCTATGGAATCCTCTCCGGCGCCGGCGTTTCCACTTACTTGTATGTGGCGACGGTGCTGACGGCGGGTACCATGTTCCTGTTGTGGGTCGGCGATCAAATCTCAGTGAAGGGGATTGGAAACGGCGTTTCCATCATCATCTTCGCAGGGATCGTTGCGAACATTCCGTTCCAGTTCATCCAGGTCTTCAACACCCTGGTTGACACGACGAACAACACGGCGATGTTCAACGGCATCCTGACGTTCATGCTGTATGTATTAATGTATCTCTTGATCATCGTGCTGGTTGTCTTCATGCAGCTGGCAACACGGAAGATCCCGGTACAGTACACATCCAGTTCCATGACCAAGGGCCGCAACGATATGACGTATTTACCGTTGAAAATCAACTCTGCCAGCGTCATCCCGGTTATCTTCGCTTCGGCGATCATGACGGCGCCGCTGACGATCATGAGCTTCTTTGAAGCCAATAGCTTCACAACCACTCTGAATAACATCCTGTCGCTGCAGAAGCCGTTAGGCCTTTGCATCTATGCGGTATTGATCGTTCTGTTTACCTTCTTCTACACTAATTTACAGGTGGATCCGGAGAAGATTGCAGAAAATCTCGGCAAGTCTGGAACGTATATTCCTGGCATCCGCCCGGGTACAGAAACCAAGGAGTACTTATCCAAGGTGCTGAACCGGATCACGGTGCTGGGCGCGATCTTCCTCGTGTTCATCGCGCTGCTTCCGTATGTGCTGCCGATGGTGACAAGCCTGCCGTCCTCGGTTTCAATGGGCGGAACCGGAATCATCATCGTCGTCGGCGTTGCCATGGAAACGATGAGCCAGCTGAAAGGTCAGCTGACCCAGAAATCATATCGCGGTTTTATTCAAAAATAAGAGGTGAGTGAGAATGAACATTCTGATCATGGGACCTGCCGGAAGCGGCAAGGGGACAATGTCGGCAAAAATTCTTGAAAGCTTCAATATTCCGCATATCTCCACCGGGGATATGTTCCGCGCCAACATCAAAGAAGGCACGGAGCTGGGTAAAAAAGCGCAGGAATACATGAATGCCGGCAAGCTCGTACCGGATGAAATTACGGTCGCAATGGTCGCAGATCGGCTGAAACAGCCGGACTGTCAAGCTGGTTATCTGTTGGATGGCTATCCAAGAACGCTGGTTCAGGCAAAATTTTTCGAAAATTTATCAAAAGAAATTGCCAAACCGGTAGAAGTTGTTATAAACTTAGTAGTGGAGTTTGAAGCTCTGGCCGATCGCATCACGGGCCGCCGCATGTGTAAGAACTGCGGTGCGATCTATCATGTCCGCAACCACCCAAGTCAGGTGGACGGTATTTGTGATGTCTGCGGTTCTCCGCTCATTCAGCGTGCTGATGATACAGAGGAACAACTTCGTGTTCGTCTTGACGAGCATGAAAAGAATACCAAGCCGGTTCTTGATTACTACCGTGAAAAAGGACTGGTCGTCGACATCAATGCCACGCGCTCAATTGACGAAGTGTGGAACGATGTCGCCGCGGCATTGGAGAACGTGAAATGATCTCTGCCAAGTCGCCGCGAGAAATCGCAACGATGAAGCAAGCCGGAAAGATCGTAGCGCTGGCCCGCGCGGCTGTGGCGGCTGCGATTGCTCCGGGAGTAACTACTAAACAGCTGGACAGGATCGCTGAACGGGTGATCCGGCAACAGGGAGCCTCACCGTCCTTTAAAGGGTACGGGGGCTTTCCTGCGTCTATCTGTACTTCGATCAATTCAGTGCTGGTTCATGGAATTCCGGATCAGACTGCGTTGAAAGACGGAGATCTCATTTCCATTGACATCGGAGCTTGTTATAAAGGCTATCATGGGGACGCCGCGTGGACGTTCGCCGTCGGCCGCGTCAGCGAGGAAGCGGTGCGATTGATGGAAGTTACGCGCCAATCTCTTTTTATAGGTTTAGAACAGGCAAAACCTGGGAATCGTTTAAGTGATATTTCGCACGCGATCGGCGATTTTGTCGAAGCGCACGGGTATTCAGTGCCAATCGATTATACAGGTCATGGAATCGGCACGCACCTGCACGAAGAACCTGCGATTCCGAATTTTGGTTCGCCGGGCAAAGGCATTCTGTTAAAGGAAGGCATGACGTTCGCAATCGAACCGATGGTTCACGCAGGCAAGCCGCACACACGGGTGTTGGCTGATGACTGGACAGTCGTTACCAAAGACGGCTCTCTGGCAGCACATTACGAACATACTATTGTCATCACACATGACGGGTATGAAATTCTGACAATCAATCCAGATGAGGAGGAAGATTCAGTTTATGGGCAAACAGGATGTCATTGAAATTGACGGGATAGTAGAAGACACACTTCCCAATGCGATGTTTAAGGTGAAGCTCGCCAACGGTCACACCATTTTAGCTCACGTTTCTGGTAAAATCCGTATGCATTACATTCGCATTTTACCGGGAGATCGGGTTACCGTTGAAATTTCACCGTATGATTTAACACGTGGGCGTATTACATTTAGACACAAATAGTCTACAGGAGGAAAAACGCATGAAAGTAAGACCATCTGTCAAACCAATATGCGATAAGTGCCGCATCATCAAGCGCAAAGGCCGCGTTATGGTTATTTGTGAAAACCCTAAGCACAAGCAGCGTCAAGGAAACTAGGAGGAATTAGAGAGATATGGCTCGTATTGCAGGAATCGATATCCCACGTGACAAACACGTCGTGGTATCCTTAACTTATATCTACGGAATCGGCAGCTCCACAGCGAAGACCATTCTGAAGAAATGCGGAATCAGCGAAGATATCCGTGTTAAAGATCTGACTGACGAACAGGTCAACGCAATCCGTCAGGAAGTTGACCAGATTAAAGTTGAAGGCGATCTGCGCCGGGAAACCCAGCTGAACATCAAGCGCTTGATGGAAATCGGCTGCTACCGCGGTGTTCGTCATCGTAAAGGACTGCCTGTCCGCGGACAGCGCACCAAGACCAACGCACGTACACGCAAAGGACCGCGTCGTACAGTAGCGAATAAGAAGAAATAAGCGGGAGGATAGTAGTCAATGGCAAAAGTGAAACAGACAAGCCGCAAGCGTCGTGTCCGCAAGAATGTCGCTCGGGGCGTTGCACATATTCATTCAACATTTAACAATACAATCGTAACGATTACTGATGAAAGCGGAAATGCCATCGCATGGTCCAGTGCTGGCGCATTAGGCTTCAAGGGTTCTCGTAAATCTACACCGTTTGCCGCTCAGATGGCAGGCGAAGCTGCCGGCAAGGCTGCTGTCGATCACGGCATGAAGGTTGTCGAAGTTAACGTTAAGGGTCCGGGACCTGGACGTGAAGCGGCTGTCCGTTCTTTACAGACGGCTGGCTTGGAAATCACAGTCATCAACGACGTTACTCCGATTCCGCACAATGGATGCCGTCCACCGAAGCGGCCACGTGGTTAATAACCTAATTGAGGAGGGAAATGGTTATGCAAAAATTTGAACGCGCAAAGTTTGAAGTCAAAGAATATGTTGAATCTGACCATTATGGAAAATTCGTTGTAGAACCTCTTGAAAGAGGGTTCGGCACTACCCTTGGTAATGCCCTCAGACGTGTTTTACTCTCCTCTTTACCGGGAGCTGCGGTTTACTCGATTAAGGTCGAAGGTGTTTACCACGAGTTTACATCCATTCCTGGCGTTGAAGAAGACGTCACGATGATGATTCTGAACATCAAGAATCTGATCATGAAGATTGATGATGATGAATCCTATACCTTAAGAATTGCCGCAAAAGGCCCAATGACCGTGACCGCGGGTGATATTATCTGCCCGACGGGTGTGGAAGTATTGAACAAAGATCTGGAAATCGCGCACCTGGAAGAAGGCGCCACGCTGGAAATGGAGCTTAAGGCCCGCAATGGCCGCGGCTACATCAGCGCTGATGGCAACAAAGCCTTGTACCAGGGATCTTCTCAGGGGATTGGAACGGTATATACCGATTCCATCTATACCCCGATCGACCGTATTTCGTACAATGTGGAACCGACTCGTGTCGGCCAGGACGCGAAATACGACCGCCTGATTTTTGAAATCTGGACGAACGGTTCGATTACGCCGCAGATGTCGCTGGCGCTGGGCTCCAAGATTCTGATCGATCATCTCGATCTCTTGACCCATGTCAATGAATCCGTAGCGGATATGGAATCCGTCATGAAGGATGTCAACGGCGAATCGCCGAAGAACATGCAGTCCATGGCGATCGAAGATCTGGATCTGTCTGTCCGTTCTTACAACTGTTTGAAACGGGCCGGTATCCAGACGGTCGAAGAACTGACTCAGCGTTCTGAAGAAGAAATGATGAGAGTCCGGAATCTGGGTAAAAAATCGTTAAAAGAAGTCAAAGACAAGATTTACGAATTGGGTCTGAGCTTCAAATCATACGACTAATCGCAAGTAAAGGAGGAACCCCCTATGTGGAATCGTAAATTAGGACGCACTGCTGACCACCGGAAAGCGATGCTTCGCAATATGGCTACCAGCCTGATCCTGAACGGCAAAATTGAAACAACTGAAATGAAGGCGAAAGAACTGCGCTCCGTTGTCGACGAACTGATCACGTTGGCTAAGCGCGGGGATCTGCATGCCCGCCGTCAGGCTGCCGCTTACATCCGTAACGTTGTTGCGGACGAAAAGACAGGCGAAACAGTACTGAAGAAGCTGTTTGACGAAATCGGTCCGAAATATGCCGACCGCAACGGCGGATATACCCGCGTCTTAAAGACCGGCTTCCGTCGCGGCGACAGCGCACCGATGGCAATCATCGAACTGGTTTAATTATTGAATGAGAAGCATGGCTCCGGCTGTGCTTTTTTCTTTTTCTTCAGAACCGCAGGGAATACACCTGCCTGATTGAAAAGATCGCGGCTGCCAAGATGTTCCAAATGCTGTGAAATCGCTCTTAGAGGCTGTTTGCGGGCGAAATGAAGCTCGATTAGGGATAAATGAGCGATAAGAATAGAAATGCCGCAGCAATGTCAAGATGCGCTTCTTCTTTTGCAAGAAATTCATGTTCATCTGATGATTTCCGGGGGTTGTAATGCTGAGTCAATCCCCTATAATAAAAAATGTAGACTGACCTGGTCAGTCAGGAGGAATTCCCATGAACGAGAAGTTCTATGAACTGCCGCCGGAAAAGCAGCAGCGGATTATCAATGCCGGATTGGAAGTGTTCGGCGCTCATGATTATCCGCAGGCATCGACGGATGATATGACTGCTAAGGCTGAGATCTCCAAGGGGTTACTATTCTATTACTTTAAAAATAAAAAGGAATTCTATCTGTTTCTGTTTGATTACTGCTGC
>NZ_GG657555.1:96636-98894 GCF_000157995.1 Holdemania filiformis DSM 12042
TGAGGCAATCAGAAACGTTGAATATCGACGAGTTAATGCAGGATTTCCATACCTGGCAGGAAATGTTCCGTAAAATCGCATATAAGGAGGAAGACAATGAAGACGATGCTCAAAGTTAAAAATATAACCAAGGACTACGGCCATCAACGCGGTGTGTTCGATCTGAGCTTCAATGTGGAAGCAGGCGAAGTCATGGGCTTTCTCGGCCCGAACGGCGCTGGGAAGACAACGACAATCCGCACATTAATGGGATTTATTCAACCCGATCACGGACGCGTCAGTATAAAAGGCCATGATTGTTTCCGCAATGCCGCGCAGATCCAGAAAGATGTCGGCTATCTGCCGGGCGAGATTGCGTTTATGGATGATATGGACGGCATGGAGTTTATCAAATTCATCGCCGCGATGAAAAAAATGCCGAATCTAAGGAAAGCTCAGGAACTATTGGACTATTTTGAGTTGGAGCCTAAGGGCCGGATTAAGAAAATGTCCAAGGGTATGAAACAGAAGATCGGCCTGGTCTGCGCGTTGATGAATGAGCCGGAGATCCTGATTTTAGACGAACCGACCAGCGGTCTTGATCCGCTGATGCAAAAAAAGTTTATTGATAAAATCAAGGAAGAAAAACAAAAAGGAACAACGATTCTGATGTCGTCCCATTTGTTTGAAGAAGTCGAACAAACCTGCGACCGTGTTGTCATCATTAAGGAAGGCCGCCAGATTGCGGTGGAAAAAATGGATGTGCTGAATCAAAATCATCAGCGGACACTGACGCTGACTTTCCGCTATCCCGCGGAAGCTGCGGATTTTGCGTCGCGGTTAAAAAAAGCCGCGCTGCATGACAACCAGGTTACGCTGCAAACTACCGGCGCTCTGGACCCCCTGTTGAAACTGGCCGCGCGCTATGAAATCGTCGATCTGGAAACCCGGCGGCAAACGCTGGAGGAATTATTTCTGCATTATTATGGGAAGGAGCAAACTGTATGAGTCTGCCGTTACTGCGCCGCGAACTGCGCGCCAATTATAAAATGATTTTGTTGTTTCTGGCGGTGATTACCCTGTACAGCACGGTGATTATCGCCATGTATGATCCCAAGCTGGGAGCGAGTCTGGATCTGATGGCAGAAAGTATGCCGGAATTGTTCGCAGCGTTTGGGATGACGAATGCCGGGGCAACCATGCTGGATTTTGTCGCTAATTATTTATATGGATTCATCCTGATCGCAATTCCGATGCTGTGCCTGGTTCTGATCGCGGTCCGTCTGGTCGCGCGCTATGTTGATCAAGGTTCAATGGCCTATCTGCTGGCAACGCCCAATACCCGTGGTACGATTGTTACAACACAACTGTTTTTCATTCTTCTGTGTACATTTTTCCTTGTTGGCTATGCCACGGCTTTAGGTCTGATTGCCAGTAATTTGTTATTTCCCGGCGAATTGGATGTGTTCAATTACCTGCGGATGAATGTCGGGCTGTTGTGTCTGCATCTGTTCCTTGGCGGTTTGTGTTTCTTCTTCTCGTGTCTGTTCTCAGAACAGAAAAAAGCTTACGGCTGTGCCGGCGGCTGTCTGATCGCTTTTTTGCTGATCCAGATGCTTTCCCAGGTCTCCGATCAGCTTGACGGATTGAAGCTGTTAACGCCGCTGACCTTGTTTCAGGCTAAAGAGTTGGCAACGGGCAGGAATGAAGCTTTATTGATGGCGGCAGTTCTGGCAGGGCTTGGAGTTATTTTTTATCTGGCCGCGGTCTGGATTTTTCGCCGGCGTGATCTGTCGCTGTGAGTCAGCCTTTGTGCTGATTCACTTTTTTTCTGCCAGTGTGAAGAAAAATGATGTTTCTAATCATGGCTGTTCAATATAGGTAAAACCCTCTTTCTTCTAAAGCGGAGGACAGCTTCGTCAGGCATTTGGGGACTGTCAGAGCAGCGATGGGGATAATCCTAAGGTAGTTGAGATGGCAGGTAATGTAGAAAGAGATTGAGGCAATGGTGAACAATTCAATTAATTTATATCTTCTATCGCCGAATGCGAATGAAAGAATACAGAGTTCTCGCGTGAAAAATGAAGAAAATCCAAATTTCATTTATAGTTGTGTTAATAAACAGGGATGAAAAACATCGTTCAATAATGCAAAAACCCTTTAGTTAAAGGGAAAAAGAAAATGCCGCGAAGAAAAATGAAAAAAATTTAAAAAAACTCTTGCCAAATGCTTGCCTGCGGGATATAATAACTAAGCTGACTCGGTGAGAGTCAAGCGCA
>NZ_GG657554.1:0-16048 GCF_000157995.1 Holdemania filiformis DSM 12042
GAAATTGAGTTTTTAAGGGGTATAGACTATGAAAAGACTGGCTTTCGACAACGAAAAATACGTGCAGATGCAGTCTGCCAAAATCAAAGAACGGATCAAACAGTTTGACAACAAGCTTTATCTGGAGTTCGGCGGCAAGCTTTTTGACGACTATCATGCCTCCCGCGTACTCCCGGGATTCCAGCCGGACAGTAAAATTAAAATGTTAATGGAACTGCGGGATTCCGTTGAAATCGTCATCGTCATCAACGCGACCGATATTGAAAAGAATAAAGTCCGCAGCGACTTGGGCATCACCTACGATCTGGATGTTCTGCGTCTGATCGACGCTTTCCGCAGCATCGACCTGTATGTCGGCAGTGTCGTCATCGCACAGTATGCCGGACAGATCACCGCGGATCAGTTTAAGAAAAAGCTGGAAAATCTGGGCATCAACGTCGTTCTGCATTATCCGATTCCCGGTTATCCAAGCAACGTGTCCTACATTGTTTCCGATGAAGGATATGGCAAAAACGAATACATCGAAACCACCCGCGAACTGATCGTCGTCACTGCCCCAGGGCCGGGCAGCGGCAAGATGGCAACCTGTCTGTCGCAGCTGTATCATGATTACAAGCGCGGCATCAAAGCGGGCTACGCTAAATTTGAAACCTTCCCGATCTGGAACCTGTCGTTAAAGCATCCGGTCAATCTGGCCTATGAAGCGGCGACGGCGGATCTCAACGATGTCAACATGATCGACCCGTTCCACCTTGAAGCCTATGGCGAAACGGCGGTGAACTACAACCGCGATGTGGAGGTATTCCCAGTCTTGAATACTTTATTTGAAAAGATTGCGGGCGTATCCCCGTACAAATCGCCGACGGACATGGGCGTCAATATGGTCGGCAACTGCATCATCGACGATGAAGCGGCGTGCCGGGCCAGCGAGGATGAAATTCTGCGCCGGTATTATCAGGCGCTGTGCGATTACCGCCGTGATATGGCGACCGAGGAATCCGTTCAGAAAATCGAACTGATCATGAATCAGGCCGGAATTGTGAAGGAAGACCGCAAGGTTGTCACCGCCGCCTTAAACAAAGCGGCGGAAACCGAAGCACCCGCCGTCGCCATTGAATTAAACGACGGTCGGATCATCACCGGGAAAACCTCCGATCTGTTAGGCGCTTCCAGCGCCGCGCTGTTAAACGCGTTAAAGGAAATCGGCGGCATCAACGACAACATCCCGCTGATCTCCCCCAATGTCATCGAACCGATCCAGAAGCTGAAGGTCCAGCATCTCGGCAATCATAACCCAAGATTACATACCGATGAAATCCTGATTGCCCTGGCGATTGCCGCGACGAACAATCCGGTATCCCATCTGGCGATGCAGCAGCTGAAAAAGCTGAAAGACTGCGAAGTTCATTCCACTGTGCTGCTTTCGGAAGTGGATTCGTCGACATTCAAAAAGCTGGGCATGAATCTGACGTGCGAGCCGGTCTACCAGAAGAAAAGATTGTATCACCGGTGAGCGTCGTAAGCATAAATCTGATCTGATTAAGGAGATTCCGATCTCCTTTTTTTATTGTTCTTTCTTATCACCGTTCAAGGTTCAACGTCAAAGCTGATTCGCTTTCTGAGGAGAAAAAAAGCATTGTATTTCATCGTCATGGCTTTTTAGCTTATCGAAAAGTAAAGCAATTCTCTACTTACAATAGAAAAGCATCATTTCCCGGGAAATAAAGAAATGACGCAAAATTTGCTTATTTAACCTAAAATCAGTGGTATTGCTTCAAGAATATTGGACACGACCGGTTTGCCGGAAGTGACAAGAAGCCTGCGGCTTTGATGACCGCGATCAATCAGAATACAGTCCCAGCCCAGCGCTTCCGCAACCTCCGCATCATGCAGGGAATCCCCGATCATGATCATTTCCCGGTCCGGCTGCGGATTTTTCCTCAGCCACGCCTGCGCGGCGCTCAGCTTCTCCTTGGCATAGATATCGGATATTCCGATCAAATCGCTGAACCATTCCGTACAGCCGCATTGTTCTGTCTGCATGCGCAGATGATCCTGCCGGGAAGCGGACAGAATCAGCGACGGCACACCCTGTTCCCGCAGCTGCTTGATCCCCGGCTCAGCGTCCGCGAACAGCCCGCAGCGCACTGCCCGTTCATGATACCCGCGCATATATTCCTCCGATAACGCCTCAAAGCTTTCCCGTTCCAGGTCAAAGCCGACCCGGCGGTAATAATCGATCACCGGAAACGTGAACACATTCTGGTATTGATCCACGCTTTCTAACGCCGGCAGATTCCTTTGACGAAGCATCGCGTTGACCGTTTCAATACAGACTTCCACATCATCCAATAATGTTCCATTCCAATCCCAGACTACTGTTTTCATTGGCTTCACCTTTCCTTCATCATGACTTAAGCTCACTATTCTTTGATCCTCTGATTCACTGGGTCAGACTTGGCTTTCCCCAAACGAAAAGGCAGACTGCGCTGCCCTTTCTCCATCAGAAGCTTTCTTCGTTTGTTTCTTCAAACGGAACTTTTTCCACTTCCGCCTCTTCCTCGAAGCTGTCCAGTTCGTCCAGCTCGTCGTTATTGTCGTCCTCGAGAACGATCGCACTGGTATCAAAGTGCGTTTCGTTATACGTATGCCGCGACCGCAGATCCCATTTGTTGTTGCCCAGGGAAGTAAAGCGGTTGTCCAGCATCATCGATGTGTAGAACGAGGCAATTTTCCGTTCCGCTACATTTTCGGAATAACCCATGATTTGAGAAACCTCATCCCACAGCTTGTTGAAGGTGACGCTGTTTTTCTTTTTGCTTAACAGTTGATAAGCAACATCAGTCATTGAACGATTTGACACTTTGAAACAGTCCTTTCTTACATTTTTTCAGGGGCGCTGACGCCAATCAGCGTCAGTGCGTTGCGCAGGGTCATTTCAGAAGCCTTCACCAACGCCAGACGTTGAGCGCTTAATTCCAGATTCGTCCGGTCCAGGACTTTGCAGTCCGCATAGAACGTGTGGAACAACTGCGCCAAACGGGTGATATAATTGCACATCTTGTGCGGCTGGCGGGTTTTGGCGGCATCGGCGACCGTAGAAGCAAATTCATTGATATGCTTAAGCAGATCCAGTTCTTTTTCGTGCGTGATCAGTTCGTAATGATCCGCAAGCGGGATATCCGCTCCCGAGCGCAGAATCGAACACATCCGTGCGTGAGCGTACTGAGCGTAGTAGACCGGGTTTTCGTTAGTCTGCTTCTTCGCCATGTCGATATCGAAATCCATGTGTGTATCCGCAGCGCGGGAAACGAAGAAGTACCGGACGGCATCGACGCCCGCTTCCTCCACCAGATCTTTTAAGGCAACGGCCTTGCCGGTCCGTTTGGACATCTTAAATTCTTCGCCGTCTTTCACCATCCGGGCCATCTGGATAATGTCCACTTCCAGATCGTCTTTATTTTTGCCCAGCGACTGCACCGCCGCCTTCAGCCGGGCAATGTAGCCATGATGATCGGCACCGAAGAAATCGATCAGCTTATCATAGCCACGGTCAAACTTGTCGACATGGTACGCGATATCCGGCGTCAGATACGTATAGCTGCCGTCGCTCTTGACGAGCACGCGGTCCTTATCATCGCCGAAATCGGTTGTGCGCAGCCACAGGGCGCCTTCGCTTTCATACGTCATGCCCTGAGCTTTCAGCGTGTTCAGCGCTTTGTCCACCATGCCGCGGTCATAAATACTCTGTTCACTGGTCCAGACATCAAACTCAACGCCGAAGGCCGCCAGATCGGCTTTCAGCTTCGCCAGCTCGGCCTGCAGTCCCTGTTGGCGGAAAAAGGAATAAGTTTCTGCTTTATCCTTATGCGCCAGGTCTTCGCCATATTCCTGTTTGAGGTCCTGCGCGATTTTAATCAGGTCCGGACCGTGGTAGCCGTCTTCCGGCACCTCCGCCTCCACGCCGCACGCCTGCAGGTAACGCGCCTGCAGCGACAGCGCCATGTTGCGGATCTGATTGCCTGCGTCATTCACATAGTATTCGCGCGTCACGTCGTAGCCCGCAAATTTCATCAGCCGCGTGACGGAATCGCCCATCGCCGCTCCCCGGGCATGGCCCGGATGCAGATCCCCGGTCGGATTCGCCGAAACATATTCGACGTCGACCTTCAGTCCCTGGCCTGCGTCGGAACGTCCGTAGTTTTCATTTTCCTGCAGCACGACGCCGATCACCGACGCCAGACTCGCGCTTTCCATAAAGAAATTGATAAAGCCCGGACCCGCGATTTCACATTTAGCGACTGAGCCTTGCTTCAGATCCAGATGATCGATCAGCTGCTGCGCGATCATCCGCGGATTCTGCCGCAGCTGCTTTGTCAGCCGCATCGCCGCATTCGTCGAGTAATCGCCGTGGATCTTTTCCTTTGGAATTTCAATGACGACGTCGCCGCTTTCCCAATCCAGGTCAAAAGCCTGTTTCACCGCGTTTATGATGCAGGTTTTGAGGTTTGTTTCAATTTGATTCACGCTTCTGCCTCCTTAAAAAACCATTCGATCTGGAAGCGGTCGGACGGCTGTCCCGGCTCGCCGATTTCATACGCGACGCGCCAACAGTCCTCCGTTTGTTCCAGAAGAGTCGTAAGATTGCCGATTTCAAAAACACCGAACTCCGTTTGAATGCGGGAGACGGATCGTTGATGAAGCACCAGGAACATCGTGGTTACCGCTTCACCTTGACGTTGGATCGTTATGCTTTGACTTTGTATTTCAACCCGGACCGGACACCGGTCAGGCCCGGTCTCGGTATAAAAAAGCTGATTCCCGCCGGCGACCTCGCATGCGCATTCGCACAGGCATTCGGTCTGCCCGGTATTCAGATCGGTTCGTACAACGCGAACTTGTTTTGGTTTTGAAATCATGTTTCTTTTTCCTTTATTCCCTATGATTATAACGGTTGTTGAATAGTTGTCAATAGTCAATTTCAATAAGTTTAAAATTCTTTCTACGGGCCACAATAAACCTACGAGGTGATGGACGATGAAAAAACTGATCACGGCCGGATGCGTCCTGACATTGTGCGGATTACTGGCGCTTTTGGGCTTCTACGGCTACGCTTATTTGTCGTATGTCCCGCTGCTGGGACAGGACAGCCGGATCCGTCTTTATAATAACCAGGGCGGTTTAATTTATGAATCGACCTATCAGAAAAACAGTGAATGGATAAATTTGGAGGAGGTTCCGCAGACGATGATCGACGCGGTGATCTCGATTGAGGACCGGCGTTTTTATCAACATTATGGATTAGATCCGATCCGGATTGCCAAAGCGGTGCTGGTCAACGCTGAAAACGGTGATATCGTGGAAGGTGGTTCGACGATCACCCAGCAACTGGCGCGCAACCTGTTTCTGACGCTCGATCAGACCTGGTCGCGAAAGTTTCAGGAAGCAGTGTACGCCGCGAAGCTGGAAATGCATTTCTCCAAGGATCAGATTCTCGAAACCTATCTGAACACCATCTATTACGGCCACGGCGTCTACGGCATCCAGAAGGCTGCCGCGTTTTTCTTCGGCAAGGAGCTGGACGACTGCACCTTAGGCGAAATGGCGATGCTGGCGGGAATTCCCAACGGTCCCTCTTTATTCTCCCCTTTTATTTCGATGGACAACGCCCGTTCACGACAGGCCGTCGTCTTGCAGGCGATGGTCGACAACGAGAAGCTTTCCCAGAGGGAAGCCGACAGCGCAAAAGCGCAGCCGGTGCTGCTGGCGGACTTTTCCACCCAGAAAATCATGGGCTCCAGCGGGTATTATAAGGACGCCGTGCTGGCGCAGCTGAAAGAGATGGGCTTCCTCGATCAGGAAACGCTGGAAAAGGGGCTGAACGTCTATACCTATCTGGATCCGGAAATGCAGACGATTTTGCAGGATGCCGTCGACGATCACATACCGGATACCGATCAACAAATCGCCGGATTAATCCTGGAGCCGTTTACCTTCAACGTCCTGGCGATGGTCGGCGGACGGGATTACACGACCTCCCAATACAACCGCGCGCTGTATTCCACCCGTCAGGTCGGCTCGACGATCAAGCCGCTGCTTTACTACATCGCTCTGCAGCAGGGGTTATCCCCCTCTTCGACCTTTCTTTCCACCGCGACCCAGTTTCAGATCTCCCAAAGCGTTTTTTATGCCCCGACCAATTACCGCAACGTCTATCCGGAAAAGGAAATCTCAATGATCAACGCGATCGGCGTATCCGATAATATCTATGCCGTGAAAACGCATTTGTTTCTGGGCATGGATCTGTTGGCGGACGGTCTGGCCGCCTTCGGCATCGAATCCGAGGAAGCCACGGCCGCGATGGCTTTGGGCGCGACGCATTTTCCGCTGATCGATCTGGCGAAGATTTACAACACGTTCGCCTCGGAGGGGCTGATGGATGAGCCGTCGATGATCCGGTTAGTGACCGATAACGCCGGCAACATCCTCTATCAACGCCAGGAAAATCCAAAACAGCTGCTGCACCGCGATGAAACGCTGATGCTTTCCCAGCTGCTGCGGGCGCCGTTCGATATCAAAAATCTGCAGGTGATGACGCCTTCCCTGTTAGGCTACGAGCCCTATACAACGACGGCCGCAAAGTCCGGATCCAGCGACTGGGACAGCCTGATCGCCGGGTATAATCCGCAGATGACCGTCGTGCTGTGGAGCGGGTATGATGAAAATGAAAAACTGGAAACCAACGAGGAACGGCGGGTGCCGAAACAGATCTGGAAGCAGATCTTCAACACTGTCTATCCTCAGGATTCCCCCGGTCCCTGGTACACGCTCAGCCCCCAGCTGGAGGAACGGCGCGTGGATCCGATCAGCGGTCAGCCCAATCCGGCCGGTTCGCTCTACTGGTTTCGTCACACGGATCCATAAGTTTAATGCAAAGCTTTTCCAGACCCTTGGTCAGCTCGCCCTGTAAAAGCCAGACAACAGAAAGAAAAAGAAAGACCGAAAGGCGAGGGAGCGAACCTTCCGGTTTCATTTCACATAGACTGGGGCAGGAGGTACAGCGATGATCCGAGGACTATGTACCGCGCTGGCCGGAGCGCTGACGCTTTTCGCTCTGTTGGCAGCCGGCTTATGGCCGCCGCTGCTGTGGGCAAATGCCAGCGCCGGCCTGGCCTGTATGACGTGCCAGATGGCGCTGCTTGTTTTTTTGATGAGTAAACATGAATAACCGGCGGCGCCAGCGAACAACATCCACCGTAGGTTCCGGGCAAAGAGTGATGCCCATCGCCGCCAGCTGCCGGGCCAGCTGATCCCGCAGATATTCAGGATCCGCGGCCTGCGGCGAGGGAATCGGCATACTGATCCAGGCCTGAGCCTTCCGGCTGACAAACCGCAGACCGCCAGCATCGATCAGGGGGCCGAGCTTCTTGGCCAGCTGGTCCCAATGATGAATTTGGGCGATCACTTCCCCACGTCGTTCCACATCCAACAGCTTCGCCGTCATGACCTGTGCTTCCAGCCGATTCCGCTGAACCAGCGGGTCGATCTGACAGCGCAGCACACCTACTTTAATGTTTCCTTCTTCGAGTTCCCATTCGATCCGGCATGCGCCCTCCCTGCATCGGCCGGACTTTTTCTGTTTCCAGACCGTTTTTTCCTCCTCCAAGGTTAGCGCGTTTGCGGCGCTCTCCAGCTGACCGCTCCGGCAGCCCCATTGCCACATCAGACGGTTGGCGAAGCGCAGCACCCGCGGCATCACGGCGGGATCGCCGCTGGTTAAGCCGCCCAGAAACAGCTGTTTTTCCTGCTTGCTGACAACGCCGGCGACGCATACCCCATGCGCTTCCACCTGGAAACACCGCCGGGAAGCGGCAGGAAAGGCAGGATCCAAAAACCGCGGGTCCACCCGTCCATACGCTTCCGCCGCTGTCCGGTATTCTATTTCCGCCAACCATTTCCATCGCATTGCCCATTCCCCCTTTTTTTCACGACTGTCAATTTAATTAGACATTTTATGACAGCGAAAAAACGAAAGAAAAAGCCCGGTTTCCAGAAAATTTCCGGATTTCCAGGGCTGTCAGGGAAAGTCTACTTTTTGCGTTTGAGCTATATGCTTCAAAAACCGCGCTGATCAATAGCCGTATTATATCATTATTTCCAATCTTTGGGAGGCTCACTGGTAAGAATTTCCGCAAGTTTATTAACCTTATCGGTCCCTCTCCATTTCCCGCGGGTAGTACATCCGCAGGTCATTCTTGGATTCTCCATGGACCAGGGCCGCCGCGATGACCGAGGCGTCGGATAGTTCCTGAATCATGCCGTCCTCCATCAAAACCCAGACCATCGAATTTTCATTTCCCTGATAAGGTTGGTACGGGCGCTGCCGGACTTCGTCAACAGTCAGATAGTACGCCGGATCCCAGCCGTTTTCCACTAACCGCGCGCGCATCGCTTCGAGCTGATCGTGCTGATGGATTTCGCACGACTGGAACAGATCGCGATCCAGCAGCCGCCGTGCCAGATCCGCGGCGATCGGATCCGCGCTTTGCCGGAACAGCGTAAACCCGTAGTTGCAGGCGGGTTCATCCATCAGAAAATGATCCTCGACGCTGACGTCGCGTCCCTCCAGGAAAGCGTTGAAAATTGGAATTTGTTCCAAAATCGGACTGTGCTGATCCCGCAGCTGCTTTAACCGCGCAAACATCAGCGCCAGCATCGACTCAAAGCTGCGCGATACCGGATGAAAATAAACCTGCCAGTACATGTGATAGCGGGCCATAATGTAGTCCTCGACGGAATGCATGCCGCTTTCCTTGACGACCATTTTATGATCGCGCACGCGGATGGTCCGCAGGATCCGTTCCAGATCAAATTCGCCGTATTTCGTCCCGGTGAAGTAAGCGTCCCGAAGCAGATAGTCCATCCGATCGGCATCCAGCTGCCCGCTGATCATCTGAACGAGAATTTTATTGGGATGGGTATGATCGATCACCGCCGCCACCTTTTCCGGCAGCGATGGACTGCAGCGGACTAACGCGCGATGGACTTCTGTCTCTTCAAGAATGATCCGGCGCGTCATTTCCTCATGCTTGGCGATGGTCACGGATTCAAACGCATGGGAGAACGGACCATGCCCCAAATCATGAAGCAGACCGGCGGCCATGACCGTAATCTTTTCTTCCTCGCTCAGTGTTTCCCGCAGATCGCGGATTTCCTCGACCATCCGCCGGGCGATCTCATAAACCCCTAAAGAATGCGCGAACCGGGAATGCTCCGCGGTATGATAGACTTGAAACGCCCCGCCCAGCTGCCGGATTCGTTTCAGCCGCTGAACCTCGCGGCTGTTGATACAATCCCAGATCACTTTCAGATCAACGTGAATATAGCCATGAATTGGATCGCGAAGTACTTTGACTTCGTTCAGTTTCTCAAACATTGTTTCCCACCTGGCCTTTCTGCTTTTATTTTAATGGTTTCGCGGGATAATTACAATTCACGAGCGGTCGAAGTTGACGGTTTGTTGTATAATGAAACCAAATCGAAGAAAACCGGGAAGACCGGATAAAAAAAGGAGGACTTTTCTATGACGACAATCGGATGGATTGGCACAGGCAATATGGCCTCGGCGATCATTCGCGGGATTACTCAGAAAACACAGGCTTACACGATGGCGGCCTATTCGCCCCATTTAGCGGAAAAGGCAGATTTCCCGGCCCAGAAGTACGACTCGGCGGCCGAAGTGGCAAAGGTGAGCGACGTTTTATTTCTGGCGGTCAAACCGGTTAAAATGGCAGAAGTGCTCGCCGATATCAAACCCGCGCTGCGGCCGGAAACGCTCGTTGTGACGATCGCCGTTTCTTTAACGCTGGACTGGTATGCCCAGCGCTTAGGAGAAGACGTCCACCTGGTCCGTACCCTGCCCAACACCTGCGCCGCCGTCGGAGAAGGGTTTACCGCCTTAACCTTTAACGCTCAGGTCACAGAATCGGAAAAGCAGCTGGTGCTTTCCCTCTTGGCTATGACCGGGAAAACCGCGGTGATCGAGGAAGCGCAGATGAACGCGGTGTCCGCCCTGACCGGCAGCACCCCGGCTTTGATCTATATGATGATCGAAGCGATGGCTGACGCCGCCGTCAAACATGGAATTCCGCGCGTCCAGGCGTATGCGATGGCAGCCCAGGCCGTAAAAGGCGCCGGGGCGATGGTGAGCGAAACCGGACTGCATCCGGGGATCTTAAAGGATCAGGTTTGTTCGCCGGCTGGCAGTACGATCGTCGGCGTCGAAAAAGCGGAAGCCCTGGGCTTACGTTCGGCCATGCTGGAAGCGGTCGACGCGATTATTGAAAAAACAAACCAGATTTCCGGCTGACCTTTGAGTTCACGGCTGTCCTGCTTCTTATTTTATTCGGCTTTATGATTTCAGAAATAAGCACTGAACATCTTTCTCAGTTCAGTGCTTCTTGTTTTTCCGCCATTTAATTAAGCTATCACCCCGTCTTTGCGAAGAAGATGGAGATCTCGGTTAAGCCGGGGATGACCAGAACATTTTCTCCAAATAAGATCGGACGAGATCCTTTTTTTCTTCATCGGAAGAAAATTGTTTTTCATCTCTGCGGCTGATTTTCATTTTTCCAAAGACATATAAACAATCGGATCGAAACTTAAAGTAGTAAAACAAAGTGGCCGCATCATCATACGCTCCCTTCATGAGCGAAACGTGAACATCTGAGATTGTCATAAAATCTTCTTCGATGATGATTCCGTGGGTGATGTAAGGCGGCAGCTCACAGGAAGAAAAATACAGGCGCATTTCCAATCCCGCAATTTTGTTGCCTCCATTATAATCAAAGCTTTGCCCGACCTGTTTCCTTTTATCCCAGAAATTTTGTTTGTAATATAAGTTGTTGACCTCAAACCATCCTTCATTCAATGTTTCACGAAAAAACAAATTCACCGTTTTTCCGTTAGGCGCCACATCTAATTCATGGCAATCAACACAAGCCTCGCTGCTTATTTGAGGGTATACGTTATGATACATTTCGACTAGCTTCAGCCCGATCATGACCGCAAGCGCCAAGCACAGATATTTTAATTTTCTTTTCATTGTTTTTATCCTGCTTCTAATCTGAGATCTAAATTTGTGATGATGATCATACGGCAAGGATTATGAGAATCTTTCCTGTGAAATCCTGTTTGTTTTTGTTTTGTTCAAAGAATCGGAAGGGACTTTGCCCTTTAATTACTATGGATTGTTTCAGAAGATTCCGCAGAGAGTCTTCTTTCTCTACCGCTCCTTTTCAGTTTAGAAGTTTTATATAAGCCGCCCCTTCGTCAGCCGGGAAAGCAATAAAATTTATCCCCTTTTTTTCGGTTAATTCTTATCCCCTATTTACAGACGTTAATCCAGGCTTGTGCCTGCGCGATTTCAAACAACCGGTCAGGCGTCAGCTCGATCGCGCTGTTGCCGCTGCCGCAGGCAGGAAACACCGTTTCAAACCGTTTGAGCGATTCATCCAAATAGACTGGAATTCCCGGATGAATGCCGAACGGACAGACGCCGCCGACCGGATGCCCGATCACCGGTTCCACTTCCTCATAGCTTAACATTTTCGCTTTGACATGAAAGAACGCTTTATACTTCGCGTTGTCAATTTTCTGATCACCGGCCGTCACGACCAATACTGGCTGTTCCTGCACCCAAAACGACAAGGTTTTCGCAATCCGCGCTTCTTCCGTGCCCAGGGCTTCCGCCGCTAACGCCACCGTTGCGCTGGAATGCTCCAGCTCAATAATCTGATCGGCGCAGCCCCAAGCTTTCAGATAGTCCCGGGCTTGTTCAATCGCCATAAAATCACTCCCAATCTGTTTTTAATCCTACCTCATTTTAAATAGTTGTCAATCTCTGTCAGTTTTCCACACTTATTTTATCTACTGGAAACACAAGCGTAAACGTGGTGCCCATGCCTACTGTACTTTCAACCTGAATCTCAATTTGATGCCGGACGGCGATCTCTTTTGCGATCGCCAGCCCCATTCCTGAGCTGCCGCGCTCAATCCCTTTTCCCTGCCGATAAAAACGTTTAAAGATATGGGAAACCGCTTCCTGATCCATGCCTGCGCCTTCATCCTGAATCACAATTTCACCGCGATCAGTCTGATAATAATAAATAGATTTCCCAGATTCTGTATATTTGACCGCGTTGTCCAGAATCAACATCAGCAGCTTGCGGATCAACTCATAATCGCCCAGGATGACAAAATCATTCTCCGGCGGCTGCGTCACAAACTGAATTTTCTTTTTCATGGCCATCCCGCGGGCACTCATCGCCGTATCCGACATCACCTCGGAAAGATGAACCGGCTCCTGTTTAATTTTAAATTCCTTGGTTTTCAAGGTCGAAATCATTAGTAAATCCTGAATCAGTTTCTGGAGGTACTGACTTTCAGCCAACATCTGTTGGTAATAGGCGGCGACGTCCTCCGGATCCTTGATCACCCCATCCGCCAGCGATTCCAGCGATCCGCGGATCACGGTCACCGGTGTTTTTAGCTCATGCGAGATATCTGCCAGGAAATTATCGTGCATTTTCGCTTCGTTTCTCTGGATTTCCTTACTTTTGCGCAATTCGATTGCCAACTGGTCCATCGAATAGGCCAGCTGACCGATTTCATCTTTTTGATGAATATTCGTCTGAATCGACAGGTTGCCGTGCGCCAGTTCGTTGGCAATCTGCGTAATTTTCCGAATCGGCGCGGTGAAACGAAACGACATGAATACGCTGACTAACAGAAGCAGCAGTAAAACGACCAGTGTCAGCCCGAAAAGAAAACGGTTGATCTTCGACTGCATCGCCGCGGAATCCCCTGCCTGATGCAGAATCAAGAGAATCCCGACGGTTTCCCCCTGACCATTATGAATCGGCGCCGCCCCGGCGATAATATGCCCTTCTTTCGTCGGAAACTCAAGACAGGAACTTTCTCCTGCCAAAGCTGAATCGCGGACCGTTTCCGCTTCCGGGATCAAAGCGATATCGTTTTTCTGCACCAGCTGATCTTCGTTTAAATACAAATATTCTCCATTTTGATCACACAGGGAATAGCTGTAATCGCTGATATCGGAAAGCATCGCCAGACTGTATTCCACGTTGCCCAGATTCCGGACGGTCTGGATAAAGTTATCCGGCCGCGTATCTTCCGGAAGCATGCGTTCAAAGGTTTCCGCCGCGTTTTCCGCACCGCGGAAAATGATATCCACATGGTGGGTATTCAGAACATCGGCGGTGAAGTGCGAAAAATTATACACCAGAATCACCGCATAGCTCAGAATTACAGCACTGAACATAATGACCAGCTTACTTGTCAGCTTACTCATACTTTTTTTCCTCATAGGCAAAACTGTACCCTACGCCCCAGATCGTTTTGATGGAAAAGCAGGGGTGCGGATATTCGTCCAGCTTGGCGCGCAGCCGCTTCACGCAGGAGTCCACCGCCCGGTCGTAGCTTTCTCCGCTGTATCCCCAAACCAGATCGAGAAGAATCTCGCGGGAATACACCCGTCCGGGATGGGAAGCGAGCAGCACCAGCAGCTCCATTTCTTTCTTTGTCAAATTGATCGGATTACCGTCCAGACTGACTAAATTCCGGCTTTCCTGAATCATTAAATTTCCATAAACGAAATCGGCCTGTTCCGGATTGTCCTCCGTTCTGCGCAAAACCGCGCGGATCCGCGCCATCACCTCCTGACAGGAAAACGGCTTGAGGATGTAATCGTCAGCCCCGATATCCAGTCCCATGACGCGGTCCTGATCGGCTGTCTTGGCAGTAATCATCAGGATCGGCACACGGGATACTTTGCGGATACACTGGCAGACTTCAAAGCCGTCGATATCCGGAAGCATCACGTCCAGAAGGATGACATCCGGCTTATAATTGGTAAAATAAGTAAGTCCTTCCTGACCGGTATGCGCGATCACCATCGTATAGCCGGCTTCTTTTCCATAATGATATAAAATGTTGCAGATCGATTCGTTATCATCCACTATGAGTATCGTTTTCATGTTCGTTCTCCCGTTTTTATTATAACAAACAACAGAATTGCGTCAAAACTGTGTCAAAAACAAAATATTTTCAACACATTGTTAAATTATTATCTTGTTGCATTGTAAGAGGAGGAAAGACAATGAAAAAGCTTCTTAAACTGGCTTTATGTCTGGTGCTCGCTGCTTCAGCCGCCGGCTGCGGCAATAACAACGGCGCCGGCACGCCAACCCCGGACACCTCAGCCGCCGCGCTGACACCGGGAACCTATACCGCGACGGTCACCGGCCACAACGCGCCGATCACGATTGAGGTCACGGTCACCGATCAGGCGATCGAATCGATCAACGTCGTTGAATCATCGGAAACGGCCGGAATCGGCACCAACGCAATGGAACAGCTGACCGATGAGATCATCGCCAACCAAACCGTCAATCTGGATACGATTACCGGATCGACGATCACCAGCGCCACCTTCATTTCTGCGGTCAAAGACGCGCTGACTCAGGCTGGCGCGGATCTGAATACTCGCTTCAACACCGAAGTCGCGGCGGAAGCGCTCAACGACAGCTATGACTGCGACGTGCTGGTCATCGGCGGAGGCGGATCCGGTATCACGGCCGCCGTGCGGGCCGCCCAGACCGGCGCCAGCGTCATCTGTCTGGAAAAGAACGGCTTCATCGGCGGCGATACGGTCTTAAATGCCGGCACGATGGTCGCCACCAATTCCCGGATTCAAAAAGAAGTCCTGAATGAAACGCAGGATTCTTCCGACTTGTTGTATGAAGATATCATGAAGGTCGGATTGGAAAAGAACGATCCGGTGCTGGTCAGACTGCTTGCGGATAACATCGGCGAGTGCATCGACTGGCTGACCGACGATTTAAAAATTGCCTATGACGCGGCCGCGACGCAGTATCCGGATCATTCCGCTTCCCGGCAGATCGGCGTTGTCGGACGCTCAGTTTCCTTCCTGGATCAGATGCAGGCGCTGTTAGCGCAAAATCACGGCCAGCTGTTCACCGATGTGCGGGCATCCAAGCTTCTGACGGATGACAACGGCGCGGTAATCGGCGCGCTGGGCACGGATGCGACCGGCAAGGAAGTCACCTTCAACGCGAAATCCGTCGTCCTGGCGACCGGCAGCTTTGGTGCGAACCAAGAGCTGCTTCCAAAATCGCTGGACGGATACCTGTTCTATGGCCGCGACAGTGACACCGGCGATGGCTTAGTCATGGGCGAAGCCGTCGGGGCGGCGACGATCAATCTGGATTTAGTCAAGGTTTACGCGCAGGGAGTTGAAAAGCTTCCGACCAAGGGGTTAGCCGCCACTGCCAGCTCGACGGCAGCGACCAACGGTCACGGTGCGATCTATGTCAACTCCAAGGGTGAACGCGTTGTCAGCGAAGTCGGCACATTAAGCGACATCACCAATGCTACCGTGGCTCAGGAAGATAAAATTCTCTACCTGGTTATGGATGAAGAAGCCTATGCCGCCTATCTTGCCAAGTCTGTGGAAGACAAGCTGATTCCTTCCGAAGCTTCGATCGAAGACTGGTATTCGGTTTCCAATAATGGTAAGCCGATCATCGTCAAAGGTGAAGATCTGAGCGCACTGGCAGGTCAGATGGACATCGACGCAGAAGCCTTAGCCGCGACGGTCGCCGACTACAACGAAATGTGCGCTGCGGGAAAAGACACGCAGTTTGACAAACCCGATCCGGTTGCTTTAAAAGAAGGAACTTATGTGATCGTCGAACAGAAGCCACGTTTCGCAACGACGCTGGGTGGTTTAAAAGCAAACGAAAATCTCCAGATTGTCGATGCTGAGGGCAACCCGATCGCCAACCTTTATGGCGCAGGCTGCGTTGTCGGCGGCGCGAACGGCGCAGATTCCATGACGGCGATGATGCAGGGATGGGCCAACTTCTCCGGTTATACCGCAGGCACGAACGCTGCGAAAAACGCGGGTAAATAAGAGAAGTCCTGACGTTATTTCAGACTGTCATTT
>NZ_GG657554.1:16215-18636 GCF_000157995.1 Holdemania filiformis DSM 12042
ACTGTCATTTCCAGATCAAAACGAGAAAACCAGACTGCCGCAGTCATAGTACTGTGCCGGTCTGGTTTTTAGTTAATGAAATAAGGGCTGATCCGTCAAACATAAAACAGATTTCAAAAAATGGTCTTGAGCAGTCAGGCTGAATAGTTGTACATTATCGAACATAGAAAAATAAACGATTCGTGAACCGAAACTCTCAACCCATGATTAGTCTAAGGATTCGTTCTCTTTTTGCGCTATAAACGGTGTTAAATAGATTGGAAGACATAAGATATCTTTATCTTTGGAAATATCCTTCGTATGGATGATATACCGATTCAATATCCGATCTGAATACTTTTCATAAAATACGTCAAGAGAAGAATGTTTCCTGTAATTTGATGATTTTACTTCGATCGGGCAAATCTTATTTTTCTTTGAAATGATGAAATCAATCTCATAATTTTTTTTCTGTTCCTTATTTAAAAATGTATAGTAAAACAAGTTATTCCCTGTCGCCGTAAGCATTTGCGCCACCGCATTTTCATAAAGATAACCCAAATTAGCCGATAGTTTATCATTTAATAATTTTTCGTAGATCAGGTTTTCTGTAAAATCTTTATCCTTAAATTGAAGTGTGACAAATAAACCTGTATCTGCCATATACAACTTGTATCGGTTGATATCTTTATAAGCCGATAATCCAACATCAGGATTATTCGCATGATACGCTATCGAAACAGTTTTTGAATCCCTGAGTTCTGCAATTAAACTTAGCTGTGTGTTATCTGTTATCTTATATGAATTTAATACTTTTTTGACCTGAAAACCTTTTGTATTTTTATTTAACTGGGAAGGGATCGCTTCAAATAAAAGAGAAAGTCTTCCTGTGGAATCTATTTTTCTAAAATCATCTTCATAAAGACTTAAGATGTCCCTTTTTACATCATCCACTTTTTTGAAGTTATTCGTTTTGATGAACTCATTCACGGCTTGCGGCATTCCTCCAACAAGCATATACAGCCTGAAATCACGCATAAGTTTTCGATTCAGCGGATCACCCAATGTCTTCTTAGAATTGAATATCTCCTTTAACAAATTCATCATCGATGTGTTATTTAAAGCCCACAAAAATTCTTCATAGTCCATCGGATTCATTTGAAGTTTTCTTTCTTCGCTGGGAATTAAGATATCTTTAACATTCTTTTTAATCGAGATCAAAGAGCCTGTTTCAATATAATCATATCTTCCATCTTTGACCAACGCTTTAATCGCTTGTCTGGCTTTAGGACACAATTGTACTTCGTCAAAAATAATTAAAGAATTTCTTTCTACCAGTTCTACCTGATATTGTAATTGAAGCTGAAGAAAAAAGTAGTTTAAATCAGACATATCTTCAAATAAATCTCTAACGCTCTCGGATGCAACAGAAAAATCGATCAGAATATATTGAGCATATTCTTTTCTGGCAAATTCTTCAACAATTGTTGATTTTCCCACACGCCGAGCGCCTTCAATCAATAGAGCGGTCTTCCCTTCAGATTCAATTTTCCATTCTTTAATTTTATCGTAAATCTTTCTTCTAAACATGGGCAGCACCTCTTTTATAAGATTATATCCAAAAATCGCAATTCATTCAATGGTCAAACATCCAAAAATCGCAATTCATTTTCCGCCAATATATCCAATAATCGCAGTTCATTTTTCATCAACACCTCCAATAATCGCAATAGAGAAGAATGATCGTTTTAGAAAGAATCGTTTTTACCTTTTTCTCGTCTACAAACGGCCGAGCATCCATTCCATTTCCTCGATCCGCATCGAAGCGCCTTCAATCAGCGGCAGAGGGGTCGCATGGTATTCCGGCCAATCTTCGTCGGGCGGCAGGACAAGCTCGCAAAAATCAGTAGAATAGCCAAACTGATCGTTCCAGTAAACCCAGCGGTTCTCTGCCTGATGGAGATTGTGAATCACTAAAACAAAGGTTTTCGGATCTTCCTGTTCTCCCTGATCCTCCCTCACCCAGGCCAGCAGCTGCGCCGTATTGCCCAGCTCCGAATCAATGAAATACGCCTTTTCAATCGTCAGCGTGCCTTCAGAATTCGGATGGCAGCGCAAACTGGCAAAGCGAAACAGGATCTCCTCCAAGGCAGTCTGAACATCCGGCGTCAGTGCTTCTTCCCGGGTTAATAAAGGGATCGGGCCTTGCAGCCGGGGTTCGTCAGTCAACTGGATATTGCATGCCGGATACCAGTTATACTGGGGCGTCTGACATCGGGCCGCGGCCCGAACGCGTTTGAGCTGATCGAGCCATTCCAGATCGCCCGCCTGCCGGGCATAGCGCAGATCGTCTTCCAATAACCGCGAATTCCAATCTTTCCGATTGGGCGTCGAAGGATATCCTGTATATAAAGACGTATGATAATATTCCCAGGCTTCGTG
>NZ_GG657554.1:18839-45821 GCF_000157995.1 Holdemania filiformis DSM 12042
ATAATATTCCCAGGCTTCGTGGCTGATCTGAACAACAGGTCTTTGCCTTGTACGATAGACAAGCAATCCCAGCGTCATCACCGCCACAACCAGAAGCATGATATTGATTCCTTTTCGTTTCATTCGCCTGCCTGCTCCTTTCCCGTCTCCCGGATCCTGGATGGATCCGCCTGCCGCGCAAATTCCTGATCGTCAGCCAGGCGCAGTTCTTTTTCCTCAAAATGAAAAACATCCTGCTCGTCAAAATAAGCGCCTTTGAGCTCCGCAGCATAGACCCTTTCAGAATCCAGATCTTCAAAGTAAATGATCAACGTCGTTTCATTCTTCTCATCCTCGCGCAAGGCAACCGTAATCCAGCTTGGCTGCCCTGTAAAACGCGGCGTCAGAGCCCGTAGAATCTCTGCTTTCTGAGCCTCCAGGCGCGGATCCTGACCGGTCAGCCCCGCAGGCAGGCCCTCCACCTTAAGTGTCAGCGGCGAGGCGTCCGGCTTCACCTTTAATAGTTCGGTGTAGACCGAATCATAGACCGGAATGACGGTCAGCGAATCCCCGTTATGCAGCCGGTTCAGCGCGGTGATCGGAACCAGCCCGGTTTCTGATTTTGCGAAAAACTCCAAGTTGGCGCAGAATTCCCCTTCCCGCGTAAGATTATAAACGGACTCGTGATTGGTAAATTCAACATGGCCGTAACCGTCAGTCCCGCTGAACTGAAAAACGCCGCAATGCCGATAATCAGTCGGTGTTAACGAACGGTTTAAAAGACCATAGACATTGCCTGCAATGAAAAGCCCAAGCGCGACAGTCAGAATTTTCGATTCCAGAAATTTTGTTTTCTTCATCCTTTTTCATTTCCCTCTTTTTTAAATTATATCATTCCCGCTCTCCTTCTTTCGACCGTCATCGAAATTGTAAGAATTCCTTCATGATCGAACAAATGGCATGCCGCTGCTTTTTAGGGCTTTCTTTTTGACAGCGGTTCCGTAAGCCTAGCAGCGCCAGTCCCCTTCACATAAGTTGGTAGTGGGAAACAAACTTTCCCATCACCAACTTAAAGGAGGAATTGACTATGAGTATCGTCCAATGTTCATTAAATCAGATCCCGTTGGGTAAGCGCTGCAAAGTCACCCAGCTCAACAGCACCGGCTCGATCCGCACCCGCTTGCAGGATATCGGATTAGTCCAGGGTACCGAATTGATCCCGCTGGTCAAAAGCTGCGCCGGCGATCCGGTCGCCTATCTGATCCGCGGCACAGTCATTGCCATTCGCGACAAAGATTCCCGTTCCATCCTTGTCGAGCATGACGAGGAATAAGTATGGGACTCACTGTTCAGTCAACCAGTGCGAAAGCCAGCCGTAACTTCCGGTTTGCGGACTCGGAAATTCTGGTTGCGCTGGCCGGCAATCCCAATGTCGGCAAAAGCACCGTGTTTAATGAGCTGACCGGCATGAACCAGCACACCGGCAACTGGCCGGGAAAAACCGTCGCGCTGGCGAAAGGCACGGCCCGGCATCAGGAAACGGACTATACGCTGGTCGATCTGCCGGGAACGTATTCCCTGATCGCCAACAGCGCTGAGGAAGCGATCGCCAGCGAATTCATCTGTTTTCAAAAACCCGCTGTAACGATCGTGGTCTGCGACGCGACGGCGCTGCAAAGGAACCTCAACCTCGTCCTTCAAATTCTCCAGATGACCGCGAACGTCGTCGTCTGTGTTAATCTGATGGATGAAGCGCGCAAGAAGAAAATCGAAATCGACCTGGAAAAGCTGAGCGAACTGCTTCAGGTGCCGGTCGTCGCCGCCAGCGCCCGCAGTCATCAGGGATTAGACGCGCTGATGGACGCCGTCGCCCAGCTGACGGAACATCCCCGCACACAGATCGCCTGTCTGGATTATCCGTTTGTAATTCAGAACGAACTTGACCGCCTGCGCGGACAGCTGCGGATGCTCGATCCGGCCTATGACATTCCCTGGATTGCCTTGCAGATCCTGAACAATCCGGAATCTACGCTGAAATCGTTATATGAATCAACCTCGCTGAGCCAGGCGGATATTGAAACGCTCCACAGTCTGGCTCTGCGCAGCCGCAAGGTCCTCGATCAGGCCTACAAAAACGACCGCTGGCCGGATCAGTTAATCCAGTGTCCAATCCAGCAGGCGCAGCAACTGTCCGAACAGACCGTAACGATGAACGAAGCCGAAGCGATGAAACGCGACCGGCAGATCGACCGGATTTTGTTCTCCCGCTGGGCCGGGATTCCTCTGATGATCCTGCTTCTGTGCCTGGTGTTGTGGATCACGCTGGCCGGCGCGAATATTCCCTCGCAGATGCTAGCGGAATTCTTATTCTCCCTGGAAGCGCCGCTGGCAGAATTTCTAACGGCGCTGCATCTGCCGGGTGTCATCGTCACCATGCTGAGCGAAGGGATGTACCGGGTATTAGCCTGGGTGGTCGCGGTTATGCTTCCGCCGATGGCGATCTTCTTCCCGTTGTTTACCTATCTTGAGGATCTTGGTTATCTGCCCCGTGTCGCGTTCAATCTGGACAAAACATTTGCCAAAGCGCATGCCTGCGGTAAACAGGCGCTGACGACCTGCATGGGCTTCGGCTGCAACGCCGCCGGCGTAATCGGCTGCCGGATTATCGATTCTCCGCGGGAACGGCTGATCGCGATCCTGACAAATAATTTTGCTCCTTGTAATGGAAGATTTCCCACACTGATCAGCATCCTGACCATGTTCTTTCTCGGCTCGGCCGCAGGCCTGACACAGTCGCTGCAGTCGGCACTGCTTTTAACCCTGACAATCCTGCTGGGACTGGGTATGACGTTTCTGGTCAGCCGGCTGTTGTCAGCCACAGTCTTGAAAGGTGTGCCGTCCTCGTTCACGCTGGAGCTTCCGCCTTACCGCCGGCCGCAGCTGGGCAAGGTGCTGGTCCGCTCGGTCTTTGACCGCACGTTGTTCGTGCTGGGACGGGCGATCACCGTAGCCGCGCCAGCCGGCATTCTGTTGTGGGTGATGGCGAACGTCGGCATCCAAGGTCAGTCGCTGCTCGCCTGGGCGTCGGGATTCCTCGATCCGCTAGGCCGCTTCATGGGACTGGACGGCGTAATCCTGATCGCCTTCATCCTTGGATTCCCGGCGAATGAAATCGTCATCCCGATCATCATCATGGCGTATATGGCCAATGGCTCGCTGATCGAAATGAGCAGTCTGGCCGCGATGAAGGACTTGTTTCTGGCGCAGGGCTGGACGTTGACAACGGCGGTGTGTACTTTGATCTTCGTGCTGTTTCACTGGCCTTGTTCGACGACCTGCCTGACCATTTACAAGGAAACCAAGAGTGTCCAATGGACCGCCGCGGCGATCCTGATCCCGACGGCCTGCGGCGTCGTCTGCTGCAGCCTGGCGGCGTTTATCCTGCGGATGTTCTGAGTCTGATCGAGCCGTCACAGCCAGCTTGAAAAGGAATACCGAAAATCTTTCCAAGTTCAAGAATCAGCCCAATGTTTCTTTCTTCCCTCCCTTTGGGAGCGCCCCGCGCGCTCCTTTTCTTTTTCTTTCTAGTCTGTTTCAGTTTGATTTTTGCCAAGCCGGAAAAATAGGATCAGCGCTGTCTTTCAGCGAACTGATAGGACAGTGCGGAATGGGGAAGGCTAAACCGCGGAGGTGGCGCTGATGTTTCTGCTTGCGGTCTTTTTCAGCGGTTTGATCCTGGCGATGGAGAACGGCATTCTGCCAGGTGCCGCGGAGATTGAATATTGGAAGTGGACCGGGGTTGTCCTGTGTCTGGCGAGCGCGCTGTTATCCAGGCGGAAGGACAAGCCTGGGGATCCGCTGCCGATCTTCATTCTGACCAGCTGTGCCCTGGCCGACTTGTTTCTGTTGTTTACGACACAATGGGAAATTGGAATTGCGGTCTTTTGTCTTGTTCAGCTTTGTCTGAGTTTCATTCTGATTTCCCGCGAACAAACGATCCAGCTGTGTCTGATCACCGGCGGTCTTGTCTTTATTGCGGGGCTGCTTCTGAAACTCCCCAAACTGATCTGTCTGGCTCTGTTCTACACGATCCAGACGGCCTTCAACCTCAGCGCGGCGCTGGGAATTCTGATCGATACTTTTCCGTTAAAGCAGACAGCGGGCAGGCGGAAGGAGATCAAATCAGAGTTTCAGTCCTCGGATATTCAAACCCGGATCTGGACATCGGTTGGGGCTGTGCTGTTAGCCTTGTGCGATCTGAATGTCGTGCTTTTCCAACTGGGCGGTTCACGGACGGCGGCCGGCGCATGGATCTGGCCCTTTTATATGCCGGCCCTGCTTTGCTTCGCTCAGGCCGCAAGACTAAGCAAGCCTGCCCTCCATGACAAAAGACCGTGAATTTCTCCCTGGAAAGACAACGGCTTTCGGTTCTTTTCATCGTCGCCAGAATCGGATGGATCCATCAAGTACAAGTCATGACTTCACTTTTCGATTCAGACTTTGTGAAAACAATACTTTGTTAAAATTTGTTTTTTCTTCACGAGTCAGTGCTATAATGAAACTAAGAAAAGGGTAGGTGATTTGTATGCTTAAACTCTCTGGAAAAGTGGCCATTGTTACCGGCGCCAGCTCGGGCGTCGGCGCGGGCGTCGCTAAAGTTTTAGCCGCCCACGGGGCTTCCGTTGTGCTCTGTGCCCGCCGGCAGGAAAAACTGGATCAGATCCGGCAGGAAATCGAAAGTCAGAAGCCGGAAGGCCAGGTGCTGACCGTCGTCTGCGACGTTGCGGACGAAGCTCAGATCCGGCATGTTGTCGATGAAACTATCGCTCATTTCCAAACGGTCCACATTCTGATCAACTGCGCCCAGGGCGCTATGCTTTACCGGCCGATTGAGGACATCGATACGGATTACGCGCTGCTGGCGTACAAGACCGGCCCGCTGGCCAGCCTGAAATTCATGCAGCTGTGCTTCCCGTACATGAAAGAAAACCACTGGGGCCGCATCATCAACACGGCTTCCGCGGCTGGTTATGACGGCAGCGCCGGCTTCGGTGCTTACGGCATGGCCAAGGAAGCGATCCGCGCGATCACCCGCACCGCCGCCAACGAATGGGGACAATACGGGATTACATCCAACGTCTTCCTGCCGATCATTGCAACGGAGAATTTCCGTACTACTCAGCCAGCCGCGCTGAAAGCGCTGGAAGAAAGATCACCGCTGCACCGCATCGGGACGACGGAAGAAGACTGCGGACCGATCATCGCCTTCTTAGCTTCAGAGGATTCCGGTTATTTCAACGGTCAGAGCTTCATGCTCGACGGCGGTCTGCACATGCACTCCTGATCCGCTTTTAGAAATTCATCTGCGGAGAAGCTGACAACATCCGGATTTTCCCATCATCATAGAAAAAAAACAAACGTATCTGAACACAAGCGGAGGGGTGACGATCAATCAACCCTTCCGTTTTTCTATACCTATTGATAAACGAGCCGGACGCTAATCTTCTCTGGAGAAAGGATCAACGCTCAACGATCCCCGCTTTCTTCTGAAACTTTCTTGTCCATTGTCATTTTGTCGAGCGGAAGAAATAGGAAAATCTGAAAATGATGATACAATAAAAGACAGAGGTGAAATCAACGATGGAAAGAAAAGAAATCAGAATTGAAGATACCTGGGATCTGAGCGGTTTGTTCGCCGATCAGGCCCAGTTTGACACCGCGATGGAACAAGCGAAGCAGCTGCTGAGTGAGATTACACAGGCGCAGGGACACATCACAGAATCCCGTGAAAGCTTCCGGCAGTTTATGGACAAACAGGAAGCGCTGCAGCGGCAGTGTGAAAATCTGACGGTCTACGCTCAGATGCGCGCCGACGTCGAGCCGGAGGATCCGCAGGTCCAGCAGAATTTGGCCAAATCCGTTGCCTTTGTCAACCAGGCGGCGGCCGCCACAACGTTTGTTGATCAGGAATTCATTGAACATCAGAAAACCGTCGAAGCTTATCTGACGGAAGAAGACTGCGCGGATTACCGGTATCCGATGGAAGAAACATTCCGCACGATTCCGCATCGTCCGGACGCCCCGACAGAGCATCTGCTGGCACAGATGAGCGAGCTGTTCCAGAACCCGCAGAAAACCTTCAAGGCGTTTGTGCCGGAATTTAAACCAGTGATGATCGATGGAAAAGAAGAGTTCTTAAACCAGGCGATCATGAACCAGCTGCTTCACAATCCGGACAGGGAAATCCGCAAACAGGCGTTTGAGCATTTCTATGAAGAATACCGCCGGCATCAGAACGTCTTCTGTTCCACGCTGACCGGCCATGCCCAGGGCCAGGTGCTTCAGGCAAAGCTGCATCATTTCTCCAGCGCATTGGAAGCGAGCCTGTTTGAGGATGGCGCGGATGTTCCGCTGTTTCATCAGGTGCTGGAGATGGCGAATACAAAATATCATCCGGCTTTCTGGCGTTATAACGAATTAAAAAAGAAGATCATGAAACTGGACGACTGCACCAGCTATGACCTGAATGTCCCGTTAGTCCAAGCTGTCGATGGGCATTATGATCTTGATCAGTGCTTTGAAATTCTTGATCAGGCGTTAGCGCCGTTAGGCGAAGAGTATCAGGCGTTGTTAAAGCGGGCGCGGACTGAGCGCTGGATCGATTATTATCCGCATCAGGACAAGCGCGGCGGCGCGTATTCGTGGGGCACCTATGATTCCAATCCATTTGTGCTGACCAACTTCACCGGCGGTTATGATTCCTTAAGCACGCTGGCGCACGAGCTGGGACATTCGATGCACTCGTTCTTCTCCCACCGGGCTAACCGGCCGCTGTTAGCGGATTACCGCATCTTTGTCGCCGAAGTCGCCTCCACCGTCAACGAAGTGCTGCTGAATCAATACATGCTTCAGCACAGCGACGATCCGAAAATGAAGGCTTCGTTGTTATACAACATGCTGGAACAGCTGGTAGGCACGCTGTACCGTCAGCCGATGTTCGCTCAGTTTGAGGCCTGGCTGCACGAGCAGCTGGAAGCCGGACAGGCCTTATCCTCCTCAGACTTGACGGATTATTATTACAAGCTGAATCAGGACTACTATGGACCGGCGGTCACTGTGCATGAACTCGAAAAATACAAATGTTATTCTGTTCCGCATTTCTATTACAACTTCTACGTTTATAAATACACGATCGGCATGTCCGTTGCCTTATCCTTCGCTTCCCGGATTCTCAAGGGAGAAACCGAAGATTACCTGCGGTTCTTAACGCGCGGGGGCAGCTGTGCTCCGATTGATCAGCTGGTCGAAGCTGGTGCGGATCCGCGGGGAGAACAGGTCTATGACGATGCGTTCCGCTATTTTGAAGAAACGCTGGATCAGTTTGAAAAGCTGATGCAGGAAATATAAGTCTGTTTCCCGCATTCTTCTCGCATCCATTTTATAAATCCTGCTTTTATCCCCGAGGGTCCTGGGGAAGGCAGGATTTTTTTACTTATCTTGATTGATTCTCCTGGTTCGTTGTTTCCGGCTCAGTCTTCTGCCGATGCGGCCTTTGGGGAACTGGTGGAAGTCCGGCCTGGAAGTTTCTTATTCAGGGGCAGCGCAGCTTTCTGTACGATCTGGAAAAACCGTTCGGCAATCCGACTTTGCGGCCGCAGCGGAATCGCCACGCTGAGCTGCCACGGATTCTTGTTGCGCATTGGTATTTTTACGATCTTCTCGCTGACAATGGGAAACTGAGGATTACAGATTGCCAGTCCTTTCCCTTCCTCGACCAGCCGGCGGATTGCTTCCAGATCGCAGCCGCAGTACACAATCCGGGGTGCGGCATTGTTATTGGTACCTCGGAACGGATTATGAAAATTATACCGGATTGTTCTATGCCGTGTGACAAAAGACTTTTGAATAATGATTAAAGACGAACAAATCCGCGGATTTCCTGCCTGAATGTTTCTTCCTGTATAAATAAAACAAGGTGTTGGCATAAAGCCTGTATTTACCAGAAAAAAACTGCTGATTAAACTCCCCTTCTATTTACAACACTTATGAACATAAAAGCATAGATGGAAAACCTGTTGCAGGTGTTTTCATCCATGCTCCTTTTCTCTCGATTTTAAACTTTATCTGGATACCCAGGAAATTCCATTCCTATCCTTTTAGGATTGTCGCCGTCTCTTTAATCCCATTCCATGACGAGAATTCCGTTTTCTAGTCCATCAAGCTTTTACCATGGGTCTTAATTACTTTTTGATACCAATAGAAGCTATCTTTCTTATATCGTTTTAAGTCACCGCCGTTATCATCACGATTAACATAAACAAAGCCATACCGTTTTCTAAAGCCTTCGGAGGTACTTATGACATCTAAGAAAGTCCATGCGTGATAGCCGATCACCGGAATTCCCTCTTGAATCGCCTCATTCATTTGTAAAATATGATTCTTCAAATATTCGATCCGATAAGAGTCATGGATTAGTCCCTCTTTTTCCAGAGTATCGGGAGCGCCATATCCGTTTTCACAGATCATTAAAGGTAAATGACATAATTCGTAGACATTCCGGAACGCGATATGAAATCCAATCGGATCCGATCTCCATTTGTTCCGCTCATCCTCACTGATAAGCGGATTTTGTAAACATCGGCACAATCCCGGCAGTATTCTGCTGCGCGCATCCACTCTCAATCTTTCAACTAATTCAGGATCAACATCTTCAGGACAGTATTCCGCCGCATTTGAACGATAATAATTAAAGGCAAAGAAATCAGGTTTTCCCTTTTTGAGTGCGGCTGAATCTTCTTCTGTTATCTCAGGACACCAGTCGTTATCTTTTAACCATTTGATGTAATAACCCGGATATTCACCTCTGCAATGAACGTCAATCATATAATGGAAGAATAAATCATTAGCGTTTCTTGCCGCTAAGACATCTTCCGGCTTACTCGTTAATGGAAAATGCGGAGCATACGCCATCACAGGAGCAATTTTTGCTTCAGGATCAATTTCGTGGCAAGCCGTGATCGCTTTAGCACAGGCGACATACATGTAATGATTGCACCGGTGCCGCAATTGTTCACGCTTCAAAGGATTTGTTTCAGTGATTCCAAGGTACCCATCTCGGCGAATCATTGCATTTTGTTCGTTATTAACAAGCCAATATCGAACCTTTCCTTTGAAATGTTTGAATAAAAAACTGGCATAGCGAACAAAATCAACAATTGCCTGACGATTTGAGAAGCCTCCATATTTCTTTTGCAAGCCTGCCGGAAAATCAAAATGATACAGCGTAATAATAGGTTCAATTCCATATTCATTTAAGCGGTCAATGATATTTTCATAAAATTGCACGCCTTTTTGATTGGGTTCCTCATCATCTCCATTTGGAAATATTCTAGTCCAGGCAATTGAAAAGCGATATGATTTCAACCCGCACTCTTTCATCAATGCTAAATCTTCTTCCCAATGATGATAATGATCTGACGCCACCGTACTATCCGCAATTTTGTCACCTTTATTGGCCAGGGCTTTGGTCGGTTCTTCATCGGGATTGATATTCATACTGCGAATGTCAGCTAAAGAAAGACCTTTTCCATCTTCATTGTAAGCACCTTCTGCCTGGAAAGCTGATGTTGCGGCTCCCCATAAAAAATCTTTTGGAAACACTATTTTATTCATAAGATCACCTATTACTTTTCTTCCTTATAGAGCAAAAATGTAACCGCAAAGGATATGGATATAGCCAGTACATATCCAAGCAATGCAACATACAGATTATTGGGATTGGCGGGGTCAATAAATTGAGGAATACCTAAGATTCCCGTCCCCATCATCACAGTTGAACGTAAGTGCAATAAGGACGTAACCATGGCAGAGATAAATCCTGCAATCACAACGCCGGCCATGGCTTTTTTATTTTGCAGCGTCACACCATACAACGCAGGTTCACTGATACCGAAGAAGGCTGAAATTCCTGCGGAGAAAGCAACCGCCCTGTAATCTGCATCTTTTGTTTTTAAAGCAACCGCAAAGCAAGCGCCTGATTCTGAAATGTTATGCGCAATTTTAGCCGGTGCGTTAATATAATCAAAGCCGGTTGAAGCAAAGGCCGCCGTCGCATAAGGAACCAACGGCTTATGCATGCCAACCGCGGTTAGAAACGGTAAAATTGCCCCTAAGATCGCAACGATGATCCAGCCAAAAGACGAGTGCAATGATAATAATCCAGCAGTAAATAATTCCCCCATTTTAAATCCAAGCGGAGATAAGAATAAGACTGAAATCGGTGTAACCACCAAGAAGCATACGACGGGGACTAAAATAATTCTTAACGGCTTAGGACATACTTTCCTAAAACTCTTTTCAACAGCAGCCATCAGCACTACGGTTAAAATAGCGGGGAAGATCTGACTGCTGTAAGAATAATTAGGAACCATGAGTCCAAAAATAGACACCCCTGCTTCACTGGCAACTGCGGTCGTAAACGCTGGAAGCAAGGTAACCGCCGCAATGGCAAGCGCAACAATTTTATCGCAGCCCAATTTTTTCGCTGTTGTCACTGCGATAATAACGGGCAGAAAGTAGAATACTGCATCGGATGCCGCAATAAACACTTGATAAATACCATCGTTTTTAGTAAGAACCCCGGCCGTAACTAAAATAGTAAAGATACTTTTTACTAAACCGGCGCCCGTCAAAGCCGGAACTAGCGGATTAAATACACCGATTAAGAAATCCAAGAATATTGACGCATATTTCTTAAATCCTTTTTTAGTTTTAACCGGTTCCTTAACATCAACGGCTCCGCCCACGGTCACAGATTTTGCTAAGACATCATAAACTTCAGTAACATCCTGGCCAATAACTACTTGGAATTGAGCATTAACGATGACCGCCATTACACCCTTTATTGCTTTTAAACCTTCAATATCAGCTTTTGAATTATCGACTAAGTTAAATCTCAAACGTGTAGAACAATGTTCAAGGTATTTAACATTAGAAGAACCACCTACTTTTTGCAGAACCTCCTCTGCAATTTTCTCGTATTTTTTTTCAGGCATTGAATTCGTCTCCTCTTCAAAGTTATTTTTCTTCATTCGTGAATTGCAATTCTGATTATAAAGTACGATGTTTTTAATCATTTAAAAACTGCTGTTTTAGGCTATTAAATATCTTGCTTTGCGCTATTTTAAAAACAAGCCTTACGTCAAGCCTGTTTTTAATGTATTCGCTTACATTTAAATTATTTCAATATCTTCAAGCTGGCGAATATATTCATAAATTTGTTTCTTAAAAATTTCAATCGCTTCGATTCTGCTGGCCAGCGGAATTTTATGCTCGATCAGATAACAGGTTAAATAGGGCGGTTGATTTCCTAAGGTATTAATCTTGATAGCGTATTGTTTTTCTAGTATTTTTGCCGTGGATATATTGGCAATCGCCCATCGATTTTATCATCCATTAAATAAACTGCTGAATTCGTCGAAGAAATTCTCACTACATAGTGATTCCCAGACCAAAACTGATCATGCCATATTTCATATTCTTTATTATATCGGATATAAATTTCGTCCTTTGCCGATAATTCATTGGGCATGATCCCATCATAATAAGGACTGTCTGCTTTACTGATCAGACAAAATTGTTCTTTGAAAACAGGGGTTACAATGATATCGGTATAATTAATCGCATTGTAGATATAAGCCAAGTCATTTTCTCTGGATGCCACCTTTTCATATAAATCCCGTGAGTGATAGGTATAAATATTCAGTCTCATTTCCGGATGCTTCATAACATAATCACGATATATGTCTCTAAAAGTATAAGCATTAATTCCATGGACGGCCCCGACTGATAAATGCATTCTATCCTGACTCTTGCCGATTTGAAGCATCTCATTCCACGTCGCATGATATTGATTCACTAAACGTAAAAACTCAACGCCATGAGTCGTTAGTTCAATCTTTCTGATTCCTTTTCCGCGTGTGATCAAGGTTGCGTTCAATTCCTGTTCTAAAGTTAAAAGTTTATGGCTTAAATAACTTTGCGAAGTATACGTATTTGAGGCAGCGGCAGAAATACTTCCATATTTAACAATATCGGTGAAAGCTTTGATCTGATCATGTTCCATAACACACCTCTTTATTTTTTAATATTAAGCATTAACTTATAAAAACAATATCAGTTAATCCTGTGTCATTCAATACTTTTTACCGGAGTTCCAGCCCGGTGCTTGTGCCCATAAAACGTCTTACAAATTTTGTGATGTTTATGTTCAGGTCATACCGAAGTGTTTTCAAATTTCATCCCTGCTCCGAAAGGTTCATCTATTCATCATCGTCACAAGATTCTATTTAAAAATCATTCTTTAATTAGCGATCTTATCTGCCCGCTGCTGATCAGGGCGTCGTCATCGAGTCTGCCTTACAAAATAATGCGCGGTAAAATCCGACCATTTAGTCCCAGGTGCTTGTCTTGTGAACAAGCGCAAAAAAAGACCTCACTTCAAATTAGAAATGAGATCTTCTTCCTGAATTAAGCGCTGGTTATTCAGCCATTCCGACTTCTGCCGCAGCTTTGCCGCCTAAATAGCCGGAGACAAACGTCCAGGACTGAGCCTGTCCGCCCCATGGGGTGTACGGCTTGCCTTCGATGTTTTCTACGCCCATCGAATCGGTGCCCACTGCGAACAGGTTCGCAATCGGCGTGCCGTCTTCGCGCAGCACATTCATGTTGACGTCAACGTCCAGACCGCCGACGGTGCCGTAAGTGTAGCCGGATACGATCACAGCGTAATAGGTTGTGTCTTCGCCGCCCAGCGTTTCCGCCAAAACGTTGGCATCACAGCCAATCTGTTCCGCAAGACTCTGAATCGAATCCGCTTTTAACACGTTCTTGTACTGCTGGCCGACTTCCAGGATCGTATCCAGATCCGCGATCGGCTGGCCGACTTCAAAGCTGCCGCCCTGGCCTAAGAACATACTGGTTGCCGTCGCGAAGTTTTCACTCAGGCCTTCGTTTTTATAGGCCTCAATCTGTTCCGCGGTATACACGTTGTAGTATTTATATTCCGGAATCATCGCTTCCGATAATGTCGGGTCCAGCGCTTCGCCATTGACCGTCACACTGGTTTCTCCCTTGACCAAAGCGAGCGCGGATAAGATTGCCTTCTGATCGGCAGTCAGATCGTCGTTTTTGATCAGATTCGGAACCTGCAGGATATGAATCATCGGCGCTACGCCCATCATATAGGTTGTACCGCCGGCCGCCAGTCCCATCTGAATGCCTGTGCCGTCGTTGACTAAGGAAGCCACCGTGTTCGGCATGGCCTCCCAATTTTCCAATACCATTTCCTCGTTGCCGATATACCCGCCGGTTGCCAGAATCACAGCATCGCCATAGATTTCATAAACTGTTCCGTCATAGGAAACGGCCTTAACGCCTGCGATTTCACCGTTGTCAAACAACAGCTCCTGCGCCGTCAGCTCCAGCTGATAGCCGTTCTTTTCATTCAGCGCTGCCGCTTTGTCCATCGCCCGGTTGAACTGGTTGGTTTTGGTCGGTCCAAAGATATTCGAGGTTCCATTCTCCCCGACATACCGGGTCCAGAACTGCGACCATTCCGGCTTCGCAAAGCTCATGATCATGCCGGAAAATTCAAAACCGAACTGATCAATATAGTAATCCAGATAAGTTCCGCTGTTATACACGGCTTCGTGGATAATATCCGCTTTCTCCTCGGTTTCCACATAATCAATCCAGGTCTTGTAGACGTCATCCGGATTCGCAAACGTCACATCCTGATAAGCTTCATTTTTTGAATTGATGACCATCGGGCCGGTCGTTGTCGCGGATTGTCCGCCCAGCTTGGCTGTCGTTTCAATGCCGAAGACCGCCGCGCCGGATTCCGCCGCCGCGCAATAGGACAAGATTCCCGATCCGCCCAAACCAACTACAATGACGTCGTAGCCTTCCAGCTTGACGATATCTGATTTCTTTTCCACCGGGGTCTGCCACTGAGCCGGATCCCCGCCGGCCGCAGTAATCGCCTGGGCCGCTAAATCACGAATCGCATTGGACGTTGCCGTCGCGCCGCTGATGTTGTCGACGGCCAGACTCTGCGCTTCGATCATCCGCGGGATTAAAGCGTCAAATGCGGTCTGCGCCATTTCACCGGTCTCGCTTTCGTGTTCCTCGGTAATGGCGATGCCGGCCAGCTTACCGCCTTCAATCGTAACATCGGCGCTGATCATGCCGGTCCAGCTGTAGCCGGTGCTTTTGACCGGATAGGTTCCGTCTTTCAGCTCCGCCTTGGCGGTTTCTTTTCCCTGGGCCTGATCCAGGGCCTGGCTGACGGCGGTTTTCACCGCGTTGCTGGTCACGGTAGCGCCGCTGACGCCGTCGATCTCCGCGCTGCCGGCTTCCTTAATGGCCGCAGCCAGCGTTTCCAAAGCTGCGCCCCCGATGGCTGGTGTTTCCTCCGCACCTTCCAGAACAACTTCGGTCACGGCATTAGTGTCAGTGGTGATCGTGGCGGTTACCGTGCCGCCGAATCCCTGGGCCTGTGCGCTGTAGGTTCCCGGCGTGTATTTCCCTTCCGCCGGCTTCTGCGCCTGGCAGGCTGTCATCGAGATCAGCAGCGTCAGACTCAGAATCATAGTCAAAACTTTCTTCATTTTCTTCCTCCCGCTTTCTTCTTTACGAAGAATTCGCTGTCTTCATTGTATTTGATTTTATTTTCACAGGCAATCAACCTTTTTCTTCACCTTTGAAACTTTGAGTTTCATTCATGATTGACAAGGCTGATCCGGTATGTTTCACTAAGAGCGAGGAGAGTGCAAAGATGGAACTTCGGCAAATGATTTATTTTAAGGAACTTTCGGAATGTCTGAATCTGCCCGCAGCCGCCCGGGCGCTGTACATCACGCCCCAGGCGTTAAGCAAGTCCATGCGTGTTCTGGCGCGGGAATTTGATACTGAAATTTTCTATCGCGATCAGGGAAAACTGCGGCTGACGACCTTCGGCCAGGCGCTGCTCAGCGAAGTCACGGTCTTGCTTAGTCAGATCAACGCGATGGAGGACCGGCTGAAAAACATCGCCAGCCAGGAAAATAATCATCTCCGCGTCGCCTGCAGCCATGGTATTCTCCAGGGTCATTTCAATTCCGTCTTCACCGCGTTCAAAGCCCAACATCCAGAGATAGAAATTGAATTTCTGGAATTGCCCGACGTCTTTGCCGAACAAATGGTGGAACAGGAGGACTGCGACCTCGGACTGTCGATCAATCTGCCCAACAAGCCGGAAATGTTTGAAACAACCGTGCTCCAGCATTATCAGCTGTGCGCCGTCGTTCATCCCGATCATCCGCTGGCCCGTCAGAAAACAACGACGCTGAAGCAATGCAGCCAGTATCCGCTGATCACCAAAAACCGGATTTTTAAAATCTGGCAGGCTGTGGAACAGTGCGCGCTGCGCCAGCAGCTGCATCTTTCCTACGCGCTAAGTTCGCCCAACGAAATCGCCTGGAAAGAGCTGGTCCTCAGCAACCAGGGCGTCGGCATCGGCACGACGTATTACCGCCGGGATGATCAGCCGGACGAGCTGCCCGTGATTCCGTTTACGGAAAAAGAGCTGACCTGGGATATCTGTCTGATCCGCCGGCGCGATCATTATTGTTCGCACAGCGCCAGTCTGTTAATCGAAGCTTTGAAGCAGGCGCAGGATCCGGAACTTTGTTGATCGCCGTGCTTCATGAATTTCAAAACTAAATTCCTGACGGCGCTCCGGACTGGAGTTTGTCCATCTCGCATTCTCGTATTCCAGAGTTCTCTCCGTTAAGGCGAGATAAGCTTTGATCAATCTTGTCTTACTCTGAGGAACTGATCAGTCAGGCCTCTGATAAGTCATTTAAAAACCGGCTGACCCGCCGGTTTTTCTTGTTTGTTTTGATTTTCCGAATTTTTTCCATTCCAGACTTGTTCATTCCGTGGCTTCCCTTGCTTTGAAAGCCTGGATTCTGATGCTTATTTCTTAAAATTCAAATAGTTTGCCAGATTGGCGTTCGGATCCAGCTTGGCTTTGATCTTCGGTGTGCGGCAGCTCATCAAGACGGTAACACCCGGACCGTGACCGGAAATGTAGCTGTCGCCATGGATGATCACGCCGATCGTGACCGCGCCCTGGCAGTAATCCGGACCATGATCGTTGCAGTGGTCCTGAATCATTACGATATCCCCGAACCGCAGTTCCTGTAATCCCAGCTCCGCAAACGATTTCGCGTCGCGCGTCATGATATCATAATCGCCACTCAGCATCGTGTCGCTGCCTAAGCCCGAACCCATTAACGCCGCCGGAATCACCTTCGTGACTGGCACAACCAGACAGCCGTCCTGTTCCTCAATCCCCATTTTATTCAGCAGTTCCGGATCCAGATTCATCACGGTGATTTCCGGATAATCCGTCAGCGTCATGCCCTGGCCGCAGGCTTTGACTAAAAATTGATCGTCGATCGTCAGTTTTTCCAACACTTCCTGTTCAAAGGCAATCATGACATGATCAATGCCGCCGTGTTTGCCCGTGACGTAGCCTACTGTGCCTTTTGCTTCACCGGTGATGACCTTGGCCTGATTGCCGACACAGGTCAAGGTGTTGTACGCCATATCCATGGCCGGATCCGGATTCTTCGTACTGACGCCCGGTTCGACATGATCGCCGGCCAAGCCCATACAACCATCGCCAATCTGGAAATTATACGTGATCCCGCCGGTCGCCGGCAGAATCCATGGCCGGCCATCGCTGCCGACACGGTACTGACGCTTCATTACCGGCGGATGAACCTTGCCCTGAACGGATTGCATGATTAATTGTTCCTTGTTGAATTTGATCATTGAAATTCCTCACTTTCTCATTGAGCCTATTATATCATTTAATTTTCCTTGTATAAAAGCGAGGATTGTCCCCGCCGTTAATATTTGTTCCTTATGCCTCTGTATTATCGCCGGCGCAGCGACGTGATTCGCCAGCCGTCTGCCGTTTCCTTAAAATTTAGCAGCAGCTTCACCGTCTGCTCGTCCGCAGTATAGGTAACCGTGACGTCATAATCCCCGCCGCTGAGTTTTTCCACATTCGAGATCTGACGGCAGTCCTGGGTTTGCATTGTCTCTTCAAAGCCAAGAAACCGGTTAAACCCTTCCGGCATTCGGTTGGCGACAAAGGCCTCTATCGCCTTATCCGTCATCACCGGCGAAAGATAATCCTGCAGCTGCGCAGCCCAATCTTCTGCCAGCGCCGTCCGCTCTTCCAGCGTTTTCGCATCGTCGAATAGATCTTCCGGCATGACGGGAAGCGTGTCTGTCAATTCCAGAAAATGTTCCGTTTGAGTCCGCAGAATTTCCTCGGTTGTGGGTTTCGTCTGGCAGCCAAACAGACACAGAGTGATGATAAGACATAAGAACGCTTTTTTCATTATCAAACTCACCTTCCTTAACTAAAGCATTTGATATTTATCGTTTATTTCAAAATTATAGTCTTTTAATAGTTTAAACAATTGGCGATATTGATCTCGTGTTAAATTTGTTATTGCCCCGGTTCTGCTTATGTAAATAAAGTCACGGAATTCATTGATTGGCAGCGGATTTTTTAAACGCGTTATGTTGGAAATTTTAGCGTACCATGGACTTTTCCAATATGAATATTGATAGCCTGAATCAAAAGTTTGATACGGAAGTTCCTGAATGATTCCTAAACCAACAATCATTCCGGCATATTTTTTATATAATTGACGTTCTTGCTCGGCATAAATTAGTAATTCCTGATTTCCAATTGCCTTACATTGAGCACAGACATGTCCCATGTGATCTTTTGACGTCTTTGCGCACATAAATACAACGATGTCATGAATTTGCGCATCTTTCTTAACAGTCCAGTCCAATGTTGTAGCTTCACTAAAGAAATGATCAATGTTCGTCATTTGGTCTGTTTCATATCGATCGATTAAATCTTCCAATTCCACAGGGGATTGGAAATTAGTAATAAATGCTTCCACGCTTGTTTTCCCCCTCTTTTCAAATGAGCTTCTGACTTTGAATCAGGATGATCTGTCCATTAAATTCTAATTTCATTATACTTGAATTCCAGACAAAATTTCTTTCAATTTATTTTTCTTTTTTATTTGTTTATGTAATGAAGTCAACCGGGCAAAATAGAATCATAAGAAACAGGATGTTCTTGACACGTTTGATATAATTAAAGACGCTGAAGGGAAGGCGATCAACATGGTTATGGCTGTCGTATTGACATTTGTTGCGGGGGTGCTGGGCACGCTCTTAGGCGGGGTTCTCGGGTTGCGGATCGATCCGAAATCTTCGAAATCATTAAGCTGTCTGTTGGCCTTTTCGGCGGGGATGATGATCAGCATGATCTGCTTTGATCTCATGCCGGAAGCCTTGGAACAGGCAGGTCTGGCAATCGCTGTCGCCGGCTGCGGATTGGGCGTGCTGCTTCTATTAAAATTTGACGGTTTGTTTCATCATCATGACGAACATCCCGATGAATTGGATGATCTGCATCATCACCATCACGCAATGGAAGAAGTCAATACTAAAAAATTAATGCAGCTGGGCATGATGATGATCGGCTCGGTCGCTCTGCATAATTTCCCGGAGGGTATGGCGGTGGGATCCAGCGCGTTATATGAAGTGAAAACGGGGATGATGATGGCGCTGCTTCTAGCCCTGCATAATCTGCCGGAAGGCATGGGTATGATCGTCCCGCTGCGCAGCGGCGGGGTTGGCAAAGGCAAAGCGTTGTTTCTGGTCGCGTTAAGCGGACTGCCGACCTTGATCGGCGGGATCGCCGGCGTCCTGCTGGGTTCGATCAGTCCGGTATTCATCGGTTTCACCCTGGCGCTGGCCGCCGGATGTATGTTGTATGTTACTTATTATGAAATTCTGCCGCAGGTCACGCTGATGGAAAAAGGCCGGCGTCCGCTGGTATTCCAGCTGGCTGGTTTCCTGTTAGGCTTCGTGCTGATTTCGATCATGTAAAATTAAAAGCTGAAATTGACAACGGGATTCCTGGCCGAATCCTCGTTCAATCTCAGCTTTTTCTTTTCGCGTCTTTATTCTGCAGTAAACGGCGTTCCCTGTCCTGATTCAATCAGCTCATAAGCCTGCTTGATCAGATTGAAATAGTTCGGTGCTCCCGCTAACGTGGCTCCGGTCGTTACATCCGCAACCGCCCATTCGCCTGCGTCATTTTTAGCAATATCCGAGGTTTCCGGATAAGTTCCATAATTGACGCCGTGATCGTAAACATAATTTTTGATCAATTCAATATTCCCTGGGAAGGTAATCGGACTTGGCCAGAAGCCAACGCCGTGTTCAATAGAGGCTTTTGTTCCAATCTGAATTTCCGCTGTTGGTTTTCCTTCGCTGTCCAGCAGCTGCACCTGTTTCGCTAACGACTCGTGATACCAGGCTCCGCCCTCCTGTGTTGCAATATAGCTCATAAACTCGATGTCTTCACCTTCAATTTCCGTGGTATAAACAACGGAGTCCGCTGAGGCTGCCGCCGTCCAGGTCAGCCCATTCAGCTCAAAGGCTGCCGGATAACGCTTTTCACCTGCCGTGATGACAGCCTCATCGCCTAAGGCTTCCGCTTTTTCATCGTCGAGAATAGCCCAGCCATCTGCTCCGCCGGCCGAGACCGGAAGCAGAGCTTCGACAAAATCAATAAAGACGACTTCCTTGGTTTCATCATTGACGTAAACCGTCGTTTGAATCGAACTGTCGACCGAATCGCCTTCCTGATTATAAACGCCATAGACCGTTGCGGAAGTGAGCTTCATCCCCTCCTTGGCCAGTTGCTGAACATCGATGTTCCGGTAATCCACCACCGTCGGTTCTGCGCTGGCTGTCGGTTCCGGCGTTGTTTCCGGAGTTGGGGTTGAACTGGCGGCTGGGGATGCGGAACAAGCGGTCATCAGCAAACCCGCTATTAGTAAAGCAAGACTTTGTTTATTCTTCATTTCTTTCCCTCCTAAATTAGTACATTGTACTAATTTAGAGTTTAATCGTTTGTTACTTATTTGTCAAGTCCCAGGTTAATTTGTCAGAATGGAAACCGCATGCTAGAATTAAAGCCGGGTGATGCCTCATGAATAAGAATCTGAAGCACGAAATTTTAGCGGCCGCACAATCCTTTTTTAATGAAAAGGGATATCAGGAAACCACGATGCGCGATATTGCCTCCGCTCTGGGAATCAGTCTGGGTAATTTAACTTATCATTTTCATAAAAAAGAAGACTTGATGATCGCTTTGCTGAAATGGCCGGATTTTATGAATCAGCCGCCGGCTTCCACTTTTACGGAGTTTTTTGAGTTGATCGAAGCGATGATTGATAGTTTGATTGTCAACCGCTTCTTCTATACAGTTGATGAACTCGGCCGCGCGACGCCGGAGTTTTACCGGCACAACGTCGATATGGTAAGTCAGATTGAAAATCATCTGGAGTTGTCTTTGCAGCGGTTAAGCGACCGCGAATTTTTAGTTCCCTGGCTGAGCGATGATGAACGGCATGCTTTTACGCGGATGATCATGGACAGTCATCTTATCTGGATTAAGAATTCTTTTTACCGGGAGGTTCAGGATCAGCTTTCTTATGCGAATTTTCTGGATATTCACTGGCATTTGCTTGAAAGTCATGTTCGAAAAGAAAAAATATCTGAATATCAAAAGTGCCGATCATGGCTTTCTTTTGAACAAGATTGAAAATGAAGGGAACATGGCAATTTTTATTCATACAGAAAGGATCATGCTTTCGGATTTTTATAAATTTCCGATTCACGATCCTTTTTTATACTTTAGTTTTCGATTTCGGAACTTTTAATGCCCAGACAACTGGTTATCCTTTACTCCCGTTCAATCAAGGCAATGATCAGATCGTTGACATTGGTTCCTGTCGGGCCTGTGACGATCAGACTTCCAGCCTTTGCTAAAGCTGGATAGGCGTCAAAATTCGTGATCGCGGCTTCTCCACTGCCTTCAAGCCGGATCCAGGTTGTTTCGTCCGCCAGTCCCCCGGCTGCGTCTGTCGGTCCGTCCGTTCCGTCCGAACCGGCTGCCAGAATCGTAATCCCGGGTTGTCCCTGAAGTTTTTGCGCGCAAAGCAAGGTCAGATGTTGGTTTCTCCCGCCCATGCCAGATCCGCTCACTTCCACAGTAGGTTCGCCGCCAAAGATCAGCGCCTGCCTTTCATTGGAAGCCAATCCTTTTTGTGTTTCCTCACAGGCTTTGATCAAGCGCTTAGCCAACGATGAAACAGAATCGGTCACAGCGGCGGAAACAATGTGCGCCGGATAACCGTGACGCTCACTTGCCGCTCGGGCGGCTTCGCACAGTTCTTCTCCACTGCCTACAAGCTGCCAGCGTACCGGCCCGCATTCTGACGCTTCCGTACTCGAAAGGTAGGGAAGCAATGCGGGATCCAGCTTTAGCTGATATCGCCGGATCAGCGGCATCAGCGACTGCCCGGCGAAGGGATCCGCAAAAACGGGTCCCGACGCGACATCCCGCGGATCGCCGTTGACAATATCCGACAGTATCAAAACTTCAATCGGATGCGGTCTCAGCAGGGCTGCCAGTTTTCCGCCTTTGAGCCGGGATATCCGGCGGCGGATCCGGTTGAGTTCCTCAATCGGTGCGCCGCTGCGCAGAAGCTGTTCATTCAAGTACTGAACTTGCTTTAAGGTAACACCCTCAGGCAGGACTTCGGCCAGCGCGGAACCGCCGCCGGACAACATAATCAGCACCCGGCTGTCCGGCTTCAATCGCCGCGCAAATTCCAGGATCGCATGGCCGGCTGTCAGGCTGGTTTCATCTAGAACAGGATGCGAAGCCTCGATGATCGTCAGCGGTGGCAGCGGTCCCCGGCTGTGTCCATGCTTCGTGATCACCAGACCTTCCCGCAGACCATCGCCCAAGGTTTCCCGTGCCGCCTCCGCCATTGTCCAGGCAGCTTTGCCTATCGCCAAGAGCGAACAAGGCACATCCTGCGGCCAATCCGCCAGCGCCTCGCTTACACGTTTTTGCGGCTGAACCTGCGCCAGGGCTTCCCTTAGAATCGCAAGCGCTTCCGCTTTCCGCTCCGCCGATGAATTCATGAATGCAGTGCAACGCCGCTCAGCAACTCATAATAGCGAGTCAGCGCGCTGTGATCCTCCGCGCCGAAGCCCTGATTGGAAAGCAGCTCCAGCATTTCCATGACCTGCGCTGTCAGGGGCAGCGGTGCACCGGCCGCATGTCCTGTTTCCAACGCGTTATTCAGATCCTTGATATGCAGATCAATCCGGAAACCTGGCTGACGATGACCCGCGATCATCATCGGCGCCTTGGCTTCCATCACAGTAGAGCCGGCCAATCCGCCGCGAATCGCTTCAAATAAGACTTCCGGCTTCACTTCCGTCCGTACAGCCAGAGTGAAAGCTTCCGCGACTGCCGCCATGTTCACCGCGACGATAATCTGATTCGCCAGTTTCACGGTATTGCCCGCACCGCATGGTCCGCAATGAACGGCTGAGGAACCCATTTCCAGCAGCAGGCCTTTTACTTTTTCAAAAGTTTCTGCATCGCCGCCCGCCATAATCGATAACGTGCCGTCAACCGCTTTCGGCTCGCCTCCGGAAACCGGGGCGTCCAGCATCGTCACGCCTGCCTGCCGGCATCTCTCTGCCAGAGAGCGGCTGGCCAGCGGGGCGATCGAACTCATATCAATGAGAATCTGGCCTGGATGGGAACCAGCCAGAATTCCGTCTTCATCACACACCGCAGCTTCCACCTGCGGCGAATTCGGCAACATTGTGATCACAACTTCAGCACCCTCCGCCGCTTCTTTCCCGCACGCTGCCGGTTTTGCCCCCAGCTCAACAAGCTCCGCGATATGCTCCGGATGATGATCCGCGACGGTTAGTTCATGTCCCGCCCGGATTAAATTTTTGGCCATCGGACGTCCCATGACGCCCAACCCGATAAATCCAATTTTCATTCTTATTCCTGCCTTTCCGCAATCGGGATCAACTGACGCACGCCGGCTTCCAGCGAAGCCAGCACCGGGACAGGCAAGGTCTTGCACAGCGGCAGTAAAATTGCCATGCTTCCCTGCGCCATCACCACGACGTCATTTTCTCCGGCTGCTTTTTGAATTGTATCAAAAACCATCCGGATGTGTCCTTCCTGATCCTGGGTTTCCATCAGATACGCCAGCGCGCCGGGAACCAGATACTCCTGAACCGTCACAGTCCGGTTCTGCTTTCGCGCCTCGGCCTCGATCAGCCGCCGGCTGGGCGGCAGCGTCGTTTCCACTGTCGCGACCAAGCCGATCCGCGGTCCGGTTTCGACCGCTTGCTTCGCCATCGGTTCGTCGATTTTGAAATAGGGAATCCGCAGGCATGACCGCGCGGCGTCGACCGCTTCAGAAACTGAGGAACACTGGTTCAGGATTGCGCCGCAGCCCATTTCCTGCGCCATCAGCGCGTAACGGACAATCCGGGAGGTGACCGCTTCCGTAAGATGGCCTGCCTTCATGACATCGTTGAGCAAACTGTCGTCGATGATGTTGACCATCTCCACCTCCGGCAGCCATTGCTTAAACAAGGCTTTGATCGGATTCAGCGTTACAGGTCCGGTATGGATCACCGCGATTTTCATGCTTTTTTCTCCCGATGGAATTTGCAGTACCGCTCAAACGAGCCCGCTTTGTATTCTTCCGGAAAACGATAAGGCGTGCCGATCGCCCGGATCAAAAATAATGAATAACAGGTTTTTTCCACAATCTCAGCGACAGTCATCGCCATCTGCATATCACCGCCGACGCAGCAGGAGCCATGGTTGCGCATCAGAACCCCGGCCAGTTCGCCGAGCTGATCGCGGACCGCTTCCGCCAGTTCATCGCTGCCCGGCGGCGCAAAAGCTGCGATTTTCAAATCACCACCCAAGTAGTTAGCCGCTTCAATATCCAGCGCCAGCATTTCCTCAATTCCTTCGATGGAGGCGTAAGCGGTGGCATACGTCGAATGCACATGAACAACGGCATTGACGTCCGGCCGGTTCTTGAAGATATAGCGGTGCAGGTTGTGTTCGATCGACGGTTTCCATTTACCTTCCACTACATGGCCGTCCATATCTATGACGACTAAGTCCTCTTCCGTTAACCGATTATAATCCATTGAAGTCGGGGTGATGACGAATCGGTCTTCCCCCAAAACGCGGGCGCTGATGTTGCCGGCAGTGCCGACGGTGAAGTTCTTCTCGCAGGTCAGACGGCAGCCTTTGAGCACTTCCTGTTTCGCTTGTTTCAATGCTTCGCTCATGTTTGAGTCCTCCTTTGAAAAGGAAACAAAGGCAAGCTGACTTTGTTTCCTTGTTTCATTTGATAAATACCGCAGGTTGAATCTGATTTTGATTCTCTACTGAATCTCGGATGAAGCCTGTGCTTGTTCTTCCTGTTCCATTAACGCGTCTTCCTTTTTCAGCCAGCGTGTATACAGAACCCAGCAGGTTCCCCATACGACTGCGACGATCAACGGCAGGAAGTTGCCTTGCAGGAAAGCGAACAGCTGTGTCGCATAGGTGAAAACCGGAGCGTTGATTGAGGAATTGGAAATCAGTTCTCCGGCCGCCAGTTCAACAGCACCCGTCTGCATCGCCAGCTGCGACATATACGGAGCGATCGCGGTTCCGACATACAGGAAGACCGGAGCGCCGATCGCGCACAGAATCAGCATCCGCGGCACGTTGCCCTTGGTGACGATCCAGGCCGGAACGGCCAGCGACAGATTGATAACGCCGGCAAACGGAAGCAGATTGTTGCCTGGCAAAATAAACGAATAGATAACCAGCATCGGCACAATCGCGATGACGGCGATCCAGATTTCATTCGCACCGCCTAAGTACGGCCAGTCCAGACCGACATACAGCTCGCGGTCCTTAAAGCGCTTCTGCATATACGCCTGCACCGCCTCGCTGATTGGCGCCAGCGCCTGCATGAACAGCTTCGTGACCATCGGGAACAGCGTCATCGCCGTGCCCGCAACCAATCCCAGCTTGAGAATATTGACGATGTCATACCGGCCAATAATGCCGAACACGCAGCCCAGGATGAAACCCAGCACATGGTTTTCCGCAAAAATACCAATCTTGTCGCGCAGCTGAGCGACGCCGAATTCTTTATTCAAGAACGGAATCTTCCGCAGAATCATATCAAACGGCCACAGAATGCAGCTGAAGAACAGTGTTCTGTGAGAACAGGTAACGCCTGGAATTCCTGACATTTTCTGCAGACGTTTCTGATGCGCGTCGCTCGACCACAATTCCAGAACGATCTGAATCGAAGCGACGACAAACGCCAGAACGACGGAATTGGTCGTCCCCATCACGATGACCGCGGTAAAGATTTTACCCCAGACATTCCACAGGTCGGCGTTAAACGTCTTTGTTTTCCCCAGTGCCAGAAGCAGGATATTAATTCCGATCTGCAGCGGGAACATCGCAAAGGCATACGGCCAGGCCCATGAGATAACGGACATTGTTGTCCAGCCGCCGTCCATGATGGAAAGCTGAACGCCGGTGGCTTTGATCATCGCTTCCGCGACCGGCGTGATCGCTCCGCGCATAAAATTGATAACCTCGCTCATGCCGGTAAAAGCGATGCCCAAAAGCAAGCCGGCGGAGATAGCGTCCTTCGGTTTCATCTTGACGATCAGCCCCGCGATAATCATGATGATCGGCACAAAAACAGAAGCGCCGAAGCCTAAAATCCAGTTGATTAAATCCTGAAACATTTGCATTATTTTCCACTCCCTCCTGGTTGGACTACCGCTTCAGATCCGTGATGATCTTCTGCAGTTCTTCTTCTTGTTTCATCCCCGTCAAAAACGCGATGCCGTTATAAACCGGCACTTTATAATCCTTCAGCGGACGGGTGATGTACACATAGCCCGCCACATCCGGGCCGGCCAGATAACGGTCCAGTGATTTCATATCCACGGCTTCCACCGTGCAGGAACAGCCTCTTTCCTTCAACAGCCGGCTCAGCTTACTGGCGACAGTTTGGGATGTCGCGACGCCGCTGCCGCAGGCAACGATCAATTTTTTCATAAATTCTCCTTTTTCACACAATGCGTTGTTTTCTGAATCAGCGGAAATGAGCGAATCATTCCAGATTGCCGATCTCCGCACAGGCCAGCCGGTAACATTCCTCGACATTTTCCGCCTTTAACAGCTGGTCTGGAAAATCCGTGCCGGAAAACAGATCCATCAGCTTCTGCAGCAGGCGGATGTGATATTCGCTGTGATGATGGAATCCCAGCAGGAACACGGCTTTCACCGCAATGACTTCCTCGGATACCATCTGTTTCCACAAAAGCTTGTCCCGCAGCCGGATCACGGCCACGAACGGTTTTATAATGTGTTCCGGGTCGGTATGCGGAATCGCGATCGGAAAGGGTTCCGTCGGCAAAGCCGTCGGATATTTTCCCTCCCGTTCTTCAATTGCCTGTAAAAAGCTGGCCTGTACAAAACCCTTCTCGTAAAGTTGTTGAAAGAGAGATTCAAACAGGTCGTGCTGACTCGTATATGTCGGATCCAGATAAATCAGATCGCGGTAAATCATCGGTTCTTTCTGCATCTTATCCCTCCTTCCCAATCAAGACTGCCCGCAAGGCGTCCGCGTCAGCCGCCCTGCGGATCCGGGCCAGGCCTTCCGGCTCCGATACCCGTTCGTTAAACTGCGATAAAGCTTTCAGATGATTCTGGAAATCAACCGTTGCCAGAATCAGGATGATATCGGCTTGCAGATAGTCGTGAATAGCGATCTTATGCGGCAGCCGGACCAGACTCATGCATGTTTCATTGACGCCGGCGTCAATCGCCGCATGGGCAATAATTACTCCGTCCGCAACCATGATGTAGGGTCGCTGAATCAGGATCTGACGGATCATCGTCTGAAGATAGCG
>NZ_GG657554.1:46176-58218 GCF_000157995.1 Holdemania filiformis DSM 12042
AGCAGGTCCTTCAGTTCCAGATACATGTAGCTGGAAATCGCCACGCCGTTTTCACAGACGAAGATCGCGCGGGGATTCGCCGCCGCCTGATCCATCTGCTTTTCCCGCCGCAGCCAGCCGCCGTAAAGAATCGTGATGAACCCGATCTCTTCCTCGGGAATCGGTTTGTTGAGCGTCTTTTCCAGCGGATAGATCGACCGCCGGGTCAGATCAAACAGATAGGTGTAGCGGTTTTTGATGGCTTCAAGCATTTCATTTTCAATGTGAAAGTCGTAGAGGATCCGGTAATAAGCCGCCTTCCAATGCTGAAAGATGTAATCGACCAGCTGTTCCTTGTGATTAAAGCGAATGCAGCTGACTGTTTCAAAAGCTTCGATCATTTCATAAACAGACAGATAAATATCCATATCCTTCGCATCATGATTGTCGGACATAAATCGGAAGTTTGAAGTTAATAACAACAAGGTCAGATACAAGTATTCCTCATCCGGGCAGGTATTCACATTGGACAACAGATCCCGCGCCACCTCGTATTCCCGCGTATGACGGAAGGAGTGCGCGCTGACTTCAAAGTCTTCAATGATCTGTCCCTGCTGGATGCGGCGGAAGACAATCGTTAAAAAATACGGCAGAAACTTCATCACCTGATCGGTAAACCGGATTTTCAGCTGCTTCTCAATCAGATTCAGCTGCCGGTCCAGCGTTTGAATCTGTTCCGGACGGATTTGGAGAATGCGGTTGAGGCGCGGACTTTCCAGCTGATTGATGACGCTGTTGAGCGCTTCGCTGAGCAGCTGACGGCGGTTAAATTCGCGGCCGGTCAGCAGATATCCGAATTCCCGGGAATAGCGCAGCTCCAGATTAAACCGACGTATCAGGATCTGAAGTTGTTTCAAGGTACTCAAAGCGGTGTTCTTGGAGATTTCCAGAATCGAAACGAAGTGATTCAGCGTCACGTCCGGCATTCCCAGCAGAATGAGGATACTGATCTGCAGGCGCTCCTCATGCGAATAGACATAGCCGCTTTCCGGTTCAGCCTTCTGCATAAACAGCTTCATTGAAGCTTGTTCATTCAGAATGAAGCCGCCTTGCTTTGTCCGCTGGATGACCGGCAGATGTTCCCATTGCAGCCAGGCGTTGATCTTCCGCATCGAGTAGTTTAATTGTTTGCGGGAAAGGCCCAGCATTTTTTCAATGTCGCTGCTTTTGATCATCGGGTTTTGTCGAATCAACATTACGATCTGGGTACTCCGTTTATCCAATATCAAGGCTTTCCCTCCTTTCCGACCCCCGCCTTGGATGATTCCATTATAGCGGCGGGAGAATTTTGCTGCCGGGCGGTTGATCCCGGATTTGGGGTCAGACTGTGCCCCGGAATTGGTCTGACAACGAAACAAGAAACAGATTCGCCCTCGTTTTTCTGATAAGGAACCAGCGGTCTTTCGCTCGCGGCGTTATTCGCAGATCAAAGCGCAATTGCCTTAAAGCCCTTCCCGCAAGGTCTAGCTTAACGATGGCGCAGGTAATCCGCCGCACTGATAAAGAAAGAATCAGAACCAAAGCTGCCCGATTTCAGGATAAAAAGCAAGGGGCCGCAATCGCTGTAAGCAAAGGTGGAGCACAGTCCGGGTTCCAGCTCGTCGACAATCTCCATCATCTCCATCTTCATGTGTTCGATAAAGCGTGCGGAAGTATCTCCGCCCGCGGACAGAACCCGGGAAACTGAGCTGTCGCGAATCACATCGTGAACCAGACTGGCCAGTCTTGACGAGAGTTCCTGCGCGGTCTGCGTTTCCGTCCAGCCACATTGCCGGCCCCGGTCTTTGGTCTGACGCACCACGGCGGCGTCATTTTGAAAATAAACGAGCGGGATCAAGTCTTTGTCCAACGCAACTTTCATTCGAGCTTTCGCCTGTTCTGCCTGACGCAAGGCGGTCTGCTTATCAAACAGCGCGAGCGGATCAAGCACCACTGAACAGCTCTGCGGCGTTTGTTCAAACAGCTGGATCTGCTTGTGCGTCTGCGGCGTCAGACTGCCGGCTAAAATCATCGTTCTTGTTCCTAACGTCGGGAACGTTCGCGGCTGAGGCGCATGTTCCGCCCAATAAATGGCCAGTTCCTCAGCCAGTCCGCTGCCGCCCAGGAAGATTTTCTCCTGATGGACAGCGGCGGCGATGATTTTTAAGTCATCCTGCGTTTCCCCATCGAAAATCAGATAGCTGCATTCTTGTTTCGACCGCTCGACAAATGCTTTCAGCGCTTCGGGACCGCGGCGGATTTCCGCCAGTGTCGCGATCTTCGTTTTCCGTTGGGATTGTTCCTGAATGATCCGGGCCAGTTCCGATTCATGGATGGGATTCACCGGATCGCTGCGGAAGGGACTGGCCGCGATTTTCTGACCGTGGACATAATGAATTCCCTGGATCGTCTGCCGTCCATTTTTGATAAAAGCGGCGCTGACAATGCCAAAATCTTCGCCGGTTTCATCGAGCAGCGCGTCGAACTCCGCGCCGATGTTGCCGCGAAAAACTGAGCAGGTCTTCTTATAGAAGCGTCCGCAGCCTTCCGCTTTCATTCGGGACGCAGCCTGCCTGACCTTGCGGTAAGCCGTTAAAGACGAATCGAACCGCGAATCGGTATCTTGAATCAGAACCTCTGTATCCGCGGGAAAATGGCCGTCGGTCTTCTGCGTGATCCGTGTCGTCAGGCCTTGTTTTGCCAACATCACGCCGATATCCTGCGCACCGGTAATATCATCTGCGATTATTCCTGTTTTAATCATTACAATCACCCTTTTTATCGTATGACACCCCAAGAGGGAATGCAATTTCAATGTCGGGGCAAGCGTTTGACAATATTTGGATTGAACGTCCGGGGGAAACTGAATCGGAATTTTATAATAAGGACCAGAAAAGGAGGTCTTTTATGAAATTAGGTTGTTGTACGACGATCGGGAACTACCGTCAGGTTTACGAAATGGGTTACGATTATATCGAATTGCCGGGTTTTGAGGTGGCGGCTCAGTCAGAGACGCAGTGGCAGGCATTCCTGCAGGAAAAAAATGAGCTCGGCTTGCCGGTTCTCGGTTTTAACGCTTACAGCGCAGGCCAGCCGGCAATCGTCGGCCCCTCCTGCGACGATCAGGCCACTGCCGATTACGCGCGTCGGCTTGTTCAGCGGGGCGCGCAGGCGGGGATCGTCAATCTGGGAATCGGGGCTCCGGCCGCCCGGAAGCTGCCCGCAACGTTTTCCCGCGATGAGGCCGCCCGTCAACTGATTCGATTTTTACAGATCACTGCGGATATCGCCCGGCCTTACCATCAACAGGTCTTATTGGAAGCGCTGCATGACCAGTGCTGCGACTTGGGTCATGATCCGGTCGAAGCTTTGGCGTGGATTCAGGAAGCGAACCGGGATAACATCGGTCTGGTTCTGGACTTTTATCACAGCGCGGCGATGGGTCAGACCATCGATGACCTGCGTCCGTTTGTTCCCTGGCTGCGGCACCTGCATTACAGTCAATGCGGCGATCATCTGTACCGTGGTTATCCCGACGCTTCAGATCTTCCCGCATTGCGGAAAATCCGCCGCCTGATCCAGCAGGCAAACTACGATCTGACGTTCAGTCTGGAATCGGATAACGCTGATTTCATGCGCTGCGCCCAAACTTCGCTGACCTTGCTTCATCAGGTCTTCGACGAACCTGCATCAGAATTTTGACGCAAAAAAGCGACGCTGTTTCGGTACACAGACCGGCAGCGCCGCTTTTTTATCCCTTAGATTCAATTTCTGAAAAGTCCGCGGTTACGACAATCGGCTCACGCCGGACCTTCGACCAGGCAAACTCGCCGATCAACTCCCGCGCCGTGACCGGTTCAAAATCATCGCGCAGGCCCGTCATCCAGGCTAGCTTTCCGATCAGCTCCGGCGCGCTCCAACGTTGACGCAGCTCGCCCAGATCCAGCGCCTGATCCCGTTTGGATAACCGCTGCCCATGTTCGTTGATTAACAGCGGAATGTGGTAAAACTCAGGGACAGGCAAGCCAAGACAATGATAAAGATAAATCTGGCGGGGTGTGGACGATAACAGATCCATTCCCCGGACAACCTCGGTGATTCCCGTTAATCCATCGTCAATGACCACCGCCAGCTGATAGGCGAACACGCCGTCGGAACGCCGCACAATAAAATCACCGCAGGTCTGATCCAGCCGCGACATTCCCTGTCCCTGAAGTCCGTCCTTCAACGCGATGACCCGATCGTCCACCCGGATCCGCATTGCCGGCCGGCGGGTTTTCTCAAGCGCATATTTTTCCTCTTCGCTTAAATTTCGGCAGCGACCGCTATAGAGCAGTTCCCCATCTGTTCCGTGCGGAGCGCTGGCGCTGTGCAGATCCGCCCGGCTGCAGTAACAGGGATAAATCAATTGCTTCTCCCGCAGCTCGCTGAGCTTTTCTTCGTAGATTGCCGTGCGCTCACTTTGCCAGAGCGGCGTTTCATCCCAATCCAATCCCAGCCAGCGCAAATCATCCAGGATCTGTTCGGCATATGCGCGCCGGCTGCGCTGCGGATCCAAATCTTCAATCCGCAGCACCCAGGATCCCTGTTGAGAACGCGCAGACAGCCAGCTTAACAACGCCGCCGTCACATTGCCCAGATGCATCCGTCCGCTGGGACTGGGCGCAAACCGCCCCCGAACTCGACCTTTTTCAACCATAACCTTCCCCGCTTCCATTTCCTCACGATGTCCGCTTCCGCTTATTTCCAAACACCTGCTTTTACCGCCGGCTCTGAATGTTTTTATGATAAAACTTTTCCACGCAAAAGTAAAACAGACCGTTCGTTCTGATCCGGTCTGCTTACACTATTTATATTCCAGTTCTCTTCTTACCCCTTCCTTCAGGGTTTGACATTCCATTTTCCCAGCGTTAATCTTTGCCATTACCGCGATGCCTGACTTCTATCCTGATATCCAACCGCTTACTTGAGTAATGGCAGATTCAGAATGAATTCCGGCGTCCCGCTGGATCCCGGCGCGATTTCATATTCATCGAAAACAACGACGACCTGACGGTTTTCATTGATATAAAACTTCTGATCAGCCTTCAAGCCTGAATAACCGCCTTCTTCACTGAAATCAAAGAACGAAGATGGATCTTCAGCCAGACGCTGTTCAATTTGAGCTCGGATTTGTTGATCCGCCGCTTCCAATTTATCCTGTCCTATCACTTCCGTCAGCGTCAGCTCCTGTCCGGTTTCCAAGTCCAGATTAAAGAAATAGCGCTGATCATATCCGCTGGCCATCGTGGTTGTCGTGTCGATTGAGAAGCTCAGCAGCGTTCCCTGATTGTAATGAATGTGATAATCCGCATAGAAGTCCACCGGGGAATACGGCTCCTCCTGTCCGGCAGCCTCTTTTTTCAACGCTTCGGCTTGTTCGCGGGCTTCAGCGGACAAATGATCCAGTTCCTCCTCAATCCGCTGATTAATCTGTTTCTCGAATTCCGCGTTGCCGCTGTTTTCAACTTTCGGCAGCGTGATGTGAATCACTTCGTTTGCGTCTTCCTTATCGATCTGCACACCCGTCACGATCCGCAGAAATTCGCCGATCACCGGCAAATTCGCCACATTCTGTGCAAATACCGGCGACACGTGCATCATCAGGGTAAAACAAGCTGCCGCGGCCGCAAAACTGATCAAGCCCTTCAACCCCCAACGGACTTTCCGCGCCGGACTTTGCCCCTGAGCTATCGCCTGTTTCACACGCATGTCCAGCTGCGGGGGCAGCGGTTGGTTCTGATATTCTTCTTTTGCCTTTTTCCAAGGTTCCTGCATTTTCTACACCTCCTGTTTCAATTGTGCTTTCAGTAATTCCAGTCCCTTATAGACCTGGGATTTGATCGTATTGACATTGGTTTGCGTCGCCGCCGCAATCTCGTCGAATTTCATTTCTTCAAAGAAGCGCAGGATGATCACCGTCCGCAGCTTCGGCTCCAAAGCCATGACCGCTTGAAACAGATCGCTGTACTCCACCGGCGACGCATCCTGGGTATAGCCCTGATATTCCTGCAGCGATGCCTGGCGCTGACGCTGTGTGATCTGTTTCCGGCATGTGCCGTTGGCCTCATTGATACAGATCCGCACTAACCACGTCCGGATATATTCCGGCTGCCGGAGCTGGCCAATCTGCGAATACGCCTTGACGATCGTTTCCTGGACGACATCCAGCGCCGCCTGTTCCTCTTTCACGATGGAAAACGCGATCCGATACAACATCGTTTGATGGTCCAGGATCGTTTTTTCCAACAGTTTCTTTTTTTCTTCTTTGTTCATGAGTCCGCTCCTTCCGATCTAAAATCAGATTGCCGCCGCGATTATCACCTCCGATTTTAGAAAAAGATCTTTTTCCGGGTTCTGCTTAATTAGGTGCTCAACCTGCGGAAAAAGTTGAAATCTACTCTTCTTTTTTTAACTTCTTAATTATTTCGTTATTAAGGAAAACAAAAAACCCTCTTTTCCGCAGACAACCGGGATTCAGGAAAAGAGGGAATTCAGTTTACACGGAGGCCGGGAACGATCAACAAAGTCAGGTCTTTCGCAACTCCTGCCGCAAACGAAATGGAGTTTTGTCTATCGGAAAGCCTGGCGGCTGCGCATGACCAGAAAGGTCATGATGCTGGGATCGATCAGGTTCAACAGATTAAACGACAGATCGACGTGGTTCAAAACATTGATCAGGAAAATCGTCGCGCACATCGTCCAATATAAACGCAGCCCCAACAAACGCCCCTGCATCAAAAGCGTCAGACACCAAAGACTGATCGCCGCGATTCCCAGCATCATCCAGGCCTGACTGAACAAACTCTCAACCGCGATGATTGCGTTGTATATCAGACTCAGCTGCAGCCAGAAACGACAGAATTTACTCATGCTTCCGCTTTCTCCAACAGGACGACGGCCTGCGCCAGCACGCCTTCTTCCCGGCCGACAAAGCCAAGCTTCTCTCCGCGCGTCGCCTTGACGTTGACCTGATCCTCTGCGCAATGCAGCGCCTGCGCGATGTTTTGGCGCATCAGCGGAATATGCGGAGCCATTTTCGGGCGTTCAATCATGATCAGCGCGTCGACATTGCCAATGCAATAGCCTTTGCTTTCCATGAGCTTCGTTACCTGTTCCAGCAGAAGCAGGGAGCTGATCCCCTTGTATTGCGGATCGGTATCCGGGAAATGCTTTCCCAGATCCCCCTCGCCCAATGCCCCGATCACCGCTTCCGCGATTGCGTGAAGCAAGGCGTCAGCGTCGGAATGACCGACTAACCCTTTCGTATGTTCAATTTCAACACCACCCAAAACTAAACGGCGGCCTTCCGCCAGCTGATGAATATCGCTTGACTGTCCAATTCTAAACATGCCTTATCCTTCTTTCTTTTCTGTTTTTAACGCCGATTTCCCAGATCCAGCCGCTGCTTCTTCCTGCCTGGGGAATGGGAAACAAATCCTTCTTTCTTTTATTATAAAGAATACGGCGTAAAATCACATCCTTTCTCTGAAATATTTTATAAGTACTTTTCCCTTCTATCCTTCTCCCTGGTTAAAAACTGAGCGCCAAAGATTAGAAAAGCAAGTCATTGAATGAATCATCTCCCAAAGACTGACAGCTTCATTTCAATCTTGTTTGTTCCATCCATTCTCAACTCCAGAGACAAATGGAAAGTTAACTTGACATAGAGGTCAGACGTGCTATACTATAATGGAAAGCAAGCTTTCCACGAATGGAGGAGGTTTATGAAGAACAGACTGGAGGCGCTGCGTAAAGCGCGCGGCATCAAACAGGAAGAATTAGCAGCTGCCCTGGAAGTTTCCCGGCAGACGATCGGCTCGCTGGAAAACGGCAGGTATAATCCGTCGATTTTGTTAGCTTTTAAAATTGCCCGCTATTTTGACGTCAGCATTGAAGAAGTTTTCATTTATGAGGAGGAATCAAAATGAAGAAAAGAAACGCGCTTCTGCTTACCGCGGCCGGATTACTTTTGATCGCCGCTGGTTTACTTCTGCTTCGCACATCTAATTTCTCCACCGATAATCTGCCGGCACTGCCTTATCTTCTGATCGGCGTTGGCTGCGGCGTTTTCGGCCATGGCGCCGGCGCAGGAATCAGCCAGCACGCCTTGAAAAACGCGCCTGAGATTCAGAAGCAAATCGAAATTGATCAACGGGATGAACGCAACGTGCAGATCGCCAACCGGGCGAAAGGCAAAGCTTACGACGCGATGATCTTTATTTTCGGTGCTTTAATGGTATCGTTCGCGCTGATGAACGCGGATCTCTTTGTCATCCTGTCCTTGGTCGCCGCCTATCTGTGCGTCGTCGGCATTTCAATTTACTATCGCGTCAAATTTGACAAAGAAATGTGAGTTTAAAGGATTTTAATCTTAGCTCCGGCGAATTCCGCCGCGGAATCCGCTGATCAAAAGCTGCAGCGCAAAGGGTCGCATCCTTTCTCGTTGCAGCGTTTTTTATCCACTTTGACAAACAAAGTCCGCCAATCGCTTCACTTGATTTCTAAGTGAATGAAGACTGTGGCCGCTCTGTCCGCTGCGCTTCTTTTATAAATCTGCTGTCAAAAACCGCATCGGCAGAAAATCATTGGGATGTCGCATAAAATAATTCTGGAAATAGTCCAATAACGGTTTTAATTCTTCCCTGTCGTTCTGCCGGAAAATCATTCCCAGTTTGATCGCGGAAAGTTCCTCTAACTGCGTTACTGAAAAGCAGTCCTTTTCACTGGGCAGCGCAAGCGTCATGATCGGTATTTTCCGCGCCAGTGAAATCGCTTCTGCTTGTTCAGGTGTTTCAAAATAGATCACTTCGATATCCAGTTCCGGAGACCGCAGAATCTGATCCAGCCGCGCAGCATTTTGCGTCCGGTCCGGAGGCAGGGTCAGGACCTGCTTATGTGATAAATCTGAAAGCCGCAGCTTTTCTTTTCCATAAAACGGATGTCCCTGAGGAATCTTGCAGCAGTTGGGACAATGAAATAAAGGGATGCAATCTAAATTGCTGGAAAGCGGCTCGCTGCAGTCCGCCAAAAGTTGAATATCAATCTTATTCTGCGTCAGAGCTTGATTGGTTTCCGGCAGCCGGCACACGACATAATCAAAGCTAACGCCCTGAAATTGCCGCTGCGCCGCCATGCACACCTGGGGAACAACATGAATCAGATAACTGTAAATCCCAATCCGCAATTGAGCGGGCAATGTTACGGATCGCTGGCGCGCACCGGCAACGGCGCGGTCATAACGATCAAGCACATCCTCCAGCTGATCTATGAAGTAACGCCCACTGGGCGTCGCCTTGACGCCGTCATGAAGACGGTAAAACAAAGAAAATCCAAGCTCCTTTTCAATCATCAGCAGCTGCCGCGTCAGCGCGGATTGTGAAAGATACAGACAGGTTGCCGCTTTGGAGATACTTTGACAGCGATCTAAGATTTTAAGCATTTTAAGATGTTGTATATTCATGGCACTTCCTCTTTTTCTAACTATAATAAAAAAACAAGTCCGATTCAAGCGTCTTCAAGCTATGCAAAAAATTGATAACCCCATGCACAGATAGCATAACTGGAACGATCGGTCTATGCCATAATGGGTTCAAGGAGGAATTGTCTATTTTTTGACAAAGTGAAGAGAATGGAGAAAAAAGGGATTTCCCGCCGCGCCTTTTTAAAGGGCGCCGCGGTGACGGCCGTTTCCGCCGCCGTCGTGTCTGTTTTACCAGGTTGTGAAACCAAGCCGGAAAGTGAAGCTTCAACGCAATGTCCGCCATGCCCAAGTCCTTCCGGATCGTCAGTGTATACGCTGAATCCGCAGGATTATGATTATCGGGACACCAACACAGATTTTGCGACACTGTTTTCCGATTGGAAATTCGGTGGATTAACCCTGCATCATCGCATGGTAAAATCCGCGGCGGGTTCGGATACTGCCGGCAGCGAGCAGGAAATTTGCGCTTATTACAGTAATTTTGCCAAGGGCGGCGTAGAAATGGTCTGGGTTGAAGACTACGCCAACGTTTTTGATCATTATACCAGTCCGCGGAAAAAATCCAAAGAGGAGGCGCACTTAGCCGCATTGGCGAAAGCGGTGCATGACGCCGGCGGTTATATCGGTTATCAGCTTTCCTGTATGGGACAGTCGTTTTCCGGCTTTGATCCGGCGACGGCCGCGCAATATGAATCGGCTTATGCCGAGTATTTGAATGAAGAGGAAATCAGGAATTTAAAAAGTGATTTCATCAACGGCGCAATCTATTTGAAAGAACAGGGCTTTGACGCCGTTGAAATCAACGCGGCCGGCAACAATATCGGTCAGGCCTTCTTTTCCCGCCAGCGAAATCATCGTGAAGATGAGTACGGACCGCAGTCGTTTGAAAACCGCGCCCGTTTTGTCGGTGAGATCGTCGCCGGGATCAAGGAAGCCTGCGGTTCTGATTTCCCGGTCCAGATTTTAATCAACGGAATTGAAGAAAACGATATTGAGCTGGGCGAGGCTTCCTTATCCACAACGGTGGAGGAAAACTGCGAAATCTGCAAGGTCTTGGAAAATTATGGTGCGGATTCCCTGCATGTTCGTCTGGGCGTCTTCCGAATGCATGTCAATCAGTTTGCGTCCGATTTATACTTCACGGGTTATGGAATCGAAGGAACCGCCACCAACGGGGCGCAGTTTGACTTCTCCCGGCATTTCCAGGGCAAGCTGCTGGCCAATCATTCCGGCTGCGGCATGATGCTGAACGTTGCGAAACAAATCAAAGACGCCGTTTCGATTCCTGTGGGAACGGTAACCTATATGGATCCTGCCCACGCGCCGAAAATGTTTGAAGACGCGTTGAAGGATGGCCTGTGCGACTTCCTGTTGATGACCCGGCCGCTGACCGTCGATCCGCAATACGTCAACAAATTAAAAGAAAAACGCTTCGATGAAATTGCCCCTTGCACGCGCTGCCTGCATTGTCACTTTGACTATGATGAAGATGGCAAGATTTATGAACATTGCCGCGTCAACGCCGCGACCCAGCGGGCTTATCGTGAATCAATGCCGGAAGGCGATGTTCCGCTGCCTGCCGAAACAGCGCGGAAGGTGATGGTCATCGGCGGCGGTCCGGCCGGACTGGAAGCAGCGCGGATTGCGGCGGAGCGCGGCCACAGCGTAACCCTGTATGAAAAGAAAGGTGTGCTGGGCGGACTCCTGTCCTTCGCCAATGCGGTGAAAGGTCCGCATGAAAATCTTGAGGATTTCCGGAAATACTTAGTCCGGCAGCAGGAGCTGAAAAACGTAAAAGTGGTTTTAGATACCGAAGTCACTTCCGAAATGATTAAAAAGGAAGCGCCGGACGCTGTCATCCTGGCCGTCGGCGGCGCTCGTCCAACGCTGGGACTCAGCGCCAGTTCAAAGACCAACGTCATCTCAATCGAAGACATCGCTTCCGCTAAGATTGGCAGTGAAGTGACGATCGTCGGCGGAAATCTACAGGCGGTCGACGCGGCGCAGTATCTGATCGCCCAAGGCAAACACGTGACCTTAGTTTCCAGCGAAAGCAAAGACAAGCTGGATAAAGGACAATCCGCCTGGGTAAAAACATTTACAATCCCGATGTTGTATGCACGCGGAACCCGCCTGTGGCCGAATGCGCAGGTAACCCGCGTTAATGAGGGGACCATCACGATTCATGGAGAAACCGGTGTCGAGATGGAAATCCCGTGCGACACCGTGATCGAAGCCCTGGATATGCTTCCAAATTCATCGCTGATTGAAGGTCTGGACGGAATTGAATGCTACGCCGTCGGCGATTGCGATAAACCGTGGAATATCGCGGAAGCGATTGCCAGCGGAAACCTGACAGCCCGTAAAATCTAAGTAAAAACGCCCCATCCTTATATTATAAAAGTGTGAACGATTCAGAGTCTTCCGCGCTGTTTTGCGGCAAGGGAAATTCTGATCCTTCACACTTTTTCATTTGTTTCGTTATCATCCACTCACTCCAC
>NZ_GG657554.1:59201-60758 GCF_000157995.1 Holdemania filiformis DSM 12042
TAGTATGAAGGATCGAATGATATAGAAGGATATCCTGGCGAATAGCCTGAGCTTCTTCATGAAGCAATTCATCGTAATAGATCCGGTCAGAACACGTTATTGTTTTCATGAAGAAGACCTCGCTTTCAGAGAACGCTCAGCTTTTCTATTGAGTTAATTATACAATTCATCCTTCTTCATTTCAACGCATTTGAGTTTGTTTCAGCATTTTCATTTTCCTCGTTCAAGGCCTCGGTCATTTTCAATTGATTCTCCCTAATCCGCCTTCCTTTCAGTGTGTATCTAAACGATGAATTCCATCGTTTTAAAACTCTTTAACAGGCTATAACTCTAAAGAACTGTTACTTTATCCTTTCTTTTGAGATGCACTTTCCTAATAGAAAAAGAAACCGTCTTGGCTTTAGGCCACTGCGACACTTATTTTCCCGAGCCTCATAAGATCACCATCGCTAAGATTTTTGCCGAAAACCGATGGCGTTTACGATTACGAGGTTTATCGCAAAGGCCTTCGTCCGGCTATTATGAAAGCCATCAACTTCATCATTCTTTGTGAACAGCACGATCTGGGCCATTCCCTCTACGAATGTCCCCATTGTCAAAACTTCACTTTCGTTTGGCACACCTGTAAATCTCGTTTTTGTAATAAGTGCGGGATTCGCTATGCTCGTCAACTTTCCGACTCAATTTCTTCTAAACTGTTTGACTGTCCTCATCGCCACGGCGTTTTTACTGTCCCTGAGCCTCTGCGCCCCTATTTCCAAAAAGATCGTTCTTTACTTCATGAGCTCTTTGGCGCAGTAGAAGACACACTTCATTATGTCATTCGGAAGGCCGGGACAAAACAGGACGAATTGATTCCCTGCGCGGTTTTAACGCTCCACACTTTCGGGCGTCCTCTTAACTGGATTCCCCATATCACTATGATTCTTTGCGGTTTTCCTTTCAAAAACAGTTACTCGATCGGATGGCTGCGAAGCTGGATTCCGCTGAATTTAAGAAAGTAAAAAATCAATGTTATCGGGATTATTCCGACGGCTTTTATGTTTATTGTCCGCCTTCCCCTCATAAAACCACTCAAGACGGGGTGGATTACATTGTCCGTTATGTAGGCCAGCCCGCCATGGCGCAAAGCCGGATTGAAGACTATGATTACGATCTTAATTTCGTTTGGTGGCATTATATTGATCATCAAACGAAAGAACGGGTTGATGTCTTTGATTCCACTGTAGATTTCATGAAGAAATTGATGATCCATATTCCCGATGAGAACTTCAAAATGGTTCGCTATTTAGGCGCATATACTTCAAGAAAGAAAAAACTCAGCGCCTGCATTCGAAAAACGTTAAGTAAAGCCCGGGAGTGGATTCGCAAAAAACTAACCTCCTATCGGGAATTTCGTAAAGAGTCTACCGGGATTGATCCTTTACTCTGTTCCTGCGGTCATGTTATGGAATTTGTAGAATCCTTCTTCCCGTCTGGATTGGAGGTGAAAATCAATGAAACGTGGAAATTATACGACTGGCATAACGAACTCGATCCCCTTCAAGTGTACTGAAT
>NZ_GG657554.1:60994-75391 GCF_000157995.1 Holdemania filiformis DSM 12042
GCTCTTTTGGGTTATTTTTGTTCTCAGCCCTCAACATTGCACTTTCCTAATAGAAATAAAAATGAGCTTCCTGCTTTCCCATACTGATATCCGGCTTCATTTCGCGTTATTTCCGCACGGATTGACAGTTTTCTTTCCGCCGAGTTTCTGTTATCATGATGGAAAAGGATGTGGGAATCATGAATGGAGTCGCCGTGATCGGAACCTCAATGATCGATCTTGTCGTGATCGGCCGTCAGGTTTTTGAAATGGAGCATTGCAACAAAGCCCAGATTGTGCGAAGCTTCGGTGGATCGATGCACAATGTCGCTTATAACTGCGGCTGTTTAGGACTGGAAACACATTTTGTCAGTAAATTCGGGCGTGATGATGCCGGACTGGCGATCGTAAACGAGCTGCAGAAAAAAACGTGTTTCGTTTACGGCCCGGTCGTCAACCAAAGCACACCGGTTTTCATTTCGGCTTCCGATTCGGAAAAAGGGCTGTACTTTTCATCCATCCAGCCGGAATTTCTCTTCCACGGTGAGCGGGAAGATCTTCCTTACTGCGTCCTCTCGGAATGTACCTGGGGAATCACCGATCAGACTGATCCCGTATTCTTAACGACGCTCTTAGCCAAAACGCCGCAGACGCATTGGATTTTCAGCGGTCAGATCCCGCCGGAGACCACGTTGGACAAATGGGAAGGAATCGTGCTCAACCGCGATGAAATGACAGCTTACGCCGGCTCAGTCCCGATGGCGCAGGCCGCGAAAACGCTGTTAAAAAAAGGCGTCAGCTGGATTATTATCACCTTGGATAAAGATGGCGCGCTGTTAATCACGCTGGACGGCATCCGCCCGTATCCGGCGGAGAAGGACGGCGATTATCCGCTGGGCTGCGGCGACGCGTTTTTAAGCGGACTGCTCTTAGGTCTGACGCAAGAGAAGCCGATTGAGCATTGCCTGCATCCGGCTTTAGCTGCGGCGGCGATCGTGCTGCAGGAACCCGCCGCCTTGTCAGAAAAGCTATGTCAGCTGAAACCCCGGACCACTTCCGAACCCCAGTAAATCAGGGATCAGCCAGCCAAAATGAGGATTAACCTAATTCAAATTTTTCAGAAAAAGAACCTTTGGCATTCTTTTTCTTTGCGAACAATATTTTCATCCTATTTTTAGGCAGTTATTTCTTATTTTCAGCAATATTCATAGTGCAGGGTTTTGTTGAACCGCGGATGCCCGTCCGGATAGAATCGACTTTTGGCCTTTTCAATTCGATTCAAGCAGACAGATTTTTGCCGTCTGTCGTAAAAGAAGGGCAATTCTAGAACATTTCCTGGACTTTTTGTCACTGTTCGTATTGCCCTTGCCATCGTAAGAAATAGCGCATGACGGATGCCTCCTTCCAGCAACCCCTTACACCTTGAGTCCAGGCATTTCGGATGGAATTTCAACCTTTTTATTTCATTCTTGAATTAATTTTATTTTGATTGATGAAAGAAAAAATCGGAATCATCCCGCTTCTATTCCTTCTGTATGGCAATGTTAAAAGATTAAGACTATCTCCGTCAAAAAAATCATGAGACGAACCACAGTTCTGATTGATTAACGGTAAATCATGGCCTATATTTCGTCGATCTTCCACAAAATAATTGACATCCTGCGGAAATCGAATACAATCAGGGTATAGATTCGATGACAAGAATAAGTAGACGGAAATTTCTGAACCTCACCAGAGAGCTGGATCCAGGTGTAAGCCGGCAGGCAGAATTCCAGCCGAAGTCCTCTTGAAGAAGCCTTCTGAACTGACAGTAAGAAGTGCCGGACGCTGATCCCGTTAAAGACACAGCCCATTGACAGATGGGAAAAGAGCCGGAGTTTTCCGGAATCAAGGTGGTACCGCGGTCAAGCCGTCCTTTGTTGGACGGTTTTTTTGTGGATCGAACAGAAAGGAGAGTTTTATGAAAAAATGTTCTAAAAAGAATCTGATCCTGCTGAGCCTGACGTTGTTTTCGATGTTTTTCGGGGCGGGCAATCTGATTTTTCCGCCCTTCCTGGGCCAAAATGCCGGGACGCAGAGTCTGCCGGCGTTAATTGGTTTTCTGATCACCGCGGTGGGTTTCCCGGTGCTGGGAATCGCCGTTGTTTCCCGCTTCAATGGTCTGGATGTTCTGGCTCAGAAAGTTCATGCCGGATTCGGACTGTTCTTCGCGGTTTTGATCTACCTGTCCATCGGACCGCTGCTGGCAACGCCGCGGACAGCCACGCTGCCCTTTGAGATGGCGATCCTGCCCTTGCTTCCGGATGGCACTTCCCCGCAGCTTTCCCTTCTGTTGTTTACGAGCGTATTTTTCCTGATCGCCTGGCTGCTTTCCCGCAATCCAAGCAAGCTGATCGACCGGCTGGGAAAGCTCCTGACACCGACGCTGTTAGTGTTGATTGTGGCCGTCTTTGCCGCCGCGCTGATGCATCCGTTAGGACAGCCGGCCCTGCCGCAGCCCGATTATGCGTCCGGGCCGTTAATCAAGGGATTTTTAGAAGGCTACCTGACGATGGACGCGCTGGCAGCCCTCAATTTCGGCATTGTCGTTTCTCTGAACATCCGAGCGCTGGGGATTGACGACGATCAAGAAGTCATGTCCACCAGTATGAAAGCCGGCTGTCTGGCGGGGTTGATTCTGGCGGTGATTTATATCATGTTAACACTGTTAGGCACTTCGCTTTCCGGCATGCCGATCGGCGCTAACGGCGCGCAGACGCTGACACTGGCCGTCACTTCGCTGTTTGGCGAAAGCGGCCGCTGGGTCATGGCTTTGATCTTCCTATTAGCCTGTATGACGACTTGCGTCGGCTTGTTAACCAGCTGCAGCGAATTCTTTTCTTCACTGACGCCGAAAATCAACTATTCTCAATGGTTATTATTCCTGACGCTGTTCGCGCTGGGCGTTTCTAATTTTGGTTTATCAGCGATCCTGTCGATCTCCGTGCCGGTGCTGAATATGATTTATCCGATGGCGCTGGTTTTGATCCTGTTGGGGTTGGGCGATCCTTTATATCGGGATAACCGCCTGATCTATCCGCTGACCGTGTTCAGCACGGGCGTCGTCAGCGTTCTGACTGAGCTGGATACCTTGGGCTTACGAATTCCCGGACTGACCCAGCTGTTGGAAAATCTGCCACTGGCCTCGCAGTCGCTGAGCTGGATCTGCGTGGCAATAGCGATGTTTGGCCTTTCGCTGATTCTGGGCAGAAGAAAGAAATCACGGCGTTAACCTATTTCTTATACGTGAAAAGGATTGATCCTTTTAATTGAGGATCAATCCTTTTTTGTGATTTCTTGAAAACTTCGGATTATCAGCCGAGGTGTTCAAAAGAGAATGTCTTGATTTTACTCATTTCCTCCTGCAGCTCGGTGTCAAAATCATATTTCACCTTCACAGTCTGGTCAAAAATCATCGTAGCTTCATGTTCCGAAGTACAGGCCGGCCATTCAATACCATTTTCTATTTGCGGTTTTCCTGTTTTGGCAAAGGCGATAAACCGCCCCGCCATTTCATTTTCCAATACTTCGGTGGCTGTCCCCAGATCAGAGGAAGGCACCTTATCGGTGTTATGGAATATAAAGGGAATATCAGAACTGTGCAAAGCCGTCTGACCTTCATTGATGCCGAATACCGGAGTGAAGAAATAATTGTACGTTTCAGCACAGTCGTCCTCCAGACGCCGCTGGATAAATTCTTTTGCCGCGCCGCGAGCCGCACCGCAGTCATACGTCAGCAGGTCAATGATTTTTTTCTCCGGGAACGCCTTTTGGAACAACCGGATTAAGTCTTCTTTCCGATCCTCACCCAGTTCCTTTCCCACCGCTCTCACCATATCTTCGTCATTCATCGCCCACCGCGGATAAGAATCCGGTAAGGTAAAGAATTCGGAGAATACGGAACCGACGATCATCGGTGTTTGCTTCGCCTGCTTCGAGAAACCATAGACTACCGGATCACCGAGATAATCCTGATTTTTTATGGGACCGAGATAAGGCAGGCCTTTCCCTCCCAGTTCCTGATGAGCTTTAAGATAAGCGTCGGCAATTTCACGATGGCTGATATCCTCAAGCCGGTTTACCTCTGTTTCCGGAATATTCAGAATCTTAAGCATTCTTCTGACATTCGGAGTCATATCCTTGCCTGCGTCGCTCAGATGTCTTCCCATTGTGCCGCTCATGATCATCGCACGGCAGTACAATCCGGCAGAAGCCGGCATATTCATCACGGAAATCACTTTCGCGCCCCCGCCGGACTGACCAAAAATTGTAACCTGATCTTTATCTCCGCCAAAACTTTCAATGTTGCGGTTCACCCATTTTAACGCCGCGATCAGATCGAGGTTTCCCACGTTAGCGGAATGTTCATACTTGTCTGAAAATGGCTGCAGGTTCAGATAACCCAGGATATTTAACCGGTGATTGACCGTAACGACGACCACATCGCCTGACGCACACAAATTGAATCCGTCGTAGGCCTCCTGTTCGATCGCCGATCCGTTAAAAAATCCGCCGCCATGAAACCAGACGACAACGGGTTTCTTCTCACCGCCGTGAATCGATTTCGTCCAGACATTAAGATTCTGACATGTTTCTGCCTGCGGCCAGAAACGGTGCGGATTTTTCAGGTTGTTTCCGATCCGGTCCGGCCGGAAAGGAGGACAGATAAACCCATAATTCACCGCCTCTTTAACCCCATCCCAGGCAGGGACATCTTCCGGCGGCATGAATCGTTGGGCGCGCGCATAATCAATGCCATAAAAGTGAAACACATCGTTGTATCGAAAGCCGCGGATCAGACCGTTTTCGATTTTGACAGTCGTGCTTCTTCCATGTTCAAAATTCATTTGAGATCACTCCTGGTTTGGCTTAAACAACTTTTTGACAAAATCCTTTGCGCTGTACCGCCAGACATTCCATTCATGCTGCCCCTGATAACCCTGAAATTCTATCTTAAAGCCCTGATCCTGCAGCGGCCTCAGATCCGCAGTCGTTCTGTCATATCGCGGATCCGCTTCACCGCAAGTGATATAGACAACATCCATGCTTTCGTTAAACTGAGCAGCGTCGGAGAACAGCTTTGAAAAATCCATATCCTCCGTTACCGTTGGAAAACATTCGCCGGAGGAGAAGATGCCGACGTTCGCAAACAGCTCCGGATGTCCGAAAACCAGTCTTCGCACATGTCCGCCGCCCATTGACAATCCGGCCGCCGCCCGCTTTCTGCGATCTGTCTGGATTCTGTATTTCTTTTCAATATAAGGCATGCAATCGTTAATGATGACATGATCCAGCCGGCCCTCCTGGAATTCACCCGTTTCTGTTTCCTTTAAAACATACCCGTTGTTGCAGACAATGATCATTTCCTCAGCCTCGCCGCGGGCGATCAGATTGTCCATCAGCATATCCAGCTTGCCGGATTGAAACCAGCAGACTTCATCTTGGGAGCCGCCGTGCTGCATATACAGCACCGGATATTTACGGTCAGAAAACGCATAAGATGCCGGCGTATAAACCCAGCAGGCACGGTAACGCTGTGTTTCTTCGGACCAGTAAATCTCCCGGGTTATCGCTCCATGCGGCACCGGATGGAGCTGCGTATCTTCATCATCCGGCAGATCCACGAAATTCCGGATATCGAAGCCGTCATAGCCGTAAGGGCCACGTGTATTGATTACCCGCACGCCGTCCGCAATAAAATATACGCTGTGGAAACCTGCTCCCGGATTAATCGTGATGTGCCAATAGCCATCATCTTCCAGGGTCATCGGTTCGATCACGAAATCTTTACTGTAAAAATCCGGATCTTTTCGGTATTCACTTTTTGAATGTTGATAATTATGCAGCCGGTACCGCAATTCTACCTTCTTCGCCGTTGGATTGTAGTATTTCAAAGATACGCTTCCGTCCTCATTATAGACAGCGCAGTTTTCCACCGGAAATGATTCCGTTGAACCGCCGTAATGAATCCGCCGCATGACGCCTTCATTTTTTGGATAATGGATCGGATCGAAACATAAAAGCGTCATGTTTAAAGCCTGATTATTCTTCATTGTAAAGCCTCCTTCGCCTTCGTTTTTAAATTTTATTACGCTTGCAAAAAACTATCCTCCAGCTCTTTCATCATCTCCGCGAGATCAACGATTCCGCCTTTTCCCGCTTCGGTTAATTCTTTTAAATCCAGCTGATCTACCGACGACAATGTCGCGCGGATACCCAGGATTTCGATCAGCATGCCTAAATTCATCCCGGTGATAACCCGGATCTTCTGCCCTTCTGTTAACAAACTGACGCAGCGGTTTGCCGGCGTACCGCCCAGCAAATCGCACAGAACCAATACGCCCTGCCCTTCATCCAAAGAAGCTAACGCAGCCCGAATCCGTTCGTCAAAGCCTTCCACGCTTTCTTCTTTCGCTAAACAGAGTGCTTGCAGCTGCTGAATCGCTTCGCCGAAGAACAGCTGGCAGGAATCCAGCATCCCTTCCGCCATCTTCCCATGGCTCATCAATAAAATTCCAATCATTTAATTTCCTTCTTTCGCTAAAATTGTTTTTCTTTTACTTTGCGTTTCTTTTCTGGTCGTTCCGATGTAAATTCCCAGTCCCCCCAGCAGCATGAGCGCATACAGCATGAACATACTGCCGTAATTACTGAAATTTACGACGTAGCTGGCAAAGATCGGGCCGAGTGCATTGCCCAGGTCTTGACCGATCAGACAGGTCGAAATCGCTACGCCATTGCGTTCCAGCCCCAGCTTTTTAACGGATTCCGCCTGGATTGCCGGCGAGCCGTTCCCTTGCCCGATGGCTTTAAATACAGCCGCGATCAAGACCGGGGTCAGGCTGTAAGCGTTCGCCAGCAGCACCATGCCCACCGCATAGATCAGAAAGGCCGGGATCAGAATCACCCGGATTCCGCGGGCATCCTGCAATTTGCCGACAAACGGCTTCATGATCAACATCGCCACCGAATAGACGGTGAAGAACAGTGCGATATTGGCAATTCCGCGGACTTCGCCGAAATTGATCAAATAATAGGAGATGATGCCATTGCCAAAGGAGAACAATCCGATCAGGAAGACATAAATCAATAGCTCTTTTGCGAAAAAATCGCTGAATGTTATCTTTTTCCCTGCGCGTTTCCCCTTTTGTTCAACAAACTGATAGGGAATAACGACGATCATCAACAGACAGATCAAACACAAACCTCCAGCCGTCAGAAACAGATTCCGCATCCCGAGCTGCTGACTGATTGAGCTGCCTAACTGCGGACCGATCATCGTTCCCAACAGTGAGGCGATGCCGATGTAGCTGATGCCTTCTGCAATTCTTTTTTCAGGAACAAACGACGTCGCGAAGACCATACTGATCGTACCGCTCACCGCAAACGCGACCCCATGCAGGATCCGGACCCCGATGACCGCAGCGCTCTTTTGCACCAGCGCATAGCCCAGCATGCAGGCGGCGGTCGCCAGATAGGAAACAAACATGATTTTCTTTTTGTTAAACCGATCGCTCATCGCTCCGGAAAATGGCCTCATGGCTAACGCGACCCACGAAAGCAGGCTGGAAATAAGTCCTGTCAAAGCAAATGGAATACCTTTGGAAACCAGGAATTCCGGCATTGCCGGATTCACCATATAGGAAGAGATCCCATTCAGCGCGTTGACGAAGAGAACTAAAATAAAGGGCACCGTCCACAATCGATTTTGTTCTTTATCCATGGAATCTCCTTTCATCTTTACCTCCATTACCGCGCTTTGCGCGGTCACAAATATTGCATGGCAGCAAGTTAAATTGCTCTACTTTCACACTTTATCTTAATTTTCATTTCTTCGGAAACTGCACCTGCGGCAATCCGGCCGGAGACAGACTCCACGCTTGATCCTGAGAGCCATAGATTTCAATCATTTCTTTTAACTTCTGCTTCAATCCCAACTGCGCCGTCCGGAAAATCATATATGCCCGATTCCCCTCGAAGGATTCGTTTTTCACCGCCTCTGCGGCGGCTCTGCATAAATCGTGATTGATATTAACTTTGTTGATTCCCAACCGGCAGGCTTCCCGCAGCGACTGCGGATCAGCGCCCGACGATCCATGCAGCACCAACGGGAAATTTCCGACCGCCGCTTTGATCTGGACCAGACGCTCCAGATCCAGTTTGGGAACAACATTCTGCGGATAAGCGCCATGGGCGGTTCCAATCGCAACCGCTAAGCAATCAACCTGAGTTTCTTCGATATACCGCTTAACGCCGGCAGGATCCGTTAACCAACATGAACGCGGATCGGTCTGATCCCCATAGCCGACATGTCCTAATTCCGCTTCCACTGATATTCCCGCGGCATGGGCAAGCCTCACCACTTCCCGAACTTCTTTAATATTGACATCATCCGGACAGGCCGATCTGTCGATCATCACGGAAGTAAAACCCGCCTGGATTGCTTTTTGGACTTGTTCCAAATCTGCTCCATGATCCAGATTGATCGCGATCGGAACACAGGACTGGCAAGCCAAAGTCCGCAGTTCATGACCGAAGAAATAAAGATCAGGAACCGCCCGGAAGGCGACGTCCAAAATCAACGGTGCATGTTTTTCCTCCGCGGCTTCAATACAAGCTCTTGCATTGAGTTCATTGTCCACATTCGGCGCGGCTACCGCATACCCCTTTTCGCTGGCGCGGTCCAGAATTTCTTTCATTGTTACAAGCATAACGCACGCTCCTTTCTGCCCGAACAGGAATTGTTCCGGCTGCTATTCATCCTTGAGGGTCTGATCAATCGCCGCATTCAGCCGCGTCATTTCCGCTTCTGTCAGCTTCCAGGTGAAAGCAGCGCAATTTTCCGCCACATGTCCGGGTTTGGTCATTCCGATCAAAGCCGTAGCCACTCCCTGATTTTGAACGCACCAGTTAATCGCCACCTGGCTCACCGGGCATTGCCGCCGGGCTGCTATCTCATCCATCACGGCCAATAGTTTCTGTATTTTTGAGAATTTGGGTTCTTTGAAGTAATCGTAAAACGTAATCCGCGTATCGCCGGGTTTAAATTCAGGCAGCGTCCGATACTTTCCGGATAAAATCCCCGATCCCAACGATCCGTAGGTAAAGGCGTCAATGCCCTGCTTACTGCCCCATTCAATCAAGGCTTTATGTTTCGGATGAACCATGGAAAACTGCAGCTGGTGAACATCAATCTTCCCGTATTTTTCCGCTTCCTGGATTTGTTCCCTAGAAAAATTAGAAACGCCGAGAAACCGAATCTTACCGGCGTTTCTTAATAGATTCAGGGCACTCATCGTTTCCGCAATCGGCGTATCCGGATCCGGCCAATGGATGAAATAGAAATCGATCACGTCTGTTTTCAAGTTCATGAGCGAACTTTCTACTTCGCGGATTACCGCTTTAAAACTGGTATCATGCCGCATGCCCCGCAAAGCGTCCGGTGCTAAGCCGAACTTGGTGGAAATCAGGACGCGATCCCGATATCCGCCAGCCAGGGCTTCTCCGACCAGCTGTTCCGAATACCCGTTGCCATAGACGGGAGCCGTATCAATATGATTGACGCCGCATTCAATGGCCGTTCTGATCGACTGAATCGCTTCCTGGCGATCCACCGGGCCGAAATTATTTCTTCCGCTCAGCGCCCAAGTTCCCAGCGTTAATTCCGACAGCTCCACGTTAGCGCGTTGTAAGTGCCGCGTTCTCATCTTCTCAGCAAATTCCAAGCAGACCGAGGACAAAGCCGACGCCCAGGACGACAAACAACAATGTGTTCTGATTCATTTTCTTTTTCAGCGCCCAATAGCACAGCAGCGTCAAGGACAGCGGAAGCACACCCATCAGCAAGCTGTCCAGATAAGGCTGAACCGCGATCGGTTCCGCGCCGGCGACCGGCATTGTTAAAGCAATGCTGAGATTGACGTTGGATGAAATCATAAATCCGACCATCATCAAGCCGATGATCCCGGCGCACTTGGTCAGAATCGTAATCATGCCGGATTCGTAAGCTTTGGTGATAAAATTCTCGCCCATGGAGAAACCCAGATAAGTCAGATAATAGCGGCCCAGCATACCTGGAAGATTATAAATGACCAAGAACAGAATCGGCCCCAGAATCGAACCGGAAGCGGCAAACCCGATCCCGACACCGGCTGCGATACAGCGGACAATTCCCCAGTAAATAGAATCACCGATCCCGGACAGCGGCCCCATCAGCGCGGTTTTAATCGACACGATTGAGCTTGGATCATAGTCGCCGTAATGGACTGCGTTCTCATGTTCCATCGAAGCGGCCAAGCCCATCGCAAACGTACCGACATTCTGCGTAATGTTGTAAGGCGTCATATGCCGCTGCATCGCTTCCGCACGTTTTTCCTGTTCCGGATAGTAGCGTTCCAAAGCCGGCATGATCGACATTGTAAAGCCCGGAGCCTGGCGGTAAGCCGCGCCGCAGGGCCCGGCAAAAACCATGAATGACCGCCAGTAGATCTTGTTCAGCATTTTCCGATCTGCTTCAGAAATATGATCAAACATTTTACTCATTAAAGAATTCCTCCTCTTCCGTTCTTGTGATCGTGGTTCCTGTCATCATCTGTTTCAAATCATGAATCTTCTTATCCGTTAATCCGATCGTCATGGCGATGACAACCGCGATAATGGCGATAACAATCGCTGGCAGATTCAAATATTTAGCGAGCACAAATCCAACGAACAGCCATCCGATATTCTCGGTGCTGACCAACATCTTCATCAGAACCGCCATACCGACAGCTCCCAGCATCCCCGCAGCGACGGCCAAGCCATGAATCACGCTGGCCGGCAGCTGGCTCATAAATGCCTGAACCGCTTCCGATCCCAGATAAACGCAGCAGAAGATAATAATGGCGCGGGTGAAGTAAATCGTAAACCAACTCGTCAGGATGACGCGTGTCAGGCCCTTGCCGTCGCCCTTGTCGCAGACTTTCTGATAGGCCGGCTGGAAGATATTCGTCAGCATGATCCAGACCATCGACAAACTATTGAAAATCAAACCGACCGGAACCGCCAGCGTAATCGCTTCTTCCATGCTCAATCCGGCAGTAATCGCAAACGTGACGGACATGACGGTCGCTGAAACCGGCTCCGCGGAGGTGGCGCCGCCAATATTGACAGCTCCCATATAAATAGCTTCCAAGGCGCCGCCGATGATAATTCCGGTAGTTAAATCTCCCAGAAACAGCCCGGTCACCGTACCGACGACGATCGGCCGTTCGATCATACATTGTCCAAACAGCCAGTTTCCTCCGTAACAAATGAAGTATGCCAGCGTTGCCATACAGGCGATCATTAAATTTGACATTTTCTCTCTCCTTTTACTTTTCTAACGATTGAATTAACTTGCTGACTGTAACCTTCGGCGTTGTGGGAATCAGCTGACTGAAGAATTGATCGCCCATGATCGCGGCCAGTTCTTTTGCGGCCTCCAGTTCCGAAGGCGTCAGGGATACGCGGTTTCCTGGGAAGTTGATTTTTTCCCCCATATCGGAATCAAACTTTCCGGCGTTGGCCAGATTCACTTCGCAAATATTTTCTTTGCAGGACTTCACCAGCTTCAGCGCATCTTTCACGTTCCGGGTCAGCGCGAATATCCGCATTTTCTCTGCCCGCGGATCCTGGATGACGCCGACCGCGCCGTCGACGCTTTTGACGATGAGTTTAATCCCCGGAGGACAAGCCATCTTCAAGGTCATCTTAACGGTGTTATTCACTGCAGCCTGATCGTTTGCGACAAGAATGCCCGGCGTCCCTAATTCTTTCGACCACACCAGCGCTACCTGTCCATGGATCAATCGGTCGTCAATTCTGAGTTGTATAATCATTTCTGTTTTCTCCCTTCTGCATGAAATGAATTCTGCCTTATTAAACTAAAGTTCCGTCCAGCTTTTCCTGCGGTTTTGCTTTCTGTTGTTTCTTTCCTTGATGAAAGCCGAAGAAGTTCAGCGTTTCCTGCAGCTCCAGTTCCCAGAACCGCCATTCATGTCCATAACCTTCCCGTTCGTCGAAAACAGCGGACAGGCCGATTTTTTCAGCGTAGTCTTTAAAATGAAGCCAATTCGGATAAACGCCGTCGTCCGTGCCGCAGCAGAAGTAGAAGCGCGGCGGATTGGTCATTTTAGCAACGGTTTCCACTTTATCCCAAACATTTTCATAACTGTTTAAGAAGGAATCCAACCCGCCTGCCTGTTCGACTGTAATTTTTTCACGGGCATAGAATGGATTTTGAGCGCCTTCCTCCATGATCGTCCGGATGTCGCTGGGAACGCCTGACATGCAGGAACAGGCGGCAAACTTCTCAGGATGATTAAACGCATATTTGCTCGCTCCCCGGGCCCCCATCGACAAGCCGCAGATGAAGTTGTCTTCCCGGCGGTCAGAGGCCGGAAACCAGCCATAGATTAAAGGCATTAATTCCTCGGTTAAATAATCGAACATATGAAACGGAGGAATCACGTTGGACCAATTGGAATAATTGCTGTTCAGCGCGGAAGGCATGACGACGATCAGATCGTTTTCCGTCGCGTACAGTTCAATATTCGTCCGCCGCAGATAATCGTTGTAGCAGCCCAGTGTGCCGTGAAGCAGCCAAAGCACAGGGTATTTTTTCTGCGACCGATAATAAGCCTGTGCCGATTCTCCTTGCTTGATGGAAGGCAAAATCACCGCCACATCGGTATTTGTATTTAAGCACCAGCTTCTGAAGTTCATATGGATCAAAGTCATTTTCTACCTCCTTTTTCGGGTCAGCCTTTGCCCCCGCATTCTTTTTTCAATGCTCGTACAGGATTTCTCAACAGCTTCTGGAAAAAACGCGAATCAATTTTAAGTCCAGCAGCCTTGAACAGACGCCGCAAGTTTGATCTGCTTCTTTCATTTCCGATTTATCAGATTCCTCCTTTCTCATTCAACTTCTCTGATCTCTATTTTTTCGTAGAGTTGTTTCACATCCTCCGCGCTGGGCAGACCCCGTGTTTTTGCTTTTGCCCGGCCGGCAGCCTCGCCATATTTCAAAGCTTCTGTCAGCTCTTCATGACGCGCCAGCGAAGCGACGGTACAGGCTAACATGGAATCACCGCAGCCGACGGTATTAATCACCTCGACAGCCGGGCCAAACAGTTGATATCGTTTATGCCGATTGGCGAAATAAGCACCGTCCCGGCCGAGAGAGACAAGCACATTCTCCACGCCAGCTTTGATCAGCTCCCCGGCATAATCCGGATAGTTGTCTTCATTAACATCGTTCTGGAAGATCATAGCCAGCTCTTCCAAATTCGGTTTGATTAAATAGGGCTTGATCTTTCGATAATTCGCAATCTTCAGATTCGGAATATCCGTGATCAGGCGGGCGCCGGCTTTCAGTACCTGCTCGCCAATTTTCTCAACCAGTTCGGCCGTGACGCCCTGGCAGAAGCTGCCAGAAATTAAAACGTAATCCTCTTTTGTCAATTCGTTCAGCGTCGCTAACAGCGCGTCCTGCTGCCCGGCTGAAACGCAGGGACCTAAGGCGTTAATCGCGGTTTCCGTCTGATTTTTGATCTTGACGTTAATCCGGTTTTCTTCCGAGATCCGGATCGGAATCACTTCAATTCCCTGCCGGGCCGATATTTCCCGGTCGATTAACTCCCCGATTCCTCCGCCTAAAAATAAAATGGCTTTGGATTGTATTCCCATTTGGGACAGAACGATGGAAATGTTCACGCCTTTGCCGCCGGCACGGATCGACGTATTTTTAGCTTTAAGGATATTTCCTTCTGTCAGTTCCTGATCCAGATAAACATAATAATCTAACGATGGATTAAAAGTTATGGTATATATCATTGGTCCGCTGCTCCTTCTCTGCTTCACTTATACCATCAGGAAGCGCTTTCAACAAGCGCCCTGAGAGCGATTGTTGAACTGGTCTAATTTGACGATTAATGATTACATTCGCTTTGATCAAACGAGCATTTTCTATGCTCATTGTGAGAATTTTATTCATTTATAATTTTTACAATGCATTTTGACCGATGTTTTTCGCTGGCAACCGTTCTATTCCGCAATTGAATTTTTTAGTCCTATTTTTTTATAATGTTATTTGTTATAATAATTCCAACATACTGAGGGGAACGCCATGAAAAAAGACCGGTTAGCGATCATTTATGACCTCTGTCAATCGGGTAGGAAGCTAAGGAAGCCGATTCTTCCTTAGCTTAGCTCCTCCCACACCACCGGAGATGCCGTTCGGCGTCCGGCGGTTCAAAGTACCAACGTGGTTTGTTGAAATGCATGAACTTTGGTGTAATGGTCTACTAAACTGAGTAGACCTTTTTCTTTGAGTAACTTGTTCGTTATCCATCTCCCTAA
>NZ_GG657553.1:0-3179 GCF_000157995.1 Holdemania filiformis DSM 12042
TGATGAGAAAGATTTGGATAGTTTAAACGAAGAAGAAGTAAATCAAATCGTTCAAGTTTTAAATAGAATAAATACCCCAAAAGATCTTCATGATCAACTGAAAAAGATTTCTGATCCAAAGCATCAAGCCGAGAGTCATGCCCAGTTTTCATTTTCTCATGACTAATCGAAGGAGAGAAGCCACTGGTTAATCGGCAAATAAAGTGTCATGAACATAAAATTACGTTCAGGATTCAATCTGTGAACCGATCAAATTTTGAAAAGAAGAAAGAGCAGAAACCAGTATAATGATCAATGTGGAAATCTTAAATTTAACGAGGATCTCTGGTTAATCTAGACGGAGGTTCCATGAGAGGAGCAGACCATGAAGGGAATTTTATTGTTAAGCCACGGCGATATGGCGAAAGGCATGCTGCAGTCATCTTCAATTTTTTTCGGTGAGAATTTGCCGCAGGTGCAGGCTTTAGGCTATCAGATGACCGATGATAGCGAGGCGTTTGAGGAAAGGATTGGTAAGGCGATCGCGGAACTGGACAGCGGCGACGGCGTGCTGGTCTTGACGGATCTGTTTGCGGGAACACCGGCGCACAAGACGACGCGCTATTTAAAGCCAGGGCAGGTCGATGTGATCTGCGGAGTGAACCTGCCTTTGTTTTTAGAACTGCTGGGTTTGCGGGAAGCTGGCGGCCTGGATCTGAATACGCTGATGCAGACTGGAAAAGATGGAATCCGGCTGTGGGAAGTCGCTCAGCCGCAGAGCGACGACGATTTCTTTTAAACTCGAACGATTACGATAAGATTGAAGATTTATAGTTTACAAAAACCCTGGCTGAGGCTGGGTTTTTTGTAGTTTTGGACATTAAAAATCAGAAATCCAGATCAGGCTGAACAGGAAGATCAAAATTTCTCAGCTTCTTTTTTCACCTTGGGATTGAGGTCGTAAATCAGAAAGTTTGATTCAAGTCATAACTAAGATCTCAGAATGAAAAGTTCACAAAAAGCGTCCATTAATTATTACTTTTTGAAATTTTAGGTGAAAGCGCTTTAAGTATAATGATGATGTTGAAATCAACGGAGATTACCGCTGATGAAAAAGAGGAGGAAAGGAAGACATTATGATTGTTCAACTTAGAATCGACGAACGTCTGATCCATGGACAGATTACCACTGCCTGGTCACGCTATCTCGATGTCAGCCGGATTGTCGTCGCAAGCGATAAGCTGGCCAAGGATCCGCTGACCACCCAGACGTTGCTGATGTCGGCGCCCGCAGGCAAAAAGGTTGCGGTGAAGACGATTCCCGACGCGATTAAGCTGCTGTCTGATCCGCGGGTGGACACGGTGCGCGTGCTGATCATCGTCGACAATCCGAAAGACGCGGTGGCTTTGGTCAAAGCCCTGCCGATCACAGAGGTCAACGTTGCCAACTACGTCAAGAAAAAATCCGCCAACAAGGTCAATCTGACACGGGGAGTCAATTCCGATCCGGAAGATCTGGTCTATTTTAAAGAACTGGCCCAGATCGGCGGTCATGTATTCTCACAGCTGATTCCGTCCAACCCGATTGAAAACTTCGCCGAGATCGTTTCCAAACTTTAAAGAAAAAGGGGGTTCCTCATGACCAACGCATTATTGATCGCGTTCGCCTATCTCTTATGGCAGGTTGCTGACAACTGGCTGGGATGGCAAACGTTTACTCGTCCGTTAGTTTTATGTACATTAACCGGTTTAATGTGCGGCGATATCACCACCGGCGTCATCATTGGCGCTGAACTCGAAGCTGTTTATATGGGCGTCTCTGCCATCGGCGGTGAAGCACCGTCCAACTATCAGGCCGCTTCCGTTCTGGCTGTCGGCTTCGTTGTTCTGTCCGGCGCGGATCAGGGCGTCGGCTTGGCGCTGGCCGTCACGGTCGGCACGCTGATCAACGCCGTGAAGCCGTTCACGCAGGCCATTGCCTTAGCGCTGCATCCGTGGTTCATGAAAATTGCGGAAACCGGCAACGTTAAGAAATTCCGTATCGCTATGTGGCTGCAGGTCATCTTCGTTTCTCAGCTGCTGAACACAATCGTCGTCTTCTTGGTCGCGTTGGGCGGCGAAGCCGGCTTACAGACGTTTATTTCGATTTGTCCGGCCTTTATTATCAACGGTCTCAACGCTTCCGCGAACATGCTGGTAGTCGTCGGCTTATGCCTGACAACGCAGGCGATCTGGAATGGAACAACGACCGTCATGTACGTCATTCTCGGGTTTGTTGCCGTTAAATATCTGGCGTTGGGCACACTGCCGCTGGCGTTGATCGGCATCGTCATTGCCTTCGCGCATTTCCAGAACAGCTATAAATTAGCGCAGAGCCGCTCTGCCGCGGCGATTGGCACGAATGCTCAGGAAGGGGATGATTTCTATGAATAAGGCGCCGAAACTGACTCCGGAAGAACGGAAAATGTTGAATAAATCGTTCTACTTCTCCTTAGGCACCAATATGGCAAGCAGTAAGGTTTCCCAGCAGTCCAAGTGCTTTGCGATGGCGATGGCGCCGGGATTGGAAATGTTCTATGACGATCCCGAAGACCGCCGCAAGGCTTTCTACCGCCACGCCGGCGAATTCTTCAATACCCATCAGGTATTCTTGGGCTTGTTGGTCGGTATTTCGCTGGCAATGGAAAAGCAGCAGGCTGAACATCCGGAAGACGATATTACGGAAACCATTTCCACGCTGAAAGCGTCCCTGATGGGACCGACCGCCGGGATCGGCGACAGCTTCTTCTTCAACTGCTACCGTGTCATCATCGCCGGTCTGTGTATCGGCTTATCCGCCAACGGCAGCCTGCTGGGCGTCATTCTGTTCGTCCTGTTATACGGCTGCATGCTGCTGGTCTACAAATATATCTTCTTAACGGCCGGGTACCGCTACGGCACCAGCCTGATCACGGAAGCCTTTGAACGCGGTATCGTTCCGTTAATCACGGAAGCAGCGGGTATCCTGGGTGCGATCATGGTCGGCGCGCTGATTGCGCAGAACGTTTCGATCAAAATTGCGCTGCAGCCGGTGATCGGCGGCGCGACGATCGACTTCCAAGGGATGCTGGATTCAATTATGCCGGGCCTGCTCTCCCTGTTATTGTGGGGCTGGAGCTTCTCCCGGGTCCAGAAGGGCTGGTCGCCAACGAAATTGATCTT
>NZ_GG657553.1:3410-20629 GCF_000157995.1 Holdemania filiformis DSM 12042
TTTTCAGTTATCCCTCATTTCCCTTTATCAAAGGCGTTTCTGCCGCTTTGTTCATTTTTTCTCTTGTTTTTCCATCTTCCATGAGACGGTGCTCGCTTATTTTTTATTCATCGAATTTCTCCCGATCAGGTTTTTTTTGTTCAAGTCTCAATCCCAATGCCATGCCTTCCCCTCTATTATTAGAAAGAAAGGATATCCTTCAGCCCCGCTGTTAACCGGAACTTTCAAGATATCCTCGACTCACTAGATCGCTGACATGATTTTTACACAGTATGATTCTTAACCCCCGCTTCTGAAAAGCTTCACGTTAAGAAGGAAAGAAAGAACTTCTTTTTAATGATGGAACAGCCGCACACCGTTAAAGATCAGAACGATGCCGTAACGGTTGCAGGTGTCGATGACATGATCATCACGGACTGAACCGCCGGCTTCCACGATGTAGGAGACGCCGCTCTTGCGGGCCCGTTCAATATTATCGCCGAATGGGAAGAAGGCGTCGGAAGCCAGAGAAACGCCGCTGACCTGTGCCAGCCAGGCTTTCTTTTCTTCCGTAGTCAGGACTTCCGGCTTTTCCGTAAAGGCTTCCTGCCAGCTGCCCTCGCGCAGCAGATCCTCCCATTCATCGGAAATATAGACGTCGATCGCGTTATCACGGTCTGCCCGGCGGATCTTTTCTTTAAACGGCAGGTTCAGTACTTTCGGATGCTGACGCAGATGCCAGATATCCGCTTTGTTGCCGGCCATCCGGGTACAATGAATACGCGACTGCTGACCGGCGCCGATTCCGATCGCCTGACCGTCCTTCGCATAAACCACGGAATTGGACTGAGTATATTTCGCAGTGATCATCGCGATCAACAAATCCCGCTTCGCGCCCTCCGGCAATTCCTTATTTTCAGACACGATATTCTGAAGCAGGGTTTCGTCAATCTTCACATCGTTGCGCTGCTGATGGAAACGCACGCCGTAAACTTCCTTGCTTTCCATCGGTTTCGGCGTATAGTTCGGATCCATCTGCAGAACCAGATAGGTCCCCTTGCGTTTTGCGCGTAAAATTTCAAGTGCTTTTTCGCTGTAAGACGGAGCGATTACACCGTCAGAAACTTCCTTAGATAAGAACCGGGCCGTGGCTTCATCACATTCCTCAGACAACGCCGCAAAATCGCCGTAGGAAGACATGCGGTCAGCGCCGCGGGCGCGGATATACGCGCAGGCAATCGGCGTCAGTTCGATTCCTTCACAGAAGTAGATCTTCTTCATCGTTTCATCCAAAGGCAGGCCGATCGCCGCGCCTGCCGGGGATACGTGCTTAAACGAAGCCGCGGCGGCCATCCCGGTGGCCTCCTTCAATTCCTTGACAAGCTGCCAGGCATTCAGAGCGTCAAGCAGGTTAATATAACCCGCCCGGCCATTTAAAACTGTAAATGGCAGATCGCCCTCTTCAATTTCGACACTGGCTGGTTTCTGGTTGGGATTGCATCCGTATTTCAGCTGATACTCTTTCATCTGTGTTTTCCTCCTTTTACGAAAAAAAGCCGCACTGCTGGTCCTTCATGGCCCAGACGGTCGGCTCTGCTTAGCATTAACTTCCCTGTGGTCAATTCCACTTCCGTCAGTCGGTTAACTGTCTAAAAATTATCACGCTTCCACGCTTGTGTCAAGCCTTCTTCCATGAAGTTTTCCTCCATTTCCGTATCGCTTCTCAGAATGTGGGATTTCTTATGAAAAGCCCGGGATTCAGGCTCCATTTCCGCCGCCCTGGGGCATATCGAGAAAATCAAAGATGGAGCTGGTTACGACGGAACCGTATTGTTTCAAAAAGGTTTCGCTGTCCATGCCGCGGCTGCGGCACAGCCAGTGATTGACCGTATAACAAAGGCTGTTGCCGAAATAGCCCGCCAGTTCCTCCTCGCTCATCGTTCCCAGCTTCTCCGGCCGGCCATACCGGCGGAACATCTCAGTGAACAGCTGCTGAACGTTTTCTTCGAACAAATCTTCAAAGCTGTTCTGACCGGTAATGCGGAAAGCGATCTGATAAAACTCCCGATTCTCTACGAAATTATCGAGCATCGCCTTAACCGCCTGAAGGAATTGCCTTTTCTCTATATAAGGAAGCGCAGTTTCCACGGTGTCCAGATAGATGATATAGCTTAAGGCGGCGTACTTATCCTCGAAATAGTTGTAAAACGTCGCGCGGATGACGCCGGTCTTATCGCAGATTTGCTTGATTGTAATCTTTTCAAAGCTTTTCTGCAGCATGAGTTCTTTCAGACTTTCTGCCAGAAAGCGTTTCATCATCCCCCGTTTTTCCATACTTATCCCCCCTAGCGCAGATGCGTCAGCACCTGGAACAGAACCTTAAGGCTGATCAAAAAGAGAATAACGCTGCCGGCTGTGAAAATCGTCCGGCGATAGGCCAGTCCCAGCCGATAGCCGATCTGTTGTCCCAACTCCACACAGGCCAGTGTGACCAGCGTTGAGATCAGGCAGACCTGGAAAGCGTCCGCTTGAAGCAGCGTCATACTGGTTCCCAACAGGAACACATCGACGCTGGTGATCAATCCCAGGATCAGCACTTTTTTGTAGTTAAAGCTGTCGTCATGGCGTTCTTCAATCGCTTTCTGCCGAAACGCCTGGATCAGCAGGAAGCAGCCCAGCGCAAACAGGATCAGCGCGGCGATCACTTGATTGACATGCAGCACAAGCTGACTTTTGATCAGGGAACCCGCCAGCGACCCCAACACGATCATCAGCAGGCTGGAACCCGCAAAGATCAAACTGTTGATCAACGAACGGCGATGTTCCTGAGGATTCATCATCGCGCCCCGCGCCATCATCACCACGAAGCAGTCCAGCGACAAAGCCAGGCAGGTGACCAGTATTTCGATTGTATTCACCTGATTCTCCCTCCTCTATTGTTTACAGTCCAAGTATAGCTGAAGGTGATCTGGGAAGCGATAGACAATCGTTAAATTCTGTCAATTCTTCCTTATTCTGACAGTAGGGATCCGAATTTATAATTTGTGCAAAACCCTGCGGACTGATCCTCGTTTTTATATAAGACTTCCTCCTCAGCGTTCCGCTGCGGATCATACAAAAAATCAGCGGAACTTGAGATCCGCTGATTCAAAGACCGGGTTATTCGATCATAATGGTTTTCTTGGTTTCCACAGCCGGCGCATCCTTCTTCGGCAGAACAATTTTTAATTCGCCGTTGTCATAATGCGCTTTGATATCCTCCGGCGTTACAGCTTCGCCGACATAGAAGCTTCTGGAGCAGGAACCTTGAACCCGTTCCTGACGGATAATGTTGCCCTGATCATCCTTTTCTTCTTTCCTGGTATCACGGACGGCGGAAACGGTCAGATAGCCGTCTTCCAAATCCATTTTAATATCTTCCTTCTTGCAGCCTGGCAGCTCGATATCCAGCAAATAACTGCCGTCCTTCTCACGGATGTCGCAGCGCATCGCCGTAACTGCGTTGCGGTGCAGCAGCGGTTCATCAAACATGTCATCAAAGAAGTCGTCAAACATCATTCTCGGTAGTAATCTCATACATCACACCTCTTTCTGTTTTCAACTTATGCGATTCTGCCTGATCTGAACTCTGATCGCTCAGAGAAGTTATTCGATCGAAATGGTTTTCTTGGTCTGCAGCGCCTGCGGATCCTTCTTCGGAACGAAGACCTTCAGTTCGCCGTTTTCATAACGGGCTTTGATATCCTCGACATTCATTTCCTCACCGATAAAGTAGGTCCGGGTGCAGCTGCCGCTGAAGCGTTCCTGGCGAACGAGCTTGCCTTGTTCGCTGCGTTCTTCATTGGAAGCTGTGCGGGCGGCCGCGATCGTCAGATAACCGTCTTCCAGTTCCATTTTGATTTCTTCCTTTTTAAATCCAGGGAGTTCAATATCCAGAAGATAGCCATCTTCTTGTTCGCGAATATCGGTTTTCATGACAGCCGGGACGTTATTCTTTCTGAAAAATGGATCCTTAAGAACCTCGTCGGCCAAGTTGTCCATCCAGGTATTTGGTACAAATCTCATCTTGAATCGCCTCTTTCTATCTGTCTTATTCCTGGCTTCATTGGGTCTTTCCCAACTTGCAATTTTAGTATATCACGTTTATTAGCACTGTCAAGATGTAAGTGCTAATTTTTAAAATTTAATTTCACAAGTTCACAAAGTTCGCCGTTCATAAAGCATGGCGATGATCTTGTCGATCCTGCGAATGCGTTGTTCCTCTGCGCCTTGCTCAGCATAGCGAACGATCCGTTCCCGCTGCTCTGCGTCAAGCAGCTGAAAAAAATAATAAGCGCTGCGGTTGGCCAGAAGGGCTTCCTGCAAGGCCTGGGGGCATTGTGTTAAACTCTCGTTAGCCTCCGGCGCCAGCCAGATTTCAACGGAGGTACCCTCAGTCATCGGCAAAGTACAGGCTTCGGCAGGCAGCTCCAGCGTCCAGCCGCGCTCTTTTCTTTCCGCTTTCTGTTTGAATAACATTGTTTTCAGCATAACGATTAACGCTCCCTCAGGCAGCTCCGCTTCCGCGCTGAATTCGAGATGCGGCTGCGGGGTATCCCGAATTATTCCTTCAATCTGCATCATGGTTTCCTCCTGGCCTCTAGTATGCCTCAAGGGATCCAATTTATTTTTGTTTTCCCGTCCGGCTGCCTGGAAAAAGAAATCAAAAGGAATAATTTTGATCGTCTGACTCCTTTATGGATTTTCCAGATTTTCAAAACGTCTCGTTGTCCTCCTTTTGCTTTTCCCGGCTAGCTTCGAAAATTGACCTCTTTTTTGCGCCAAAACTTTGCGGCTAAAAGAAAATAAAAATGCCGGGTAACTCTGTCAGAGCTGCCGGCCGTTCTTTTGTCTTATAACAAATCATTTATTGGTCTTTAAGATTGGTTTCGTAAAAAACTTTCAGCGATTGGATCAGCGGATCTTTTTTTCCTTTGCGCTCCTGCCGTGTCAGCAAGGCCAGAAAGACAAGGCCGCCTAAAAAGCAGACGATCATATCCGTCATCGTATCGTAAACGCCCTGGGTATAGTGATTGATCGCGTCGATATTCAGGAAAATCAGACAGGCGAATTCAAAACATTCCCACAGGAAGGCGATCATCATGTTGATCCCCTGAATTGACAGGCATTTTAAAAGGTAATGCCGGAACGAGTCCTCGGTCCATTGTTGCTTCAGCCAGCAGTAGACTAAGGTGATCGCGGCGCAGATCAGAATCCCGGAGCTGAAATGCAGAACTTTATCAAAATAGGGAATCGCGTAGCCGTTCAGGGTATTCCCGATAATCATCGCGATGGCGATAAACAGCTGCGTCCAGAACAACAGACCCCAGGCGTCTTTTAATTTCAATCCTTTGACAACCAGCGGGCCGATCAGCTGCACGCCCAGCGCCATCGCCAGATAGCCCAGCTTGGCATAGAGCTGATGCTGCAGCTGAAAGACCGTACTGTAAATCATCAGCGCTGCGGAAGCGCCGTATAGAAATAAACATGCTTTTTTCATGATCAAACAGGACCTCCTCCTCCGGACTCACTTTGCCGGAAGCTTCCTTTTTTCAGCTTCTTTCCTGGTGAAATGCCGCTGATTTTGTTTTTCACGGATTCCGATTCTTCATCGGTTCCGGCCATCGTACTCTTAATATACCCCGGTTTCCTGCCGTTCCTGATCAAAACTTTTCTTGATGGTTTTTAGCGCGATCGGCACGAAGATCACAGCCACAAGCAGCTCCGCCGCCGGATAACAGAACCAGACGGCGCCCAGCCCGCCCAGCTGACCGAGAATCCAGGCCAGCGGAATAATGAATACCAGCTGGCGCAATAACGACATAACCAAGCTCATCATGCCTTTGCCCAGCGCCTGAAACATCGTTGTCATGATAATGCTGCAGGCCGCCGGCAAAAAGCACAGCGCGAGAACCCGCAGCGCATAGCTGCCCAGCTGAAGCATCTGATCGGAACCATTGAACAGTTTCAGCAGCATCTCCGGCATTGTCCAGAACAGGACGGTGCCGATCACCATGATCGCGAGTGCGACTCCGAAGGAGAGCGCCAGCGTGCGGGTAAAGCGTTTTTCATCCGCCGCGCCGTAATTGTAGCCCAGAATCGGCATTGCGCCCTGGTTCAGGCCGAAAATTGGCATGAAGACAAACGACTGGAGCTTGAAATAGATCCCCAGCACCGCCACGGCGGTCGCGGAAAAGCCCATCAGAATCGCGTTCATCGCGGTCGTTGTCAGCGAGCCGATCGCATTCATGACAAACGTCGGAATCCCCACGCGGTAGATATCCTTGGCCGCCTGCATTTGCGGGTGATGCCGCCACGGCGCGATGTCGACCTCATGCGTACCGACTTTCAAGACGATCAAAACGAAGATCATCGCCAGAATCTGACCGATGACCGTCGCCACGGCCGCGCCGGCCACACCCATTTTCGGAACACCGAAATAGCCGAAGATAAAAATCGGATCGAGGATGATATTGGTAATGGCCCCGATCAGCTGGGAGATCATCGGCACAATCATGTTGCCGGTTGCCTGCAGCACGCGGGAGCAGGTCATTTCAATCATGACGCCGACCGAGAATACCATAACGATCATCAAATATTGCGAGCCCATCGTGAACACCGCGGCGTCCTGGGTAAACAGGCCGACAAATGGTTTCGCCAGAAACAGGCCGACGAGCATGCACAGCGCCATGTTGATCAACGACAGCACGATCCCGGTGTTCGCCGCGATATTGGCTTCCTCCCGGCGTTTCTCGCCTAACCGGCGGGCGATCAGCGCATTGGTGCCGACACCGACACCCAGCGCCAGCGCGATGATCAGCATCTGCAGCGGGAAAGCGATTGAAACCGCAACCAGTGCATCCTCGCTCACCTGCGCCACGAAAATACTGTCGACCACGTTGTATAACGACTGCACCAGCATGGAAAAGATCGCCGGTACCGACATGCTGAAAAGCAGCTTGCCGACCGGCATCGTCCCCATTTTATCTGAATTGAATTTACTCATAAAACCCCTGCTTTCTTAAATCAATAGTCTTATTCTAGTTGAATTGGACATATTCTACAAGTCCTATTTTAAAGGGATTCCGCACGGGAACGAGCGATCGGTTTTTCTTTTATAATATAGAACAGGCTATGCACGCTAAAATTCTGGAAGTCAGGAAGGATTGTTTGAGACTGGAAATCATGATAAGATGAAAAACAAGAGGTGATCGCATGCGGTTGAAAGAAGATTTTCATCACACGATCGTGATCGAACGGTCGGAATTTATCTGTTATGTACGCAAATGTCTGGATGAAGCGCAGGCTAAGGCGTTTATTCAGGAAATCCGCAGACTGCATCCGGAAGCGAATCATCATTGTTACGCTTATATCGCCGGGCAGCACAACGAGCTGCAGCGTTCCAACGACGCAGGAGAGCCCAGCGGCACCGCGGGCGTGCCGATGCTGGAATCCTTGAAGCTCAGCGGTCTGCAGGATTGCTGCGCAGTCACGGTGCGGTATTTCGGCGGAATCAAGCTGGGCGCGGGCGGATTGGTCCGGGCGTATTCCCGGTCGGTAAGCGAAACGTTGAAGCTGGCGCCGAAGGTGGAAACGATCCTGATGGACCGCTACACGCTGACCTTTTCCTACGACCTGATCGGCAAGCTGGATTATTTATTAAAGGATCAGGCGGATGTTGTAACGAAGACGTATGGCGAGCAGGTGGTTTATGAGTTTTTAACAACTATTGAATCCTTACCTGAAAAGATCCAGGAGCTGACCAGCGGACGTTATCTCTGCCGCTGGCTTGCGCGGGAGCTGGTGGAAAAGGATTGCAGCTGAAGCCTCCGCAACTGGATACAGTGCCTGTGAAACATTGTCAACCGTTTATACGCAGGATGGCGGCACTTCGTTTTCCAAGTTCGCCGGGGCCGCAGCCGACGATTTTACCGCACAGTCTTCCGGTCTGAGCTGAAAAACGCTCACAGAAAATTTGCGGTCTTTACCCATCACGAACGTTAAGCCAGTTGGCTAATACTTATCTTTATATGCACGGGACATGGCTGCCTGGGGCGGTATCCATGGGCCTCCCGCAAAGATTTTGAAGTCTATACGCATCCTGTCGTTGCTCGTGACGATCCGGCAAATGAAGTAAAATTATTCATCCCGATACAATGACGGTCGACGCTGTCGGAAAAAAAGAACAAGTTTCCTCAGCATCGTTCAGTTTGTTCAAAGTCGAACGCTTTTCTAAGGCTTCCCGCCACACAGGGGCAGTGTTATAATAAATTACAGATTTTCAGACGCTGCGTCTAATAGAGGAATAACAAATGAATTTAAAGCTTCAGCCGTTTCTGCCCTCCGGCTTCGATCCCCGGGAGGGCAGACATTTATTGAAAGAAACGATCGACCTGGCCTGGCCGGCAACGGTGGAATCGATCTTCGTCGGGTTGGCGTCGCTGGTCGATACAATCATGGTCAGCGCCTTGGGTACAACCGCGATTGCGGCGATCGGTCTGACCAACCAGCCGAAATTTATCGCGATCGCTTTCATCGCTTCCCTGAATGTCGGCATCACGGCGATCATTTCCCGCCGGATCGGCGCCAGCCGGCTGGACGACGCCAATGCCTGTCTGCGGCAGTCGCTGTTGATGTCCGTGCTGATCTCCGCCTTGGTCTGCGGCTTATCATTCCTGTTTGCCCGGCCTTATATTCAATTTGCGGGCGCACAGGCGGACACGATCGAGCTGGCAGTGCAGTATTTCCGGATTGTCATCATCGGCCAGTTCTTCGGCAATATCGGAATGACGATCAACGCTGCCCAGCGCTGCGCCGGCAACAGTAAGATCTCGATGCGCACCAACCTGGCGGCTAACGGAATCAATGTGATTTTTAATTATCTTTTGATCGGCGGACATTTTGGCTTTCCACGCTTAGAGGTTGCGGGCGCGGCGATTGCAACGGCGCTGGGCTGCTTCATCGCGTTTTTAATGAGCGTCCAGTCGTTGGTCAGTCCCAAAAGCAAGCTCCGGCTGACATTAAAAAAAAGCTGGCTGCCCAGCCGGGAGATCCTGGCGCCGGTCGGCGAGATTTCGTTCAGCGCGTTTGTGGAACAGCTGTGCATGCGGCTGGGCTTCTTCCTATATGCCTTGATCGTTGCGGGACTGGGCACCAAGATGTTCGCGACGCATCAGATCTGCATGAATATCTGCAACATCTGTTTCAGCTGCTACGACGGCTTTGCGGCCGCCGCCGCGGCCTTAGTGGGTCAGAACTTAGGCCGCAAACGCAGTGACCGGGCGGAATGCGTCACCGTGATCTGCAACCGGCTGGCGACGACGATGGCCATCCTCATGGTCGCCGGGCTGATCCTGTTCCGGGCGCCATTGATCCAAATGTTTACCGCGGATCCGGAAATCATTCAGCTGGGATCGTGGATTATGATTTTGTTCGCGCTCAGTGTTCCGTCTTTGAGTGCGATGACGGTCTATGGCGGTGCGCTGCGCGGAGCGGGCGATACGCGCTTAATCGCAGTGTATGCCTTAATTTCGACGACGATCATCCGCCCCGCCCTGTCCTGGCTCTTATGTTATCCGGTGGGGTTAGGTGTAATCGGCCCATGGATCGGTTTGCTTGTCGACTTTGTGTTGCGGTTTTTGCTTTGCCGCCGGCGTTACCGGACAGGATTGTGGAAGCAGCGGGTTTATTAATATCGCTAAAACAGACTTGGATTTTCACGAAACTCAAAAGCTTTGGGACAGCGCTTAAATTTTCATTCAACCCCAAACAAAAAGCTGGTCATGCTCAGCCTGAATTCAGGTTGGATATGGCCAGCTTTTATATCATTACTTCCACCGCAAGTCCATGCGGTTTCATATCCCAGTTAAATTTCCGGATCTTTGAAAACCGTTATCTTTTCTGTTTGGTTGAATTAAGCTTGCTTAAAAGTTAAGAAGGCCCGGCTTATTCAAACTCTACTTTGGCGACGCGCACAATCCAGTGACTGCCATACGGGAAGCCGACCGCGCGGTAGCTGCAGACGTCCTCCGTCTGGCTGAACAACAATTCCTCGCCGTTGTCGATCCAGCGGATCGATTTCACCTTGCGGTGCAGATTGGACAGTGAATGATCCTCGTCGGTGCTTTCATACGCCGCGACGACGTCCTTCGGTCCCAGCAGCGGAAGATCGTGGACATACACATACGCCGCCCCGTCTTTTTCCAGCACGAAGTCTTTTTCATGACTGCAGCGGATATCGCACACCTTGCCGTCATACAGCGAATCCTTCGCCATCGCCGTCCACTGGCCGATGACTTCCAATAACGCTTCCGTCATCTTCGTAACGCCGCCCTGACCGGTCAGACCGATATTCAGCAGATAGTTGGCCCCGACCTTACGGGCATGGCACAGCCGTTCGATCATCTGACGCGGACTCTTGTAGTCCAGATCATGCGCCGCGATGCCCCAATGCCGGTTCATCGTCTGGCACATTTCCGCCGTGATGTACTTTGCTTTGCCTTCGCGGTCCATCGGTGTCGCCTGGCCCTGTTCAAACGTAACGGAATCCAGTTCCGGATGACCGGCTTCGCCCTGGCGGGACAGTCCGGTGTTGTTGATGATCATCGCGTCCGGCTGCAGCCGGCGGATCATGCCGTAAAATTCATCCAGCTTCCAGTCCGCATCGCGCTTGGACCAGTTGCCGTCAAACCACAGTCCGCCGATTTTACCATAATGCGTACACAGGATCTCCACCGACTTGGACAGGTATTCCAGATAGGCGTCGAAATCGTTATCAAAATCCGGATGAACCCAGTCCAGCGTCGTGTGATACAGGATCGGCAGGATATCTTCCTCGCGGCAGGCCTCGACAAATTCTTTGACCAGATCCCGGCCGCACGGTGTGTGCATGACATCGTAATCCGTCAGACCGCGGGTATCGTATAATGAAAATCCGTCGTGATGCCGCGTCGTCAGCGTGATGTACTTCATGCCCGCCTGTTTGGCCAGCGCGACGATTTTCTTCGCGTCGAAGTCCTCCGCCGTGAAGTTGTTGAACAGCTCGTTGTACTTTTCCTGGGAAATATGATGCAGGTTCATCGTCCATTCCCCTTGCGCTAACTGGGAATACAGACCCCAGTGGATAAACATGCCGAAACCGCGCTTTTCAAAGTCGGCGATGTATTTTGCCGGTACAGGAATACTCATAATAACAGCCCTCTTTCTTTCTCTCTGCTTTTATTGTATCAAAATTTCAAGGTCAAAACGACTGGAATTTCGCGATCGTTCAAAAGTCCAGCTGCGCTTTTCGTCTTCCAGTCTACCTGATCGGCTGAAAATCCGCCGCTGACCCGCTGCCGGACAAACGAAAAGGACGGTGAATATTCCGTCCCTAAGTTGTACTATGAGAATTAAATGAAGCTCAGCAGCGCGCTGATCACGCCGACGCCGACCATGACCTTGATCGGACTTGGTTCCCATTTGCGCAGAATGAAGAACGCCGCCGCAAAGAAGATCAGATTCTGCGGATCCAAAAATTCCAGACCGAAGCCCGCCGCGCCTTCCTTGAAGAACGCCAGCTTGCAGATCGACAGCCCCGCCGAAGCGATCAGGGCGATGACGACCGGCCGCAGACCGGACAGAATGCCCTTCATCAACGACAGGTTTTTATATTTTGTATAAATGTAAGCCAAGGTTAAAACGATGATGCAGGAAGGGGCCACACAACCGATCGTTGCGATGATCGCGCCCGGCAGACCCGCGATATGCGTGCCGACGAACGTCGCGGAGTTGATCGCGATCGGTCCCGGCGTCATTTCCGCAATCGTGATGATATCCGCAAATTGCGTCATCGTCAGCCACTGATGAATTTCAACGACCTGACTCTGGATCAGCGGCATTGCCGCGTAACCGCCGCCGATGCTGAACAGGCCGATCTGGAAAAAGCTCAGAAACAGCTGGACTAAGATATTCATTTCTGTTCCTCCCCTTCTTTCGCTTTCTTCTCCCGCGCCATGTAGTCCACCGTGCCAATTGCGCCGCAGACGACGATGATGATCAGGATATTGACCTTAAAGTAAACGCTGGCGATGAACGCCGCAACCAACAGGAAATACTTGACGACATTCTTTTCCTTTACCAATCCCTTTAACATATTCCAAACAACGTCCAGAATAACGGCCGCGACCGCCGCCTGCATGCCGCGCATGACGGCGCTGACAATCGGCGAACTGCGGAACGCTGCGTAGAAATAGGAAATAATCGTTAAGATAATTAACGGCGGCAGCACGGTCGCCACGATGTTGACCAACGCGCCCGGCACCCCTAACAGCCGGTAGCCGATGATGATCGATCCATTGACCGCGATCGCGCCCGGGGAACTCTGGGCAATCGCCACCATGTCCAGCATTTCCTCCTCGTCGATCCAGTGCAGCTCGTCGACAAACTTCTTTTTCATCAACGGGACAATAACGAACCCGCCGCCGAACGTAAACATGCTTAACGTAAATGTCGAAGCGAACATTTTCGTGTACATCTGTAATTTTGAAGGCTTTTTCTTCTCTTCCATTTGTGTCATCTCTTCTTCCTCCTGCTTTATTATAAGACTTGTGTTCTCATAAAGACAATAATATAATTTTATAAATAACATATCATTTTTGATATGAACTCTTTTTCAGAAAGGAGCGTTGCTTATGACCTTGCGTCATCTGCGGATTTTTGTGGAAGTCTGCCGCACCGGAAGCATCACCAAAGCTGCGGAAAGCTTGCATTTGAGTCAGCCGGCGGTCTCGCTGGCGATCCGGCAGCTGGAGGATTATTATGGGATTTTATTGTTTGATCGGATCTCGAAGAAGTTATACCTGACGGAATCGGGAAATAAAATGCTGAGCTATGCGAGCCACATCATCGAATCGTTCGACGATATGGAAACGCAGCTGAAAAATTGGGACAGTGCGGGGACGCTGCGGATCGGTTCCAGCATCTCAACCGGGACGCAGATGCTGCCGCAGTTAGTCCGGCGCTTCAACCTGCGGTTTCCTCAGATCCGCACTCAGGTTCTGATTGACAACTCGCGGATTATCGAAGACAAAGTGCTGACGAACCAGCTTGACCTGGCGTTGGTGGAAAGCTTGTCCTATTCGCCGGATATCGTCTGCGTACCGTTTTACACCGACCGGCTGATCGTCATCACAGCCCCAAAGCATCCGCTGACTCAAAATCCGGAGTGCACGGTCAAAGCGCTCGCTGATTATCCGGTCTTGCTAAGAGAACCGGGCAGCGGCACCCGGGAGGTCGTCGACGCCCTGCTGGTCACCGCCGAAGTTCAGATCACGCCGTTGTGGGAAAGCACGAGCACCCGTTCGATCATCAATGCCGTCAAGGAGAACATCGGAATCTCGATTTTGCCTTACGAGCTGGTCAAAAACGAAATTCAAAGCGGCGCGGTCGCCGGACTGCCGCTGGCCTCCCCGCTGCCCAACCGCACCTGCAGCATCATTCATCACCGCAACAAATACCTGACGCCCTCCGCTCAAGCGTTTATCGAGGTCTGTCAGGAATACTCCAATCTTTCCACCGAATCATTCCAGACGGAAGAGGAACGACAAAGTTCAACGGAATAAAACAAAAAGAGTTGCGCCCTTTTCATGCCGCGGCAGAGGCCCTGACCGGGAAACATTCTCAATCGAAATAAAGACAGAAAAATGAAAAAGAATTCCGATTTGTCCCGTTTCACATAGACAAAGAAAGGAATTCTTTTTGTTTAACTCTTGATCTCTGCGTAATATTCACTCAGAAAAGGCACCGGAAACGTCATGTGAACGTCCGATGCCCTTCCTTGCGTCTGAAAATCAGGCTTAGCGGTTGATTTCCAGCAGCTTCTGATTGAGTTCTTTTTCGATCTTACGCAGTTCAGCTTCAGCTTCAATCCGTTTCTGACGGCCTTCCTTCTGAATCTGAGCGACTTCGTCCAGCGTTGAAATCAGCGCTTCGTTGGTATGCTGCAGTGTTTCGATATCGACGATGCCGCGTTCGGATTCCTTGGCGGTTTCAATTGTCGCCATTTTCAGCGTATCGGCGTTCTTCTTCAACAGCTGGTTGGTCATCTCGTTGACCTCGCGCTGTGCTTCCATCGCCTGCTTGGAATGATTCAGGCCCAGTGCCAGCACCATCTGACTTTTCCACAGCGGAATCGTGTTGACCAGCGTCGACTGGATCTTTTCCGTCATCAGTGTATCGTTATTCTGAACCAGACGAATCTGCGGCGCCATCTGCAGGGCGACCGTGCGCGTCAGCTCCAGATCGTGAATCTTCTTTTCGAACCGATCGCAGGCGTTGGCCAGATCGTTTGCCTTCTGTGCGTCTTCCGGCAAGCCGCTCTTCTGGGCGGCGGCGATCATCTGCGGCAGATCCTTGCTGCGAACTTCCTGCAGCTTTTTCTTGCCCGCTAAAATATACATCGTCAGTTCCTTGAAATGAACCATGTTCTTTTCATACAGCTGATCCAAAAGGGCGATATCGCGCATCAGCGTGATCTGATGATCTTCCAGCGCCTTGGAGATTTTATTGACGTTCAGCTCGGCCTTGTCGTACCGGGCCTTCATCTTTTCCATCTTGTTCGTCGTCTTTTTGAACATCCCGAACAAGCCTTTTTCTTCTTCTTCATCTGCGGAGAAGCCTTTCAGCTCGCCAACCAGATCCGCCATCATTTCGCCGACCTCGCCTAAATCCTTCGTTCTGACATTCTGCAGAGCGGAATCGGAGAAGTCCGCAATTTTCTTCTGGGCTTCCGCGCCGTATTGCAGCACTGTCGTGGACGAGGTGACGTCAATCTGCTTGGAAAAGTCGTCGACCATTTTCTGTTCTTCCGGGCTTAACTGCACTTCCTGCTGCTGATCTGCGGTCTTTAACTGCGGAGCTGGCTCCGCAATCGGTTCTTCTTCGGTCATCTGGGGATTCAGCGTCAGCGTAATTTTCTCTTCAGCCATGATTATTCCTCTTTTCTATCAATTCTGATACGTTTACCTCTTTAATCTTAGACGGTCGCTTTCCGCTTGTCAAGAAACTCCCGAAGGTCGGAAGCGATCAATTTTGTTCGTTTGTGAAACTTCTTAGTTTTCTTCGCGATCGCGGCTGAAAATTCCGGTATTTCCGGGATCGCGTTCCTCACTGACTTCCCCTTTTTGATCAATCTCTCAACAAAAAAGCTGCCGCAAAGGACAGCTAGATTTTTAAACTCGCAGCCGGCATATCATTATATATTACCGACGTATTGGAAGCGAATGATCAGGAAAGCTCGAGATCGAAGTCTTCCCGAAGCAACAGATCCATTCGCGCCTGCGGGTCGTTGAGAATCCGGCGGGACTGGTTCAGAATTGCTTTTTCCACCGTGTTGCGCGCTAAACGGCCGTTGCCGCTGCGGGCGGCGGAATTCATCTGAACGGCATTGAAATAAATCGTCAGATCATTCAGACAGCTCTCGTCGATCACATAGTCTTTGCCCTGAGCCAGCGAAACGGCGATCTGCGTCAGTTCGCTGCCGGTATAGTCGGCGAAATTCAAAATATTCGGGAAACGGGATTTCAAGCCGGAATTGGCGTTGAGGAATTCTTCCATCTCACGGCTGTAGCCCGCGAGAATGACGATCAGATCATCGCGGTGATCTTCCATGCCCTTAACCAGCGTATCGACGGCTTCCAATCCAAAGCTGTCGTCCTTGCCGCGGACTAACGAATAGGCTTCGTCGATAAACAGCACGCCGCCCAGCGCGGATTCAATGATCTGCTGAGTCAGGGGCGCAGTGTGACCGACATAGCGGCCGACCAGATCGCTGCGGCTGACCTCGATCAGCTGTCCCTGCGATAACAAGCCGAGCGCCTTAAACAGCCGGGCCACCAGCCGGGCCATCGTCGTCTTGCCCGTGCCCGGATTGCCGGTAAAAATCATGTGGCGGGACAGCGGCGCGGCTTTTAACCCTTGTTTCTGCCGCAGCTGCGTCACTTTGTAATGTTCTTCCATCGACTGCAGCGTATCCTTGACTTCCTGCAGACCAACGATTGCGTCCATTTCCTTTCGGATCGCGTCGAGATCGTCCTTTTCCAGCCGGATCAGATTCGACATCGCCAACCGTTGATCGTTCACCTCAAAAACCCATTCCCGTCCGGCTTCCGCGCGGACCTCCAGAACCGGCTCCGGCTGCTTCAGACACAGCTCGTTGATCGCCGCGTTCAGCTGACGCACATCCTTTTCCAAAGCCAGCGCTCCAGCGGAGGTTTCCAGAACCGCCAGCCGTTTCTGCGCCGCATCGTCGTCCAGGGTCAGCGTCACGTTCAGCTGTTTCTTTGCGTTCTGCACGCTGTCATTTAATAACCGCTGGTAAATCGTCAGCAGCACCTCCGGACTTAACGGCTGCGCTGCCGGCTGGTCAAGAATTTGTTCCACCATCGAATTCGGGAAGTTCTGCATCAGCGTCTTGCGTGAAGTCGTCAGAAAGACGATATATTTGTTCGTCAGCTTCAAGGTGGATACGGTTTGCGTCACTAACGAGCTGCCGGCTTCCACCAGTTGTTTTCCTTTATTTAAAACGTAGCGCTTGTTCAGCGTCACTTCTTCATTCTGACACAGCTTCATCAGCTGGTTGAGAAACGGCGGGTACAATGCCTCCGCCTGTTCGATGACGATGACTTCCGCCGGTGCGCAGGATGCCGCGTAAATATCCTGAATGAAAACCTTTTCCTGCTCGCTGCCGGCATAATGCGAGCCGTTGATCGTCACGACGTCCGCGCTGGCCAGCCAGTGTTTTTCAGCCAGAATGTGGATCATCGTGGACAACGCCAGATGCCGGCCGCTGCCCGCCGGGCCGCTGATCACAAACACATTGCGTAGCCGATCCTCTGCCTGGCCGCTGGCCAACGGGCGGAAAAAGGCCCGCGACAAATCGGCCAGAAAGGATTCCTGGCCTAAAACGACGGTTCCGGTCTGGGCCGCGGCTTCCTGCATTCCGTTCAGCACGGCCTGCAGGTCCTGAGCCTGACGCTTTTGTTGATTCTCAACATCGACCGAAATCCCGAAATCCTTCTGCACCTCGGCCTGCAGCTTCGCGAAATCCTGATCGGTAAACCCCAGATCGCGGGATTGATCGCGCAGGGCCTCCGATTGTTTTTGTAAATCCTCACTTTGCCGGCGCAGAATCGCATTGAGCTGATCAACGGCGTTTTCGGTCG
>NZ_GG657553.1:20876-61650 GCF_000157995.1 Holdemania filiformis DSM 12042
TCATTCTCGCTTTCTTCGGTATTCTCTAAAAAACCAACGGCTGTCACGCAAATTCCAACCCATGACAGCCCTTTTTTAAAGCACATGGAAAATCCCGACGACATCCTTATACGATCGGTCGTACAGAGTGTTGATAAACAGCTCGTTCTGGTGGATGAACTGCTTCAGCAGGTAGGAAATGATCTGAACGTTCTCTTTGCTTCCGTTGCCTTGTTGATAAAAGATGTAAACGCTCGCTTTTGCCCGTTCCCACAGCATCGGCTTCTTGTTGACGAACACCTCGAAGACCGGCTGTGCGATCCGCAGTGCCAGCGGCGTGATCAGGATGATATTCTTTTCCTTCTCATAGCTGATGAAACTGCTGCGCATCTTTAAATCATGGATGAAATGTTCGTGATCGCCGATCTCGTTCTGATACAGCTTGTAGATCGCGTCATAGACCTGCATCTGCGAGGTGAAGCTGCATTTGTGGAAGTTCTTTTCCCGGAATAAGGTCCGCGCTTTCGCGTTGAAGCGCTGAATCAGAAATGTGGAAAGGGAATTGAGATCCGACTGGATATGATTGAGATTGCTGTCGATCAGTGCGCCGGCGTAGGTTTTCGGCAGGATGTTGCGGTTGACATCTGTGATGATCGCGTCGTAGTGCTCCAAATCGCAGGCGAAGACTTCCGTATATTCCAGAATGTCCAACGTCTGGATGTAGCGTCCATATTGCACCCGCATCCGGTCCGCCAGGTTTTCGCTGTAATACCGGCCATGGCGGGAAACTATCGCCAGGTTCATTTTGTTGTAATAGGCGTTGTTCTTGTATAAGGCTGAATTGAAAATATAGTACGCGTCGACCAGATCCACCTCCCGCAGATATACGCCGTGCTTCACTTTATAAAACAGTGCGAACAGCGAACTGATATCCGCGGATAACAGGCCGATTTTTGTAGAACCGGGAAGCTTTTCCGCATCCGAGGAAAAATTAAATTCCATCTTGAGATGCAAGCCATAGAGATAACAGGTGAAATCCTGATGAAAATGATCGTCAAAAATACCGCTGACATCGTAATATTTTGCGATAAACGCTGTTATCTCCCTGACTTCCGCTTCGATCGCGGCCCGCTCGTTTTCCGGAATCCGTGACGGATGTTTCACCGTCATGCAGCAGGCAATCAACGCCGCGAAGGACAGGATATCCGTTTCTGTCACTCCCTCTTGAAAATAAGCGGGCAGTGAGGCGTAAATCGTCTGGGAAGCGGAATAGACCGGAAGACTGTGCAGCTGACGTATTTGATCAGCTGAAAAATGAATCTCTCCGGCATGGGAAGATCGAGTTTTCGCCAATGCGAGATATTGTGCGAGTTTGACAAAATGAATGTTGGGGATTGTGATTTCCTGATGCTGACGGAAATAATTGAGCACACATTCGCGCACCACGCCCGGATAGTCGGTATGATTGAGAAACAGGGCGTTAAAGACGCCGGTGCGGACAAGCTGCGGATTTTCATGAACGTAAACCTTGTGCATAAAGATCAGACAAATTCGTTTCGATCCTTCATCGCCTTCGATATACAGACCATAGTTCCGTTTGTTCTTTAAATCCAGATGGAACTGATCAAGAATCAGCTGCGTTTGGTCCAGTGTCCGCAGCACGGTGCTTTTAGAACAATACAGACTATTTGTCAGCGCGTCGATTGTCGTATACGACGAGGCCGTTAACAGCCGCATCGCGATCGTATACGCGGTGGAAAATTCCGAATAGTTCAGATAACGGAACTGCCGGAATTCCTTCAGCATTTTTGCCAGAAACGGCCGTGCCAGCTCAGGTTGGTCCAGCGTCAGAAAATAGCCGGCAGCGATCTTGGTGTCGATAAAGCAGCCGTGTCCGCGGAGATAATCGTTGATCAAATCGATTTCCTTGCGGATGGTGTTGATCGAGACGTTGCAGATTTTGCTGAGTTCCTCACTGCTGATGTAATCATGGCAGGCAGCAATTTGCTGCAAGAGCGTTTTTCCAAGTTCGTTTAGCATCTTTGTTTTCTCCTGAACTCCATTATATCGGATTTTCAGGGTTATTGCATGAAGAGGAGAGAGGTTATGTTGACATATTCTGTAATTTTATTGATTTTATTGATCCTCGTCGTCTTTCTCGGCTCCGCATTGATGAAGAAGCGGCTGGCCGGGCAGCTGGAACAGGCGTTGCGGAAGAAGGATTACGACGCATACCGCAAAGTGATTTATGCCCGGAGCGCGGCGGTGTTTCTGAATCCCAATACAATTCTGCTTTTGCGGGCCAGCGATCAGATGGCTTCCGGCAACCGGGATGCGGCGAAAGAGATTCTGCCTGCCATCCGGGTTATGCGGCTGGAGGCGGCGCAGAAGCTCGCTTACCTGCAGCTGTGCAGCTCGGCGGCGGTGGAGACCGGCGATGTTTCTTTGTTTCAGGTTATCCAGAAGGAGCTGGATCAAATTCAGGACTCTTCGCTGCAGGGCATGATTGCGGACTTACGGGAAGAAAATGAAATTAACCAGAGTTTGTATGGAGTTTATGATCGCCGCGTGATTCCGGTTCTGGAAAGTCAGGTGAGCCGGAATGAAGGTCAGAACCGCGGCCGGCTGATGATGTCGCTGGCCAAAGCCTACTATCTCGACGGTCAGACGGAGAAGGCGAAAACAACATTAACCACCGCTGGAACGCTGCTGCGGGGAACGTCCCTGGAAAAGGTTATTCATCTGACTTTAAGTGATTTGCGGATTCTCGGCAACGACATCGCCGCAGAAGAAAACGCTGGAATCTGAGTTTCCGGATTCCCGGGAAAGACATCGTTCTTTTCCAGATGGAAGAAGCCGGAAGATTGGACAGCCGGCGGCTGCGTTTGTTCCAAACTCTGTTTTGTTTTGAACTTCCTGAGAATTTCAAACAAATTTCCAAGGTTCTGGAAATGGGTTTTTCTGTGCCCTCAGCCGTTCAAAATGTGCAGGATTAAAGATTAAAAACTGAATTAGAAACCGCTTTCAACTTCGATACAATAAGAGCTGTCGAGGGGAATGTTAAAATCCAGCTTTAAACCAATTCGTAAGAAATGAGGTGCTTTTGATGATTGTATTTATCCGCTGTGACGACCGTTTAATCCACGGCCAATGTCAGACCAAAATTATTCCGCTGAACAAAATCACGCGCGTGATCGGCGTGGATGATGCGACCGCCGCCAATCCAATGTTAAAACGGATCTTTGAAATGGCCGCGCCGCAGGGTGTGAAAGTCACCGTGCATTCAGTTGCCGACGCGCTGACGCCGATCCGCAAGTGTATGATTAACGACAAACGGACGTTGATTATCACCCGCCGTCCATCGACGCTGTTAAAAATCTACAAGGCGATCCCGGATCTGATGAAGACGATCAACGTTGCGAACATGCCGAAGGAAAAAGACGGCTTCTGGGTTCGCCGCGACATCTGGGTCAATGAGGAGGAACTGGCTGCGTTAAAAGAACTGGATGCGCTGGGAGCGACGATCCAGTTCCAGCAGTTCCCGGGGGACGGTCAGCCGGAGCTGTATTTCAAGGATATTCAGAACCAGCATTAAGCAAGCATTAAGTATTTTATTTCTATAAATGAGAAAGGGGAGAAAAATACGATGCAAATCACAATCCTGCAAGCGATTCTGCTTGGACTCTTCTGCTTCCTGGTTTCGACCGGAATGTTCCCGTTAGGCTGGCTGAGCATGAACATCATGAGCAAGCCGCTGATCCACTGTATGATCATCGGTCTGATCATGGGCGACATGAAAAACGCGCTGATTATCGGCTGCGTCATTCAGGCTGCTTATATCGGTCAAATGTCGATCGGCGGGGTCGCGACCCTGCCCAGTATCAACGTCGCGCTCTGGTTTGCGCTGCCGCTGACACTTGTTTCAGGCGGCGACGCGGCGGAATGCCTGACGATCGCGCTGGCGTTCGCGGCGGTTCAGAACATTCTGAACACCGTCGGCAACCTGGTCAAAGTCGGGTTCCTGCACCGTCAGGACGCTTTGATTGAAAAGGGGAAAATCAAACAGGCCTGGTGGTTTCCAGCCTGCGGTCACATCTGGACGTTTGTTTCCTGCATGATTATCGTGCCGGTCTTCTGCCTGGCCGGATCCGCGGTCATCAGCAACATCGTTAACGCACTGCCGCCGCAGATCAACGCGATCACTTCGACCTTTACCGGTCTGCTTCCGGCAATCGGCTTCATGATCCTGATGGTCACGCTGATTCACACGCCGTTCCAGTGGATTTATTTCCTGTTCGGCTTTGTCCTGGCCGCTGCTTTGGGCTGGGATACCATTTCCATTACGATTATGGGCTGCGTCATCGCTTATCTGATTTTCCAGTTTACACCGGGTAAACAGTTGGCGGGCGCCGCGGTTGAGGAGGATGACGACTAATGACGCAGAACATGGAACGCCTGCAGGCGTTAAAGAGCGATAAGAAATTTGTCAACAAAGCCTTCTGGGCTTACAACTGGTCGATTCCAATGAACTTTACGCGGGAACGGATGCTCGGCTGTTCGATGGTTTGTATGCTGGCGCGCGTCGCGGATGAGATTTATCCGGAAGATACCGTGAAGCAGCAGGAATTATGCCGCAACCACGAAGTCTTTTTCAACACCCAGCAGGGTCTGGGCGCCGTGATTTATGGGATCGTCTTAGGCATGGAAGTTGAACGGGCGCATGATGATTCAATCACCAACGAGCTGATTCAGTCGATCAAGCAGGCGCTGGCGGGGCCGCTGGCCGGTCTGGGCGATTCCTTGATCCAGGCGCTGATCACGCCGATCCTGATCTCGATCGCGATCGGGTTAAGCACCGACGGCTCGATTCTCGGCCCGCTGTTCCTGTTTGCTTCCTACACGGTCATCAACGGGATCCTGTGCTACTCGTTATTTAAAGCAGGCTATAAAACCGGGATCATCGGTGCGGAAACCCTGGTCAGCTCGAACATGAAGGATCGCGTCATTCCCGCGTTTGAAGCGCTGGGCGTGACGGTTATCGGCGGCGTGCTGGCCGGTATTATGAATGTCAGAACCAACCTGGTCGCGTCCTTCGGCCAGACCAGCATCAACATTCAGACCGACGTATTGGACGCCTTCTTCCCGAAGATCCTGACGTTAATCATCTGCTTTATCGTCTATTACTTAGTGAAGGAAAAGAAATGGTCGGCGACCAAGATCATGCTGTGGATGATTCCGGTAGCGATCATCGGTTATCTGACCACGATTCTCGCGTAAAGCGAAAGAAAGGAAACGGTTATGCAGAAACTGAATTATCAATGGACTCAGGAGGATGCCCTGCATTACTATGAACTGCTTTTGAGCACGGCGCATGAAACGCGGCTGACACGGATGATCTCGATTCTCTGGGGACCGGCGCTGAGCGTGGCGCTGATGATCGGGTTTCAACAAGGAAATTCATTGATCGCCTGGCTGCTCGCCGTTTCCTTTTCCCTAATCTGGATCTTTGTCATCGCGCCAAGATTTTACCACCATCTCTGCAAGAGCGCAGCCAAGCGCAAATTGTCCGCAAACGAGCTGGCCTGGGATTCCATTGAGTTTGAAGAAAAGGCCGGTGACTACGAGGTCAACGGTGTGAAAAAGGAACCGCTGAATTATTTCGTCATGCCGGATTTTCTGATCGTCACCTTTACCGATCACACCCAGCTGGTTATACCGGAACGGGCGTTCGAACAGGATGAGGAACGGATGCGGCAATGGCTGAAGAGACTGGCACTGACGGTCAAAGACAAACAAAATTCAAAAGTTCAGGAAATAAAGGAAATCGCCGTCTGACGATTTCCTTTAAAAAGTGAATGCGATAGGTATGCAAGACGGAACAATTCTTTAGTTGAGTGACAATGATAATGACGGATAAGAAAAAAATAAGATTTTCGGAAAAAGAAAAGAAAGAAAGGAGGTCGCAGCAATGGTTGGACTTGTACTAATCAGCCACGGTAAGATGGCGGAGGGAATCGCTGATTCCCTGTCAATGTTGTTCGGCGCCGATCTGCCGCAATTTGAAATCTGTGCGCTGCGTGAAATGAATTCTCCGCAGGAGTTTCATGATGAATTATGCCGGAAGGTGGCGAAGGTCGACAGCGGGGACGGCGTCTTGATCTTCGCAGATATGCTGGGCGGTACGCCATGCAATCAGGCGCTGACGCTGGTCAATGAAAAGGTACATCTGATCGTCGGCATGAATCTGCCGATGATTCTGGAATTACTGGGGATGCGTGAAACACAGCCGGCGGAGGTTTCCGCGATTATTGAAAATGGCCGGCAGGCCATTCAGGATGCGGGCGCACTGTTATTGGCTCAGGCAGGATCGGAGTCGGATGAGGATGACGATTAACCTCATCGCTTCCTCTTTGAAAAAGAGAGGGGGATCCGCAGCATGACGGCGGCCGCAAAACGCAAGGTCGGAACCAATCTGACGGAGGGCGGGATCTTAACCACCCTGCTGGTCTTCGCGATCCCGATCGTGCTGACTAACATCGTTCAGCAACTGTATTCGATGGTCGACTTGTCGGTCATCGGTCAGTTTGTCGGCAATGTCGGAAGCATCGCGGTCAATACCGGCGGAGAAATGGCCGATCTGGTCAGTCCGGTGGCGATGGGCTTTGCGGCGGCCGGTCAGATCTACATCGCGCAGCTGGCCGGTTCGGGACTGGAAGATAAGATGAAGAAAACCGTCGGCACGCTGCTTTCGTTTACGATCCTTTGTTCGATCGTGCTGACCGGCTTCGGTATCGTGTTCTGCCGGCCGATTCTGGAACTGCTGAACTGTCCGGAGGTCGCGTTGTCCCAGGCGTCCCAATATATGATCATTACCGCGGTCGGGTATCCGTTTATTTTCGGCTACAATGCCGTCTGCGGCGTATTGCGGGGAATGGGTGAATCGAAGAAACCGCTGTTGTTTATCTTAGTCGCGGCAGCGGTCAACATCGTTCTGGACTTATTGTTAGTCGCGGTGTTCCACATGGGCGCAGCCGGGACGGCGCTGGCCACGGTGGCTTCCCAGCTGGGCTCCTTTCTGGCCGCATTTGCTTATCTGTGGATTCAGCGCGAACATTTTGACTTCGAGCTCAAGCTGCGTTATTTCCAGATTGACTGGCCGATTCTGAAAGTACTAATCAAGCTGGGCATTCCGCAGGTATTCCGTTCCCTGATGGTCCGCACGGGCATGTTGTGGGTCAACGCGTCGGCGAATGCTTACGGCGTTGTCGTTTCTACGACTAACGGCGTCGGCAACAAGCTGCAGAAGTTCCTGGAGGTCTTCATCTCAGGCGTCGATACGGCGGCAGCCAGTATGATCGGTCAGAATCTGGGTGCGCACAAAACGGATCGGGCCGGGAAGACGACACTGGTCACAGCGGGCTGTTGTGTTGTGCTGGCCGGTGTATCTTCGCTCTTGTGCGTTACGATTCCGCATGTCATCTTCGGAATCTTCACTCAGGATGCGGCAGTCATCGAGCTGGGCACCACCTTCCTGCGGATCTTCACGATTCATTTCTTCGCGTCGGCGATCACCGGTTCTTTCCAGGCGATGGTTACCGGCTGCGGATTTGTCGAGCTGGGCTTTCTGTTAGGTCTCTTGGACGGAGTCATCTGCAAGATCGGTTTAAGCTTGTTGTTTATGAATGTTTTTCACATGGGCTATGAAGGCTTATGGTACGGCGTTGCCTGTTCGCGCATTGTCAACGGTCTGATCTGCATCGCTTATTATCTCAGCGGCAAGTGGAAGACCCGAAAATTGTTGAGCGAATAGCGGGATTGACAAGACTGACGTTTGATCTCAACACAACGAAGAATTATAAAAAAAGAAAAGACGGGAGGAATCTTTATGCCGGGAAGCTTTAAGAAAAACACAGCCCTGGGCGCGACACCGCGTCCCATCCATTCCGACTTGAAATCCAGACGCATCGTCTGGGAAACGGAACACCCAGTCCGCTGGTCGTTTATGAAAGTACTGCGGGAAACCAGCTCGCTGAAACAGTTCTATCCGGACATCAATCCGTACACCGAGGTTTATCAGGTGCGCGATCATGTGTACGCCTTCTACAATGACAGCTTTGACGGAGCGGGCGACGTCTGGATGTATCTGATCGACGGTCCGGAAAAGGCGCTGCTCATCGACACGTCGTTCGGCGTTGGCGATCTGAAGGGACTGATCCACCATTTGATCGGCGATAAGGAAGTGATCGTCTGCAACACGCATGCCCATTATGATCACTGTTACGGCAACGGTCAGTTTGAACGGGTATACTGCCACCGCCATGAAGTTCCGGATTTGATGACAAAAAACAATCCGGATATCTGGGATTATTTGTTTAACAATACGGACCAACCGATCCAGGTTTGGGATGAACTGATTCCGCCGGGAGATCCGGTCTACACGCATTTTGACAAGCGGGATATCGTCGTCGACCGCGACCATCGGGAAGCGTATGTTCCGTATGAAATCATCGGAATTGAAGACGGTCATGAATTTGATCTGGGCGGCGGCGTGATTGTGGAAGCGGTGTTGCTTCCGGGACATACGCCGGGGCAGTGCGGTTATTATGACCGGCAGAAGCATCTGTTATTCTGCGGGGATATCACCGGCATCGGAAGACGTCCGAAGGGAACGCCGTATGGCGAGTTCTGTACCGTGGAAGCGATGAGCGAGGCGCTGAAGAAACTTCAGCCGTGGTTCGCGGAAATCGACGGCGTCTTTCCGGGCCACGGGGCCTGGGATCAGTCGCCGCTGATCCTGCAGTATCTGTTGGATACCGTAACGCGGATTCTGGAGAACCCGGAGAACGCTGACGGGAAACGGAGCTTCGAGCGGGATGGAAAAACGCATATTTCCCTGACAAAGAATATTCACCAGTGGACGGCATTGCGGTATAGTCCGGATCGTGTCTATAAGCGGCAGTTTACGGAAGAATAAAGTTTTAAATAAGAAAGAAATGCTGCTATCCTTATCAGGTTCTTTCATAGAACCTGATAAGTAAAAGGGAAGGCAGGACAAAGCTTTATAACGCTTTATCCTGTCTTCTTTTCTGAGCGCACCTTTATTTACCATCTCGCGGAGAATCAGCACAGAGGTGGCTTGTGACACGCCTAACGCGGTCTCTACATCTTTACGAACAATCAAATCCTTTTCTTCAAACAATGAGATAATCATGTTTTCACGGGTGTCTGCGGCTAAAGCTTCTAGATTGTTTAGGGATTTACTGGATTTTCTATAATTTACATCATCCGTATTTTCTCTCTTAAATTCGATAATTTTATTCTTAATCATGATTAAAGCATCTTCTCTTGCTAATCATCTCGCTGATAATCTTGCTGATAACAATTATTAGTGATAATCAGCAGGAAAGCAACAGGAGCTTTAGTTTATATTCCTAGCCCCAGAATTATAAGATATTAAAGCAGTCCACTACCTCATCATAACTCTGCTCATAAAGCGTATTGAGGAACAGCGCGTTCTGATGAAGAAATTGTTTCAACAAATAACTGATCCGCTGGACGTTTTCCCGGCTGCCGTCGCCATATTGATAAAAGATGAAGACGTGCGCTTTATTCTGATTCCAGGCAATCGGCTTATGGTTGACGAACACCTCAAAAACCGGCCGGGGAATCCGCAGTGCCAGCGTATTGATCAGCACCAGATCCTGTTTCTTTTCGTTGCTGATAAAGCTGTCGCGCAACTGTAAATCGCGGAAGAAGGCTTCGCGGTCGCCAAGCTCCTGCGCATAAAGTGAGAAAATAGCGTCATAGACGTCTTGTTTCCGCTTGAAATCAGTCTTGCGGAAATTGACCGCCTGGAATAACGGCAGCGCCTGCTGATTAAAATACCGAATCAGAAAATCAGAGAGGTCTTTGTATTCAGGACTGTCGCGATGATGATTGAATTCAATATAAGTGCTGTGATCCTTCTTCGGCAGGGAGGATGAATAGATATCGGTGATGATCGCGTCGTAAACATCAAGATCCGTTTCATAAAGCTCAGTCACCTCCAAAACACGGATGTTTTTAATATACCGGCTGGAAGATGTCATAAGCCGGGCTGCGAAGCTTTCACTGTAATAGCGACCCTGACGGGAAACGACGGCGACGTTCATTTTGTTGAACGTATAATTCTGTTTGTAGATCGCAGCGTTAAAAATATAGTAAGCTTCCGCCAGATCGGTTTCATTCAGATGCACACCGGTCTTATTTTTATAGAACAGAGCGAATAAGGAACACAGGTCGGCAGTCCACAGTCCGATTTTTGTCGAGGTTGTCAGTTCTTCAGAATCCGTGCAGAAGTTGAATTCTTTTTTCAGGTTCAGACAATAAAGATAGCACGCGAACGCATTGTAAAAGGAAGTGTCCAAACAGCCTTCCAACTCGTAGTACTGACGGATAAAGGCAAGACTGTCCCGAACCTCCTGAAATATCCCGGGCTGGTCCTCCAAGGGGATCTGATCGGTGCTTTTCAGCGTCATGCAGCAGGCGATCAGCGCGGCTAACGACAGAATATCATTTTCATGGAGATTCTCTTTAAAATAAGCCGGGAATACGGCATACAGCTCCTTGGCCGCAGTATAGGCACGCAGCTGCCGGATCCGGTTTTGCCGGGATGAATCGTATTGAATTTCCGAAGCATAGCGGGACCGAGTTTTCGCTAACAGAACATATTGCGTAAGTTTGATCACATGAATGTTGGGGATTGTGATATCCGGGTGGTTTCCGAAATAGCGCAGAATCTGATCTTGAAGAATCTGCGGATAATCAGTTTGATTTAAGAACAACGCCCCAAAAGCGCCAGTGTAGATCTGCGGCTTGTTTTCATGCGCAAAGACTTTGTGTATAAAAATCAGACAGATGCGTTTTGACCATTCGTCACCCTGGATGATCAGGCCATAGTTCCGCCGGACTTTCATCTCCAGCTGAAACGGATTCAAAATCAGCTGTACCTGATCCAGTGTGCGCAAAATTGTGCTGCGTGAACAGAACAGGCTGCCGACTAACGCTTCAACAGAGGTATATGAAGAAGCCGTCAACAGCTTCATCAGGATGAGATAGGCCATGGAAAACGCAGAATAGTTCAGGTAATCAAAGCGCCGGAATTCTTTGAGCGACTGGGTGAGAAAGGGCGCGGCCGCCTGCGGATCACGAATGGTCAATGAATAACCGACAGCGACTTTGGTCTCGATAAAGCAGCCTTTGCCGGCCAGCTCGTGGTTGATCAAATCGATTTCCTTACGGATCGTATTGATGGAAACGTTGCAGATTTTGCTTAACTCCTCACCGCTGACATAACTGTCGCAGGATGAGATGTGCTGTAAGATTTTCCTTCCAATTGTACTTAACATTGTTTTTCCCTCTACTAGCTATTATAAAACGTTCTGAGGTAATTTGAGCAATGGAAAGGCAGAGAGAAGGCGGAAACTTAAAAATAACCGAAAAAAATCTAATATAATCAGATGTCTTTTCTGAATTCATTTAAAAGCGGTACATACCAATTGTGAAGAGCAGTCGATGAAGTTATAATAACCGTAGAGAGCGGCGTGTGTACGCGAGGGAAAGAGTATGAAAATCACGTGGATATTCTTAATCTTAGCCATAGTCTGTGCTTTGTTTTCAGATAAAATTGATGCGGCTTTTAAAGCGGATCAGAAGCTTAAAAGAATCATTCTGATCTTTAGCGGCGGCATACTGTTGGTTTGTGTAATTGCAGTCATCGCAAGGAATCTAACTTAACAAGACGATTCCTTTGAATACATCGATTAAATATGATTGGGATGCTGGCAACTTAAATAAGAAAAGAGGCAGATAAAATGGTGATTGAAAAATATTGGGGCAACTATATCGGAGGAACAGACGACAGCTTGACCTTGCTGGATTATTTAGCCGGAAAGCAGAAAGATGAAATTCCGCTAAGGGAAATCTTTGCGGATACGGGTCTGGATAAGCTGAACTGGAACTTCCGAAACACGGAAGTTCCGCTCGAATATAAAGATAAAGAGGGTTGGGAACATGAGTTTGATTTTGCGATCGATCTTGTTACCGATCTGGCCGCACTTCTGTTAGAATGCCGGGTCAATGGAAAGGTCCCTTTACGGTTAATCCAGAATCCTGCTTCAGATCGGACTATTCGGATAACGACTACTTCAGAGGAGAACGCTTTGATGAATAAAGCGCTGGCTGATTTTACGAAAGATCCGCTTGCCTATGATCTTCATGAAATGGTACCCGATGAAGAAATGAAAGAAATGGCGCAAGAGTGTGAGAATCTCCGTCAGGAATTATTTGAATAAGCAAATTTCAGATTTATGAGTATCGCCATCGAAAACGCCAATGCTGCAGGATCGTTTCTGTTTATGATCAGGAATATCGTGAACGTCATAATTCGCTGAAATAATAAATTTTCTGTTTCAATAACGGATAGAGTAGAATTTGAAGGGAGGTCAGGTTTATTAAGAGGTTTAAGTTTTTTATCATTCCAATATTATTTTTAATTCTGATAGATCAAACTTTAAAAATAATGATATCAAGAAAATTCATGTCGTATGAATTTGATATTCTGTCCGGAATCCTTAGATTTAATCCGGTAGTAAATACCCGTTTGTCTTATATCGGAAATTTTTTTGATCCGTTATCAAACCCATTCTTAACGATTCTTCTAAATGTTTTTGCTTTGGGGATTTTGATATCGGGTTATTCATTGTATAAGGTAAAAAGAGAAAACACTAGTTTTCCAGTAAAAATAATAATGATTTTCGGATTAGCGGGATGCTTGTGCAGTTTGATCGATAAGTTGTTTTGGGGTGGAAGTCTAGATTTTCTACAGATTCCCAATTTCTTTATTTTTGATTTGAAAGACTGTTATATAACGATGGCAGGAATTCCATTTGTGATTCTTGGAATTTCGCATAGTCAGGAAATATCAGTGAAAGAGTATCTGCGTTTTTGCTGGAATAAGTTTAAATTGTAAAAATTCAATTTCAAGGATGGAGGAACTGGAAGCGAAAGAACGGATCATGAACGAGTTCATTTGAAAAATAAGATATTCAGAAATTCCAGTTTAAAGGATCGATAAATTTGAATTTGGGGAGATGTGCATATGAATTTATTACAAGAAAGAGATTATGAGTTAATAGCAGAAGCGAAAAAAGCAATTCGTCTAAACTACGATCAAGAGAACTGTAATCATACCGTAGGAGCAGCTATACGTTGTAAAAACGGCAAAGTATATGTTGGCGTAAATCTTTATTCTTTGCATGGGGCCTGTGCGGAGCAAGTGGCAATAGGAACAGCAATCACAAATGGAGAAAGGAACTTTGACGCTATAGTTGCAGTTAGAGGAAAAGAGGGTGAGGAAATCATACCGCCTTGTGGAAACTGCCGCCAGATATTGCATGACTATATGCCGGATTGTGACGTCATTGTATCAGTAGATGGAGAGCTTAAAAAAAATCAAAGCAAAAACACTTCTGCCTTTTTCTTATTCGGTTGAATAAATTCCAGTTTATTAAATGTAATCAGTTTTCGTATAAGAACTTTAATCAGTAAAATCGTGGTAATCATTCTGGAATGAACATTGGCAATCAAAAAACAGAAAAATCGAGGAAAAAACAATGGAAGAATTTACGATCAATGAAATGAAAGAAATGCAGAGAAAGCTGCAGGAAAAATATAAAGAACAATGGGAAGGGATCTCTCCGGAGGTCGGTAAAAACAAATTACTTTGGATGATCGGCGAGGTGGGCGAAGTGATCGACATCGTAAAAAAACAGGGTGATCGGAATGCCTGCCAGAATGAAGCAGTAAGAAAAGAGTTGATCGAGGAATTAGCGGATGTTCTGATGTATTACAATGATGTTCTCTTATGTTATGATATCTCGTCAGAGGAATTAAAATCCGCGTACATCGAAAAATTTAAAAAAAATATGAAACGCTGGTAAGGAAGTTCTATTGAAGAGATTCAGGATTTCGGGAATCGAGGAACTTCTCAGAAAAGAAGGGATGAATGAAATGAAAACTGAAGAAGAATGCGGTTGGATCGAAAAGATCAGCACGATTTCAAAAAAAGAAGAGTTCATCCGTTTTCTTGAAGATTTATCTTCGGATTATCAACAACATTTTGAGGAATGGGAAAATACAACAATCTCTGACTATTTGCGGCAAATGGCGAGCTGGATAGAAGACGATTCGACCAGTCCGTCCTCAAATATAGCCTGGACAGAGGTTGATTTTCAGGTTCTGGCTAAAATTCTCTATATGGGAAAGCTCTATGAATAGAAGATACGTCTCAAAGAAAGTTTCAATCTCACTGATTTTCGAATACGTTAAAATTTAAATATTTAATAAGGAAACTGACTTCCCGCAGCGAAAGCTTAACGATCCGCTGCTTTTTTATTGGAAAAAGGACGCGGCGAAGCGCTCAGCGTCCTCTGATACATACTGATTCTCAAGTTTGTTTCATAGCATGAAATAATTTTATCTTTCAGAACAGATCGGAGCCGTCCGATATTGAAACTTATCTCCGGCCTTGATAAAAGTTACAGGCAAGGCGTTGCCGATGACCTCCGGCAGCCAGCGGGCCATCGCCTTCATACCCAATTCCTCGCAGTTGAAATGTCCCATTTCCAAAAGAACCTTGTTCCGACCTTGAGCCGCGGCGTCGATCACATACTGTGTCAGCGTATAATCGCAGATTTCAAAGGGAATCAATACGTCGGCCTGTTCCGCTTTCCGGATGATCTCGGCATCCTTGGGCGAGCCTGTCACATGCTCGCAGAACAGGACGGAGGAAACTTCGCAATCTAAATTTCCGACGATCCGAAGACCGTTTAATTCAAACCGACGGAGGATGAAATCGGCCAGTGTCTGCGCGGGAACAGGCGGAATCTGGTAAAGCAGCGGTTTCAGCGGATCGTCCGCAACATAATTCTCCCATCCCAGTTCAGACAGGATGCCGGTGAAGATGGAATCCGGATTCACTCGCTGGGGCTGAAAGGGCAAACCGTTGCCATGCAGCCGGTCATGATCACGCCAGACGACCAACCCGTGATCGTCCGCGAACTGCTTCTTTTCCATGGCAACCGCGTTGTTCGCTAACATTTCTTCGGTGTTGCCGCTGCCAAAGAAGATGGATTCATGGGTGATAATGAAGTTGATGTTCCGGGCCGCCGCTTTTCGCAGAACCTCCATAGTGGCGCAGACAGTGACAGCGACCCCGGTGCATTCCTGATCTGGATCCCCGGTTAAAATCTGATCACGGGTTCCGTGCGGAGATTCAATGAAGGGTTCGTGCCAGTCCTTGAGCTTGTCGATAATTTCCTGGATTTTCATTTTGAGTTCCTCCTGTCCGGCGTAGTTCCCGGATTCCTTGGGTGTTTCTTCTTTGTCTATTATAGAATCAGAAACGAGAATCAACATTTCAAAATTTGGTTCATTGAAAGTCAGTTTGCGGATGCTGGCCAGAATTGTCAAAGCACAAAAAAGCGCAGCCGTTTATGACTCTGCGCTTTATGAGACGGATTTAGGCTTGATGGACGTTATAATCGAGACACCAGTTAATCGCATCCGCGGCGGATTCTACGATGTGTCCAGCTTTGCGCTGCAGCTCGGGACTGCCGCTTTGCATCGCGAAGGTATGATCCGCCCCGGCAAACATTTCCGCGTCGTTAAGCGAATCGCCGATGACCGCGATCTCGTTCGCCCGCAGCGAATAGGTCTGTTTGAGGTAATCAATAAAAACTCCTTTATGTGCTGAACCGCTTCCGATCTCCAAAAGCCGTTCGCCGCTTTGCGCGATAAAACAGGAATGATCCAACTGTTCGCTCAGCTGCCGGCGGGCCGCAAGACAGGCTTCCTGAGAATCAAAGGTTAAGGAAAGCTTGCCAGCGAGAATACCCTGGGAATCATCGAGATATTGATCCAGCGTGAAATCCATAACCTGTCCAATTCCCAGCTTCGCACATTCTTTCCGATAATGTTCAGCGATGGGATCCTGGAGATTAGCCAGAATCCGTTCAGAATTCAAACCTTGAACCTGAATCATAGTGCATTGCGGGCATGCCTTCCGGGTGATCTCGACAATCTGACGGATATGACGGATTGCCAGCGCATGAGTAACGACGAACTGTCCCTGATCGTAACAGACAGCGCCGTTAAATCCTGCGGTTCGGATGTGGGGGAAACCATATTTTTCTAACAGATGAATACCGTAGCCGATCATCCGTCCGCTGGCCGCGCTGAATTCGATTCCTGCATTCTGAACCGCTTGCAGCGCCGCTTCATTGGCCGGACTTAAATCAAAGACTGTTTCTCCATGCCCTTCAAACAATGTGCCGTCAAGATCGCTGACAATCCATTTAATCATAAGCGTTTCTTTTCCCCCTGGTTTTTTTCTCTTTGCTTCTTATTTTACTCTGAAATCAGACCTGAACGGAAGTTGAGATTTCCGCTTATCCGTCGTTGTTTCCGCTTCAGTATGCGGCTTATTCATCTTCATCATCATACTGGGGGAACTCGTAATCATTCATACAGATGACCGCTTCTCTGCCGACGTCGGCCAGCGCTTTGATCTCAGCCTCCGTTGCGTTTTCATCCAGGCAGGTCAGCTGCAGCAGCATCGGAAAATTCATTCCGGTAAACAGATAGGTGTTCGGCCGGGAAAGATAAGGCAGGGCCAGCTGATTGACGCTGCCGCCCAGGATATCGGTGCACAGGACGACCTGATCGTCATCGTTGACGCTCGTCCAAAACCGCTCCAGCTCCGCTTTGGGATCGCAGTCGTCGACATAGGCGCTGATCGCTGTGATAGGATCGATATTGGCTGTGAAAATACTTAAGGTGTTCAGGAGGCCTTTCGCCATCCCGCCGTGACTTAAGAGAACAATTTTACGCATAATTCTTCCTTCTTTCTTTGATTTAATTGGGGGTTATGAGAACGGAAGTCCTCAAACCGCCGCCATCTGCCATGGTTCTAATTCAGACTCTGGGAAAATAATAACGGGAAAGACTACAGGCCGTTTACCGGAAGCTGCTTCCCAGCGTCAGCACCGCAAAATGATATTCCAGAATTACATCCATCAGGCGCTCATAATCCGGATTCTTAACCAGCTCGTCGATCACCAGCCGGTCGTGGAATACGGTTTCCAACAGATGCGGAACGTATTCATTTTCAAACCGTTCGGCGTCTTTCGCTACCTGGCCGCGATCCCAGTAGACGATGATCTGCGCTTTGTGCAGGCTGTGATTCCAGGGAATCGGCCGTTTCAGGACAAACACGCCGATCGTCACGCCCGGGGTATGCGAATGCAGTCCGCTCAGAATGACGACATTGTCGCGGGGCTGCGACGCCATGATCTTTTCACAGGTCCGCAGATCCTCCGTCAGCGCCTGCGGACTGTCCAGCAGCGGCTTCAGCGATTGTCCGATCAGTTCAAGGCAGGCATCCTCGCTGGCGGCCTCCACGCCAGTGAAGATCAGCTCCGGCCGCAGATCGCTGCGGATTTTGAAATTGCTGTGATGATTGCCGTTGACGAACAGACTGCGGATCGTGCGCTTGGTGCTTTCATCGAAAAACAAATCCAGCTGAAAAACGGTCAGCGTTGGCGGCAGGAAATCCAGCATCTCCGGATTGTAGGAGGTGAATAACAATTCATAGCCGCTCAGATCCATTGCCTTTAACTCATACAATTCCAGCACGTCGATCTGTTCGATAAACCGGCCGAAGTTGCGCATCAGCCGTTCGGCGAGTCCGCGGCCGACGCTCTTGTCGATATTGGACACGCAGCAGGCGCGGATCTTCCTGAACTTCCACGGGAAGCGGCCGAAGACCGGATGGATCACCAGTGCTAACCGCGTGATTTCCTCCGCACTGATTTCGATTTCATATTTCTCATGCAGATACACCATCGCCTGCATCGCCATTTTCCGCGACATCAGCGAACTTTCTACCTGCACCTCGCTGGCGAACTGCGTCGTGCGCAGATGATAGCGGGAACGGGTGAACAATCCGTCAAGATGCAGCGCGATGTCATCGACCAGCTTGATATCCTTATTGATCGAGCTGAACTGGTTGGTCTGCGCCAGGTGCTGAACAAGGTCAAATGCGATATCCTTGCTTTCGAGAAAACCGTCGCGGAACATTTCGTCCGGACTCAGCGCAATCCGGAAGCCGACGAAACCGATCGCAAGCAGAATGATATCCTCGCGGATAAAAGTACATTGAAGCAGTTCGGCACACTGGTTCAGGACCAGCTTGGCGACGTAATACGAATTCCGGTTGGTGAAACGGATGATTGTGGATTCTGGATAGTCCAGCGGATGGCCGTTTTGGCTGCGGACTGCGGAAATCAGAATCAACCGGCTCAGCGAAGCCAGACTGGATACCGACAGGTTGTAGCTGATAAACATCTCCTGCAAAGACCGGATGATCAGCTCGATCCGCTGCTGGATCTGCGGGTCAAACTGATAGAGCCGGCCATATTCCTCAGGCTGGGCCAGCGGCAGGGAGGTGGTTGAAAAATTACCGTATTCATAATTCAGACATAGCCGGATATCATGCTCGCGTCCGCTGATTTTCATGCCGTGCCGACTTTTGGAAACAATTTTTAAATCGAACAGCCTCAGGATTTCACGGGCCCGGTTAAGAATCTGCTTCACGCTGGTCAGATTCATGAAAAGCAGATCTTCCAGTTCTTCGATCCGGGTATAATCCTGTCGGCAGAGCAGCGTGCGGATGATGAGGTGCGCGCGGTCGACCTGAACCGGATTGAGAATCAGCTGTGAACTGCGCATCGTATTTTTCTGCATAAAGCGCTCAAATGTTTCCGGATCCTCGACGATCAGCCGGTAGCCGCTGCCTGTCTTGGAGGCAATGCGGGCGCCCTGACCGGCCAGGTAGCCATTGAGCTGGTTGAGGTTCTTACGGATCGTTTTGCTGGAAACACCCAGACTGTTTGCGAGAAACTGGGAACTCACCGGTTCTTTGGTCCGGTTCAGCCGGTCGAGCAGCTGGTTTTGGATCGGGAGCAGTTTTTCCTTCATCCGTTCACCTCCTGGGATCGTCAATGAATTTCAAGAACTTCCAGCCGGGAATCCGCGGCGGCCCAGGTTTGCACGGCCTTCAGCGAAGCGGGATCGTAGACGAGAAAGTCAACGTAGCCATGGGCGTTGCCCAGTGCGGCATTGATCAACATGCCGCCATGATGTTCGCTTAAAATCCGGTTGACTTCTTTTTCAACCGTTTCCCGCTGCGCGATCTTTTCGTTTTTCGGCAGCGACGGCGCGGTAGGAACGACAACGCTGTAATAACCAGCCTGGCAGGCCCGCAAGAGTGCGGTGGAACGCTGTTTCTCCGCCGGTTCGCCTTCTTCGTTTAAAAGCGGAAGGCAGAAGCTGATTCCTTCGGTGATGTCCTGGCGCAGCTGCAGCTTTTTAGTCCGCCGGGTATAATTTTCTGCGATAAAAACGATGTCCTGGGGATCGATCCAGCCGCGTTTTTTACATTCTTCCTGCAGCACCGCTCCCAGTTCAAGCAGCGATACCCGGGTTTTTCCACGATGCGTCAGGCGTCCGACCTTGTCGAGAAACTGAATCGATCCGAGGTAGGCGTCGACAGCGGTTTCGCCCAGCGCGTCGGAAAGCATCATATATAATATCATGAAGCAGTCTTCCTCACGGAGCCCTTTGAATTTCGGATTCTTCTCCACCAACAAATTCAGCCGATGACGCTTGTTGTCAAATGAAGGAATGACCTGGATTTCCGCCGGCGACCAGGTGATGCCGTCCTGCGTGAAACTGCCCTTAAAGGCGGGGTGGCAGAAATCGAAACACCAGCGGGACCGCAGCGTTTCCGGCAGGCGTGAACAGAAATAAAAAGCCAGGATCCGTTTGAGCGGATCCAGCGTTGTCGTCAGCTCAAGATGGATCTTTTTCCCGGATTCTGTCCGGATCAGCCGGAAGGCAAACCCCGGCAGCACGGCGTCGATCATCGACAATAGCCGCGGGTTGACTTCCGCGAAGCGCCCTTGATCGATCAACTGTTCAAATTCAGTATGACGCCGGACGAATTCATCCATGAACTGGGCGGTGTTTTCTTGAAATCGGATCATATCGTTCTCCTCTTATGAAAGGAAGCACGCAAGAATACTGCGTGCTTCGTGAGTACCTAAATTGACGGCTAGGCAAGAATCCCAATCGCTGAAAGAACGATCGCGGCGACCAGCACGATGATGATCATCTTGCCGGACGTCATACTCTTACGGCCTAAACCCCAATAGATCAGGGCGACGGTGACGACGTTGCCGAAATGCGGAATGATCGAATCGAGCAGATCGTTGACCGGCTGCACAACTTCGCCATAGCTCATCGTAATACCGAATTTAACGTTGACGGTCGAAGCGACCAGCGCGCCGACAACGGACAGGCCGAGCACGGAAGCCGCTTCCGTGATGTGCTGCAGCTGTGCGCTGCGGGTCGTGACAAACGTGACGCCCTGTTCATAAGCGACGAAGAACAGCTTGTAGAAGGCAAACCAGATGACCAGCTGAATGGCTTCGGCGATGACCCAGCCGACAATACTGCCTTCCAGCGCCATGTACGCGGCAATCGCACCCAGAATCGTCATAAACATGATCCAGATGATCGCGTCGCCGATGCCGGCCAGCGGCCCCATCAGCGCGGTCCGCATTTCAACGGCCTGTTTGGTTGCGTCCGGATCCTTCGTGGATTCGATCGCGATGCACGCGCCGAGGATGATATTGCCCATCCATGGATGTGTATTATAGAATTTGAAATGATCCTTGTACTTTTCCGCTAACAGATCGGCGTCGCCGTCATAGATCTTTTCCATGGCCGGATGGATCGAGTAGACCCAGCCGCCTGACTGCATCGTTTCATAGTTGAACGGCGACTGACGCGTGAAGATATAACGGTTTAAGCAGCGCCGGAGATCTTTTTTGGTTAATACGTTACTCATCGTAGTTTCCTCCGTTTCCGGCCGCCGCGGCAGTATTGCCCTTTTCTAAGCCTTTATAGACCATGTAGGCGGCGACGAACGCGAACATCGAAATCGCGACCATCGACAGTCCCAGGTAGGAGGCGGCCGCGAAGCCGAAGATCATAAAGACGCCGTATTCGCGGATCGGCAGATATTTCATCAGAATCGCGAAGCCCACGGCCGGCAGCATCCCGGCAGCGGTGTTCAGCCCTTTGGTCAGCCACAGCGGCATGTTTGCCAACAGGGTGGTAATAATCCCGGAACCGACGGTCATAACCAGTAAGATCGGCAGGGTGTATAACGTGGCCCGGAAGATATTCCAGCCATGTGCCCAGATGCCCATTTTATCGAACTGGTGTTTTTCAACGCAGTCCATCTGTTTGTGAATGAAGAAGGAGCCGCACATTTTCGCGAGGATATCAAACTGCGTGCCCAAGGTCGCAACCGGAATTCCGGTCGCTAAGCCCGCTTCGACGCCGCCGCCGGTCGCAATCGCGAAGACGGTGCCGACAACGGTGCCCATCGCGTAATCCGGAACGGAGGATCCGCCGTAACCGCCGACCCCCAGCCCCATCAGGCACAGAGTACCGCCGACCGTCAGGCCGGTCGCGACGTCGCCCATAATCAAGCCGGTAACAAACCCATGCAGGACCGCCACGCCGTAGCTGAAAAGCTGAACGCTCATTCCGATGACGGTGAATCCCCACATCCACACGCAAACGAGAATGATTTGAATTGGAGTAAACATTTCTCTCTTCCTTTCTTAATCAATTTGATTGATTGAAACTTTGAATCACTACAATTAATCCAGAACTTCCTTGCAGATCTTTATCGGATCGTCCGTTCTAAACTGACAGGTGATCTGAATGCCGGCATCGCGCATTTCGCGCAGCATCGCTTTTTCTTCGGCGTTGACCCGCACGGTCTTGTCGAGGATCAGCGTTTCCCCGGTATTCTGGGTAACGTTGCCGAGATTGACCCGGGCAAATTGAACGCCGGCCTTATATAAGGCGTAAACATCCTGAATCTCGCGGCCGACAATAAACACGCGCTGATCGGCATAATTGCCATTTTTGATGTTGCCCGCGGCTTTTTCCGGAGCCAGGACCGACAGGCTGACGCCGGCCGGCACGGACATTTTCAGCGTGCTGCGAATCACCTGGTTGTTGGAAGCATCTTCGTTGACAACCATAACCCGGGTGCAGTGATTCTCTGGAATCCACATGGTAGCAACGATACCGTGAACCATCCGGTCATCGACGCGGACGTCAACGATGCCGCTGCTCTGCAGATATTCATTCATAAAACAATCTCCTTTCGTATCAATCAAATATGCATATTTATCTGATAGACTAATTATAAACGCTTACATTTTTTTATTATAGGATATCAATTTCCACTAGAATTTAGCCTTTTCCATGCTTGTTTTCAAAAGAATGATGCCAAAAACTGGAAATAGCCTGGAATTGGTCAGATAAGTTCCTTAGTATTGTTGTCTTTTGTTGAATTTTCGGGAATGAACGCTGAAAGACGGGCGAAGTCTGTCGCTTTTGGGGGGCAGACTCAGGAATGCCTCTTCCTTATTTAATCAATTGAACCGATCGGCGATAGGAAGAATGAACGGCGGGCGTGGCGGCTGCTTAACGGAAAACAGAACCGGTAAGAATAAAAAATTCCGCAAACCATCTTAAGGAAGGCTTGCGGAATAGGCATGATTTGAACGGGTGAAGAACTCAGAACAGATTCTGGATCAATTTGGCGACATATTCCTCGGCCTGTCCGCGCAGAAGCCGGGTGGAGATGCCGTCGTGGCCGCCGTTGAACTCGCTCGCTTCGACGACATAGGTGCTGCATCCATTGGCATAACCCCAGACTAAGCAGAGCTTGGCGTTGGAACTGCGCTTGATCTGACGGCCGAAGGCACTGGCCAGCTCGCAGGGAACGACGACCAGCTCCAGATCGCCTAACCGCAGAATTGTACTGTTGAGGCAGACGTGGACATGATCCTGAGCCAGCTTGCGCTGATAGCCGGAAATTTCCGAAAGCAGCCATTTGCGGTCATCAAATTCCGTGACGACGGAAAGCTGCTGCTCAAGCTTTGCCAAGGCTTGTGCCAGCGCAGCTTTATCATTGTCATAATCCACTTCAAAAGCGACTTCACGATGGCGGACCGGCGTCAGGCAGAGGGCTGCGCCGTCGCGGAATCCGGCGATATGCGCTGCGATTCCGGAGGTCACGCGCTTCAGTTCGTTAAAATCGTTGCCATGGCGGTACAGCCGGTTGGACAAATCACCCGCATTGCCGTTGCTCATAAGCGGAACAACGCCCAGATACGGCGTTAATTCCCGCCGGACGTTCCCCAGCATATCGGCGCTCAGCCGGGTTTCCAGTGGATTCATAATCGTGGAGTGACACGACATGTTGACGAAGGCCGCGACAGGCTTGCCGGTTTGATCACGGAATTCCAGATCGGTGATGACCTCATCGCCAGGTTTATCCAGACCGTTGCGGTTGCCGTAGAACCCTTTGACTTCGCCCTGGCGCACGATGACGTCGGTAAAGGGCGTCCATTGTTTTGCCGCATCCAGCACCGCTTCGATCGTTTTGTCCAGCACTTCGTCTTCATATTGAGATTCCGCTTCGGTTTGGGTTCCCGTCATCGCGGAGAGTCCGAAATAAGGACCGGTATGAGTATGCGTGACGCTGAAGATGACCAGCGCCGGGTCAATGTCCAATAATTCATGCACCGTCGTTTTCACCCGGCGGACAAAATCAAAACCGGCGCCGATCACGTCGGCATTGATGAAGCAACATTTTATCCCCTCGAGATTGAGAAGCAGAACATGGACCTCTAATTCGTCGTGGACGCCGGTGGAACTTTCGGTCCGCATCGCATGACCGGCAATCGGAACGGAACCGGACGGGGTGATAATGCGGGAGCTTTTTGCGACTTCTAACATGAATATTTCCTCCTTGAGCTAACGGGATAACCGCAGCTATTTTTGATTGAATCGCGGATGATGACATTGCCGGTCAAGCGTGAGTCCGTCCGGCAAGCAGTTCTTTACCACTGGCGAACTTCTCATTCTGGATAGTGATCGTAGGATGATCGCTGACCTTGCACGCATCGCGGGTTTGCGGAATCGTATGATTTGTAAGCGTTAGATAAGTCCGGCGGGGATCAACGCAGTGTGCGAACAGCGTCAAGAATTTCAGCGACAATCTGTTCCGTCGTGCCTTCCGGAATGGAGCTTGCGGCGCTTTCAAACGACCGGCCGTATTCTTCCCGGTCGACCAGATAACCGACGGAATAATTGGAATATCCCCAGACAATCGGACACACAGCGGACATCGCCTGTTTAATTTCCAAGCCGAAGCGGGAAAACAGCTCGGCCGGGATCGTCAGGATAAACAAATCGTTCATTTTATATAACGTATATTCCAGATCCAACTTTGTTTCCGCTTGCTCTGACTGAAGGCGGAGCACCGCCAGACTGGAGGTATAGACTTTCTTTTCATCGAAAGTCTTCGCTTCGGCAATTCTTTTTTCCACTTCCGCTAATAAAGCTTTCTGTTTCTGCGGATCTTTTCTGAACGTGCGTTGGAATCGACCGGTTCGCATCGTTGCCGGCGCGAGGTTCAGCGGTGTTCGCTCCGGATGGGCGTCCCATTGCGCCATGATTGCATCACCGATCCGCTGCAATTCATGGAAATCGTTGCCCTGGCGGTATAACCGGTTGGACATATCGCCGGCTGCGCCCTGCATGACCAGAGGATACACGCCCCAGCGCTGCTGCAGGGCACGGGATAAATAGCCGGCTAAATCGCCGCTGACGAATAAATTCTGTGGTCCCAGCACCGTTGGATGACAGGTGAAATGGAGGATTCCGCCGACAATCCGTTCGCCAGATCGGAACTCAATGGTCGTCAGGCTTTTATCCGCCGGTTTGTCCTTGCCGTTGCGGTTGCCGTAACACCCTTCAATCTGAAGGGTGGAGGCGTAAGCCTGGACTTCCTCAAACCCGTTTTCGAAGCATTTCTCGACAGCTTTCAGAATCTGGGCATGAACGAAATCCATATAACCGGGAACCGCGGCTTTTTCCGTTCCGAAAAACGGGGAAACCGAATCATATTCCGGTCCGGAATGGGTGTGGGTGAAGCTGATCGTGACGGCTTCCTTCGCGATCGAATACCGGTCGGAAAGCTCGCTGCGGAGCTGGTCGCTTTCCCTCTTGTTGAAGCCGGCCAGGTCGACGGATACCCAGATTAAAGTCGTTTCTTCAATCTTTAAAACAAGCGCACTGGCCCAGAGCTCGTCCGCGACGCCGAGGGCTTTTTCGGTCCGGATCGCATGACCAAGAAGATAACATGGAAAAAACGGACCTTCCGGTGTGATCCGGGTGCGGCTGGTGCTGATCTGCATTTCTTTTCCTCCTTCAATACAGGCGGAACAGAAGAATCACTGTTCCTGTTGGTTATCCAAATTATAAGCATTTTAAAAAAGGGATGAAATACACTTTACTTCCGGAAGCTTGCGGACCTGGAGCGATGGTTTTGATCGCCAGCGGAGTCCGTGATCCAAGAAAAGAGCCTGTTTCCAGCCAATCCTTCGGGGTGCAGGGGAAGCCGCGGCTCTGTGCTAACGATGAACGCAAGGATGAACTCTGCCTGTATTCTGCTTTTTAATGGATATGTAAAATTTCTAATTTCATGGTAATGATGGATTACTTATTGAAATTTTAGCTGAGCGGTTCCTTGTTAAAATAAGCGTGTTCATTGGAGGTGTTTCATTCATGACCCAAACGATAAAAAAAGACCGAGTCGGAATGAACCTGACGGAAGGTTCCATTCTGCGCTGCCTGGTGATTTTTGCGATTCCGATCGTGCTGACCAATCTGGTCCAGCAGCTGTATTCGATGGTCGATCTGGCGGTTATCGGCCAGTATGTCGGCACCCTGGGAACAATCGGTGTCAATACCGGCGGTGAGATCGCCGACCTGGTCGCACCGATTGCGATGGGCTTTTCCACCGCAGGGCAGATTTATATATCCCAGCTGTACGGCGCACGGGAAGAGGGGAAGATCAAGAAAACGGTCGGCACGTTGTTAAGCTTTATGATACTCATTTCAATCGTGCTGGCACTCGCGGCGATTTTCTTTCATACGCCGATTCTGAATCTGATCAACTGTCCGAAAGAGGCGATGGATCAGGCGAGTGCTTACATGGTGATCACGGCGATCGGATTTCCGTTTATCTTCGGTTATTACGCTGTCTGCGGAATCCTGCGGGGGATGGGCGAATCCAAGCGTCCGCTGATCTTTATTCTTGTGGCGGCGGCGATCAACATCGTGCTGGATCTGGTGCTTGTGGCAGGCTTCCACATGGAAGCAGCCGGGACGGCGATCGCCACGGTGCTGGCGCAGATCGGATCGTTCGGCGCGGCGTTTATTTTCATGCTCAGAAACCGTGAAAAGTTTGACTTTGAAGCCAAGTTGTCCTATTTTAAGCTGGATGGCGAAGTCATGAAAATTATTATTAAGCTGGGAATTCCGCAGGTGGTGCGCAGCTTATTAGTTCGGTTCTCCATGTTGTGGGTTAATTCGACGGCCAATTCCTACGGCGTCATCGTATCCAGCACCAACTCCATCGGCAACAAGCTGCAGAAGTTCCTGGAAGTCTTCGTTCAGGGCGTCGATACCGCATCCGCTTCAATGGTGGGGCAGAATCTGGGGGCGCGGAAGATTGAACGGGCCGGCAAAACAACGATCTATACGCTGGGATGCACGTTAGTCTGCGCGACGGTGACCAGTCTGTTATGCCTGTTCTGTCCAAAGGTGATCTTCGGTCTGTTTACTAAGGATCCGCTGGTTCTGGATCTCGGCGTTACCTTCTTACGCATCTTCATCCTGCACTTCTTCGTCTCCGCGGTGATCGGTGCCTTCCAGGCCATGGTCACTGGCTGCGGTTTCGTCGAACTGGGATTTGCGATCGGTATCCTGGACGGCGTTGTCTGCAAGATCGGTCTCAGCCTGATCTTTGTCAATCTCTTCCAGATGGGCTATCAGGGCTTGTGGTGGGGCGTCGCCTGTTCGCGGATACTTCCATGTCTGATCTGTATCGGCTATTACTGCAGCGGGAAGTGGAAAACCCGGAAACTGCTGACATCCGGTTCCTGAAGGGAACGATCAAGCGGTCAATTCGGGATCGGCGAACGAACCTCCCTTTCTAAACCGATCCCGGTTCCGACTGACTTGACAGGCAAAGGAATCGAAGAAGAATTCTAGAAGTAAAAGGAAAATCAGAGAAAAATGGGGAAAGCGCGGTCTGTAACAAAACAGCCCGCTTTTTTTCGATGGCTTTCCATTGCCGGCGAAGGGCTCATGGCGTGAGAGGTGTCAATCTAAAGTTTTCCTGCCGGCAAGTGTCAGATCCTACAAGAAAAAAGGAGGAAAACAGCGTACAATAAAAACCAGAAGAAAAAGGGGGAAGTTCATGCCATCGACACAGGAACAGCGGCATGTTTACTATGACCGCGATTTGGAAATTGAAGCGTACAATCTGGGTGGAATTGTTCAGAAGTTTCCAAACCATTTTCATGAATTTTATGTCCTGGGTTTTATCGAAGGGGGAAAACGGCATCTGTGGTGCCGGGGCGAGGAATATGACGTGAGCGCCGGGGATCTGATTTTATTCAATCCGCGGGATAATCACTATTGCGCTCCGATCAACGGTGAGATTCTGGATTACCGGGCGGTGAATATCAACCCGGATGTTATGCGCAAAGCCGTCAGGGAAATTACCGGGCGGGATCAGCTGCCGCGGTTTACGCAGAACGTTGTGCCGCAAAGCGAAATCGCATCCTTGATCGCAGATGTGTATGATGCAATCTTAAGCGGGGCGCCGAAGCTGAAAAAAGCCGAAGCTTTTTATTTTCTGATCGAACAGGTGCTCCAGGAATATGCAGTAGATTTTGATCAATGTCCCGCTCCGCAGCCCAACCCGCAGATTCAGGCGTTGTGTCAATATATAGAGGACCATTACGCAGAGAATATCACGCTCGAAGAGTTGGCCGGGCGGGCCGGGTTTGGCAAGTCGTATCTGCTGCGTTGTTTTACCCAGCAGATCGGCGTGTCGCCTTACCGTTACTTACAGACGATCCGGATCGATCGGGCCAAGAAGCTGCTGGAACAGGGAATTGCGCCGATTGAAGCGGCGGCTATGACCGGCTTTGCGGATCAGAGTCATTTCACCAATTACTTTAAAGACTTTATCGGTCTGACGCCGAAGCAGTATCAGCGGATTTTTACCCAGCCGCAGGAAAGCGCGAATCCGGATCATGAATAACGACCGGCAGCGGATCGGCCAGGCCGCGACGCTGGTCACGATTCTGATCTGGGGGACGACGTTCATTTCCACCAAGGTTCTGTTGGATACGCTGTCTCCGGTGGAAATTCTGTTTCTGCGGTTTAGCCTGGGCTATCTGGCTTTGTGGCTGGCCGCTCCGCGAAGGCTGCGGTTGACCGACCGGCGGCAGGAAGGCTTATTCGCATTGGCCGGACTGTGCGGCGTTACCTTATATTATGGATTTGAAAATTTGGCGCTGAGCGCAACCCGGGCGTCGAACGTCGGGGTAATCATCTCCATCGCCCCTTTCTTTACCGTCCTGTTCAGCGCGGTTTTCCTGAAAGAGAAACGGCCAGGTCTGCGCTTTTTTGCAGGGTTTCTGATCGCTATGGCAGGCATTATGCTGATCAGCTTCAATCAGGAAGCGGTTGAGATTCATCCTGTCGGCGACGGGTTGGCAGTGCTGGCCGCGATGATCTGGGCAGTCTATTGTTTGCTAAGCCGGCGGATTTCCGAGCTGGGCTATAACGTGCTCTTAGCGACGCGGAGAACCTTTTTTTATGGCTTACTCTTCATGCTTCCGCTGACGTTCACGCAATTCTCAGTTTCACTTCCGACGATCCTGCGGCCGGAAATCCTGTTCAATTTAGTCTTTTTAGGATTGGGGGCCTCCGCGCTGTGCTTTGTCACCTGGAATCTGGCCGTCGGAATTTTGGGTTCGGTGAAGACCAGCGTTACCATTTATATCGTCCCTGTGATCACCGCGGTCGCTTCCGCGCTGGTTCTCCATGAACCGCTGACGCCGAAGGTGATTCTGGGGCTGGCTTTAACGTTAGGCGGCCTGGTGCTGTCGCAGAAAACAAATCAAGAAAAGGAGCAGAAAGAACAATATGGAACACTCGAATGAAAAATGCGTCATGGTGATCAACGCCGAATTGCCCTTGGGCTTAATCGCGAACACCGCCGGAATTTTAGGCGTCACCTTAGGCAAGCTGGCGCCGCAGATCGTCGGCGAGGATGTTGTCGATCAAAGCGGAAATTCCCATCTGGGCGTCGTCGCGATCCCGGTTCCCATTCTCAGCGTATCCAAGGAGAAGCTGAAAACCATCCGGGAACAGCTGTATCAGCCGGAGTTCTCCGACCTGATCGTCGTTGATTTCTCTGACGTCGCGCAAAGCTGCAAGAACTATCCGGAATACATTGAAAAGGCCGCCGCGGTGACCGAAGAAGAAATCACGTACTTTGGCATCGGCATTTATGGGCCGAAGAAGCGGGTAAACAAGCTGACCGGCGATCTGCCGCTGCTGCGCTGAACCCTGTTTTGTCAGGGGGAAACGACGTGGACTCAGGAAGTCTTAAATAATCAAGGGGAAGCGATTCTGCCGCCGCTGGAAAACAGCGTGACCTGGCCGGTAGAAGAAAAATGGCTGGTGCGCGCGGAAGGTGGCGGAACCCAGACCCCGCGCCTGGTACTCTATGATCTGGAAGGAAACCCAAGGAAGGTGCTTGAGGGCGCGGTGAATTTTACCGTGGATTACGCAGGCGGAGAAGTGTTCTACCGTTATGTGATCGGAGAGGAAAATCATGCGTTTCAGCTTGAAGCCGATGAACAGGGCGGACTGGTGTTCATCGAGTGGGAAGGAAACGAACAGACCCCTACGCTGTCAAGACCCGATGAAACGGAGCGAATCCTGCGGGAAAATCAGGATTCCAGTCTTCTGGGCATCAGCGATGGGGTGACGCCGGTGAAGCTGACGGCCGGCGGTCAGACGCTTGCGGAAGCACCGGGCCTTTCCTTGATCGAGAAGAATGTGTTCAAGCAGGCGCAGACTGTGGACAGGCAAAGACTGCAGGCAAAAGAAATGACGCTGCGGACAAGCGACGGCCGCTGGGAATCGGAAGTCTGCGAAGCGATCGGCTTGTTGAGCGAGAACAAGCTCGCCTTTTGTCAGGATCAGAAATGGGGCTATTGGCAAGGCGCCGGGGAATAACCGGGTCTTGCCTTTTTCCTGATCAATTTCTTTTCAGCTGTAACTCGGATCGTTGAAATAATCCAGAGAATCACAAGACATTTTAATGCTTTTAAGCCCGCTTCGTGGTATATTATTGATGTGAAAACAGGAGGATATATCATGAATAGAAAACCTTTAGTTCTTGTTGTCATGGACGGCGTCGGATTAACCGATAAGGACAACGGCAATGCGGTCAAGCATGCCTACACTCCGAATCTGGACGCGTTGATGGCAACCTGCCCAAATACGAAAATCAAAGCGCACGGAACCGCGGTCGGTCTGCCGAGCGACGCTGATATGGGAAACTCCGAAGTCGGTCATAATGCGTTAGGCTGCGGCCAGATTTACAGCCAGGGCGCAAAACTGGTCAACGAGTCGATTGAAACCGGCGCGATTTATACTTCGGATACCTGGAAGGAACTGATCGCCAACGCCAAGGGTCACACGCTGCATTTCTTAGGTCTGTTGTCGGACGGCAATGTTCATTCCCACATCAAGCATCTGGAAGCGATGATCCGCGAAGCGAAAAAGGAAGGCGTGGAACGGGTTCGCCTGCACGTCCTGCTGGACGGCCGCGATGTTCCGGAAACTTCGGCGCTGATCTATGTGGAAGAAATTGAAAATCTGTTGGCCGAGCTGAGCGACGGCACCTTTGATGCAAAGATTGCCAGCGGCGGCGGACGGATGGTCATTACGATGGACCGTTACGAAGCCAACTGGAATATGGTGGAAAAGGGCTGGCATATCCATGTCCTGGGCGAAGGCCGTCAGTTTGCTTCCACGAAGGAAGCGATTGAAACCTATCGCGACGAGCTGCACTGCTCAGATCAGGATCTGCCGGGCTTTGTCATCGCTGAAAACGGACAGCCGCTGGGAACGATCGAAGACGGCGACAGCGTAATCCTGTTTAACTTCCGCGGCGACCGCGCGATCGAAATCTCCAAGGCATTTGAAATGGCGAACTTCGACGCGTTTGACCGCGTCCGCTTCCCGAAGGTGGTTTACGCGGGTATGCTTCAGTATGACGGCGACTTGCACATCCCGGAAAAATTCCTGGTGACGCCGCCGCACATCACCAACACGTTATCCGAATATCTGGTGAAGAAGGGTATCCGTTCCTACGCGATCTCGGAAACGCAGAAATTCGGTCATGTCACTTATTTCTGGAACGGCAACCGTTCTGAGAAATTTGATGAAAAGCTGGAAACCTGGGTTGAAATTCCTTCTGACGTCGTTCCATTTGAGCAGCGGCCTTGGATGAAGGGCGCGGAAATCAGTGATGAACTGATCAAAGCGATTGAATCCGGAGACTATGACTTCTACCGCGTCAATTATCCGAACGGCGACATGGTAGGGCATACGGGCAACTATGAAGCGACGATCATCGGTATGGAAACCGTCGATCTGTGCCTGAAGCGTCTGATGGATGCCTGCGATAAAGCGGGAGCGATCATGATTGTCACAGCCGACCATGGCAATGCCGACGAGATGGAAGAAAAGAAGAAGAATCCGGAAGACAAGGCGAAACCGAAAACTTCGCATACGCTCAATCCGGTTCCATTCATCATCCGCGGGGCGGACATTGAATTAAAAGACGGCGATTTCGGTTTAAGCAATGTCGCGGCGACGGCCGTCGAGCTGATGGGCCTGGAAGTTCCAGAAGGCTGGAACGAAAGCATGTTGGCAAAGAAGTAAAAAAGTATTCCGCAGAACAAACAATCCCTCTGAGTTGTGGTATCATTAACTCAGAGGTTTTCTTTACCCGCGACGATGCCGGAAACCGCGGCATTCCGCAATAAACTGAATTTGAGAATTTGCGGCGGCCTGGAAGTTTCAGTACCGGTCAGTACTGTCGGGCAGACGGGAAGGCTGCGGATTCAATTCGAAACTTGATTCGGGTTAAGAAAATCAGATTCCCATTCCCTGAGACATTTATCAAAAAGGAGGAGAATTATGCGAAAAAGATTATTGATCATCCTGGCCTGCGGCCTGTTGGCGAGCGCCGGCTGCACAACCGCGGTTGAACAACGGACATTCAGCGAAGATGGAAAAACAGCCGTTGCTTATCAGGAAACGTTGTTGGAAACGCAGAACAAACAGACTGAACAGATTGCGGCCCAAGCAACGGGCGGAACGCTGGATAATCCCGTCGTGATTGTCAATCCGTATGGCTTAAGTCCGCTGAGCGCTTTGATTCAATTCGACACTGAAACCGCGGAACCGGTCACGGTCATTGTCAAAGGCAAACAGCCGCAGACGGACCTGACCTGGACTTATGAACCATCAACCTCGCATTGCTTGCCGATCATCGGATTGTATCCGGAACAGAAAACCACGGTTCAGCTGATTGTCGATGATATGGTGAAAGAGCTGGAGATTGAAGGTCAGGCTCTGCCAGAGAACGCGTTTATGGCCGAGGTCACAATCGAACATCAGAATCCGCAGCCGAATCAGCTGATCTTCACAACACCTTCCAGCACCGGCTATGCCACGGGCTATGACAGTCAGGGCGAAATCCGCTGGATTTTGAATGTGATGATGTTATGGGATTTGAATTTACTGGAAGACGGGCGGATCACGCTGAGCACGAACCGGCTGCTGGACAGTCCCTACTACACGACGGGATTTCTGACGATGGATTTACTGGGTCATATCGACGCGGAATACAGTGTGCCGGGCGGATATCATCATGATCTCGATCAGCTGCCCAATGGGAATTTCCTGATCGCTTCCGATGACTTCAGCGGATCGACTGTGGAGGATGTGATCGTGGAGGTGGACCGGCAAACTGGGACCATCGTGAAGTCCTTTGATCTGAAAACGATCCTGCCGCAGGATCAGGGGAAGAGCTTGAACTGGACGGCTAAGGATTGGTTCCACAACAACAGCGTCGATTATAATCCGGCGCAGAACACGCTGACGGTTTCCGGGCGGCATCAGGACGCTGTGGCGGTGATCGACTACGATACACAGGAACTGATCGCCATCATCGGTTCGCCGGACGGCTGGCCGGAAGAAATGCAGCAATATTTTCTGACGCCGACGGGTGAGAATTTCGAATGGCAGTGGGCTCAGCATGCCGCAACCTGGCTGGACGATCGGCATATCATGATGTTTGATAATGGAATGTACCGGTCGAAGACCGAAGAGAACGCCGTAGCGGCAGAAGATAATTATTCCCGCCTGGTTGTTTATGAAGTCGATTTAGAGGCCAGGACAATCCGGCAGGTCAAGGAATATGGCAAAGAGCGGGGGTACGCTTATTATTCCCCGTATATCAGCGACGTTGATTTCCTGGGAAATGACCAGTGGCTGGTGACTTCAGGCGGAATTTCCTGGCTGGACGGCAAGATTAATAACATGCCGGGATCACTGACGACTTATGATCAGATGGAAGCCTATGTGACCCTGATCGAAGGGAGTCAGGAACAGTTTGAAATTAAAATCCCGGCGAATATTTACCGGGCTGAGATGATCGATGTTTCCAAGACGACGATGACACCGTTGGAATCCGGAAGGTTATTGGGGAGTCTGGGCGTTACGGCATATCAAACGGAAGACGATCTGGAGTCCAAGCTGAAATTCAGCGAAGCTCAGCCGATTGACGGGGAACTGGCTGCGAAACTGACGTTAACGCAGGAACAGGATCGCTTGATGGTCACGGCAACGTTAAACAAGCATGATAACCTCGACCTCATTCTGGCGAAGCAGGAGGAAGTGCGGATTTATCCGGTTCAGACGGATACGCAGCCGGGGATGTGCGTGGCGGTTTTCAACCAGCCGAAATCGCCGGACGTCGCAACGTTAATCCAGACGGTCAGCGCGGAAGGGCTGGACGGAACATGGCATGTGTACTACCGGTTCAATAAGCAGCTGATCGACGCGCGTCAGATCTATCGGAACTGACGATGGGACAGAAAGAAAAACAGAAACAGGCAGCCTGGGCAGAAGCTAAACGCCGCTGCCGGTTAAGTGTAAAAGAGATTGAGATGGCTAAACAATTGGGGATGACGCCGAAAAGCTTAATCAAGAATATTCCTGCGCCGTCACAATCCTGGAAGCTTCCAGTGAAGGATTGGATCCGGTCGTTGTACTTTGAAAAATTCGGCGGGGATGAGGAAGATGAACTTCCTTTCTGAATTGTACGATTTTCATTGATGGTATAAAAAAATCGGGAATGAAGGAGTTCCCGATTTTTTATGCCTTTTTTATTTCTCCTGACGATAACATTGGTAACGGAATGAATATTGATCTGCGTGGTAATAAGTTTCCGTGTATTCAAACGGCGTATTGTCAGTAAGATACGAAATATGCGTACTGAGGACGACGTCCCGTTTCTCGCTCATTTCTAATGCCTTTTGGATTTCCTTACTCGGCATGACGACGCTGATGGTCGTATCATTGTAAGCCAGCTGTAAATTCAATTTTTCTTCTAAATACTGATACAGTGACTTTTCCAGATAAGTAATGTCTAAATATGGCACTTTGACAACAGAAATGTAATTATAACTGACGGCCATCGGCTTTCCATCACCTAAGCGCAGTCTGATAAAATAATGGATAAAATCATTCTCTTTGAGGCCGAGCTTCTCCATGATTTCCGGAACTTCTTTCGCGCAGATGACAGAATACTGAAGCAGTTTAGCTTCTGTTTTAATTCCAGCGCGCCGGTGTTCTTCGGAAAAGGAAAGCATTTCCGGTATTTTCCGCTCGATTCTCGGCCCGCGTACAAAACTGCCCTTGCCTGGAATCCGTTCGATGTATTCCTGATCAGAAAGGTGAGTCAGCGCTTTATTTACAGTCATACGGCTGACGTTAAACTGCGCGCACAGCTCGTTTTCAGAAGGAAGCTTATCTCCGCGATGAACTTTTCCGTGTTTGATTTGTTTAATGATATACTCTTCAATCTTCTGATATTGAAGCTGTTTCTTTGCCATGGTGTTCCTCAACTCTCTATTCGAAATCATTTTACCATAAATATCCAAGAATTCGTATTTCTTCAGATGGAATTACGAAGTAACTAGCTTGCTTCCCGCTTTTTTATGGAACTGCGGATCTGCGGCAAGGAAAGGATTGATGCCCAGCTTGTAGGGAATCCGCGATGAAATGATCTGCAGCGGCAGAATGTACTCTAAAACATGGAAGTCCGGATCGTCAGTCATCGGTAATAAACAATCTTTGTTTGTCGTGATTGAAGGCGGAAGCTTCCCGCCGATGATATATTGATGATTGGTCGTTTCCTTGATCACAGAATGGATTTTAATCAGTCGATCTTTTTCATAGGGATCCGGACTAGCAAGATAAAGGAGTCGGGTATCATTTTGGATTGAATTGTAGATACCGTGACAGAATTCTTCCAGCTCATAACCAACGATGCCGAAACGGAGAGTTTCCAACATTTTCAGCGAGCCTTCCAGCACATTGGCATAGTTATTGCCATAGCCTAACACCAGGATTCTCCGGCCTTCGATTAATTCTTCTTGGATTGCGTCCACCCAGCGAGTCGCCGCAGGGATGATCGCGTCATAATTAGTAATTACAGTGTTCAGCCGTTGAATCAGATCCTCAGCTTCTGAATCGCTGATTCGTTTCAAACACAAAGCACCTTCGATTCCAAGCAGCCACAAAATGAGGACGGTGGCGGTGTATCCCTTGGTTTTGGCAATGCTCAGTTCCGCGCCGCATTCCATAAGCAGATGAACGTCGGATAATCGGAAAATCAAGCTTTTTGAATTTTCACTTAAACCGGCGGTCATGCATTGATGCGTCTTCGCTTTTTCCAGGGCATCCGCGGTAGAGTAACTGTTTCCACCTTGGGAAATTCCCAGTACTAACGTATTTTTTGAATAGATTTTCTGCTGGGTTGTGAATAAAGAAGGCAATTCAGCGCGAACTCGGATTTGAAGCAGATTTTCCATTATTCGCCGGGCGGCCAACGCTGCGTGATAAGAGGTTCCTGAACCGCACAGAACAAGCTCATCAACATTCTTTTCCTGGAGCAGAGTACAGAATGGACGGGTGATCGTTTTTCGTTTCTGAAGAATATTCAATAATACGTCTTTTTCTTCCAGAATATAATCATACATCGTGATCTCAGTCATCGTGTTTCCTCCTGTTTCAACATCGGGATACCGGAAACAAACGTTTGAAGAATCTGATAGTCATCATTATAAATCGTAAGATCTGCCTGATATCCAGTTTCAATCAAACCTAAATGATCGTCAAGTTTCAACATACGCGCCGGATTGATCGTCGCTGCGTTGATGGCGCAGACTTCATCAAGGCGCCCTAAGGTTTGAAGATTACGGACGGACTGGATCATCGTTATACAGGATCCCGCAAGCCGGCCGTCAGGGAGCCGGCCGACGCCATCTTCGCCAATGGTGACCTTGCGGTCGACCGATTCATAATAACCTGGCTTTAATCCTTTATAACGGGAAGAATCGGTAATGACAACCAGACGGTCTTTGCCTTTGCACTTGCCGATAATATTGATAACGGAAGGATGAACGTGAATGCCGTCGGCGATGACCTCAGAGTATAGATCGTCACAGGATAACGCAGCCCCCGGCAGTCCTGGCTTTCGGTGATGAAGCGGATTCATACTGTTGAAACAATGAACGACAGAGGTTGCGCCATCCTCAACCGCCTGCATCATTTCCTCATAACTGACGCCGGAGAAACCCACTGCAACTTCCAATCCGGAAGCGGCGCAGTGCTTTAAAAGCTGATGCTGATCATCTTTTTCCACAGCAATGCCAACGCGGATGATATGTCCGCCGGAAGCTTCCATGAAACGCTTAAATTGCGCGATATCTGGCTTTTGAATTAAATACTTATCATAAGCGCCGGGATATTCGTGAGAAGTGTAGGGACCTTGCAGGAAAATTCCAGGAATATGTGCGCCGTTCTCATTTTTATCTTCCATGACGGAGCGGATAGCTTGAAGTGCCTGAAGAATCCTGGGTTCCGAACGCGTCACGGTGCCCGGTAAAAAAGAAGTAACACCTTCCTGCGGTAAATACTTCTGCCAGATCCGAATGGTTTCGGGATCTCCGTCGGAGGCGTCGCCGCCCGCATAGCCATGGGTATGCACGTCGATCAAGCCCGGGATAATCCGGGCGTGGCCATAGGATTGGGAATTCTTCAGGATACCTTTGTGAATTTCGGTGATTTTCCCATTTTCCAGTTTTAAGGTAGCGGGAATAAATTGTTCGTGGATCCAGACACGTTGACTGCTGATAAAGACCATTAGCGATTCTCCTTTCCGCTGATTCGTGATCAGCACCTGACTACTTTGTTGTTGATTAAATTATATACCATGAACGTTCAAATTGGAATAAAAATATATACAAGTTTAAAAATATGTATTGCATAACTGCGGATTTTATTTATAATGAAATCATAACAACCCGATGAAGTAAGGAAAGGTAATCATTTCTGAATGAATAACACTTCATCATACAAGTCGGTTATCAGAATGTAGAAAGGAGGACCGCGGCAGTTCAGTATTTCGACAAGATACTTTCCACATAATGAAAGGGGTAGACTTATGACAATCTTACAGATTTTGTTACTCACTCTGTGGGCAGGCTTCTCTCAGGTCGATCAGATGACGTTCAACCTGCTGCCCAGCGGCATTATCCCGACGGCAATTTTTACAGGACTTGTGGTTGGAAAACCAGAATTGGGATTACTTGTCGGAGGCACGCTCCAATCTTACGCCTTAGGTTTAGGAATGTTTGGCGGAGCTTCGATTCCTAACTATCCGGTTACAGCGATTATCGTCGTCGCCTTGTCCGCATCCGCTGCGGATGTACCGGCAACGATTGCCTTGATTGGTATTCCGGTAGCAACGCTGACAGTTCAGATTGATGTTTTTGGCCGCTTCTTAAATACTTTCTTCCAGCACCGTGCGGATAAATACGCGGCTCAGGGTAATTCCCGGCAAGTTGCTTTCAGCAATCATTTAGGTGTTTTAAGCTGGTCCTTATCGCGGATGATCCCTGTCTTTGTTGCTTTATGCTTAGGGCCAACCTTTGTTGATACCCTGAATGCGATTATGCCGCCGTGGCTCAGTTCCGGTTTATCCATCGCTGCGGGGATGTTCCCGGCTGTCGGGTTTGCGATCTTATTAAAATATTTGCCAATCCGCTCCAATCTCCATTTTTTAATCCTGGGTTTTGCGTTAACGGCATGGGCGGGAATGCCGACCTTGGCTGTGGCGACGTTCGGCGCGGCCGCCGCAATTGCCGTTTATTACCAGGCGGGAAAGACCGGGAAATCCAATGCTGGAGGTGAAATTGATGAGTAAGCAGTTTACAAAAAAAGATATCCGCAGATTATCCTATCGTTGGTCATGGAATCGGTCGTTAGCCTGGAATTATGAGAAAATGATGACAGCCGGCTACATGACGACGATGCTTCCGGTTATTGACAAGCTTTATCAAGATGATCCGGAAGGGCGGAAGAAAGCCTTTGAAACGCACAGCGTGTTCTTCAACTGCGAACCAAACCTGACCAATATTATTCTGGGGATGGACATCGCGATTGAGGAAGAAATGGGGGCTGAAGGTCTTGAGACTGTCGCGGGGATTAAGGCCAGTTTAATGGGGCCGTTTGCAGGTATCGGAGATACGTTGTTTACCAGCGTCTTAGCGACAATCTTTGGCTCTATTGCGGTGACGACCGCTTTGGAAGGCAGCTATTTTGGAATTATCTTATGGGAAATCTGGTTGTTCTTCGTGATGTTTGGATTGCGTCCTTATTTGATGCAGTTAGGTTATACCCAGGGCATTAAGCTGGTTACAACTCTGAGTGGAAAACTAAATCAGATTACACAGGCTGCCAGTGTTTTGGGGATTATGGTTGTCGGCTCCATGGTCGCTTCTTTGGTAAAGGTGAATTTTGGGACGCTGACTATCATGGGTACAGAATTTGATCTGCAGACGAAATTATTTGATGCGATTATGCCGAAGTTCGGCGCGGTTCTGATAGTCGCTTTATGTTATTGGGTTTTAGGTAAAATCGGCATGAAATCTTCGCGTCTGATCCTGATGATTATGGCGCTGGCAATTCTCTGTTCCTTCCTTGGTGTTTTGGTGCCATAAGATGAAAATCATTGTCAACGCTGACGATATGGGATATAACCGAGGTGTCAGTGAGGGAATTATCGAGGGTTATGAAAAGGGAATCGTTACATCAACCACCGTGATGTGCAATATGGATCAAGCTGCTCAAGCCGCTCAACGGCTACGATCGGTTCCGGGACTCGGAACTGGGGTTCATTTAACGTTGACTTGCGGAAGGCCGTTGACAAAAGCGAAAACGTTAGTGGATCAGCATGGTGATTTCCTGAAAAACACACAGTTTTATAAAGTGTATGTTGATCCCGCTGAGGTGGAAGCTGAATTCCGTGCCCAAATTGAAAAATTTATCGAATTGTTCGGCCGCCGACCGACTCACTTGGATTGCCATCAGGGTTGTTACGACGGACAGACATTGACAATGGCGCGCGTTGGCGGAATTGGCGAGGAACATAATACCGAGGAAATTTTGGCTGTAACGTTGGCTTTGGCGAAAGAGTATCAGCTTCCGATGCGGCGTCATTGCGAATACTTATGGCTGAGCTCCTATCATGGTGAACAAGCGACGCCTGAGCATTTTGTGGAAATGTTAGAGGAACATGCCGATGCAGAAAAATTGGAGTTTATGGTTCATCCAGGCTGGTGCGATTTAGAACTATATCAAAAAAGTTCTTATAGTTTAGAGCGGGTTCAGGAACTGGCCGGACTTTGCGATCCTAAACTGAAAGAAGAGTTGAAGTTACGGAATATTGAACTAGTTCATTTCTAATACTGAGGAGCAGTCGTCTGTGTTTATGACATAACGGCTGCTTTTTTTGATATAGGAATTAGGCTTAGCCTGAATAGCGAGAGTTTTTTTCGTTTAAGAATTTTTAAATTTGATTCAGCTGAGCCATAACCATTTCAGATTGATTGGCGAACTCTTTTGAGCTATAATGAGGGTGTAAAATTAACTCAAAAAAGTATTTTTTAATTTTTTTAATGATTTTAGGGGGCTTTTTTCGATTTTCCGCAATATTAATGATAGGAGGTATCCTATTATGCAGAGAATCGACCGGCTCAGAACTTTAACCAAACAGGAAATTCAAAAAGTCAGATTTGTGTTCGCTCCCACACATCCCGTCTTAGCGGCTTTGGATTATCGGAGTAACGATCTCTTTCGTTACACATTTGGTTCAGAGGATCAACTGTCCAATAAAATCCTGATCGCTTTTCTATCGGATTTGCTCGGCATTCGGATTGTCCGGCTGCAGATCCGGGAGAGTGAACCGGTGAAAGCAAATGAAGGTGAAAAAGGGATTCGCTTTGATCTGTTAGTAGAG
>NZ_GG657553.1:62375-126161 GCF_000157995.1 Holdemania filiformis DSM 12042
AGAACTCATTGGAGAACGCAAAGGGGAAGTAAGACAAAGAATGATGCTTCAACAAATGTTGAGTATCCGGATACCGATGGGTGAAGAAGAAGCTGAACTGCTTCAGCAATTAAACGGTGATGAGCTTTTATTATTGTCGGAACGGTATGAGAGGATAAAGACGTCCGAAGATCTGACTGAACAGGTTCATGAAATTGTAAATCAAAGAATGAATGCTAATGATCAGTTTAATCAGTCTTTAAAAGTCAGAAGCTTGTAATGAAGTTAGAAGAAGACTTTGAACATCTCATTTTGATGGTAAGACATAATTTCACAGCCTAAATGGACAGACCGTAAAATAAACGACGTCCGTGAGAACTTCAGATTGTATTTTGGAAAAGAAAAGGGGTTGTTCATTAAGAAAATCAGAGATAGGGCTCTGCGTGAATTGTCATAGAAACTTTAATAAGATTTAAGAGTTACCAGAAAAGAATCATGATATACTCCTATCATAAACCGCGAAAGAAGGGGTATGATGTTTAGGAATAAAAACGGGGAGATTCGTTCCGGATGGAAAATCGCAGAGATGCTGGGAATCGTCTTCGGCGTATTGTTTCTCTTGATTTTTGTGATTCAGTTTGGATTTGCGTCTGTGATGATCGCAACTGGCAATCTTGATCAGGCGACAGGGATGTCCACGCCGTTTGCTTATCAGATAGCGGCTCTTTTAAATGGATCGATGATGTTTATTCAGTCCGGGGTGATGATCGCGGTGCCGATTCTTTTATGGACACGACGATTAAAAAGAGAGAAGTCGGCGCTGGGGTTGCCTTCTTTGTCAAAACATGGACGCGCGATGATCTTGGGATTGGCAATTGGCGCGGGATCAATGACGCTGACGTTCTTACTGCTTCTGGTGACGGACAGCGCGCAGGTTCTGACCTGGGTTCCGCAGCTGTCGCCTTCGTTGCTTGTGATGTTAATCTTGTATATTCTGGTCGGATATTCGGAAGAAATTATTTGCAGGGGGTACATTCAGGGCGTGATGCGGCAAACGCGAAATCCCTGGCTGATCATTCTGGTGCCTTCGCTGATTTTTTCTTTGCTGCACTCGGCAAATCAGGGGATCGGCTTGATTCCTTATCTCAATATCTTTTTGATCGGGCTGTTCCTGTCGCTGATCACGCTGACCAGCGGCAACTTATATCCTGCCATCGGCTTCCACATTTTCTGGAATTTTTTCCAGGGTCCGATTTACGGCTTTTCCGTCAGCGGCGGTCAGGAAAACGGTCTTCTGACAACCTACATGAAAGGCAATTCACTGCTCAACGGCGGTGCTTTCGGACCGGAAGGCGGTTTGATTGTCACAGCGGTCATTCTTCTGATGATCGGCGTCTGGTATTGGCGAACCAGGGAACAACTGCCGGGATTGATCGCTCAGCTAAAAGCGGGGGATCAATCCGTAGTCAAAGAGGAAGCGACCGGCGATTTTCAACGGGAAACCGATCAAGAACTCCCAGCGGAATCCAAGGCTGCCAGCCAAGCTGAAAAGATAGAATTGTAAAAATCCAAAGTAAAACGCGTTCGATCCTGAAGCAACAGGATAAAACGCGTTTTTAATCTTATGGACAAGTCAGAAATGCGATCGCAATGCTGAGCTGCTTAAGCTTACGCTAACAGCCGGACTTCACTGCGGTATAAGAACAGGATGTAAACGAGGGTGATCGCCAGATTAATGACGTTGCTGGCAATCGAAAGAACGCCGGACCAGTTTGACATAAATACTAACAAAATGGAAAACAGAATATTAAGACCATAGCTGACAATCATCAGCTTCCAGGTTGTTTCACCATGCTTGACCAGCGCTTCTTCCTGCAGCTCGCCCAGGAACTTGGTCGTTCCCTTGATGATGAAGAAATTCTGAAGGAAGCCGAAGACCGCGGCGATAACGGACAAGACCAGCGCGACGATCATAAATGTCTCAGCGGCTCCGGTATTGCCTCCGGCATACAGGTTGGAAAAGTAAACCGTTGCCATCGACAGGATCAAACTGCAGCCTAGACTGCACAGAACCATAATGAAGGCCCGGTTATATAAAGCATCGGCTTTGCGCGCTTTAACGATCCCGACTAAAATTGTGATTCCGGCGATCAAGCTGATAAAATTACCTACGCTGGGCAGGCTGACAAACAGCGCGATTACCTGACCGATAAAAATCAGTTTCAAGGCTTTGCCGGCTGTAAGATAACGTTCTTCTGACATAAAAAGACTCCTCTCTGCATGAATTTTGGAAAAATGCTTGTTCACCGGGAATTCTACCATAGAAAGCCCCGGAGGACAAGGCACAGGTCAGGCTGCAGTCAGAGTGAAAACCGAATAAGCAGGATAACCGCGGGTAAAACTAGCGGGGAAGGGAGATTCGCGATGTATTTTAATTATCATGCTAAAGCGATGCGCCTGATCCGTGAAGGACATTGTACGCATTTTGAATTGGTGGAACGCTGGAATCAAATTGCGCCGGCCATGGTATTGTATTTTGATAACGAGCCGCCGATGCCGATCCGGGAAGAACGCTGGGCAGATTATTTTGAATTGATCGACGAAATTCATAATAAGTCCATAAACGAAGGAGAATAGGCCTTTACTCCCGCAGCGAAATCCGCTAAACTAAAAGCGATTGAAGAGGGTGATAACGTGACGCAGATCAAAGCGGTTGTGTTTGATATGGACGGCGTTCTGATTGATTCGGAACAGTATTATCAAGATCGGTTAATGGCATATTTCAGAGCGATGGAGGTAGATTTACCACCGCAGCGGCTGAATCTATTGGTCGGGGCCAACGGTAAAATGAATTTATGGCCCAAGATTCTGGAGGGAATAACGCTGCCGCAGCCGTATGACGAGTTCATGGTCGGTTTGCGGGAATATCGCCATGCCCAGGGAATTGAGGACTACCGGCCGTTGTTATTTCCCGGAGTGGAAGAAACTTTGAAACAACTCAAAGCTCGTGGCAAGAAGCTGGCTTTGGCCTCCTCCAGTTCCTTTGCCTCGATAGAAAAGATGTTGTCGGACACGGGGTTGTATGCTTATTTCGAGTTGGTCACGTCCGGCGGAATGTTTAAAGAATCAAAGCCGAATCCGGAAATCTATTTGTTTACCGCAAAGAAGCTGAAGCTGGATCCGCATCAGTGTCTTGTGGTAGAAGATTCGCAATATGGAATTCAGGCGGGAGTTTCGGCAGGGATGACGGTCATCGCCCGGCAGGACGAACGGTTCCCGATGGACCAGTCGCAGGCTCACTATTTTGTAAAACAATTACAGGAAGTGCCGGCGATTGTTGATCAGCTTGAGCGTTAAATTCAGATAGACTTTTCAGAACCGAAGGAATCATGGATGATCGATGGGCAAGAGGTAATTTATCTTTTGAGTCCAAGACCGTTAATAAATCTCGATTCTTGCCTTTTCTGGAATCGCTCTTTTGGCGGGAAATTGCTGAAAAAGTTCAAGATGTTTTTATGAATGCCAACGTTCGACTTTGAAGGAATCGTTGGAAGCTTTCTCACCAATCTCGCAGTTCCGGTTCCGCTCTATTTTTAAACAGAAGACTGAGTCACTCACTCATCCATGAGGGAACAGTCTTTTTTTGTATTGCAGGCTTGCATCGAAGACGGAAAGAACTCCCGCTTTTGGTATTTCTATCCTCAAAGGATGATCCTTCAGGGAAAAATGGTAGGCAGTCAGACAAAGAAGATTGCTGCAGTTTCGATTTCGACAAAAAGCAAAGGTCCAATCGAATAAACTAGTTTCCAGTAAGCAGAAGTTCAGCGTTTCTCAGGGAATGAACTTTAAAGCTCAGAAATTGGATAAAAAGGAAATCGAATCATCTTCAGGTTCTCTGCGGGATCAGACTGGTTCGAATGGATAAAATTGATGGATTTCAGTTTGTGAAAAAAACAATTTTGTAAGCGCTTCATTTTTTACTTGACTGGTCAGACCAGATACTGCTATGATGAAGAAGTCGAAAGGAAGACTTTGGAAAGAGAGTACGACGAAAGAGAGGAAAAAGGATGAAAAAACTGATGATTTTAGTCCTGGCCGCAGTGTTAGCCACCACAGCGGCCGGATGCAGCACGACTAACTCGTCCCCCGCCGGCCAGCCATCGGCACCGACGAGCCAAACGGGCGGTGTGACGCTGAGCGAAGGCGCCAGTGTTAAAGGGGTTCAGGCGGATGTTACCTATCCGTTGGAAGGACTGGACGATACGCTGGCCATGAACAACCTGACCACGATTAAAACGTATGCCGGACAAGGGAAGGTTTCTGTCACGCCGGAAGGTGCGGAAAGCTTCGATCTGTTTATCAACGGTACTGCGGTGGATCACAGTGAATATGCCGGGAAGGCTTTCACGGTGGATTTCTCCGCTCTGGCCACCAACGAGATCAACACGATTCAGGTGACGAACATTCTTCCGGAAACCGCAAGCGTGAATATTAAAGTCGATTATCCGACGGTTATCGAAGGAACGCCGGAGGAAGTCGGTTTCAGCAGCGAAAAGCTGAGTTTCATTGACGATCTGCTGAACACGGAAGTGGAATACGGTTTCCCGGGTGGTCAGCTGGTCATCATCAAAGACGGGAAAATGATCAAAAACACAGCTTATGGTTATGCCAATTCCTATAATCAAGATGGGACACGGATTGAAAATCCGGTGGCAAGCACGACGGAAACTTTGTATGATTTAGCCTCCAATACCAAAATGTACGCGACCAACTATGCGCTGCAGATGCTGGTCAGCGAAGGGAAGGTTAACATTACCGATACGATCCAGAGCTATTTCCCGGAGTTTAAGGACGAACCCGGCGCGGCAATCCTGGGCAAGAATACGATGACCCTTCAGAATATTCTGGAACACCAGGCCGGCTTCCCAGCCGATCCGCAGTATCATAACGATACGTATGACAAAGATGATGGGATTGTCAACGGCGTCAACGATCTGTATTCGGTGGAAAAAGCCACGACAAAGGAAATGATTATGAAAACGCCGCTGCAGTATGAGCCGGGAAGCAAAACCGTTTACTCCGATGTCGACTACATGCTTTTAGGACTGATCGTTGAACAGGTTACCGGCATGGAGCTGGATGCGTATGTCGAAGAAAATATCTACAAACCACTCGGCCTCGATCACATCGTTTTCAATCCGCTGCAGAAGGGATTTGAAAAAGATCAATGCGCGGCGACTGAGCTGAACGGAAATTCCCGCGACGGTGCGATTTCCTTTACCGTTAACCGCACTGATACGATTCAGGGCGAAGTTCATGATGAAAAAGCTTTCTATGCGATGAATGGCGTTTCCGGACATGCTGGTCTGTTTGCCGACGCGCAGGATTTGGGGCGGCTGGCGCAGGTTATGCTGAACCAGGGCGGTTACGGCGATGTGAAGCTGTTCTCGAAACAGACGATTGATCAGTTCACCAAGCCGAAGTTTACAAGTCAGACCTATGGGCTGGGCTGGCGGCGGATGGGCGATCACGGCTACAGCTGGTATTTCGGTCCGCAGGCCGGAGCTTCGACGTATGGTCATACCGGCTGGACAGGAACGTTAAGTCTGATCGATCCGGAAAACGACATGATCGTCATCTGGCTGTCCAACAAAATCAACAGTCCGGTTGTCGATCCGACGGTCAATCCCAATTATTTCTACGGCAACCATTTTGTCGGCGGCACCCTGGGCGGCGTGGCGACACTTACTTATGACGCGCTGAATCCGACGTCGATGGACAGCACGGATTCCCTGTTAGCGCAGATGGTCGCGAACAAGCTGACATTGATCGAAACGGACGAAGGCTATCAAAATGCTGCCGATGAACAGTCGCTGCAAGCCTTGATGGATCTGTTGGTCAGCCGCGTGGAAAAGACCGGCTCCGCCGCCGTGAAGAGTCAGGCCGAACGACTGGTCGGCAAGCTGAGCGATGATGCGGCGAAAACGGCGCTGAATGAACGTTTGGCCGCGGTGAAATAAGCAGCTTTCTTCCTGAAAATCAGAATTTCAGGCAAGCGGGAAGGATGAAATCCAAGCCGTGAAGAACCTGCTTTCAGACCTATTCTGCTGAATGTGCTGAAATTTTCTAATATGGAATCGAAGTAAAAAGAAGCGAAATCAATCCGCTTCTTTTTTTGACTCTTTCAACTCGCGAGAGAGAATCTCTCTTTATGAAGGCTGATAAAGAAGATCAAGGAAAAAACATCTGCTCATGCTGATTGGTTTCACCTGGAAACAACCTTCCCCGCTTCGATTCATTCCCGGCGGATTTCCTGTTGCGATTCGGAACTTGATCAAAGAATAAGAAAAGCGGACGGTCCGACGTGATTCACGACTTTGACAATCCGCTGTTTTTTTGATTTCTTTTACCAATTCTCAATCCCAGGGCTAAGTGTTTTGTGTCAATGACTTCCATTGCTTAATCAGGGCTGCGACAGAGTTTCAGAATTCCCTTGGATCTGATCCTTAAAGTAGCTGCCGCCGAATAAGCGCTCATACTGCAAGGTTTGATAGTCTTTGATGAGCGGCGTGAAATCCGTTGATTCCCAATGACTGTACGCATTTCCCTGAGCATCCATGTAGCCCGCGAAGGTTACGACCGGCAGCGACGTGCGCAGCGTTTGTAAATATTGTCCATACGCGTCGCTTTCCACTCCGGCATAGTCCAGCAGCAGCGCCGACAGAAAATTCAGACTGGTTTCCGGCAGCGGGGCCTCAGGCAGCGGATAATTGGCCCAGAGAACAAACGGAACACGGAATTTATTCATATACTCTTCCATGGACATCGCGCCCTCTTCCACCCCATAAGCTTGATCCAGGAACGCCTGTTCCACTGACGGCTGATGATCGCCGAACATCAGAATCAGAACGGGTTCCTCCTGTTGGCTGAAATACTCCGTGAGCCGCAGAAACTGCTCCTCTGTTTTGTGAATCAACGTCAGATACTGTTCCGCCATCGGGTAGGCTCCCGGCTGATCGGTCAGAACAATCTGAGCCGGATAATCCTTCACGGTATACGCACCATGATTCTGAATTGTAACATTGAACAGAAATAACGGTTTGTTTAGATCGCGGTGTTCATATTCCCAGATTATCTGGTTGAAATCCGATTCATCGCTGACATAGCCATGTTCCAGGGTCAGGGGAACATCCAGCTCCTTCACGCTTTTAAATGAATCGAAGCCAAGCCGCGGATAGGCCTGATCGCGCTGCCAGGAGCTTCGCTCACCCGGATGAAACGCTGCCGTTTGGTAGCCGAGCTGCTTCAGCTGGGAGGCCAGGGAGAAGGAATCCTTTAAAATATATTGTTGGTACGGAATACTTCCGGAAGGCAGAAAAGCCATTGAATTTCCGGTCAGAAACTCAAATTCGCTCGCGCTGGTGCCCGCGCCGAAGACGGAGGCATAAGCATGGGAGAACCGGGCGTTTTCCAAGCTGGAAATGTCGTCAATGACGCTTTCACTGAGCTGAAGCTGGCCGAATTCTTCAAAGTCCGCCCACGATTCGTTCATGATGGCGATGATATGCGGTTTTTGATCTAAAGTCACGGACGCGCCCTCCAAGGACACCGTGCTTAGAATCTGATCTAATTTTTCCGCCGAGGTATCCGCCGGGACTTCGACATTCATAAATTCAGTGTTGCGTAAGAAGGTGGCGAGGATACCGCTTTTCTGGTAAGCGCCGGACTGATCCCAGACATCCGTCCGGACGTTAAACCGGGCTAAATTCTGCGGCGAAGCCAGGAATGCGCAAAGCAAAGTCAGCGCCAGGCAGATTAACCGTACCGGCAGCGGAAAGCGCGCGGAGAGCGAGCGGGGCAGAACGTCAAGCTTGCGAAAGCACAGAACGGTAAGCAGAAATCCCGCTAAGAGAACTGCGGTGATGATCATCGGCCCGTTCGGCGTAAAATCATAAGTGGAGGACACGGCAATCGCGGTGTTCAGCGCGGTCAGATCCCAGGGTAAAACCGGCGTGCCGCGGAAGACGGAGACGAAATAATTGATCGCGCCCAGCAGTGCGCAGGCGGTATGGATCAGGAAGCTGCCGGCGGCCGGTTTGCGAAGCAGCGCGCAGATCAGGTAATAAAGGACGCCGACGCAGATCGCATTGGCCAGAAAAGCCGGCGCTGAGATCTGCCACGGATCCCCGCAGTAAACATACTGCATCAGAAAGACGGCGGTAAACGGCGTCGCTATCATCAAGAACAGCCCCCCGATCCGGAGTCGGTTCTTTTTTATCTTCTCGATATAAGGAAGCAAGGAATTCATCCCCCTTTCAATGTTCATTTTCACAAATTGAACATATTGGCTTATTTTAAACGAGTTCTGAGGAAAGATCAAGAAAGCCGGGTCAATTCACTAAAAATTCCCACATTTTAAGAATGGTTTTGTGTCAAAAGCAGGGGGATCACAGCTGAGATTTTTTCCAGGCGATCATCACAGCGAATCTGCCGGGATATGCGATCATGCCAAGGTATTTCATTCTCGGCATCATGAATTTAAAAACGGGAAAAGTGGATCCCGCAAAACGGAAGAACACCCGGGTTTTGGCAGAAAGTCCTCCGACGCCGGCTTGCATTCGTTGTCTTTTCGCCTTACAATATCTCTCATAACCAGCTTGGATAAGGGGGAATTCAAGATGAAACGGGAAAACTGGGCGTTTTTGAAACGGGTGGTTTTACTTTCGCTGCCGGTCATGATCCAGCAGCTGTTGACGAATATGCTGAACCTGTGCGATACGATGATGATCGGCGGGATCGGCGAGAATGCGATCAGCGCGGTGGCGATTGTCAACAAAGTCTTTTTTGTTTATCAGCTGATTTTATTCGGGTTAAGCAATGGAATTGGAATCTTCATTTCACAGTATATGGGGGCACGGCAGGAGGATCAGATCACGGATCTGTATAATTTCGGACTTGGTTTGTGCTGCGTCATGGGAATTGTGGTCACTGGGATTCTGATCATTTTCCCACAGCCGATTCTCGGTTTATTTGTTCAGAATCCGCTTGTGCTGGCGGATGCGGAAGCGTATCTGGGCGTACTGTTGTGGACGCTGCTGCCGTTTGCCTGTACGTCCATGATCAGCGTAGCGTGCCGTGTGATGGGCCGGCCGGCTATTCCAATGATTTCCGGGGTGATTTCCTGTCTGGTCAACATTGTTTTCAATGCGCTGTTGATTTATGGTTTATTCGGTTTCCCGCGCTGGGGTGTGATCGGTGCGGCGGTGGCGACGATGATTGCGCGGTTTCTCGAAGCGGCCTACTTGTTCTATGCTTCCCGTCAATCTCTGCCCGCACTGAAGCTGCGGTTAAAAAATCATCTGCCGGCGTCGATGCGCTGGACGGTTATCTGCAAGGCGCTGCCGCTGATGGGAAACGAATTGATCTGGTCGCTGGGCTTGAATATGATCTTCATCAATTACAGCTTTATTGCGGAACAGTATATTCCGGCGATCACGGTAGTCGACAACATCAGTAATCTTGTTTATGTCGCCTTCAGCGGCTGTTCGGTGGCGGTCGGGGTGATCATCGGTCAGGCGCTGGGCTCAGGAAGGTTGGAACAGGCGAAACAGGACGCAAAGAAAATGATCGGCTTTGCGCTGACAGTGTATCTGGCGGGGGGATTGATTTTAGTGGCGATCCACCGCTGGGCTCCGGTTTGGTTCTCGTTAAGTCCGGCGAATGTTTCAATGGCGGCGTCCCTGATTCTGGCGAAGGCGTTTCTGGCCTGGACGCAGGGCTATGCGAACACGGTTTATTATATTCTGCGTTCCGGCGGCGATACGAAGTCGGTGCTGATCATCGACGGGTTGTTCACCTGGTTTGGACCGGTCTTGCTGAGCTTTCTGGTTGCGCGGGTGTTTCAGGTTTCGTTGTTTCCGGCTTACTGCATCGTCGAAGGCGCGGGTCTGGTTAAAGTCTGTCTGGCAACTTGGTTTTTGAAAAAGGGCAACTGGCTGAAAAACCTGACGGAGAGTCCGGCAGCGGCGGCCGAGGTGGATCCGGCGTAGAATCGATCACCGTCAAATCCGTGGAAAACGGGAAATGATCCCCATTAAAAAAGCTTATCTTCCTTAGCGGTTAAATCAATTCTGAAATTCTGAATTTCCAGAATCAATGGATGACAACCAGGGCGATAAGCTTTTATTTTGATTTTGATGAGAAGCGGCGGCTTTTATGTTAGAAAAGCTACCGACAGGAATCTTGCTGATCCCAGAAGCTGTGGATCAGCGGCAGGATTTCGTCATGCGGATCATCGCATTGCACAAGATAATCAATGAACCGCTGTTCAACCTCGGGATCCTCCGGGAATATCCGCAGTGCCTGATAAGCTGCTTTGCGCAGCACTTTAGGCGATTGATCGTCAAGGCAGGTCAGCGCTAACGCCTTCAGCCGCGGATCGCGGCGGCAGCGCAAATAGTTGAACAACGCCATTGTTTTTAGTTCTTTGTCCTGAACGTCCATCCGCAGGAAAGCGTAAAGCTGTTTGTCGTCCAGGGCCCTGTTCCAATTTAAACCCGCAGCGGCCATTTCCGCGGCTTCCACCACCGTCGGATAAAACTGTGCGCTGTTTCGATAGGCGGCATCCCATGACGTTGAGTTCAGCGGGTAAGCTGGAAGATCCTGAAGCTTAACGGCCTTTTCCTCCCGCCGCAAAGGGTGGAACGCGGCTTGAAAACGGGCGGGCAGCTGATCTGCGGAAACCGGGATGGAGGAAAAATAAAATTGTTTCGGCTTTCGTTTTGAATCGCGGGAATAAGCGATGCCGCTGACGGGAATGATAAACAAACAGTCCAGGGGTTGACGCAGCCGCGCAACAGCGCAGGCTTTGTGATGACCATCCAGAATGAAGTTCATGAACTCATTCAGATGATAAACAACAGCGCGCGGGCGGGCAGCCGAAGTCCGGAAAAGTTCTTCATAATGGGTTACACGTTCCGGATTCAGACAGGCGGAGGTTTCTGTGGGATAGAGATACAGTGGCCAGCCGTTGACATATTCATAATCCGATCCGATAAACGCTCCGGCAGTTGCCGCGGATTCTGTCCAGGTATTTTGAATATCCCAGAAGAAATGACCTTCGCCATCGGTAGGCATGCAGATCCCTTCGGCAATCACATAAAGTCCGGATTCCAGCAGAGAAAGCAGTGGTTTTAGCTGAGTGATGGATTGATTCAGTGAAACAAACGGTTGATTCAGCGGATCTTCCAGCTTTCGCAGCGCTTCACAATCCGCGTGTTCGATGCCCAGTCCGGCCGCTAACAAGCTGGCGCAGGTCGGACACCCGGGCTGAATCATCCGGACCAACGGAATCTGATTTAATGTCATAGTGATGAGTGAATGATAAGCGTAGCGTTCATCCTCTAACGGGGCCATCTGTTTTTTCAGCTGTCCGCTTCCAACGATAGAAATGAGTTTCGCCGAGCGCATAGACGGCATGGCGGACAAATCTAAATCTACATTCAAAATTTTTACGGAGTTCCGGGTTTTAAAGAACATACATCTGCCTCCTTTCCGCGATCAACGTGATGCGGGGAAAACGGGATTCACAAGGGATACGATTGAATTCTGAAGCGGTCAATCCTGTTCCTGGCTTCACTTTTAAAAATGTGGGATCCTTTGTCCGGAATCCCGCACTTGAAATAAATGTTTATTCCACGTCAGCTTTGCGTTAGCCGTTCGTCAAAATAAGGGTGTTAATAATAAGGCGATCAGTAAGGCTGGAAGCAGATTCGCAACCCGGATCTTCGTGTTAAACATCAGATTGACGCCGACACAGAAGATTAACATCGAGCCGGTCATCGCCAGGTTGGCGATCATCCCGTCGCTGAGCACTGGAGCGATCAGCTGCGCTAATAAGGTTATCGAACCTTGAAACAAGACAAGCGGAATGACGGAAAAAATAGCGCCTTTCCCTAAGGCTGAGGTAAAGATCATGATGATCAGACAATCCAGCACGGCTTTGGTGATCAACAACGACGGATCGGCGGCCAAACCATCCTGCAATGCGCCGACAATCGCCATCGCGCCGACGCAGATCGTTAACGAAGCGGTGAGAAATGCTTCCATGAACCGGTCGTCTTCATCGCTGCCGGTTTTCTTTTTCAGCCAGCTTCCGAATTGTTCAAAACGGTATTCCAGATTGATTCCCTCGCCCAACAGTGCGCCGGCCGCCAGGCTGAGCACCGCCAGCATGGTGCCCTGAACGCAGATGCCGCTGGCTTGAATCACCAACATTTTTTCCAGCGCGCCGGCTATCCCGATAAAAATGGAGGACAGTCCCAACGCCTGCATCAACGTGATTTGAAACCTTTGCGGTAAGCCTTTACGGAAAATCAGCCCCAGCAGCCCGCCGCCGATGACCGCTAACCCATTGATCAATGTTCCCAAACCCGGCATAATTGAACTCCCTTTCTCTACAAATAAAGAAACTACGCTGAAATCAGTCGGCAATTCCGCTGTTATTTCTTAAATTCCCCATAAGTCTTATAGGTTTTTTCCTCATTGTCCATCACCGTTTGACTTGGCTGGTAATCCTCATCCCCATAAATATTCGCGTGCAGATGCCGCACCATATCGCTGTAGCTGCGCACCAGATACCCGCCCAGCCCCGGACAACGCATGATATCGTCATATTCACCGCTCGGTTCTTTATAAGTTTCAATGTTTGTCAGATCGAAGCTTAAAAGCGAAACGAGATACTCTTTAATCTCAGAATTCGTCAGGTTGGTCGTAATATAGGGAAGCATATCGTTGACGATCTCCATCAGTTCCAGAATATTCTTAGGCTTCAGCTTAGCGATGATCGCGTTGATCACGTTGTTCTGGCGGTCCATCCGCACGAAATCACTGTCGATGTACCGCTGCCGGCAATACATCATTGCGTCATAGCCGTTAAGTGTATTGACACCGGTGTGCACGCTGTTCTTTGTGTTTCCCCGCAGTGCCCCGACTTCCTTGGCCGTCAGATCAATGTCAACCCCGCCGATCAGATCGACAAGCTTTTCCACCGCGTTAAAGCTGAAGGTCACATACTGCGTGATGTCGAGGTCTAAATTATAATTCAAGGTCTGAACGGCCAGCGTAGCGCCGCCGAACCAGTAAGCCCAGTTGAAATGACCATATTTCTGATGGTCGCCGGGAATCCAGACAACGACGTCGCGTTCGACAGAGGTGATTTTTAATTTCTTATTATCAAAATCCAGTGATACAATTTTCATCGCATCGCTGCGGTCTTCGTCGGTGCCCGTCGGCCCCTGACTGTTGTCCGCGCCAAACAAAGCGATATTGACGAGTTTCCGTTCTTTCACCGCTTCGATGACCTCAGGCGCGATTGCCGCGGTATCGCTTTCGATCATTTCACCATGTTCCATTTTGTTTAACATGGAGTCCATTGCCCAATTCGCCGCGCCGTAACCGCAGCCGCCGATCAACAGAATGACGGCAAGAACAAGCAGTCCTGTTTTAACACCCTTTTTCAATTCCTTCACCTCTGCAATAATCTAAGAATCCGATAAATCAAGTAATCGTTTTTATTATACCAGTTTGAGATCGAAGCGAAACGGAAAAAGCGGCAAAGTTTCTTTTCTGCGTAAATAACTATAAATTTGGATTTGCACGATCTCAGAGCTTAATCCGTGTTCCGGAGGCAGCGGAAGGGGGACTTGCATCCAGCCGTTGGGAAGCCGTCATCGCCAGCGAATTGCTGAGGTGGAATAAAACAATAAAATCCGAGTCAAACAAATTGTAGAAGGAAGTCCGCCGTTGGCAGTTTGTTAAGCGAATATCCTTTTGCAAGACCAGAGGTCAGGCTTTGTTTTTGTTAAATCGCTTGATTCAGCATTTCCATTTCATGAAGTTAATGGAAGAATATTTTCAGCTTGCTTTTTCTTCAAAATCTCTCTATAACTAAATCAGAGACTTACGCGAAGACCTGGATTTCCATCGGCCTTCGGGAAATGATCAGAAAACGAAACAGGGGGAGAATATGGAACTGACAGAGAAAACCAATTCGCAAAAACGAGTATTTACCGGGCGTTTGATTCATGTGCGGCATGATGAAGTCACTTTGCCCGACGGCACGGAAACGATCCGCGAGGTTGTTGAACATCCCGGCGGCGTGGCGATTGCGGCGCTGACCGATCAGAACGAACTGCTTCTCGTCGATCAATTCCGCTATGCCCAGCAGCGGATCATGCGCGAAGTACCGGCAGGGAAACGAGAACCTGGTGAGGATCCGTTAGTCACCGCCCAGCGAGAACTGCAGGAAGAAACCGGCTATACCGCTGAAACCTTTGAGTTTCTGGGGGAAATGGTGCCGACCGGCGCGTATCTGGAAGAAACAATTCAGATGTACAGGGCGAAAGGGCTGACCTTTGTCGGCACGCACCTGGATGACGATGAATTCCTGAACTGCGTGAAGGTGCCGTTGAAGGACGTCGTCGATCAGGTGATGCGCGGCGAGATCATCGACGGGAAAACGATTGCGATGACGCTGAAATTACAGAAATTGCTGGAGGAAGAAGAATGATGAATTTCGACTGTTTTGATCAACCTTACCCATCCAACCGCTATCCGGTGATGGCGCGCCGGGGAATGGTCTGTACCGGCTCCGCGCTGGCCTCGGCAGCCGGCTTGGAAATGCTGCGGCAAGGCGGCAACGCGATCGACGCGGCGGTAGCGACGGCGGCCGCGCTGACGGTTGTGGAACCGACGGCCAACGGCTTGGGCAGCGACGCGTTTGCGATTGTCTGGCACAAAGGGGAACTGATCGGGCTGAATTCCTCCGGCTTCGCTCCGGAAGCGATCACGGCTGAACAGGTCAAAGCCCAGGGCCATTCGACGATGCCGGCCTTTGGCTGGACGCCGGTCACGGTGCCGGGCGCGGTCAAAGCCTGGAAAAGTCTGAACGAACGCTTCGGAAAGCTGACGCTGGCGCAATGCCTGGCCCCGGCGATCCGCTATGCCGAGGAAGGCTATCCGTGTTCTCCGGTTTTAGCCCATTACTGGCAGGCCGCTTTTGATAAATACAAAAAAGAATTTGCCGGGAAACCGGAATTTGACGAATGGTTTGCGACGTTCGCTCCGCAAGGTCATGCGCCGCAGCCCGGAGATAAGATTACCTTAAAAAATCATGCGGAGACATTAAAAGAAATCGGCCGAACACAGGCCGACAGCTTTTACCAGGGTCAGATCGCCGATCAAATCGATGCCTGCAGCCGCAAATACGGCGGGTATCTCCGCAAAGCGGATCTGGAAGCGTTTGAAAATGAATGGGTTACCCCGATCCGACTGAATTACCGCGGCTATGAAATCTGTGAAATTCCGCCGAATGGGCAGGGCATCGTCGCGCTGATGGCGCTGAATATCCTGAAAGAATTCCAATTTCAGGAGAAGCTGCACGTGGAAACGGTGCATCGACAGCTGGAAGCGATGAAGATGGCGTTCAAAGACGGTTTGTTCTATATTACAGATCCGAAGGCGATGAAGGTGAAAACGGAGCATCTGCTTGATCCGCAGCTGGGGCGTCTGCGCGCCGCTCAGATCACGGATACCGCGCAGGATCCGCAGGTCAGCGAGCTGCCGCAGAGCGGAACGGTGTATTTATGCACTGCGGATGAGGAAGGCAACATGGTGTCCTATATCCAGAGTAATTATATGGGATTCGGCAGCGGCATCGTCGTGGAGGGCACCGGCATTTCCTTGCAGAACCGCGGTCATGATTTCTCACTGGATGATCAGCATGCCAATTATTTAGAGCCGCGCAAGCGGACGTATCACACGATCATTCCGGGATTTTTGATGAAAGAGGGCAAAGCGGTCGGCCCGTTCGGCGTCATGGGCGGCTATATGCAGCCTCAAGGGCATGTCCAGGTAGCGATGAACCTGATCGATTTCCATCTCAATCCGCAGATGGCGCTGGATGCGCCCCGCTGGCTGTGGGAACGGGACAACCGGATCTACGTTGAACCGCACTTCCCAACCGCTTTGGCGAAAGCGCTGCAGAAGCGGGGACACCGGATTGAAGTCTGCCTGGATCCCGGCGTTTTCGGCAGGGGACAGATGATCCTTAGAATGGAGAACGGCACGTTGATCGGCGGGACAGAATCCCGCACCGATAGCAACATTGCCTGTTTCTGACAATGGCTTCAACACTGGAATTTGTCACGTATGTGACCGATCAGCTGGCGTTGGCCGGCACAATTACCTGGAAGCGGATGTTCGGGGAGGTTGGCTTGTATTGCGATCAGGTGTTCTTCGCGGTGATCTGCGACGATCAGCTGTTTATTAAAATCACGCCGGAGGTGGCGGCCAGGATTCCAGATTGTCCGAAAGCGCCGCCCTATCCCGGCGCAAAGGAAAGTTTCTTAATTGAAGATCTGGACGACCGGGAAACGTTAGCGGAAATCGTCAAAGCAACCTGCGACGCTTTGCCGAAACCCAAACCCCGGCGGCCGAAAACTTCGAAAGCTGAATCAAGATAGAGATAGAACAGGGAAAGGCTCTGTTCTATTTTTTTATTATTTGCTAAACTACCCGGGTTTTTGAAATAAGAAGTAAATCTTCATAATCTAAACCGATAAAATTGCAGCGAATCGCAAGGATCGATTTTGTCATAGGGATGTTCGGATACTTCTGCTGATATAAAACAAAAACGAGGGAAATCCCTCGCTTTCAATATAAGGAAATGATTATACGCGTCGTATAAACGAGAATGAAGGTCATGGTCGATAGCGTTCTTTATTGTAAGCGTGGGTCAGTTCTTTGAACTGATCGTCCGGCTCCTGATCCTGGACTTCCTGCCAGTACTCCCAGGGTGTTTCGGAAGAAGCGAACGGATAACCTCGTTGAATACGCTCGTTCACTGCCTCTTTGTATTGCTTTCGGACTGGGGAAAGCACTTCCGGATGCAGCCAGGAATGCAGGCGCTGACGTAGTGTCGGCCGTTCTCCTAATGCGGAAGCTGCGATCTTTTCACTGCGAAACCCCTTCTCCAGGGAAACCGACCGGGATTTCCGAATCAAACGAAGGAACCAGCGAAGCAGGAAAAACAGAAGCAAACCGGCGGCGATCATGGCGATCACGGCCAGAATTCCGTTGAAAGCAGACGAAGCGGCATTGGCGGATTCCGGATCGGGCGTTAGGATGACCTCGGTCTGGGGTGTCTGTGTCGTGACTTCCGTTCCTTTTTGATGGGCCAGAATCCAGCGAATCAAACTTTGCAGCGACAGGATGATCGCCGAGAAGACAAATGCGAAGGCTTCGATCAAACGGCTTAAAATCCAGGTCAATCCCTGGCTGAACAACTGGGCGGCAGCAAGAATCAAAGCGCTCAGCGGGCCGATTGCCAAGGTAGCTGCCAGTTGAATTCCTGCCAGCTTAAGCAACAGCTTTTCCTGGTCGGGATCCAGCTGGGACATCGCGGCCGGATCAGAAGGGTTGAAAAACTGAGACTGGATGCGCAGGCATAACGCCGCCAAAACCAGCAGCAGCGAGCTGCGGATCAGATCCGGGCCGGTGCTGACCGTATTGATGAGAATCAGAATCAGCGCGCCGATCCCCAGCTTTCCCCATGAACAATCCCGCAAATCTTCCAGCGTCAGGATCAGGCCGGTTTCCAGAATCAACCCGACGGCGGTTAGCACCAGCGTCAGAATATTTTTTTGGATCGGAAGTCCAAACGCAAAGAGAACGATGTTCAGGAAGTACAAGCCAGACCGCAGCGCTGGTTTTTTCTGATGGGAAAGCAGCGACAGACCCCATTGCAGGATGAAAAACAGGACGCATCCCGGCAGGAAGAGCGTTCCGGGCAGAAAGGCCTGCACGAAGACGATCATGATCCAGAGTCCGCAGAGAACCTGCTGGAAGGCAAGGAGATACGGAATGCAGCGTTTCATTGGGTTTCCTCCTTCCGCAGCGGCAGCGCCTGACATCGTGCCGGCAGCGTCTTGGGATCCGGCAGTGTCCAACAGACCAAGGTCACGGCGGTGCCCTGAGCGCAGATCTTCATCATCCACTCACGGATGGCCTCCGTCAGCGAATTCAGAATGAGCAGGCAATGATGCGAGGCATCCAACAGCTGCGGATATCGTTGAAACAACCGGGTCGGCTCGCTTAGCGGATACGGGGCGGCGCAGGCTAACAAATCCAGACAGCTGACCGTGTGGTTCAGACTGGCGTCGCAGACCGAGGTATCCGCAACGGAAAAACGCACGACGGCATTGGTGACCAGGGCCGCAGGCAGCTGTTGGCGCTGACTTTGATCAAGGACCGCCGCGGCGAACTGCACCGCACTTTCCATAAATTCCGCGTCGTCCGCAAAGAGATTCTGGATCGACTGCAGGATTAAAAAGATCGAAAACGCCGGGTCGGAAGTGTGATCGTATTCTTTAACGTAAAAGGATTGATACCGCGCCGTCGCCCGCCAGTCGATATCGCGGAAGCTGTCCTGCGGCTGATAGGGACGCACACCGGTAAAAAAGATCGGATCCGGGTAGAGCCAGCGGCGTACTGACTGCTGCCCCTGAAGTCCGCAGGGACTGGCTTCGAGCGCCGCCGGGAATTGCCGTAAGGGATGGACGACGCATAAGCGAGGCGTAGTCAGAGGACCGTCCAGCTGGGTCAGATTCAGATAATCAGAAAGGATCGTCGAAGCCCGGAATTCGCCGGCACCGCGCTGTTTCGCAGTAAACCGCAGCGAGCGGGTTTTCTTCTGGCGTCCGGCGAGCGTCGTATGCAGGACAAAGGCGTTCGTCGCGCTTTCGCCGGTCAGCGCCAGATCCGTTTCTTCGCAGTCCAGAATCGCGGGAAACGTAATCCGCACCGCGGCATGCGGAACACTCATCCGCTTTTTATTCTCAAGAATCACCGTGAGCGTCAGCGTCTGTCCCGGTTCCAGCCGGCTGACATCGCTGAGCAGTGTGACCGACAGACCGCGGGCGCCCCGGCGTTCAAAATCATAGCGTCCCAGCTGAACGAAAACCAGACCGAGGACGAAGATCAACAACAACGTCATGGGGAATCAACCCTGAAACTTTTCAACCGGAACCGGGATTTCTTCCAGGATCTGCGCCAGTACGGCTTCCGCCTGCCGATCGGAACCCAGACTTAATCCGCCTAAAATCAGACGATGAGCCAGGACCGGCTGGGCGCAGGCTTTTAAATCATCCGGCAGGACATAATCACGGCCCTGGATCGCGGCCATCGCTTTCGCGCAGCGTATCCAGGCCAGAGCTCCGCGGGGACTGACGCCTAATTGAATCCGTTCATGCGCCCGCGTTCTGCCAACCACCTGCAGCGCATAGTCCAACAATACATCGTGGATCCGGACCGCATCGACCTCATCCCGCAGCGCTAACAGCTGTTTTCCGTCGAGTACTGGCGAGAGCTGTGGCGCGGCCGCCTGGACGCTGAGATTTTTCAACATCCGCTGTTCCTCCTGCGGTGAAGGATAGCCGGGATGAATCCGGATCATAAACCGGTCGATCTGAGCTTCCGGCAGCGGGAAGGTTCCCTGGTTTTCGATCGGATTCTGCGTCGCGATGACAAAGAAGGGTTCCGGCAGCGGGTAAGTCGTACCTTCCACGCTGATCTGATGTTCTTCCATCGCTTCCAGCAAGCTCGACTGGGTGCGCGGCGCGGCGCGGTTGATTTCGTCCGCCAGCACCAGCTGGGTAAACAACGGGCCCGGACGGAACTCGAATTCCCCTTTAGCCTGATTGTAGAACTGAATGCCGATCAAATCGGACGGCATCAGATCCGGTGTAAACTGGACCCGCTTGAACGAGAGATTCAGCGACTGGGCGACCGCTTTGGCCAGCGTCGTCTTTCCGGTGCCGGGTACGTCTTCTAAAAGAATGTGGCCTCCGGCTAATAAACTCATCATGATCAGGCCGCAGCTCTGTTCGCTGCCGACCATGATCTGTTCGATATTTTTTTTTAATAAGGATGCGGCTTCCTGACAGTTCATGGATATACCTCCTGCGATTTTTCTTATTTTAACATGAATTACGCTTGGGATTCGGAAAGTCGGTTGAAAATAGCCGGGGAAATTGGAAAAAAACAAAAATTTCAAAAAAATTTGATGAAATTAGACAAAAAGTCCCAAACTGTTCACCGCTCCTTCATTGAATCTGAAAGCATTCAATGAGATAATAAAACCAATCGGAAATTGACGTTTCCTGGCCTGCGGCGAGGAAGGCGGATGGATTCGCTATCGGATTCTGAAGCCGGACGAAATCGACGAAGTCCTCCGGCTGATCGCGATCAAAAAAAGCACCGCCGAAAAAACGGTAATTATCGGATTTGAAACAAATGAAAGAAAGGGGCTGACTATGCGAAAAGGAAATCGCTTATTACTGATCATGACCGGCTTGCTGGGGCTGTGCGCCGCGGTGCTGCTGCTTCTGGTCAGCGTATTCCGGGTGGAAAGCCTGACGATTATTGAACAAAATACCGAATTGATCTACCAGAGCAGTTCGGCGGAAATGATGGGCTTTGAATTCAGCTATTTAAGCGCGCAGGATGAATCGAAAACTGTGGAGACCCTGCGTTTTGTCGCTAAGGATTTCCCGGTCTACGTGATCGGCCGCACGACGCAGAGCTTCGGCCCGTTTGAAGTGACGACGGTGCAGGCGGTCATCGCGCCGATGGACACAGAATGGCCGGAAAGCGGCGGTTTGGATTTGTCCGACGCAATCCTGACGTTCACCGACGGCAGCGAGGAACAGATCCGGCTGGGCAAGCTGAAGCTGGTGCCGAAAGAAAAGAATGAAGGTCCGTACGAAATTACGGAAATGACGTCCAAGGACGACGGCAGTTTTGTGATCCGGTTAAACGCGACAAAAATGCTGCATTTCGCCAGTATTTCCAGCACGGCAACGGAAAATGTGCTGGATGTGCTGGAACTCATCATCAACGATAAGCCGGTGGAGGAATGGAAAGGTTTGCTGGTGCCGCAGGGTGAGATTGTGATCCAGGGCAGCTTTAAGGACAAAACGGTTGATCCGCTGCAGTCGATGCGGCTGAGTCCGACGATGACGTTGGAGGATGAAAAAGGCAATCCGTTCGATCTTCAGTTCACTACCGAGCGGAAACGGCAGGAAGGGTTCAACGTCTTCAATCTGTTGTCGACCACACGGAAGTTGGAACCGAAGGGTTTGAAAATTCAAGCGATGAGGTATTTACTCACCACTAGAGCCGTGTGGAAAATTAGCAAACTTTTCCCTATTCATATAAAAGAAAAGACAGAATCATCGCTTGTGATCATTCTGTCTTCTTTCTTCAGATAAAGCTGAATTACTGTGCGGAAGCCTGGTTCAGGCAGTCAGTGACCGCATCCAGGATTCTGCCGCTGGACAGCGTGCAGCCCGAGATCGTGTCGACGTTGACGGAGTTTTCCGCAACGATCGCCGCTGGCAGATCGCTGATCGCCTTGTCGGCAACGCCCGCTGTTTCATGCTGCTCAACGATTTCAACCGCGCTGATCTTGCCGTCCGCGATTGTCGTCTTGACTGTCATCTGACCTTCCTGGCCTTCGACCGTCGCCGTGTATTCGCCGTCTTTCAGCGTCTTGCTCATATCGAAGCGATCCGCGGACGCCGTTTCCTTCTCAAACAAGGAAGCGTCGAACAGGTTGGATGCCGCTTTCACTGTGTAGCCTTCCGCTAAGGTATCCGTCATTGCAGTACGGCCCGCAATCCGTCCGAAGGTGATCGGACCCATGACGCCGGTGCCGCCGGAAACAAACTTGCCCCAGATGCCGCCGGTGCATTCGCCTGCTGCGTACAGACCCGGAATGACAGTGCCGCTTTCATCCAGCACATGCGCCTGCGTGTCGATCGAAACGCCGCCCAGCGTCATAACGACCAACGCTTTTAACGGAATCGCATAGTATTTGTCGCCTTCGATCTTGTTGACCGCTAAGCTGTAAGCCGATGGTGTCGCATCAAAGCTGCGGCCGAATTCATCTTCAGCTTCGCCGTCGACAGCCTTGTTGTAAGTTTCAACCGTGGCCTTCAGCGCCTCCGCCGGAACATTGATCAGCGCTGCCAGTTCGTCCAGCGTCGCCGCTGACTTCACCAGGTTCTTCGCCCGTCCGGTTTCCGGATTGAAATACAGCTGGTACATCATATCGCCGCCGGCTGCGGAAAGATCCGCAACGATCTTGTCGGTGAAGATATCATACTGAACCGCGCCCGGCTGTTCTTCCAGAGCAACTTCACGCACATCGACGCGCGCTTCCTGTTCGTTGACAAACCGCTTGCCTTCCTGGTTGACGCAGATACCGCCTGCCTTCCAGGTGTAAGTAGAACCGATCGTTCCGCTCTGCGGGCCGGTCTGCACGCCCATCGGGAATGTCGGGATATAGCTCATCGCTTTTTCATCGACGTTGGCGCCGACTTCCTGCATCATCCGCAGGCCTTCGCCCATCGAGGTTGTGGAGCTGAGGTAATCCGCACCGTGTTCCGCGTATTTGCCCATCAGCTTGAAGTTTCCGGAATAGCCGCCGGTCGCCATCACGACGCCCTTGTTGGCGGTATATTTAATCGTCTTACCATCTTCGGTAACCGCTTCAACGCTTAAGACCTGACCCTTGTCATTCGCCAGCAGCTTCACGCCGTCGGTGTTGAAATCAATTGTGACGTTGTCCAGTGTCTTGATGTACTGATCGAGCACCTCATGCGCGGCGCTGGAATAATGTTCCTTGTCGTCCGCCTTCGGTTTGTAGGTCCGCTGAACGGAATATAACTGGTGTTCCGGTGCGAAGACCGCTTTGCCGCCGGTCGCTTTGTCTAACGAGAATTCGTTGTCGGCTAACCCGTGCTCCAGCATCCATTCGAACATCTCCGTGTCTTCGTTCACGAACGCTTCGACCAGCTCGCGGTTGCCCAGCTGAGCGCCGTTTTTCATGATGTCTTCCACAAAGGAAGCTTTCGTGTCTTCGATGCCGGCTTCCTTCTGCAGCGAGGTTTCCGCTGCGGACATCGATCCGGACGTCAGATTCAGATTCCCGCCGGTACGGTTGGTCTTTTCAATAATGATGACGTTCTGTGCGCCGTTGTCTGTGGCCGCGATCGCAGCGGATAACCCCGCTCCGCCTGCGCCTACGACGATAACGTCGGCTGTTTTCTCTTCATCATACGCCGTAGCCGGCGCTGACGGTTGTTGTTCCGCAGGCTTGTTGTTGGACGTTGAGCATCCGCTCATCGCGGAAACCATCAACAAGAAGGCTGAACATAAGGCTACTGTTTTCTTCATTTCTTTCCTTCCCTTCTATCACCATTCTATCATTTAAGAATGTTTTCACAATATCAAATTCACTCATGATTTTAAGAATTTCAGAACCTTCATTTTTGCGTTATAAAAATCTATGCTATACTTAATTCAACAGAAACCGAGGTGATTGTGGAATGAATTCGATCTATACGCCGATTCGGAAAGATCCTTTTTCCAAGATTGAAGAAGAATTTGATTATGAAATTCTTAAAATAGGAAAGTTTACGAAGAAACCGCCGTTGATCAATCACAGTATTTTCATGAATCACTTCAAGATTTTATTCTTCCTGCAGGGCTGCTGCCGGGTGATCGTCGAAGATCAGGAATACCGGGTAGGTCCGGGCGATCTGCTGGTCGTGCCGATCAACGCCTTCTACACGGTCAGCTCCGAAGGTGAGGAAACGATCGAGTTCTTCTTCCTGCATTTCACCGTTCAGCCGGTGCATAAAATCGCGCGGTTTATCGAATCGCTCGAGCTGACGCAGATTCTGGTGCTGCACGATACGATCAACGAAGTGCTGGTGCATCAGCTGCAGCACACGATTAAAAAGGTCAACGAGCAGCAGCCGGGTTATTATCTGGAAGCGGTGCTGCTTCTGCAAAGCCTGATGCTGCGGCTGCGGATCCTGCGCCAGGAGGGCGATCATCAGCAGTCCGCTTCGCCGCATGTCCGCTCCAGCGAAGAAACGGTGTTCAATCAATGCGTCCGCTATCTGCAGGAGCATCTGAATGAAAATATCACCGTCGATAAGCTGTGTGAAATCGCGCATGTCTCGCAGAGTTATTTATACCGCTGTTTCAAAAAGCTCGTCCAGCAGTCGCCCAGCCAGTTTATCCTGCAGTTTAAGCTGCAGAAAAGTCAGGAATTATTGAAAACGACGGACGACTCGATCACCGCGATTGCGGACGCAACCGGCTTCTCCTCGATCTATTTATTCTGCAGTACCTTTAAAGCCGCGCTGGGACTGACGCCGACGCAGTTCAGAAAACATTTTAAAAATCAGGGCTCCGGCGGTTAAGCCGCGAAACCCTGATTTTTTATTCGTTCATTCTTCTTTCATTACCCATGTTCTTTCCCACCGCACAAGGTTTCTAAAGCTGCTTCAGCACACTCTCCGTCAACAAGCTTTCCGCCACCTCGGGGGAATGCCGCACCGTGATCGTAATCTTTCGTTCCAGCAATCGCCGGCAGATCGCGATGTCCTCGCTGGTCAGCGCCGTCCTCTCGTTCAGCACCTTCCCGTTCGGACGCATCCGCAGGCCGCCCAGATTGAGCGTTTTCAGTTCGCGGAAATGTTCCAGCACCTGATTGGCGTCGAACAGACTGCCGACGATGATCAGCACGTTGTCCGGCGATTCCAGCTGTCTGCGCACGATTTCAAAGCCCGCTTCCACCTCCGCGATCTGTAAGCGCACCTCGCGCGGTTTCGCCAGCCCCAGAATCATCTTCGTGAATTCATCGTTCGCCGCCTCGTCGTTCAGGACAAGAATCATATCCAGATTGTAATAGCTGGTCCAGTAGAACGCCACCTGCCCGTGAAGCAGACGGTCGTCCACGCTGACCTGCCGGATCATTCAGACCGCGCTCCCATCATGGCGTTGACGTAAACCATCTGATCCTTCGCCGCGTTCACAATTTCCTCGATCTGCGCTCCGTCGCTCACTTCGGAAAACAACATTTCCAATAACAACGAAATATTCGCTCCGCTGATCAGATAGAAATCCCGCGTCCGCAACTGCCGCATCGCTTCCAGATTGACGCTGCCCCCGACCAAATCCGTCACGACGCACAACGGCTCCGCCGGATCCCGCCGGTCCAGATACGCCTGCAGCTGTTGTTCAAAATCGTTATTGTACGGAAGCAGATCCACATTGTTCAGATCATCCTTGAAAAATTTCAGCGTGTTGACCACGCCCTGGGCATAGTCGCCATGTCCGGCAATCAAATATCGCATGTGCCCGCTCCTTTCTAATTTTTGCTTAACACTTCAATCAAATCCTCATACTCCGTGATTTTCCCCGAGAAGGGTTCGCGCGGATCGTTGATCATCTCGCTGATGAAATCATAGCCCAGCCGCAGCGAATCCAGATCGCCGTTGATGTTGACGAAGATGACTGCCTGCGCCCACAGCTTGTTCCAGATAATCGGCTTTTTCAGAAAACCGATATAAATGAAGCTTTCCGGCAGAGGTTTTAACGTATGCAGGAAGACGACGCCTTTGGTCGTTTCATGCGACAGGATGTGCTCCGCTTCCCAAAACATCGCCAGAATCTCTTTCCAGTTGTCAAACGCTTTGGCCACCTCGCGGAACACCTCGTCGCGCACGCTTCCCTTAAGACTGCCGTTGAAATAGCGCGGGGAGAAATAACGCGCCAGCTTGCGGAACGACAGGCGGTTGTGCTTGATCGACTGCTGGATCTGTTCGCCATACGACAGCCGGCCGTCCATATAAATCGACGGCACCGGATAGGATGCCTGCAGCGGCACTGTGCTGAGAATCAGTTCCGCCTGATGCAGATCATGATTTTCCAGTTCGCCGACGTCGCAGATCTCAATCATGTTCGCCAGCGCCGCGTGGTTTTCGTTGATCTCGTTGATCAGCGTGATCGTTTCCGGCCGGCCCCGCCCGCAGACAACTAAGATCTTGGCGCCGTGCGGCCGGCTCTCCGTGGAGAACAACAGATTGGTATACAGCACAAGATAGGCGAATTCGTTTTTATTCATCCGGACGTTGAAATTCTGTTCCAGAATATCGCTGATCATCATCGTGATGTGGGTGGAAAACAAATATTTGTTCAGGAAATCATAGATCATCGGATTGCGCATGACCAGACCGCTGCGCAGCCTTGCGACCATCGCCGGGATGTGCATCCGCAGATATTCCTCGTAGCGGTCCTTATTGATCGCGATCACGCCGAAGCGCTTCTGCAGCATCCGGTAAATATCGTAAAGCGTTTTCTCCACCTGTTCGATTTCCTCGCTGGTGATTTCGTCCAATTCCGTGATGTGCTTGGACTTGAAATGCAGCGCGAAGTAGAGAATCTCCTCCTGCGGCAATAAGATTTCCAGCTTATCCTGCAGCCGCCGCACCAAATCCTGTGCCGCCGGCCATTCCCGGGCGACGCTCGAGCGAAGCTCCCCGAGGTTTTCATCCTCAATTTTTACATAATTGTAGAATTTCCACCGGCGGATTGCGATGATGATGTGAATCACGAAATTCTGCAGCGACTGATCAGACATGTGAATGCCGTATTTTTCCATAATTTCTTCCAACAGTCCGCGTACAAACCGGATTTCATCCTGATTGGTGCTGGAAACAAACATCGCATTGTCAGCGGCGAAATAGCCGGTCGAAACGTTGGCGTGAAAGAAATACTCGGCGATGCACAGCCGTTTGGCGATTTCCTCCCCGACTAACAATATTCCATAATTCGGCCGGGAAATCAGCTCCAGATTGTAGTCCTTGAAGATTTCCCGCACTTCCTTCAGATCGGCGGTCAGCGTGGAGCGGCTGATATACAGCTCGTCGACTAAATCCTCGATCGTCAGATAGTAATCCACCGTCAGCAGCTTCTTCACGATGTAATTGACGCGTTCGTAACGGTACTTCGGCACGGTCTGCGCGGTTCGCAGCTCACGCCGCTTCAGCTCCGTCAGAAATTGATTATAGAGAAATTCATCGCCCACCGACAGCTGGTAACCGACCCCGGTCCGGGCCAGAATCGCCGCGTCGTAGTCCTTGAGGATCGCATTCAGCTCGCCGATGTCTTTTTTGACCGTGCGTGCCGACACCTTGACCTTTTCCGCCAGCTGGGCGCTGGTCAGCGGCTGGGAGGCTTCCCCCAGCGCGATCAGAATCTGTTCCAGGCGGTCGCTGATGTATTCCATCCGCTTCCCCTCCTCTCTCAAAAGAATGCAGGGTTGCCCCTGCATGATGCGCTACTGCAGCTTATAATCCTTGAAGTACGTCTTCTTCCCATCCGGAATCAGGCGCAGCTCAACCTCAAAGCCGTCGCTGACCAGCTTGTTGCACAGCTCGATATCCTTCTGCGATACCGCGATCGCGCCGATCAGGTTTTCCTTCGTTTCGGCATTCTTGCGGATTCCGCCCAGATTCAGCGAACCGATTTCCGGGATGCTGGTGAGGATGTCGGCGGCGTCAGGGATGTTGTTGGTGATGACCATGACGTTCGTGCTGCTTTTTAAGTGAGTGCGGATCAGCGCCTTCGCTTTCTCCACGCTTTCACAGACCAGCTTCGTTCCCCGCGGCTTGGCGATATCCAGCGTCATCTTCTGGAAATCATCCTTGGCGATCGCGTCGTTGGCGAGGATGATCATGTTGATCGACAGCTGCTTCGTCCAGGAAAATCCGACCGCACCGTGGATCAGACGGTCGTCAACACGCAGTAATTTTATCATTCGCTTGTTCCTCCTTGTTTTTTACAAGCCGACTTCGTTGCCGGTTTTCGGCGCTTTGGAGCCCATGATGTCGTTCATCCGTTTGCGGGCTTCGTCCAGCGGATTGACCCATTTGTCGCGGCCCATCGCGGAGATCACCTGGAATGGGATGACATTGAACAGGACGCTGAAATGTTCATCGAGGTGATGATTGATCGTCAGCACTTTCGGATCGTCGATCTTGCGGTTGGTGATCAGATAGACGCGGGAGGTCAGTTCATGGACGCTTTCGTACATTTTGACCGCGCGGTCGCTCGGTTGTCCCAGCGAATCGACGATGATCACCGTGCGCTCGGCGTTGGTCTCAATCGATGGTCCATGCAGGAATTCCTCCATCTCATAAGCGGTCGCGGCATGGCCGGTCGTCTCCGCGATCTTCAGCGCCCCTTCCAGCGCGACGGCGTGATTCGGGCCATATCCCAGAATCTGTACGCGCTTGAGGTCGGTCAGCTCTGCTTCGTTGGCGGCATACCAGACTTTCGCTTTCTCTACCGTCTGATCCATCGTGTCGCAGGCCTGCTTCAGTTGTTCATAATATCCGGCGGCTTCCTCCGCGCTGATCAGACCTTTGGCCTTGCCCGCTTCAATCGCGAACAACATGTAATATAAGCCGAGTGTGACGACGCCCTTGGTGACAAAACCGATCTTTTCAATCCCCATGCCCCAGTTCAGGCACAGATCGCAATGCTCCTTCATGACGCTCTCGACATTGCCGGTCAGGCCGATCGCCGTCAGGCCATGATCGCGGGCTTTCTGCAGGGCGTCGTTGGTGTTGGTCGAACGGCCGCTCTGCCCTGCGCCGAAGACAAACGTCTTTTCATCAAAGATCGTTTCATAATGATTAAAGGTAAACGAAGTAACGACTTCCGTTCTGACCTTGAGAACCTTTTCGACAAAGTATTTCGCCAGACAGGAGCCGTTGTAGGAAGATCCGGAGGCGATGATCAGGATCCGGTTGTACTCCTTTTTCGTATACAGATCGACGGCCGGCTGTACCAGCTGTGAAGCTTGTTCGATGTTGCGGCGGCACTGCGCCGCGCTTTCTTCAATATAACCCATCATCGTTTCCATTTCGACAATTCCTCCTTATGTTTTTCATGGAAAAGAGGAAGCAAGGCCCTTCGCAAAAGCCTTGTTCCCCTCCTTGTGCAATGCGGTCTGCCTGCCCTGCCGCTTTAAAACGCGCTAAACTTGATCCAAGACGGATGCTTCAGTCCACGGACAGGGAGACAGAAGCCGTTTGAAGACTACGATTAGAGAATGCCGATAACATTGCAGACGATGCCCAGAATGAACATGCCGATCATGATGTGCAGCATGTTGACCTGCTTCTTTAACAGCCAGGCGGTCGCCCACGTAATGCACAGCGGCAGCAGGCCCGGCAGAATTTCATCAAACAGCGACTGCAGCGCTAACGGTTCCATCTGACCAAACTGAATGACTAACGGCGTCGAAACCGAGACCATCGACATTGTCATCGCGCCGATCACCATCAGGCCCAGGATGCCGAAGCACAGCGTCAGCTTGTCCATGATGTTCGACTTGTAGATCTTGTTGATAAACTTACTTCCGAAATCATACGACTTCCACATCAGATACCAGCGGGCCAGGAAATGCGGTGCGTTGTAGAGCAGGATGAAGACGAAAGGCGCCAGCACGTTGCCCTGTAAGCCTAACTGCGCCGCAACGCCGGCCGCGATGACGCGGAAGGTACCCTGGAACAGCGAATCGCCGATGCCGGCCAGCGGTCCCATCAGCGCCGCTTTGACAGCGTTGACCGAAGCCGGAGCCAGATCCGGATTGCTCGAGATTTCTTCTTCCATCGCGCAGGAGATACCGAAGATCAGCGTCGATACCTGCGGCGTCGTGTTGAAGAATTCATAGTGACGGCTGAGCGCCATCGCCAGATCCTTCTTATCGGGATAGAGTTCTTTTAATGCCGGAATCATCGCGTAGCAATAACCCGAGCCCTGATAGTTCTGATAGTTGAACGAAGCTTCCAGCGTATGCGCGCGCCAGTACACGCCCATTAACGCCTTGCGGCTCAGACGCTTGGTTTCGCGCTTTTCGTCCGTGACTTCCTCTTCCGCTGCTTCCTTGTCCTCCGACTTGATGAAGAAGAAGGCGATCACCGCGAAGGCTGCGCCCAGGATCGCGACGCCCGTATTGGTCATGCCCAGGAAGGCCGACAGCACGAAGCCGATGAAGTAGAACGCGCCGATTTCGCGGGTCCAGATCATATTCAGCAGCATCGCGAAGCCCAGCGCCGGCAAAATCGATGTGCCGACTTTTAAGCCGTTGTAGATCCACTGCGGGATGAAATCGACGACCGCCTGAACTGCGCCGGTGCCTAAATAGATGGACGCGAAGACCAGAATCATCATGATCAGACTGAACAGCCACCAGGTCAGCCAGTGATACCGTTCCACCTTCTTGTAATCGCCGATTTCGCAGGCTTTCTGCATCTCGACGATCCAGTACTGCATGACGACGCGGATGAAGGTTTTTAACATATTGAACAGAATGCCGGTCGGAATTGCGATGGTCAGCGCGAACGCCGCGTCCTGACCGGACAGAATCGCCAGTCCGCCGCCGACGATCGTCGCGATGGAAACGTCCATGGATACCGAAATACCGATGTTCATGACGCCGATGAAGGCCAGCTCCAGCGTGGCGCCGATCAGAATTCCGGCTTGCAGATCCCCCAGAACCAAGCCGACCAGCGGACCGAGAACGATCGGTTTGGTCAGCATCATGTAACCGTTGATCATATCGGTTCTCGACACGAGATAAATCAACGACAGAAGCAGTGCGTTTAGTAACATAAGTGTTTACCCCTTTCTTAACCTTGGATTGTGTTGCGGTAGGCCTGTCGGTTTGTTTTCAGCTCTCGCTTCCTTTCTTTTGAATGATTGAATTAACATAACAGATCCGGTTCTGCGCTTCGCTGACGCAGCGCTGCAGATCAGCGGCCAGATCATCTGTTTCTTCCAGTTTCAGCACGTTGAGAATCAATTCGAGATTGACCCCGGCGAGGAGGTGGCAGTTGGGCTTCAGCAGGCTGCGCATCATGTATTGATTCACGCTGCCGCCCAGCAGGTCGGTCATAATAATCCAGGTTTCCGCTTCATGCCCCGCCATGATCTTCTGCATGTGGGTTTCCAGGGGAACCTCGTCGGTATAGGCGCACAGGGCTGTCACATCCGGATTTTCACCAGCCAGCCGGCGCACCGCGCTGGCCAGTCCGGCGGCGTATTCGCCATGACTCGCGATCAGATATTTCACATTATTCCTCTTTCCATTCGTCCTTTTCAATGCCATTATAGAAAGCTTTGTAATCATTAACTACTCAATTAATTTCACTAATTCTAGTGCAGTGCATCAGCCGGGCGGCCTTCCAGCAGCGCCGGGATTTCCGCCAAATCGTCAAACAAGGCGTGGGCCGGGGATTGATCAAATCCATACCGCTCATCGCGCTTGGCCAGCACGCGCATGCTGGCGCGGACCGCGGCCTGAATGCCGTAGGTGGAATCTTCAATCACGGTGCAGTGTTGAGGCTTGGCGTAAAGCTGGGCGGCGACGTGCAGATAGATTTCCGGATTCGGCTTGCTTTCCCGGAAATCATTGCCGCTGGCGATCACTTCAAACAAGGGCAGGATCGCGAGCTCCCGGAGCACTTGTTCGATGTTGGCGCGCGGTGAGCTGGACGCCAGAGCCAGGCGCCAGCCAGTGTTTTTCAGCTGATTCAGCGTTTGATGTACGTGAGGATTCGCCAGCTCGCGGTAATCGATCCGCTGCCCCTGATGGTACGCCCGGTAATCGCGGCGATAGGTTTCCTCACTATCATAAAATGCTGGATCCGCCTGTTTTAGAATCGAAAATGTTTTGCGGCTGCTTTCCCCGACAAGCCGGTCGAGCACCGCACGGGGAAATGCATAACCCCGGCTGATCAGAAAATCCTCAAGCCGTTTGTAATAAACCGGCTCGGTATCGACGAGCACGCCGTCCATATCAAAGATGACAATTTTCTCCATCTTCAACCTCCTTTCTGTGTTCCTGCGGATTTATTATAGGAAGATCGAGCTGTGGAACAAAAACGGAAAAAGATCACTAAGTTTAGTGCAGCGTTCCCCTGATTTCTGAGCGGCAACCTTGTATAATGGAAACAGAAGGGAGCGATGCATCATGCTTTTATTTTCCCAGCCCGGACCTCACAACACCAACGCGGCCGCCGTCGAGGGTATCCGCAAAGCCAAACAGCTGAATACCGATCTCGTCTTCGCTTCATCCTCCGGCGCGACGGCCAGAATCGTTATTGCGGAAGCGCGCAAACAGGGATTTACCGGAAAACTGATCGACGTCCGTTCCGTCTCCGATGACCAAGCTCGCGGTGTCAACCGGATGGATGCGGAAACCAAGCGCGAACTGGAAGCTCAAGGCGTTATGATCGTCACTGCCGGCCACGCGTTAAGCAGCGGGGAACGCGGACTGAGCCGTCAGTTCAGCGGGGTTTATCCGCTGGAAATCATGGCCGCCACGCTGCGGACTTTGGGTCAGGGCTTCAAGGTTTGTTTTGAATGTGCGGTGATGGCGCTGGATGCCGACGTGATCGAATGGGGAAAACCCGTTGTGGCTCTGGGCGGAACCGCAAGCGGAGCGGATACTGCCATTGTGATCACGCCGGGCTATTCCGCCTCCATCCTTACCACCCGGATCCATGAGATTCTCTGCAAGCCCGCGCTGATGCCGGACTCCGGGTCTTCAGGAAGAAATTCATCAACATAGACCCGGTCAGAACACGTTATCGTTTTCATGAAGAAGGTTTTGCATTCAGAGAATGCTATAAACCTCTAATGAGTTAATTATACAATCCATCCGCCTTCATTTCAACGCATTTGAGTTTGTTTCGTTTTATTCATTTCCCTCGTTCAACGTATTGGTCATTTTCAATTTCTTCTCCCTAATCCGCCTTCTTTTCAGTGCGTACCTAAACGATGAATCCCATCACTTTAAAACTCTTTAGCGGAATAGTACTCTTAAAAGTCATCGTTTTATTCTTTCTTTTGAGCTGCACTTTCCGAATAGAAGAAAAAGAATTCGATTAGGGCTGCGAGATTTTCGGAGTTGGAGTATCCGGACTTTCCTCAAGCGCGTCGATCCGGTTTGCCTGTGGAACAGCCGGGCCGCCATTTTCAATTTCCCGCTTCGAAGCCGGCATCTCTTTTGGCGAAACCTCCGGCTGGGTCAGATTGTTCAGCCATCGTTCCTTTTTCAACAAACCCAGCGCTAACAGACATTTCAGTACATAACTGACTTCCACCAAGAAGTAAACCGCGGTCAGCGGCAAGTTGGTTCCTCTCGTTAATCCAATCAACAAAGGAATCGGAATGATCCACATGAACAGGGAATCGATCAGAAAGATCGACCGGCTGTCCCCGCCGCTGCGGAAGACAAAATACACAAGAAAATGTCCAGTCGCCAGCGGGAATAACAGCGCCATGATCTGCATCAGCTGATCTGCCGTCCGCAGCGAAAGCGCAGAACCTGTGTAGATCAGCGGAATTGTCCACCGGCAGAGATAAATCAGTATTCCAAACGCGATGGAAAGTCCCAGCGCCAGCTTGAACACACGCCGCACAACCTCCTTGGCCTCCGCTTTCTTTCCCTGCCCCAGAACCGGACCGACCAGAATAGTCAGCACCGTGCCGGCCGCAGGAAAAAGCACCCGGAACAGCTCATAGTAGGTCATCGCAATGGCATATCCGGCCGTCATCGGCGTACTGAACGACGAGTAGCCTTTAAATAACATCGCCAGCCCCAAGCCGTAGAATAATTCGTTCAATCCGATCGGAAGCATCGTTTTCCCAATCTGAATTGCCAGCGAATGCGGCATTTTCGGCGTCGCCTTCCACGCCTGCGCAAAGACGCACCGCGAGCGTTTCATCAGGACAATCATGATCAGCGCTTCCGCACACCGACACAGCAGCATCGCCAGTCCCGCCCCCAACATACCGCCAGGAATCCCCTCCAGCAAAATCAGATTCGCCAAAATCTTAACGATGACGGCGGCGCAGCTGCCCCACAGCGGAAGGCGCACCTGTCCGATCGCCCGCATCGCGTTGGCAATCGCCTGCGACAGCACATAGGGAATCATCGACAGCGCCAGCAGCTGAAGGTAGACCGCGGCCGGGCCTTCCAGCGCCGGATCGGAAGAAAACAGCCGGACCAGCGTTTGCGGAAAGGCAAGCCCGGCCAGGATAAACGGAAACAACAGCGCGATCGAAGCCGCCAGGGAAAACCGGAACGTCTGAGTCATCCGCTGTGGCTGATCAATTCCGGCATATTGGGCGAGAAACACAACCCCGCCCGCCAGAATACCGTTGAGAAAGCTGCTCGGCACTGTAAACAGGCGGTTGACAATTGCGGCCGATGAAACGAAGAGATCGCCGTACCGGCCGACCATCACGTTGTCAATAATCGTGATCAAGTTGAGAATCAGCTGCTGCGCGATCATCGCCAGACAAAGATTCAGGGCTTGCCGGTAAAAGTGTTTCGCTGATTCCTGATACTTCTCCATTCAATTCCCCTCCGCTCTGACTTTCATTCTTCCTTTAGTATAGGAAGTCCGGTCCGGCGGCAGAAACTGAAAAAAATCACCATTTCTGGTGAAGTTTTCTTTCTCCTCTGAGCTGAATCAATGGAGATTTTATTATTTACGGGTTAGAAACGGAGGTTTTCGCACACATTGATTCCCATGATTTCAATGGGGAAACTGGCTGCGGATTGCTTCCATCAGCGCCAGCACTTCCCGGGTCTTGGCCTGCGGATAGAGCGGACTTTCCCGCCAGCCGTTGCCAACGCAGCGGCAGACTTCCGCAATCTCCCCCGCCAGATCGGTATACTGAATCGTCGGCCGGATCGTCTGTATTCCCCGGGCGTTTTCCAGAATGATTTCCTCCGCCCGGTAATAGTAAGGAATCCGCAGCGTGCCTTCTGTTCCCCGGATCACGGCTTCGCGCGGACGTTCACGATCGATCGCGCCTTCGGTCAGAATGCGCGCGCCGCTGTCGGTCATCAGTTCGCATTGGAAGTGAACATCGATGTGATCGCGCAGCTGGGCCGTTACGTTCAGAGTCGGCTTCAAATTCGGAAACAAATCCAATACGAAATAATAAAGATAGCTGCCGATGTCGTACAGCGCGCCGCCCTGAAGGGGATCCAGGATGTACCAGCCCGGTTTTGTCTGGCCTTTTAAATCGTAACAGTAATTGACATCGACGTCAGTCACTTGACCGATAGCCCCGTCTTCGATCAGATTTTTGACGATCGCGCTGGTCGGGTAAAACGGCGTCTTCAGCGCTTCCATTAAGAAGCAATCCTGACGTTTCGCTTCCGCGCACAGCCGATCCCAGTCCGCGCTGGTAAATGCGGCGGGTTTCTCCACCAGGACATGTTTATGCTGCGCCAGCGCCGCCAGCGTCATCGCTTTATGCTGCGCATGCGGTAGTGCAATGTAAACGCAGTCGACCTCAGGACTGGCCAGACAGGCTTGATAGTTGTCGGCAATCCGTGCGCCCGGCACTGCCGCGGCCGCCGCTTCCCGCTTGGCTGGGGTCTGAGAAGCAATCCATGTGATCTCCGCTTCTTCAACCTGGGCGCTGTCATGAACGAATCGCTGCGCGATCCCGCCATAACCTAATATTCCAAATCGCATAACTTCACACTCCTTTGACACCACTATACGCCTGCCTGGGGAAAAGAAAAAGCGAAGAATTGTGAATTTTTATAACGGATTTCTTACGGTTTACTATTTTTCCTGATCATGGACTGTATTGTATTTCTTATTGATGTCCAAGCCTTCTCCGCCTTTGTTATGGAACTTCCGATTTCAAAAGTGTTCTGTTTACCCGAATTGTGCGGAAGCCGGAAGAACGCCAAAGGGACACTCCTTCGATGAGAGCGTCCCTTCTTTTTACATTTTTTTGTCCGAAGCAGAATGGAGGCAGAACAATCCATTCAGATCCGACTGCTCTGCCGGAAAGTCCTTACTTGACCAGCGGTTCCCGCGCGTGATCCGACAGCGTCGTTTGTGTTGGCCGCGCCGTGATCTTGTCCTGCGTGATCGTAAACTTATCTCCAACAAAATAGTGGGTTGTTAATTCAAAAGGTTCGTCGTTGACATTCCACAGGATCGTCTGACGAAGCAGAGGAACATGATTGGAGCCGATCAGCTTGGCTTGTTCCGCACTTGGCAGACAGGCGCCCAATTCCATATATCCGTAGGACCGCTCAATCCCCAATTCTTCAATGTACTGGTTCAGCGAACCTTCCAGCCGTTTAATATCCATCGTCGGCAGAATATTCTGCGAGATATAGGAATACGAAATACAGATCAGACTGCCGTTGCCGAAACGCGTCCGGATGAAGAAATGCAGAAAGTCTTCCTCCGCTACATGCAGCAGAGCGGCGATGTCCGGGGCTTCCTTGCCTTTGATAATTCCATATTTAATCAATTCAGCCGACGGTTCCAAACCAGCATTGCGGATCATATCCGTAATGCTTTCAGTCCGCACTGAGCTTTTTTTGATCTTCGCCTTGAATTTGTCATCTGCGAACGTACCCTTGCCTTTTATCCGTTTGATAAACCCATGCACGGCTAATTCGTTCATGGCCCGGGAAACCGTCATGTGACTGGTGGAAAACTTGGCGCAGATCTCGCTTTCCGGCGGAAACGGTTCATCGTTAGCAATCTCTCCGCTTTCAATTTTCTCTTTAAAGTAATTCACGATTTCCACATATTTTGGAAGTTTCGGCATGTTTTACCCCCTGCTTTTTAAACTTTCGGCAATTCTTTTGTTCTCAGAATTGCCGTGTTCTGTTTATTTCGTTTCTTCCACATTTCCATGTCTGAGGCTTGGATAATGCGACGAAACGTAACGCTTTTTAACCGGACTGACCTTCGTGTCGATTCCCGTGTCTTCACAGATCAGCGCTGAAAGCACCTGAAAAGGAATCACATAGAGAATCGGCGAAAGCAGATCCGTCGTTTTCACTGAGAATTTCAGATCTCTTTCTGAACTTGCCACATCCTCCTCACAGGTGACCACAAATACATGCTCTGTGAAGACGTCTTTATAATATGGAACTAACTCTTTCAAACGTTCCAGTTCTTTCCGGCCCTCGGAAGCGATCATAAAGATATAGTTATCCTGATTGTAGGCCCGCATCGGCCCATGCATTTGTTCTTCCATCTCATAACCCGTGCACGGCCGGGAATATGTTTCAAAGAATTTCAGCCGTGATTCCAGCGCCGTCGTATAGTTAACCCCATAGCCTGCGATAGAGGATTTTGTCATTTGATAAAATTCTTCTTTATTACGATTATACCAGTCGATCGACTCATTGACAACTATTTCCAGGTTGTCGGCCAACGCCTTGGCCGCTTCATCCAGCTGCTGGTAACGAGCCTGGTCAATCAGTTTTTTACGCCGCGCGATCTCAATGGCCTGGATGTAAAACTGGAAGACGGTTTCCGTATAACCACGCGTTTCCGGACCGATTTCTTCTTCTTCACAGACTAAATGACAGTATACGTCTGCCAGCTCTTCCAGCACGCTGTTTAATTGTTCGGTTACCGCAATGGTGAAATACCCGTCATCCGCAGCTTTTTTTACTGCTTCACAAGTCGAGATACTGTCGCCGTGCTGTGAAAAGCCGATGACACAGATTTCTTCTTTCTTAAAAATTCCGGACGGATTCGGATTCTCATGATAGGTAAACAACGTCGGCGCACAGGCAACGCCTTCAACGTGCAGCAGCTCGACAAAGAGATTTCTAATAACCATCGAAACATGATTGGAAGTACCGGATCCCAGGAAGTAGACCTTCTTAAAATCATGCTCGACAAAAGCGTCAACAAAGCGGGGCATATATTCATTGCGGGTAGCGTAGGCCTTCTTTAAAACCCGGGGTGTATCCTGAATATGACCGATCATTGAGAGTTTTTCTTTTTCCATGCTTTATTCTGTTCTCCTTTTTCTTGAATCATCGGGCAGCTCATCCCAAATATACCACATACCGCCAAAAAATCAACAGTAAATATATATTTGATATAAATTTCTTTCTTGAAAATAATTTGTGTTCTCCAAGGATTCAGGATATTCTGCGGTTTTTTGTCAGGAATATGCTGGAAGTGATACAAATTTGTCTTGTATTAGGGGTGTAATCATTTAGGTCCTCAATTTTTAATATATATTTTTAATATTTTTATATTTACAAATATATATTTATAGATTATACTGAGTTTAAATCAGGCAGCTCTCATCCAGTTTCATCCATTGAAAGGGGGAAAAAACATCGAATGAATCAAATTATCATCGCCGCCCATGGCCGGCTTGCGTCGGGCATGAAGGAAACGCTGGAATTTTTCGGCGCCCGAAACATCATCATTCTTGAACAAACCGTTCAGGAAACCGGCTTTGAGGCCAAGGCTGAACAGATCCTGCAGCAATGCGTCGGCCAAAACTGCATTGTCTTTACCGATCTGTACGGCGGTTCCGTCAATCAGATCTTTTTCAAAAACCTGCGGGATCGTGCCTTTCATCTGATCACCGGCATGAATTTAGCGATGATTCTGGAATGTGCTTTCACGGAAACCGATCTGGATGCTTCGCAGTTAAAAGAAATCATCGCCAACGCCTGCCGTCAAACCTGTTACATGAACGACTTGTTGACCGGCGGCGGGGAAGACGACGACTAGAAAGGAAGAAAATCAATATGATCAGTTTATTACGCGTCGACGGACGGCTGGTTCACGGCATGGTCGCGGTGACCTGGGTTGGGGAACTCAAACCCAATGTTTTAGTCGTCGCCAATGATGCGGCGGCCAACGACAGTTTTCACACAATGACGTTAAAGTTGGCCAAGCCGGCCAATGTGGACATGTATGTCTGGACGCTGGCCAAGGCGGTTGACCGCTTGAACGGACCGAAATACAAAGCGAAGAAAATCTTTATCACGGTCAGCACGATCGCCGACGCGGAAGCGCTCGTCAGCCAATGTCCGGAGATTCGCCGCGTCAATGTCGGCCCTGAAGTCGACGGTACAAAGGGGCGGGTAACCGAAGGAAAAGTGGAGATCAGCGACGGCGTCTTTGCCTCCCCGGTAGAATTCGCGTGTCTGAAACGCATTCATGATCAGGGTGTCGAGGTGTTCGCGCAGATCACTCCGCAAATGCCGGCAGTCGATTTTACGGATTTCGCTAAAAAATTTGAATAAGAAGGAGAAAAGAGTATGATTTTACAAGCTATTCTCGTCGGTCTTGTCGCGGGTTACGGACGGATCGAACAATCCTGGTTCGGGCAGCAGATGATCGCGCGGCCGATCTGGCTGTGTACGCTCGTCGGACTTTTGTTAGGGGATTTAAAGCAAGGCGTCATCATCGGCGGTACGCTGGAGCTGATCTGGGCTGGTGTCGTTCAGATCGGGGCTGCGCCGACAGAGGTTGTCAGCGGCAGCGTGCTGGCTTCGGCGCTGGTCATTACCAGCGGTCTGACCGTCGAGGAAGGTGTCGCACTGGCAATCCCGGTCGCGCTGCTGGCCAGCGTTATGAATACGTTTATCTCGTCGGTGAACTCTGCCGTTCTGTCTTCCTTGACGAACAAAGCGGTGGAAAACTGTGATACCAAGATGATCTGGTGGACCGGCATCGGCGGAGGCATCATTTATTTCGTCGTTTACTTTGTCGTTATCGCGCTGGGCTTTATGGCCGGATCCGTCGCAATCCAGGCGGTCATCGATTCCATTCCAGGCGTCGTCCGCTACGGTCTGACCAATGCCAGCAAGCTCCTGCCTGCGATCGGCATCGGCATTCTGCTGAAATTTACGTTTGATTGGAAATATGCCGGCTTCTTTGCGCTGGGCTTCCTGCTTCCAACCTATCTGGGAATGGGCACGATGGGCGTCGCACTGACGGGATTGGTCTGCGCATACATCTATTATCAATTTAAACCGAGAGCAGAGGAGGACGACTAATCATGACAAATCCGGTTCAATTATCAAAAAAGGAATTGAATAAGGTATTCTGGCGTTCCTATCAGGCGCTGGGGTGTTATACCTACGATAAGCAGCAAGGGATTTCCTACATGCGCGCCCTGCTTCCGGCGCTGCAGAAACTCTATCCGGATCCGGAAGATCTGAAAGAAGCCTTGATCCGGCACAACGTCATGTTTAATACGACCTGCGCTTTCGTACCGTTTTGTCTGGGCATCACCTGCGCGATGGAAGAAGAATACGCCAACGCTCCGGAAGGTACGTTTGATCCGCAGTCGATCAGTTCTGTCAAGATCGCTTTGATGGGGCCGCTGGCCGGGATCGGCGACAGCTTCTTCTGGGGGACGTTCCGGGTAATCGCCTGCGGGATCGGCGCTCCGCTGGCGGCAGCCGGCAATCTGCTCGGGGTCGTGCTGTATCTGGTGTTGAATTTACTGCCGTCGACCTTGACCCGCGTCTATGGCTTTAAGCTGGGATATCAGGGCGGCCGGGAGTTCTTAGCGAAAATCCAGGCTGACGGCACTCTGGAAAAAGTGACGGAGGCCGCAAAGATTCTGGGTCTGGTCGTCATCGGCGGACTGGTGCCGGCGATCGTCGCGGTTCCGGTTTCCCTGGAGCTGAACATGGGCGGCGGTTCGTTCATTCTGGCGGATGTTCTCAACAGCATCATGCCGAATTTACTGCCGTTGGTCTTATCCGTCGTTGTTTATCATTACATCCAGAAAGGCGTCAGCGTCAACAAGCTGTTATTCCTTTTGTTAGGCTTAGGCATTTTATTAACGGCGGTCGGTTTCTTCCCGATGGGATAAGCTGGCAAAGATAGTTTCAGGATAAGCAGGCTGAGAGATCGCCTGCTTTTTCTTACGAAAAACATCATCATGACTTCTTATGTAAAATAATAACGATCAAGTTCAAGGATATGGAAATACCGTCACGGTGTAATAATGATAAATGGAAAAAGCCTTATTTTAAAAGCGAGTGAGCGTTTGTCGTTGTTTATTCATTCCTTTTCCAGCTTGGAAAAACAATAAAAAATCATCGAGTAAAGGAGACTGTTGAATGCAAGGTAAAGAAATAATAGGATTGATATTCCAAAAAAGTATTCGCACCAGATTTATCCAACATTCATTGATTTATTTGTATAATGTTGGGTATAATGTAGATAGGTGAAAAGAATGAATCTTATTATAAGTACAGTGCAGCAGGAAAAGCAACGAATTGATTATATGTTGGTAAAATATCAAAAGGCCCTTGCCGAATTGCCAAAGGGTACAATTTCTGAAAAACAGGTCAAAGGCAATACGTACTACTACCTAAAATACCGAGCTGGAAAAAAGATTATTTCCAAGTACATCGGGAAAAAAGAAATCGAAAAACTGAAACAACAGATTGACAGACGTCGTCATATTGAAACAATGATTAAATCGCTGCTAGAAGAACAAAAACTTGCGGCAAAAGTATTGGAGGGTAATCTATGATTTTGTATCACGGAAGTAATGTAGTCGTTTCTGAACCGAAGCTGATTCAGCAGAATCGGTTTCTAGATTTTGGTTTTGGTTTCTATACCACTACAAATAAAAAGCAAGCTATAGGCTTTGCGGATAAGGTTTATAAACGAAGAAAAGACGGTGGCAGAATCGTCAATATTTATGAGATTGACGAACAGAAAGCCTTTACAGAATGTTCCATTTTACGGTTTGATACCGCTGACGAAGCATGGCTTGATTTTGTATCAGATAACAGATCAGGCAACTATGCGGGAGAAACATTTGACTTTATCCTGGGGCCTGTTGCTAACGATAATGTTTACACCACATTTACCCTTTATACCGCTGGAGCATTGACTAAGGAACAGACCTTGGAGGCTCTTAAAATCAAAAAGCTGTATAATCAGTTAGTGCTCACCTCAGGAAAAGCGTTAAGCTACTTAAAGTTTATGGGCACGGTGCCGGAGGAGGAATTTTAATGGAAAAGCAGAAATTTGAAGCGATGCTCATACTTCTTGTTCCGCAGGTAGTCCACCTGATCACTGAGAATTACCCGTTTGATGAAGTTACTGCCTCTAAAGAATTTTATGACTCTCAGGTATATTCTTTTCTGGAGCAGGAAGATACGAAGTTGTGGCATTTGAGTGCGCTGACTTTGTTCAATATGTTCGATGAAGAAAAAAAGACAGGCACATTCACATTCCCAGAGGAGGCATGATGATGAGTAAAGAAGGTAATTTTTTAATCTATTGTATCGAAAGGTATAAATCCGCAAAAGGCTTAACCGGCAGACAGGTTTCTGAATTGTTCACAAAATACCGTGTATGGGATTACATTTATTCTTGTTTTGAAGCTTTGCATACAACCGGAGAAAAGTATATTGTTGAAGATATTGATCTGTATATTGAAGCCAGACAATCAGCGATGGTTTAACTGCAAAACCGGAAATAAAATGAATCGGAACCTGCTCATTCTATATGAAAAGCGCTGCCTTCAAGGACAACGCTTTTTTATTGAACTTTCTGCCGAAAATGTTCCGTCGGCATTCACAGCATTACACTTCCTGAATTCGAGGAAAGGGAGGAAAACGATCTAGTAAGTATAGCTGCCCATCTTTTTGTGGAAATCCGGATCGCTGGCAACGTTGCAGTCTATGCCCAGATCCAGCGATAATTTTCTCGCCAGCACCTGCAGCGGCACAATATACTCCATCGTTGCGAAATACGGATCGTTGACAAACGGGTAAACGAAATTATGCGGATCCTCAGCCTGGGAAGCCTCCGAAGTGATCACATAGTTCGGGTTATGCCGCTCGCGGGCGAAGTAATCCCGCATCCGCAGACAGCGTTCAAAATACTGCCCCGGGCAAGCCAGATAAACCATCGTCGTGTCTTCGTGAATCGAATGATACACGCCGTGCATGAATTCTTCCTGCTCGTAGCCGACGACGCTGTAACGCACGGCTTCCAGAATTTTCAGCGTGCCTTCCATCATGGCTGAAATACAGCTTTCGTAGCCCACCAGAATCATCCGGCGGCAAGGAAGCAGATCTTCCTTATTGCGCAGATACCACTGGCTCGCCTGTTCCGCAATCTCCGGAATGTTGTCGCAGGTTTTCACCATCTGTTCCGTTAACCGCATTTTCTCTTCTTCTGAAATCCGGCCTAAACGCACCGCCAGCTTCATGCCCAGAAGCATAATCGTCGCCATTGTGCCGATATACCCCTTGGTCTTCGGACCGGCATATTCCATGCCGATCGCCAGCAATATCGTGACGTCCGCATGATCGCTGACCGGCTTGCCGGCCTCGCCGGTAACGACAATCGTCTTTAAGCCCAGACTCCGCGCTTTATCCAGCGCCGCGATCGTGGAAGAACTGCGGCCGGCCTGGGAAATTCCAATGACCAGCGTATGCGGGTTCAGAATCAGTTCATTGTCCTTAAACTGCATCGGATAGCTGGCAAAGACCTTAACCTTCAGCACATCCTCAAGCAGCTTTTTACAAGCCAGCGCGCCGTGATAGGATGTGCCTGAACCGACGACATAGATCTGTTCGATCATGCCGTCTGCGCAGTAATCCAGCGCTTCTTTGAATATTTCATCCTGGTGCTCGACGATATTGCGCACCGCCGGCTTGGATTCCAGGATATACTGGTACATATCCCAGTTTTTTTCCGTCATGAATTAGCCTCCTTATTGATTGACTGTCCGGTAGTAATAGTTATAACGGGAGCCGATATACAGCATTTCCGTGTATTCGATCAGATCGTCGTCCTGGTCGTACATCCAGGTGATGTTGCGCAATAACGCCACATCCTTGATTTTCAACAACCGCTTTTCTTCTTCTGTCGGCATCATCGCCGTCATCTCGCCGTCGCTGTACTTAAACTGCGCGCCGTTTTCCTGCATGATCTGATAGACCGAGCCTTCGATCTTCCGCAGGTCCACGCTCGACATGTATTTCTGCGACAGATAGGTATAGCTGATCGCGATCGGCGTTTCATCTGCCGTGCGAATGCGCACGATGTAATGAATCGCGTCGTCCGGACTCAGTTTCATTTTCTCCATCAGCTTCGGCAGTTTATCGGCCCGCTCGATCCGATATTCGATCAGAATCGCGCCCGGTTTCTGCCCCATCTTCGTGATGTCGTCAGTAAAACTCGTCAGGTTTCCGATCGCCTTGACGATCTGTTGGTTGTCGACAAAGCTGCCCTGCCCTTTGACCCGGCGGATACAACCTTCCTGGGCCAGAATATTCAGGGCCTTGTTCGCGGTCATGCGCGAGACCTTAAACGCCTGCGCAATTTCAATTTCGTTGGGTAGTTGATCGCCCGGCTTGAGCAATTTATCGACGATCTGTTGACGGTAGTAATTAATTATTTGTTCATATTTATTCATTTAATCCAGCTCCGAGGGATCGCTGATCATCGCCATCAGCGATTTTCTATTCTTATCATTATTAGTATACCGCATTGCCTGGTTCAGGTAAATCTCTACCTGTTCCGGCTGGTTCTCATAATGGTAAAGTTTAGCCAGACGGAAAGCGATCAGCGACTTGATTTCGTCGTTTTCACATTCCGGCAGCGCCTCGGTCAGCTCCTGGATTAACGTGGTGTCTTTCTGGATGTAAATGCGGTCAAGCTGTTCCACTTCCCCGCGGATCAGTTCCGCTTTCTGCCCCTTTTTCTCGTTTAACAACGGCATCAGCTGGTCGCGGCAGGTCTCGGCCAGCGCACGGTCGCGAAATTGCAGGGCGTAGCCGAACATCCGGGAATCAAGCGCGATCTTTTCATCCGCGTTCATCTTCAGCGAAGCAAACTGCGCGTAGGTCGCGCGAACCTGATCATGATCCTGCAGATCAATAAAATAGTTCAGCTTCATCATCAACAGCGATACCTTGGAAAAATTAAACCGGCAGTAAGGGGAATCGAGCAGTTTGAGAAAGCTGTCCGTATCCTGTTTCATTTTAAACGTATACAGCTTCCGCAGCGCTTTCTCGCTCACCCATTTTTTATAGATCACGCTGCCGAACAAACACAGCAGCGTGATCCAGAGGATAGGGTTAGTCATGGAACCGGTTCAGCGCCCGGGCAAATCGTTTGGCCGTGATGTGCGGACGCGTGATCGCGTTGCCGACGACGACGGCATACGCGCCCATATACAGGCACTGGACCGCGATCTCCGGTGTGGCGACCTTGCCCTCCATAATGACGCGGGCGCCGGTGCCTTTAACGGCATCGACGATATCCCGAAGCAGAATATAATCCGGAGCATCCTTGATTTCCAGCTTGTCGAAGGCGCCGGCTTTCGTATACCCGGCTAAGGTTGGAGCGACGAAATCCGCACCCATTTCCGCGGCGATCCGCGCGTCCTCCGCAGTGCTGACATCGGCAAAGATCAGCGCTTCCGGAATGTTTTCCTTGATTTCCCGGATTGTTTCATACGCCAGCTTGCCATCGTCGCGGTAGTGATGCGTCGCCTGCACGGCGATGATCTCCGCGCCGGCTTCCCAGACCGCTTTGGCCGCTTCCAGATTCGGTGTTAAATAGACATCCTTCACATTGCGGTTGATTTTCCAGATTCCGATGACCGGCAGATCGACCTGCGCCTTGATCGCCCGGATATCCTCCGGGGAATTTGCGCGAATGCCTTTCGCTCCTGCCCAGGCCGCGCACTCCGCGAATTTAACGGTAATGCCTTCCATATAATGAGGTTCCTCCGGCACTGCCTGGCAGGAAACGATCAAGCCGTCTTTCAGACTTTCCAGCACTTCTTGTTTTTTCATCCACTTTCACCCCTGTTTCATTCGACTACAACAGACCCAAAGCGACAGCCAGGACACCCAGAACCAGCAGGGCGATCATGATGACCGTACCGGAATAGCGTTTCTGTAAGCCCCAGTAGCACGCGAAGGTCAGACCCAGCGGCAGAATCTTCGGGCAGATCGCGTCAAAGATCTCCTGCAGAACAACCTGCGCGCCGTTAATGTTGAGGACTGTAACCAGATTGACACTGACCATTGAAGCCATCATCGCGCCGATAACGACCAGGCCCATGATGCGGGCAGCTTCCGTCAGCTTATTCAGTGTGCCGTCTTCGGAAATCCGGGTCAGGAATTCGCTGCCGCCTTCATAACCGATTTTGAAGCCGACGCGGCGGACGATTTCCGATGGAATAAAGTTGATCAGGAAATACAGGATCGGGCCTAAGATGTTGCCGGCGACCGCTAACGGCGCACCAACACCGACGCCGATGACGCGGAAGGTACCCCAGAAGAAGCTGTCGCCGATGCCGGCTAACGGCCCCATCAAAGCTGCCTTGACAGAGTTGATCGAAGCGACGTCAAATTCGCCGTCCGGCGCACTGGCGCACTGTTCCTCCATCGCGCAGGTGATCCCGATGATGAATGGACTCGGTGTGGTCGCGCAGTTGAAGAATTCCAGGTGGCGTTTGACGCCGGCCTTCATCTTCGCTTCATCCTCGCCGTACAGCTCGCGGATGGCGGGCATCATCGTCCAGGCGTAGCCCGTCGACATCTGACGTTCATAGTTGAAGCATCCCAATAATTGATAGTGACGATTATAAACTTTCTTTAAGGTTTTCGAGCTTAATTTCTTCATGCCGATCGTCATCTTACAGTTCCTCACTTTCATCGCTGGCGCTCATGGAGCCGGACTTGCCGCTCGGAGCGAACTGGTAGTAAACATAAGCGCAGATTACGCCGATCACCGCTGCGGCAATCGTGCTGACGTTGAAGAAAGCGACTAAAGCGAAGCCCAGGAATAAGAACGCCGCGAACTTCTTGTCAAAGGTCAGCTGAATCAACATCGCGATTCCTAACGCCGGAAGCAGGTTGCCGGACTGAGCCAAACCGGACTGGATAACGGCCGGAATGTTGTTGACGATCGCCGTAATGACATCGCCGCCGATTAAGAAGCCTAAGAAAATCATCGTGAATTTGAAGACGAAGTACAGCGCGCTGCCCATCCAGTTGGACATTTCAACGCCCTTCCAGTCGCCCTTGTCGGCGCATTTGTCAGCGCGGTGCGCGAAGGTGGTGTTGAGGATGCAGACGCCGATGGAACCGACCTGAGCCAGCAGTGCGATTGGAATCGCCAGCGCCAGCGTGGTTTCATAGGAAGCGCCGGTTTTGATTGCCAGCGCAGTGGCCAGCGCACTGCCGACAACGACATCCGGCGGCGTGGATGTTCCGATACCGACTAAGCCCATCCAGACCAGTTCCAGATTGCCGCCGATGATTAAGCCCATGGTGAAATCCCCCATGATCAGGCCGACGATCGGGCCGATGAGAATTGGCCGGTCGAGCATGTGCTGACCGCCGATGCGGCTTTCCATGTAGATCAAGGTTGCGACGAGCGCGACTAAGAATCCCTGAAGCATAAGTTTTTGCCCTCCTTATAATTTTTTATTTGGCAAATATTTTTTCAATGTCTTTGAAGTTCATGCGGTCTTGAGACGGTGTGATCTGCGCAAAGACTTCCACGCCGGCGTCGGCCATTTTCTTGGCGCATTCAAATTCTTTCTGCGTCATGAAGACCTGCGGCAGCGTCGGAATGTAGTCCTCGCCCGGCTTCTTGTTGACGCCGGCCGTGCCGATGTTGAGCTTGACGATCCCCTTGACGCGTTCCCAGATGTAGCAGGCATCCTCGACGGTTTCCGTGACCAGGAATATTTTCTTCCGGTCGTTGATCGGATTGTTCAGCGCCTTGATCGAATCATCGCAGGTCTTGATGATCAGTTTGACGCCGGCTGGTTTGGCCAGTTTCATCGTCGCGGCTTTAAAGCTGTCCCCTGCCGCCTCGTCGTTGGCTACCAGAATCGTTTCCGGCTTGATTGCGGAAGTCCAGGACACAGCCACCATGCCGTGAATTAACCGGTCGTCCGCTCTGACTAAAATAATCATAAAATCCTCCTTTCCTTTTTATAACGCCTGATTCAGTTCAGGTCATTACCTCAATGATTTTGTTTACAGCTCGTCGTCCTCGATTAGATCTGCTTCTTCAGCGTCAGTGTTCAGCGTGTTCATGCACATCATTTCCGCTCTTGCGCGCTCGACGATCTGCGCGGCCAGCTCCGGTGTGATGTCTTCGCTCTGATAAACCATTTCCAGCACTAACGGAAAGTTGATGCCGGTGACCAGCACAAACGGGATTTCCCGCATCAGCTTCGCAGCGATCTGATTCACGCTGCCTCCGGCCAGATCGGTCAGAATGACAAGGTTGCCCGGCTCCATTGCCGCCAGCTTAGCGCGCAGTGCTTTTTCAAATTCATTATCCTCGACATAAGCGTTGATATAATGAATGTTAGCGGCGTCGCTGTTGAAGAAATGAATCGCGTTGGCCAGCCCTTCGGCGAGCGTGGAATGAGTGGCGATCAGAAATTGATTCATGCTTGTTCCTCCGGTTTCTTATGGGCGAACGCCCGGCGTTTCGGCGGGTAGACGCTGGTGTCGTAGCCGATCGCTTCACAATTGCGGGCCGCCATCAGCTGAAAGGGAACAACGAAGGCCAGCGGACTTAAATCGGGCGCGATCGGACTGCGGAAATGCAGATCCTTCGGATTTGTCACTTGTTGATCGGCATAGAACACAAAGACGTGTTCGGTCACTTCATTCTCCCGGATCCAGTCCAGAAACAGCGGAATCCGTGATCGTTCAACTTCATTGCTTGCGATGAAATACAGGTAGGTCTGATCGTCGAATGCCATCTGCGGCCCGTGAATCAGTTCCTCCAATTCATAGGCGCTCAGCGGCTTGTGGAAGGTTTCATACATTTTCAGTACGCCTTCCAGCGCGGTCGGATAATTTGTTCCATACGCGGCGATATGCCCCTTTTTCATGTCCAGCAGCTCCGGTTGATTGCGGTCGATCCATTGCTGGACTTCTTCGATCAAGGCGTCGAAATGGTCGAGCATCGTTTCCGCTTCCCTTAGTTTCTGTTCACTTTGCGCTTTCTCCAGCTGGCCCAGCGCCGAGGCAATTTCAACCGCCCACAGATAGCCGGTCAGCAGTGTGATGATGTAGCCGCGGGTTTCGATCGGAATTTCTTCTTTGCCGCAGGTTAACGGCACGACGATGTCGACTTCGCGGGTGATCAGGCTGGATAACGCTTCCGTCAGCGCAACGGTAAAGTAGCCCGCATTTTTAGCTTTGCGCATCGCTTCCACCGTGGAAACGCTGGTGCCTGACTGACTGATGCCGACGACCAGAATCTGATGCGGCTGATAGATCGCGTTGTTATTGATCTGCGTATAATTCGTAAATACTGTCGGAATCACAACCTCCGCTTCCACCTTCAGATACTTCTCAAACCAGTTCTTAAAGCTCAGCGCCGCATGATAGCTTGTTCCTGAACCCAGAAAATAAACTTTCCGGATATCCTGGTTTTGGAATAATTCAATCATCGGATCGACGAAGCAGGCTCTTTCGGCAAACGACTGACGAAGCGCCCGGCCTTGGTCAAGAATATATCCCGCCATCGTAGGTTTTTCCATATTTTTCCTCCTGTATATTCATAATTTCATTTCTTGTATATACATAATATATTTCATGAATACGCTTACGTCAATATAAATTTGTAGATTTTTGTAGGATTTTCGCTGATGTTATGACTAAAACTATTCTTATAATCAGTTTTGTAATCATTTAAGCAAGTTATTATAATGATTCAGTTTGCTTTTATTCTTTAAGAATCATCCCGCTTTCTCCCCCTATCCTAGCATTATATATGTATAATCATTCAACAATATTCCTATATCTTTACTATTTTTTATTTCTTTTCATCGCCAGGTTCGCCCTCTTTCCTTCTTGTTTCGCTTTCCTCTTCAAAAAAAGCAGCACTCTGAATTCCGCACAAAAAAAAGTCAGCCCTTGATACAGCTGACTTCAGTTCTTGATAAATCCTTTTCTTATGCGAAAGAAACTGACTTAAGATCGTTGAGAAAAGATCCAGACAGGTTATGCGATCATGAATTCATACATATCCCCGGACTGGATATAGCGGCAAGGAATCGCTTCACTCAGCGCTTCCGGAATATAATGAACCATGTATTCCATTCCCGGTTCCTCCGTATTGAAATGACCGACTGCCAGAATCGCCTTCGGCATCCCCAGCATCGCACTGTCGCGAATATATTCGCTGACGGTAAAGTCGATCAGTTCCATGGAGATCAACAGGTCGATGTCTTCCTGATCGATCCGGGTGATCATGTCGTTATCGCCGCCCAGGATATGACTGGCGATCGCAACTTTCCTGACCTTTGCCTCGGTGTTCCCCAGCATTTTTAAACCGGTCAGATGGAATTTCTCCATAATCTGACGCCCAATTTCCTTAACGGGCGTTTCCGGCATTTCAAAAATCATCGGCCGCGCCGGATCGCAGCTGAGATATTTTTCCCAGCCTAAAGTAACCATGACGCCGTGGAAAATCCCGTCCACATAACCGCCGTTCATCGGAATTCCGGAATGGATATAATCATGATCACGCCAGACGACAATGCCGGTTTCATCCAGCAGCTGCTTTTTTGCCAGAAACGTTTTATTCTGGGCTTCCTCCAGCCAGTCGGTATGATCGCCATGATTCCAGAACAGCGCTTCATGACTGATGATCAAATTGGCACCGCACGCATTGGCCTTGCGGATAACATCAACCGAAGCGTAACACGTCGTTACGATGCCTGTACATTCCTGATCCGGATTCCCATAGAGAATCTGGTCGCGGGTCGTCGCGTCGTCGATCGGCTTCCCCTGGGCAATTCCGCGGTGATACTTTTTCATTTTTTGAATTACTTCACTGATTTTCATAAAAGACCTCCTGGTTGTATTGTAACCCCTTTCCCGGCATTTTTCTATTCCTTAATCCCCGGATTATAATTCAGGGTCTTCCCACCCAGGTTCTGAAAACTCATAATCGTTGATCTCCGGAAAATCAAGAAACTCCGCCATCGTCATATCCAACGCATAGGCGATGCGGAAAATAGTGGCCATTCCCGGATTTTTATAAAGACCGTTGACAATCCGCGTCAGTGTCCGCTCGCTGATCCTGGCTTTCTGACTTAGCATTTCGAGAGAGATCTGCTTCAGCTCGCATAATTCCTGTATTCTTTTCGCTAAGATTTGATTGTAATCCATATCTGTTCCTGCCTTATTTTGTAGTCTGATTTTCTGTATTTCCTGATTCAGGAATTTGTGAATGTGATTAAAATAAAATTGGTCCTGAACTATTCTTAATTATAAGCTATTTGGGGTAAGATAAACCATACCTGATTTCTAACTATTTTGTATTTTTAATGAAGCTTCCGTTAAAATCAAATCAAGGAAATGTGATGTTTATTTTTGATGATGACGCTTCAAAAGAGAGAAAATGACGTGAAGAAATCAATTCGTTCTAAAATGAAGAAAAAGATGGCCGCCCGGACCATCTTTCAATTCATCTATTCTGTTTCCGTTTCAGGCTGGCTTGTTTCCTCAGTTTCCACCGTAACCGGGGATTCCGGTTCTGCCGCAGAAGCCGCTGCCGCCTTCATTTCCGGCGTTGGCAGATCCAGGAACGGTTCGCCCTTGATAATCTTATCAATCTGTTCCGCCGTCAGCGTTTCATTTTCAATCAGCGCTTCCGCGATCTTGATCAGTTCTTCTTTGTGTTCCAGAATGATCTTCTTCGCTTCGTCATGGCACTGATCGATAATCTTGCGGATTTCCTGATCGATTTCAAACGCAACCTGGCCGGATACGTTGCTTGAGGAATTGTAATCACGGCCCAGGAAGACGTTCTGCTGACCATGATCATACTGAACCGGACCGAGATCACTCATACCGTACAGCGTGACCATATCCCGCGCCATTTTTGTCGCCTGTTCGATATCGTTCACCGCACCGGTTGTGATATCGTCAAAGAAGACTTCTTCCGCGACGCGGCCGCCCATGTAGCCGGTGATCGCCGACATCAGGTCGTTCTTCGTGTTCATGATCTTTTCTTCCTTCGGCGTCATCAGGTTGTAACCCCCGGCGGTGCCGCGCGGAATGATCGTTACCTTCTGAACAATATTGGAGTTTTCCAGATTCAGGCCGACAATCGCATGGCCGGACTCATGGTATGCCACCAATTTCTTGGATTTTTCATCATATTTTCTAGACTTCTTGGCCGGCCCCATCATGACGCGGTCAATCGCTTCATCCAGATTGTGCATGTGGATTAAATCGCTGTTCTCCCGCACCGCCAGAATCGCGGCTTCGTTCAGCACGTTTTCCAGATCCGCACCGGAAAAGCCCGGCGTCCGCTTCGCTAAAGCGTCCAGATCAATCTCCGGAGCCAGTTTTTTGTTGCGGGCATGGACTTCCAGAATCGCCTTGCGGCCTCTGCGGTCCGGCAGGGAAACGGTAATCTGACGGTCAAAACGGCCCGGCCGCAAGAGCGCCGGATCGAGGACGTCGGGCCGGTTGGTCGCCGCAATGACAACGATACCGGCATTGTCCGTAATGCCGTCCATCTCAACTAACAGCTGATTCAGCGTCTGTTCCCGTTCATCATGGCCGCCGCCTAAACCCGCGCCGCGCTGCCGGCCGACCGCATCGATTTCATCAATGAAGATCATACACGGCGCTGTCTGCTGCGCTTTTTTAAACATATCACGGACACGACTGGCGCCGACGCCGACAAACATTTCAACGAAATCCGAACCGGAAATCGAATAGAACGGAACGTCCGCTTCACCCGCGACCGCCTTCGCCAATAATGTTTTACCAGTACCCGGCGAGCCGACCATCAGGATGCCCTTCGGAATCCGCGCGCCCATCTTGGCAAACTTCTTCGGCGATTTCAGGTAGTCGATAATTTCCGCCATTTCCTGTTTTTCTTCATCGCACCCGGCAACGTCGTCAAAGCGAACCTTGATGTTGCCTTCCAGCCGGGCCCGGGATTTTGAGAATTCAAAAGCCTTGTTATTGCCGCCGCCGTTCATCTTGGAAATCAGGAAAAACGCCATCGCGCCGAAAATCACAAATGGAATTAACGATAAGATCGTATCTAAAAACAGATTCGATTCGTTCATGTCGCTGACCTTGACGTCAGCGGCTTCCAGCGCGCTCATCAGCGCGTCGACTTCGGTTTCCGAACGCGGTACGGAAGCGGTAAAGCCGACCTTCTTGCCGTCCTGTTCAAAAACACCCTTGATTTTAATCACATTGTCGCCGACCGTCACTGCGCTTTCGGTGACTTTCTGTTCTTCAACTAACTTTTGAAACTCGTTGTAGGTCAGATTCTGTGTCGCAGTCCCGGTGTTCATGTTCATCAAACTGAACAGCGCCAGGATCACAATCAGATACGGAACAAAATTGATCCAACGATTATTACGCATTGTATCACTCCTTCGCTAGCGTTACTTATAGCATTCTTCTTTCAGGACACCGACAAAAGGAAAATTACGGTACTTCTGATTGAAGTCCAGTCCAAATCCGACTACGAATTCGTTCGGAATTTCAAAGCCGGTATAATCCGCCTCAATATCGACGACCCGGCGATCCGGCTTGTCGAGCAGCGTGACGACGCGCACCGTCTTCGCGCCTTTGTTTTTCAGCATCGCCTTGACGGTTTTCAACGTTCTGCCGGTATCGACGATGTCTTCGACCAACAGAATGTCCAGATTTTTGACAGAGCAGTCCAGATCCTTAAGGATCTTGATATCGCCGATCGATTCCGTGCCCTCATAGCTGGAAACGTCCATAAAGTCAAACTGAATGTCCAGATCGATGTGCTTGATCAATTCTGCCAAAAAAGGGACGGATCCCTTCAACAACGCGACTAACAGCGGCGGCTGTTCATTGTTCTTGTACTCTTGGGTAATTTGTTGTCCTAACTCTTTGCAGCGAGCTACGATTTCGTCTTCATTGAGTAAAATTTTTTCTAAACATGGATGCATAGTCAAACCTCCAGAATATCCCTATTTTATCACAAAACAAGTTGGATTGTTAGAGTAATGTGCGACATTACAGCCTATTTTCGGGACCAGAATGATCTCGCCGCGGCAGTTGACGACAACCGGCCAGCGCCGGCGCTGATCCGGCGGGATCTTTCTGTCGATAAACCACCGGTTTAAACGCTTTGTGCCGAACCGGAGCTGAATCGCATCCTGGGGATGGGGATTGCGGATTGTGATCGGAAAGTCTTCCTGATATAAAGTGACCGCTTCCGTGGATTCTCCGTTCTCCGCGATCCTGAAATACGGCGTCGCGAACAATTCTATTTTATCCAGAACATAACAATAAGATACCTCATCTGTGAAGTCAAGTGAAAAGAATCCGTAAGCCGCCTGAAACCGGCGGTCTTTACTGAAACTTACGTCGAAATTCCCGTTTTTCTGCTTCAGCGCTTTGATTAGCTCGATAAGAAAGGCTTCCGATGGCGGAACCACGCCCTGTTCCTGCATCCACGCCCGCAGGAAAATCCGTTGTTCCGCTTCGCTCAGCGTGAGAAATATTTCCTGGGAAATGATCGGATCCGCGGGATTCAGCTTTGCTTCGACAGCTTCCTTCTTTTTTTGACGATCATGATTGCGCGCCTTCAGTTTTCTGACTTCACTCCGCTTCTCTGCTTCGCTGAGTTCCGCCAGCTCATGATGCCGCAGCTGATTACGGCGGTAATCGTCGCTCAGATTGGACTCGTCGATCCCATAGGCAATTTTGTGCCGGTTGCAGTATTCCTGCAGCTGCCGTTTCGTCCAGCTTAACAACGGCCGGACGACGACCACGCCCAGCACCCGGCCTTCTTCCCGGATGCCCAGCACTTCGCATTGCCTTCCGGACTCCTGCTGAAGCAGCGCCGTTTCCAGAAAATCATCCAGATGCTGCGCGATCAGAACGCCTGCCGCCGCTTCCTGAACAGCCAGCCGCGCAAAGAAGGCATACCGTGCCTCGCGCGCCCAGGCTTGAAAGTTTCCAGACGTTTCCTTAACCGGATCCAGCGAATAAAACGGAATCGCATAATTTCGGCAGTAGGCTTCAACGATCTGTTGGTCGCGGTCCGCAGTCGGCCGGTGATGATAATTCACATGGGCGCACACAACGCTCACACGATGACGGCGGCACAAATCCAGAAGCGCCATCGAATCGGGACCGCCGGAAACACCCACGATCCACTTTTTTTCCGCCAGCTGATTCCATCGCATTGTACCGCCTCCTTCCGTTTGAATTCCTGGTTTATTTATTGAACCACAGAAATATTCCGTTGCCAAGCGATTCGCCTGCGACAATCCCGGATTATTGTATAAATTCGGGCTTTTTTTCTGTTTTGAAATCCAAAATGTGAAAAACCCGCGTCAGCGCTTGCTGACACGGGCGATTAACACGGTCACGTCGTCGGCGCAGCCGGTTTCCTCCATCGCCTGCAGACCGGTTTCAATCCGCTGCAGAATCTGATCCGGATCGCCGCCGCGGATCCACTGATCGAGCACTTGTTTTTCCACGCCGTCACTGCTCATCACGAAGCAGTCCTGATCCTGGCAGTCAATTTGAAAGCAATCCGTTTCAATTTCCTGAATGATCCCGATCGGCAGTGATTCGCCGCTGATTTCCATGATCTGATCCTCCCGGATCAGATACGTCGGACATGCGCCGGACTTACTCAGGAACGCTTGGTGGCGGCGTTGGTCATAACACAGGAAATCCAAGGTCGCGAACAATTCCCGCTGATCGGCGTGAAGCAAAGCGTTGATGCTCTGCACCGCCGCTTCCACCGGCAGCTTGGCGCTCAGCATCCGCTGCAGCACCTGCGTAACAAATTGGGAACTGCGCGCTGCCTGGGGGCCGCAGCCCATCCCGTCGCTGATCGTGCAGATCGTCGTCTGACCGCTGCGGAACACCGCGCTGGTATCGCCGGAAACCTCAGGATCTTTTTTCAAGGTAAATAACCGTGTCTTCAATGTTGAAGGCTGAGAGGTCGACAACTCCAGCCGGCTGCCGGTATAGAAAATCCGGTTGCGCTGGAACCGCGTCACCTTCAGATCCGGATCGATGACCATGTGGATCAAAGGCAGGACAACTTCCTCCAATTCGCTGTGCGACAGCTGGGAGAAATCGATCACCACCTGCAGCGGGCCTTCCTCCCACTGCTGGACATGAACGCGCTTGACTTCAAAGTGATACCCTTCCAACAGATTCACCAGTTTATCGCTCAGCGCTTCGTCATCCACGACGCTTTGTTTCATCTGCATCGCCACGGTATCCAGAGCATCGGCCATGCCCTCCAGGATCCGCGACTGACTTGGCTGAATCGGTTCAAAATAATCGGCGATCAAATCAAAGATATGCGAAAACTGCGATAGCTGGTGCAACAAAGTTCGTTTGCGGCCTTCGATCCGCTGACCGTTCAGCGTCTGCTTTTCCTCGCTCACCCACCGCTGCGCAATCTGCGAGGCCGGGAACTGCTGAGCAGCCAGAAAGATCACGATGCCCGCGGCCAGCGACCAGGCCGGCTGCTGGGTCCAGATCAACGGCACCATCCAGCCTAAGAAGCGCATCCAGCCCAAATCCTGCCGCAGGATGTTCATCAATAGCAGCGCCGCGCACCAGACCGGCGTATGGCTGCCGACGGGAAAACAGAACAACAGGCCCAGACACAACGCCAGGTATTCGCGCACCGGCATCGTCATGGCCAGACACGCCATCACCAGCACTGAGGCCATCCATGCGCCTTCCAATGGAAAGATCCGCATCATCGGATAGATCAGACTGCTTCCGAGAATTCCCAGCATCATCATACTGAGCTTGAATTCCGTATCGATCCACATCCAGTCCGACTGCGTGAAGCGGCAGATCAGGATGCCCGCGCCCGCCGCGGCCAGACCCTGCGCGAAGGCCGTTCCGGTCGCCAGGCTGGCCAGCAGCACGTTCAGACCGCAGATCATTGGAAACCACGCGAATAAATTCTGCCGCAGCAGCTGGATCAGACAGATCAGCAGCAGGAAGAAGACCAGCAGCAGCAATTGACAGTAAAATCCGGCAAAGCCGGAGAAACAGCTGCCAGCCAGCGTACCGATCGCCGCCGCCATTCCCTCTCTGCGGTTGCGCTGATAGAAAAAGGCCAGTCCGGGATAAAGAAACACTGCGGATCGAAACGAAAGCGCAGTGAAGAAAAAACTGAAAACTAAAAACCCATCGCTCCTATGAAATCTCTGGAGCCATGCCGTTGACTTCTTTAGGGTCAGCTGACTCATATTTTTCACCTTCTTAAGGCTATTGTAAGAAAGCTTCGCTGAAAACCCTGTCGAATCTTCCAGTTCTTATGAAATTCTAAAGCATCAGGCATTCTTTGACGCGGTTGACAATATGACGGAACAGCGCGCTGTTTTCAGGAATCGTCGCTTTGACGTCTATAATCCGGGCGGTATTGATGTATTTGCAGTCGTTCAGAAACAGCACCGACTCTTTTTTCATGCCTTCGATCAAACCGATCCGCATCAGATGCCGGCGTCCGTTCGGACATTCGACCGGGTCATACGCCATTTTATAGGTTGCCGGGTTGGACGTCATCGGCACGACGAACGCTTTGCCATTGCAGAAGGACAGGATCACGCCGAAGTGCTGGAAACCCGCCTCATTCAGATACGCCTGGCCAAAGTCGATGTAGCAGATATCGCCGATCTTCGCTTTCACACCCAGCTGGACACAGCTGCGGGCATCCTTGCGGTTGAGCCAGTTCGCTTCGCTGACCAGATGACAATGCGCTTGCCGGACCGACAGCGCGGAAAATTCTTCTTCCTTTAATGAGAGATACGCTCCCCACTGTTCCTTGAGCGACGGATCTTCACTGTAGATCGGCGACAAATTCAAAGCCGGACGTTCAAGCATCAGGTTGTTTTTCATCATTCTTCACCTTCCTGATTATAATGTTGCCCGATTTCGCATTTTTCCTGCTTTCTTCTCGGTTAACGAGAATTATTTTTTTCTGCGCGCCGATTTCCTCTGGCCGCCGCTTATCCGCCTGATGCAAGGCGATCACGTTCCACCTCATTCGATGTCAAAGAAAAACCTGACTCTTTCATCAGGTTTAGTTCTTACCTTAATTTTTGTTTTTCATTCAAGAATCCCAACGGGATTAAGCCTGACTTTCAATCCATTCCGCCGCCGTTTCTTCAGCCATTCTTTCCGGCTGGATCGCTTCCTGCGGTATATCGAAACGCTGCCGCTTCACCGTGCGGTAGAAGAAGACCGACATTGACGCCGCGATCAGCCAGCCCACCGGCCAGGACAGCCAGATTCCGGTTAAGCCCAGACCCAGAACCGTTGAGAAAAGACCAGCGCAGGCGACGCGGATAACCAGGTCGGTCAAGGTCGCCGTCATGAACAGTTTCATCCGGTTGACCCCACGCAGCACCCCGTCCGCAATCAGCTTCACCGCGATCACCAGATAGAACGGCGACACGATGCGTAAAAACAGCACGCCCGCGGACAAGGCCGCCTGATTGCCGTCGGTGATAAACAGGCCGACAAACGCCGGTCCAGCCGCTAAATACAGACCCGCAAAGACCAGCGCGATCAATCCCGCCAGTTTGATGCCCGCCGAAAGACCCGCTTCAATCCGTTCAGGAATTCCAGCCCCGGCATTCTGCGCCGTATAATTGGACATCCCGTTGCCGATTGCGGTAATCGAAGTGATTGTCATGTTGTTCAGCTTCACCGCCGCGGAATAACCACCTACCGCCGCCATGCCGAAGCCGTTGATCATGCTTTGAATCATGATGTTGCCGACGGAAATAAAGCCCTGCTGCAGGATACTCGGCACCGCGATCCGCGTTAATTCGCTTAAACAGTCTGTGGAAAACAGCGGCGCCTTTCCGCTTTCCGGAAGACTTTTCAGCCGTTTCAGCACGACGCTCAACGCCGCAGCCGCCGCGACCCCCTGGCATAGGAATGTCGCCCAGGCTACCCCGGCCACGCCCATGTTCAGCTGCGCGACAAACAGGATGTCCACGAAAACATTGGTCACGGAAGACACCGCCAGGAAATAAAACGGCGTCCGCGAATCACCCAGCGCTGAGAAAATCCCTGTCGCGATGTTGTAGATCAAAAGAAACAGGAAGCCGCCCAGATAAATCAACAGATATTCCAAGGAATCCCCGAAGATCTCCGCCGGCGTCTGGATCAGTTTCAATAAGAAGTCCGCGCCGATCAAGCCCAGGCCGGTCAGCGCCAGTCCGATCGCCGCGCTGGCGATCAGCGAGGTCGTCACGGCCGTTTTCAGCCGGTTATAATTTTTTGATCCGAAGTGCCGCGCTACCACGACCGAGGTACCGATATTGCAGCCAAACGCAAATGCGATATAAATCAATGTAATTTCGTAGGAATTGCCCACGGCCGCCAACGCCGACGTGCCGATCCAGCGGCCGGCCACAAAGCTGTCGGCAATGTTATAAAGCTGTTGGAAAATGATGCTGCCAAACAAAGGAAGCGAATATTTCCACAACACGGAAGCCGGTTTTCCCACAGTTAAATCCTTATTCATAAAAAACCCCCTATCCAGCTTTCCAAGTATAGCACCGTTCATGTATAATAAGTAATAGTTAATATTGATCAAAATGATAACTTACCGTTATGAAAGAAGGATGAATTATGGAGTTAACCCAGCTTCGCTATTTCGCCGCCGTCGCCGAGCTTCAGCACGTCACCCGGGCCGCGGAACGCATGCACGTCGCGCAGCCCGCGATCACCAAATCGATCCACCGGCTGGAAGATGAACTTGGCGTTCCTCTGATCGCCTCGCGCGGCCGCAACATCGTGCTGACGGATTATGGCTGCGCGCTTTACGGCATGCTTCGCGAACCGCTGGCCGCTTTGGATCAGATTCCTGATCAGATGCAGCAGCTGGCCCGGCGCAGCGCCTACACCCTTCACATCAATGTCCTGGCGGCTTCCCGGGCTGTGACGGACGCCGTGATCGCCTACAAGCATGATCATTCAGAAATCTTATTTTCCATCATGCAGAATGAACTGACTCAAATCTGCGATCTGTCTGTTGATACGCTGACCGAGAAACGCAGTACTCCGGAAACAGCCGAGAATACCGTATCCTTTCAGGAACAGATTCTGCTTGCGGTGCCCTCCCACTCCCTTTACAGCGGTTTGCGCTCCATCGATCTGAAAGAATTGAAGGAAGAAGGCTTTATCTGTCTGGCCGGCAACCGGAAGTTCCGCAAGATCTGCGATCAATTCTGTCAGATGGCCGGCTTTCATCCGAAGATTATTTTCGAAAGCGACAGCCCGGCGACAGTCCGCAATTTAATCGGCGCGGGCAGCGGCATTGGTTTCTGGCCGGAACACACCTGGGGCGCGGTCGGCGAAGACGTCAAGCTCGTCCCCATCGCGAATCCGCAATGTTCCCGGGAGTTACAAATCTCGCTGCATCCGCAGGATAGTGCCCGAACCGCTCTGGTTCATCCGTTTTATCATTATCTCATTCATTATTTTGAGAGTTTATTTGAAGCCTAGGAAAGAAACTGGCGATTCAACGCTCTTTCTCTGTCTTAAAGACAATATCGCCGCATTGAAAAACACGGAATTCATGAAGTATGCAAACCCTTCAAATTCCGTGTCTTTTTTAACCTTTATTTTAAATCTTCACTTTCCTCAGAATCCGCTTCGGATTCTGAGGAAAGATTTTCATCTTCCGATGATTCCGCATCCGCAAGCCGATCCTCATCTTCCTGATCGTCCGCTTCCGTATTCTCCGCCTCCGATTCCGCTTCTGTCAGCACTTCGCTGGCATCGCCTGGATCCGTTTCCTCGACTAACGACTTCTTCTTCGGATGTCCCGTCAGGCGCCGGCACAAGCCTAATAACGGATGCCATTTCGGATTGATCATCTCTGTTGCTTCCACGAAGATCTCGGCGACGATCGTCAGCACCACGAGCATGATCATGCCCCATTGTTCATTAAAATAGCTTAAGACGGCAGTTCCGCCAAACAGCGCCGTCACCAGGTACAGCACCAGTACGGTGTTGCGGTGTCCCAGTTTCAGCTTATACATTAAGATGTGATGCAAATGCGAGCGGTCCGCCTGCATGATGCCCTTACCGCTCAGCTTCCGCCGCACCATCGCGATCAGCGTGTCGGAAATCGGAACGAACAGAATGATCACCGGGAAGCCCAGCGTGATGAACGTCGTCGTCTTAAATCCCAGCAGCGACAAGCAGGCCAGCGTGAACCCGAGGAACAACGCGCCGCAGTCACCCTGGAAGATCGACGCCGGATGAAAATTGTACGGCAGAAACCCGGCGATCGCGCCCGCCAGGATCAAGGAGATCACCGGAATATCCCGGCGTCCCATAAAGAAACCGATGAAGCCGATCGTGCAGACAACGATAAAGCAAATCCCTGCCGATAAGCCGTCCAGTCCGTCAATCAGGTTGATCGCGTTGGTCACGCCGACAATCCAGATAAACGAAACAAGAAAGGAAAACGGCATCATATTGATCTCTATCCCAAATGGCAGAGTGATCGACGTCAGACCGATGCCGCCGACCAGGATCGCGATCAGCGCCCCGGCGACTTCAAACAACAGTTTTTTTAATGGCGACAAATTGATCATGTCGTCGAGCAAGCCGCCCAAAAAGACCACCGAGCCTCCGATCAGAATCCCGTTGATGGTCGAGTCAGCCTTCAAAAAACAGGCCATTGAAATCATAAAGGCGACGAAAACGGCCAGACCGCCCATCTGCACTATCTTTCCATGATGAACCGTTCGGTTGTTTTCCACTGCGTACACCTTTAAGGCGAATCCGATACGCTTGGCAATCGGTACACAGATCAGAGAAATCACAAACGGCAGCGCAAAGAACGGAAAGGCGCCTTCAATCAAATGCAGCATTGAAAGTACCCCCAGACTACGATAAAGAAATATCGCTGGATCAGCGATATTGTTGGTTACTAGCGAACAAGATGCAGATTCTCAAGCATGACGCCCGTGCCTTCCGCTACGCAGGACAGCGCGTTTTCAGCGACATACACCGGAACGTTCAGCTCGTTGATCAGCAGCTGGTCGATCCCCTGCAGCAGCGCGCCGCCGCCGGTTAAGACTACGCCGCGGCTGACGATATCCGCACTCAATTCCGGAGGTGTCTGTTCCAGAACTGTACGGCAGGCCCGGACGACGTCCTGCAGGCTTTCGCGCATGGCCAGTTCTGTTTCTTCCGAATTCAGCGTGATCGTGTGCGGCAGACCGGTGACCAGGTCACGCCCGCTGACATCCATCGAATCGCTGCGGCTGCCTCTCCAGGCCGTGCCGATGCGCTTCTTGATTTCTTCCGCGGTGCGGTCGCCGATCAACAGCTTATAGCTTTCCTTCACATATTTGATCAGATCGCGGTCAAGCTTATCGCCCGCAATCTTTAAGGACGTGCTGGTGACAATTTCACCCAGGGATAGAATCGCGACGTCGGTCGTACCGCCACCGATATCCAGAACCATCGAGCCTGTCGGCTTGGCGATATCCAGGCCTGCGCCGATCGCCGCAACCTTCGGTTCCTCTTCGATGTAAACGCGCTTGGCGCCGCAGCGATAAGCCGCGTCCCGGATCGCGTTGCGTTCGACGGACGTGATGTTCGACGGGCAGCAGATCAGAATCGTCGGACGGGAGAACATTCCCTTCAGTTTCAGCTTGCGGATAAAATGCTCAAGCATCAGCTCGGTGACTTCAAAGTCGGCGATGACGCCGTCCTTTAACGGACGGATCGCACTGACGCGGCCCGGCGTTCTGCCCAGCATTTCCTTCGCGTCCTGGCCGACAGCCAGGCACTTCTTCGTTTCTGCATCTAATGAAACAACGGAAGGCTCGTTCAACACGATGCCCTCTCCTTTAACGTAAATTAATGTATTCGCGGTACCTAAGTCGATACCTACTTCTTTGGTAAACAACATAAACCAACCTCCGCATCTCGTGTAAACACAAACATTATAACACAACTCCTTAAAATAACACCAGAATTAATGAATTTGTAACTATTTCAAGGGCTATCGCAGCGCGTACCTTTCAGAAAAAAACAGCACCGAAGTGCTATTTTATTTCAGCCGGTTTCATGCCGATGACCGTTGCCGGATCAATCAGCTTACCGTCCTTCTGCACCACGACATGAAGATGGATTCCAAGATCCTTGTTATAGATGTTTTCGCCTGCCAGGCCAAGGACATCGTTCTGATTGACAACCTGATCTTTTTTTACTGATACCTGGGATAAGCTCTGATAGGTAATTTCCAGATCTTCCCCGGTTTTCACCGTGACGCTCTTGCCGAACATCGCGTCTTCTTTGACTTCCGTCACCGTGCCGCCCAGCATCGCCGTGGCCTCGAAGACTTTGCCGTCATACGCGTAATCGAGTCCCTGATTCGGACGATATACGCCTTCAAATTCCGTAACGGCCTGACTTAACACGTCTTCGCTTTTTGTTTTATCGAAGAAATGCAGGACTTCCTTGGCGTTGATCGCAAACGGTGCGGCGACGGTTTCGTCTGCCGGCAGCACGACCGGGATATGCAGGGAAGCCACAGCGTCCGGCTGATTGACCGGAAGGACGGGTTTGTTGTTGAATAAAGTGGAATTGGCAATGAAGAAACCGGAGATCAGAATCAGAATCATCGTCATCAGGATCACGGCTGTCGCTTTGCCTTTGGTACTTTTCTTTTCGTACATATACATGGATTTCACCTCTAGTGGTGAGTATGTCCCTATCCTTTTTGTTTATACATGGATCTTGATGACGAGATTGAGTAAAAACTGCGCCGCTAACAAAGCGATGCACATCGCGGTCAGAATATACAGCAGCTGAGCCTGCACGACATGCCCTTTGCGGATCAGTTTTTCATAGTTCAGAGCCTGCATGGCGTACAGCGCCAGCGCAAAACAAGCCAGATGCACAACGACACGAACGATCGCTTCCATAAGATCCTTCCTTTCTCTTTCCGCCGCTTTCTCTGTTTTCAGTTAACGAAA
>NZ_GG657553.1:126341-158946 GCF_000157995.1 Holdemania filiformis DSM 12042
TTTCTCGTTTTCAGTTAACGAAATCCATTTTCAGAAGCGGCAGCGAACAGTCTTGTTTCGTTCATCATACTGGATTGACAGGCGGACTGTCAAACGATACTTTCCAGCTTTGCTTTCTCTGACGGCATAAAAGGGTAAGAGTGCCTTTTCCGCTCATTACAAATTTCTTACGTTTCCCTGGTTCCCGCCCTTCTCCCTGGCTTTCCTTATATAATAGAGATACTCAGAATCTTCACCCAGCTGCCCATGCGACGATACAAAAAATTTAGAGCCGGCGCGATGGCCTGCACGAGTAAAGGAGAGCTTATGAAAAAAGATCGCTTCTATAATATCCTGTTTCCCCTCTGGTTCTTTTTGTTTATTCCTTCCACCTGGCTTTTCCTGATCACATTCCTTGGAAACGCCGCGATTGATTCGCTGGTGTTGGCGCTGGGCTGCAAAATGAATCACAGACCTTTCGTTACAACCTGGAAAAAGAGTTTTCTCTGGGTCTTTGCCTTCGGTTATCTGGCGGATTTCCTCGGCGGTGTCTTGTTGTTCATCCTCTCCACCGTTTTAGACAATCCGCTGGCTTATGCGATGATGTTTAATCCATTTTCCAGCTTTGCCGGATTTCTGCTTGTCGCCTTGATGGTAGCGGCAGCAGGAGGGCTGATTTATCTTTTCAATTTCAAAGTAAGCTTTCGCAGGCTGGACTGGCCGCTCAAGGAGAAGCGCAAAGCAGCGTTAATTCTGGCAATTTTGACGGCGCCGTATTTGTTCCTGTTTCCTTCGATCCTGCTTTACCGATAAAAGGAATAATAATAATTTAAAAATGAAAAAACGGGCCTAACGATTGATTACGAGCTTTTCGTTTTCAAGCTTATTAAGTGCCTGTTTTTTATACTTTTCTGCTTGCTTATTATTTTTGAAATTCTTTCATCATTACTCTTTCTAAGCCTTGATTCCGACATTGAATATAGTCCTTGTCTATTTTATAAAAGGATGACTCAATCGTTCTGTTTTATCAATTTTTTTAAAGTAACTAACGGTTAATGATATAATAAACATATATTCCAGTCCTTTATGAAAGGAGTCCATTTTCATGAAAAAGAAGTCCTCGCCGGGTCTTGTCCTGTTACGTTATTTTTCCGGAATCCTCGCTGCTCTCATCCTCTTTATCGCACTGGCCAATTTCATTGCCGGAGGGGGCTTATTTTCTACTATCCTGCTTATCCTCGCCGCTTTGTTCATTGCCCCGATCAAATCCATTATAACATTAAAGAAAAAATACGGAATCAAGCCCTATCTGACCGCCGTTCTTTTACTTCTTTTGTTCTGTTCAGGGATCTTATTTTCAAATGTTCCTTCCGCAGATAAACCGGCTTCAGCCGCCGCGGCCACCCCTGTCGCTACAGTTGAGGCAAATCAGGAACCTGCCGCCCATGCGGACAAAGATCTCAATGAATCACAAAAAGAGGAAAAGGAACAGAAACAGGAAACGGAAGAGATTTCTCCAACTCCATCGGTTTCGCCCGTTACGAGTTCAGTTCCTTCTTCAACGCCTTCACCGACGCCCAGTTCTACCCCAACGCCAACACCCGCGCCTACACCGGAACCTACGCTGTCTCCTCAAACTCTCTTATTGTACGCAAATACTTCTTATTATAGCAACGCCTGGCAAATCAAAACCGGAGATACGATCAGCACCTATGTTCAGTATGGTTCAAGCGGTCGGAATATCCCTTCCCACTTAAACTATTATTCTGATAATGAAGAAATCGCAACGGTAGATTCTCAAGGCTATGTTAACGGCGTCGCCGCAGGAACAACTAAAATTCATGTTGAAGGCGACGGATTGGAAGATTATATTACCGTTGCCGTCAGTGAAAAACAAATTGTCATGGAATCGGAATCCTCAAGTCAACAAGGATATCAAAGTGAGGGTGCTGATTATGTTCTCAATACAAATACAATGAAATTTCACTATCCAAGCTGCCGCCACGTCAAAACCATCAAAAGCAGTAATCGTTGGGATTATCACGGAGATCGGGAAGAAGTGATCAACATGGGCTATATTCCATGTAAGACATGCAAACCTTAAAACTAAACTCATGGACTTATGCCGGCAGACTCTGAGATTAACCTTTCAAAAATCAATTATAAAAACCAGAACGCTTGTTGCTCTAAAACAATGATCCGGATCCTGTTTCCTTGTCATTGTACGCATCAATCCGCATTCTGGTTTTCTTTTAGCTTATCATTTCCTTAAAATCAGTTAGTGTCAAAGTCCCAATAAGAACTTCTTCTTTCCTATCGCAAACTGCCCAAACTAAATAAGAAACAGTTTAATCTTTAACGATATAGGTTTTCACTTTAACGATCTCGCCGCGGTCATCACGTTCGATATAAACATCGACCTGACCATCGCTCTGCATTGAGTATCGCCCGGCCATTTTGTCTTCCATCACTCTGACCTTTTTTCCCTGGTAAGTGTAGCGTTCGTGGTCATAGATCAGCTCATGTTCCCGATATTCCTGATTCAGTTTCTCCTCGCTTAAGTTAAGATAAACATCGATATGGAAGGCCCGCGGCTCGGCATGAAATTCGGCTGCCAGCGCGGTCGCGGCTTTTTCTCTCAAATCGTTCAGTCCATCCTGCGGATTCTCCCGCAAAACCTGGATCAAGGCTTGATCGGCACGGCTGCGGATTTCCTGCGTCGATGGCAGATTGAGATCCCGCGTCAGTTCCGCTTCCAGCATAAAGCGGGAGTCCGCGCTGGAGCACATCGACGACAGGTCTGGGGAAAACGGCGTTTGGGCTGCCGCCGCGGTAATCATGGTAAAGCAGACCAGCAAGCCCAGACAACCGGCCGTCATGATTTTCTTCAGCGGTTTATAGGCGGCGATGCTACGTACCCGGCGTTCCACTTCATTGCGGCTGAACGCACAGTAGTTCCAGGCAAATTTCAGACGTTTGCGCGACATCTGGATCAGCGCCCGGGCATAGCTCTGACGCTGCTGGATATCCAGGATCGTCAGCACTGTTTCGTCGCACGCTTCCTCAAGATCCCGGCTGATCCAATTGATCATCAGCCAGACCAGCGGATTAAACCAGTGAATACAGAGCGCAAGCAATGCGGCCAGCTTCATCAGGTTATCCCGGCGGCGGATATGCGCGCATTCGTGAAGCAGGATGTTTCGCAGCAGTTCCGGATCCCGGAAATCCAGACTCGCGGGCAGGAAAATCAGCGGACGCAGCACGCCGGAAACCAGCGGACCTTGAATCTGATCGTTGAGATATACTTCCGCCCGCACATTTCGTTCTTCCAGAATGGAGCTGACCCGTTCATCGTCTTCGATCAAAATACTATCGTCAAATTTGCGGCGTGTCTGGGTATAGCGCCAGAATAAAAATCCTCCCAAAAGCAGTGTTCCGGCCATGCGAATTGTCGCCCAATTCCATTGCAATGCCGGAAGCGCTGACTGCGTGACTTCGTTAGTCGTTGTATAAGCAATTTGCCGGTCCTCGGTTACATTTGTTTCCGCAGGCTGACTGGCGGTCCCGGCTTGTACAATCACATCTGCGCTTTCCGCAAACCGTTCAAAGAATACCGGCAGCTTCCAGTCAGGCAGTGAAGTCAGATTGAACGGCGTCGATAATGAGAAGGGAAGAAGCAGACGAATCAGGACGCAGATCCATAAAAGCGGAAACAAACGTTTCGGCAGAAACCGTCCGAATATTTTTTTGAGCAGCACCACGATGACGATCATTCCGCCCCCGACCAGACTCATCAGCATCAGCGGCATATTCATTTTAATAATCCACATGATTTTTTCCTCATTTCATCTTTTCGATCAGCTTCAGAAGTTCGTCGGCTTTTTCATCGCTGAGTCCCTTATTCTTTAAGAAAGAAGAAAAGAACAGCTCGTCGCTTCCACCGAACATTTTATTGATCAGTTCCGCGGTTTCCTCTTTCTGAACCTCTTCCCGGCGGACTAACGCCTCACATTGAAAGTTGGGTTCCGTTCGTAAAACCGCGCCCTTATCCACACATTTTTTGATCACGGTATACGTCGTATTCTTATTCCAGCCGATGCTCTGACCCAGCTCATCGGCAATTTCCTTCGCCGGTGTTTTGCCTTTCCGCCATAAGACGTCCATGATTTTCAATTCAGAATCGAATAATTTCATCCTGTCCTCCTTTCAGACTACTCCGATAGTCTTTTTGTCAATTAAAGACTACTACAATAGTCCCGTGATGTCAAGACGATTTGAGTAGTCTGATCTGTTTTATTGTAATCATCTTAATTTCAAAAAAATTTCTGCACTTCATTTTATGCATAGTTAATAGCTTAAAGTAAATTGAAAAACAATATTCCTATTCCGGTATCACTTATCAAAATTTTATAAATTTATTCCGATATCAGAATCTTAGTACAGCAGAATAACAATTATCTAATAAGATCAATTACTCTGAAAATCAAAAAACCCAAATAATTCAAAAGCTGGGCAGCATTTTATCCCAGCTTTAATGATATAACTCATTCTTACTTAGACCTAGAACCTGCATCTCAGGATAAAGCATTAGAATTGATTCTTTTAATAACATTCTGAATTCCATTTAACATGTTTAAATCATTACCAAACAATTCAAGGATCGTACCTTTATCTGTAAACGGTGTATGTTTAAGCACTTCTGGATCCTTTAGCATACCGTTTCTTACAATATATTCAATAATCTGATTGACAAAATAAATCTGATTACTATTCAGCTCCGCATCATCCAGATATTCCGCAAACGCCCCTTTCGCGGCATTCATATCCAAGCCTACAATTTCTCTGACAAATTCACCTAATGGTTTATCTCCGAACTCTGAATAATAGTCCTGTTGAGTTCCCAATTCAATCCAAAGAATATATTCTAAATCTTTTAAATCTTTGGAATTTAGAGGTTCATTGGACTTGAGTTTTATGATGGCTGGATTATCTTGTTGATGCTGCTTAATATAATATTCAATCTTCGCTTTATAATTTTCCAAGTTAGTTTGATTAAGTTCTGACTCATTCCATTCTATGGATAGAATATCATCTTCAAAATTAGTGTCATATTTACTCGTCTTGCCTTTTGGCAAATATTTCATAAGACTTCTAAGCTTTTCTCTGATTTCCTCGAATTCGTTAATCCCGCTATCTTCCAAATAATCTGTATGCAGGATTTTGTTGATTAAGTCTGAATGAACCTGAATTTCCGGAATGTTGGCTACGTTGGAAATTCCTTTAACCTTATTAGTTAAATCTCTATATCCTTTCATATACCGATTATTCATTAGATACGCTAACTCGATCTGATACATTAAAGCATCAAATCGCACTGCGCTGATCTCATCTTCATCAGGTTGAATCAGCGGTGTAAGCTCATTTTTAACCATTGAACAATCTTCAGAAGTCAAAGTTACATAATTATCTGGATTCGAGTATAAATCAACATATTTAAGATGTTGGCGCACATCAAATTTGGAACGATCCAATTCTTTTACCTTTACCACCAATTCATCAACTAAAGTACTTCTCCACGCTTTTAATTCCTCTGTCTGATAAGCCATAGCTTGAAGCTTCCACACAATTTCAAATTTCAAGTTAAAGATCGCTCCTTGAATAGCGGTTATATTCGCAGAGGCTTTCCCTTTATTCATTCTGAAAAATTCAAAATTACCACAAAAATCGAAAATATAAAATTCTTTTTTATCTTCCCCATCCAGCAATTCAGGACATAAACGGGTTCCACGTCCAATCATTTGCCAGAATTTAGCCTTGCTCATTACCTTTTTGAAGAAAACAAGATTCACTACTTCAGGCACGTCAATCCCCGTGTCCAACATATCTACGGATATCGCTATCTGAGGAAGCTTATTAGCATCCGAAAACTCATCAATCGCAGTTTGTGCATAATTGATATAATTGTCAATTACTTTTGCATATCCCTTTAACTGTGGATATTCTTTATTAAAAATTTCGTATATTTTTTCCGCATGATTGTGATTTTTAGCAAATATTATTGTTTTTCCTATTTTCTGGCCATAATCAATTTTAATTCCATAGTGAAATAGAGTTCTCAAAACTTTCTTTATAGTATCCTCATTAAACACCCACTCATTTAACGCTTCAGGACTAATCCTTTCTGGAAAATTTCCATTCTCATCCGCAAAGGTATTTTCGTATTCTTCTTTTTCTTCGTCGCTCAATTGATCCCAGCTAATTCCATCAACAATAAATTTTAAATCTGTTTCTACTGATAAATAATCGACTAAATACCCATCTTTTACAGCTTGAGCTAATTCATATCCAAAAGTCGGAACATGGTTTTCAAGTTCAAAAATTCCATACGTGTTTTTATCAATTTCATCTTTTGGCGTTGCGGTCAAGCCCACTAACGGTGCATCAAAATACGTGAATATATCCTTATATTTATTATAGATGGATCTATGAGCTTCATCGCATATGATTAAATCAAAATGTCCGCAGGTGAAAAGTTTTTTGCCCTCTTCTTTAATTGAATCGATACAGCCCATCATCGTTTGATAGGTAGAAAAAACCGCATGTGCGTTATAATTATCTTTCTCCTCAACCAGATTCGTCGCTGACAATTCTGGAAGCAAATTAACAAAACTTCTTTTTGCTTGAATAACTAAAGAATTACGGTCTGCTAAAAACAGAATGTTTTTTACCCATCCGTTTTTTAATAATACATCGACAAGTCCGATAACAACTCTTGTCTTACCTGAACCGGTTGCCATGACCAGTAGTGCTTTTCTTCTATTTCTGGCATCGAAAGCTTCGCAAACTGCTTTAATCGCATTTTCCTGGTAATAACGCCCAGCAATCTCCTTATTGATATCAATATACTTCAAATGCGATTTCATTTTCTGCAAGTTGAAATGTTTTTCCAAATCTCGCTTAGAATAAATAGATGAAACTTTTCTTTCCGGATATTGATTATCTATAATTCGGGTATCAAAACCATTTGTCAGAAAAATGACGGGTCTTACATGATATTGTTTTTCTATTAAATCAGCATATAAAGAGGCTTGCTGCCTTCCTTGAGAAACATCAACACATGTTTTTTTCGCTTCAATAATCGCTAATGGTTTATGCGCATCATCAAATAAAACATAATCAGCATAACCAACATTCGATTTATTTGGCATTTCTGTTAACTCTACTTCATTCAGCCAATCCTTGCCTTCTGTCCATCCAGCATCAATTAACATGGCATCAATATATAGCTTCCTTGTTTTGAACTCAGATAAATCTAACGGTCTGGCAACATAGGTATCCTGTTGTTGAATTCTGCGCTCACTTAATTCAGCTTTTAAAGCTTTATTTTCTTCAATCAGAGTCTGCAATTCAATATCTTGTACTTTATTATCGGGTTCACTTATCTTTTGAGTCTCTAATAAGGTTTCATCATAGTCTCTCTGTTCATAATTTTCGCCATAGCAATAAGCAATAAAGTCAAGAAAATAGAAAAGGTTACGCAAACATATTTTAGCTATGTTTTCACTTTTCTTATCTGTGGTATGGGCTACTTTATTACCATATCTGCGAATGAATTCTAAACGATTCCACAAATCAGTACCCACGATATCCCTAAAAGCATCAGTATTCATCAAACTATGTAAATTATCCTGATAGGGAACTTTCAATTCCCGATCAACAGAATACATCCATTTAATTGCCGCTTCCATCGCTCGTCGGCAGTTAAAAATACATGAGCTAACATCGATATTGAATGTTTTTTCTGCGACAACCGCAATATCTACAAAGCTATCAAAATCTTTTTCGTCTTTCAAATAATCGAAGTTAGTCATAAATTTCCTCCGTTCTAACCTAATTATACACTTACATTCACTTATATGGAGCGACATATTTTGATTTATCGACTTGTTTAACGAAATCGGCAAACTCATTTTGAAGATCAAGAGGAACATCAATAATCATTTCATTATGAAATTCATTCCGATTTAGCGTTGGTACGCCAGTACCAGAAGCAAATCGTTGTAGTTCATAAAATTCTAATAAGTATTTAAGATATATAATATTGTTATTATAAGTATTAATAGAGTAAAGTGTCGTATTTAATGGCCAAAAAGGATGGGCATAATAGTAAACTTTGCCGAGAGTTCCTGACCTTCCAGTTATTATTCCACTATTACTTTTTGCTTCATTATGATATCCAACAATTCCATTTGAACCCCAAACGGGAATCGTACTATTCTGAATCCTGTTTTGTATCGGTAAATCATGACCTCTTTGAAGTTTTACAACCTCAATAACTTTTTTAACAACGAAATTCTTATTATTGGTAATAGGGTTTCCAAACATCTCGACAAATCGGGCTTTGATCAAATCATCAAGTTTACACAGTTCTCGCTTACGTAAAATTATAACATTCCAACATTTTCTGAGATTTTCTGCGCGTTTAATTTGCTCTTCTATTAAGGGTAAACTTATTTGTATATCACTAACTATAGATTTTGATATTTCTTTAAATGTTGCTCCTCTTCCTAGTGAATTCAGATATTGCGTATTTCTTTTAAGAAACCAATAGAGATAGATATTATTTATTCGCTCTGAACAAATTAAATTTTTAAACCCCTGATTACAATACATTTCTCTCCCGGCAATGGCAACCTTCCCTATTGGTGCACGTGATGATAGTATTACTGTACCAGGTGGAAATGATTTTAATCCCGTGTCTATGACCGCTTGCCGAGTAATCTTTCTTACACTTTCATTGATTATAATTGTATCGTCAGACAACTCTGCTGGAGTAATCCAATTGATATCACCGTTCCAATATTTAGAGCAACTAGTGTTTGGTGTGGTTCCCGATACGATTTCACATATATCACCTAACTTAAACTTATTAAACACTTTATCCCCACAAATCCGAATTTGCTAACTAATATACCTTCTGTGTGATTCTTTGACATTATTCTGATTGACCATTGCGTAATGCATCGTCGTGTCTATTTGAGAATGCCCTAATAAACTTTGCACCTGTTCTATTGGCATTCCTTTATCAATCGCTTTTGTAGCTACAGTTCTTCGAAATTTATGCGGATGAACTTTCGAAATTCCTAATCTTCTTCCAAGTTGCCTTAATCTGATCTCCACCCCGCTTATTTTTAATCTATCATGTGGTAAATCTAAAGAAACAAATAATGCAGGATTATCATCATTTCTCGTATTTAAATAATTTTTCAAATGAATTTTTGTTCTCGCATCAAAATATACCGGTCTTTCTTTATTGCCTTTACCAAAAACTACACATTCTCTATTTTCAAAATCAATATCATTAATATTCAATTTTACCAGCTCTCCAACACGCATTCCTGTTGAAGATAGCAGATCAATGATCGCTAGATCTCTTAAACTTGTACAACTATCTCTTAGCAATTCTAACGTCTCATCAGAATATGTTTCTTTAATTACTTTATCTGTCTTAATCTTATGAATTCTCTTCATCGGACTCTTTAAGATATAATTCTCCTCTTCTAGCCAAGAAAAGAAACTACTTAAATTCCGTCTAATGTTATCCACACTTGCCTTAGAACAATTATTCATTTTCTGATAATCTGTCAAATATGTGCGCAAATCATCAGTAGTCATATATGTTATACTCATATTGATTTTTTCATTCATTTTAATCAAAGTAGATTCATAATACTTTGTAGTTCTTTTACTACAACCTTCTATTTCTTTAGCAGATATGAATTTAGAGATTAATTCTTCATTGGAATATTTGCAAATCTCACTAACAGAATCCTCCAAAGCTTTAATTTCCACTTTTTCAAAGCATCGAGTTAAAACAATATCAAGCATCTGCATTTGAGCGTTATTTAAATGTTTAAGTAAAGATTGTTCAATTTCTTTGATAATGGTTTCTTTCATACTAATAACCTCCATTACCAACCTCACTCCAACCATTACTCAACTATCCAAAATATTTTTGCATTAAACTATCAAATAATTCTTGTGTTTTATCCAGTGACTGCTGCACCGCTAATTTTGATTTATCGACCTGATTAACAAATTGTTCAAAATCATTTTGTAATTTTAAATTTACTTTAGGAACTAAGATATTTTTTAATGTCTCAGATTTAATACCTTGAATTGTAGCACCACGTTTCTGACCATTGAAAAAATCTAAATACTCATCTAAAAGATATTTTAAAAACACTAAATTGAAATTATCATCAATATTTGTAATTGAAACAATATCTTGATTTGTACACATTGGAACAACATTTTTGGACACTTTACCAACTCCAACTCGTATTCCAAACAATAGTGAATTCGCAGGTATTAATTTAGTTGCGCTATTTTCTATTGCATCTTTTGTTATATATTCGATTGCATCTTCGAATCCTATTTCAGTCTTACCTAACGCAACTGTAGAAATCCATGGGATTTCTCCTTCAAAATATTCCGGTTTAGCTCTTGACGGTGTACCTCCACTAATTAAATATGAAATGTCTTTCAAGTATACTTGCTCCCATTTCTTAGAATTTGATTTTATGTCCCCAAACATCTCGACAAATCGGGCTCTAATTAAATCATCAAACTTCTGAAGCTGTTGTTTTTTCAAGTTAATAATCAACTCGACTTTTTGAAGTTTATCTACTACTTTAAACTGAACAACTAAATCAGGAACATCTATTTCAATCTTCAATAGATCTGATTTTGTAAGGCTCGGTAATGTTACAGCTTTGTTGAGCCTATTAAAATCAAAATGCAAACAGAAATAATACAAATATTTAGGGATCATTTTAGATCTATCCGTAACTAATCCAAACGCAGTATCGACATTCCAAAATGGTTTATCTACAAATATTGGGTTATTGATGCTTCCTTTTCTGCCAATAACAACAGTATTGCCTTCGCATAAATAATTATTAGCAAACCCAATGATCCCACCACTTCCATAGATAGGATATTGACCCTCTGGATTCTCGACACTTTTTTGATTCTTACCATTCTTAATAATCAAAATATCCTTGAACGTTTTCAGCATATTTATCCCCACAAATCCGAATTTATCATTCAGATTTTCCTCCTTTCTATTCCTCCAGTAAAGCCTTTAATTCTTCTAAATTCTTATCTATTTCTTTGTTTAATGCCACAATATCCACAAGTATTTCATGAGTTGGCGCATACTCCACTTTTTCATACACGACTTCTTTATATTTGTTAATAGAAAGATCATAGTTGTTATTCACAATTTCTTCTTTATTGACAAAGAAGCTTTGATCTGTACGTTTTCTATCAATTTCTTTATCAAGGTTTTTAAATCTATTAATGATATCTGGAATATCGTTTTCTTTGACTATTGAACGTTTATCATCCAATGAAAAGCCGTCAGCTTTCATATCATAGAACCAGACTTTATCTGTTCCACCGTGACCTGTCTTCGTGAAAATGAGGATTCCTGTAGAAACTCCGGCATATGGCTTAAATACGCCAGACGGCATGGAAATGACAGCTTCCAGTCGATTTTCCTCAATAAGCGCTTTTCTGATTTGCACATGAGCGTTGCTTGATCCAAACAAAACTCCGTCCGGAACAATACAAGCGCAACGACCGCCAATCTTTAACATTCTTATAAATAAAGCCAAGAATAACAACTCAGTCTTTTTTGTTTTAGCGACTTTTAACAGATCGGATGATACGGATTCCGCATCTAATGTGCCTTTAAACGGAGGATTGGCTAAAACTAACGAGTATTTATCCTGATCCAAATTTTGATCCGAAAGACTGTCCCGATACTCAATGAAAGGAGATTCTACCCCATGTGTCATCATGTTCATGGCTCCAATTCGAAGCATCGTTCGATCCATATCAAAACCATGAAACATATGATTCATGTAGTGATCTCGATTTTGCTTATTCATTAAAATATCATTTTTATAAGTGTCGATAAGATAAGTACTGGCTTCAACTAGAAATCCTGCGGTTCCACAGGCAGGATCACAAATCGTATCTTCTGGTTTCGGATTTACTAATTTGACCATCATTTCAATAATATGTCTTGGTGTTCTGAACTGACCATTTCTACCTGCTGTCGCAATCTTCGACAAAAGATATTCGTATACATCTCCTCGGATATCTTTTTTTTCAGATTTGCTCATAGAATCATAAATATCATCCAGTGAATCAATGACCTTAGATAAAACTAAAGGAGTCGGTAATTTAAATATCGCATCATCCATGTATTTTGAATACGCACTGTTCTTATCAGCATGTAGATTCTTAATAAAAGGAAAAACCCAATCTTGCATAATCTCATACATCTTGCCAGCAGGAAAATCATGAAAAACTGACCATTTAAGTTGATTCCCATTAATTGACCTTTCACCAATTTGAACTTGGTCTGAGAAAATACTTTTGAAAGGTAAACCCAATATCGCATTTTCTTTTGCATTTTTATTATCTACATCATCTAAATCACGAATGAACATTAGATACGTTATTTGCTCAATGACTTCTAACGGATTGGTTAAGCCACCTGCCGCAAAGATATCCCATAAACTATCAATCTTATTTTTTAATTCACCTGTAATCATTATTCTTTCTCCTCGTTCCAAATATAGGAAGTATATCTTCCTCCGCTAATCTTAATGATTTCTCCTTTTTCAACTAATTCAATTAAAGCTCTTTGAATCGTAATCTGACTGATGTCCGGACATTGTTTCATAATCTCCGCTTTTGTAATCTTGCCCACATTTCGTTTGATAATTGCTCGTACCCTTTCAGGTTTAGAAAATCCAGATTCAATCAGAATTTGGACTCGTGAAGAAAAATCGCGATATGCGGCGACAATGGCACCTAGATAATATTCAACAAAGGGTGCATAATCATTATTATTTTCATGCCAGCCTAGCGAACTTTGCTGCAAAGCTTCATAATAACTTTCTTTTGTAGTTTCAATTAGCTTTTCAATGCTGATATATTTGCCGACAATATAGCCTGATTTATACAAAAGTAATAATGTTAGTAATCGGCTCATTCTTCCGTTACCATCATTAAACGGATGAATGCAAAGGAAATCCAAAATAAACATAGGCATCAAAAGAAGTGGATCAACATTGTCTTTCAAGGCTTGATTGTATGCATCACATAATTCATCAATGGCTTCAGGCGTTCTCCATGATTCGACAGGGCGAAATCTGATTTTACTATTCCCTTGAGAATCCATTTCAGCGATGATATTATCGACATTCTTATATTTTCCACCAATGCTTAAACCTGTAAACTTATACATCCCTCCATGCAGCTGTAAAAAGTAATTTGATCGAATCGGAATGTAATCATAGTTTTCGTGAATCATATTTAATATGTCCCGATAACCCGCTATTTCTTTCTCATTTCTGGTCTTAGGCATCGTTTTATCCATAACAATTTTCTTTAATCGCTCATCAGATGTATAAATACCTTCAATCTTATTCGACGCGTCTACACTTTGAATCTTTGCAATTTCAACAAGATCGCTTAATTTATCTGCATTGGATTCAATAAACAGATTTTGTTCCCCTTTATATTCATGAATAGTTGTCAATAAGGAAACAATTTGAGGTGTCAATAAACTTTTCGATAACTCGCTATATTCAAATTTTTTCATATCCGTCTCCTTTCTGCAGAGAAACATCAATAAGTCCAGAAAAACAGAACTCCTATTTAAACGAATTTAGAATTTATGCTTTCCGACAGTTTCATTATAGATTCAATATTATCAAAAAGCAATTCAATTTTATCATTTTTAAAATTTTGATATAATTAAAATCTAAAATGATAAAATTGAATTGCTAAAAAAGTGAACTTGAATTATTAGATTAGGACATCGTTGCGTTTAATCATGCCATAACTTTACTTAATTAAGGTCTCATAATAGATATGAGATTGGTTTTCGGTTTTTTTCACCATTTTACGCAGTCTTTTTCCAAACCGTCATAAAAATCAATGACCACCTCATATGTAGTTTTATTGCTGATGGATCATTATTACCATAATCAGGATCTTGATCATCACACATATAGTCTATAAAAGATTTTTTTTTGACCGGGTTCAGTACTATATTATCATAGCATATCTTTTTCTTACCTTTTACGATGGCAGGGCAAAACAAAATAAGAAGATTCATCAATTTCCTCTACAATTGCATAATTCATTATTCCGCTCACCTTCCTTGGCTATTCTTAAAGCTTACTTACTAAAATCTTTAACCAGTCCTCAGAGCTTAACAGATCTACATAATTTTTTAAAGCGTATTCTGAGCGCAGCAACGTAATACCAAAGAACATATCGCCCCTATGTATTCGATTCTTCAAGCAGCCAGTCAATAACATTCACAACTTTAATTCCATTGTAATTTCCGGGTGTAAAACGATCCAAAGTAAGAACAATTTTCTCATAATTATCCTGAATATTTTGCAGAGGCCTCATTTCACGATTAAACGTCTCTTCCGCCGTCATGTTCACTGCTACCTGAATATAAGTGATTATATCCTGTTTTTGAGCTACAAAGTCAATTTCTGTATTTCCCAGTTTACCGATATACACGCGATATCTTCTTCGTAGAAGTTCTAAATACACGATATTTTCAATCGAAAAACCGAGATCATAATTCTTTCACGGCAGCATCACAGTCCGAAGTCCTAAATCCACAAGATACCATTTCGCATTAACCTTCAGTAATTGTTTTCCTACGACGTCAAAACGATCTGCTTTGTAAAAAATAAACGCTTCTGACAAAGCTTCCATGTAATCGCTCACGGTATTCGACGAAATTTTTCTGCTGCTGGAAATCAGCGTATCTGTTACCTTTTTAGCGGATACCGGACTGCCAACGACACTCGCCAAATAACGAGCGATTGTAAGCAATAACGCGGCATCTGTTGTTTTTCGCTGATTCCCGTCGTTATTTCTTCGATTCTGTCGTTCTTCAATATCTTTTACAACGACTGTATTCAGAATTCCTTCCAGATAATCCGGAGCTTTTTCGGATATCTTGTTCACTGTGGCAAGATAAGGAAAGCCGCCGTTACGCATATAGTTCAAAAATGCCTGATCGAGATTCTCTGGTTTTTGCGCTTCAACAACTTCCTTGAAGGATAAAGGCAACAACGTAATTTCAATATAGCGGCCTGACAATAAAGTAACTAAATCACCAGAAAGTAAATAAGTATCGGAAACTGTTATATAAATATCCACATTTTCCTTTAAAAAGAGACTGTCGACGACTTTTTCAAAAGCTTCTACTCTTTGAATTTCATCAAGAAAGATATAGGTCATTCTATTTAAACAAAGCCGTTTTTGAATAGATGCATATAGAGCTTTATAATCTAATAAGGCTTCGTTCTCTAAATCTTCAAAATTGATCGAAACAATTTGATCTTCTGTTACTCCTTCTTTTATCAAGCGTTCCTGCATTTGCTTTAATAGTGTCGATTTTCCGCAACGACGAATACCGGTGATCACCTTGATGACTTTTTCATCTTTCCAGGCTGAAAGCTGTTCTAAGTATGTCTTTCTTTCTATCATGATGTCCTCCACTATACGTTCTCATCGTAGCATGAATTCAATTTTTATAATCGATAATTCTATTATTACTCCTATGGGTGGATTGATTTCTATTATGATATCTGGAATAACCCCATTCAATTTTATCATTTTTTTAAATTTGATATAATTAAATCCCTAAATGATCAAATTGAATGCTTATTCTTCCCTCTTTAAGCTTTATAAACAGAACACCGAACTGTATCTCTGCAGTCCGGCGATCGTTGTCTTTATATCCTTATGTCTAAATAAACTGATCCAGAGCCTGTTCGACCTCCGGCATTTTCTTGACCTGCGGATCCGCATAGCGCTTGCCGCGGGCAACCACCAAGCTGACCTTCCGCAGCGCTGTTAAATCTTCCAACGGATTCTTCTCCGTTACGATGAAATCTGCACACTTGCCGACCTCGATAGAACCTGTCTGATCACCGATTCCTACCAGCTCAGCGTTGCGCTTGGTCGCGGTATACAGCGCGAACGCATTGGAAACACCGCAGAACTTATGGAAGTAGTTGACTTCCCGCCACATATCGTAATGCGTGATGTACGGACATCCCGTATCCGTGCCCAGGCCGACCGGAATGCCGTTGGCCAGACATTCCTTCGCGCATTCGACAATGCCGTCAAAAACGACCTTGCCGTTGTACTGTTCCATTTCTGAAACATGACTGACAGCCCGGTCAAATAACGCATAAGGCAAAGCGGGCGACAGTGTTGCCACCTGGCAGGCCTTGCGGTCTTTGAACAGCTGGATAATCTCCGCGCTCGGCATCGCGCCATGCTCGATCGTATCGACGCCGTTTTCCAACGCGACCTGTACGCCCTGCGGACTTTCCACATGCGCCGCTACCTGCAGACCCAGGGCATGGGCTTCTTCACAGGCCGCCTTCACGATTTCCGGCGACATTTTCAATTCTCCCGGCTCCCCTTTGACCTTCGCGTCCAGCACGCCGCCGGTGATCATCAGCTTGATCAGATCCGGCTTGTCCTTGGCGATCTGACGAACAAAAGACCGCGCCTGTTCCGGAGAGGTCGCCTCATACGCCAGCGATCCGGCCATGTGGCCGCCTGGTACAGAAATCGCCATATTTCCCGCCAAAATCCGCGGTCCGTCGATTTTGCCCGCCAGCACCGCGTCGCGGATTTTCGTATCAACATCCTCAACGCCGCCGACCGTGCGGATCGTCGTCACGCCGCTCATCAGCTGTGTCTTTGCATACCCTTCGCACATCTTCAACATAATTTTGCGCAGGAAATTGTTGCTTGTCATCAGCTTGACCAGTTTCTTCGGATCACTCTGCTTCTTCTTCGGCTTGCCGTTGGCCGGCAGATGAACGTGCAGATTGATCAGCCCCGGCATGATGTACTGCCCTTTCAGATCGACGACCTGCGCGCCTTCATAAGCGGACTGCTGCGGCTCGATCGCAATAATCTTTTCCCCTTCGGTAATCACGGCCATCCCTGTCTGCGGTTCCATGTTCTCGGAACCATCTAACAGGATTCCATGGATATAAACTGTTTTCATAAGTCACCCTTCCCTTTCTTATCATTATAAGAGTTTCTTTTTCAGATTGAAACCGCTTTGCGGAAGAATGGGGCAATAACTGCCGATCCTTTTCTGAAACTCATGAAAACAAATCAATTCGTCAACGGTTCCTGCCTATTTTTCTTTCTTCCTTTACCCGGAATTCAATCCCTTTCATCTTCTTTTTGTCAAGCTTGATTAAAAGATCAGTGAAAACATGAAAAACGACGACCTTTCCTTTTCAGATCAGATCGTCGTTTTCTTTGATTATTTAAGATCGTTTTTCACTGAGATCCGGTTGATCGCTTTTTTCAAAGCCACCTCCGCCCGGCGCATGTCCATATTCGGATCATCCAGCCGCGCTTCGGCGCGTTGCTTCGCTTCCTCGGCCCGGCGCAGATCGATTTCCTCTTTGGACTCAATCGCGTCAGTCAGGATCGTCGCCAGATCGTTTTCAAAATATAACAGACCGCCGGCGACCGCGTATTCCTTGCGGCCGTCGCTTTCTTCCGTAATCATGCGGGAGATGGCCAGCGGCGTGACCAGCGGTACGTGACGGGATAAAATTCCCAGCTGACCGACAGTGCTGACCACATTCAGGATGGTGGTATCCATTTCCTTCGCCAGTCCTTCCGGCGTCACCACGCGGCAGTGAATCATACGCTACTGCCCCAGCTGGCGGGCTTTCTCCGCCGCTTCTTCAATCGTGCCGACAAACATAAACGCCTGTTCCGGCAGATCGTCATACTTGCCTGCCAACAGCTCTTTGAAGCTGCGGACCGTTTCACTCAACGGTACATATTTTCCCTTATACCCGGAGAACTGTTCCGCGACATGAAACGGCTGCGACAGGAAGTTTCGTGCCCGGCGCGCCCGGTTGACGATTTTCTTGTCTTCATCCGACAATTCGTCCATTCCCAGGATCGCGATGATATCCTGCAGCTCTTTATACCGCTGCAGAAGCTGCTGGACACCGCGGGCAACTTCGTAATGTTCGTCGCCGACAACCAGCGGATCCAACATGCGGGAGCTGGATTCCAGCGGATCTACCGCCGGATAAATGCCCAGGGCTGCAATTGAACGATCCAGAACTGTCTTGGCGTCCAGATGGGAGAACGTCGTCGCCGGCGCCGGGTCGGTCAGATCGTCCGCCGGCACATAGATTGCCTGAACCGACGTAATCGAACCGCGCTTGGTCGAGGTAATGCGTTCCTGCAGCTGACCCATTTCCGTCGCCAGCGTCGGCTGATAACCAACCGCTGACGGCATCCGGCCCAGCAGTGCGGAAACTTCCGAACCCGCCTGGGTGAAACGGAAGATATTGTCGATAAACAACAGGACGTCCTGACCTTCCTGATCGCGGAAATATTCCGCCATCGTTAAACCGGACAGCGCCACGCGCATTCTCGCGCCCGGGCTTTCGTTCATCTGACCATAGACCAGTACGGTCTTGTCCAGAACGCCGGAGTCCTTCATTTCGTGATACATATCGTTGCCTTCACGGGTCCGCTCGCCGACCCCGGCCACAACGGACATACCGCCGTGTTCCTTGGCAATGTTGTGGATCAGCTCCTGCATCAGCACGGTTTTACCAACGCCGGCGCCGCCGAACAGACCGATCTTACCGCCGCGGGCATACGGGCAAAGCAGGTCGATGACCTTGATGCCGGTTTCCAGAATTTCCGCAGACGTCAGCTGTTCCTCAAAGGATGGCGCGGCGCGGTGAATCGGCAGTTTTTTATTTGGTTCCGGCAGTTCGCCCAGACCATCGATCTCATCGCCCAGGACGTTGAACATCCGGCCCAGCACCTGCTGGCCTACCGGCACGCTGATCGGTGCTTCGGTATCAAGGCAGTCCATGCCCCGGACCAGACCATCGGTGGAAGCCATCGCGATACAGCGCACGACGTCGTCGCCAATATGCTGAGCCACCTCGACGGTGATGCGCTGGCCTTCGCCTTTCTCCACCACGATCGCGTTGTTCAAGGCCGGCAGCTGACCGGCGGCATAACGGATATCCACAACCGGTCCGATGACCTGTACGATTTTTCCAATATTTTTAGCCATAAATTCTCCTTTCGCTACGAGGCGTCCGCCCCGGCGACAATTTCTGTGATTTCCTGCGTGATCGCCGCCTGACGTGCCTGGTTGTACTGCAGCGTCAGCTTGTCGATCAGCTCGTCGGCGTTATCCGTCGCGCTTTCCATCGCCACCCGCCGGGAACCTTGTTCCGCGGTTTTGGTCTGCATGTGCGTGCTGTATAACAACGAGCGGACGTACATCGGGATTAACGAATTCAGAATGGCGTCCGGCCCCGGTTCAAATAAGGTTTCCACCTTAAACTCCCGGCCTTCGCGTTCCATCGGACTGACCGGCAGCAGCGTCAGCAGCTGCGGCGTAAACGTTACGGCGTTGACAAACTGGCAATAGAGAATCTGAATCTTGCCAATCTCACCGCTGACGTACAGTTTCAGCGCTTCATCCGCCAGATCGTTAAACACATAAAAATCAACATGATCGGAGCCGATCGGCTCGCGGATCAGATTAAATCCCTTCTGCCGCAGCGTGCTTGTGCCTTTGGTTCCGATCACGATCATCGGATCCTGCGGATCCAGAACTTCGCCGGCCATCCGCAGCAGATTGGCGTTGTACGCCCCGCACAAACCCATGTCCGAGGTGAACATGAACGTCAGCGTCCGCGGCGATTGATTTTTCTTTAAATAAACGCATTCGCTTTCCGGGTTGTTCGCCAGAATCTGACTGACGATCTGGCGCAGCGTATCCGCGTATTCCCGGTTCTTTTCCATCTGCACGCGCTGCTTCTGCAGCTTGGCGTTGGCGATCAGTTCCATCGCGCTGGTGATTTTCCGGGTGGCGCTGACGGAACGGATGCGTCCCTTTAACGCTTGCTTTCCCTGCGCCATGGATTACATCCCACTGATCAGCTGAAACTGCTGCAGATATTCGTCCATCGCCTGTTTCAGCGCGGTTTCCAGATCGGCGTCGAGCTTCTTTTCCGCTTCAATCCGGGCGATCAGATCGGCTTTATCCTGAGCGAAGAACTTGTGCATGCCTTCCTCGAAGCCCTTGATCTGTTCAACCGGTACATTTTTGAGATACCCGTTCTTCGCGGCAAACAGCGACAAGACCTGCTGACTCATCGTCAGCGGAGAATACTGGCCCTGCTTTAACAGCTCAGTCAGCCGTGCGCCGTGATCGATCGTCGCTTTGGTCACCGGATCCAGGTCGGAACCGAATTGAGAGAAGCTCAGCATTTCATGATACTGGGCCAAATCCAGCTTCAGCGAGCCGGAAACCTGCTTCATCGCTTTGGTCTGCGCCGCGCTGCCGACACGGGATACGGACAAGCCGCTGTCGACGGCCGGCCGCACGCCGGCGTTGAACAGTTCCGTCTGCAAGAAAATCTGACCGTCGGTAATTGAAATGACATTGGTCGGAATGTACGCCGAAATATCGCCGGCCTGGGTTTCGATGATCGGTAGCGCCGTCAGGGAACCGCCGCCCAGTTCGTCATTCAGCTTCGCCGCGCGTTCCAACAAACGGGAATGCAGATAGAAAACGTCGCCCGGATACGCTTCACGTCCCGGTGGTCTTCTTAACAGCAGCGACATGGTGCGGTAAGCGACCGCGTGTTTGGAGAGGTCGTCATAGATGATCAGGACATCTTTGCCCTGTTCCATCCATTCCTCGCCGATCGCACAGCCGGCATACGGCGCCAGATACTGCAGCGGCGCCATTTCGCTGGCCGTCGCCGCAACGATCGTCGTGTAGTCCATCGCGTCGTGCTGACGGAGTTTTTCCATGATCTGCGCGACGGTGCTGGCCTTCTGACCGATCGCCACATAAATACAATAGACGTCCTGTCCCTTCTGGTTCAGAATCGTATCGACCGCAATCGCCGTCTTGCCGGTCTGACGATCGCCGATGATCAGCTCACGCTGGCCTTTGCCGATCGGAATCATGGAGTCGATGATCTTCAAGCCGGTCATCAACGGCTGATGCACGCTTTTCCGCGTCATAACGCCCGGCGCTACCCGTTCTACCGGACGGGTCTTGTCGCTGGCAATCGGGCCTTTGCCGTCAATCGGCTGGCCTAACGCGTTGACAACACGTCCCAGCATGCCGTCCCCAACCGGAACCTCGACGATCCGGCCGGTGCGTTTGACTTCGTCGCCCTCTTTAATCAGCGTGTCGTCGCCCAGCAATACCGCGCCCACATGGTCTTCTTCCAGGTTCAGCACCATGCCGTAAACATCATGCGGGAACAGCAGCAGCTCGGAGGACATCGCTTTGTCCAATCCCTGAATCAGCGCGATGCCGTCGCCGACACGAATGACATAGCCGACGTCGTTCGACTGAATTTTATCTTCATAGTGCTTGATCTGTTCTTTGATCAGCGCACTGATTTCTTCAGGTCTTAAACTCATTCTCTCACCTGCTTTCCTTCAACAGTTCACTTTTCAGTGATTCAATTTTTGATTTCATGGAGCCGTCAATGACTTCATTGCCGATCACCACTTTAATGCCGGAAATCAACCGCGGATCGACCCGGTTGGTCAGTTCCAGATTCTGTCCCTGCCGCTTCGCCATCGCTTGTTCGATGCGCGCCACGTCTTCCTTCGCCAATTTACGTGCGGAATAGACAACCCCTTCTGCCACGCCGCGCTCGGCGTTTTCCAGGCTGATAAACTGACGGAGAATCTCAACGGTATGCTTCGTTCGTTTCTTGTCGATCAGCAAATCGAGGAAATGCACGAACATGCTGTCAACTTGTCCGGCAAACAGCGTGTTCACCATCTGTTTTTTTTCTTCCGCGCTGATCTTGACCGCATTGAAAAAATCAAGCAGCTGCGGATTTTCTTCCACGACGGCCGCTAAGCCGCGGGCCTGTTGTCCCCAGCGGACCAGTTCCCCGCTTTCCTTCGCCAGCTCAAACAGCGCCTGTCCGTACCGTTCAGCGACCTGACTGGCCATACGCGCTTACTTCCTTTACAAATTGATCGACAGCCTGGCGGTCGCCGGCTTCGCTGCTCTTTTCTCCGATCAGCTTTTCCGCGGCGCTCATCGCGACTTCGACCATTTCCCGGTGGATTTCACTCTGCATCTGCGAGCGCTCCAACTCAATCTGGCCGCGCGCCCGGATAATTTGATCGTCGGCTTCCGTTTTTGCTTTGCGCACAATTTCTTCACGCACGGACTTGGCTTCCACCGTCGCCTTTTCAATCATCGTCTGGGAACGGGTTACCGCTTCCTTCAATTCCTGACGGGCGTTTTCGCGATCCTGCTGCGCCTGTTGGCGGGCCTGCTCGCTGGCGGTCAGCTCCTCCTGCATCTTTTCGGCGCGCCGGTCCAGCATGCCTGTGATGCTTTTCCACAAAAATTTCTTGATGACCAGAAACAGCACCAGCGTGGAACACAGCTGCGTCAGCATCGTGATCGGATTGGGAAGCAATTGGCCGATTACATCAATATCAATCATATCTTCCCTCCTGCTCTATCGTTTTCACACACGTGTCTGGTTTAGAAGACGAAGATCAGCAGGATCGCTACCAACAAGCCGTAAATGGCGCAGGTTTCTGACAGTGCGATACCCAGGATCATCGTCGAACGAATCTTGCCTTCCGCTTCCGGATTGCGGCCGATCGCCTCAACGGCCTTGCCGGCGACGAAACCTTCACCAATACCTGTCATCATACCGGTCATAACAGCCAGACCGGCGCCGATTGCGATTAAACCTTTTGCGATATCCATAATTTTTTCCTCCTAATAGTTATGCTTTTTTCATTTCTTCCGGAACTTCATTACCGATAAAGACCATCGTCAGCGTAATGAAGATCAGAGTCTGGATAAATCCGGCGAACAAATCAAAGTAGAAATGCAGCGCCGGGGTCAGGATCGGAGCGATAAAGTTAAACGCCGATCCGACAGGAACAATAAAATTAATTAAAGCGGTCGAGCACCATGACGTAAAGCTGTAAACCAGGGACATGATAATGCCTCCGCACAGCACGTTGCCAAACAGACGCAAAGACATCGACAGCAGTGTTGAGAATTTACCGAAGATATTCATCGGCAGAAAGACCGGAATCGGTTCGATAAATGAATGCATATACGCCTTGAAGCCGCCGGCTTTGAGCTGCGCAATCTGGACGAGCACCCACGTGATAATCGTCAGCATCAGCGTGACGCTGTAATTGCCTGTGGGAGAAGAGAAGCCGAACAGGCCCAGAATATTGCTTAAAAAGATGTAAATCGCGATCGTCGTGACATACGGCGACAGATTTTTAGCGATCCGGGGTCCGACATTGTCCTTCACCTGGTTATCAAGCGTTTCCACCAGCATGATCGCCAGCAGGACCAGCCCGTGCGGTTTGGCCAGCGGATCGGTCTTGTCGATTTTCTTCGACAGCGCGATCACCGCCAGACACAGCAGGATGGTGACGCCCAGAATGACGAAGACATCCGATTGGATCGTCAGGTGCAGCGGTTTACCCATCTTTTTCCCTCCTTTCTAAAACAGAATCAAGAATCAGAACAACCTTCATCAAAAACAGGCCGCCGGCCGCCGCGAAGATGTTGAATACCTCGGGAACCAGCGCCGCGATCAACAGCGGCAGGGCCATCAGAAGATAGCTGAATAAAAAATGTCCGATCAGGCCGATTTTCCCCGCTGCCTGCTGATCCAGGACCTGATCGCAGAACATCGTCGTGCGCCAGTACAGCAGTGCGGAAATCGCCGCACCCATGACATAGCCGGACGCGATCCGCCAATCGGTCAGAACGCCGGCCAGTACGACCAGGCCGGACAAGACCAGCGCGATTGAAATGGCTTGTTTACGCATACGTTTTCCTTATTTCGTTTTTGTCAGCTGCCACAAAGCCCCGAACGCGCAGAGCGCGCCGCAGACAACGCCCCCGATTACGCCCCAGGGGCTTATGCCGCAGACATGGTCCAGCGCCAGTCCGATCAGGGTCGGCGCCAGAATTGACACCGCGATGGTGAAGCCCAGCGTCAGCGCCTGGACGGTGCTTTTCACTAGCGGGTGCCGAAGATCCGATCGCCGGCATCGCCCAGACCCGGAACGATGTAGCCTTTTTCATTTAAGTGATCGTCCAGCGCCGCCAGATAGATATCGACGTCCGGATGGGCTTCCTCAACGGCTTTGACGCCTTCCGGCGCACCGACCAGGCAAACCAGCTTAATCGTCTTGGCGCCGCGTTTTTTAATCATGTCGATCGCCGCGACGGCAGATCCGCCGGTCGCCAGCATCGGATCCAACACCATGTTGACAGCGTCCGGCATCGTGTTCGGGAACTTGGCAAAATACTCGTGCGGCTGTAAGGTTTCTTCATCGCGGTACAGACCGATAAATCCAACCTTGGCGGTCGGAATCAGATCGGTGATGCCGTTGACTAACCCCAGTCCGGCACGCAGGATCGGAATCAGAACAATTTCCTTGGACAGTTCTTCCGTCTGGCATTCGCAGATCGGCGTTTGGATCGTCACCGGCTTGGTCGGCAGATCGCGGCAGATTTCATACGCCATCAACCCGGCGATTTCATCCAGATTCTGACGGAAATCCTTGGTTCCGGTTTCCACCTTGCGCATCTGGGCCAGCTTGTGTGTGATCAGCGGGTGATTCAATACTTTCAACATAAGCTCTCTCCTTATTCTGTTAGCGTTATCACGGTTATTATACCATTGACTCTTATCAAAATACAAAGGATTCCAGCTCACTTTCTCGTGAGTTTTCGCACGACCTCCTTTTCGGATGTCATTATACGCGAAAGGTCTGGCGGCAGGACATAGACAAACAAAATCTTTTGTCGGAAAAGCGGACAAACACCCCTGTTTTGTCAACGGCTGGACATTCCTGGAGCAGGCAAATTGAAAGCGGTCACAAATCGAACTTGTTTTTCCTGACAAACTTCGCTATGATGAAGTCAGTGAGGATAAACTATGGATAAACCTGTATATGTAATTGGTCATAAAAATCCTGACGCCGACTCGATCTGTTCGGCGATCGCTTACTCGGCGCTGAAAAACAAGCTGGGCATCAATACCGTAGCCGCCCGGCTGAGCGCGGTCAACAAGGAAACCTTATACATCCTGGACCGGTTCCGGCTGCCCGTGCCGATGCTTTTGACAAGCGCTAAATGCACGCTGGCAGAAATCGATATGGATGAAGCGATGCTTTTAAGCAAAGACACGACGATGAAGGAAGCGCTCGACGCGATCCTGTCGCGGAAAAACAAAGGAATCTTTGTCGTGGATAAGAAGCATCATCTGGAGGGCATCGTTTCCGTTTCCGATCTGACAAATCTGTGGACCGCGGATGAGGAAGCGTTGGAGGATCTGATGAGCCGGGTGCCGTTAGCCAACATTTTGAAAACCACGCGGGCTTCCCTGCTTTATGAAGCGCCATTTCATCCGAATGGGAAAGTTCATCTGATGCCTTCCTTAGGCCAGAACAGCAACATCGAAGCAGGCACGATCGTGATCGTCGGGAACAACCCGGAGGTGCAGCGATCGGCGATCCGCCAGAAAGCATCGTTAATTTTGATCTGCGGTGAGAACTGGGTCGATTCGATCACGTTGGAAATGGCGAAACAGGAACAGGTTTCCATCCTGCATACGCCGCTCAGCGCGATCACGGTGGCGCACAGCATTTTCCAAAGTCCGAGCGTCGCGGAGATCATGACCCGGGAAGTCGTCGTGTTCAGGACCAGCGAAACGGTCGACGGGGCCAGTCAGCGGATTGCGAAGACGCGCTTCCGCACGTACCCGGTCGTCAATGAAAAAGAGGAAGTGATCGGTGCGATCTCCCGGTATCACTTGTTTAATTATCGGAAGAAACAGCTGATTTTAGTCGACCATAATGAAAAAGAACAGAGTATTCATGATCTGGAATTTGCGGAGATCATCGAAATCGTCGATCATCATCGGTTAGGCGGGATTGAAACGCAGAGTCCGATCTCCTTTGTGAACCAGATCGTCGGCTCCACCTGCACGATCGTCGCCAATCTCTACGAGCAGCATCAGATTGAGATTCCCGCGCAGATCGCTGGGGTTCTGTTAGCCGGACTGCTTTCCGACACGATGAATTTAAAATCGCCGACCACGACCGAGATTGACCGCATCACTGCGGAGAAGCTGGCGCAGATTTCCGGCGTTGACCGGCAGACCTTGTCCGAGGAGTTGGTCGGAACCTCGGATTCGTTGATGAACAAATCGTTCCAGGAATTGATGTATGAGGATTTCAAGGAGTTCCGGATTCAGGACAGCAAGGTGGCAATCGGTCAGGTCGTGTGCCGCTGTCCGGATGAATATCAACAGATCAAGCCGGATTTTCTGGCGTATCTGGAAGAGCAGAATCTGCAGCATCATTATGATCTGTTGTTGATCTTGTTTACAGATCCGAAAGGTTCCGGCTCCCATTTCCTGTATACGGGTAAAAAAGGCTGGGTTATTGAGGAAGGATTTAAGACTGTGCTGACGAATGGGTTTGCGCCGGGCTTCATCTCACGAAAGAAACAGGTGCTGCCGGTCGTGATTGATACACTGAACAAATAAAAGTCAACTTAACTTGGGGACATTGGCTTGGCTGTGTTTTTTATCACTTAACTCCAACTATCCCCTTTTCATATCTCGTTGTCAGAAAACTACAAAAGGCGTTTAACCTGCTTTCGGTTAAACGCCTTTTACTGTTAATTCAACAGCCAAGAAGAACGGCTAAGTTGAACAAATTTTCTCAAATTAACCGCTCAAACAATCATCAAATCTTTTGCGTCAATTCGGTTTACTGCAGTGCATTTTCCACTGCATGACAAATCGCGTTGGAAGTCATTGTTGCGTTGGTCACTGCGTCGACCTTGCTGGATTGCGCTTCAATGATTCGCGTCGGCATTTGCTCGATCGCCGGATCGCTGATGCCCTCCGATTCTTGATGCTCAACAATTTCAATCTTTGAAATTAAACCCTTCTCCACGGTGACTTTTACTTTGACCTCGGCGTTCATGCCTTGCGCCGCGCCTTCGTATTCGCCGTCAGTCAAATCCTTGAAATCCTGGCCCTCAGTTTTATTTTCTGTCTTTTCAAACAAGGATAAATCAAACATGTTCGCCGCTGGCTTTACTTCATAGCCTTCAGCCAGTGGAAGCGTCATGATGTTGCGCCCGGTAATTCTTCCCCAGGTCACCGCGCCGTTCATACCGACCCCCGGCGCAATGGTCTTGCCCCACATCTGACCGACAACCTCGCCCCCGGCATAAAGACCCGGAATGACGGTTCCCTCATCCGTAACGACCTGATTATTTTCGTTCACGCAGATGCCGCCGCGGGAAGAAAGAACGATTGGCTGCAGCTTAAGTGCATAATAATGATCACCCTCAATTTTATTGACCGCTTCAACGCGGTTTTCATTAGGCTTCACTTCAAACTCGCGGCCAAACTCATCCGGTACGCCGGCCTCTACCGCCGCGTTATAATCCTCAACGGTCTTAACCAGCGCGTCCGCCGGAATCTGCAGCTTCTCCGCTAACGCTTCCAACGAATCCGCTTCGACTAAGCGAGAACGATAAATTCCGCCTTCTTTAAACGAATCATACGCACCACGCAGCGTCCCCTGCGTATCTTCCAGAATTTTATCGGTAAAGATTTCAAACATGTAGCTTTCCGGTTGCGCCTTCAAACCGGCGTTGCGAACCTCGTCGTCCCAAGCACATTCGTTAATAAACCGCTTGCCGTCAAGATTCACCAAAATACCGCCAGTATAATAAGTTCCCGTCGATCCGTTCACGCCCTGCGTCGTGGATCCTTCGTTGATCATTCCCTTCGGGTAAGTTTCGATCCATCCCATTGCTTCTTCCGTAATGCCAGCACCGACCTCCTGCATCATTCTAAGGCCGTATCCATCATCGCTGGATAATGCGGCTGAGATTAAGTTTTGCAGATCTGTCGAATAAGCTTCAAACAGCTTCGGGTTTGCGGCATATCCGCCAGTACTCATAATCACGCCGCGCTGTGACTGAAACTGATATGTCCTGCCGTCCGTTCCAATGCCTTCCGCGCCGCAAACCTGACCCTTTTCATTGGTGATCAGGCGAGTTCCGGCAACCGAGGTATAGACGCGAATCTGATCTTTTTTCGCCAGCTCGTTCAACATGACTTCGATCGCCGGATTTCCCAGCTTCGAATCCTCTTTTGGCAGCGGAACATAAGTCCGATTGTATTCATACGGCATATGTCCCGGATTGACAATGACCTTGTTGCCTTCACTATCTGTCATAAATGGATAGTCCTTAACACCCATCTGATAAATCCACTCCCAGGCTTCTGTCGCATTTTTCGCGTAGCTCTCAACAAGGTACTCGATAGGATGACCGCCGTTAGAGTTGCCAAATTTTAAGATTTCCTCCGTATAACGCTCAACTGAATCTTCCGTCAATCCTTGTTCTTTTTGAAGTGTTGTGTTTGCTGCTGAGAACTGCCCTGTTTTCATCCGCATAAATCCGCCCAATTCCGGAAGTTTTTCAACCAGAATCACACTTTCCGCTCCCTCTTCAACAGCGGTCAGCGCGGCACTGATTCCCGTTCCTCCACCGCCGACAATAACGACCTCCGCGCTATCGGTTACGTCGAATTCTGTGTTTGACGGCTGATCTGCCGGTTCTTTGGGGGCCGTTGAACAGCCGTTCAGCGCCGTGCATGCCATCAAAGCGCACAACGCCGCCGCAAGATGCTTCATTCCTGTTTTTTTCATCTTTCAATCCTCCTGTAACTACGATATACTATTTGGTAGTTCATTCACATATGCAATTCAGTCCTTTTTTGTGATTTTCATGCTGAACGGCCACCGTAGGAAGCCCTCGCTAAAAACGGGCGCAATAGAAAGAGCAGGATTTGACGATGAAGCAATCATTACGCTTAAATTCATATCGAATCCAAAAGGATTCCCTTTCCGCCTATCTGGATCCGCTTCGTCTGGATATAGACTATTTTACAAACTGGCCAAATCAAAGTGGAAAAGTACTGCGGAACATTGTTGGCACGCACATTAAAATTATTATTTTGAAAGAGGGCTTCTGCGAGTTTGAATTTCAAAACCGCCGTTATCAGCTCCATGGCGGCGACTGTCTGATTATCCCGCCCTATACCGTATACAGCGCCATAACTGGCGAGGCTCCGCTGAATTCTTATGAGCTGTTTTTTAACGTTTATCCGATCACCCGCGAACAGGAGCTTCTCACGCAGTTAAAAATCGACAGCGTTTTACTCTTTGCCAATCTCATTACGGAGTTCGAATGGCAGAGCTTCAGCCACTGTTACGCCAGTCTGCAGGCAGGACAGGCAGGCAGCTACGCTCAATTAAAAGCTAATCTTAACTTACTGCTGATCAAAATTCTGCGTCGTCAGCCTTCGCTTGAAAAAGTTCCGCGAACGCGAATCAAGGAACAGACCGTCGTAAACAATGTGCTAATCTATTTAAATGATCATCTCAGCGAGCCGATTCATGTCGATGAGCTTTGCTCCACCCTGGCTTTGTCGCAAAGCTATTTATATCGCTGCAGCCGCAACGTGATGAACTGTTCAACCGCGCAGCTGATCATCCGACACAAGCTAACCCGCGCAAAGCAACTTTTAAAGGATCCGGAGCTATCCGTTCAGAACGTCGCTGAATTGATTGGTTATGATCCGCTTTATTTCAGCAGCCAGTTTAAGAAATACTTCCTGCTCTCGCCGACACAATACCGTAAACAGCACTTTCCCAATCATGAACAGGATCCTTTAATTTCACAATAAATTCGATTGACAAGCAGAAAGCTGGGAGCGCGGCGATGATTTCAAAATCAAAAACCAGTCTTTCTCTTTACCCGCTGTTCTTAATCAGCTTCAGGCAGAAATAGAATTTTCACAGAAAGAAACAGACAGGCTAAAGCGATATATACCGCTCTAGCCTGTCTGTTTCTGCGTTAACTTAAATTAAAATAAGATTCTCGTTCACAAAGGCAATCGTTTTTTTATCAGAAGGACATCTCAAAAGATCCGCAGGTTACTGAATTTGCGTGAAAAAACGTTCTCCATCCCTTTACGCTGCATCTAGGCGTGCTTCTCCAATTCCGCGATCTGAGCAATCCGGCGCTGATGCCGTTCTTCGTTGGAAAACGGTGTCGTCAGCCAGACTTCCGCGATCTGCTCGATCAGCTCCTGGCTGATAATCCGTCCGCCCATCGCCAGAACATTGGAATCGTTATGCTCGCGGGTCAGCTTTGCGGTTTCCAGATCATGCACATGCGCGCAGCGAATGCCCGGCACTTTATTCGCGACGATGCTGACGCCGATCCCCGTTCCGCACATGACGATGCCGCGGTCCGCTTTTCCATCCGCAACCGCTTTCGCGCACGGATAAGCCACTTCCGGATAATCGATGCTTTCCTCGCTGAAGCATCCGAAATCTTCAACCTCGTAACCTTCCTGAATCAACTTTGCTTTCAGCGCTTCCTTATTTTTATAAGCGCCATGATCACAAGCCATTGCAATTTTCATCTTCACCGCTCCTTTTCCTATTTTTTCACTGATAATTCCTTAAATTGAAGCTTCCAGATCTTCCAGCTTAATCGGTCCCTGCCGTAAGATTTTCAGCTCATCGCCGGTCGTATCGCAGACCGTACTGGCCGTGCTCGCGCCGCTTTCGCCCAAGACGACTGCATCAATCCGGCCATCCAGCTGCTTCAGCACTTCTTCTGACGTTGTACACGACGGCTGTCCGCTTAAATTGGCGCTTGGCACTAACAGGGGAACCCCGACACGATTGATGATTTCCAAAACAAAATCATCGTCCGGCATCCGGATTCCAATCGTCGGGAATCCATTGGTCACCAATTCGTCAATTTCCGGTCTTTTCTTAAACACCAGCGTCAAAGCTCCAGGCATCCACTGGTCGATCAATTTCTGCGACCGCGCGTCGGTAACGGCAACCCGTTCGATCTGGGCTTTCGACGAAACCATCATTGGAAACGGCTTGGTTTCCGGTCTTTGTTTCGCTTCCTTCATCTTCAGGATCGCTTCTTTCAGGTCATAACGAACGGCCAATCCGTAAACGGTATCCGTTGGGAACGCCACGACGCCGCCGCGGTTTAAAATTTCTACAATTTGAGCGCTGTCCTTCTTAGTTAAGCGCTGTGTTTCCATAATTTCACCTGATTTCTTTTTCCAGATTCATTATATCGGAATTTCATGATCTTACAACCCTGTTCCCATCGCAAACTACTGAATTTTCTCAACTTTTTGCCGATCTGGGGACAGAGCGGTTAAACGAAGTGGCTTTATAAGTCTATCCCTGAAAATAGCGGAAGAACGAGTGAAGCTTTCCAGCATCAAATCCAGATTTAGTAAATCATGATTTAGTAAAGGACTACCGTTTTTTTATGATAAACTATGAAAGATCGTTCCATTTTCTTCTTTATATCTATAAATAAATAACAGCCAATCGAAGCTCAATTAAAATTTGCTTAAAAAGCGATAACGAAATTTCTTGTTGGCCTCAGTCTGAGCGTTGAAAAACACCGCTCGTTTAGCGATTGAAACCTTATTGAATATGATCTCTATTACAGAATCCGCTTTCCCCCTCGCCCTCCTCAGTCAATTCATTCCTGACATCCCGCTGTCAGGATATTCCTATTATAATAAGATAGAAACTGAGGATTCTCTGTTGATAGCTTAAACAACACGGGAATCAAATGATGACTGGCAATCATGATTGTCAGTTCAATATAATATCAGGAGGAGCTTGTCCATGAATATCCGTACTGAACTCGAAAATACTGTCGGCGTTCAACCCAGGATCCAATTGAACGATGTAGACCTGAATCCCGCGCACATCCGCGCTATTCTGATCAATGAAGTTGTTCCCGCCGATCCTCATCAGGACTTCTATGGATCCCGCGAAGCAGATTATCTCACAACGACGTTTGCGCTTTTCCGCGAAGCCGGCCTGCCCGTCACCACGATCCAGGATTTATTGGATGCCGGTATTTACATCACCAACGCCGTAAAGATCCCCAAAACAGAATCAACGGTAGAAAACAGCGCCATCGACGTCAGTCTGCCTTATCTAAAGAAGGAATTATCGCTTTTCCCCCAGCTGAAGGCGATCCTGTTAATGGGCGACGTCGCCAAGAAAGCCTTTAACAAAATAACCAAACAAACGATAAAGAAAAACATTGTGCCTGCCATTTCTACTTACAAGCTCCGCAATTCTGAGCTGTATTACGGTGATATCCGGGTTTTTCCTTCTTACATCATGACGGGGAAAAACATTCTGATCGAGAAATCCAAGTTTGCGATGGCCGCCGAAGATATCCAACAGATGTTGAAACTGATCCAGGATTAATCCCTTTCGCTCTATCCTTTATAAAAGTCTGGCTGCCAATCTTTCAGGAATGTCATTCTATACTGGA
>NZ_GG657553.1:158966-164177 GCF_000157995.1 Holdemania filiformis DSM 12042
GAATTCCTTTTCGATCACTCATTCCAAGGATCGCAGAAATGGAAGCAGAAAAAAGCACAGGAAGGGAGGCCCTGTGCTTTTCAACACGATTGCATCGAGCTGTCGTCAACTCCGGCTGCAATTAGGAAATGATTATTTTTGAAAATCTTCGATCAGCTGCTTATACCAGCCATAACTCTTCTTCGGGATTCGCCGGCAGTTGTCCTCAAAGTCGACGCGCACCAGCCCGTAACGCTTCTCATAGCCGTTCACCCAGCTGTACAAGTCCATCGTCGACCAGGCATAATACCCCCGGACCGGGCAGCCTTCCTCCATCGCGCGGAACATATAATCAATATAGCCCTGCATCATCTCAATCCGCTCATCGTCCTGCACGACGCCGTTTTCATCCGGCGTTTCATAACAGCCGTGACCGTTTTCCGTGATGTAGACATCAATGTCGCCATACCGTTCGCGGATTTCCCGCAAGGTGTTCAACATGCAGCGCGGATAAATTTCGCGACCCCACAGATTACGCTTCGTCGAGGGATCGATCGTTGTTTCATACCAGTTCTTAATCCGGATGCCTTCCTTCGCCGCCGATCCTGCGCCGCGGTTATTGTGGAAAACTTCGGTTTCCCCTTCGCTGTAATCCGTAATATAGAATCGATTGTAGACATTCAGTCCCAGGAAATCAACTTTTCCTTCCGCCAAGGTCAGCGCATCCTCAAACCGCACATAGGAAGTGTCGATCCCGTTTTCATTCAGCCACGGAAGCAGCGCGCCCGGCAGTTCGCCCTTGATCGCGCAATCCAATATCAGCTTGTTGTAAAACAGATCGGCGATCATCCGGATCCGCTGGGGATCCTTCGTCTGCGGCGCGACCTCGACGTTGCTGCTGTCATGCACAATCCCGATCCGCCCGTCCTGATGTAACTTCCGGTAGACCGCGACAGCTTTCGCACTGGCCAGCGCTTCATGATAAAGCGTCTTGAAATAACGGTCAAAATCCAGCTTGTGGTTCGGCGGATAATTGCCTACGATATTGCTGCAATAGGCGTAATATTTCGGTTCGTTGATCGTTACCCACAGCTTGACCCGGTCGCCGAACACCTTGAAACACACCTCGGCATATTCGGCAAACGCCTCGACGATTTCCCGGTTCGCCCAGCCGCCCTGCGCGGCCAGCGCCTGCGGCAGATCGTAGTGGAACAACGTCACATTGGGAACCACGCCGTTTTCCAGGCAGCAGTCGATCACCCGGTTGTAAAACGCAATTCCTTCTTCATTGACACGGCCCCGGCCTTCCGGCAGAATCCGGCACCACGACAGGGAAAAACGGTAGGAGTTCTGGCCTCCGGCCTTTAACATTTGGATATCTTCCTGATAATGATGATAGAAGTCGCAGGACACATCGCCCGTCGCTCCGTTGATGTTAAGCGGACTTTCATGGGAAAACACATCCCATTCGCCAACGCCCTTGCCATCCAGATTCCACGCGCCCTCGCATTGATAAGACGCCGTCGCGCTGCCCCATAAAAATTCAGATTTCTGCATTATTTCACCTCCTGTTTTTTTCTTTTTGATTCGTCATAAGCCTGATTCCGGTCTGCCGCTTCATGAATTGTTTTTCATGCCTGTCGGCTTCCCGCTGGCTTGTTACAGATCCTGATGCTCCTCGATAAACTGCTTATACCAGTAATAGCTTTTCTTCGGAATCCGCTTCAGCCCCTTTTCATAATCCACGCGCACCAGGCCATAGCGCTTCTTATAGCCATTGATCCAGCTGTAAAGATCCATCGTTGACCAGACATAATAGCCCATGACGTTCACGCCCTCGGCTTTGGCCTTCAGGATCTGTTCCAGGAAATCATGGAGGAACTGGATCCGGTCATCGTCTTCAACCCAGCCGTTTTCATCCGCAACGTCATACGCCCCATGACCATTTTCCGTAATATAGATCGGAATATCGCCATATTTCTGCTTCCGCTTGATCAAGGTGTTGTAGATACACTGCGGATAAATTTCCCGTCCCCACGGATTCAGCGGAACCCGCGGATCGGTATCGGACTCGAACCACCCCTTGACGGTCTTGCCTTCCTTCGCCGCTTTGCCGGAACCATCGTTGTTTCCGGCGTTGTTGACGGTCGCACAGGTTTCTCCGGATATATACGGTTTGACCAGCAGCCGGCTGTACGCGTTCTGACCGAGGAAATCAATCGTGTTTTCCCGGATCAGCGCCTGATCTTCCGCTTTCATAAAGGACAGATCGATGCCGGAAGCTTTCACCTTGTCAATGAGCTTCTGCGGGATTTCGCCCTTGATCGCCGGATCCAGCACCCAGTCGTTGGTAAACAGATCGCCGTTTTCCACTGCCTCGCGATACGCCGGCGTATCCAGCACGGATTCAGCGCTGCAGGAAGCGTGCACCAAACCAATTTTGGCGTTCAGCTTCAGCTTGCGGAATTCGCGGATCGCCTTGGCGTTGCACAAAATCATGTTGTAGGCACACTCGCAGAAATGCTGCATATTGACCTGTTCGTTCGGCGGATAATTGCCGACCATGTAACAGCACGAAGCGTTGTGCGTCGGTTCGTTAATCGTGACGTACAGCGGAATCCGATCGCCGAAATGACGGAACACCGCCGCTGCGTAATAGGCGAATTCATCGGAAATGCCCGGCCAGCACCAGCCCCCCTGATCGCCGACATAATCCGGCAGGTCATAATGGACTAAGGTCACATTCGGTACAATCCCGTATTTTTCACATTCCGTCAGAACCTTGTCATAGAATTCAAAGCCTTTTTCGTTGATCACACGGTCCGCCTTCGGCACGATCCGCGACCAGCTGATGGAAAAACGGTATGTGTTCTGACCGCCTTCAGCCATCATCCGGATATCTTCCTGATAATGATGATAGAAGTCGCAGGATACATCGCCGGTAATCCCGGTCGTGTTCTTCACGCTGTGGCAGAATTGATCCCAGATGCTCGGGCCTTTGCCCTCCGCATCCCAGGCGCCTTCGCATTGATAAGCGGCAGTCGCACTGCCCCATAAAAACTTTTCCTTCATTTCCTATCCTCCGTTCTCTGATTTTTCAATTATTTAGGATTCGTTGCTGGACTTTTCCGTCAGTTCCAGATCCTGTCCGCTGCTGGCAATGACCTTTTGAAACCAGGCATAGCTCAGCTTGGGAATCCGCCGGCAGTCTTTGGGATCGTCATCCTCCCGGTCGACGTAGATCAGGCCGTATCGTTTCTGATAGCCGTTTTGCGTACTGGCCAGATCAAACGCGCTCCAGGTGCAGTACCCGATCAGCGGGACGCCGTGCGCCAGCGCCAGCCGCGCCTGCTCGATCTGTTTCCGCAGATAGGCAATCCGCCGGACATCCCGGATCTCACCCCGGGTATCCGGGGTTTCCTTCAATCCCAGGCCGCGTTCGATGATGAACAGCGGAAGCTCTGTGCGCTGCGCCACGTCTTCCAGGATCAGGCGGGTTCCCGCCGGATCGACTTCCCAGTCGAAACCGCTCGTTCCCAGCTTTGGATTTTTAACAATTTCAAAGATTCCGGGCAGATTGAAGCCATATTTCATCCCGGTCGGATCCGCAAAGCTTGCGGCCGCGCCTTTTTTGACGGTGACCGAGGTATAGCTGCTGAACGAAACCATCGTCGCCAACCCGCTTTTTAAAGTTTCCGCATCCCCAGGCTCCAGCTTCGGCATCGCGCCCAGCCGGGTTAACAGCGCCGCGGCCGGGGCGGAATAGCGGCCGCTCACGGCCAGATCGAGATCCAGCCAGTTCCGGATCAATTCCATATTCATTGCCGCTTCCACATCCTCGGGATCCGGCGTCAGCGGGTAAACCTTCACCAGGTTCAGCGCCGGGCCGATCCAGCCCGGATATCCGCGTTGATGAAACCGCCGGAAGACGCGGGCCTGCGCCAGCGTCCGATGATGATTTTCCTGAAACGCCTGCGCCAGTGAACCGGAGGGCGAAAGCAGCCGGTCGATCGTCAACAGATTTTGCTCGCAAATCGGCTGCCAGTACAGGACTTGCCCGGCGAAGTGATCGAACATCAGCCCGCAATAGTCCTCAAAGGCGTCGATCGTTTCCCGGCACGCCCAGCCGCCCTGCCTGGCCAGCGCCCAGGGCAGGTCGTCATGATAAAGCGTGACGATCGGTTCTATCTGATTTTCCTTCAACAGGTTGATCAAACGGGCATAAAACGCCAGTCCCTGCGCGTTGACTGGACCGCGCCCCTGCGGCAGCACGCGGGACCACGAAATCGAAAAGCGATAAGCCTTTAATCCCAGCGCTTTCAACAGCGCGACGTCTTCTTCCAGATGATGCAGATGATCGGAGGCGGTCCGCAGAATTTCCCGCTGACCCGGCCGGATATCCTGAACGGATGGCCCTTTGCCCTCGTCCAGCGCGCCGCCTTCAAACTGCCAGGCACTGGTGGATGCAGACCACAGAAAATCTGCGGGAAATTGTCCGTTTGGGTTCATGGGCGGCATCCCATTCTTCCTCCGCACAGACTGACAAGGGCAGTAAAGCTCTGGTATTGCCGGGCGATGAACCGCTCCTGAACAGCGTTAAATTTCATCGATCGGAAACATCGGGCGCAGGATTTGTTTAAATGGAATAAGCCGGGTATCCTGCGGCGTCGCCCCGCCGGTCAGTGACATCACGCACAGCTTGCCCAGAGCCTTCAGCTCCGGATGGATGTAGCCTTGCTTGACGACGAAAATATCATAGTCTTCCACGTTAATGCCGCAGGCGGTCAGCTGACGGATTTCGACAAATGAATGATTGTTGTCAGTGACCGCGATATCAATCGGTGTCCCCGGCAGCCGCACGGTAACGATCGGTCCGTAATCGCCTTCCTCACCATACATCGCGGTTCCCGCCTGGCGGCCATGATGCAGCACGACGACATCGAGATCGACCGGTTCGCTGTATGCATCCAGTCCCATCCCCAAACGCAGGGAAACCTGTTCGTTCTCCGCACAGGCCATCAACTGATGACAAGCGGCCGGATCGTTGATCGCGGCGAACAGAATGCGCTTGGATAACGCCGGCAGAGCCAGCACCTGTCTTAAAATGAACGTGTTCGCGCCCATTGCGCCGGAGGTAACGTTATCGCCGGAATCCGTGATGAAGACCGGCTTGCCGTCAAAGGCCAGGGCCATCGCCAGCGCTTCGTCCGGGGCCGCAGTCGTGCCGGTGTA
>NZ_GG657553.1:164379-186332 GCF_000157995.1 Holdemania filiformis DSM 12042
CCGGTGTGGTGGAATTCATGGCGTTTGTTCCAGACGAATTCCGCCAGCTGATCGGCGATCGTTTCGGCATACGCCTGATCGGCTTCCGTCTGGGGAATCACGACGATCCCGCAGCCGGCCTCCGGGCAGTCGTGACGCAGATAACCGACGTGCCACGAACAGCTTAAGATCCGCGGATCCTGTTCCAGCTGATCCATAAATTGGTTGATGGTACGCACGGGTTCATCCAGCGAAACGCTTTGTTCCCCGCCCAGAATCAACGGCAGCTTGCGGTACACCGGACGGGCGCTCTGCGGATGTTCGATCCGCTCGATCAGCGTGCGGGCGGTGCGCTGCACTGTCGCCGCGATATCGGTGTGCGGTGCTTCCCGGTAAGAGCGGATAAACGTCGTGTTTTCCACATAGTCCCGCGTCAGATTGCCGTGCGGGTCGCAGGCGATCGCGAGCGGCAGATACGGCCCGGTCAGCTTGCGGATTTCCCGCACTAAATGCTGCTCGCCGCTGCCGATTTCCTCCACGAAGCTCGCGCCGTGCAGATGCAGATAGATCCCATCCAGCTCTGGCAAATGTTCGCGGACGGCATTGAGAATCCGCTGTTCGAGATAATCGAAACACCCCTTGCGCATCACGCCGCTGCAGCCGGCATCAGCGCAGAGAACCGGGATCAGTTCGATGTCCGGACGGTCAAAGACATCACCCAGCTGCATGTGCGACAGCGCCTCTTTGCCAAAGCTCAGGGCGGTGTTTTCCAGATCGCAGAACATCGGGACGTGTTCGTTGGCTTCCAGGGTAAATTTAGCCGCGATTATTTTCATGATCTTCACCTCATATCTGGTCGATCGGAAACATCGGCCGCATAATTCGTTTAAACGGAATCGACGCGGTGTCCTGCGGCGTCGCGCCGCCGGTCAGCGACATCACGCACAGCTTGCCCGCAGCCTTGAGTTCCGGGAAGATATAGCCTTGCTTGACGACGATCACATCGTAGTCGTCCAATTGAATGCCGGCGTCGGTAAACTGGTGAATTTCCACCATCGCCTGACGATTGCTGGCAACCAGGATATCGACAGGCAGTCCCTTCACGCTGACCGTGACGCAGTAGCCATAAGCCCGGTTGTGATCGCGGTACATGAAGCCGCGCAGCTCACCCTTTGATTTCACGACGACTTCCAGCGTCACCGGGGCGGAGTATTCGTCATAACCGACACCCAGTTTCAAGTTTGTTTCCGTGCCGTCCGGCAGCTTCGCCAGCGTTTCATAGGCGGCCGGATCGCAGATCGTCGCAAACAGGAAGCGTTTGTTCAACTCCTTTACCGCTAAAACCTGACGCAGAACGAACGTGTTCCAGCCGGTTGCGCCGGAGGTGACGTTATCGCCGGAATCGGTGATGAACACTGGTTTTTCCGCGCAGTCCAGCGCCATTTTCAACGCTTCGTCCGGATGGGCGGTCAATCCTGTATAATGGAATTCATGGCGCTTGTTCCAGACAGTTTCTGCCAGCTGATCGGCGATGGTTTCCGCATAGGCCTGATCGGCGGTGTTCTGAGGTACGACGACAATCCCGCAGCCGGCCACGTCGCAGTCATGCCGGATGTAGCCGACATGCCAGGACACGCTGCGGATCCGCGGATCGTGTTCCAGCTCGTCCATATAGCGGTTGATTGAACGCACCGGTTCATCCGCCGACACGCTCTGTTCGCCCCCCAGGATCAGCGGCAGCTTGCGGTATACGGCGTGGATGTGCTGGCGGTCGTGAAGCAGGTCGCACAGCATCTGCGAAACGATGCGTTTGGATGCTTGGGCATCGGTATGCGGGGATTCGCGGTAGCTGCGCAGAATCGTACAGTTGTCCACATATTCCTGGCACAGGTTGCCGTGCGGATCGCAGACCACAGCGATCGGCAGATACGGGCCGGTTATTTCTCGGATTGTTTTCAGGATGTGATGATCGCCGGAGCCGATCTCCTCGACTTCGCTGGCGCCGTGCAGAAACAGATAAATTCCGTCGATCTCCTGCAGGTGCGCCCGGACCGTGTCCGCAAAACAGCCTTCGATGTAATCAAACGCGTCTTTTGTGACCACGCCGTTGCCGCCGGCGTCGGCGTAGATCGCACCGATCGTTTCAATTCCGGCCGCGGCGTAGATGTCCGCAACGTTCATCTTGCGCAGACAGTCCTCGCCGAAGGCCATATCGTAATGGTTGATCCGGGTTTTAGCCGGGACGTTGGCGTTGGATTCTGTGACGAAGGTTCCCATCAAAACTTTCATAGTGACTTCTCTCCTTATTTATCATGGGTTAATTGGATTTTTTCAATGATGCTTGTTTCTTTTCCTTCTATGGATGGCGATCAGAAACGAACCGGCGCTGATCACCGGGCAATCGTTTCAAAGGATCGTTTGCGGGGATGACGATGCACGATCTTCTTCGTTGGCCAGCTGATAAAGCATATCCATCAGCACATTCGCGCCCGCCGCGCAGTCTTCGATCGGCGTATATTCTTCCTTGCGGTGCGAATAGCCGTTGACCGAGCGGACGAAAATCATCGCGCACGGGCAGACATCCTTGAAATTCTGACTGTCATGGCCCGCGCCGCTCATCAGCCGGAAGACCGGCAGATTCCGCTTTTCCACAATCGTTTCCAGCTGGTGTTTCAGCCGTTCATCGCAATCCATGCCATACAGAATATGCCGCAGTTCGCGCCGGACCTGAATACCCTCGCTTTTCAGGCGGGCTTCCAATATCTCGATTTCCCGCAGGCAGGCTTCAATCTGAGCCTCGTCCAGACTGCGGATGTCCAGCGTGAAGGTGACGTGATCGCAGATGACGTTCGTGGAGCCGGGGAAGGTCTGAATGCAGCCGACCGTTGCGACGGTGTAGGGCTTCTGACGGGCTGATTCCGTGATCTGACGAATCCATTCGGTCATCGCCAGCACGGGATCCTGCCGGTCGTTCATCGGCGTCGCCCCCGCATGACCGCTGCATCCGCTCAGCGTCACTTCATAGAAGCGCAGATACGGAATGCCTTCGGCGATCCCGACCGGACATTGATTCTGTTCCAGAACCTTGCCTTGTTCGATATGCAGTTCCACGCTGGCATAAATCGGATCGATCTGACCCTGACGATACGCTTCCGGGTGATATCCGCAGCGTTCCATCGCCTCCTTCAGCGTGATGCCCGCCGCGTCCTGAACCAGGAAATCTTCAGGCAGCGCCTTTCCGGTGACCGTCTTGCTTCCGATCATCCCGGAATTGAACCGGTTGCCTTCCTCATCGCGGTAGCCGATAATCCACAGCGGCCGTTTCAAGTCTATTTGATTTTCCTTGAACGTCTGCGCCGCTTCCACGCCCGCCAACAGTCCCAGACAGCCGTCGAAAATGCCGGCATTGCGCACGGTGTCGAAGTGGGAGCCGCACAGCACCGGCGCTAACGGGCTGCCGCCGGGATTGTAGACGCCGATGACGTTGCCGACCGGATCCTCATGCACGTCCAGCCCGGCCGCCTTCATTTCGCTGATCAGCCAGTTCTTCGCCTGAGTATCCGCGTCGGTAAAAGTCCAGCGGGTGACGCCGCCCTGCGGATCGACGCCGATCTGGCCTAACTGATGAAGCCGGTTCCATAACCGTTGGGCATTAATTTCCATCTTCTTGTTCTCCTTATATTTGATCGATCGGAAACATCGGCCGCTGAATCCGCTTGAACGGAATCATCGCGGTGTTCTGCGGCGTCGCTCCCGGAGTCAGCGCCATGACGCACAGTCTGCCCTTCGCCTTGCACTCTGGAAAAATATAGCCCTGCTTCACGACGATCACATCGTAATCGTCCCAGTTCACGCCGGCGTTTTCAAACTGATGCTGCTCGCACAGCACCTGCCGGGTGCTGCTGACAATCACGTCGATGTTCTCATCCTGCAGCGATACAACGACACATTCGCCGAACACCGCGTTGACGTCATGCAACGCATAGCCCATCAGCTTGCCTTTGGCTTTGACCGTTCCCCGCAGCGCCACGCTTTCCGAGCAGGCATCATGATTGACGCCCAGCGTAAACTCCGCGGCGGATCCCACCGCCAGGGCGTTAAGCTTCCCAAATGCTCCGGGATCGCAGATTGCCGCAAACAGAAATGATTTTGTCCGCGTCTTCCGCGCCAATACACGGCGTAATACCAACGTGTTCCAGCCGGTCACCCCGGAGGTGACATTATCCCCGGAATCGCTGATAAACACCGGTTTGCCTTCAAAATTGACAGCCATGTCCAGCGCTTCCTCCAAACCGGCAGTCAGGCCGGTGTAGTGGAATTCATGGCGTTTTTGCCAGACGTATTCCGCCAGCTGATCCGCAATCGTTTCCGCATAAGCGCTGTCGCTTTCCGTGGCCGGCACCACGACGATGCCGCAGCCGGCGACGTCGGTATCGTGACGGATATAACCGACATGCCAGGAACAGCTTAAGATCCGCGGATCCTGTTCCAGCTCATCCATATACTGATTGATTGAGCGCACCGGTTCATCTGTCGACACGCTCTGTTCCCCGCCTAAGATCAACGGCAGCTTGCGGTAAAGGGCATGGATATTCTGCCGTTTTTTTAACAGATCGCACAACATCTGCGCGACTCGGCGTTTCGTCGCGTCGGCGTCGGTGTGCGGTGATTCGCGGTAGCTGCGCAGGATCGTGCATTGTTCCACATAGTCCTGGCACAGGTTGCCGTGCGGGTCAGCGGTGACGGCAATCGGCAGATACGGCCCGGTCAGCTCCCGGATTTTTTTCAGCAGCCGGTGTTCGCCGGACCCCATTCCTTCCACCTCACTGGCACCGTGCAGAAACAAATAGATTCCGTCCAGTTCGTGAAGATGCGTTTTTAACGTCTGAAGCATCTGGGATTCAATATAATCGTAAGCCGGCCGCTCGATCACGCCGGTTGATCCGCCGTCGGCATACAGCGCCGGAATGAGCGTGATCTGCGCCTGTTCAAAAACAGACCGGATCTTCATTTTATCGATGCAGGCTTCGCCCCGGGCCAGATCGAAATTTTCCAGCCGGGCCCGCGTTGGAATCTGATCGTTGCATTCGGCATACAACGTGCCGATCATAACTTTCATCGTTTTTCCCTCCTTAAATCTCATCGATTGGAAACATCGGCCGCTGAATCTGCTTGAAGGGAATCGAGGCGGTATCCTGCGGCGTCGCGCCGTCGGTCAGCGACATGATGCACAGCTGGCCCTTCGCTTTGAGATCCGGGAAGATATAGCCCTGTTTGACGACGATTACGTCGTAATCATCCCAATCAATCCCCAGCGCATCAAACTGATGTTTCTCACACATCGTCTGGCGCGTGGACGCCACGCTGATCTCGATCGGCAGACCCTTGACGGACACGACGACGGCATCCCCGTAATGCGCATCGTGATCATGCATCAGATATCCGCGCAGACTGCCCTTGCTTCGCACGATCACATCGAGCGTAACCGGTGCGGAATTCGCGTCGGCGCCAACGCCCAGCGTGATCTGAGTTTCTGTCCCGGACGGCAGCGAATCGAGAAGCTGCCAGGTATCCGGATCGCAGATATTGGAAAACAGGAAGCGCTTGGTCAGCTGCGGAACGGCCAGCACCTGACGTAAGATAAACGTATTCCAGCCGGTCGCGCCGGAGGTGACGTTATCCCCGGAATCGGTGATAAATACCGGCTTGCCTTCAAAGGCCAGCGCCATTTCCAGCGCTTTTTCCGGTTTCGCGGTCAGGCCGGTGTAGTGAAATTCATGCCGGCGGTCCCAGACATAGGCAGCCAGCTGATCCGCAACCGTTTCCGCATAGGCGCTGTCTTTTTCCGTGGCGGGGACGACGACGATGCCGCAGCCGGCGACGTCGCTGTCGTGACGGATGTAGCCGACATGCCAGGAACAGCTCAAAATCCGCGGATCCTGTTCCAGCTCATTCATAAACTGATTGATCGAGCGAACCGGCTCATCCGTCGACACGCTCTGTTCCCCGCCGAGGATTAACGGCAGCTTGCGGTAAATCGCATGAATGTTCTGACGGTGCTTCAACAGATCGCATAACATCTGCGCGACCTGACGTTTGGTTTCATCCGCGTCGGTGTGCGGGGATTCACGGTAGCTGCGCAGTATCGTGCAGTTGTCCACATATTCCTGGCACAGGTTGCCATGCGGATCACAGGCTACGGCGATCGGCAGATACGGGCCGGTCAGCTTGCGGATCGCGGCCAGGATGTGATGATCCCCGGAGCCCAGCCCCTCCACCTCGCTGGCGCCGTGCAGATGCAGATAGATGCCGTCGATCTCATGGAGATGTTCTTTGACCGTGCGGACAAACAGCGATTCGATGTAATCGAAGGTTTCGCGCGTGATCACGCCGGAGGCCCCGGCGCTGGCATACACGGATGGAATCACGTCGATCCCGGCCGCCTGGAATACCTCGCCGACACGCAGCTTGCGGACACAGTCGTCGCCGAAGCCGAGATCGTAGCTGCCGATCTCGTTTTTCCCCGGCACGTTGGCATTGGATTCGGTTGTAAATAAGCCTACCATAACTTTCATCTTAATTTCCTCCTTGGAACACATTGATTTGAACTTACTGGCTTTAAATCTGATCGATCGGGAACATCGGCCGCATGATCCGCTTGAAGGGAATCGAAGCGGTGTCCTGCGGGGTCGCGCCGTCGGTCAGCGACATGACGTAGAATTGGGCCTGCGCTTTGAAATCCGGGAAGATATAGCCTTGCTTCACGACCGTGACGTCGTAATCCGTCCATTCGATCCCAAGGTGGCGCAGCTGCGGATTGACGATGATCGGCTGGCTGGTGTTTGAAATGATAATATCAATCGGCCGGTCTTTGACGCTTACCAGCGTGCAGCTGCCGAAGACTTTGATCAGTTCCTCGCCGACAAAGCGTGCGATTTCACCATGGCTTTTCACGATGACGTCCAGCGGGACGCTTTCTGAAAGCGCGTCGTAGCCCACGCCCAGATCAATCCGGACCGTTTCGCCCGGCTGACAGGTTTTCAGCTGATCCGCGGTCTTCGGATCGCAGATCGGTGCGAACAGGAAGCTTTTTTTCAGTGCTTCCACCGCTAACACCTGACGCAGCACAAACGTGTTCCAGCCGGTTGCGCCGGAGGTCGTATTATCTCCGGAATCGGTGATCACCGCCGGACTTCCCTCAAACGCCAGCGTCATCGCCAGTGCTTCCTCGGGTTTTGCGGTCAGACCGGTGTAATGGAATTCATGGCGGCGGTCCCAGACATACGCCGCCAACTGATCGGCGATCGTTTCCGCATAGGCCTGATCCTCGGTCTGGGCCGGCACCACGACGATGCCGCAGCCCGCGACATCGCAGTCATGGCGGATATAGCCGACATGCCAGGAACAGCTCTGAATCCGCGGATCCTGTTCCAGTTCATCCATATACCGGTTGATTGAGCGCACCGGTTCGTCTGCGGAAACGCTCTGTTCCCCACCCAGAATTAACGGAAGCTTGCGGTACACGGCGTGGATTGCCTGGCGGTGCTTCAGCAGCTCGCATAACAAGCTCGTCACCTTTTCATAGGTTTCTTCCTTATCCGTATGCGGCGACTGCCGATAGCTGCGCAGAATCTGAATCGATTCGACATAGTCCTGTTTCAGATTGCCATGCGGATCACAGGCCACCGCGATCGGAACATAAGGGCCGACCAGCTTGCGGACTTCCTGGAGAATGTGATGATCGCCGGATCCGCCTTCCAGCTCTGCGACCTCGCTCGCGCCATGAAGCATGAAATAAATTCCGTCGATCTCATGGAGATGTTCCCGCACTGCCTTCAGAAAGCAGCTTTCAATATAAGCGAACGCGCGCGGACTGACGACGCCCGCCGCTCCGGCATTGGCGTAAATCGAAGGAATCAGCTCGATCCCGTGCTTCTCAAAAACCGGACGGATCTGCATCTTCTGGATACATTCCTCGCCGAAGGCGATGTCATAATCCGTGATTTCACACTGATGGGGAATGTTGGCGTTGGATTCCGTAACAAACTGGCCGATCAAGACTTTCATAAGGAATTCCTCTCTTTCCGTATCCTGCAAGCTGAACTGTAATTTTATGGACAATCACCATGAAAAACAAAAAAACCAATCTGCAGAACAAAAGCCCTGCAAATTGGTTTTGCTTGTTTTGTAAAACAATAACAATCCAACTTCGTTTTTATTGTAAGCGATTTCGCCAGACGTGTCAATCTTATTTCGGACGGGATTCGACGGGATTTCCCTTTCTTTTCAGCAAGGAAAAAAGGAAGGGGATCAGCGTCCTTCTTCCCCCGGAAATACCGATTGTGAAGGCGCGTTGGCTGGACAATAGCGGTCAAGCCAGCACTGGATCTCCGCGAGCCGGCGCAGACGGTGCAGCGGCTTGCCGCTGCGGCTCAGCTCATGATGTTCACCCTTGAAGCACACCATCCGGGTCGGTACGCCGCGATCGCTTAAAGCGGTAAACATCTGCAAGCCCTCGCTGATCGAGCAGCGATGATCGTCTTCCGAATGCAGAAACAGCGTCGGCGTCTTGACCTGTCCGGCATAGCGCAGTGGCGAATGACGCCACAGCCTGGCCTGATCCTGTTCATTCAATGGATCTGCGCTTAGCTGATCGCGCACGAAATAATAGCCGAAGTCGCTGAGACCGTAGATCGTCATAAAATTGGCGATCGAGCGCTGACTGATGGCGCAGGCAAAGCGATGTGTATGGCCGATCATCCAGTTGACCATAAACCCGCCGTAGCTGCCCCCGCTCACCGCGATTCGTTTTGGATCGATTGCCGGATAGGCCTGAATGGCTTCGTCGAGAAAATCCATCAAATTTTGATAATCCTCGCAGCCATACCGCCCGCGGATATCCGCAAATGCGTCTCCGCGGCCGACGGAGCCGACCGGATTGCAGAAAAGAACGAAATATCCCTTGCCTGCCAGCATCTGCATTTCATGGTGGAAAACTTCGCCATAAGCGGTATTGGGGCCGCCGTGGATTTCCAATACCGCCGGATATCGTTGGCTTGGATCATAATGCCATGGCGTCAGAACCCAGCCGTCGATCTGCCTTCCGCCAGAATGAAATGACAGATACCGCGGCTGGATGACATCGCGATCGGCCAGCGCGTCCGCGTTCCAGTCCGTCAGCGAAGTCAGCTTGCCTTGCGGCAGTTGTGCCTGTTCGATTTCCTGAAGTCGATGGGCCCGCTGACCGATAAACCGCACGGTTTGTCCTGTCACGTCAAAATCGTCAATAGAACCGTTGAAATCCAGCACTTGTCTGAGATTTCCTTTCAGATCAAGCTGGAATAAAGGCGTCGTCCAGCCTTGAGTCATTGTAAAGTATAGCGAAGTCCCGTCCGTTTTTACCGCGCTGCCGCTGCTTAACCGGCAGTCGGTAACGATCGAGCTGCCCAGCGGATCATCCAGCTTTGCCAACAGCGTCACAGCACCGGTATCCGGATTCAGCGCGTAGAAGTTCAGCGATTCATTCTTGCCATACCGCAGTCCGTCGGTCGCGGCGAACACGATCGTTCCGCTGACAAAACGCGGCTCTTTGATCCGCCGGTAAACCCCTTCTTCAATCAATGTCGTCACACTTCCCGTTTGGGTGTCGAAGCAATACAAGCCTTCGCGTTGAGAGGCTTTCCGTTCGTAGGTCATTCCGGTAAACAAAGCTTTCCCCAACTCAGGGCAGGCGGAAACGCTGCCGCAGTTCATCCGCGGATCGGTCAGCGGGAATAATTCTGTGGTTAATGTGTCGTAAACAAACAACCGCATCCGTTTTCCCTGAATAATGCCGCGGCCATCCGCGCACCACGGCAGTTCTTCCAGCACGGTATAGTCAGCATTTTCCCGCTGTGTTTTTTGCCAGACCTCAGCCTGTTCCGGATCCAAGGCATAAGCATCGGCGGTTTCCAGCTGAATTTCCGCTTTGATCAGCAGCTGGGTTTTCGTCAGTCGCTGCACATCCGCCGTCTTCAGCGGCAGCGTGAACGTTTCTTTCCATTCCTCCGCAGAACATGAGAATGTGGAAAACCGGGTTGGGACAGAATCCGGCTGGACTGGGGCATCCGTGGATTTCACCCCGCTTAACAACAGCGTATCCGCATCGAGAAACAACAGGACACCTGGCTTATCCAGCTCGCAGACCGTCCGCCATTCTCCGCTTTTCTGCATTTTTAATGTATAGCGATAGCGATTCGCTTCCTTATCCATCCGTCCGACAACACAGACATATACCGGATGATCCACATTGTGATTTCCGGTCAGCTCCGATAAAAAGCAGTAACGTTCAAGATCTTCCATTAAAACAGGTTCCATTCCGATCACGTTCCTTCCTGCTTTTACTTTAACGTCTCTCAATATTGAAGAAAAGCCCCTGCGGTCAGATCGAATGAAATTCTCACCGTCATTCCCCTTCACTCTCTCAATTTGATTCAATTTTCTACGATACAAAAAAATCACAAACAAAAAAGACTGTTTCCAGTCTTCAGCGTTTATGATCCGAGTATTGATACCTCAGGCGCTTTCTTTTCAACGTTTTTTTCATGTTTTGATCAACGAAAATTCAATAAACGTCCGCATGGCTTCCACATCTTCCTGTTCGTCATATACCAGCAGCACTTCATAATAAACATTTTGATTTTCGTCATCAAGGATCAGCGAAGGCAGATCCTTAATCATGAAATCATAATTTAAAAGCGTTCTTTCGTGGCCCTCACAGGACGATGGAAATAATCTAAAAACACAAAATTCTCACCAAATTATGCTTATTTGAGCATATTGATTTCTTTTTCCAATTCCCGGACTCCAGCGATTACTGTCTCAAACTTAGGAACATCTCCGAAAAGCATATCTTTCATAGCCTCGTAGTCTGCCTTCAAAGCTGCAAAACGATACTCCGCTGGTATAAGCTTTAGCGTCCCTGGCACAGCTTCTGGATACTTTGCCCAAGCCCGTGGATAAAACTTCATTTTGAAGTTCACAACTTTCTTCAGAAGATCAAGCTGTGAAAAGGCAGATTCCTTTACTGGGGAATCAGCCATTCGGTATACGTCATAATAATGTCGGGAATAGCGCTGAGGCATTTCCAAATGTTCCGGCCTGTTCGCCTCATGATGTAAGATTGTAGCCTTTTCCCAAAATGTCCGTTCTGGAGCTACAGTCAAAATGGAGGTGCTTTTCTGGCGAAAAATATCAGGATAATACTTCGCGGCATAGGGTGTTATCTCGGCTGTCATCGCTGGCGTCCATGCCGCCAAGGCTCCAATTTCCAAACGAATCACCTGCAGGATTCCGGTATTGGTAAACAGTTTCGGATAAGAAAAAATGACTGTCTGCTTTTCTTTTTCGTCCATTTTAATGTTTACTTCACAGCCAAGCTCTTGTGACAAATCCTTCCTGATTGCCGGGCAGAAAATTTCAGTCAAAAAAATCTCTGCCCTGATGTTAGCCTCTTTGTTAAATGCATCCTGCTTTGTGTTTGAACGCTGTTCCCAAGGCTCGTCTTTGCCATATCCTAATAACCGCCAGTCCAGGATCAGATCAATATCTTCCGAAAACCGGCTGATCAGATTGAAGGCTTTTGAAAGGCTGGTCCCCCCCTTAAACGTTATGAAATCCATCCAAGGAGACCGATGAAATAAATAATCGAGTGTAAAGCAAACCCAGAAGTCCTTTTCCACAACGGTATCATTCAGCCCCATTTTATGAGCTGTGTTTCTGAAGAGTATCCGTTTATCATTGTCCGAAAATCTAGCAACATTTATCACTTTTTCAGTCCCTCTCCGCAATCTTCCGAATTGTATTATAAACCCAATCCGTGGACTCTGCCGCCTCTGTTAACATAACCGCTTTGTCCTCTTTACTCAACCGAAAACGAAGTATCTGGATCGTTTTCTCTGTAACGTTTGCTTTCCCCAATGTTTTCAATGCCTGAATTACAAGGATCGTCATATAGGAAAGTCCCGTAATCTCTTTGTTTGTTCGATGCTTAAATTCCAGCTTTGTGGAATCCCATTCATAGGTCTTATAAGGACCATCGCTGATATAGGACCAAACCGCTGTTACCTGTGTAGAAAGTCCCAACAAATTCAGAGCTGTATTCCCGCACGGGGCAATGCTCCAGTGATAATTCCGAGCCAGCGCTTTGGCTACGACTTCCGGATCTGCCGCTACATATTCCTTCAGCATTTCGCTGTATTCTGGCTTTTCATAAACTCCCTTTAGAACTCGTCGGATTAAGCCTGCCTGTGTCAAACGATTTAAATTTCGTCTTACCGTTTCTGTATCTGCAATATCGGCAAAATCTGCGCCGATGAAAACAGTTCCTTCGGCAGCATCCCGAATCCTTTCTTGAATCTTTCTGGAATAACTATTTGCCAAGTTAATTCCTCCTTTTGTCCCGAATATTATACAATATTCAGGACATTATTCCAATAGTATCTTTAAGTTATATTCATAGTATTAACTTGGAATAATCTATTCATGAAATAAGACATCACCTGACAAAAAGGTAAAATATCTACGCTATTTATTATTTGATTTTATAATCAACGCAGCTTGCTGCTCTTATCTTGCTTTCTGCTCAGGGTTCTTTGTTCCCTATCCTTAAATAATGCACTTTCCTAATAGAAAGAAAAGCAGAACACTTTTCGTGATTCCGCCTCTTTTTAAAGTCTTCATAATCTGCTGAGCGGTTTTTAAGCAGGAAAGATAGATTCCTACCCTCGGCCGCTCTCGCGCGCCAGCGCTTCCGCCACCGACGTCACGACCCACCGCGCTTTTTGTCTGACCTCCGGCTCCGCCTGCGCCATGCAGTAACTCGTGTCCACAACGTCAAACATTCCGACGTCATTTTCCGAATCGCCGATCACAATCACCTCGCGCAGCGGTACGCCGATCCGCTCCGCAAGAATGCCCAGCGCGGCGGCTTTGGAACAATCCGGCCGGACCAGATCCAGATTATCAAAATCCGAGCTGACGATCTCCACGGTTCCCGCCAGCTTTTCCCGCAAGGCCCGTTTGACGCCGTCGCGCTGATCCGGACGGATAATGATCCCCAGATTCAAAATCTCCGCGTTCGGATCGACCGTCGTTTCTGCCAACGTCACCGAATCCAGCAGGGAACGGCGCAGCCGGTGCGGATGTCCATACGGATAATGCCGGCAGTCGCTGCTGATCCATTGCCCCTGGCAATTCATTTTCACCGTGGCGTCAACATGATGCCGCGCCAGCCAGCCGGCTACGTCCAGAAAAACCGCGGCCTTCAGAGTGCGCGTCATCCGTGTTCCATCACTGAAGATCAACTCAGCCCCGTTGCCGCCCAGATAATCGACCGCAAAGCCCAGATCCGCCGACACTTTCGGATAGGCCTGATGAATCCGTGCAGTCGCTACCGCAAACACATTGCCCGCCGCCCGCCAGCGCTGGATCGCCGCCCGGTTTTCCGCGCCGCTGTCGGTGACGTTGGGCGGATACAATGTCCCATCCAGATCCGATACAAACAGTTTCATGGTTTTTCCCTTTTCCTTCCCACATTCATTCTCTCTCTTGCCTCAACGATGATCGTTGATCCGGATTAAACCGACAATTCCGCTTTTTCTTTTTTCCCTCGGATGTAAGGATGGGTAGCATAAGCGTAAATCAACTGCGCCGTCATCAGACACCAGATCACCGGTTCGCAGAAAATCACCGCGAGATACTGAAACCGCGGAATGAACACGAATGCGAATACGATCTTTCCCAACAGCTCGATTACACTCGACACCAGCGGAATCATTTTGGCGCCTAATCCCTGCAGCGCGTACCGGGTTTCCAACAAGACGCCCAGAACGGCATAGAACGGTCCGACCACCCGCAGATACAAGGCTCCGTTGTTCAGCACGACAGCCTCCTGCGAGCCGGAAATCAGCTGAACCAGAGCCGGCGCGAACAACAACAGAATCACGGTTACCCCTGCGGCCATCGCGATATCATACAGCACAGCGCACCGCATCGCCTTGAGAATCCGCGTCCGCTGATCCGCGCCCCGGTTCTGTGAAACAAACGTCGAAATCGCCATCGCCATGGCGGAGAACGGCATGTTGAAGAACATGAACAGCTTGCGCGCCGCGGTATGGCCCGCAATCACCAGCGTTCCCAGATTGTTGATGCCATACTGCAGCACGACGGAACCCGCCGCAACGATGCTGCCCATAAAGCCCATCGACAAGCCCTGACCTAACATCTCCGCGTAAATCCCCCGCTCGATTTTAAAGTGCCGGCGCTGCGGAATTAACACCGGCGCTTTCTTCAAAATATAAATCAGACACAAGACGACGGAAATTCCCTGCGCGATGACGGTCGCGACCGCCGCCCCGCCGACGCCCATGTTCAGCTGCGTGATGAAAAACAGATCCAGCCCGATATTCAGGCATGACGATAAAACTAAGAAGACCAGCGGCATGAAGCTGTTGCCGATTGCCCGAAGCAGACCCGCGCACAAATTATACGCGAACATGACCAGCGTGAACCGCGTGATCACCGAAATGTAGCTGAACGCCTCGGCGATGATCTCCGGCGGCGTGTCCAGCATTTTCAACAACGGCATTAAAATCACTTCCGCACCTACTGTCAGCACCAGCGAAGTCAAAAGGCCGATCACAATCGAAGCCGCCACCGATTTTTTAAGCAGCTCCGTATCGTTGGCGCCGTAGCTGCGCGCCGTCACGATCGCCAGACCATTGCCGATGCCTAACGCAAAACCGATCAACAAATCATAAATCGCGGCGCAGGAACCGATTGCCGCCAGTGACAAATCACCCAGCGCATGGCCGACGATCATCGTATCGACGGTGTTGTATAACTGCTGAAACACATTGGAGAAAAACAGCGGTATCGCAAAGAAAAGCAAGCTTTGAAAGATCGGCCCGTGAATCAGATCGACCTTGAATTGAAGACGTCGCGTCATGGAAAATTCCCCCTTATCCCATCGACATTGTAGCGGAAACCAGCACTAACGTAAACAGGGAAAAAACCGTGGAAAAGAAAACGCAGCGGCTGGTATAGCTGGTGTTGCCATTATACTTGCGGCAGAAGATCGTGGCCGTGGAGGCGACCGGCGTCGCGTTGACCAGCACGGCGGCAATCAGCTGCGGCGTGCTTAAATGCAGCGCCACACCAACGATCCAGGTCAAGAACGGCGCGATGATCAGCCGGAACAGACTGATCTGCACAATATCCTTCGATAATCCCATACTTGTCGATTCTCTGTCCAGCAGCGTCGATCCAACTAACAACAGCGCCAGCGGACTCATGCATCCGGACAAGGAACTGAACACCGCGTCCAGCCCGCCCGGCAGCGGAATCCGCGCCAGGTTGAACAGAAATCCCAGGATCATCGCAATCGTGATCGGATTGAAAAAGAATTTCTTCATCACGGACAGCGCGCCTGCCGGCTTCCACTCCGTATTGAAATATTTCTCCCCGGAGCAAAACGACAGAATCCGCGTTGGAATCATAAAGATGTTCGCATACACGACACCCATGCTTCCGCACAGCCCTTCGATCAAAGGCAGACCGATCAGCGAACCGTTGGATATCAGCATCGAATACTGCGCGATCCGCTTCTTTTCTAGCGGCATCGACTTAGGCAAAAGCCGCGACATTCCCAACACGAGCACGACGACGATCACGCCCGCCAGCACCAACAGGAGGCTTTCTTTTAACACCGCGACGGAAACGCTGCGGTAAAAGGACAGGAAGATATTGACCGGCATGATCAGATTCAGAATCAACGTCGACAGAAACGCATCGATCGGACCGTCGGTCACTCCCCTTTTCTTCAAAAGCAGACCAAGCCCGAAAAAGATCAGAATCTGCATTTCCACATTCAACAAAACAGACAAATCAAACATCGGTTTTCCCCCTTGCATTTAGAAAAGGCATCCGGATCGGACAGCTGCGGCGCAGGCCGGCGGTTGCCGCGAAGGATGCCTTAAAATTAAGCCTAAAGATCCTGATGCTCAGCGATAAACTGCTTGTACCAGAAATAACTTTTCTTCGGCGTGCGCTTGCGCTGCGGATCGTCATAGTCCACGCGCACCAGACCATAGCGCTTCTTGTAGCCGTTGATCCAGCTGTAAAGATCCATCGTCGACCAGACGTAATAGCCCTTCAGATTCACGCCGTCCTGCTTCGCCTTCAGAATATAATGAAGATAATTGCGGAGGAACTCAATCCGCTCGTCATCTTCAACATAGCCGTTTTCATCCGCGAAGTCGTAACAGCCGTGGCCGTTTTCCGTAACGTAGATCGGGATATCGCCATAGCGGCGCTTGCGCTCCATCAGCGTGTTGTAGGCGCACTGCGGGAAGATCTCGCGGCCCCAGTGATTCAGCTTGGTGTTAGGATCGCGGTCGCTTTCAAACCAGCCGGCAATCGCCCGGGTCTCCCGCGCGGCACTCGCCGAGCCGTCGTTGTTTCCGGCGTTGTTGACGGTGAAAGCGGTGATGCCGGAGGTGTTCGGCTTTACCAGCATCCGGCTGTAAATGTTCTGGCCTAAGAAATCAATCGTGTTGTGCTTCATGATTTCCAGATCCTCTTCCTTCACAAACGACAGGTCGATGCCCTTCGCTTTGACAGCGGCGATCAACTCCGGATCGTAAGCGCCCTTGATCGCCGGATCGAGAATCCAGTCGTTGCAGAAATAGTTGCAATATTTGACGGCATCGCGGTACTCCGGCGTATCCTGAAGCGCGGTCGCCGGGCCGCAGCCCTGCACCACGCCGATCTGCGCCTTGAGATTCAACTTGCGGAACTCACGGATTGCCTTGGCCGTGCAGACTGCCATGTTGTAAGCACACTGGCAATAGTGCTGCAGATTGGTTTCATTCGGCGGATAGTTGCCGACGCAGTAATCGCAGTAAGCATTGTGGTTCGGTTCATTGATCGTTACATACAGCGGAATCCGGTCGCCGAAGTGCTTGAATACCACGGAACAGTAAAACGCGAATTCATCGGCCACGCCGGGATAACACCAGCCGCCCTGATCGCCGATATAGTCCGGCAGATCATAATGGATCAGCGTGACGTTGGGCACGATGCCGTATTTTTCACACGCGTCCAGCACACGGTCATAGAAGGCCAGACCCGCCGGATTGACGACATGGTCGTTTTTCGGCAAAATTCGTGACCAGCTGATCGAAAAACGGAAGGTGTTCTGACCGCCCTCGGCCATCATCCGGAGATCCTCCTCGACATGATGATAGAAATCACAGGACACGTCGCCGGTGATCCCGGTCGTATTCTTTTCGCTGTGGCAGAACTGATCCCAGATGCTCGGCCCCTTGCCGTCCGCGTCCCAGGCGCCTTCGCATTGATAGGCTGCCGTCGCGGAGCCCCAGAGAAATTTTTCAGCCATTGATCAGTCCTCGGTATGTTCACGGATGAACTCGCGGTACCAGTGATAGCTCTTCTTCGGAATCCGCTTCAGACCGTTGGCGTAATCGACATAAATCAAGCCGTAGCGCTTTTCGTAGCCATTGATCCAGGAGTAGCAGTCGGTCGTCGACCAGGCATAGTAGCCCTTGACGTTGCAGCCTTCATTTTCTGCCTTGATCAGCCATTCAAGATACGACTTCAGAAATTCGATCCGCTCATCGTCGTTGACCTCGCCGTTGGCATCCGGCTGTTCGTAGAGGGCATGTCCGTTTTCCGTGATGTAAACCGGAATATCGCCGTAATCCTTTTTAATTCCCATCAGCATATCGTACACCGTCTTGGGATAAATCTCGCGGCTCCAGGCATTTTTCGGCGTGTTCGGATCGACGTCGGTCTGAAACCAGCCCTTGACGGTATAGCCTTCGATCGTCTTGACCCCGGCTCCGACATTATTCGGATAATAGTTGGTTTCCCCGGATTCGTACGGTTTGACCAGCGCGCGGGTGTAGCAGTTCTGACCGAGGAAATCGATCGTGTTGTGCTTGATAATCTCGAGATCTTCTTCCTTGACAAACGACAGGTCGATGCCGCTTTCCTCTAACAGCGGGAACAGATCATCCGGGAATTTTCCCAGGATCGCCGGATCGGTAACCCACTTGTTTTTAAACAGATCTCCGCGCCGCTGCGCCACGCGGTATTCCGGCGTGTCCTTGAGGATCTGGACGGTGTTGGTCGTGTGCACGATGCCGACCTGCGACGTCAGATTCAGCTTACGGAACTCGCGGATCGCCTTGGCGTTGGCGACGACCAGATTGTAACAAACCTGAACCAGCGTCTGCACGTTGTGGATATTCGGCGGATAGTTGCCGGTCAGATAAGAACAATACGCGTTGTGCGTCGATTCGTTGATCGTCACATATAATGGGATTTCATTGCCGAACTGCTCAAAGACGACCTTGCAGTATTTTGCGAATTCATCCGGGAAAATCGGATTGGCATACCCGCCCAGATCTTCCAGCCAGGCCGGGATATCGTAGTGCAGCAGCGTGACGTTCGGCGTGATGCCGTTTTCCCGGCATTCCTTCAAAACGTCCTTGTAGAAGGCGACGCCTTCCGGATTGACCTGGCCGCTTTGATCCGGCAGAATCCGCGTCCAGGCGATCGAGAAGCGCAGCGTGTTGTGGCCGCCTTCCTTCAACAGCCGGATGTCCTCTTTGTAGCGGTGGTAAAAGTCCGCCGCGACATCGCCGGTGAAGCCTTTGACGTTCTTCGGTCCATGGCAGAACTGATCCCAGTTGCTTTCCCCTTTGCCGCCTTCGTTCCAGCCGCCTTCACATTGATAAGCCGCGCTGGCTGTGCCCCATAAAAAATCCTTTTTGACTTTACCGTTCATCGGTACCTCCTTCCAGTCTTTGCCGACTGATTTCTTTCTGATCTCCATTATAGAGATTTCTTATCTTTTTTTAAGCGCCTGAGCGACGCTTGGATAAAATTCTCAAAACTTCGTTTTCTTCGCTTTGCGGCTTTGATAAATTGTTTTCACACCCGGGCTTCAGCAGCCGGTTAAGCGCCGTCAAAAGCACCGCCGCCAGCAGCGCGTAGACGATCAGATAGCTGTAGGACGCCGGATAGCTTTGGGTGGCGGTAAACAGCGCGCTGAACAACATCGTGCCTAAAAACGGGCTGAACAGGGTATAGGTTCCCTGGACGCTGAAATTGCTCGGGTAGTATTTCTTACCGAAGGTTGTCAGAATATAGGCCGAGGAAATCGTCGGCACCGCGCCGAAGCTGAGTCCGACGAAAATAAAGCTCACCGCCAGCAGCGTTGTGCTGCCCAGCGTAAAGGCGCAGTACAAGATCGTAACGGCGGTCAGAAACAGCGTCGTGGCGATACCCATGGCCGTCCTGCGGCCGATTTTATCGTAGATAATCCCGTAGAACACACGCGAGAGCGAATTGAACAGCGAGATGATCATTGACAGCGTCGCTGCCATCGTCGCGCTGATCCCAAACGACACTCCGCAGCTGACCGCGGTTCCGGTCAGTGAGCTGCATCCGGCCAGCACCAGCACGCTCCAGAGGAAGTAAACGTAAAAGCGCGCACTTTTCATCATCTGACCCGTGGAGACCTGGCCTTCCTCTTCGGTTTCCAGCGTCCCGGCCTGCTTCACGACCCCGCGCGGCCGGACGATAACCGCCGTCAGCAGCGACAGTCCGAACGCAATCCCCGCCAATAAGGTCATCGCCGTACGCCAGCCCGTGCTTTCGATGATCAGCGAGGTCGGCACATTGAACACAAACGCGGTCAGACCCGCGCCCATGACCAGAATCCCGCTGGCCAGACCCGGCTTGTCGTTAAACCACGTCATGACGCTTGTCAATAACGCCTTGTAGGCAAACCCCGCGCCCAGGCTGAACATCACGCTGTAACAAACATAAATCATCATCACGTTCTCCGCCCGGCTGGTCAGAAACAAACCGGCCAGAATCATCAGGCTGGCCGTGATCATGCTTGCCCGGAAGCGGACGCGGTAGTAGATAAAACCGCTCAGCACGCCGCCGGCGCAGAAACAGATCTGGCAGACTGAGAACACGTTGGCAACGCTGGCCGCCGACACGTTCAGTTCAGCGCTGACCGCCCCGGCAAAGACCGTCCAGTTATACATCAAGCCGAACACGCACATCGCCAGCGAGCCCAGACCCAAATAGAAATATCGCTTCATCGTTTTCCCTTTCTTTCCGCTATCCGATCCACTGGATAAAACCGAGGATCAGCGGCGGCATCACCGCGACGACATACGCCGCACGCAGCACCTGGATCAGCGCAATCTGCGAGAGATCCGCGCCCAGATCGGCGGCGATCAGCGACATGTCCGTCGCGCCGCCGGGAGCGGAAGCGAACATCGCCGATTTCAGATCCAGCAGCTTTGTCCGCTTGCATATTCCGCTGTAAAGACCGTTGACCGTCCAGTAGCTGAGCAAAAGCAGGCCGACCGGCACCAGCGTCGACGACAGGCTGCTAAAGGTCGCAGCCGTGATGCTCACGCCGACTAACGACCCGGCCAGAAGCTGCGCGATATTTTTGATCGCCAGCGGCACGGCGCAGACCGAAGTCGTGCAGTTGAGCGCCGCAACAGCGATCATCGGAAACACCATCGACGCCGCCGGCAGACCGCTCGCATTGCCCAGATAGCCTAACCCGATGCTGAGCAGCAGCGTGAAGACAATCCGCGAGGACCGTGTTGAAATCAGCCGGTCCAGCGGCGTGTGCGCCGCATCCAGCGGTTTTTCTTCCGTCACCGGTGCGGTCTTCGGTTCATGCCGGGTCACGAATTGAATCCAGTACGGGAAAAACAACAACACGCCGACTAACCGGGCTGTCTGCATCATCGCGACGGTGCCGACATCCGCGTCCATCTCCATGGCGATCAGCGAGATATCCGTAACCCCGCCGGCCACGCAGGAAAGCAAGGCCGTGATCCAGTCCCAGCCGCACAGCTTCTGGATCGCGATCCCGACGACAAACGTATTCACCGTCAGCATGACCGCCAATAACAGAAACGGAACGATCAGACCGCGCATCCGCGCCACATCTTTACGCCCGATCTGCATGCCGATAAAGGCTCCGGAAATCGCCTGGGCGAAGACCTTCACCGCCATCGGCAAGGCGGCGTAATCGAATAAAATATTCGTCAGGCCCACGGCGAGCATACTGCCCAACATCGCAGGCGCCGGCAGTTTCCACCGCGCTGCCAGCTGCCAGCCGGCGACGCCTGCCAACAGCGTTAAAACCCAATTCAAACACTCGTCCCCCTTTGTCTTCTCTCCCGTTTTATTCCATCAGTTAAATCTCGTCGAGCGGATAGATCGGACGGATGACCTTCTTGTATGTCAGCCGCTCCGTGCGCTGCATGCACGCGCCGTCGGTCAGGGACATGACATAATGCGACGCCATCGCTTTCAGTTCCGGATAGAGATAGCCCTGCTTGACGATGATCAGATCATAGGCGTCCAGATCGACGTTGGCCTGTTCATACTGGGCCCGCTCCGCAAATGAGACGGAATAGCTTTGAATCACAACCGTGACCGGCTTCTCATCCAGCTTGATCGTCCAGCAGACGCCGACCACCTTCGGATCATGATAATGATTGTGCAGATCGCCGGTCGAAATCACCGTTCCGCTTAAATGAACCTTGGCCGACAGTGCGTCGATTTCCGGACCGACGTCAAATTCCACATGATCACCAGCCTGTTTGCCAGCCAGCGTGCTTTCACACAGCTTCTTGTCGGTAATCCCGGCGATCAGAATCTGCTTGCCGTGATAGTCGGTTTCCGCCAGCACCTGACGCAGCACAACCGTGTTGCCGCCCGGCGCTCCGGCCGTGACGTTATCGCCGGAATCGGTTAAGAAGCACGGCTTTCCCGGATGCTTGAGCATCGCTTCCCACGCTGCCTCCGGCTCATCCGCGTACCCAGTAAAATGGAATTCCTTGTGCCGCGCCCAGACGAAATCATAG
>NZ_GG657553.1:186599-190830 GCF_000157995.1 Holdemania filiformis DSM 12042
AGATCTCGTCCGCTTTCTGCCGGGCATACGCTTCATCCTCCGGCTGGTTCGGTACGACCACGACGGACGCGCCGCACTTGGCGCTGTCATGACGCAGATAGCCGATGTGATAGGAACAGCACAAAATCCGCGGATCAGCTTCGATTTCATCGAGCAGGCGGTTGATCGACACCAGCGGTTCATCCGTCGAAACGCAGCGTTCCCCGCCTAAAAGAATCGGCACCTTGCGGTACACCGGATGAATTTCCCGGCGGTTCTGGATCAGGTTGACCAGGCAGCGGAAAACGATCTGATGCGCTTCCTTGCGGTCGGTATGCGGACTGTGGCGGAAGGTGCGCAGGATGTTCAGCCGGTCCGCGTACTCCTGATCGACGTTGCCATGCGGATCACAGACGACCGCGATCGGCATGTACGGCCCGACGATCCTGCGGATTTCCTCGATGATCTTGTGGTCACCGGAGCCGCCTTCCAGACCGATTACATTGCTTGCGCCGTGCAGAAAGAAAAACATGCCGTCCAGCTCGCCCTGGTATTTTTCCACAGCGTGCTTAAATTGTTTCAGGATATAATCGAACGTATCGTAAGCGACCCGTCCCGCACCTGCCCCGTAGGCAAAGATCGCCGGGATCAGTTCAATATCGTTGGCTTGAAGCTCAGGCTGCAGTTCATCCAGATACATCCGGTGGGCAATGTCCTCGCCGGTCTGGATGACGAAGTCCTGGATTTCGCAGGGTTTGGCCACGTAGGCGTTGGATTCAGCGACGAGGCCGCCAATTAAGATTTTCATGAGATTTCCTCCTTCCGCGTTTTTGCCGCGGTCTTTATAATGATGGTGTTTCGTTTAAATTTCATCGAGCGGGTAGATCGGCCGGCTGACTTTCTTATAGACTAACCGTTCCGTCCGCTGCATGCACGCGCCGTCGGTCAGCGCCATGACGTAATGCTTGGCCATCGCTTTCAGCTCCGGATACAAATAACCCTGCTTGACGATAATCAGATCATAGCCGTCCAGATCGACGTTGGCCTTTTCATATTGTTCGCGCTCGGAAAACGACACCGCCGCGCTGGCGATCACGACGGTCACCGGCACATTGTCCAGCTTCACGGTCCAGCACTGTCCGGCCACTGCTTCATCGCCATATCGGCGATGAAGATTGCCAGTCGATATCACTGTTCCGGAAATCGAAACCGGCGCGGAATGAGCGTCTAATTTCGCACCCAGCGTCAGCGTCACCGGCTCGCCTGCTTTTTTATGGGCCAGCACTGTCGCGCACAGCTGCGGATCACAGATCGCCGCGAACAGTATCGACTTGTTATGAAAATCGTTCAGCGCCAGCACCTGCTTCAACATCGCCGTATTCACGCCCGGCGCCCCGGCCGTGACATTGTCGCCGGAATCGGATAAGAAGCACGGACTGCCGTCAAACTCAAGCATGGCCCGCAGTGCTTCTTCCGGTTCTGAAGCGTTGCCGGTGAAATGGAATTGTTGATGCCGCGCCCAGACAAAATCATAGATTTCATCCGCTTTCTGCTTCGCGTACTCCGTGTCTTCGGGACGATCAGGCACCACGACGATGCCCGCGCCGCAATGTTCGCTGTCATGCCGCAGGTAGCCGATATGATAGGAACAGCACAGAATCCGCGGATCCGCCTCGATTTCATCAAGGAGCTTGTTGATGGAACAAAGCGGTTCATCTGCCGAAACACAGCGTTCCCCGCCCAACAGAATCGGTACTTTCCGATACACCGGATGAATCATCCGGCGGTCTTTGAGCACATCCAGAAGGCAGCGGAAAACGGTCTGACTGGCCACATCCCGGTCAGAATGCGGAGAGTGGCGGAAGGTCCGCAAAATCGTGCATTGATCGACATAGGCCTGGGCCAGATTGCCATGCGGATCGCACAGCACCGCGATCGGCATATACGGTCCGACCACTTTGCGGATTTCATTTAAAAGATAATGATCGCCGGAACCCCCAGGTAAGCCGCGCACGTGGCTGGCACCGTGCAGAAACAGATAAATCCCGTCCAGTTCATGTTCGTGTTCCTTGACAGCCTGGATGAACTTCTTCCGCAGATAATCGAACGTATCGAAATCGACAACCCCGGCCGCCATGCAGCTGGCATGCAGGGAAGGAATCAGTTCAACATCGTTTTCCCGGGCCAGCTCGCTGATAACCAGCTTATCCGCTATTCCCGGTCCTTTCAGAATCGTAAAATCCTGAATCTCACAGTCTTGCTTCACATAGGCGTTGGACTCCGCCAATAAGGCTCCGATTAAAATTTTCATGGTCTTACTCCTTAAATTTCATCGATCGGATACATCGGCCGCTGAATCCGTTTAAAGGTCAGCCGGCGCGTATCCTGCAGCGTTGCGCCTTCGGTCAGCGACATGACGCTGACCGCCGCTTTCGCTTTCAGCTCAGGGAAAATATAGCCCTGCTTGACGATGATCACGTCATAGGCATCCCAATCCACGCCAGCCGCAATAAACTGGTCGTGCAGCGCGTAGGTCTGACGCACATCGGCGATGACGATCGTTACCGGACGGTCCTTCACCGCCACGCTGACGCAGCGGCCAAACTTCGTATACTGACCGGCGTTGTAGCCGACCGGCATCAGCACATCGCCATGATGCAGCACGGTCACATCCAGCTCCATGGCTTTCGACAGTTCGTCATAGTCCATCCCCAACCGGATCGTACAGGTCGTTCCCACCGGCTGGTCCGCCAGCTCACGGCACGCTCGGGGATCGCAGATCGAAGCGAACAGCACGCGTTTTTCCAGCTTTTCCTGAGCCAGAACCTGGCGCAGAATCAATGTGTTCCAGCCGGTCGCTCCGGAGGTCACATTATCCCCGGAATCGGTGATGAACGCCGGTTTTCCCTTGCATTCCAGTGCCATCCGCAGCGCTTGTTCGGGCTGGGCAGTCAAACCTGTATAATGAAATTCATGCCGCCGCTGCCAGATGAAATCCGCCAGCTCATCCGCGATCTTTTCGGCATAATCACGGTATTGGTTATCGGCAGGAACGACCACGACGCCGCAGCCGGCAACGTCTGTATCGTGGCGGATATAGCCGACATGCCAGGAGACGCTGAGCAGCCGCGGATCCTGTTCCAGCTCATCCATATACTGGTTGATCGAACGCACCGGTTCATCCGCCGACACACTCTGTTCCCCGCCTAAAATCAAAGGCAGCTTGCGGTAGACGGGAACGATCGACTTCAGCTGTTTCAACAGATCGCAAAACATCTGGGCAACAAGCCGGTAGGTCGCTTCCATGTCGGTATGCGGGGATTCGCGGTAGGAGCGCAGAATCGTCGCCCCCTCCACATACTCCCGGCACAGATTGCCATGCGGATCACAGGCAATCGCAACCGGCAGATACGGCCCGGTCAGCTCGCGGATTTTCCGAAGCAGATGATGCTCGCCGGAACCCAGACCGTCGACCTCGCTGGCGCCATGCAGAAACAACAGCACGCCGTCCAGCTCATGAATATGTTTTTTAACGGTGTTGAGCACGCACGATTCGATATAATCAAACGCATTGCGCTCGATCACCCCGGACGGTCCGCTGGCCGCGAACACCGCCGGAATCAACTCAATCTTTTCCTTTTCAAAGATGTCGCCGATCAACATCTTGTCGATCACCTTTTGATCCTGGACCGCCAGATCATAATCCGCAAGGGTATTCTTCATCGGGATATGAGCATTGGATTCAGTCCGCATGCACGCCGCTAATACTTTCATCCTGCTTTCCGCCTATTCCGCAACCAACGCGCTATCCTTATTTAATAGGAATGGCCGCAGATAGGCGACGGTCGAGCACATCGGCAGCACGTCTTCGGAAAGTTGGATATTCAGCGTTTCTTTCAGATAGGTCCGCCGCGCCTGCATCCGCTGCCACATCTGCGGATATTCCTGCTGAATCTGGCGCTGCAGTTCCGCATCCGCCAAAACGACGGTGCTTTCAGCGCTGGTTCCCGGATAGCCGGAAACGGACGGAATGATATCGATCTGGAAAAGCATGCCGCTTTTCAGAATTTCCGTACTGCCTTCATAAACCGGCGAAGCCATCCATTCTTCCTCTGCGCTCAGATGCCCCGGGCACAGCGACCAGCCGTACTGCGCGCGCGGCAGCACCGTTTCCACGGTATTGAACAAATCGCCGCCGGTCTGACCGATGTGGATCGTTTCCAGCCATGCCGCATAGGCGCTGAAATACGGC
>NZ_GG657553.1:191039-199597 GCF_000157995.1 Holdemania filiformis DSM 12042
AAATACGGCCCGGCCACCCGCTCGAGATAATCGCGTTGGGCTTCCGGCAGTTCGTCCGCGTTATGCACAGCGACGCCGGCCCGGCTGCTGGAACCGCCGCGGTAGCCAACGGTTAAGGAAATTGGATCACCCAGCTTGACGGTGTTGGCCGTCGGGAACATGTTCGCTTTGATAAAGCGCGGACCGCTCGAGGCAATCGTGACGATGCTCGTGTGCTGCCCCTTGCGCACTAATGCGTCGCCCAGCTCCAGCTCGCTGACGCCCAGTTCCAGCTTGTCCATCGCATCCAGCACGCCATCGGAAGCCAGCGCCGCCGCATATTCGTAATGCGCGATTTCATTCGCGTTGTTGGTCGTGCGCACGCCGTTTTCCCCGATGAACAGACCGGTTTCATTGCTTAACTGTGCTTCGCCGACGATCGCCTTGACCGCCTCGACGACATAAGAAGGGATATCGTAGCTCTGCCGGTTGTCCTCCAGCGGACTGGTAAACAGCTTCCAGCCAACTAAGCCGGTGCGCTGCCCTTCGGCGATTCCCGCTTCCTGAAGCAGCGTTTTCAGCGACTTGTCGTGACGATGCGGCTGATTCGGCAGCGAGAACAGCGAGACATGCACGGCCGCGGCTTCGATCCGGGCCTTGGCGGCTTTGTTCAGGTTTTCGTTGCCCAAAACCAGTGTCGCCTTGCCGTTGGCGTTCAGCACCAGCAGCGCTTCCTCAAAGCGGGTGAAATACCCGACTAAATACTCGAAATTTCCGCCGTGCTCGACATCACCGTACACGATCAGCTGATCCAACCCGCGCGCTTTCATCGCGGCCAGTACTTTTTGTTTGCGCTCGGCGATCGTTTCGTCGCTCAAGCCGACCGGCGTGCCCGCGCAGTCCTTTTGCGGCGCGCTGACTTGTTTTAAAACGGCTTTGATTTGTTTCATCGTTTCATTCTCCTTTATTCTGACGGTTCGCTTCTTTTCAGCTTTGCCCGCAATCGTGGTATAGTTAAAGCAGGAAAAGGAAGATGCGTTGTGAATCTGTTAAAAAAACTTGAAAATCTTGAAAATGTCACGCCCAACGAGCGAATTCTGATCGACGCGATTCTGAAGGACCCGGAAAGCTTTATCGCGGCCAAGCCGAAGGAAATCGCTTCGCTGACCTATGTTTCCGTGCCGACGATCTACCGGCTGATCAACAAGCTGGGCTTAAGCGGCGTCAACGACCTGAAGCTGCAGCTGCAGGATGCGCTGCGCTCGGAAACCGAAGTCCCGGTGGAAAGCATTGACTTTCCGATTTCCCCGACCGATACGGTCAACGAAATCCTGCTTCATTTAAAGGACGTTTACACCCAGACGATTGAAGACACGCTGAGTCTGTCCGATCAGCAGGTGCTGGTGGACGTGTCGGCGCTGATGAAACAAGCGGCGTTCATCGATGTGTACGCCTCCGCCGGCAATCTCTTTTTCGCCCGGAACTTCCAGTTCCAGATGCAGGAGATCAATGTGAACGTAAACGTTCCCGAAGCGGAATACATGCAGAAACTGTCGGCCGGCAACGCCGACGCCCGCCATCTGTCGATCGTCATTTCGTTCGGCGGCCGGGGCGGCTCGATGAACACCGTCTGTCAGATCTTAAGCGACAACCATTCGCCGATCGTGCTGATCACCTCGACCCAGAAAAATCCGCTGACGCGCTTTGCGCAGTATAAGATTTACATGTCGTCGTATGAAAATCACTATCAGAAGATCTCGTCATTTTCGACGCGGATGACGCTGCTTTATATTCTGGACACGTTGTATTCGATTTATTTCCGGCTCCAATATGACGAGCTGTTAAATCGGAAGCTGACGACGTATGAGAAGATTCACCGGCGGTTAACCCGCCGGGAACCTGAAGATTAGAGAGAACCGGCGCTCCGCTTGCGCCGGTTTTCTTATGGAAGCTGGGATCTGGTTTGATCGTCAGTTCAGGATTAAATCTGATCAACCGGGAACATCGGACGCATGATCCGCTTGAATGGAATCGAAGCGGTGTCCTGCGGCGTCGCTCCGTCGGTCAGCGACATCACATACCCAGCGGCGTTTTCTTTCAGATACGGGAAGATATAGCCCTGCTTGACGACTGTCACATCGTAATTCATCCAATTCACGCCGGCGCATTCAAACTGAATCGCATGCGCGTAGGACTGGCGGTGATTAGCGACAATGATATCGATCGCCGTGCCTTCCACGTGAACGACGACACACTTGCCAAACGTCTTGGCAATGCCTTCGGTTCCGATGCCGATCGGCCGGACGACCTCGCCCTTGGACAAGACGGTGACTTCCAGCTTGACCTTCTCCGACATCGCATCGTGCCCTACGCCCAGCTCGATCTCCGTTTTCGTGCCGAGATCCAGACCATCGAGCAGATCGCATGTCTTCGGATCGCAGATCGAAGCGAACAGAATCCGCTTATCGGACTTGGCCGCCAGCGCCTGCCGCAGGATGAACGTATTCCAGCCGGTCGCGCCGGAGGTTGTGTTATCGCCCGAATCGGTGATGACAAACGGTTTGCCTTCAAAGCTGAGCGCCATCGCCAGCGCGTCTTCCGGCTTCGCGGTCGTGCCGGTGTAATGGAACTCATGCCGCTTGTTCCAGACATAGTCCGCCAGCTTGTCGGCAACCTCTTCGGCATACGCCTGATCTGCTTCCGTAGCCGGCACCACGACGATGCCGCAGCCGGCGACGTCAGTGTCGTGACGGATGTAGCCGACATGCCAGGAACAGCTCAAAATCCGCGGATCCTGTTCCAGTTCATCGAGATACTGATTGATCGAACGCACCGGCTCATCCGCCGATACGCTCTGTTCCCCGCCCAGAATCATCGGCAGCTTGCGGTACACGGAATGAATGTTCTGGCGGTCCTTGACCAGATCGCAGACCATCTGCGCCATCTTCCGCCATGTATCGCGGGAATCAGTGTGCGGGGACTGGCGGTAGCTGCGGATCGCGGTCGTCGCTTCGACATAGTCCTGACACAGATTGCCGTGCGGATCGCAGGCCACCGTGATCGGGATGTACGGTCCGACGAGGTCACGGATCGCCTTGAGGATGTGATGATCGCCCGAGCCCAAGCCGTCGACCTCGCTCGCGCCGTGAAGCATCAGATAGATTCCGTCGATTTCATGCAGATGCTCGCGCACCGCATTGAGGAAGCATGCTTCGATGTAGTCGAACGTGTGGCGCTTGATCACGCCTGAGGCGCCCGATACCGCGTACACCGATGGAATGATTTCAATCCCGGCCTGCTCGAAAATATCGCCGACCTGCATTTTTTCGATCAGCTCGTCGCCGAACGCGATGTCAAAGGTCGTGATCTCGTCCTTGACGGGAATGTTGGCGTTGGCCTCATTGATAAACTGTCCGATTAAAACTTTCATAGCATCACCCTGCGAAGCCTGCCGCTTCGCCCTTTCTCATTGACTCTGACAAATAAAGGTCCGTTTAAACAAGCGCTGCCGGAATGAAGCATCCCGGCAGCGTAAAGTGAAACCTGATTTTTATTTCGCTGCCTTTTTCATATCCCGGCTGAGAATGACTTTCGTTGCCGCAAAGGAAACGATCGTCGCAATCGCCGCAACCAGGATCGCGATCCAGACATAATGCAGACCGCCGTTCTGATCAACGAAGAACAACAGTGTCAGATAGCCTGGGCAGCCGCCCTGAACGAACGTTCTCAATCCGAATAGACCTGCGACTAAGCCTGCGGAAACCGCGCCGATGGCTGTGCCGATCAACGCTTTCGGCCGCGACAGCAGCGCGCCGTAGAAAGCCGGCTCCGTAACGCCGCACAGCACTGTGACGCCGAACGAAGCGATCATGCCCTTCTGCGCCTTGTTGTCTTTGATCGTCGTTGCGACCGCTAAGGCCGTGCCGCCGATGCAGATGTTGGAAACGAAGCCCATGATGCCGGTGACGGAGTTGTAGCCGAGGTTGGCAATCAGTTCAATGCCGATCGGGGACAGACCTTTATCCAAACCGAACATAACCATGTACGGATAGATCGCCGACAGGATCGGCTGGGCGATAAAGCCGAGCGTATTGGTCAGCCAGATGCAGAACGCCGCAATGTAGCCGGACAGCTGGTTGCCGATCGGGCCTAAAACGATTAACGTAACCGGAACGACGAGAATCATTGTGATCAGCGGCGTCAAGAAGAACGTCAGTGCTTCCGGAATGATCTTCTTCAGAACCTTCTGGACATAGTACATAAAGAAGACGCCCAGCACGATCGGAATGACGGTCGAGCTGTAGGAAACCTGCGGAATGCCGATGCCGAAGAAGTCGGTGACCGTTCCGGTCGCAAAGCGCGGAGCGATCAGCGTCGCGCCCAGGAAGGCGCCCATGATCGGCTGCATCTTTAACTGGGAAGCTAACGTATAGCCGACGTACACCGGCAGGAAGGCAAAGCCGGCATCAAAGATCATCAGCATCAGCTGTGCCGTGCCGCTGTCGACGCCCATGCCGAAGTAGTTGACCAACAGGTTCTTGATCGCCAAAATCATACCGCCGGTGATCATGGCCGGAACGACTGGCATGAAGATCGGAGCGACGAAGTTGCCGAACTTGTTCAGGTAGTACATCGCGTTCTTCGGTCCGGTTTCTTCCTCTTCCTCTGCGGCGACGGCGCCGCCTTCTCTCCATCCGGAGATTTCCAGGAATTCTTCGTAAGCGTCATGAACGCCCGGGCCGATGATGATCTGGATCTGCTTGTCTTTGTTGACGATGCCGGCGGATCCCGGAAGATCTTTTAAGCCTTCCTCATTGACGACGCTCTTGCGGGCGTAGCTGATCCGCAGACGTGTTGCGCAGTGCGTGACGTGCGTGATGTTCTCCACGCCGCCTAAAGCTTCCAGTGCTTTTCTGGATAACTCTTCATATTTCCCCATACTTGGTGATTTCTCCTTTCAAATCTTTTTTGGATTTGCAGCTTGAAACGGAGCTTGGAAGTTCTGGCGTTCAGCCTGCCTTGCCTTCGCGAAAGGCGGACGGCAGCGAAACGGTGCGGGAACGATCAATTCTGCGGTGCGGCTTCCGTGCCGCGCTGAAGCTTTTCAGCCTTTTTCCCTTACGTTTCTTTCTGAACCTCCCCTGTCCTCCTTGCGGGAAGAGCCGTCTTAAGCCGGTTGTCTTCCCAGGCCAGCTAAGCCTGTTTGAGAGGAATGGGTGCCGGTAATCCTTCCGGTCCTTTTTCAAAACCCTTTATCACACAGTCCGCTCTGAAGGGACTGGCAATAACTCTGTTACTCGGTCAGACGGATCAGGTGGATCATAATGTACAGCTTTTCATCGGTGCTGACGGTATAACCGTACCGGTCCTTGATCCGCTGCGCGATCCGCTCGATACACGCGGTTTCCCGCGGATGCGTCTGCTCGAACACCTGATAGGTGCTGAGGTTGTAGTCGAATTTGGTGCTGAGATATTCGTTGTTGACAACGCGCTGGGCGAAGAAGCGGCAATGCGTGATGAAGCGGTCGCACTGACCGTTTTCCGTATCAATTTGGAAGTCCTCGCGCACAAGATTGAGAATCTCCTCAATCACGGCGGTGATTTCATACATCTGCTGCATATTGGAATCCAGCTCGGCGTTGATGATGTGCAGGGCGATAAAGCTTGCTTCGCCATCGTCAATGTCGATTTTCAATTTCTGCCGCAGCAGCTCCGTGACTTTTAAGCCCAGCCGGTATTCTTCTTTATACAGCGACTTGACGTTGAGCAGCAGCGTCGGATCGAAGACGATCCCCATTTTGATCCGTTCGATCATATTGGCAATGTGATCGGTGAGCGTGACATAAATGGAATCGTTGATCCGTTTGGTGGACTGGGTCTTGATATAATCGATAATTTCTTCCGAAACCAGAATTGTTTTGTAGGGAACGTCCTGAACGAGCGTTTTGAATTTCTGACCGACGTCGTCCTGAAGTTCAAATTTCTTTTCAATCCGCCCTTCGACGACCTTGCTTCCGCGGGTCATGCCGAAGGCAATTCCCCGGCCGACCAGGATGATCTCGTCACCCGCCTCGTTCTCTGAGAGGATGACGTTGTTATTGTAAATCTGTTTGATGATCACGGAGCCACCTCGCTTTCAGCGCCTGCCTTACGCTTCGATTTCAAATAAAGCTTCACCGGGTTTCACGTTTTCCTCGCTTTTCAGCAGCTTTACTTTGCGGTTAATTGCCAGAACCGGTACGATCGTATCGCAGCCCTTTTTTCGGATATAATTCCAGTCCACGATCGTTAACAGATCGCCGGGCTGAACGTGATCGCCGACCTGCACCTTGGTGTCGAACGGCGTTCCCCCCAGCATGACGGTGTCAATGCCGATATGCAGCAGGATTTCGATGCCGGTCTCCGTTTTGATGCCGATCGCGTGCTGTGTTTCATAGACCATCGTGATCTCGCCAGCTACCGGGCTGTAAACTTCACGCGCTTCCGGCGCAATCGCCATGCCGTCCCCTAGCATCCGCTGCGAGAACATTTCATCCGCAACATGGTCCAGATTGACCGCTTTTCCGACTAACGGGCTATAACAGATTTCCATCGCTTAACCTCCTTGGAAAAAAGAAAAAACCAATTTGCAGAGAAGACATAAAAGTCCTCTTGCAAATTGGTTTTGCTTGTTTTATTGAACAATAACAATCCAATTACACCGTCATTGTAAGCGATACCATCAGAAATTGTCAACAGGAAATTTCCAAAATTTTCTAAAAAAAATTACATCTCAATTACGCCCGTCATCGCCAGTAGTAAGCTTAAACCGATTGTAATTACACCTGATAAATAGTTCAATTGAGAATAAATTAAACGGGGAAATTCAGAGACAATCACCTCGCGTTCTGAATTTTTCCAGTACTTTTATAAATTAAGGGTGACGATCACAATTCCATTGTGAATCTGATTTCCCAGATTTTCTAACCGGGAAAATCAGATTAAAATCATATCTTAATAACGATCTTTTTTTCATCATAATCAGAGCCGGCGCTCGCTTTGAGCTTAAAATTTTATCTTCGATGAAACGGCACAAAACGCTGAAACATCCGCCCTCATTTCTTTGCGGCTGAATCCGGGCATTGAGAAAATTAAAAATTCCCTGACGGTAAAACGGTCTTCCCTATTTCTGAACCTTGACTGAGAATTGAACCAAAAGACTTTACCTGATAAAAATAACAGTGTTTTACCGGATATGCTATAATAAAGAAGCAGGTTAATTCCTGATAATGATCTTCAATTTATTGGTTATAAATTAGGAATTACCCTTATTTTAACAATTTATAATAGGATTTATTTATAAAACAAATTTTGTTACAAAAAATCTGTTATAATAAAGAAAACAAAGGAAATCGAACAATCTATTCCCTTATCCCGATCATGCATCGGCTTGCATGCGGATCGAAAGGAGCAATCGTTATGAAAATTGCGGTCATTGACGACTCGGCAGAGGATCGAAAGCTGCTGGCTGAAAAAATTCAAAATTTCTGCCTGCGCGAATCGCTGATCTATGAAATCCGTTCATTTTCCTCGGGAAATGAATTTCTGCAAGCTTCACGCGCGGACTGGGATATCATCTTCCTGGATATTTTCATGAACGAAATCGACGGTATGACCCTGGCCCGGACTTTGCGGGGAAACAACGTCCATTCTTTAATTGTGTTCACCACTTCCAGCCGTGATTATGCGATTGAGAGCTATGATGTCCGGGCTTTTCACTATCTTGTTAAACCGATTCCGCAGGATAAGCTCGACGAGGTTTTGCGGTTAAGTGAAAAATCAATACGCTCGCGCAATCACTACATCGAAGTAAAGGAAGGCCGGATCATGGCCCGTGTTTTAGTCCGGGACATCATGTATACCGATTATTACAATCATTACATTCAAATTCATACGTCCAACCGGATGATCAAGACTTATATGTCCTTTGCGGAATTTTCACCGCTGCTTTTAAAATACAAACAGTTCATCAGTCCCTACCGCAACTGTATGATCAATATGGACTATGTCCAGCAGATGGATGATCATGATTTTCTGATGAAGGATCAGGTTCAGATTCCCATCAACCGCGCGCGCAAAGGTGAAATTCGTCAGGCCTACGCTGATTATTCATTTAAGCGCCTGAACGAGGGGTAAGCATCATGACGCTCCTGGATTATTTTTTAAGCTTGGGCACCCGCTTGGCGCCCTATTTGTTTTTGATTTTAATTCCCTTTCGCAATCATCTGCGCTGTTCCTTCCGCCGGGGCGTACTGTATGCCGTTCTGTTTTATCTCGGCACGACGCTGATTGTTTATCTCTTTGGTGAAACGTATGGAATCAATTCAATCTGGATGCTTCCGTTTACCTGTTTCTTCCTGGCCTTCTGCCTCTTTCTGGCTTATCATGTCCTGCGCACTTCATTACGCAAGCTCTTGTTTCTGATTCTATTGATCGAGAACTATTCGGATATTGTCTTGATGTTCTCGGAAATTCTGGAAACGCACCTCGCCGGACTGCTTCCGGGGTTCTCTGCGGTCGGGTTGGTATCGCTTTGCCGG
>NZ_GG657553.1:199838-209487 GCF_000157995.1 Holdemania filiformis DSM 12042
TCCTCAGCGCTCCTTTAATCCATTATTTTCTGACGCATCAGGTTCTGCCGGTCTGGGAGCATGAGGACACGCCGGAAATCTGGAGTATGTTATGGCTGATCCCCGCTTCGTTCTATCTTATCTACCGCTTAGGCTTTACCTCGTCGATCGCTGCGCTGCACAGCGAAATTACATCGCCGTTGTTGCTGGCAATCGTCTGGACCGCGGGTACCTTTCTTTCTTACTACGCGACGCTCAGCATGATCAATTTCAACGAGGAAAAGCAGCAGCTTCAGCAGCAGCTGCAGGTGCAGGAATATCAGGCGTTGATCCGCGACAAGCAAGCTGAACGGCTGGCCGCAAGTATCGCCAGCACACGTCAGACCCGGCATGATCTGCATCATTATCTGCTGACATTAAAGACGTACATGAATCACGGAGAAACGGAAAAGCTGCGGGATTCTCTGAATCAGTTCATCAGTAATTTCGAATCTTCGATCAAAACGCCGGTCTGCGAGAATTTGTTGTTCAGTGCGATCGTGCGGTATTACATGGATATGGCGGAGGAAAGCGGGATTGAATTTACAACGTCGATTGTTCTGCCGCCGGCATTGGCGATTAAGGATACCGATTTAACCGTCATTCTGGGCAACATGCTGGAAAATGCAATGGAAGCGTGTCTGCGTCAAACGGCGGGAGAAGCTCAGTTTATCGAGGTCAAAAGCCGAATGCAGGGAAATAACGGTCTTGTTCTGCAATGCCGCAACAGCTATAACGGCCAGGTGAAGAAGCAGGATGAAACATTCCTGTCGTCAAAACGGGAGGGGGAAGGGATCGGTCTTTCCTCGATCCGGACGTTGTGCGCTAAATATCACGGCGTTCTGAAAATTACGCCGAAAGATAATACGTTTACAGTCAACCTTTTGTTAAACCTGCCGGCCGCCGCCTGAGATTGGCGATCCGTGGGAAAGGGTATCCAACTCTTTTTGATTTTTCATGAAAAAACCCTGAGCCGGTTGAAGTCGTTCGATCCTATCAACAGCCCAGGGTTTTTATCTGGATTTTATCTTATTAATTTCCAATCTAGGATTCCCGGATCAGCGGGTAGCGCGCCGTCATTTCCATGACTTCCTGACGCAGCTTCGCTTTCAGCGCTTCATCTTCCGGATTTTTGAGCACAGTCGTGATCCAGCGGGCGACCTGACGGAATTCCTCTTCCTGAAAGCCGCGCGTGGTCATCGCCGCCGTTCCCAACCGGATACCGCTGGTCACAAACGGTTTTTCCTGATCGAATGGAATCGTGTTTTTATTGCAGGTGATGTTGATTTCATCCAGCAGTGCTTCCGCTTTCTTACCTGTGATCCCATAGGAAGATTTCACGTCGGCCAGGATGAGATGATTATCCGTACCGCCGGTCACGATCCGCAGTCCTTCCTGTTGGAGCGCTTCGCAGAGAGCCTGGCAATTTGCGATAATCTGGCGCGCATAGTCGGTAAATTCCGGTTTCAGCGCTTCGCCGAAGCACACGGCTTTTCCGGCGATCACATGCATCAGCGGGCCGCCCTGGATTCCCGGAAAGACGTTGCGGTCGAGATCCTTGGCAAATTCCTGCTTGCAAAGAATAATGCCGCCGCGCGGACCGCGCAGGGTTTTATGTGTTGTAGACGTGACGAAATGGGCATAAGGCACCGGGCTCATGTGGAGTCCTGCCGCGACTAAACCGGCGATATGCGCCATATCGACCATCAGGTACGCGCCAGCTTCGTCGGCAATTTCCCGGAATTTCTTAAAGTTGATCTCCCGCGGATAGGCACTGGCGCCGGCCACAATCAGCTTCGGCTTTACTTCCAGAGCGATCCGGCGCAGTTCCTCATAATTAATTTGTTCAGTTTCTTTATCCACCCCGTAGCTGTGGAACTCGTACAGCCGGCCGGAGAAATTCAGCTGATGGCCGTGCGTCAGATGGCCGCCGGAGCTTAAATCCATGCCCAGGACTTTATCACCCGGCTGTAAGATTGTCATATACACCGCCATATTCGCCTGAGAGCCGGAATGCGGCTGGACGTTGGCGTGTTCGGCATGGAATAATTCGCACAGCCGGTCGCGGGCCAGATTCTCGATGATATCGACGTCCACGCAGCCGCCGTAATAGCGCCGTCCCGGATACCCCTCGGCGTATTTGTTGGTCAGGATGGAGCCGACGGCTTCCAAGACATCCCGGGAGACATAGTTTTCAGAAGCGATTAATTCAATGTTATGGGTCTGGCGCTGAGTTTCCAGTTCAATCGCCTTGCGGACTGCGGCATCATGCATATCAAGATCCTCTCTTTCTCGTTCTTATCAGCTTGATTATATCACGCTTTGCGTCTTCGCGAAGCAAAACGCTTCGACAATGTATTTCAGTTACAGCGCGCTAACTGTGGATAACGGATCACCTGTCAGCGATTCATCCTTCTTTGCGGCTTCCATGAATGACTTGTATATGACAATGATCTTTACCGTATGTCTTAAAAGCTAATTTTGCCGCGGATCTGATGTCGTCCTCTCCTTTGAACCGTTTGTTTTCTGCATTGGATACAACGTATTCTCAATATAGTCTTCAATGAAAGTCACGGCATCCATTTTTTCCAAATCTGAACTCGTTAAATTCAAAATTTTGATCCGGTTATTATTTTGATCCAGGATGACGCAATGTCCGCCTTGCATCCGATCTCCTGTAAACTGATAACGGAAGCCCAGGAATTCCTGATTCACTTCAATGCGCTCAACGTTTTCTTTTTTCGGTTTAATTCCTTTCTGAATCACCTCGATCAGTTCCAGGGCTCTGTTTCTGATAAACGTATTTAAAAATTTCAGACGTTCCTCGCTGACGTTATAGCGTTCATGCTTTTTAAACTCGAAATGAGACAGTCTGGATAATTTCCTGGCGTCTGTCTGATCGCAAAACCAGCTGACGAGTTCATCATGCGTCGCCCCCAACGCCGAATAACGATGTTCATATTGATAAGTTTTCCATTGCCCATTGGCAATATATCTCTCCGGCATCGTTGAAAACAAAGAAATTCCATGATCAAATAACGGCGCCAAACTGAGATATTGATTCGTAGAATTATCCTTTAAAAATCCAAAATTCCCATAATGCCGGTCTTCGTTGTTGATCAGCGCATCCAATAAAATCATATTTTTGAAATCAGAGAAACAACCGATTTCTTTCATTTTTTCAACAAGCTCCTTGATGGATCGCTTCTTTAACACAGTACCCACCGGCACATAGGATCGTTCCTTGTTTGTAAAATTTTCACAGACACTCGCCAGAATTCCTTTCCATTTCTGCAAGTCGTAGCTTACATGAGAAATCTCTAGTTCTGCCGCAATCTGCGCCGCATAAAATTCGGAATACGGCTCTAAGCCGGCATTGGAAAACAATTCGGCATTGGTTCCGCCTTTGTATAAATAAAGCTTATCGTTCAATCTCCGCCAGGCTTTGGGAAGCATGCCGTTCGTGGTCATTTCCGGACTCGGCGACAATTCCTTCAGCGTCGTCGAATAGCCTGTGAACGCAACCAGACTCAACGCTTCCGAAAAACTGTTGTCATACAAATTATAGTCGTCAAAGCGGCCTTGGAAATCCTCAGGCACAATCCAATAAACATCATTCACAGAAAGCCCTTTGCAGATAGTAATCAAACCTTCCATATCTTTGTATTTCAGTCCCTGACTTGCCAGAATTTCTTCAACAAAGGCCCGGTTTCGGGGAATCATCCGGTGTTGGATCCAAGCTTCAAGCGAGCTTTCATCGCTTATCATTTCAGGCAAGTCTTCTGTCTTTTCACTCATCCATCGAATGTGAATGCTCTGGTCACCGTAGCTCCCTTTTTCAATATCAAATAAAATAAGCGGCATATCTTCTTTTTTCAGCCAATACATCCGGATCTCCCCCTTTCTTATGACTTCATTATACCTTAAAAAGGCCAGTAAATTCATATTAACCATATCTCATTAAAATAACAAGCTGAGGCATTCTATTATAAGTTCTTCTAAAATCAATGAAATGAATCTATAAAAGTGAAATCGAACCATTCAGCTCGCACCTATATACTTCGCTTTATATATCGCCTTGGAAGTATTGAATCACATTTTGTTCAAGAAGCTCCAGCTTTTCGCTGTAATCGGAAGGCAGATTAGAAATGGAGCTCAAATCCTGGGGATCAAAATGATAGAAAAGATGTTTTAACACTTGCCCATAAACAAAGACGATTTTCGAAGAAACCGTCTGATCTTGCGGATGACGCCGGGACAAAGAGTAAATACAGCTGCATAGTTCCAGAAATGCCGCTTCATGAAAATTATTTTCTTCATGTAAATAATAGAGAAAGCTTCCATCTTCCGCTTTCCAATTCGCATTCAAAATCTCCATTGCCTCCATGATTTTCTCTTCTTTCATAAGTTTTATTCATCTTATCACATGAAACGACGGTGAACAATAATCTCTTTTCGCTGTCAAAATCATAAGTTTGAATTCTTGTATCCAAAAAGAAGCATCAGGATTTTTAAAGCCTGTCGTTCATTCCGTCAGGTTGACAAGCCACTTCTCCTTCCGGACTAAATGATAAGCCAGCGTCAGCTTCGCTAACTCGGTCATTTGTCCGATCAGGTACATCTGCATGATATTCAGTCCGGTAAAATACGTCAGCATCCCGATCAAGGGAAGATTAATCAGCCACATAAACCCAGAATCCACAAACAAAGTCGAGCGCGTATCCCCGCCGGCCCGCAGGATAAAATAACATTGCGTATTCGCGGTATACGTCCAGAACATCACGGCCATGACCCGCAGCATTTGAGCCGCAATCTGTTTGGCCTGCGTACTAACCTGATACCAGGACGGTACGACAAACGAAGAACCAAACATAATAAAAGAGAATAAAACCGCAAGAAAAACCGCAAAGGCTAACAGCTGATACGCCCGGTCCCGTGCTTCTTCCATCCGATCAGCGCCTAAAGGCTTGGAAACCAGAATCGTGGTTGCCGTAGCCAGTCCGCCAAACAAGACGAAGAACAGGTCGCTGATCGTGTTCGCAATTGAATATCCTGCCATAACCTCAGGTCCGCGTTGGGAATAGAATTTAAACAACGTTGCCATCCCCATTGACCACATCAGTTCATTCAAGGCCAGCGGCAGCGCTTTTTTAAAGATCGTCCACGCTAAAGACCGCGGAATCGAAAGCAAGTCGCACAATTTGGTTTTAAACGCAAACGGCCTGCGTTTCAGAAAATAAAGATAAAGTGCGGCTTCCATCAGCCGGGCAATCACCGTCGCCAGTGCCGCTCCCTGCACGCCCAGAGCAGGAAATCCGAATTGTCCAAAAATCAGCACATAGTTCAGCAGCGTGTTCATTAAAACCGCACTGGCGCTGATCACTAACGGCAGGCGCGGTTCTCCGGCAGCCCGCATCGCGCTCGCTGCGGTTAACGAAAGCGCCGTCGGGGGCAAGGTCCATGCCGCCATCACCATATACCGGCTTCCAGCTGCAACGACCTCCGGGATGCTCGTAAAGAATCCCAGGATCAGCGCAGGGGCCAGGACTTCCGCCAACCAGAACGGAATCAAGATCAAACCGGCCGCAAGCAATGAAAACCGGAAGGTCTGCTTCATCCGTTCAGAGTCCTCCGCACCCCAGAACTGTGCGATAAAAATTGCCGCAGCGGCTAATAATCCATTCACCGCAAAAATCGCAATCATCGTAAATCGGTTCACGGCCGCGACACCGCTGAGCGCCTCGTTGCCTAGCTGCCCCACCATCAGATTATCCACCAGATTGACCGAGCTGGTGATCAGCTGCTGAAACATCAGCGGAACCCCCACCGCCAGCGCTGTCCTGTAAAACTGCCGATCCCCGATCCACCGGCTCTTGCTTCTCTGCATTGACTTTTCCTCCTATCCTACGCCGTTTCGCTGTCAAAACAAAGACAGCCAGGACGCGACGCCCCGGCTGCCAATATCTTCAACCTAGCAAGAAAGCTTTACGCTTCGTTATGCGTGTTGAAATATTTTGTTTCTGAATGATACGACATATCCGTCAGATCGATGCCATAATCCACCGCCAGCCGGTAAGCCAGGATCTGAACGACCGGGGAAAGCTCCAGGAAGATAAATTCCCCACCCGTCAGCGAAATCGGCAGATCACTGGCATCGATTGGGTTTTCACCAATCAGATAGCCATACCCCAGCTCATTCTTCGCAAATGTCGTCAGCTGATGCGCGCGCACGTCTTCCCGGCCGCCGTCATGCAGAACGATAACACAGTTGGACGGCGTATACCCCATCGTTGGACCATGCATGCCGTCGTCAAATTCATAGCCGACGCCAATTCGGCGCTTCGAGATTTCCAGAATCTTTAACGCTCCTTCCAGTGCGACACCCCACAGCGAATCCATGCCGTAAATAGTGAAGGTTTCGGCCACCATCAGCTTTTCCTGATTCCGGTCAAACCAGGCCATTGCTTCCTTGACAATCGCCGGATGGTGTTCGATGCCAGCCTTTGCCTGATTGAGATAAGCCGCTGTCTGATCTTCTGTAAGCACACCGCGGGCTTTCCCGATGGCCATTCCCATCAACATCTGGGTTAAAACGCTGGAACAGTAACCAATCGTGCGCATCAGATATTCCTCAACCCCGTTGCGCTGATTGATAAAGACGTCGACCATCTTGGCGATCGGACTGTCCTCGCCATCGGTCACCGCCGCTGTCAAATAGCCCAGCTTTGTGATCTTCTCCGCTGCCATGCAGGTCAGCGTCGAAGTACCAGAATGGGAAGTAAAGACATACAATGCGTTCGGATTATAAGCAAAGCAGTTATAAAGCAGCTCATTCGGCAGCACGCAGATCGTCTGCAATCCCGAAGTTTTCTCAATAAACCGGCGGGCTGTGACAGCGCTGGTGTTGGACGTACCAGAGCCGATCAGTAAAATCTGATTGATTTCCGGATGTGCTTTGACGGTTTGCGTCAGCGCTGCGAATGTTTCCTCACGATGGTTTAAAATATCGGTGCAGACTGCCGGGATCCGATTGATGACTTCAAGCATGGTAACCATAGAATAATTCCTCCTTGTTTATGTATATTTTCGTACTTTCTTTACTTAGACTAGTCCGATAAACCGTCCCAGAATACTGAACGCGATAATGCCGAGAATGATCGTAATCGGCTTGACGTCTTTCTTGAGGAAATAGAAGCAGACGAAGACCAATGCCAATGGCAGGGCCGATGGCATGATCGAATCGATCAGCGACTGAACGGACATTTCCACCTCATTCATCGTAAAGACATACGCGATGTTCAGACTAACCATCGAGCTGGTCATCGCTCCGACGGTCATCAGGCCGACAATCGTCGCACACTTCGTCAAAAACTGCATTAAACCGGATTCTGAAACCTGACTTAAGAATTTGGAGCCCAGGCCGAAGCCGAGGAACGGGCCATAATAACGACAGATATGCGCTGGAATATTGAAGATCACCAACATCAGGATCGGGCCGAGAACATTGCCCTGCAGGGCCAGCGACAAGCCGATGCCGGTAGCAACAATCCGCCAGGATCCCCAGAAGATCGAATCACCGATACCGGCGAACGGTCCCATTAACGAAGCCTTAACCGCATTGATCGATTTCTTGTCCATCGTCGGATCTTCCGACGCCTGCTTTTCCATCGCCGCGGATAACCCGGTGATAAAGCCCGCGACCGTCGGCGTCGTATTGAACAGTTCCCAATGCCGCTTATACCCTTCGATCCGTTCTTCCTGTGTATGATAGTAACGATTGATGACCGGAATCATAACGCGGACATACGCTAACGCCTGCATTTTTTCCATTTCCATAATGGAGCACAGCGACAACGTCCGGAATCCGATCTGTTTGCACATCTTGACGTCTTCGTCCGATAAGTTCAGTCTTTCTTTAATCATTGAATAATTCCTCCTCCTCTGAAGCTTCCGGGGCTGCTTTATTCATTTTGAAATTACCCTCAAAGTACAGAATAACGCACAGGATGACGCCGAAGAAGGCGACGGCCAGAATCGGCAGGTTGAGATAAGCGACCAATAAGAAGCCCAGGAAATAATAAACGCACATTTTCTTGGACCACATCATCTTTAACAACATCGCGAAGCCGACCGCAACCATCATACCTGCCGCAACGCCCAGGCCGCCGGTGACGAATTCCGGAATGATCGAAATCATTTTCTCGACAACCGTGGATCCTGCCATAATCGCGAATGTGACCAGGAGTGCTTTCGGAATATACAACGTCAGGGCAACGACGTAGAACATCCGTTCCAGACCTTTGTAATCCCCTTTGTCCATCATTTTTTCAATTGTCGGATGCCAGAATGTACGCAATGTCAGCCAAATGGAGCTGGTCATGGACACTAACAGAGCGACAGGAACCGCCAGCGCCAGCGCGACTTCGACGTCGGCGTGCATAATAATTGCGAACGCCGTACCGACAGCGGTGCCGACTAATGAATCCGGCGGCGTGGACGCGCCGATCTGAACAGCGCCCATGAAGACCAGTTCCAGGGAAGCACCGATCATGACGCCGGTCTTCAGATCCCCCAGAAAGAAGCCAATGACCGAACCGACAACCATCGGCCGGGAGCACATCGGAAATGACAGGTATTCCTCTAGGAAACCTAAAACCAGGTAGATCACCCCGACGATGACGCTTTGAACAATCAACATAAGTTTTCCCTCCTCTTATTTCAATAACTTCTCATAATCGACTTTAGGCTCGTTGGGAATCATCCGGAATTCCAGATAATTCACTTTTTCATGCAGTTCCTTGAGATTCACCAGATCCTCTTCCGTTAAGAAGATACCGGAGCTGAATGAACGGCTGTTTTCACGCTTACGGATTCCGCCGATATTCACGCGGTGGATTTCCTCTGTCTGCCGGACTAACCGCACGGCGTCGGCCAGTGTCCTGACGATGACGAAGATCCGGATTTTCTGAGCGTGCGGATGATTCAGCAGCTTCGCTCCGTCGTCAATCGATTTGATCGCCAGCTTCACCCCGTCAGGCTTCGCCATTTTGAAGGCCAGTTTGGCCATGTCGTTTTCCGCCGCTTCGTCATTGGCGATCAGAATGGCTTCCGGATGGACCTCGTTGACCCAGGTCAGCGCCACCTGTCCATGAAGCATTCGTTCGTCGATCCGCATCAGAATTACCATAATTCATCCTCCTTCATCTCTCTGATGGATCTGAAATTGAATCCGAGCATGTTTTCCTTCGTCGATTCCACGGCGTGCTTTACCGTTTCCTCGATCCCCGCCTGCGGACTGGCCAGTAAAATTTCCAGGACCATCGACAGGCACATGCCCGTTTGGACGTACACATTGGGGCAGAGGCAGAGCTGCATCATCTGATGATGAACGCTGCCGTTGTTGATATCGGTCAGAATGATAAATTCATCGTTAGGCTGTTCTTCCACCCTTTTCCGCACCCGTTCCAGAATCATATCCGGTTCGTCATAATGATCCAGGTCATACACTTCAAGATCAGCCTGACACCCCAGAATCATATTGACCGCGCTTTGCATGCCTTCTGCCAAATGACCATGGGAAGTCAGTATCACCTTCCGCATCCGCTTCACCTCGTTTCTTCACCCTCTTATC
>NZ_GG657553.1:210290-226313 GCF_000157995.1 Holdemania filiformis DSM 12042
CTTTCTTAAAATTTTTCGTTTTTTCCTTGGTTTTCTCCGGTTATTCGGTAAATCCGACGCTTTCCATCAGTTCCGATTTGGATTCTTCGACACATTCAACCTGTTTTTCGACAGATTTCCCCTGCACGATATAATTGTAAAGATAGCCGATCTCCGCCGTGGGGATGACGACATTGTAGGCCCGGCACACGCGGCCGAACACCTCCCGGATCATCGCGATGAAATCGCCGTGCTCAGCTTCAAATTTCTCCAGGTTGAGATAGTAGACGAAGCGCTTGTCGATGATCAGCCGCTCGATCAAACAGCTGATATGCAGATAAAGTCCGATCAGGATGTTGTTGGACAACGTGAATTCCAGCCGTTTCTGTATCTGTTCGAGGATTTCCTCGACGTACACGATAATTTTCTCCGGATTGAGAATTGTCAGATAGTCGATCAAGTTATCCAGGGAGAAGTTGCGCACCATGTTCTGCGTAAATACCGTCAGCTCCTCGTCGTTCATCAACATTCCCAACTTTTCTTTGAGCACCCAGCTGTCGCTTTGATTGATGATATCTTCGATTGAGATAAACGGAATACCTTGCGGTTTCAGATTCAGCGTGCCAAGAATCAGAATAACATTGTATTTATCAAAAATTCCTGACGCCTGGCGGTGCTGAAGCGTATCGGCAGCGATCGGAATGACCGTCAGATCCATTTTTTTCGGGAAGCTGTTTTCCACCAGTGCGGCAATCTTGCCCGCAATCCCAATGCCGGAGGAACAAACTGTCAGAATCGCTTTGGGACGGACACGGTTTTTAATGATCACGTAATTCGGCAGCGAGCGCTGCTTGGCCTGTTCAAGAATCGTCTCCAGCGAATCCCCTTCCATGATCATCGCGCCGACGTCCAGGGCCAGCTTGGTCGTGACATTGTTGATGATGCCGATATCCAGATCGGCAGTCTGATCGATATATTTCTGAATGCCTTCCAGCGAGCCCATGTCGACCATGACGATGATCTCGTGACAATTCCGGATTTCACTCAAATACTGTTTAAGCTTGTTGGTGATCGTTTCAAAATGACTTTCAACCGGCATGTCGATCGCCGTGAAGATATTCTGGTGCAGCAGCTGATTCGCCAGCTCTGCGATCCCGCTGGCAATGGAATAACCATGCGCCATGATGACGACCGGAATCGGCGCCGGCTGATAGCCCCGGTTAAAGTAGAGAAAAAACAACGTCGTCGTGATTTCCTCAAATGCGCCCAATGGCAGATTCAGGCCGGTTTGCAGCAACGGCAGGATTTCATTGGCAATCGAAACCAGCTTGGGGTTGACCGTTTTTAACGTTTCCTGGAAATCGCTGATGCTGCGGCCGCGGCGGCGCAGCTCCACGGCACTGATCGGCTCATTCTGAAGCAGATCGGTGAAGTAGCGGGCCAGGATCTTAATTTCGTTGTTGGACAGCTCGGGCATTCCGTATTTCTTATTCAGCAGCCGGTTGATGTTCGCCAACAGGCTCTGGACGATCTCCTCCTGCGGCGAGCTGAAATTTTCATTGTTGAAAAACAGGAAATCAACGTATTGTTCCAGCTGCAGCGTCGTCGTGGCCAGAAACGTGTCAAGCGACAGCTCATGCTTCTGGAAGCGTTCGTAATTCTGCATCGCGGCCTGATAAAACAACAGATACCGGCTTTCTCCGCCGCCCCGCGGCAGCAGCTCGCCCAGCGGCAGCAGCCGGCTCACGCTGCCTTGATCCATTAACGGATTCCGCAGCGGATTGCGGACCAGTCCGGAAGGCAGATCGCTGATATGCAGATCGAGCGTCGGACTGGCGTTTTTAATCGCCTTCATGTACGCACCGGCCATACCGACCTGGATATCGTTTTTCAGCTCGCCGATGTTGTGACGGAATTCATGCTGCTCCAACAGGCGGTAGGCAGATTCACTGATCCGCACCGGCATTTTGAACTTGGTCTGTTCGGTTTCAAGAATATACCGGATCAATTCGCGCTTCTCCGTCAGCGGCCGTTCTTTCAACGCCGGAATCTGAATCACGATCGGAATTCTGCGGAACAGCGTTTTCAACAACGCCTGATCCGGGTTTTCCGTCGTTGCGAACACAAAGCGCACCGTACTGGCAAGCCATTTTTGATTATCGCCGACCCGGTGATAAACGCCCTTATCCATAAACAAAAACAACTTTTCCTGACATTCCGGCGTCAGGCTGTGAATTTCATCCAGGAATAACATCCCCTTGTCCGCCAGTGCCAGAAGTCCCTCGCTGTCCTTCTCCGCTCCGGTGTACGCGCCTTTGGTATAGCCGAACAAACTGGTCAGAAAGAAATCCGGATTGTCCGAATATTCCGCACAGTTGACCGTGATCAGCTTTCCTTCGCTGCCGATCAGCCCACGCTGTACGCAATAGTCATACAGCTTCGCGGCCAGTAAGCTCTTACCGCTGCCGGTCGGGCCATGAAGCAAAACTGCCAGTCCGCTGCCGGGATAATTCATCGCCGCCTTGCATTGCTCGATTGCGTAGTGCAAGCTGCCGTTGCCGCCAATCAGATCGGAGAACACCGAGCGTTTCTCCTGCAGCTGATCCGCCTGATTCCATAAGTCCTCGGCGTTGTCATAGACGCTGGCAAAGCCGTCGTTTTCCAGCGCGCTGCGCGCTAAAAAACAGGTGGGGTGTGCTCCGATTTTAATCAGCTTCCCTTCATAAAACAATTCGTTAAGGTATTGGGACGCAAGATTGCGGGAGATGTCCAGCTTCTCCGCTAAGCTCCGGGCACAGAACAGTTCGAGATCGAGTTCGCGGACCGGCCGGCCCGTCATCTGCGTTTCGATCCTCTCATAGAGCTGACGCTTCGTTTTATTTTCCATGACTCTGCTCCTCTTCCAGTCCATTGTAAATTCAATCAATAATTTTTACAATTCCTTTATTATCAAGGATTTCCCAATTTTTAACATTCCCCATGAAAGCGCTTGCCAGAACTGTGGGATTGGACTACACTGAAAATCAGGAGAGTACCGAGATGAAGAACAAACAAAGTCTGCGCTTACATCAAGCCCAGCGGCAGCGCCAGGCCTTCTCGCCTGCACGCAGCCGTTTTGTCGAAACCCTAACAAAAAACCGACAGGAACTGGCCGTCGAGCTGCGCTCGCTGATCGCCGCTAATCCGTTTCTGCATACCGTTTCCGACGAAGTGCTGTTCGCTCAGGCCCAGCCAGAGTTCGATCTTCGCGCCGACTTACTGAACCAGCTGCACACCGGCCGTTGGCGCTTCCGCCTCGACGTGGCGGAGTATATCATTGAGGCATTGGACGATCATGGCTTCTACGATCCAGCCCAGCCGGCACCCGGTTTTCAGCCGGAGGAAATCGCGGCCGCGCTGAGTGGGGTTCAACAGCTAGAGCCGTTCGGTATCGGCTGCCGCAATAGTCTGGATTACATCCGCCGGCAGCTCAGATTTCGGAATGAAAGAATGGCGCTGCGGATCCTGGACGAAGGCGCGGAGGAATTAAGCCGCGGTCAAATTTCAACGCTGTGCCGGAAACTCAGGTTGACGGCAACCGAACTGCAGGATCAGCTGAACGTGATCCGTTCCTGCCAGCTTTATCCCTGCCAGCTCGGCCCCGTGGAAAACACCTATGTGCAGGCTGACGTCCGTTTGACGCTGGAAGACGGGGAGTTCTCGATTATCCCGCTTTCCCCGCAGGTTCTGCTCGACATCCCGGCCGGGCCGCTCAGCCCTCAGCTGAAGCAATACTTAAAAGAAGCTCAGCTGACATTGGATCTGATCGACCAGCGTAATCTCACGATGCAGCTGGTCTTCCAGTGCCTTGTCCGACGCCAGCGGGATCATTTGCTTCAAGACGCGCCGTTAGCGGTTTGCCGCTTAAAGGAAGTGGCAGAGGAAACCGGACTTCATCTGTCCACAGTATCCCGCGCCTGTGCGCATAAATATTATGAATTCAACGGCCGGATCCGGCCCTTTTCCGATCTGTTATGCAAAGCGCTGCATCAGATCAGCCGCGACAGGATCGAAACGCAGCTCAAGCGGTGGATCGCTGAGGAAGACCCGGCTATCCCGCTGGATGATGAACAGCTGGCGCTGCGTTTTCAAAATGAGGGTGTGGTCCTCTCCCGCAGACGGATCGCCGATGTCCGCAAGCGGCTTAACATTCCCAATTCCTATCAACGCAGATTGGTTAAAAACACAGACTGAAACATATCAGATGCTTACTCAGTCTACAATAAAAACAAAAAAGGCAGGCGGTACAAAGCTTTATATAACGCTTTATAATGCCTGCTTCTTTGTCTTAAAACACGAAGTCTGCCCTATCTGGGTATCCGTTACTGCTTATCTTTTTATTGCTTAGGGATCAAAATTCAAAAAGCCTTCAAATGTTCTTCTCTAAAGCTTCAAACGGAAAGAAGTTATTTCGCTAAAGCATGCTTGGCTGCCGCTTCACCTGCCAGAATTCCCGAATCCGTACACAGAAGCTGAGCGTCACCGGATACATAAACCTGGTTAAAGTACTTCCCGTTGATTAATTCACCTGCCGCATATAACCCATCGATCGCCTCGCCATCCGTTGAAAGAACCTGATTAATGTCCGACGTTTTTAATCCGCCGATGGTTCCCATTGTAATGGTCTTAATACTGATCGCATAATACGGTCCTTCATGAATAGGAACTAAGGTCGTCTGGCCCAGGTCCGTATCCACTCCCTTTTCACAGAATTGATTATAGCGCTCGACCTGAGCCGTCAGCACTTCGGGATCCATCCCGGTTTTCTGAGCCAGTTCTTCCAAAGTTTCCGCTCGATAAACAATTTTATCATCGACGCGCTGATTCGCTTCAATAAACTCTATGCCTGCCGGGAACCCTTCCCCGGTAAAGATTGAGAAAATTTCACCGGTCCGTTCCATTGCGTCCGCAAACGCGATCGAACGGGGACCGTATAAGGCGTTTACGTTCAGAATTCTTTGACCGGTCTTATCGACGACAAAATAATTAGCATAGTTGATCAGGCTGTTCAGCGTATTCGGAAAGTACGTCGAATATCCGCCGGCATCGGCGCCGATAGCTAAGTCCATCCACCAGCCGTCTTCATACACAGCGGCGCCTAATTTCTCCGCCATTAAAATTCCGTCGCCGGTATCCGTCATGGCTGCCGTTGTGTACGGAAGAATCCACTCGCTTGGAAATTCCGGACAGAAGCGTTCCATTAATTCCGGACTTGCCGCCCATCCGCCAGTTGCCAAGACCACTGCCTTAGCCTGAACAGTCAGAGTAGAGCCATCTTCTTTTTCGCACAATACACCAGTAATCCGGCCTTGATCATCCGTCAGAATTTGTGTTGCAGGCGTATTGTAGAATATTGAAAAGTTTTCTTTTTCTTCCAGCCAGGCCATGCCTGCCGCGATGTGATCCGCGCCGCCAGCCTCGCCGTCAAAAGCGCTCGTCCGAGTCGCCGGATAGTGCCAAACTTTGAAATCGCCGCCAAAACCGTCAGGACCGGCAATCCCTACATTATGATTTTCCAAGAATTCCAAATCTGCGGCTGAGCGTTCAATCATCGCACGCACCGCTTCACGGTCTGTTTCATCCGGTTTCACGGACTGGTCTTCACAATCATTAAAGTAGTCCATATAGCCGTCAACATCCAAATCATAACCGACAGCTTGCTGCTGTTGCGATTGAACGGCAGTGATAAAGCCGCCGGAATACTTTGACGATCCGCCCGCTGCGCCGGCCTTCTCCACCGCAACCACCTTTGCACCTGCATCCAATGCGCTCATGGAAGCCGTAATTCCGGCCAGTCCCATACCAACGACAACCACGTCAGCACTGACTTCCTCGTCAGTCTTTGAGGCCGGCAGCGGCGATTTCAACAAGTCCAAATTACCTCCCGCCTGTTCGCAGGCATCTTCGACAGCGTTTAATATAGCACGGCTGGTAAAGGTTACCGACGACACAACGTCAACTGCCAGCGATTGATTTTCAAGAATAGCTTCCGGTATCTGTTCCAATGCGGCATCCGCAATATTTCGGGTTTCACCGTGTTCCAGAATTTCTATTTTCTCAATTTTTGAATCGCTGAAAGTTACCGCTACTTTTACCGGACTGCGGATTCCCTGCGCTTCCGCCGTATAAGTTCCGGCCGTATAAGCCTGTGGTGTAGATGATGCGGTTGGATTTTCAGATGTAGTCTCTGAACAAGCGCTGATTGACAAAATTAAAAAAGCGCTGATCAGAAGTTGAATCACTTTCTTCATTAATCTTCCCTCCTGTTTTTATTATAAGGAGCAAATTGTTATTTTTCTAACAACTAGATTTCTTTTTTTTCAAACTATTTTTCCTTCTTTCCGGCAGAAAATCCGAAGAGTTCAGATTATAATAAAGTCAAAGGAGAAAAGCCGGAATGGAAATCAGAAATTTAACTTATTTTGTACAAGTCTGCCAGGATTTAAATGTATCCATCGCGGCAGGAAAGTTGTATATCACTCAGCAGGCGTTGTCGAAAAGCATCAAAACCTTAGAAGCTGAATTAGGTTCGCCGCTGTTTATAAAAGTTCCTACGGGCGTTGCCATGACGCCTTATGCAAAAGCAATTTTTCCCATCTGCCAGGATATATTATCCTCATTTAATTCCGGACTGCATAAAATCCATTCCATTACACGCGAGGGCATCATTCCGCTGCGGATTGCGGCGGCTTATCAGACGATGGAATCAATATCGCCTACCTTGATTGAAGACTTTATGGCCCTACAGAACCAGGCTGAAATTCAATTTGACGGCTACCCCGACAAAGTAGCTGAGCAGCATGTGCTGACCGGCAAGGCTGATTTCCTGTTTACCGTCGGAATGCCAATGGTCCAGCAACGCTTCAAAAGTTATCTCATCAAAAAATTATCACTGTGTCTGATGGTCAGTCCTAAGCATCCGCTTTATGCGAAAACTGAGTTGTCGATCCAGGATCTGCATCGCCAGGCAATCCATTGTGCCGGACCTCAGTTTAAAACATATCATCTGCTTAGAGACGAAGCAGCCGCCGTTTCCGCTGAGCCTGTTCTGATTCCGACCAGCGGATATCTGTTTTCCACTTATGAAAACATTTTTAAGAAGAATAACGCTGTCATCGGGATCATGAGCAATACGGGCTGTCCGGGATTCCCTGAAGTCCGGCAAATTCCGTTCACTGACCCCGATCTTAACTGGGATATTTATTTTGCTTATCTGCATGATCATCGCCTGAGCGAGATCGAAGTCAGCTTTGTCCGCTATGTCCTGAGCTTCGCTTGACCGAATCTTATGGATCCCCCGTGAGTGCGTTGTTTTCGTCGCCTGGCATGTGATTAAAAAGTTTTCCTTTTGGCCGGCTGACGTTCGCAACCATTCAATGACCTCTGTTCTCCAATTCTGAATTATTGTCCGGAAATCAGCATCAGGGATTGGCCTGATGATCTATCCTTGATCGTGCGTAAATATCTGATCATAGATTTGATCTGCACAGAGAATCAGTTTCTCGGTACGGCTAATTTTTTTAAAGATGTTTCAGTCATAACAGGAAAATCCCGGATCTTATTCCCGAGTCTGATTACGGCTTTCTTCCCATAATAAAATCCCACCTCTATCGTTAAGTGAAATTTAATGATTTCCTTTAACAATTTTAGTGGGATTGAATCAAAATTTTAGAGCGTTTTTTTGACTCTGAACCTTAGATCCGGTACAGCCGTTCGATGTACTGTGCTTCCAGCGATTCGTTGAACTCGCGGCCGCCGTCGATATTCTGGGATTTATAAATCGGCGGGGTGATGCCTTTTTCAATTAAGATTTCCGCCGCCCGGTACGTTACAGCCTGCACCAGAACCGACGTGGTAATCATCGACATACCGCAGATCTTGCCGTCAAAGCCTTCCAGATCGATGCAGCAGTCGCCTTCCGGCGTGCAGTTATCCAACACGATGTCCGAAATTTCATACAAGTTTTTACCGCAGGAATGCTTTGGTTTCAAATGAGAAGAAGCTTCCAGCGCAGTGATCGCAATCAGCTTTGCGCCTTTTTTCTTGCAGCCCAGCGCAATATCCATGCACAGCGGATTGCGGCCGGAATTGGAGATGATGAACACAACATCCCCCGGACGCACGTCGACCTTTTTCATGAAGACTTCGCCGGCTCTTTCCACCGTTTCATAAGCATTGTTGGATGGTTCTACAATTTTCTTCGTTGGGATGAATCCGCCTGCGCGATGCGCGACTTCCATTGCGCCCGCCATCGAATGGCCGCCGCCCCAAGCCTGGATAATGCCGCCGTCGATGATGCACTGAGCGACCGCCTGCGCCGCGGCTTCAATGTTTTCCTGTTGTGTCTGTTCGACTTGGTCAACCAGCTGATGAACCGTTGGGAATACTTTATTGGTCATTTTCAATTCCTCCACTTTCTGCACCTATTGTAAACTTTTTATTCACATTTTACAACATATTATGAATAATTTATTCCATTTTTACTTTCCAGTCTTTTCCTGATTCTTGAATTGGTGGATGGCCCGGATAAATTCCTGCGTGATGCAATGCGGCCGGGTGATCGCGCTGCCGACGGTGACAGTCCAGGCCCCGGTTTTGAAAGCTTGGACAACCTGTTCCGGCCGATGAAACCGGCCTTCAGCATTGATGGGCAGCGTTGTTGTTTCGACCAGCTCCTCGATCAGCCGGTAATCCGGCTCGTCCAGTTGACGGGAATACGGGGTATAACCGGCGATGGTCGTCGATAAAATATCCGCGCCGCCCGAAGCCGCAATCCGGCCTTCTTCCGCGGTACTGATTTCCGCCATGATCATCACGTCCAGCTCGGCTTTATATTCCTGCAGCAGCGTCTGGATCATTTCCGGCGTGCGCCCCTGGCGCAGCGTGCAGTCGACAGCCACGATATCCGCGCCGGCCTCCGCGACAGCCCGGGCTGAAGTTAAGGTCGGTGTGATGATCACGTCGCGAAATTTGTCATAGACCTCAGGCATGATTTTATTAATCCCGAAGATGGGCAGATCCACTTCCTTTTTGATCGCCCGGATGTTCTCCGGCCAGCTTGCCCGGATGGCAGCCGCGCCGCCCAGCTTAGCGGAAACCGCCATCTTCGCCATCATTTCTGCGCCGTAAAAGGGTTCGTAATCAAACGCCTGGCAGGAAACGACCAGTCCGCCGCGCAGTTGTTCAAGAAGTTCCTTTCGCATAATCATTCACGCCAGGATACCGAAGAACCGGCCAATCAGGGCAATCGCAAAGATCAGAACGAAAACCCGTCCCATTTTCCAATGTTTCTTCTCCATCAAAGCCCAAGCCCCTAATGTCAGCAATAGCGGAAGCAGCCCTGGAAGAATTCCATCCAGCACGCTCTGAATACTCATCGTCATCTCGCCGGACACATACGCCCAGCCGATCTTCACGCTGACATATTGCGCGCTGATGCAGCCGACGATGATCAAACCGACGATGTTGGCAAAACGAACTGCGACGTCCTTCATCCCGCTTTCGAACAACGTATGGATCGCGGTGATGCCCGACCGATAGCCGAACCGGAAGGTCAGCCAGGTAAACGGAAGCATGATCCCCTGCCAGGCGATAATATAAAACAACGGTCCCGCCAGGCTTCCCTGTTCCCCAACCAGACCCAAGCCGATACTCAGCAAGATCGGAATCAAAGTTCCGATAAATAAGGAATCACCCACGCCCGCGAAAGGCCCCATCAGGGCTGTTTTCGTGGATGAAATCAATTCATCCGGCACATTTTCCCCGCATGCCCGTTGTTCTTCCATGCCCAGCGCGATACCGTTGATCATCACGCCGACCATCGGCTGACTGTTGTAGAACTGCGTATGCCGCAGCATCAGGGCCTTTTGTTCTTCCGGATCGTCGTACAGCTTGTCAGCGACCTTCCCCATCATCCCGGCAAATGCCGGAGCTTCCATTCGTTCCATATTCTGCGCTGCCAGCGCGAACATCATCCAGTAAGCATAGGCATGAAATAAATCTGACTTTGATAATTTTTTCATGGTGTTACTCATCGACTTCAACCTCCACTTCATTCGTTTTTTTCGCCGTGTACCGGATATCCAGATAAGCCAGGAAACAAGCGATCAGCGTCGCGGCTACGATCGGCATTTTCAAGACGGCGATCATGATAAACCCGACGAAGAAGTACACCAGCTCCGCATTTTTACCCAGCACAAATCGCAGCAGCATCGCAAAACCGACCGCCGGCAGCATCTTGCCAAAAATCACAAACGTATCGCCCAGCCAGGCCGGGATCGCCTGAACCACGGAGATAATGAAGTCCTGACCGAAATAACAAGCCAGAAAAATCGGTACAAAACGAGCCGCAAACTGGGATATCGACGCATATACCGGGGCATTGGTCGCTTTTTTAATCTTCCCTTGTTCAATCCATTGTTCCTGTTTGCGCACCCAGTAGACGTTGACTGAAGCCACGACATAGACTAACGAAACGCCCAGAAAGCTTAGCGGAACCGACAGGCTCAACGCATATTCCGTCGATGCGCCGGCCACCATGGCTAATGGAATACCCATATAAGCCGCGAAATTCAGATCCGCCGGCATCGACAGTCCCGGTGTAACCAGGCCGATATACAAAGTCTGGACGGCAGCGCCCATCAGGATTCCAGTCCGCACGTCCCCTAGAATAACGCCGATGATCAAACCGGAAACCAGCGGACGCCCCATTGTATACCAACCGCCCAGCTGGCCGAAACACCACGGTGAATAATTGGAAGAAAGATAGCCGAATAAGGCAATCAGCAGAGCTTGCAACAATGTCATAAAACGCTCCTCCTTGCGATCTTTCGCAACACTTCTTAATTCATCACCTTGCGCAAGAAATATGAATTAATCTATCCAGATCATAGAAGAAAACGTTGTTTATTGTCAACAAAATTAAGTCATTAATTTAAAAATAAATTATTTTGTGATGACTTTCCAAGTCATTTGTGAATTTTGAAATTGTTATTTCTTTCCAGGTTATGTATAATAGTTTTATACAACCGAGGTGATTTCATGTACCAGGAAAAATTGAAACAAGTTCAAAATGAATTAACCCAGACAGAGAAAATCATTGCGGATTTTTTCCAAAATCATTCGCTCGAAGCCCGCAGTTTTACATCCTATCAGCTTGCGGACAGGCTGAATATCGGGCAATCCACAATCATCCGGTTTTCTAAAAAATTAGGATACCGCAGTTTTCGGGAATTGTTGGAAGATTTGTCTACCTCGCTGACTGAAGAAAAAGTCAAGGAGGAGATTGTCGTCAATGAGGGCACCTCGTCAACCAATCAGAAGATCATCCAGCAGTATCAGAAAATGGCGCAGCTGACTCTTGAATTCAATCCGCCTCAAGTCATTGATCAGACCGTTTCCGCTCTCAAAAAAGCACGGAAAATCATCGTCTTCGGATTTGGCAACTCGAATTTATTCGCTGAATACATTTCCAATCAGTGGCTAAAGATGGGCCTGGATTCATTTTGCAGCGCGAATTCACATATCATTTTTTCGATGCTGAGTCAGTTCGGCCCGCAGGACGTTTTGTTTTTAATCTCCGAATCGGGAGAAACACCGGAGATTCTAAAAGCCGCGCGGATTGCCGGCCATCAGAATGTGACGGTCATCGCGATGACGCGAATTCAGAAAAACCGGCTGCATGGTTACTCGGATATTGTATTGAAAACCGTCAATTATGAAACGAATACCCGCCTCAACGCAATGACGCTGCGATGCTCCCAGCTTTGTCTTTTAGATATGATTTACTTAAATTTATATAAAACAGATTTTGAGCACTATGAAAAGATCATCGCTGAGTCTGAGAAATTATTGGATTATAAATATAACGGTTAACTGTTTTTCCGATCACCTTGATCATCAGTAAAATCCTGCGCGTCTGAAACATGCCGTAAGGCTTCAATATTCCCTGAATTTCCTGTAACAAGCCAGGCTGTGGGCAGACAACTCTCTGATGTAGCGGAAATTATCTGGAAAACTAAATAATCGTCTTGATACTGCCAGCTGAGTGTCAAGGTTTCTAACGGTCTGCTCGGCTTGAATTCCTTGGCATCCACTGCCAGCTGGGCCGTTAGTCCAGTTCATCTACTATTTTCAGATTGTTATCGATTTGCATCCTCGGAATTTTTATCCAGCTGCGGATTTTCCGGCAGTGATCCGTTTTACTTCCACATCCTTAGTTTAGTCCTATGCTGTCCCTGCTTTTTTATTATAATGCCGAAACAACCTGGGATGTAAGAAACAATCTTCCTGGACTTTTGCACACTGTTTTCTAAGGACAAAGATTCAACTTTGTCTTTTTCTTTTTGATTTTGATCTCTAGGAATAAGGAAGCATAATTCATATATACGCTTATCGCTGACAGGTTCACTCCCTCGCAATCAATTTCATAAGTCAAAGATTTTAAAGAAAGAAAAATCACCCGCATAAACAGGTGATTTTGACAGTTTCTGATCAATACATTTACAATTTGACTTGATCGCTAACTTTAAATTACATTCAATTTCTTTATAATCCATGAATCAGGAATGGACCGGCGTCAGCTTTTTTTCTTTCCGTCCCAGCCAGAGAAAATAAAGGACACAAAGGATGATCTGAACAAAGGTAGAACACGGTGTCGCCAAACCGATCTTGAACAAGGTGACCGGAAGCCTCTTGCTTGCCAGATAGGAAACTGGAATCCGCACGAAGAAGGCGCCGACCAGTCCCTGGAACATGACGAAAGTCGTCTTGCCGCAGCCGTTGAAATAGCCGACGAAGCAGAACATAAACGATACCAGCAGCGTGTCGATCGCATAAGCTTTCAGATAATCGGCGGCCGCCAGGATCACCTGCGGATCTCTGGCGAACAATCCGGAAAGCAAATCGCCATGGAAAAAGGCGAAATAGCTCATAAAGATTCCGAACAATAACGAGGTCGCGATCCCATAAGCCATTCCCCGCTTCGCCCGCTGCGGCTGATTCGCGCCGATATTCTGCGCGACATAAGCGGAAATGGATTGAGCGTAAGCCGAGGGCACCAGCAGGATAAACGTACAGACCTTCTCCGCTACGCCGACCCCGGCGGAAGCGATGACGCCGAGCTGATTCACAATCGCTGTGATCGCCAGGAAGGAAATGCTGACTAACAGATCCTGCAGCGCGACCGGCGCTCCCAGCTTGACGATTTCTTTGATGGTTTCCCCATGAAACCGGATCCTCCGCCAGGAAAAGGGAAACGGCAGTCCCTGATGAGCGACGACCGCCAGCGACAATACGACGCTGGCCGCCTGCGCGATCACGGTTGCCAGCGCCGCCCCCGCCGCCCCCATATTAAAACCGGCGACAAACAACAGATCGAGAACGATATTCGCAACGCAGGCAATCGCCACCGCCAGCAATGGTGTTCGTGCATCACCCAATCCCCGGAAAATACTGCCCAGCGTATTGTAGGCCGCAATGAACAGAATCCCACCGGAACAGATCAGGACATATTGATTCGTAAACGCAACCGCTTCGGCAGGCGCCTGCATCAACGTCACCAGCGCCGGCGTCGCAGCGACCATGACACCGGTTAAAACCAAGGCCAGACAGCCGAACAAAAAGACGCCGCTTTCCACAGTCTGTCCCACTTTTTCCGGTTCACCCCGGCCAAACTGCTGACCGATCAGCACCGTGATTCCCATTGCCAATCCGGTAATGATGACCATCATCGAATGCATGACCTGACTGCCTGTTGCGACAGCCGATACAGCCTCCGGTGAAGCAAACTGACCGACAACCAACAAGTCGACGGCACCATAGAGCGCCTGCAGAATCAGCGCGATCATGATCGGTACGGTAAACTTCATCAGCGGCGCTAAGATTTTGCCGCTCGTAAATTCTGCTCTCATCTAAATTCCTCCCATCAATCAAAAAAAGGATAAGACACTGACGCTTTACGTCAGCCATCTTATCCAGCAAATCACCTTTGTGATTTCCCCTCCGATGAACAGTGTCATTATAGTCGAACTCTGCGATCCATGTCAACGTTCTCTGAATAAGAATGGGAAAAAGAACATCGAAACGAAACGGATTTTACTTTTTCATTTCGATTTTAACGCGCTTTGTTTAAGATGGTTAACGCTCAGATGATGAAAATGTTTCAAAAAAGTTAAGAAGATTAAGCTTTTTTCTTCAATTTTCATCAAATAGAGCAAGGCTTTTTCCATTTTTCCGCAATATTAGAGGTAAAGGAGGATTCGTTCATGAAGATACAAACGACCCTTGTCAGAGAAAACCCAGTACCTTACATTCCAAGAATTCTATATCCGCGGGAAAGCAAGACTCATTCCCTGCTTGAGGATGGATTCTTTAAAAATGTAATCGCCAACGATGAGAAAGCAATGACAAATTTCCTGTCTCAATGGCGTTACTGCGAAATTAACTCGCTGGAGATCCTGCCTCAGGAACAAAAACTGGATCACGCACTGCAGAAAGCGATACGCTATGATGTCCGCGGGATTATCAATGGTAAAATTTTATTTGTGATCGAAGTGCAGCGGCAGGGAACCTGTGCCAAAGTTCTAAAACGGATGGAGTATTATGCGGCGCGGTTGTTAGCCGCACAGAAAATGAGAGGTAAAGAATACGAAGATCTGAAATCTGTGTGGCTGATCCTGATTGCGGATTTTAATTTTTTTCCAAACCCGGGGATCATCACAGATGAAACGGAAACACGATTGAAAATAGCACAGATTCCCTTGACAACAGTAATTCATTTGAGTATTATGGAAACAGGAAGAACTGAATTTCTAAGGAAGAAGCCAGTACAGGAGCTCACGGGACTGGAACGCTGGGCGATCCTGTTCGGCAACTCAGGGGACCCGGAAAAGCAGGAATGGATCAGAAGTATTTGCGAACAAGATGAAGAAATTAGAAAGGTGGTTAAGAAGATGAGTGAATGACCAAAAAACTACGAGGAATATATGCAGCAAACGATGGAAATCATGAGAGAGATGGATCTGGAAGATCTGAGGGAGATCGATTTTCATCGCGGCGCCTTGTATAAAGTGGTTAACCAAGTCTTAAAAAACGCAAAAAAAGACAGAACTTCAAAAGAAATTGCGGAGATCTTAGATGAAGAGGAAAGTATCGTTCAACAGATATTAAGCTGCCATAATGAACATCCGGAATTATCGGCGGAGCAGATTATTAAAAGAATAGAAAGCTATGCTTAAAGCATTCATCGCAAACAATCCGAAAAGATTAAAGAATCCTTCTCAAAACATGAGTTTGTTGAATAAACAGGCAGTCCTAGTGTATCAATAGGTTTTGGAATTGCATCTCAAAGCATTTCTTACCTGGCATTCGATGATAATAGCAAAGGCAGGCAGTACAAAGCTCTTATAATGCTTTATACTGCCTGCTTCTTGATCTCAAAATTCTAAAATAATCCCGAACGATGGAAGAAACTCACAATGATCAGTGCTGGTTTTTATTTTAAGTTTAGCTGCCGATCGTTTCCTGCAGCTTCTGGATTAAAGAAGCCGCTGAACGGTCCTGAACCAGGCGGATCCACTCCGGTTTATACTCTAATGTTTTTCCCGCCAGATCCAGTTTTGCCCATATCGTTTCAGAAACCGCAGCTTCCACCCAGACTGCGGCCGTTTGGGATAGACTATTTAAACCTGCGGCGAAGCGGGGGCGGATTCCACTGTTTTCCAGTTGATCGCACAAGCTTTCCAGCTTCTGAAGCGCTGCGGCATTGAAATTCCCATCCAGTTTCATCATACTATTCTCGTTTAGAAATGCCCTTAGAATCATAAACACCCGGTTAGACAAGGATTCAAGGCTTTCCGCCGGCTCTCGTTGAGAAGTAAGATGAAGGAGGCAGCGAACGCCTGTTCCCCCTGTCCACTGTTTCAACAAAAATTGCCCGGAACCTTTTGCTTCGTCCGACAGTCGATTTAGTTTCAAATAGACCTGACGATCATGATAAAGACCCCG
>NZ_GG657553.1:226548-350994 GCF_000157995.1 Holdemania filiformis DSM 12042
TGATCCAGCCCGTTCTGCATCTCATCTTGACTTTTCCGGACTTGTTCAAGGTAGTCTTCCGCCGAAACGGTGTTCAGCCGGTGACCGCGGAACATCGAATTGATCAGCTGATCCAGATCTTTTTTTTCATTATCCTTCGCCATGGGCTGCCCTCTAGTAGACTTTCAGTGCGGCCGCAAGCCGGTCGCTGATCTCTTCCATCATTAGATCACGGGATTGTTTCAATGCGCGGGCAACGAGCTTCAGACCGTCGTAATAGCCCTCGTCATATTTATTGCTGCGCTGGCGCGTGTTCTGTTGATAATATTTGCGGATTTCCTCGTCGACGATCTTTTCATACATCATCATATCATTCTGATTGATGGCCATGCGGCGCAGATAACGCTGAACTGCATCCTGGTGGCCGTCGCGATAATAGCCGCGCTGACGGGGAGGATACACGATGTTTTCCAGCATCTCCCGCACGTACTCATAACGGGTGCGGTAGCGGCCGTGACGGCGATGCACGGCGGCGGTCACCGGACGTTTGCGGGTCCGGCTGTTGCCGCTGAGGCCTTCCTGAATCTCGCCGCTGATCAGATCGCTCATCGTATCGTAGCCCTGTTTGCGGGCTTCTTCGTTGATCGTTTCACGCACCATCTGACCAAAATCGGCAAGGTTGGTGTTCATGAAATCTTTATCATTGAAATGTTTATCGAATAAATCGTCTAAATAATCGGTGTTTTTGCGTTTCTGACTCATGGATTCACCTACTTTCTGACGCTCGACAGCGTGCCTTCCTGAACCAGTCCGTCTTTTTTCAGCAGTGCTTCCAGCGTGGTCATATCGGCGGATAAACTCATCAGATCATCTTCCGCCATCGTTGCGCTGATCGTTTTCATCGCTTCGTTAATCAGGATAATCGTCTTGTTCAGGCGATCCTCAGCTTCCTGGAAATCTTCATGGTTGGCCGCAGACTGGCCGATATTCTTGTAATTCTCCAGAATATCCAAGAGGATCGGCAGATAGTATTGGTAAAGCTTGTCGAGCTTGTCTTTATTTTCCGGGAATTTTTCCTCGGCGATCGCCAGGTGTTTCAACAACGCGCAGGTCTGATACAGACCGTTGGTGATCGATTCATTGGCGATCTCGGTATTCAAAGCGTTGATTTTTTCAATGTAAGCTTCAGCCCGGTCGAGTTCCGGCTGTTCCGGCTCCGGCTGCGGGGCGGCCGGTTCTTCTTTCGGGGCAGCTTCCGGTTCCGGGGCGGCTGCGGTCCGCGGTTTTTCTTCCGGCTGCGGCTGCTTGGCGAATTCCACCAGTAAGCGCAGGACCTCGTTATACAGCCGCGGGTAACGCTCACCGAACTCGTCGAGCGTGCCGATACAGTCGTCGTCTTTCAACAGGATTAAATTGCGCAGTCCGGTATATTCCGCTTTTTCCGGCCGCAGACTGATTTCTTCCAGCAGCGGCAGCTTTTCATGCGTGCGAAAATAACGGCCCAGCGCTTCGTTCACCAGATCGCTCTGCCGGCCTGACAGGCGCGTACGGCTTTGTCCGGAAGAAGAACGCCGGCGCACGGTTTCTCGTCCTTCGTTATTCTTCGTCACCGACTTATAAATTATAAAAAAGATAATCAACGGAAAAAGCAGGCCGCTGAACATCCCGCCGAATCCAAAGATGATCATAAAAAACAACACCGGAAATATCCAGGAATTTCTCATTTTGTTCCCCCTTGCCCAAGTTCTGGAGCTTTAGTCTGATTTTATAAACTCGCGTTTATTATACCATGATTTAAAACGCATGCGCGGGAAATCTTTCATGCTTACACCGCTTCAGTCCACGCTCAAGGAAAAGATTGGAAAAGCGGCCTGAAACAGGCCGCCCGCAAATCTCAATCGCATGTAAAATCAAGCGGAAATCCATAAACATCCTCTGATAGAGGTTGTCATCGATTCCTTCCGGAAGTTATTTCTATAACGTGGCCAGCCAGTCACCGATCTCCCGGATCAGCTGTTCCCCGGCGCCCTTTTCAAACGGGCTGCTCATCGCTTCGTAGAATTGCTGGTCAAAGGCGTTTTCATCCGCCATATACAGAGAATACCCGTTCGTATACCCGATGAATTCCGCGTTCCAACGAGTCTTCACCGGATTGCTCAGCTTGCTGAAAAGCTCGACCGGCACGGTGATCAAATTAACAGAAGGCAGCCGGATACAGGAAACAGACAGCGGAATTTCACGCAGACCGGAAGCGTTGCGGCAGGACAGTAAATTATTCTCCGCGCCTTCTTTCAGTGATTCCAACAAGCGCAGCGCCTGCGCGTCAGCTCCTTCACGGCGCGCCTGTTCTACCTGAGCACTCAAAGTTCTGACCTTTTCTTCCGCAACCTCAACCGGATCGAGGACCTTAGCCTTTACTCTGAAGGTGTTCTGATGAACGCTGAGCGTCAGACTCTCACCTGGGGACAACGGTTCCGGCTGATTCAGCAGCGTTTTCAATTGATCAGCCGCCATCCGCGCCAGACGTTCCATTTCCGCAAAGCTGGATTCCCGGCGGGTGAACCGCGTGCTCATATCGCCGCAGCTGCCGTTGACGAAAGCAACCAGTTCCGCATCCTCAAAACAAGTTTCCAAAGCGCCGGGGAAATCCGCGCTCAACATCAGATTCTCACCGTTGAGCACCGTCGGATGACAGGCCATCCGCGTCCACAGACAGCGTTTTTGATCCTGCGTGATCAATTCCAGAAGAAAAGCATCCTGATCGCTCGGCAGCTTCGGGTCATGCCGGTCCGTCCCTAATCCGCTGACAGTCCCGCGCAGAATCCGCCATTCAAACGGCTGCTTCCGCGTCCGCAGCCGTTGAACCCCATCCGCGATGCGCCGGGCAGTTTCCGTCACATAACAGGCGTTATAATCGCCAAAGACGGGATCCAATCCCTTTAAAATGCCCTGATCGCAGCGCACAGTGCCGCAGGGGCCGGAATGGGTGTGCGTCGTAGAAAGAATCAGATTTGGGGTATGAATCCCGGTTAACTCCGCAATCTGTTGGTAAAGCATAGCGTCCGCCGCGCACCAGTCGATTTGGACCCACAGCGTTTCCTGTTCCCCGCTGAACAAAAGCAAACGGGCATAAAGTGGATCATGGGCGGTCTGCGCCCAGCGGACCTTGCCGAAGCCGGAAAGCCGGACGGGAAGCGCCGGGGTGACGTCGATTTTTTCAAAGCTGACCTGCATTGTCATACATGAGTTTCCTCCCTTTTCCTTAGTCTATCATGGAGGTCTGCTTGTGTCGAATAAATTATTCATAATTTATATGAAATTATAGAATTTATTATTTTTCCTTGATTAATCTTTCCCTGTATTGTTGTTTTTTTAAGTCTTTCCAATCCAACGCTCATTTCTATTGCGATCATCGCAAAAATTCTGCTCAACAAAAAAAACAGCCATGGATTAATTTCCCATGACTGTCAATTTGATTTTCAGATTAAATGCTTCTCCACAGCTCGCTGTACGAGATGAACGGAATTTCATCGGCGTTGATCTTCGCCTGATTCCGCTGTTTTTTGATATTGCCTTCATGTACGTTCTGAAGCATATCTTTATTGACCATATACTGAACATAAACGACCTTTTTCAGTAAGAACCAGCGGACGACCAGCGAATAGATCATCGCTTCCTTATCTTCCGCTTCCCGCAGTTCTGTTTCTGCATTTTCCTTTACCGCTTCGGCTTCATCCAGCGCGTCCTTCTTCAGCTGTTCATAGTTGGAGAAACGATTGCGGTCCGCTTCCCGCTGCAAAGCGCCGGCCTTGACGCTGAACAGCTTGCGGAACGTTGCCAGCACGCCGTCGACACTCTCGGCAGTGACGGCCACCAGTTCATTCTTGCAGTCGGCTAAGAAGCTGTAAGGTTCAGTCAGCGTGTAATAGAGACCCTTGGCATACAGATAGCTGCGGTCGCTGTGCTGAACTAAAATCAGAGCGCGTTCCGCATCATCCTGCTTGCCGTAAATGATCACCGGGCAGATCACCGGATGTCCCTGCAGCTTAAACGCGTCCTTATACCGGATGATCTGATTGGAAATGACCTGCCGGTTAATATCGGCGCGCAGATTAACGCAGATTTTCAGATCATGATTCTCTTCAAACAGTGCATGCAGGATATCCTTCATCGGCTGATCTTCGGAAGAATCAATCACTTCCAGATAATCTTCCAGGTAGCCGTTGAAGTCGCACAGCTCCCCCTCTTTTCTGACATCTTTAATTTCTTCTAAGATTTGATAAATTGCCATTTTGCTTGGTCCCCCTGTTTCAGTTTCTTCTATATCTGTTTTATCACAATCGGCCGATAAAAAAAAGTAAAATTTGTCCCTAAGCTGTAAAAACTGGCAAAAACATGATGTTTAGCTACTTGACATTGCAAGGTAGTAGGTTTAGCATAGTAATCAGAAGGAAGGATCGCCATGAACGCACAATTTAAAAAAGGCGTGCTTGACCTGGTTGTCATGGTCGTCGTCAGCCAGCACGATATCTACGGCTACGAGCTGGTCAAGCGGGTCTGCCAGGTCGTTGAGGTCAATGAAGGCACGATTTATCCGCTGCTCAAACGCATGACCAATGAGAAATACTTTGAAACCTACCTGGTTGAATCGACGGAAGGACCACCGCGCAAATATTACCGCATCACCGCGCTGGGACTGGCGACGATGAATGAGTTGAAAACCGAATGGCTGGCATTCTCCAAGCAATTAAATCTTTTCCTGGAAGGGGGAAATCACGATGACGAAGAAAGAATTTCTTGAAAAATTAGAACATAAGCTGCATCTGCTCAAACGCGATGAAATCCAGGATATCCTGGACGAATATTCAGGCTATATCGACAACAAGTTGCAGGAAGGCAAAACCGAGGATGAAGCGGTCGCCGACTTCGGCAATCTCGATGATCTGGCGCGGGAAATCCTGAGCGCTTATAAAATCGACGCCAAGTATACCCGGGATTCAAGCCGGGATATTATTGATAACGTTGTCAATGTCATGACTCAGGGCATCGATTCAGCCGTCAGTTATTTTACGCAGCATTTCAATGATCTCAGCATGGAAGCTGTGATCCGGCTGATCGCCTTGATTTTGATCGCCCTGGTCGTCGTCGGTCTGATGAAAATTCCGTTTTCCTTGTTGGAAACAATCCTCGTCAGTCTGTTGCGCGCCATCCTTCCGGGCTTTTTAGCGGCCACGCTGAACTTCTTCGTTCGCCTTACAATCAACCTGATTTATCTCTGCCTGGTCGTCCTGGTGCTGGCGAGTTTTATTTCCCAGGGATTAGAAAACAAAGAGATCACACTCCGGGATTTGTTTAAAAAGCCGCTCGTGTTCGAATTCGGCAGGCGTCATGACGATGCCTGCTCACCCCAACGCCGCGCCGCACAGACCGTAAATTCTGACGCTGAGGCAAAAGAAAAGGTCGAACGACAAAAAGAAGCGGAGGCTTTCGATCAGGCAGAAGCAGCGGAAGCGACGGTGGATCAGAATCTCACGGAAATAACTGAATCGTTGGAAGAAGAGGATCTGGAGGAACGGATTCTGGAAGAGCCGATCGATCCGCTGATTCAGCCGCGCACGCATTACCCTTATTATAATAATGAGGAAAAAACAAAGAAAAAACATGGCTGGGGGATTGGCAAGGCGGCAGCCTGGCTGATGATCGGGATCGTGCAGCTGATCACGCTGCTGATTCTGATTCCGTTTGGGCTTGGCGAATTTGTCTTCTGTTTTGGTTTCGGCTTGCTTGTCTTCCTGTTGTTTCAGGGAGCGAAGTTGTGGGGACTGACGTTGATCTGCCTGGGTCTGATCGGCATTTTCCAGGCAATCGTTTCGGGGTTGTGGCGGATCGTAAGACCGGCGACGAAGAAACGGCCGTACCTGATCGCCTTGATCGCCAGCGTGATCCTCACCGGCATCGGTGTTCCGCTGATGATGATCGAATTTTCCAGCTATGAGGAAGTCCCGGTCCGTCAGGATTTTCCGGAGCTGTTCCAGCCGCAGACAATTCATTTAATGCAGACGGATGAGCTGGACCGCGTCTATTTATCCTTCCATTTTGACGAAGTGGTGTTCCGTGAGAATCCGAAACTGAGTTACGGCAGCCTGCAGCTGATCCTGCCGCCAGGGAACTATGAGCAGCGCTACAATGATCTGCCGGATCCGCCGGACTATGAATATTCCAAAACGGTAAATATCGTCTCCACGCAGGAAGGTGCAGGCGAATTCCGCACCGGCCTCGAAATTTTCCTGCGTGGCCTGCGTGAAGGAAAATGGTATCAGGATGATCAAGACTACGGCATGGGTCATGTGTTAATTGTCGAAGCATCCCAGCCGACGCTGAGCCAATTAACGATGGATGAGAATCAGACCGTTTTGCATATTAATCCCTGACAGACGAACCTCAAATTCGTCTGTTTTTGCGTTTTCAGGCAAGTTCTGGCTTTTGCGGCGAACGGGCTTCTATGATAAAATGAAGCATATTGAAAACAGCGGAGGCGATCGTCATGAAAATACCAAATTTGCTGGCGCCGGGATACCTGCACAGTGTGTTGATCAAAGCGAAGATCAAAGAACAGAACAGCCGCTTTCTGACCCATTACGCGGCCGGTACGGTATCCGGACTCATCCGCGCGGAAGCGTTGGAAAATGAAAACGAAACGCGCGACAGCCTGATTGCTTCGCTGCGGATTCAGGGAGCGGAGGATCGCTGCCGGGTTTATCGCCGCATGGTGCGTTATCCGGATTTTCACCGCCAGCTGATCGCCTTTCACCGGCTGATGCAGGATTATGGCTTAACGCTGGAAGAACTGCCGGAAACGACCGAAGGTCAGCGCGAGTTGAAAACATTGCTGAGCTTGATCCGTGATCTGCCGTTTTCGCACAGTTCGGAAATTCGGTTCCTCAACGAACTTGCAACGCAGGATTTCAGCGGTATCGAATGTACGCCAGGCTGGGTGGAGGATTTGCATCAGCAGTGCCTGCTCGATCAAATGAGAGCACGCGGACTGCGAATCCGTCCGCTGCCCTCGGCGCAGCCGCGGACGACGCGGTTTTATAAAGCGCTGAACTCACGCCAGGAAGCGGAGGGTGCAGCTCAGCTTATCTTACACGAAGAATGGAAGCCGGAGGAAGTCATGATCATCCTGTGCGACAGTCAGCGCGACGGGAGTCTTGTGCGCTCCGTCCTCGCCCGCTACCAGCTGCCTGCCGCTCAGGTCTCTTATCAGAAACCTTCGAAGATCCTGCGGTGTTTTGATGCTTTCGTGGCACTGACCCGCGCGCCGTCGATCGAAGCAGTGCTGAAGACGCTGCAGCTGAAAGCCTATCCGGTGTTGATTTCAGAGGCCTATGTTCAGTATCTGACACAGTTTGTTTTTGATCAGAACGACCTGTGCGAGCCAGTCTTTACGCATGTGCAGCGGGCGTTGGAAACCAACACGTTACTGAATACGATTGAAAAAGAAAATCTGCTGCGGCTGGAAGCACAGGCCCAGAGCGTGCATGAACAGCTGCTGCCATGGCTGCTGCCATTGCTGGAAGACGTACCACTGAGTGAAAAGCTCAACCGCTGTTACGAGCTGCTGCGCCAGCATTCATGCTTAAGCGACGAATTGGAGCGGCGGGCGTTATTGAATTTGAAAACGACGCTGGAAGACTGCTGGGATTTGCTGGAACAGCCGGAAGCCCTCGACATGCTGATGGCGCTGCTCGCGCAGAAAAAGCTGGAAATCAGCGAAGAAGTTGATGGCCGGATCGCGATCACCGATCTGAAACACCCGCTGCCGGCTCGTCCGCTAACCATTCTTTTCGGTGCGGATCAGAATAGTTTCCCGGGAAATATCGCCTACGCCGGAATCTTTGACGAGGATTATCTGAAGACCACGTCGATGCCGTCGCAGGCGGATCGCTACGATCACTATACAAAGCAGCTGGAATGGATCTATACCAGCGCTTCGCATTGCCTGATCTATTCGTATGCCGCAGGCAACTACGAAGGCAAAAGCTGGGACGTCGCATTTGAAATTGAACAGCGCGCCGCTTCCCGCGCCGTGCTGTGGCCGTTAATTCAGAATGAAGTCTATTCCGATCAGCGGCATCAGCTGACGCCGGAAACCGCCCGCCGGCTGTTTACGCCGGATCATGTGCTGCGCGGCAGCATTTCTTCCTTTGAAACCTATTTTCAATGTCCATACGCTTACTTCCTTAAAAGTGGTCTGCGCCTGTCCAAGGGCAGTCTGACAACGGTGAACGCCGCGATCGTCGGTACGATTCAGCACGCGCTGCTGGAACAAAGTATTCAGACCTGGGGTAAAGATTACGCCAAGCTGAATGAAACAGAGATGACCGCGATCCTCAGCCCGTATTTCCAGCAGCTCCACGATTTGTTTCCTGACCAACAGGCCGAAATTGATCAGATCCAGCGGCGCATGCAGCTGAACTTGACCCAACTGCTGGAGGCATTGGCCGCGATGGAGGAAAATACTTCGTTTGCACCGGCCTACCAGGAATACCGTTTTGAAGAAGATCTTCTGGAAACCGGCGGCATTACCGTGCGGCTGAAGGGGATTATCGACCGGATTGACACCTGTCTTGGCGATCTGCGGATTCTCGATTACAAAAGCTCTGCCAAAACACTCAGCGAATCCAAAGTTAAAGCCGGGCTGCAGCTGCAGCTGTTAACCTATTTGATCATCGCCGTCCGCAAGCTCAGGCTGAATCCTGCCGGGGCTTATTACTGCTCGTTAAAAAATGAAACGATCAGCGTCAGCGAAGCGTCGCTCAACGGCCGGCGCATGGAAATTGAAGACGTTGAGCGCGATGCCTGGATGAGCGAATTACAGAGCAGTCATCAGCTCAAAGGCTGGACGATGAAGGATTGCGACGGGCTGGATTACGACGGCACGCATGTTCAGGGACTGACCTGCAAGGACGGTCAGGTCAAAGTCCGCAGCCCGAAGGACTTTGAAAGCGTACAGGCGCTGATTTTGGAGCTTTACGCGTTATTGACAGAACAGCTCAGCGCGGGCCGGATTGAATTGGATCCGGTGGAAGGCGCATGCCTGTTCTGTGATTTTAAACCTGTCTGCCGACTGCGCAAAGCACCGAAAAAGCCGGTCGCGCTCGTGGGCAAGGAGGAAGGAAAGGAGGTGCGGGATGGCAATTCAGTGGAGTGAGGAACAGCTCAAGGCAATTCATACGACCGACCATAACATTCTTGTTTCCGCCTCTGCCGGCGCGGGCAAGACAACGGTCTTAGTCGCGCGGTTAATGAAGCGGATGCTGGAGGATCACATCAGCATCGACCGCATCGTCGCGATGACCTTTACCGAAGCCGCGGCGAGTGAAATGAAAAAACGTCTGCTGCAAAGTTTGAACGATAAGCTGCAGGAACCAGATCTGGACGAAGCTGAAGCGCAGTATTGCCGGCAGCAGCTGATTCTGCTGCAAAGTGCGCATATCAGCACGATTCACTCGTTCTGTCTGTCAATCATCAAGGCCGACTATGCCCTGATCGGATTAAACCCGGCCCGCATCCAGCATATTTTTGACGACGCAGCGCTCGCCCAGATGAAGGATCAGGCGTTTACTCAAGCCTGCCGCCGTCAGATGGCGCACGATCCCGATTCATTTACGACGCTCCTGCAAACCTTCTCCAGCCGCAGTGAAGACGTTTCCGAGCTGAAAAAAGCCGTGCTGTCCATCGCGGCTAAAGCCTCCGGAGCGCAGGATCCCCAAGCCTGGATCCAAGCCGCCGCCGAAGCCTATGCGCCGATTGCACGGCTTGATCAGCTGCCGTCTCCAATAAAAGAAGTTTTCTTTGAAAGCTGCGCTGTAGAAGCCGGACGGCTGGAAGACTGCGCCGTCCAGATGCAGCGAATTTTATATGACGCCTATCCGGACAAAGAAAAACAGGCGAACGAGGTTCTTTTATTCCTCGGCAAGCTGACGCCGGCAATTCAAGCCGCAAAAAATTACGATTACCGGGAATATCGCCGCGCGCTATTCGGCGCAATCCAGACCAAGATCAGCACGCTGAAAGACGCCCTGGATTTCAACGCGCTGCGCAAACAGCTCAACGCACTGGCAAAGGATCTCGTCAGCCGAACCTATTCCGAGGAAACCCTGCTTTCCGACCTGGCATTAACGTATACAATCATCAAGCCGTTAACCGCGCTGACACTCGATTATCTTGCGCTGTATGCCGAGCTGAAGGAAACACAGGGAGGCATCGACTTTGACGATATGGAGCATTTCGCGTATCAGATTTTAACCGCGGAAAACAAGCTGGCCGCAAAACGATACCAGGAACGATTCGATGAAATCATGGTCGACGAATTTCAGGATTCCAATGATCTGCAGAATGCGATTATCAACTTGATTTCCCGCGGCGCAAACGTTTTCCGCGTCGGGGACGTTAAACAGTCGATTTACCGGTTCCGCGGCGGAAAACCGCAGATTATGCGCGATCTGATGAACGATGTCCGGCCTGAGAACTGTTTTATCCACCTTTCCAGCAATTATCGTTCCAAGCAGATGATCGTCGATTTCAACAACGATCTGTTTCTGCGGCTGATGAACATTCCCGGCTGTTCCGATCAGTACACCGACCATGACTGCGTAAAAACCGGCGCTCCGGCTCAGAAGCAGGATAACTATCCGGTTGAATTCCATGCGTTAATGACCAAAGCGCTGAAGGAACAGGATGAAGGCGCGGAAAATCTCGCCGCCAACCAGATCAAAGCGCAGTACATCGCCCAACAGATCTTAACAAGGCATGAAACCTCTGATTTCCGGCAATGGAAAGATTACGTCGTGCTCGTGCGTTCCCACGCGGTCAAATCCCATTTAAAACAGGCCTTCGATCAGGCAGGCATTCCCTACTACATTGACGCAAAAGCCGGATTCTATCAATCGGAAGCCATGCAGATCCTGCTCTCCTGGTTCCGGATTCTGATCAATCCCGCTGATAATTTATCGTTAACCGCCGTTTTGTCTTCTGACTTTTATCAAGCGGACGACGAGGAATTAGCACGGCTGACCCTAAAACGGGAACGCCGGCCGATCTTCGAGATTCTGAAGGAAGAACATCATCCGCTGGTCGCCGATCGGCAGCGGCTGAACGACATCGCGCAAAAGCAGGGTTTATGCGCCTTACTGGACGCGCTGTTTCAGATACATCACTTCTATGAAGAACATTGCACCGCACAGCAGCGAACCAACTGCGATCTGCTTCGCCAGAAAGCGGAACAATACAGCGCTGAGCATTCTGATTCGCTGACCGGCTTTCTCGCGATGATCGACCAGGTGAGCGAGGAAAAAACCTCTGAAGCGATTCCCGTCGGCAATGAGGACGACGTTGTCAAAGTCATGACTATTCACCAGTCCAAGGGTCTGCAGTTTCCTGTCGTCTTTTACTGGGCGAGCAGCCGGATCGACATTATGGATAAAAAAGAAACGTGCATCGCGGATGCGGATCTGGGCGTCGGTCTGCCGGCGCTGGAGCTGCCGTGGCGTTTTAAGCGCCCAACCGCAATCCGGCAGGCGATCGAATACAAAATCACGCTGGAAGAATTGGAAGAAAATATCCGGATTCTCTACGTAGCCCTGACCCGGGCGCAGAATCAGATGATCCTGGTCGATACGGTCAAAGGCGAACTGCCGCATAAGCCGGTAACAATGAACACGCTGCTGGATCGCAAAGGGACGACGGATCTGATTTTATCCGCCATGTGCGAAAGTGACTCCCACTTCTGGAAGGTTCGGACAATTGAAGACCGCTGGGAGGTCCAGCAGCTTCAGCGCCGCCGCAAAGAGGTCGTTTCCCTGCCGCGTTATACGGAAGAAAAGCCGCTGCCGGTCACCCTGACGCCTTCAGAGACAGAACAAACCGCGTATATTCCTGCGCTGTTTCCAAAGAGTAAGGCTGTTCGGCCAGCCCAGCGAGGCATCCAGCTGCATGAAGCGGTGGAACGCCTGCCGGAGGGGGAATGGACAGAAAGTCTAATCCGCTCACTACTTCCTGAAATTAAGCGGGCCGATCTTCTGCTTTTGCTTCAGCTGAACAAGCAGCCGCTATTTGAGCGCTGTCAGAAGATGTCCGTAGATAAAGAGCTGTCCTTCGCGGTTCTTTCCGGCAATGAGTTTATCCAGGGACAGATGGACTATGTAGCGCAGGATGAAAATGAAGTCATTTTGATCGATTTCAAAAGCGACCGCCATGCCCAAGCCGATCAATTAAAAACGTTGTATGCCCGGCAGATTTCAATTTATCTGCGATGTCTTCATGAAATGATTCCGGATAAAACGATTCATGCCTATCTGTATTCGTTTGATCTTGATCAGTTCATCGAAATGACGCCTGAAGCTGAATTGGCAGCTGCATAAAAACAGAACTAAAGAAAAAGCGATCTGATCATCCAGCTTCGCTTTTTTCATCTTTGTAAACTCAAACTCATAGGAACGAATTACATTTTTCCCAATTCATTAGAATGTCGCCCAGCGCTCAAGGATCGTTTCCTCCAGGGTCATTTAAGCTATCAGAGAATACCCGCCTTCACCCTGCGGATCATCAAAAATATTCTTTTATCATATTCACATGGATCATAAAAATAAATTATAACATGGAATAGTAACTGTTTTTTAATTTTGAATGATCACTGCGAAATTCATTGTTTATCGTCGATTTTTAACCAAAGCATTCATAAAAAAGCCAAACATTATATCACTTTTTCTAATTTGTGCGCGTTTTTGAATGATAACTCTGAATTTCACTGTTTATCGCCTATTTTCAAGAATATCATTCAAAATTAAGCGTAAAAATAAGAGCTAATATTATAACACATTTTAAATCCTTCACACGTTTTTGAACGATTGCACAGAATTTTGTCATTGATCATTAATTTTCGAGGAAATCATTCAAAAAGACCCCGGCTGTTTTCAGCCGGGGATAATCAAATTAACCGATTAAACTATCAATCAAGGACTGCGCCTGTTTCCACGCCGATTCAAATGACGAACGGAACAGGACAACCGGTCCGAAAGTTTCGTATTCCGAAGGTTCAATCGCATGCAGACAATAACTCTTACGGAAATCCGGGAGCTTTTCAAGCAGCTCATCCAGAACAGCAGGCGGCGTCGGCTGGGCAAACCGCTCGATCACCGGTGGATTCTGATCGATCAATTGATCGGCCGTCCCCTTCCAGTTAATCGTAATGCAAGCCTGAGCGCCCACCATCTCTGTGAAATGATGCAGTCCCCGGGCGCCGCCGCCGATGAAACCGACATTGGGATATTGGGCCCGGGTCATCACATAGGTCTTTTTCGCGGCCGCAATACCGGCCTGAAACAACACATCCGATGCGATGGCAATCTCCGTTTCCTGTGCCGTTGTATGCAGATATTCGTCCAGAATCCCCGTGATATGCGAGTAATAGATCGGAGCCTTCCTGATGCAATATTTTGTCGCTTCCGTATAAACCCGGCCGACATCCATCGCCTGACGAACCGACATCACCTCCGTCGCATTGATCGGCACGCCCTGAGCCGCCAGAATACCGATCGCTTTCAAACCTTCTTCCGTAACAGGAATCTTAATCATGATATTCTCGCCTGCTTCCCGATTGAACAACCCGGTTTTTACAATCGAATCGCAATCCTCATGGAAGGGATCTCCCTGGATACTGACATATCCCCATCGCCCCTGCGACTGTTGATAAAGCGGTAAAAAGAGTTTGGCAATGCGGCCGACCAGCTCCCGCTGCACGACGATCAAAATCTGATCCCGGGCAACACCCTGATCCCGCAGCCGCATTATTAACTGCTGAATTTCCGGCAGCTCGCTTTCCCGCTGCATCATCTTCCAGACATACGCCGGATTCTGCGTACAGCCGCACGCTCCTTCCGCCAAGGCCCGCTTCGCTTCTTCCTGCGTCACGTTGTTGATCCAGAACCGCGTCGGCGTCAGCTCATTCACTCTGTGAAAATAAGTTTTTTCTCCCATGAACTTCACCCTTTCTCCTGCAGCATCGCCCAGGCTCGTTCGATGCCTAAGCGTGGGCTGGTCAGCACCGGCGCTGGCATTTCATTTAGATAAGGAAGCAAGGTGATCATGCTGCCCTGTGCCAGCACAACGACGTCGTTTTCTGCCGCTGCCCGCCGAATCATCGCCAGAACGATCTGGTTGTGCTTATCCACATCCTTTTCTTTCATCAGAATATCCAGAGCCTCCGCCGCCAGATACTCCTGGACAACAACCTCTTTGCCCAGCCGCTGAGCCGTAGTCCGGATCAGATCACAGCTGGGTTTCACCGTAGAGGCTACCGTCGCGATTACGCCGATCCGCGTGCCCAGGCTCACCGCCTTTTCCGCCATCGGTTCATCGACCCTCAGCGTGGGAATCGCCGTACACCGGCTGGCGATCGCAAAGGCTTCCCCGACTGAGGAGCACTGGTTGAAGATCAAATCAACGCCTAACGATTCCGCTGACTGAACATAACGGCACATCCGGCTGATCACGGCCGGGGTGATCCCGTTGTTCCGCTTGACCTCCGCTAACAAACTGTCGTCGATGATGTTGATGATTTCCACCTCCAGCATGATCTCTTGACACAAGGTCGTCAGATCCTGCAGCGACACGGCACTGGTATGGATGATCGCCATCTTTTTCATAGATGTTTCTCCCAATAAACAGACGCTTTGCCGACGCTGCCGAACAATTCCATCTTGTGCCGGATGACCGCGCGCGCCGCTTCAAAGCCCTTCGGCATCAGAGTTGAGAACTTGAATTCGCCGGTTTCATTCATAATTTCGTTTAACTTGCGCGAATAAGCAGCCTTGTAATCACTGGCAATGTTGACCTTGCGGATGCCGATCTGACACGCCTGACGAATTTCCTCATCCGGATTATCTGAACCGCCGTGCAGTACTAACGGCACCGGACTGACCTGTTTTAATTCTCTCAACAAATCCAGCTGCAGCTTCGGCACGAAGCCCTCCGGATATAAACCATGCGAAGTCCCGATCGCGACCACCAGACTATCGACGCCGGTCTTCGCTGTGAAATCGACAACTTCCTCCGGACGGGTGTAAGTGATATGATCGACCCCGCCTTCATCGGAATAGTTCATAATCCCGATCGTTCCGACTTCCCCTTCGACAGAAACGCCGACCAGATGGGCGAGATCGACAACCGCTTTCGTCTGGCGGATATTCTCCTCATACGGCAGCTCTGAGCCGTCAAACATAACGGAAGTGAAACCCGCCTGGATCGCCCGCAGAATGTCCTGCAGCGTGCGGCCATGATCCAGATGCAGCACAAATGGAATTGGACTTTCCAACAGCCGTGTGCGGACATAGCTGTAAAATTCAGGGCCGCAGAAGTCGAGCTCATTCACAGCGATCGCAATGATCGTCGGCGCTTTCTGCGCTTCCGCTTCTTCCACGACGCAGCGGAAATTCGCGACCTCCGTGACGTTGAAGGCGCCGGCCGCGAAGTGATGTTCTTCCGCGACGGCTAGAAATTCCTGCATGTTCATTAACATGATAGATCCCTCCTGTTCCTGATCAGAACGTGATGTTGACTTCGGCGACTTCGCCGTCGTCAGCCTGCGTATAATCGATGCCGTAAGCTTCCTGGCTCGGTGTTAAACGACGCTTGAGAACAAACAACGCGACACCCATGATGACGCTGCCGATCACTAAAGCCGCGACGAACCCCAGCGGATTGGTAAAGGTCGGAATGACGAACCAGCCGCCATGAGCGACCGGACTCTCGACGCCCCACATCATGCACAGACCACCCGCAATTGAACCGCCCAGAACGCTGGACAGCACCACCCGCCACAGGTCGTTCATCGCCAATGGGATAACGCATTCGGTGATCATACATACCCCCATCGGGAAGCAGGCCTTCAGGTTTTCCTTTTCATCATTCGTATAAATCGGCTTGCGGAAAAGCTTGCTCAGCCCCCAGGCGATCAGCACACCCATCGGCGGAATCATGCACGCAACCATGTGGCACGCTTTCGGTCCATAAATTCCATCCGCCAGCATCGCCGTCGTATATAAGGAAACCGTCTTGTTGACCGGACCGCCGAAGTCGAACGCCGAACCCGCCGACATGACGAAGCCGTAGACAAACTTGGAACCGGTTGACAGATTCGCCAGAAACTGCGTCATCGCATCCATGAAATACGCGATCGGCGTCCCCAGCACGGTAAACATCAGCACGCCGCAGATCAGCGAAGCGAAGAACGGAATGATCAGAATCGGCATCAGGCCCTTCATCGAATCTGGCAGATGAATATATTTTTTCATGGCATTGACGACATATCCGACTAAAAACGCGCCGACCAATCCGCCTAAGAAACCGGCCTTGATTTCCGCGCTCACCAAACCAACGACCAGGCCCGGCGCAATGCCCGGCTTATCCGCGATGGAATAGGATATCGCGGCGCAGATGACCGGAATGATCATCGTGGACATCCCCAGATTACCGACCTTGTAGATGATGTAAGCGAAACTGCCGACGGCGTCCTTGACATTCGGACCGCCGAGAATGACGCCCAGTGCCTGGCACAGCCCGGCGCCGACAACGACGGGAACCATGAACGAGATCCCGGTCATGATGTGTTTCTTGATGATTTTCCAATTCATTAAATTCTCCCTCTTTTCTTTTTAAGCTGTCTTGTTTTCGGACAAGGCTGGATCACCGCGAAGTCCTTTATTCCAATCGCTTCAGGATTCTGCAAGGACAAGTATTCCGGTTTTGGAGTTTCCAAGCAATGATCCGCCGCCATGAATCTCAGCGATAATTTTTCAATGTCGCTTCAATCTTCTTCAGGAAACCTTCCGTGTTGCGCATGACGTCTTCCGTCCGGCATCGCACGATCGGTTTGCCTTTAAAGCGTTCTTCCCCGGTAATCTTGACGTCGACCGCTAACAGCACGACGTCGGCGTCCGCAATTTCCTGGGCCGTCAGCTCGTCTTCCGCGCCAATCGACCCCTGGGTTTCAATCCGGCAAGGATAGCCGCAGGCTTTGGCCGCTTCGATGATTTTCTTTTTCGTGATGTAGGTATGTGCGATCCCGGTTGGACAAGCAGTAATTCCGACGATCTTCATTCCGATTCCTCCTTTCTTAAAATATTGACGATTTCCTCAACCGTCCGGGCGTGATGGAGTGTGTCAATCACGTCCTTATCCAATAACAGCTGGGCGACATGGGACAGAAGCATAATATGCTGCGACATATCTACGTCGCGAATCGCAAACATAATAATGCAGCGGACCGGTTTATCGTCAAACGTTTCCCAGCTGACGTCGGTGCGGGTGCGTCCAATCGCAATGACGCTGCGGTTCACGACTGCGGAACGGCCGTGGGGAATCGCAATTCCCTCGCCGATTCCCGTAACCCCTTCCGCTTCACGGTGAACCAGCTCGTCGATAAACGGCTGTTCTTCCCGGATCACCCCGTTTTCATAAAGCATGCGCGTCATCTGCGTGAATACTTCTTCCTTGGTTCCGGCCTTTAAGTCCAGATTGACGTTTTCTTCCAGTAATACTTCTCTGATATCCAACATAAGAGTCCCTTTCTTTATTCCTTCAGCGCACGCCGGACTTCCTCAATGTCCTTGGGATCCAGCAGCACGGAAACCGTCACGCTCGGACAGGAAATTTCAAAATCGAGGCCGACGGTCGTTAAGATCAAATCCAGATCTGATACATCCCGGTTCTTGAGCTGCCGTAAGGAGATAACAGCGGCAATCTCCAATTCAGGGAAAACGGTCGCTACTCGTTTTTTCAGTAGATGCGATGTTCCGATTCCCGTCGAACAAACCAACAGTACCCGCCGCCGCGGAGTCTTCGGCTCCAGTGCCAGCTGGAAATACAAACAGAGATAACACAGCTCATCCTCGGAAATAAAATGCTTCGGATAATATTTTTTCTTGAGTTCCAGCACTGCGCTTTTCACCTGGGCGTACATTTGCGGAAATTCCGCGACCGTCTTCTCTCTTAACAGGCAGACGATCCGGACGTTATACTGAATCCGCGTGATCATCGAATTGATATGCAGAAGCAGGCTGTAAAACAAATTGGCGTCCTCGGTGAAACGGACCTGCGTTTCCGCCTCCATCTGTTGGATCAGTTCCTCACAGAACGCGAGCACCTCCGGCTGCGTGCTTTGCAGCGTCTGGCCGATCACTTCCCGCTTTGGCAGCTCACCCACGCCGCAGCCCATAAAGTGTGTGTAAATATACAACAGCTCGTTGGGTGGAAATGTGATCTGTACGGCTTGAGAAAAGGTCTGGACGCACGCCGCGATCTTCTTGTAAATCAGCGGATTGATCAGCTTGGGATCCATAACACCGCCGGGATTGATATAACGCCGGCTGCGCATCCGTTCCATCGCGATCAGGATGTGCGTAACGATGTTGATGTAGTAAATATCGCCGAGAACGACGCCGATCGCCTCCTCAATCTCACCGACGCATTGTTCGACCTGACGCAAAGACTGAATGCCGTAGATGCCGGCCAGCACCATCCGGTTTTCCTCGTTCAGCCGTGTCGGAAGTTCATTGCGCGGCAACGGATCGAAATGGTGAATTTTGTTCAGCACCCCGGCGACTTCATTGCGGATCGTCAATTCCCGTCCGGTGATATACGTGCCTTCGCGGGTTCGGTTTAAGGTCAGACCCGCTTCACGAATCCGCTGTTCCACCGCGGCCAGATCGTTGACAATCGAGCTGCTTCCCACGTAATACTTTTCGGAAAGACTGCGGATAGTCGTTGGCTGGGGTGCGTTCAGCAGTAAGTCCAGATAAATTCGATGCCGCCGGTCTTCCACGGAATCCCCCGCGTTCAGCCGCTCTCCGCCGTAAATCCAGCGGTTTAACCGGCTGCGGTCCGCATTGCCGCAGTCCAGCGCAATGCCCTGGATACTGCGGGTAAGGGTGTAGTCCAGCGACAGGCCCAGGATTTCAATCCGTTTAAAATCGCGCTGAATCGTTTTGACCGAACAGCCAAACTGCCGGGCCAGCTCGGGTCCCCGCAGCGGTTCTGTATTCGCCGCTAACAATCTCAAAATCTGAAGCTGCCGTTCATTGAGATCTTCCATAGGCATTTCCTTTCTTCGGTTTCATCATAATCAAAGTTTCAAGAAGAAACCATACCAAAACATGTCGCGGTTTCCCGGACAATTTTAGTGCTTCTTCGACTTCTGCTTTCATCATGACGCCCTTGAAACCAGGAAGAAAGCGGTAATTTTTTCCATTTCTTTGCGTGCTAAATTGCATCGTTCATCCCCTGATTCATTGCCCAAAGTATAAAAAAAAGGATTTCCCCCTATTAAGAGAAAATCCCGCATTGCCTTAATAATTCGGCGTCTGCCTTCGCCGATGATCCTGAAGCCGAATTACGCTTCCTTCGCTTCCTGAACCTGGATCGTATAGTCCGGGTTGGCAGTTTCCAGCAGCTGGCTGATCACCTCGCCTGCTTTCTTACGTGCTTCCTCAAGCAGTCCGCCGTCGACGACCTTCCCCTCCATGACCGTTTTCTGCTGCTTGGAGAACGCGGCATAGTCGGAAATACTGATCGGATTAAAGAGATTATTGGATTCATCATAGACCTCGATGCTCGCTTCGTCGACCTCGTGGCTTAAAATCTCCGCCGGCGGCAGCGTGATCGTGATCGTCTTGTCCTGAACGTCGATCTGAACGTCGTCCAGCCGGACGCCGGCCGTGATTTTCCCGTCATACGCTAAAATGAAGCTGGCTTTGGTCAACGGAATTGTCCATCCGTTGAGATCGGCGTTTTTCTCAAATTTACCCATATTCGTGTAATGATATTCCACGGTCGTCAGCTGACTGACGGAACGCAGCTGCTGAAACAAGGTGTCGCTGGTCACCGTCGTCTTGCCGGAATGACTCCGCTGCGCCAGCAGGACGCCGCCTAAGAAGCAAACCGCCCCCAGAATCAAAGCGACGATAGTGATACTGATCATCTTGCGGATGATCGACTGATTTTGTTTTTTACTCATGAACCTGCCTCCAGCCCGGAATCGACAAAATTTGGCGAACTCTGTCGGTTTCTGTCGCTTCCATTATACCACGTCCGCTTTCCTCCCGCTGACGCTTTTGTGTTTGCCGCAAGAAAAAAACGGGTGTTTCCTACACCCGCAGCCCCGCTTTGCACAAGGGCGAATCGTTTTCGGAAATTCCCGTTTTTAATCAATCAGTTTAGTCGTTGAACAGATCGTAAACGGCGCTGACCGGATTCTTCAGCTGGATCGCTTCGATCGTCTTCGCCAGCATGTAGCCGACAGACAGCAGCGTGATCTTATCCGTGCCGTTCTTCTTTTCTTCGCTTAACGGAATCGTGTTGGTGATGACCATTTCCTTAATGTAGGAATTCTGAATCCGTTCGATCGCCGGTCCGCTTAACAGGCCGTGCGTGCAGGCGAAGTAAATTTCCTTCGCGCCTTTTTCCTTCAAGATGTTGACGCCGGCAATCAACGTGCCGCAGGTATCCGCCATATCGTCGACGATGATCGCGGTCTTCCCTTCAACCTCGCCGATCACATTCATCGCTTCCGCGACATTCGGTTTCGGACGACGCTTGTCAATAATCGCCATCGGCGCGTTCAAGCAGTCGGCCAGACGGCGCGCCCGGGTAGTTCCGCCATGGTCCGGCGAAACGACGACGACATTTTCCAGATTCTTGGAACGGAAATACTGGCCGATCATCGAAACGGCGCTCAGGTCGTCAATTGGAATATTGAAGAAGCCCTGAATCTGGGTCGCATGCAGATCGATCGTCACGACACGGTTCGCCCCAGCGGTCTGAAGCAGATCCGCAACCAGCTTCGCGGTAATCGGCTGGCGCGCACGTGCTTTGCGGTCCTGACGCGCATAACCATAATACGGCATGATGACTGTGATTTCACCTGAGCTGGCGCGCTTGCAGGCATCGATCGCGATCAGTACTTCCATCAGTCGATCGGAGACCGGCGAACATGTCGACTGGACGATATAAACGGAACGGCCGCGAACTGTTTCCTCCGGCTCCACCATAATTTCTCCATCGGCAAAATGCTTAACAGAAATCTTTCCCATTGGTAAGCCCAGGTATTCTACGATTTCCTGAGCCAGTTCAACACTGCTGGACAGTGCGAAGACAATTGCATTCTCGATCATGTTTTCTCCTTTTATTTTTTCTCTTTGTTTTTGTAGATAAGACCATAACCCGGCTTGTTTTCCTGGCGTACGCGACCGATGGCCATATCCCCATCCGGCACATCCTGAGTCGCGGTCGATCCCGCGGCGACGACGGCGTTTTCCCCGACCGTAACCGGCGCGATCAAATTGACGTTGCTGCCGATAAAGGCTCCGTCCTTGACAACTGTGTGGAACTTGTTTTTCCCGTCGTAGTTGACGGTGATGACGCCGCAGCCAATGTTGACTTTCGATCCGATCTCACTGTCGCCCAGATAAGTCAGATGCGCGCAGCGGCTGTCGAAACCAAACTTGGTGTTCTTAAACTCGACGAAGTTGCCGATCCGGTTCTTACTGTCAATCTCGCAGTTCATCCGCAGATGGGCGTAAGGACCGATTTTGACCTCGTCATGAACGATGCTGTCGGTAATGCGCGAGCTGTCGACCGTGCAGTTCTTTCCGATCACGGCGTTAACCAGAAACGACTGCGGAAGGATTGTCGTCCCGTCGTTGATCACCGTGTTGCCTTCCAGATAGACGTTCGGATACAATGTGACGTCTTTGCCCAAGACGACGTCCGGTCCGATATACGTGCTGTCCGGATTGATCAGCGTGACGCCTTCCTCCATCCAATGTTCGTTGATCCGCTTCTGCATCCAGCGGGTTGCCTGCGCCAGTTCTTTTTTGTCGTTGACGCCGCTGGCTTCAAAGCTGTCCTCGACAATCTTGGCCTTCACGCCTAACCCATGGCGATTGAAGATCTCGACTAAATCCGTAATGTAATACTCCTGCTGCGCGTTGTCGTTGCGGATTTCCTCAAGATGCTTGAATAAAGCCTGATTGTCAAAACAATAGATGCCGGTGTTGATTTCCGTGATTTTCCGCTGTTCCTCCGTGCAATCCTTGAATTCCACGATCTTCTCAATCATGCCTTCAGCGTTGCGGATAATCCGGCCGTACTGTTTCGGATCGTCCAGCACTGCCGTTAACACGACCATGCCGCACTGATCCAGGGCGTCCAGCATTCCCTGATAGGTTGCGCTTTGAATGCAGGGACAATCCCCATTGACGACTAAGGTTTTTCCTTCTGCCTGACTCAGAACCGGCGCGGCCTGCATCACCGCATGACCGGTACCCAGCTGCGGGGATTGAAGCACAAACTCACACTGTCCGCGCATCGCGGCTTCCACCTGTTCGTGGCCAAAACCAACAACGGTTACAATCTTATCGACCTGAATTTTTTTCAGATTGTCAAGGATATGCCCCAGCATTGGTTTCTGGCAGACCGGGTGCATCACCTTCGGCAGCTCAGAGTGCATGCGTGTACCCTTGCCCGCCGCCATAATAATTGCAGATTTCATTATCCATCGTCCTCCATAGTCTATTTTACTCAAACTCGCCCTTTAAAAAAAGCCTAAAGTGATGTTTTTTCCTGGGATTTCCTGTTTTTTACAGTTATTTACAGCGGGTTTTGGAATTTCGTGCCTTGCTTTTGAAATGTAGGGGCTTTCATTTAATTTCAAAGCGCTTCTCTTCTGGAAATAGAACCTGAAAATCGTTCAGGCAATCACAGCTGGAATTTAATTAAAAGGCAAAAAGAATCTTCGGAAAGGCCGGATCAAAGAAAAATGCAGGCTCCCGCAGAGTCCTGCATTCAAAGTTCAGTGTCCCTATTTATTGGTGTGAACGATTCGTCCAGCCGGGTTCTTCCTGCGGCCGCAGTTCCGTCTTACGGATAAACGCCGCTTTTTTTCGCATCACCGCCGCGCCTTTTTCCAACAGCTCCGGATCGCGTGTCAGCGCGAACACCGTGGATCCGCTGCCCGACATCAACGCCCCGTCGAAGCCCAGCCCCAGCAGATCCCGCTTGATCGTCGCAATCTGGGGCACCAGCTTAAACGCGCTCTGTTCCAGCGTGTTGCCCAGCGACTGAAGCACGCCCTCATAATCGTTGGCGATCAAAGCCTGGCGCATCTTGCGGCAGTCAGGATGTTCGGCGCAGCTGAAATCCAGCGTTTCAAACGCCACCTTTGTGGATACGCCCTTATATGGTTTTACTAACAAGAGATAAAACGGCGTATGCACGCGGAAATGTTCCAGATTCTCGCCGATGCCAGTCACAAACGCCGGCCGGCTGCGCAGGCAGAACGGCACGTCCGCTCCGACCTTCTTGGCAATTTCGACCATCTTCTCATTATCCATCCCCAGCCGCAGCATCTTGTTCAGCGCCCGGATCGCCGCCGCCCCGTCGGTGCTGCCCCCGGCCATTCCGGCCTGCGTCGGAATGTGCTTCTGCAAGGTAATCTCAAAGTTCTCCTTGAAACCATATTCCTCGCGAAGCAGCTCGATTGCCTTCACAATCGTATTTCGCCGGTCTAACGGAAGGTACGGCACATTGCTTTGCAGGCGCAGCTCGTCGCTGAATTCAAAGTTCAGCGTATCATAGAGATTCACCGGCGCCATGATCATTTCCAGTTCATGATATCCATCCTCACGCCGGCATACGACATCCAGACACAGGTTAATTTTCGCGTAAGCTCTTTGTTTCATACGTCACCTCATACAGATCAAGAAACTGATCCAGCGTCATCGTTTCCGCCCGCAGCGAAGGTTCCAGTCCAGCTTCATTCAACAGCCGGGTAGCTTCATCCTTGTCCTGCAGATATTCGCGGAAGTTGTTGTAGAGCGTCTTGCGGCGCTGCTTGAAGCACCCTTTGACCAGCGCGAAGAACTGCGCTTCATCCCGAGCGGTACGCACAGGCTGCCTGCGGGTAAACTGCACGACGGCCGAGTCCACAGCCGGACGGGGATTGAAAATCGTCTTGGGGATTTTCATTACCGTCTGAACCTGATATTGATACTGCACGATCACGCTCAGCGCATTGTAGTCCTTCGTCGAAACCGCAGCGGTAAAGCGGTCGGCGACTTCCTTTTGCATCATGACGGTAATCACCGGAATATCCGCCTTGCTTTCAAAGATTTTAAATAAGATCGGAGTCGTAATATAATACGGCAGATTCGCGCAGACCAGAACCTGATTCCACTGTGTTTTCAGCTTCTCCACCGTCGCGTTCAGGTCCGCTTCCAGAAAGTCCTGATGAACGACCTCGACGTGCGGATAATCGGAAAGCGTATCGGCCAGCACCTCGATCAGGCGGTCGTCGATCTCAAACGCCAGCACCTGACCGGCCACTCTCGCCAGCTGTTCCGTCAGAGCGCCGATGCCTGGGCCGATCTCGATCACAGCGCTGTGTTCATCCGCATGGGACAGCCGCGCAATCTTTTCCACGATTCCCGGCTCGATAATAAAGTTCTGACCAAAATTCTTTTTTGCGTACAGGTCATATTTCGCTAAGATTTCATTCGTTCTCGCCATGGTGGCGATCGGCTTATTCATCGGTGTCCCTCCCTTCTTCCAGCATCGCTTTTGTGACTTTCAACAAATTCAGACGCTTCCACAGCGTCTTGGCATTGGCTTCGCCGACATGCCATCGGTTTCCGACTTCCTTGCGCCGCTGAGCGCTGTCCGGCATGCCGGTTAAGCCCAGCTCCACAAACTCTGACCAGCTCAGCGTATTTTCCCCGGCCGCTTCATAAGTCAGGCAATGCTCCAAGGCTGCCAGAATTTCCTGTTTTCCGGCATGTTCCACGCCAACCTTCCGTTTGCCGCGTACAATTTCCCATGCTTTACCTGAGGGCAGAAACGCATTCTTACAGCCCGGCACCGCGCTGTTGATACGCTGACGGATCTGATCGCCCGGAGTATCCGGATCGGTAAAGATAATCACGCCGCGGGTCTTTGCCCACTGGCGGACCTGATCCAGCGTGGCTTCCGTCAGACCGGTGCCGCTGGTTTCCAGCGTGTCCACATCCAGCCAGCGTTTTAAATTCGCCGTATCTTTTTTTCCTTCAACAACGATGATTTCCTTGATCTTCATGTTTGTTCCTCATTCCGATCTTTATTTTATCATAGTATGCAATAACCACCAAACAGGAAACGAAAATAAACCAGGAATGACCCGATTTTCCCATGTTCTTCCCCGACTTAAAAAAGGATTATCTCCAATCCCCATTAGCAATTCAGAAATAACGCCGGTAACTTTTTCTTGGGGTTTGTTTCATTTTCAGCACCAGCTGTATATCGTAACAGCCTCCTACCCTTTCCTTTATTAACTTCATTATACCGATTTCATCTTTCAGTACCAATTGATTAAGAACAATATCATATTAGCTTTGATATTGTTCTTTTAATTTGTTCTTTTTGAATCTATTATTCCCCAAGATCCCTTTCTAACCGAATAACAATTAAACAATTTCAAAAAGCCACGAGCTGAAAAGTCAAATCGCGAATTCTTTGTTATCATTAGATCGAAGGAGGAATTCACAATGTATACATGGGAAGCAATTCAGGAAGCTCTTGACCAGATCGAAAAAGAACTTCCTCGCGGAATCAAAACGGAATGGCTGGCAGAACAAGTTTCCTTATCCCCTTTCTATTTTCAAAAACTATTTAAACGTCTTGTTCATAAATCAGTTCAGGAGTACGTCAAACTGCGCCGGTTATCCAGAGTCATCGAGGAACTGAATCAAGAGGATCGCACTATTACAGAAATTGCTTATGACTACCATTTTTCAAGCCCTGCGAATTTCACCCGGGTATTTAAAGAAACTTACGGCATCACGCCCGAAGAATATCGTAAAAAGCGGCCGCGGTTAAACACGATGATCAAGCCCGACATTGCCTTGACTTACAAAGACCTCGATGAAAATATTCCTATCTTGATCGATGACCTACTTCTGGAAATCAGAAGAAAAACGCTGGAGACAGAAGAAACTTATCTTGGATTCTCAACGCTTGTTGATACTGCAAAGCAGATTCCGATGGGAGAAAGTACGGGCATCGATATTCCCGGTCAATGCTGGACCCGTTTTCATCAAGAAAAATCAAAACTGAAAACCGTGATTAATCCTGATTTTGAAATGGGCATGTCGTATGGCGCTGATCCGATAAAAGGCACTTTTCATTATTTCACCGGAGCATTGTACCCAATGCCGCAAGAGATCTCAGAACCTTATGTAATCCAATCATTGCCGCCTGGAAATTATATTGTATGCCGCATCGAGGCTGAGAATTTTGAAACCTTGGTTTGCGAGGGCTTGGATAAAGCGGCGAGCTATCTTTTGAATACCTGGCTTCCTTCCCGGTCTCTGGAAATTGAACCGTTCTCCGCTGAGAAATACAATCTGGCTGAAACGGAGGACATTTCGATGGAGCTTTGGGTTAAGTTGAAAGAACCAACCATGAACTGATCAAATTGAAAATCAAAAACAAGGCCGCAGATTGCATGGCCTTGTTTTTTAGTTCCTGATCTCCATGCTTACAGCTTGTCCAAGATCAGACAAAAAAGAAGTTCTCCGACGACTTCCTAAGTCCCGGACAACTTCTTCATTGAGTCTTTCATTAAGACTAGAGCGCTCCCCGTTTAGCCTGAATTCCAAGCCATATTCCGATCAGAATCAAACTGACAAGCAACAAGCCGATCCAAAACGCTCCTGACTGTAAAAACGGCAAGACCTGCGCCGAGGCCCCGGCTGCGCCCAGATTGACGGCAAAGAAGCCGAAGAAAAACCAGGATGATCCTTTATCCGCGTCATATCCGGACCCAAACGTCAAACTATATGCGACAAACGCCAGCGTGGCGCAGAGTGAAATCCCGACGGCCTTCCAGGTCAGCGGCAGAGCCAGGCTGCCGAAAGGAATGAACAGCTGCATTCCCAGGATGATCAGATCCATAATCCACAGACTGCCCAGCACAAAGCCCTGTGCGATCAGCTGACCTGCCAGCCGTTTTTTCCGCGGGACCGGAATCAGGTTCAATGCGTAATCTCCGCTTTGAAACCTTTTCGTCAGCTGCCAGCTGGCCACAAAATCGCCGACAAAGAACACCAGATTAACATAGCTTCCGTGCAGAAAGACCAGGAAAACCAAGGCCACCAGGAGTTGAAGACCTTGATCCCGGGTGCGCCGGCGTTGATTTTTGCCATGCAGCCTGATTTCCGCCAAATCCAAAATTCCGCGCAGCCACTCAGAAATTCCCGGGAATTCCAGCTTGTCTAAAGAATCCTGCTTCTCTTTTCCAATCAGTTCGATGCGGGTTATTCCGATCGACATCACCAGCACGAACGCCGCGGCCAAGATTAACGAGGAAGACAACGCTTTATTACTGATTTCCAGCGCGCCGATGACAACGATTAAAGTGAGCGCATTGTAAATCATCGCGATTTTCCAGGTGCTGAGCGCTTGTTTTTCTTTCTCCCAGCGCAGGATAATCCAGCCATACATCGCCCAGAAAACAACAGCGGTCCACGCCAAGACTCCGGTTAAACCCGGACGGCGCACATTCATTACCAGACCGCAGCCGCCAACTAAGCCGATCCAGGTCATCGTTACTGTAAAAAGCAGAATGATCTTGCGATCCCGGTTGGAAAGCGGCAGTGTCTCCAGCATCCTTCCGCTGGTTCCCTCCTCGCCATCGCGCCAGTCCAGCATTTTATTCGTAAAAACAAGCGCGCCGGACAACAACGGAAACAAGGCAAGCGCTACACTCCCTGAAGTCAGAACCAGGGAAAGGACGACCATTCCCAACAGTGCTCCGTTGCACTGAAACCAATACCCCCAGGCCAGCCGCAGCCGATCAGAGTTCTTCATACGTCAGATCCTGCGCCAACATGATTTCTTCCAGCGTCGCGGGGGTAAAGACTACCGGAAGATGCCGCAGCTGCGCCGCATGGGTGCACATGCCTTCCCAGCCGGTCTCCGTCGGTTTCGGTTTCAGTACAAAAGCCTTCATTTCCTTCGGTATTTTTCCTTCACAGCGGAAATGCTGCCAATTCTCCATCAAAATTTCCTTGGAAGCAGAGAACTTCACATGGCCGTTTTCCAAACAGGTCACATAGTCTGCGATTTTATCCAGATCCGCTGTATTGTGCGTGGAAAATAATAGCGAATGATCCTCCTGCTGCATAAACTCATATAACAAATCCAGCACTTCCCGCCGGGACACTGGATCAAGATTCGCCGTCGGCTCATCCAGAATCATCAGCTTGGGATGATGCGATAAAGCGAAGATGATCGAAAGCTTAACTTTCATCCCCGCCGAGAATTCGCCGAACGGTTTACCCAACGGCAAGCGGAACCGGTTGAGTAGTTTATGATACAGAACTTCGTCAAACTGATCATAAAACGGTCCAATCCGACGCATCAGCTTCATCGCATGATAAGAATCCGGAAATACAAACCGGTCGCTGACCACACCCAGCTGATTTTTAATTTGCCGCTCGTTCTGATCCATCTGCATCCCCAGTAATTTGCAATGCTGAGCACGCGCGGGCGTACTGTCCAGCAACGCTTCAATCAGCGTTGTTTTTCCCGCCCCGTTGCGGCCGATCAAGCCCATGACATAACCACATGGCAAGTCAAAATGATCGATGAAAAGATCAAAGTTTGGATAATGCACCCGCAGATTCTCTGCGGAAATCGCGTTTTCAATCATGACTTCTCCCTCTTTTCCTGAATTACAGTTTTTTGTGCCTGGTCAAACAAGGTCTGGATCTGCGGCAGTGTGAGTCCCAGCTTCAATCCCTTATCCAGCGTCGCCTGGAATTCTTCAATCAGCTGCGCTCCCGCCTGTTCCTGCACTGTTTGAACATCCAAGGAACAAACAAAGCAGCCTTTGCCCTGACGAGTTTCGATCATGCCCGCTTGTTCCAGATCATCATACGCCCGTTTCACGGTGATGATCGCCACCTGCAGCTGTTTCGCCAGCTGGCGGATTGAAGGCAGCTGTTCCTGCGGACGCAGCTGTCCCTGACAGATAGCCGATCGAATCGCGTTTTCGATCTGCAGATAATTCGGATCATTTGAATTGGAATCCAGAAGTATGCGCATAGGTCTCCCTCCACTGTTATTATAGAATAGACACAGTTAATTTACAATAGACACAGATTAATTTCAGATTGGAAATTAGAAAATACCCAGGAAGCAAAGCAGGCCTCCATTTCTGATCCACTTCCTTTCCGTATTTCCTGCTTTCCTCCAAATAGAACGTTTAAGGAGAAGATTGATCGATTGACCTAAAATTAAAAAGACATCCTGCCCCGCAGAATGCCCTCGTTCTCTTATGCTTGATTCACTTTGTTGACGCTGCGCTTCCGTTCCGTCTTAATGTTCTCAGTTGAAGCGGCAGCCGTTGGCCCGTTTGCGTCCGAAGTCCACAATCGAAACTTTGACATTGGACCGTTTACCATTACGCACGCTCGGATAATATTCTGAACCGGTGAACAGATCAATCGTCGATCCCTGCACCGCACCGCCCCGGTCGGCCACCACTGCCAGGAAAGGTTCGCCAGGCGTCAGTCCCTGACCATTGAATTTATGATCGCTGATTTCCACCAGCGTGCATAACGGCAGCGTCGAAGACGCGGCAATCAGATAATAACCGTCGTAAGTAATCCCGTCTTTCCAGGTGCCGTCAGACTGACGCACCCCGGTGGTGCTGATTGCGATGCCGGCCGGCGTTCCCCCGCCGCACCCGACGCAATCCGCCCCATAGGAAGTCACGCGGCTGGAATAGAAGTACGCTTCCTCCTTCACCTCGGAGCCATAGCTCATGACGATCGGCTGGGCTTCGATGACTTCTGTGGAATAAGGCACCAGGACACGCGACAACAAGTTGCCCTCCTGGTCGTAGGTCATTTCATAGGTATCGTTCTGAACCTTCGGACTTCCGTTGTCCGTTTTGGAAATCATCCAGGAAACGCCGTTTTCTGAGATTTCCTCGGGATGGACAAATACGGTATCCTGCGCTTCCAGAAACGTCGTGATCGTCTCCTGCGCTGTCCGGTACGGAAGCGGTTCTTCGCTCGCGGCTCGCGAATAACTAAAGGTCTGCAGGATCAGTGGTGTCTTGACTTCTTCCGGGATCATGATCAATGCGGTCATGCCCAGACCTAAGCATACTAAAATTCCAAAAAGCACTGCTTTTTTCATTTTATTTTCCTCCTTTCACCAGAGATCGTAGACTCTTCTCTTATTTCAGAGTTCGTCTTGCGGGTGGAATAAAGCTTGGTAGTTATCCCAAAGACTCTGTTTCAACGTTTCTTCCTCCATCCCGCGCAATTCCAGAATGGTTTTCGCGGTCAGCGGAAGATACATCGGCTCGTTCCGTTTTCCCCGATAAGGAACGGGCGTCAGATAAGGACAATCGGTTTCAATCTGCAAATGCGCCAGGTCCACGTCCGCCGCCACCTCTTTCGGGGTTTTGGCATTTTTGAACGTGACCGGTCCGCCCAGGCCGATCGTGTAGCCAAGCTTGACGAATTCCCTGGCCATTTCCCGGCTGGAGCTGAAACAATGGATGATCCCACGACGGGCAGCGGGATGCTCGCGCAGAAGGGCCAGCGTATCGCCGATCGCGTCGCGGCTGTGAACCAGAATCGGTTTGTTGACCCGGTTCGCCAGCTCGATCTGACGGATAAACGCCGCCTGCTGCTGAGGATGATTGTCTTTATCCCAGTAGTAGTCCAGGCCGATCTCACCGATGGCCGTGACATTCTCATTATAGACCAGAGTTTCTAGTTTATGCCAGTCTTCTTCCGTAAAATCACGCAAATCACTGGGATGAAAGCCCACCGCGACGTCAAAACGCGCGTCTTCGGCCTTCATTTTCAAGGCAGCTTCCGCTTCTTCCAGCCGGCAGCAGACGATCATCATCCGCGCGACGCCGGCATCCAGCGCCCGCTGGCGGACATCCCAGGCGTCGCCGATCAGATCCGCACAGGTCAGATGACAGTGCGAATCAATCCAGCCTAGAGCTTTTCCCATACCGAGGTGCCTGCGATCCGGTCATGCAGCGAGCTGTGCTGATCGGAATACGCGAAAATCGCGGAGAACACACCCAGGATCCAGATCTGCAGCGAGAACGCCTTCATCACACCGCGGATCAGGCAGTCGCCGAACGATAACGAGCCATGCTCCTTCTCGACTTCCAGCTTCATGATCAGCTTGCCCACGGTGCCGCCGGCGAAGTAAATCATCGCCGCCTCATACAAAGCATAGACAATCACGAACAAAAACGATGTCGAAAACAGGAAGCGGAAATGATGGAGAAACGGCAGCCAGCTTAAAATCCAGCGGATTAAGGAGAACGCCATTTCGAGAATGCCGACCGGAATTCCGATCAACAGACTGTCGATAATCAAAGCAATAACACGGTTTGTAAATAATTTCATGAATGATTCCTCACTTTCCTAAACAAAACTTGGAGAACAGCGCATCCAGCAGATCTTCCCGGCTGGCTTCGCCGACGATTTCTTTAAGCGCCATATATGCCGCCTGCAGATCGATTGTCACTAAATCCAGTTCCGCGCCATCCTGCAGCGCGTTGACGGCCTGCGCCATGGACTGGCGGGCCTGACGGGCCAGCGCGATCTGACGTTCATTCGCCAGCGACGGCAGCTCCAGCATCGCATGATGGTGTTCGTAGCGTTGGTTGATCTGATCAATCAACGGTTCAATCTGATTCTGAGCGGCACAGATGGAAATCGTACCGGAACGATCCTCCGCCTGCGGCGCGAGATCTTTTTTATTGATGACGACGATCCGGTTGCGGCCTTCAGTCAGATCCAGCAGGCGGCGGTCTTCGTCGTCCTGCGGGCGGCTGGCGTCCAGCACGATCAGGATCAGTTCCGCTTCCTCCAGCGCCTTCATGGAACGCTCGATGCCGATCTGTTCCACACGATCCTCGGTTTGGTGGATCCCGGCGGTGTCGATCAGATGAAGCGTGACATTGCGCAGATGGATTTCCCCTTCAACTAAGTCGCGGGTCGTCCCGGCGATCTCGGTCACAATCGCCTTGTCTTCCTCTAACAGGGCGTTGAGCAGACTCGACTTGCCGACGTTCGGCTTGCCCAGGATGACCGTCTTCACGCCTTTTTTCATGATGCGTCCGCTCTCCGCCCGCTGCAGAATTTCATCCATCCGGATTAACCAGGACCGGGCCTGGGGCAGAACGCTTTCCCAGGTCAGCTGTTCGGCATCCTCGTATTCCGGATAGTCGATATTGACCTCGATGTTGGCAATGATGTTGAGCAGCGCTTCGTTCAGCGGTTCGATCAGACGGCGGATACTGCCGCGGATGCCCTGAATCGCCAGCTGCGCCTGCTGGGAAGAATCGGCGTCGATCATATCCATGACCGCTTCAGCCTGCGTCAGATCAATGCGGCCGTTGAGGAAAGCCCGGCGGGTAAATTCCCCCGGATCGGCAAGCCGTGCGCCTTCCGCCAGCACCAGTGCCAGAATTCTTCGGGTAATGTAGCGGCCGCCATGCCCGCTGATTTCCACAACGTCTTCGCGTGTAAAAGTTTTCGGCGCGCGGAAAACCGTCAGCAGCACCTCGTCGACAGCTTCCTTAGTGATGGGATCGATGATATAGCCATACCGGACGGTATGCGTCGGCTGATCGTCCACCCGGCGGCTGAACAGTCGTCCGGCAATCGCCAGGCTGTCCGGGCCGCTGATCCGGATCACCGAAATCGCGCCGTCCTGCAATGCGGTAGAGATCGCCGCTATCGTATCGTTCAGCATTCTCTCACCTCCGAAATGTTCATGGTACAGTTTATCATATTTTTAGGATTTGCCTAGTGAAATCCTTCAAACTCCCTTTAAAATAAGGGATTCTTAAGATGTTTTGGAAAATATTTCTGGCGATTTAAGTTCTTTTTAAGATTTTTACTTTCTTCTTTTCACGGTGGAACGGATACAAAAAAACTGGAATCGCATGGACTCCAGTTCGCTCAATCCTTTAAATCTATCTTATTTTTTCAGCAGTTCACTGACCGCTTCGCCGACAAACTTGCCGGTGTTGACGGAATAGCCCATCGTGTTGCCCGGAAGCAGGAACATATAGCTGTCGCCGTAAACCGTGCAGGAATCCGTGCCCGCCGAGTACAGACCCGTGATGACCTGATCGTTCTGATCCAGCACTTCCAGATTGGAATTGACCTTGATGCCGCCGAGTGTACCATAGCTGGATGGATAATACTGCGCCGCATAGAACGGAGCGGTCGTGATCGGCTTGAGATACGCCGCGCCCTTGCCTAACGGATCGTAACCGTCGGCGCACAGCTGGTTGTATTCCGCAACCGTCGCCGCCAGGCCCTGCGGATCGATGCCCATCTTGTTCGCCAATTCTTCCAGGGTATCAGCTTTGACAATCGCCGTGTAGCCGGATTCTTCCATCGTCTTGAAGTTCGCGTCAAACTGTGTGAAGTCGTCGGTATTCCAGACCCGGCTGGTGAAATCGACATGATTCGCTTCGACATAGCTTTGTTTGATTGCCTCATCGAGAATCATGAAGCCGGTGTTGCCTGTCTGATTGCGCAGCGAGTTGCCGGTATAGGTTGTGTTCTGTACCTGTTCCTCGTTAAAGAACCGCTGCCCCTGTTGATTGACCATCAGGTTCGGCTGCTGCATGACGAGCTTGATATCGTTGGTGTACGACCCGGTTGAGCCCGGCTGATAGATATCGAAGATCATCTCTTCGATCATCTCCGATTGCTTCACGCCGGCATTCCACGCCATCTGGATCCCGTCGCCTTCATGCCCCGGGAAGCGCATGCCGAAGAAGTCCTGATCGAGATTCAAAGCGAATTGTTCCTTAACCCATGCTTCGTTGTTGCCAAAGCCGCCGGTCGCGATCAAAGCGGCATTGCACAGGAAATGATAGCCCTGCTTGCCATCTGCGCTGACAGCACAGACGCCGCTGACCTTGCCGTTTTCCGTTTCCAGACGGCAGGCTGGCGTTTCCAGGTAGAACTCCACGCCCAGTTCGCGGGCCCGGGCTTCCAGATGATCGGTCATGGTCTTCGCCTGACCGCCGCCGATCACGCCGGTTTCTGATTTCACAATGTGCCAGGTCGGATAGGATTTTTCAAAATAACGCGCGGCTTCTTCAAATTCGACGCCCATCGCTTCGATCCATTCCAGCGTTTCCTTCGATTCCTCGAAGTACCGGCGCATCAGCACGCAGTCGGTGCGGTAGTGCGTGTACTCCGTGAACATGTTGTACATCGCATCCAAATCCAGTTCCTCGCCCTGCGCTTTCTGCAGCTCGGTACCGATCGCAAGGATGCCCATGCCGAATTTCGCGCAGCCCCCGGTACCGCCGGTTTTTTCCACGACGGCGACAGACAGTCCGTTTTCCGCAGCTTTCACGGCAGCGCACAGACCGGCCGGGCCGGCTCCGACAATCACAAAATCCACGGTTTTTTCTGTGATCGCCTCCGCGGACAGCGCGGTATACGGCGCGTCTAACGCGGCTGCGACGGTGTCCCCCGTAGCTTCCGGCGACGGTGTTGATGCTGTGTTTTCCTGGGTGCTGCAGGCCCCTAGCAGACCCAGTGCGCCCATGCCCGCGGCGGCGGCCAGGGAGCTTTTCAGAAACTCTCTGCGAGATAAATTCATTTCTAATTCCCTCCTCATGTTTCTGAAAACATTGTAGGATATACAGGTACTGTACAGGCAAGTGATATTTTTAACAATCCCGGAATGGGACGTAACATTTATGATATTCGATCGTCTTGCCCTCCTGGGTATGGACCAGAATCAGGCTGGTGCTGACAAAGGAATGCACCGTCTTGCCGGAGGCGATCACCTCATCCCGAAATGCCAGCGCTTTTTCGATCAGCTGCCCCGGCATCGCATCCCACTCACAGCGGACACACCGCACTGCCGCCAGCGAACCGGGCAGCTTCCGCATTTTCGGATGAAGCGGAATTCCGGCGGCCCGGGCATTAGCTTCGATGATCCCCAGACTGGTGACTGACCGCCAGCCGGAAGGTCCTTCGATCAGATCGGCATGGACGCTGGTCAGGGGCATCGCTGCGATCAGCGCTTTCAGCGCCGGCAGATCCGCGGCCGTCATATCGGCAAAAGCATCGGCGGTCAGTACGTAATAATCGGGACAGACTTCGATCCGGGTGCAGGGCGACTCGCACTCTTGAAGCACCCGCCGGTATTTCCGCAATTCTTCCCGCTGCTGCATGAGCCGCTCGATCTGCGCGTTCAGCTCCTGTTCGCGCTTGTTGATCCGGGTCTGGATTTCCGGCAGCGTCAATTCCGCTTCTTTTACAAAGGTAGTCAGCGTTTCATCCAGTGAAAACGACATCGAAGCGTAGCGTTTTAAGTAAAACAGCTGAAAAATATCGTCAATGCTGTACCAGCGGAAATCATGTTCATCCCGCTGCGGATGAATCAAGCCTTTTTCCTCATAAAAACGGATCGCTCCGCGCGTATTATCAAACAAATCGGAAACTTCCTTGATCGTAAACCATCCGTTTTTCATCCTGATCACCTCAGTCTGATTGTATCATGAACGGCTTGGGAAAGGCGTTATAAAGTGAAGATCAGGGAGCGGCGTGGCTTCCTTTGCGGCTTTTGTCTGTGGACAAGTCCAGCCCCAGCCAGGGAAGCTCCGCCAGCCAGATTAAATTAAGCAAATCGAAAAAGCTAAGCGCCCATTCACCGTTTAAATCAGGGTAAAAACTGAACAAGGCATAAACGCTGATTACCGCCAGTTTGATCGCAATAAATCCCCAGCGAACCTTTCTGACCTTTTTCAAGTACAGCGTTGTCAATCCTGCCTGAAAGAGAAACGCAACAGTCTGCACAAGTCCGATTGGCAAGCCAAACCCCAGGATTCTTCTCAAGAATTTCAGAATCAGCGTATGCGGAATACCGGGGATCTCCAGCAGCAGCGACGCCGCAAAATAACCATCATCCAGCGGCATCAGCGTCATTAAAAAGAGGAGAACCGCCAGTCCTGCCGCAAAGCTTCCGATGTCCTGTTTCGCATCGCTGATCCAAAATAAATAAAGGCCCACGATCATCATTCCGACTGAAATCATGACGAAAGAAAGCCCCGGCTGAACCCACGGCTCGCCATAGAATCGCAACGAATGAAGTTCTGGTCCCCAGCTCAGCCAATAGCCCAGCGATATCGACAAATAGATCAGCAGCCAGCTGCCCGCACGGTATAAGATCATTCTGTATCGTGAATTATTCATCGTTTGATCCCTTTTCTGCTTTCAAACTTTGCTTTGCGGGAGTGTCCACCCAAATCCAAGGAATTTCAGCCAGCCTGATCAGCGTCAGCGTACTGAAGAAACTGAGCATCCAGGTTTCAAATACATTGTCATAAAAACAAAAAAGCGCATAACCGCTGATCACCGCCAGCTGGGATGCAATAAATCCCCAATGGAGCTTTTTAATATATTTGAAACTCAGGGCAATTAAAATGATCTGAAGTAAAAATAGAATTCCTGTGACCGCTGAAATGGGGATGATAAAACCGGTAATCACTTTAATGATCTTTAAAATTACCAAATAAGGAAGTGCTGGTAAGATACAGATCAGAAAAGCACCTAAATATCCATCATCATAGACTGCCACCGTTAATAAAACAAGCTCTAATACAAGCCCTGCAACAAATCCTGGCAGTGCGCGAATGGAATCGCTGAGGATGAATAAGACCGCGCCCAGAATCGCCAACCCGATAAGAATAAGGAGCGTCGGCATTCCCGGAACGATCCGGGCATCTCCATAAAAGTGGAAAAAGCGACATCCACCATAAAACTGCCAGTAGCCCAGCATGAGGGATAAATAGAGCAACAACCAGCTGCCTGTCCGGCTTAGAATTTTCTGCCAATTCGTATTCATCCTAGCTCCCTCCCTTTCCTTGATTAATCCATTTTTGCAGCGCCTGAATTCCCTGTTCCCCTATGGATAACCAGATCAGAATTTCCAGAACATAGGGATATAAAGAACGTAGTCCGCCATGGATTGTGCCGATCGCAAACACATTCGCTAAAATCGTCATGCGAACCGCTGTCCAAGTCCAGTGGACTTGTTTGCGGACAAGCAAAACAAACAATAAGATTCCACATAACGTCCAGGTCAGACAGAAGGCCACAGAAACATCCGTCCAAAGCCAATTCCTTGATGCCATAAACTTCATACTGAAGGGGGATAACAGGGCTAAAGCAAATGTTAAATCTCTATCATTAGCCCAAATTTTCATTATTTTAACGAACAGCAGCAGGATCAGGATCATTGCAGAAACGGTCCTCAGCTTGAAAAATGGAAGCTTCTTTCTGAATAAGAAAACAAAAATTCCGGCGGTCAACCCTGCGGTCAAAACGGCAAAGACCAGTGCAGAGGAAGGCTTTTGCAGCATCGGAGAGGAAGGACTTGTCCCTAAAATTTTCTGATACTGTGAGGCATATCCCCACCAGACGACGCAGACGCCGGTCAGGATCACAGAAAATAAGATAGCTGCCGAAATAATCCGATCTTTCAGCTGTTTCATTCCACATCACCCCAGATTCTTCCTTTTTCATTGTAGCATAGCCACTTATTGGAAAACCTTACGATAATATTACATTTGTAGACCTGATTTAATCCTTGTGTTTTTGGGTTTCTGCTGATATGCTGAGAGCCAGACTTATTGATTTTATCCTTATTATAAGAAACTTAACAGGAGGTTCTTCCGATGAATAACAACAATGTATTCGACCTGCTTGAAGCGGATTTGCGTCAAGCGGTTGAGGCGCTGCACTACACTCAGCCCACCCCGGTTCAGGAACAGGTGATTCCCGCTTTTCTTGAGGGCCGGGATTGTCTGGTCCAGGCGAAGACTGGCTCAGGAAAAACCGCGGCCTACGCACTCCCCGTTTGCCAACAATGTCATTTTGAAGACCGGCTTCCGCAAGCCTTAATCCTCGCTCCGACACGCGAGCTGGCCGATCAGATCACTCAGGAAATCCAGAACTTCAGCTTGTTCCGCCGTCTGACGTGCGCGCGGCTGGTGGGCCGTCAGCCAATGAAAAGTCAGAAATATCAGCTGAAACAGCGGGTTCAGATTGTCATCGGTACCCCGGGCCGGGTGTGGGATCATATAGAACAGGGAACACTCGATCTCTCCCAACTGAAGATGATCGTCCTGGATGAAGCGGATCAAATGTTTTCGCTGGGGTTGACGGAAACCGTTCATCAAATTCTAGAACAGCTTCCTTCCCCCATTCAGACATGTTTGTTTTCTGCGACCCTAAGTCCTGAAATTTTACAGCTGGCGGAAATCACGGTTCACGATCCTTTAACGATCCAGATTGATTCGCCATGCCAGACAAATCAGAATATCCGCCTGACCTCCTTAACGGTTTCCAACACGGAAAAACTTACCGGTCTGCTTCATGTCTTTTCCACAATCCAAGCACCCTCCGCGATTGTTTTCTGCGACCGGCAGATGACCGCGGAAGAAGTCGCGGAACAACTCAAGAAAAGAGGACTTTGCGCGGATGCCCTGCATGGCGGGATGGAACAGGATCAACGGTTTGCCGTGCTGAAACAATTCCGCCAGGGACAGCTGCGGATTTTATGCGCGACCGACGTAGCGGCGCGGGGCCTGGATATCGACGGTCTGTCACTGATCGTGCATTGGGATCTGCCTTTAAATCTGGAATCCTTCATTCATCGCTGCGGACGCTGCGGACGGATTGATCAGCTGGGCACTTCGGTAGCCCTTCTCACGCCGAGTCAGAAAAGTCGCTATTCCTCTTTCTTGGAAACATTGGAAACTCAGGATGAAGCTTTCGAGCTGGATCCGTTTGATGATCACTCAGGATTAGCGCATTGGAAAACAAAAAATCAAAGACAGCCGGAGAAAGCGGCTGAACTGAAACAAAACAAAGCGACAATCTTAATCCGGGCCGGCCGGCAGCATAAGCTGCGCCCTGGTGATTTTGTCGGTGCTTTATGCAGCGCGGGATATTCCGCAGAACAGATCGGAACGATTGAAGTGCAGGAACGGGTGACCTTTATCACATTGATTCAAGCCGATCCGCAGCCGTTAATCCGCACCGGAGAGCTTTCTGTTAAAGGCAAGCTCCGCCGGGTTGAACGGGCTCGTTCCCTCTAGTTTCATTATACCTATTTCATCATCATAAGCAGAAGTTCCGGCGCTCGCCTAGTTATAACGCAGAACTTCTGTTTTTCATATTAGGAAAGATGGTATAATTTCTTCATACAAAGAAATGTCGGAGGGTCAACCGTGAAAAAATTATATGGCTTTTTAAGAATCCTCTTGTGGTGCTTCATCGGTGTTTTTCTTGGCAGCAGCCTCTATCAATACCTTGACTACAAAGCTCATCCTGGTCTGTATGAAATGCAGTCTGCCCCGTGGTATACGGCAATTCAGATCCGCGGCCTTTTTACGATTGTGCTGGTCGTGATCACCCTCGCGGTGATGGCAATCATCCGTAAGAAAATGAAATAAACAAATTAAAAATTATGGGAGAAACAAGGTGATCAAAGATAAATACTCTATTTGCAATGAATGCGGAAGTGAATTTCTAAAGTCATCTTCAAGTATGACTGCATTATGTCCAGAATGCGCCCATCTCCTCTATGGCTATCCAAATTGTACCCATGTTTTCAAAAATGGAAGATGTATCTATTGTCATTGGGATGGAAGTCAAAGCGAGTATATAAGAAGACTGAAATGGAATAATTAAATTAAAATTTTTAGTTATAGATGAGAGAAAATAGGCGTTATGGAATAGCAAAGCTTAGTACAAGATCTGTTCGATTTTTTGTACTGATTATTGATGTAGTCCTGATTAGAGAATTTTTTAAGGGAGAAAAACAATGAAAGAAATTAGTTTCGTTTTTTCGATAAAAGGAAACACCAAGTCACAGAAAATATCTTTGTGCGGACATTTAGAAGCGCTGGTCGGAAATTATTCTCTTTCTCAGGCAGGCAATCCCAAAGCAGCCTGGTACGGTATCCATTATGACGCATCGATCAATGTCGACCTAGAATGTGTAGAACCCACGGATGAGAACTTAATCGGTTATGTTTACCGGGATGACCGGGTCGCGTTTGTATTAAACCCTTTTCTTAATCAATTTATAACTGACACACAAGGTTATCCGATCTGCTATCTCGGCGTAAATTCGTTGGATGACGATAGCCTTGAATGCAGGAATGCGATGAATTATAGCTCATCCATTTTACCCGCTCGCTGGATCGATGATGATTTTTTAAATGATGACCAACTTTCCTTTGACTTTGAAAGTTTTGAATATATCGATGAAGGACTGCCTTATCTGAATCCCAAGCATTTTTCGGTGAGTCATTTCGTGAAGTATTGCCGATTGGACAAAGAATAAACTAGCTGGAAAAGGAAAGAAAAATTGAATTTTAGAAAACATGGAATCAGTTCAGTCTCATATTCCGGCGTGAGTCTCGATTCCCGCGAAGTCTGGCTGTTCCAAATGAAAATGAACGTCCGCAAAGCAAAAGAAAACCCCGTCTGAAATCAGCTCCCTGGAAGAAGCGTCCGTCAGACGAGGTTTTTTTGATTACGATTTACGCTGACTCAGCCAGGCGCTCAGCGGAAACATCATGACGCCGGCCACGATGATTAACGGCAGCCAGAACTGCGCAAAACCGGTGAACTTGGCATAGTAGCCCTGGAAAAAGATGAAGATGACAATGCATGGCAGACCCCAGCGCAGATAACCGCGGATCTTCTCTGGAAAGCGCAGTCCTTTTCCGGCGTTCGCTTCCTCAATGAACGACTCCCAGCCCCATCCGCATTTCCGCGTGCAGAACATCAAATAGATCAGCGAACCCAACGGCAGAATGTTGCTGGAAACGATGAAATCCTCCAGATCCTGAATCGTACTACCCGCGCCCAACGGCTGGAAGCTGCTCCACAGATTGAAACCCAGCGCGCACGGCAGCGATAAGACCAGAAGCAGGATGATATTCATCCAGACCGCTTTTTTTCGTGACAATCCCGAATCCATCGCGAAGGCGACGATATTTTCAAATACCGCAATGATCGTCGTCAGCGCGGCAAACGACAGGAAGATGAAGAACAACGTTCCCCAGATCTGCCCGCCAGGCATCGAGTTAAAGATATTCGGCAGCGTGATGAACACCAGGCCCGGTCCGGAATCGACAGGAATGTTGTAGGCCGCCGCGGCCGGGAAAATGATCAGCCCGGAAAGCAGCGCAACCACAGTATCCAGCGCCATGATATTTAAGCTCTCACCGAACAAGCTGCGTTCTTTACCGATGTAGCTGCCGAAGATCGCCAGCGATCCCATGCCGATCGACAACGTGAAGAACGCCTGACTCATCGCCGCGAAGATGACATTGCTGATGCCGGCCTCCAGCATCCGGTTAAAATCCGGAATCAGATAAAATTTTAATCCTTCGATCGCATTCGGCAATGTCAGCGAGCGCACACACAGCACGATCATGATCAGAAACAGACAGGACATCATCACCTTGGATACCCGTTCCACACCATTCTTTAATCCTAACCGGCAGACCAGAAAGCCCAGCAGCACCGCCAGCACCATAAAACCGATCTGCTGCGCCGGGGATTTCAACATGGCGTCAAACACCCCGGACACATCCGCCGCTTCCAAACCGGTCAGACTGCCGGAACTCATTTTAACCACATAGTTCATCATCCAGCCGCCGACCACCGTATAGAACATCATCAGAATGTAGTTGCCGCTGACCGCCATCGCTTTAAATCCATGCCAGCGTGTTCCTTTGGGTTCCAGTACATCAAAGGAATGCGAAACTGATTTCCGCGATGCCCGGCCGACGGAAAATTCCATGACCATGATCGGTAAGCCCAGCAGGATCAGGAAAAACAAATAGATTAAGACAAACGCGCCGCCGCCATATTGGCCCGTGATGAACGGAAATCGCCAGACGTTGCCCAGACCGACCGCACAGCCGGCCGATATTAAAATAAATCCCAGCCGGGAAGATAATTTTTCTCTTTCTTTCATGACTTATAAAATCCCCTTTTTCTCCGCTATTGTATCATAGAATAGAGGCGCTGTCTTCAGCCAAAATAAGCCGCAGCCCTTCATTCAGAGCCCGTCTTGACTTTCCGGCGGACGCGCCCCTTCACTTTTCCAGATAAATGCGGCAAAGCATTAAAATCACTGCAGTTCTTGCTCGGAATTCAGCTCAAATCAAGTAACTTTCAATCAGGATTTTCTCTGGGAGAAATCAAGAAGCGCGAATTGAAAAGCGGCCGGCTTATCATTAAATGAGGATTGTTTTCAGCCCGATCCTCCGTTACACTGAACTTAACCTGCACGATGCCGGTCAAAGGAGAATTTACCATGCAGAAATTCAATTTACACACGCATACCTTCCGCTGCGGTCATGCCAGCGGGACTGACGATCAGATGGTGCTCAGCGCGATCGAAGCCGGTTTTGAGCTGCTCGGTTTCAGTGATCACATGCCCTATCCCGAGCTGCATCTGCCAACCTGCCGCATGTTTTATGATCAGCGCCAGGAATACGTCGATTCCATGGCAAAGTTAAAGGTCAAATATCAGGATCGGATCCAGCTGCGGTTTGGTTATGAAGCGGAGTATCTCGAGGACCATCAGGAACTGCTGGAACAACTCCATGGTGAAGTCGATTATCTGATTCTCGGCCAGCATTTCAAAGCGATCGAAACGAATCCAGCTTATGAGCTGGTCTATGATTACGACGCCTATAATAACGATGAAGACGTGCTGTTCTATGCCGGTCAAATTGAAAAAGCCGTAGCGACCGGTTGGTTCAGTCTGATTGCCCATCCGGATTACTTCATGTTAGGCCGCCGCACCTTCACTCCCGCCTGCGCGGAAGCAGCCCAACGGATCTGCGCTGTCAGCGCAAAAACGGGGATTCCGCTGGAAATTAATTTGAACGGCGTGCATTACGGCAAGCATGAATATCGAATCAGCACGACTGATCCAGCATCCACGGAAACAGCCTACGCCTATCCGTTCCGGAAATTTTGGGAGATCGCTGCCGCCATGCGGTGTCCGGTATGTTATGGATGGGACGCGCATGCGCCGCTGGTGCTGCAGGATTTCAGCCGGGTCGCGGTAGCGGAGAAGCTGCTTGAAGGACTGCCGCTGAACTTTATCGACCGCTCGCCGGTCGAATAGCTTCGGCAGGCTTCCCCTTCCGTCTTTCCTGACTTATCGTTTACCCTCTGTCCTTTTTCACCATGTTTTTATCTTTTCATTGAAAAACACATCCGTTTCTTTTCCGTTCCATTTTGAATTCTTTCGTTAAATAGTGTAATATGAAGTACAGAACTAGGGGGGTTAACACATGAATGAATGTTCCGGGGCTGCCCTGAAAACCCTGATTCGGATGCAGCAGAATGAAATCGACGAATATCATATTTACCAAAAGATCGCAGCGACGGTCAAGTCGGAGGAAGACCGCAAAATCCTGCTTCAAATCGCCCAGGAAGAAGCCTCGCATGGCAAGCTGTGGGGAAAATATACCGGCTTGCAGCCCAAGCCGAACACCGGCAAAGTGTTCTGGTACAGCCTGCTTTCTAAAATCTTCGGCTATACCTTCGCTCTGAAACTGATGGAAAACGGCGAGGACAAGGCGGATAAAGCCTATACGAGCTTAATTCAGGAAATTCCGGAAGCAGAGAAAATCGCCGAAGATGAAGAGCGGCATGAACAGGCGCTGTTAGCGATGCTTGACGAGGAACGCCTGCAGTTTGTCGGTTCGATGGTGCTGGGCATGAACGATGCCTTAGTCGAGCTGACTGGAACGCTGGCCGGCCTGACCTTCGCCCTGCAGAACAACCGGCTTGTCGCTCTGTCCGGTCTGATCACCGGCGTTTCCGCGACCTTCTCGATGACGGCTTCGGCTTATCTCTCCGCCAAGAGTGACAATGATCCGCAGGCTGTCAAATCGTGTCTGTATACCGGCGTCATGTATATGATTACCGTCGCTTTGATGAGTCTGCCATATTTACTGCTTCCGGCGGAAGCCTACATCCCGGCGCTAATCGCGCTGCTAGTCACAGTGACGCTGATTATTCTGGTGTTCAATTATTATATCTCCGTCGCCAAAGACTATAATTTCAAGCAGCGGTTTCTTGAGATGTTTGTGATTTCCGGTTCGGTCGCCGTGATTTCCTTCCTCGTCGGTCTGGTCATTAAAGCCTGGCTGGGCATCGACATTTAACCGCAGACACACCAGATCCTTTTCCTTATCAGCCAACCGGGTTAGAACAAGCCCGGTTTTCTTTTTCCGTCTGTTCCTTCTTTTCTTCCCGCAAAAGCCTTATAATGAGGAAAAGAACAGGCGTCAATAAATGAACAACCTTCAGCCCGAAAACCAAGAAGGAGGAATGAAGAATGAAGCATCTTTTCTTTGTGGAGGATGATTTAAGCCTGATCAACGGTTTGTCCTTCGCGTTAAATAAAGAAGGCTACGCCGTCGACGTCGCCCGGACAAAGCAGGAAGCGGAAGCCTTGTGGCTTAAAGAGAAATTTGATCTGGTCATTCTGGACGTTTCGCTGCCCGACGGTTCCGGTTATGATCTGTGCCGCCAAATCCGGCAGACCTCGACCGTGCCGATCATTTTCCTGACCGCCGCGGATGAAGAAACGGAGATCATCATGGGACTGGATCTCGGCGGGGATGATTACATCACAAAGCCCTTCAAGCTGGCTGTTTTCCTTTCCCGGATCCATGCGCTGCTTCGCCGTCAGGAAAATTTCAGCCCCGCGGACAGGGAGCTGGCGTCCAACGGGATCCGAGTCCAGCGGCTGGAACGCAGCGTTTATAAAAATGGAGAACTCGTGAATTTAACGGCCGGTGAATATAAGCTGTTATGCTTGTTGATGGAGAATCCCAACCAGGTGCTGACGCCGGAACAGATACTAAGCAAGCTTTGGGATTGCGATGAAAACTATGTCGACGCCAACACACTGACAGTTTATATCCGGCGATTGCGCGCCAAGATTGAAGATGATCCCAGCGATCCGAAGAAGATCGTGACGCTGCGCCGGCTGGGCTATAAATGGAATGTCCCGGAGCGTACCGGCGTATGAAAATTCTGGTCGATTCCAAAATCAAACACTTGTTTTATACCGTAGCCCTGATCTTCTTCAGCTTTCTTCTGCTTTCCTTCTTTCTGTTTACTCTCGATATCACCCAGACAGCCGGCATCAGCCTGATCCTCTTTTTGATGACAGGAATTGCGGTCGTGGGCGTTATGTTTCTCTATTTCAACGATCAGTACAAAACGATGGAAAACGCGATTTCCCAGATCAAGGACTACACGGCGGGCAATCCGGCAGCCCGGATTGAATGCGACAAGGAAGGCGAACTGAACCGGCTATTCCACGAAGTCAACGCGCTGGTCGCCATCCTGAACGCTCATGCGGAAAATGAAGAAAGAGCAAAGCGCTTCATGAAGGACACGCTTTCCGACATCTCTCATCAGCTGAAAACCCCGTTAGCCGCTTTAAATATTTACAACGGGATCATCCAGCAGGAGGCCGGGGACGCCGAATCCATCCAGGAATTCGCGGCGCTTTCGGAACAGGAGCTGGAACGCATTGAAACGCTGGTGCAGAACCTGTTAAAAATCACGAAGCTGGACGCCGGGACAATCGTTCTGGAAAAGACCGTGGAAAACGTCTCGGAACTGATGGCGCAGATTGAGCGACGCTTCGCTTTTCAGGCTTGCCAGGAAGGCAAAACTTTAACCTTTTCCGGCGATGAGTCGCTGACGCTCCTCTGCGACCGCACCTGGCTGACGGAGGCTGTCGGCAACCTCCTGAAAAATGCCCTCGACCACACGCAAGCCGGCGACCGCATTACCGTCCAATGGAAAAGCCGGGCCCCTTTAGTTCAGCTTGTCGTGCAGGATAACGGCTGCGGCATCCATCCGGAAGATCTCCATCATATCTTCAAGCGCTTTTACCGGAGCCGTTTTTCAAAGGATACCCAGGGCATCGGACTGGGACTACCTCTGGCCAAAGCGATTGTGGAAGCGCACAGCGGAACGATCGAAGTGGACAGCACGCTGGGAATCGGAACAACCTTTACGATCAATTTTCTGATTCCTACAAAATTGTAGGCTGTCCGTCATCACCGGGTCGTGTTGATCCGGTACTCTTTCCTTGTTCAAAGAAAGAGGTGTTAACCGTATGGATTTATTAGAAGTGAAGAACATTTCAAAAACGTATGGCAGCGGTGAAGCGGCAGTTCACGCGTTAAGGCATGTGTCGTTTTCCGTGCCCAAAGGGGAATTCGTCGCGATTGTCGGTGAGTCCGGTTCCGGGAAAAGTACGCTGCTGAATCTGATCGGGGCGCTGGATTCACCAACATCCGGCAAGGTGCTGATCGCCGGCAAGGATTTGTTTTCCATGAACGACAACAGTCTGACGGTCTTCCGCCGCCGGAACATCGGTTTTATTTTCCAGAGCTTTAATCTGATTCCGGAATTAACCGTCGAACAGAATATTATCTTTCCGGTCCTGCTGGATTATCAAAAACCAGACAAAAAATATCTGAAGGAATTGTTAAGCGTGCTGAACTTGCAGGAACGCCGTCATCATCTGCCAAGTCAGTTGTCCGGCGGTCAGCAGCAGCGTGTTGCGATCGGACGGGCGTTGATCACCAGGCCTTCGCTGATCCTCGCCGATGAACCGACCGGCAACCTGGATACGCAGAACACCAGCGAGGTGATCACGTTATTGAAGGAAGCGTCGCGAATCTACCAACAGACCATCGTCATGATTACTCACAGCAAAAGTATTGCGCAGACCGCGGATCGGATCCTGCAGGTATCCGACGGCGTGCTGACCGATTTCGGGAGATGCCGGGAATGAAAAGCTATCTGAGTCTGATTCCGATCTCGGCAAAAGTGCATCAGCGGCAGAACCGCATGACGCTGCTGTGCATCGTTTTCTCCGTGTTCATGGTCACCGCGGTTTTCAGCATGGCCGAAATGGGCGCACGCATCGAGCGGGCCCGATTGATGGAAAAGCATGGTTCGGTTTCCTTTCAGAATTTGTTCAGCAGCTCGCTGGGGCAGAGCCTTTTGCTTGTCGCCCTCGTCTTGTTTGTTTTGATCCTGATCGCCGGGGTGCTGATGATTTCCAGCAGTATGAACAGCAGCGTCGCCCAGCGGACTCAGTTTTTCGGAATGATGCGCTGCATCGGCATGAGTAAGCGGCAGATCACCCGTTTCATCCGCCTGGAAGCGTTAAACTGGTGCAAAACCGCAGTCCCGGCCGGGGTTGTGCTGGGGATTCTCACATCCTGGATTTTATGCGCGGTGCTGCGGTTTGGAGTCGGTGAAGAATTCGCGAAGATTCCGCTGTTCGGTTTGAGCGCGATCGGCATCGTCAGCGGAGTGATCGTCGGCGTCCTCACGGTGTTGATCGCGGCGAGCTCGCCTGCGAAAAGAGCGGCGAAAGTCTCGCCGGTGACCGCGGCTTCTGGAAACTCGCAAAACTTAATGAGCGCGAAGCACGCCATCCGCTCCCAAGTCTTCAAGATTGAAACGTCGCTGGGAATTCATCACGCGCTGGCGGCGAAGAAAAATCTATTTCTGATGATCAGTTCGTTTGCCCTGAGCATCGTCTTATTTTTGAGCTTTTCCGTCTTGATCGACTTTGTCAACTACCTGATGCCGCAGTCCGCCGCCGCTTCCGATCTTGATATCGCCAGTGTCGACGGCACAGATTCCCTTTCACCAGAGCTGGTTGAGTCGCTGAGCAACATGGCCGGGGTAAAACGCGTCTATGGACGGCGGAGTGCTTTTGAAATTCCTGCCCAGCTGCACAGTGCTTCCACGCAGGCAATGACCGTCGATCTTGTATCCTTCGATGACTTTGATCTGAGCTGCCTGCAGAAGGATCACGCGTTGATCCGCGGAAGCAAGCTGTCCCAAGTTTACGGTGACAGCGGCTACGTATTGGCGACCGGCGATGCGGGAAGTGCCTGGAAAATCGGCGACCGAATCTCCATCAACAACACCGAGCTTGAAATTGCCGGGATGTTAAAATACGATCCTTTCAGTAGCAGCGGACTGACGCAGGGTAAGCTCACGTTGATCGTCTCCGGCGAAACGTTTGCCCATCTGACGGGGGAAACAGCGTATTCATTGTTGATGATCCAGACAAAAGCTGACGTCACCGACGAACAAATTCAGGCGATCCAGCAGGCGGTAGGCAGTGAATGCATTGTTAAAGATAAGCGCGAACAGCGCACAGCCGGAACATACTTCGTTTTCGTTTCCTGTATCTATGGATTCCTGGGCATCCTCACCCTGGTTACCATTCTGAATATCGTCAACAGTATTTCAATGAGCGTATCGTCCCGGATTAAGCAATACGGCGCGATGCGGGCAGTCGGCATGGGCAAGCGTCAGGTCACCAAGATGATCGCGGCGGAAGCGTTCACCTATGCTTTTCTGGGGTGCTTCGCCGGCTGTGTCCTGGGGATTCCCTTAAACAAACTGTTATTCGATCTGATAATCGCCAGTCATTTCAGTTATGCGGTCTGGGTCTTCCCATTTCAAAATCTGGCCGTGATTCTGGGCTTCGTCCTCTTCGCGGGGCTGGCGGCGGTGGCTGCCCCGGCCAAACGGATGCGCACGATTTCGATCACGGAAACAATCAACGATTTATAAGCAGAGTCGCCCAACCCGGTCAAAAGATTCAAGGAAAGACCGGAAACGGAGATAGGAAAAGCGGTGCGGTAGAGCTGGAATCCAGATCTCTTACGGCACTGCTTTTTCCTTAAAAATTAATTTTAATAACACTATTTAATGGTTTTTTTAAATATATAGATTAAGCAAATTTTTAATACCAACATATGAACAATTGTCATCAGTCCGCATAATCTATTCGCTTTCTGTCCATCTGGAACTGCATAAATAATAAGCGCCACTAAAAGAACATAGCTCAGAACTGCGTAAAATGTCAGTATAATTTCAAAACGCTTTTTCATAACATGAACCTCTTTTTTTATTTTGATTCTTTAACTCCATGTTTACAATTTATTCAAAATTATATGCTTATCTTGTAATGAGGTCATAAAACTTAATCTCTTATCCTATATTACTCTATTAATAAACAGGTACAACTATTCAATATCGACTATCTTAGAGAATGAATAAAAAGCAAGGTTGAGTTTTAATCCAGCCTTGCTTTTTCTGTGGTTATTTTCCAATCTGGTTCGCGTAGAAATCGACCAGCTGTGTCCGCATCTGTGCGACGACATCCTTCGCCCAGGCGTAGTCCTTTTTCTTTTCCTTACTGCCGACGGCGTTTGCGAAGCGTTCCGCCAGATCTTGACCTTCATAGAACGGAACCGCAACGTCGACCACCTTCCGCTCCGGTGTTTCTTCAAGAACCGCGTCGCTGCTCAGCTTGGTGATCAGCACCGTCTGATCCTGAAGGTTGAAATAGCTTTCCGGTTTCAGCGTATCCTTGTTGTACTGCTGAACGATGAAGACCGGCAGCGATACCGTTTCTTTTCCCTTTTTGTTAAAGCTCAGGGAAACGACATAGCCGTCGCCGTTGAGCGTCAGCCCGTCGATGGACTGGAATGAGCGTTCAATTCCGGATGGGAAGGACGTCTGCTTGAGATACGCGACCGTCACTTTCAGATTTTCGATCTGCTTGCTTTTGGCGTCCAGATCACTGAATAAATCGGGACTCGGCACGCGGTAATCCTGAAGCATTTCGCCCACCGCGGCAGTTTCGTCATAGACCCAGCGCGTCATCTGATCCGCGATTGTCCGCTGATCTTCGCCTTCAGTGCGTCCGATCAGATTGTTCATGTTGATTAAGGACACTGTTCCGTTAGTCCAGATCTGATGTTCTTTTAACTGTTCCGCGTTCCAGCTGCCCTTGCTTGTGGTCAGCGGTTTGGCGTTCATCGCTTCCTCGGTAAACAGCTGAAAGAGGGACAGCCCTGGATTCAGCTTGGTTCCCGCTAAGATGACCGTGCCTTTCAGACCGGCTTTTTTCGCTTCCTCGCACGCGTCCATCGTGCAGCCGTCCAGTGTTTCCTCGCTGATCGACAGCCGGACAGTTTCCGAAGCGATCCGAACTGGCGCGGTCTGCGTGATCTGCAGCTTCGCCGACGCTAAGCTGATCCCTGGCAGTTCGTTGTTAATCACTTGTTCCTCGGGTGCCGGAAGCATACCGTCATCCGTCGGCTGCGGCTTTTCCTTGTTCTGACAACCGCTGATCAACAAGATCAGAACCAAAGCTGCTGCCATTGTTTTTTTCATTTCCTGCACCTCGTTTCTCCTTTTATTATAAAGGATAGAATTAAGGAATGTCTTAAAATTTACTTACGACTTCCGCAATTTTTGTTAGTAAATTCTGGATTGCTTCGTTAATGGAAGCGGAAGAACTCCTGCACGCGGCTGGCGTAATGACCCAGCACGATCAGATGATGATTCCCGATCGGCTCGCGCAGCAGCGTGTCCAATCCCTGCGGCAGCGAAACCCGGATCTGCGTGCGGCACAAATGTTTTTCGTTCAGATTTTCGACAATTTCTCCATCCTGGACAAAGTAACGATCCATCAGCGCTGAACACTTGAAGACCGTCGCATCGCCTTCACGCAGATGACCCGCCAGCGCGACGCCCAGATCGGATTCAAAATGCGTCATCAGGCGGAAAGCGCTCGGCATGGTCAGCGGCAGCGTGCAGTGCGCGAAGATGATCTGTTTCTGCTGGGAGAGAATCCGCGACGGATTGCACATGAAGACCGGCTGATCCGTCAGCTTGCCGATCAGCGTCATCGCGATCAATGACGGCATATCCCCTTCGCATCCGCCATAAACACCCTCGGCGTTAAGAATTGCCAATGCAAGACAACCCGTGCTCTTGACCGGACCTAACAGATCGAAGCAGCGCACCGTGACTCCGGCCAGCTGATATTTCTGACAGATCCGCTTGAGCGCGCCGTAGATTTCCAGCGATTTCTGCATTTCCGCTTCCGGCCATGGCTGTTGGCGCAGCTGCCGGGTATATTCGTTTTCTTCCACCTGATGTTTTTCAATCTCCGCAAAGAATTCCTCCATCGAAATCGTAACGAGTTCGATGCCGGTTTTCTCCCGGACGGCCTGGGCGTCCACATGACTCGAGATCAGCCAGTCTGAAGGTTCGCCGACGCTGCCTAAACGCAGCCCCTGCAGCTCCCGCTTGACTTTGAACACCTGAACCAGATCCGCTAACCGGGCCGCGGTATCATCCAGATCCCCATGCAGGATTTCCGCCTGCACGCCCTTCTGACGCAGATAGGACAGGATTTCCATCGACGCTGCCAGCGAATTATTTTCGCCGGAGGTCAGCAGGAAAACAGGTTCCTTTAAAAACGGCTCCAGCTTGAGAAAGCGGCCTTCCGTTCCGCCTCCGCCCACAAACACAACGGTCATCGCTTCATCGTTCAAGGCTTCCGCCGGCACGATTTCCAACGTGTGGCCGCAGCGTTTGGATAATTCCTGCAGATAGTTCCGGTTCAGTACATCGCGGTCTTCCATATCCGCGTTCATACTTTGTAAATAGCCAATTCCAATCTTCATGATAACCCTTCTTTCTTTAGCTTCATTGTAACCTTACCCCGGCTAAAAAACAATCAATCTGCCGGACTTCATCCTTTGCTTTTCCGCTTTGTCCGGTCTTTTACCGCTTTTCATCAGGAATAGAAAAAGATCAGGAAAGCGAACAGTTATCCTTCGCCTTCCCGATCTGTAATAAGCAACCTGCCTGTCGTTTATACTTGAGATCCAAGCATTTCCATCGTCTGCGGAGAATGCCGGTAATACTGCGCCTGCGCTTCCCATAGTTCCTGATACAAGCCCGGCTGTCCGGCCAGCTGATCATGGGTGCCGCGCTGAACGATCTGGCCGTGGTCGAACACGACGATTTCATCGCAGAACTTACAGCTGCTCATGCGGTGTGAGATAAAGATTGAAGTCTTATCCTTCACCAGTTCGTTGAAGTTTTCATAGATTTCCGCTTCCGCCAGGGGATCCAGCGCCGCTGTCGGTTCGTCAAGAATCACGACCGGCGCGTCTTTATACAGCGCCCGGGCAATTGCGGCTTTCTGAGCTTCCCCGCCGCTAAGCAGGATGCCTTCACCGTTTTCTTTGCCCAGCAGCGTCTTCAATCCCTTTTCCATGCCTGCAACCCTTGCACTCAGCCCGACTTCCTCCAGCACCCGCATCGCCTTCTGTTCATCGACATTCGCCGAAGCTGCCAGATTTTCGCCTAACGGCATTTCCATCAGCTTAAAATCCTGGAAAACGACAGAGAAGATCTGAACGTATTCTTCAAACGCGTATTTCCGGATATCGATCCCGTTCAGCAGGATTCTTCCCTCTGTCGGTTCCGCCAGCCGGCACATCAGCTTGATAAACGTCGTTTTCCCCGCGCCGTTGCGCCCGACAATCGCAAAGTGTTTCTTCAGTTCCAGATCAAAGGAGATATCCTTCAGCGCGGTTTCGCTCTGGCCCGGATAGCGGTAAGAAACATGATCGAAGGTCAGATGATATTCGCCGTCATCCCGTTTTTCCACCGGCAGCGTCCCTTCATAACTCATATTCGGACGTTGGATAAAGGCTTCATAGCTGTTGAGGTATTCGTAACGGTAGGCGATGTTATTATAGCTGGCTGCCAGTGTGACCAGCGAGGTCGTGAAGCGCAGGATCGCGTTGGCGTACAACATGACCTCACCGATACCGATGGTGCCCTGCATCGCGATGATGCCGATGACCAGATAGGTCATCCCGGATGCCAGCTGCGTCAGAAAGGTGATGACACCGTTGATCTTGCCGTTGTTTGTGCCCCAGGCGAGATAAAGCCGGGAGCTTATCAGCGTCTTATCAAAGAGTTCCATCAGGAAATCCTCCATTTGATATAACCGGATATCCTTGCCATTTTGAATACTCATTCCCAGATTTCCGATATATCCGCACATCGCATTGTTATGGACGTTATCCCGTTTCATTTTCTGAAGCAGTCTTGCCGCTTTCGCGCTCAGCCGCGATCCGATCACAATAACCACCGCATACACAGCGAAAAGGAAGATTAAACTGCCTACCGGCAGCCAATAATCTTGAGCCTGCGTAAAAATCTGAACTAACAAAACAGCGACAAAGACCAAAGAATAAAGCATGGAGAAGAACATCGTCAGAAATTGAAGCAGATCCCGAAGCTGTTCCCCTGTTCCGCCTCCGCCGTTACTGCCTTGATCTGCCTTGCGGATTTCGTCGATCGTTTCCGCTTTTTCTAACTCTTCATATTCAATCTGATAGGCTTTTTCAAGAACACGCTGACGAATTTTGTATTCTGACAGATCGCGCAGCTTAAGAAAACGTTGATTCAAAGCCTTACTGCTCAACCCCAGAATAACGCTGAAACTGATCATCCAATAAACGTTCTGCATCGCCTGCGGAAACTGACCGGCGATGAGGCAATTTAAGATCTGAGCGGAGAAGTAAATCGGCAGAAAGGGCACGGCCGCCGTAATCGCAGCGGTCAGGATCAGATAGGCGATCACATGGGATTCGCTTTTCTGCATCATCCGGATGAATTTACAGGTTTCCTGCCAGGCTGTTTTCAAATTCATAGACTTCCCCTCCTTCCTGATAATATTGACTTTGAACTTCAAACATCTTGGCATATTTGCCTTTCCGCTTCATCAATTCCTCATGGGTGCCGTCTTCCACAATCACCCCGTTCTCAAGAAACAGAATCCGATCGCAGAACTGGGTGGAGGACAGACGATGGGAAATAAACAATGCGGTGTGATCTCCGACCAAATCGTTAACCATTTTATACATCTCGCTTTCAGCGATCGCATCCAGCGCCGCGGTCGGTTCGTCCAGGATCAGCATCTTTGCTTCCTTATATAAAGCACGTGCCAGAATCAACCGCTGAACCTCGCCTCCGGAAAGCTGAATTCCGTCGGTGTTCAGATCTTTTCCAAGATAGGTTTTCTCCTGCAGCGGCAGACGGCTGACCTTCTCCCAGAGATTCGCCCGCTTCAATACCTCGATCACCTTTCCGCAATCCGTGGCTTCCAGATTTTTGCCGGAGATGTTTTCGGCGATCGTCACCGACATGATCATCGCATCCTGGAATACCACCGCCAGTTGTTTTTGAAACGCTTCCCGATTGTCCTCCGTTAACTCCCGGCCGTTCAGTAAAATCCGGCCGCTGTCCGGCCGATACAGGCCGCATAACAGCTTGACCAGCGTTGTTTTGCCAGCCCCGTTAATCCCCACCAGCACCACTTTCTGCCCTGCCGGAATCGTCAGATTAAAATTATCCAAGACCTTGCGTTGTTTATCATATTGAAACGAAACATGTTCAAAGGTAATGGTCATGGATTCAGCCGCAGCCTGTGATCCCGCAGGTTTTGCATGAACCACTTCCGATTCTGTATAATCGCGGTAATAACCAATCCGCATCAGATCGTTGCTCAGCAGCGATATCATTTCGCTGATTGTGGAAAACCATGTGGAAAAACCGCTGATCACGCCTAACAAAAAGACAAATTGCGCAATGCTCATGCCCTGCATCAGACTCAGAATCAGCCAGCTGTAAGCCGCCAGATCCCGGACCGCCTGAATAAATATACCTGCCATGTCATAAACGAAGTAAGCGCTCCGAACTTTTCCTTCAATCTTTTCCAGCCGGCGGATCAGACTTCGGTAGAATTCAGCCATCCAGGTTCGCATTCCGTATAAGCGGATATCCTTGCCTGTTGCCACGTTGTAGGTTTCCTTATGCAGATACCAGATTGACCGCACGATCTGACCGGATTCTTCCATGGTCGCCGCTTCTTTTTTCCAGGCATAACGATAAATGAAATATTGAATTACCGACAACCCCAATAACAGGCCGATCAGCTGAATGTTTGTCGTTCCAATCACCAGGGAGTACAACGTTAAGCCCAAAAGGTTCACAGCCAGCTTGATATTGTGGTGGCAAAAGCCTTCCAATCCATGATCGTTGGTCGATAAACATTCCTCCGTTTTCGCAATCTGGATCTGTGTCTTATAATCTTCCACATTCTGATAGTCCCGCGTAATCGTGCTGCGGAACATTTCACTCCAGAACTTTTTTAAACGAAAGAGGATAAACTGTGTCGACGAGCGACTCTCTAAAAAGGTCTGAATTCCGTTGATCGCGCCGTAGACCAGAAACGCGCTAAAACAGACGAGGATCAAGGTCTGCACGCCGGCCTGTCGTTCCAGACAGGCGATGATCAGCGATGGCATGAACACTCCGACCAACGGCGTTATCGCGGAAAACAGCACCTCGGCAATTCCGTAATAAACTAATTTCCGGTCAAAGTCCCACATTTTGGAATAGACCAGATGATAGGTGCTGCGCACACTGTATTTCATAATGATGCCCCTTCCTGTCGTTATCTTCATTTTGATTATATAGTAGAATGATGCTGGTTAAGAAAAAAGGGCACGAAACGCAAAATTTCATGCACGAATGGTTTTTTGTTTTCGATTCAGCTTCAATTAGTCCTGAATGCAATGACTATTTACCTTATATAGAGCTGTTCTCCAATCCCTGGCAAAGCCATAATTTTCTATCAAATTAATTTGAGAATTCTTTTCAATTGTTTTTAATGTGCCAATGGCCCGTTCCCCTAATTTTTTTTCGGATTGACATAAAGCAAAGCACATACGAGCGCATAAGTTGAATGAAGTGAATACTTCTCCAACGTAATCCTGTTGGAATCTATCTTTTTGGTGCAATCACGTGTTGAATTCTATAAAATCTCTGATAATAACAACATTGGTTTCTTAAATAAGATATACAATGATAAAAGCTTTCTATTTTATTAAAAGTTATATCCGTAAAGCCTTGTCTGCAAACCGCCTTTTTATCAGATGTTAATTTAATGTCAAAGCTTTTTTAACGTTTTCATTTCCATGCTTCCTATAAAAAAGAGTACCCTGGGCCACATTACTTAAAGTAGGAGGTGCGGGTACTACGGTCATTCACATTATATGCACATTTTAAATAAATATAAATTAAATCTCGTTAGTTTCTATCGAAATTACTTTCGGTTTATAAAGGAAGCATAATTTCCGTGACGAAGATCCCCGGCTCATTCTTACGGTTGATATATCCACCGTACTTCTCCACTTCCCGATTGATGCGCAGTAAACCATGTCCATGGTTGCCGCGCTTGTGCGTAATATATTCGTCATCCATCTTCCGCACCACCTCCGCGGTCGCATTGGCAACGGAGATGTAAAGCTGCTGCTTAAAGACACCGATATATAAGCGGATGAACCGATCCGACGTCAACGCTTCGCACGCTTCCATCGCATTGTCGATCAAATTTCCCAGAATCACGCACAGATCCAGATCAGCGACGGTAAGCTGACTCGGCACGGTCGCTTTGTAGTCCAGTGCGATCTCTTTCTTGATCGCCATCGACAGTTTTGAATTCAGGATCGCGTCAACGTTCAGGTTGCCGCTGTCGACCAGCTCATAGACGTCTTCCAGATCCTGTTCCAGTGCGTTCAGATAGTTTTTCGCTTCCTCGGTTTGATTCATCCGCAGCTGAGCTTTCAGATTCTGTAAATGATTGTGATAATCATGCCGCCAGCCGCGCATAATCTGATAGATATTGTTGACTTCCTCCATCTGCCGGACCAGAATTTTATTCTGATATTCCATCATCCGGTCTTCATAACTGCGCCGCAGAAACCGCTGATTTGCGCAGCCGACGCCGTAAAGCAAAAGGCTGATCATCAGAAAAAGCAGAAGTTGATCCTGCAATACACCGCACCCGACGAGGAAAAGCATACTCACGCCGATCACCGCCAGGATCGCCGGCCTGCTTTGACTTCGCTGCTGCTCCAAGACAAGACAAAGCAGATAAGCAACGCAAAAAAATGGCAGAAAGGAACGGGTTCCCCTATAACTGAGTGCCGCGCCGGCCAACACCGCCAGATCCAGCGCCAGACTTTTCCGCTGAAACCGCAACCAAAGCAGAATCATCAGCCCAATTCCCGGCAGGCACTCTACAAGATAAACAGCGATCATAAGCGTATTCCTTTGTTATAGCGGATGAACGCTTCGTTGACGATCTTTAACTGCGACCGGGCGATCGGCAGCGTAAACGAACCCACTGATAAATCCTCACGGCGGATCTGATCCACCTTGGCGATATTGACCAGATAGGAACGGTGAATCATCACAAACGTTTCGTCCAGCATCGCTTTCAATTCGCGAATGCCGATTTTTTCTTTTTGCCGATGATCTTCAAAAACAAGATGACAATAGTGAGCTTCCGCTTCCACATAAACCAAGGCATTCAGGTTAATCCGGCTTCCGTTTAACAAAATCGAGTGCTGCGCTGCGGATTGAATTTCATCGAGGATTGCAAACAATGCCTCCTCCTGAACCGGTTTGATCAGATACCGCAGAGCTTTGACCTCGTAACCTTCAAACACATACTCCTTCATCGCCGTTAAAAACAAGATCGGAACCTGCGCATCAGTCTGACGGATTCTGCGCGCCAGCTCCATCCCATTTTGTTTTTTCATCTGGATATCGAGGATAATCAAATCAAACGGATACCGGCCATCGCATTCAAAAAGCATCTGTTCGGCGCTTTCATACCAGATCAGATCTGTTTTGCCCCAACGGCCAAGCGATTCCTCCAGAATCTCTTTCTGAATTTTTTCATCTTCACAATAAGCGATTTTCATAGTTTCATTTTAACCTGCTTCGTTCAAGACTGGCAAGTGTTTATTCCTTCCAATCAGCCAGGAAAGGGTGGATAACAAACCATGATGTCCTCGCCGTGAATATCCTTTTCTCCAGTGAACTGAAAGCCAAAGCTTCGATAGAGATGAATTGCCGCACTGTTCTCCGGATAGACACTCAGATAAATTTCGCGATCCGGAAATTCGAGGGAAAGTGTCTTTGCGATCAAACTCAGCGCCGCCTTGCCATAGCCCTGTCCCTGCGCCGCGCCGTCAATCAAAAAGCGGTCCAGCCACAAACGTCCCGGCTGCGGCTGAAATGTAACTGGCATGGATCCGGCCTTCGGTGAAAAAGCAACAGGATATTCCTTTTCAAAGAAACCGAGCATAGCGAACCCCACTGCCTGTTTGCCATCGAAAATTCCAAAGGGACGCCATCGCGCCTCCTCCTCTGCTTCGCGCAAACATTGAGGGACAGTTTCAATATAGCTTTCCTGTCCCGCCGCGACATGCAAGCGGCTTATTTCTTCACGGTTATCCGCGGTAACGGGCACCATTGTTAAATTCATAAGTTTCACTCCTTTTAACAGACTCTCTTTTTATGAATTGCGATTGATAAATGAAATTAAATTCTACCGTTTTTTTAACTGACCTACTATCTTCGGCCTGCTTGACTCATCGACAGATTCATTCTGAAATTAATCCTAGTTTTTTTTCATTATCCCGTCAAGCTACATTGGCTGAACGTTGTCTAAGTCAGATTTCAAACTTTCTTCCTGCTTTTAGACCTGCAGATCAAGCCGCTCATTTTATAAACACGCTGTCGATAAGAAGGAGTCCAAAGGAGCTGCCGGGAACAGCGCCTTCCTCTTCAAATTACCCGCATCGCTGCTGCAAAACATAGTTCTTGCTCAATGGTCCGTTGAATTAATAGTCGTTTTCTAAAAGGATGTCGCTGTTGTCAATGCCGGCCATGAGCTTGAGAAGTCCGGAGTCAAAAACAAAAAACTTAAACTGATTCAGCTTGTCAAAGGCGGAAAACAGTGTAACACATTTTTCTGCTGTTTTATGACTTAAAATCACACATTTTTCTGAAATCAACAAAACGAATTGCTTCGGGGAAACAAGGATTCAAACGATTATGACTGAATCGAAGCAGAGGATTCGTTGTCTGAGATCAGCGGTCATCTTGTCTTTTTATGTTTTTGCTTTGTGCAAAAATAAAAAACAGGCAAGGCAAAGCTTGATACCGCTCTGTCCTGCCTGCTTGTTTGTAAGAAGTTCCAGTCTTGCCTCAAAGGGGTGAAAGCTTGAAACCTTATCTTAAGCTTAGATTTATTTCAGTTCCGCCGCTGCGTTTTCGCCCGCGACCTTACCAAAGACAACCGACTGGGAATATCCGCCGGACTGCCATGTCACTTCACCAGAAGCATACAGACCCTTGACGACAGTACCGTCTTCATACAGAACCTGCGCCTTTTCGTTAGCGACAACGCCGCCCTTGGTCATGTGATTTGCCGGTTCAACGCGAACGCCGTAGTACGGACCTTCCGCATCCAGCGCACGGGAAGGAACTTCGCCTAAGACGGCGTTTTCCGCGCCGGCTTCCGCATCTGCGTTGTACTGATCAACGCTGGCCTTCAATCCTGCCGCATCGACGCCCAGCGCTTCCGCCAGTTCTTCGATCGTCTTGCCTTCCGCATAGTAGCCCAGACCGACATGCTTGCGGATCCGGTAGAATGAATCGTAGCCTGTCTTATCTGTGATATAGAACGCCGCGCCGTCAGGCTGACCCTGAACCATTGCTGCCCGGTCTAATCCGCCGGTGTTGTCGTTCAGCAGTTCGCCCGCCTTGTTGACTAACAGATTCATGTCGGCGCCGCCGGTCAGATCCCGGCGCGGAACGATGATGTTGGAGAACACGCTCATCTTGCCCATGTTTTCCATCTGGAAGCCGTTCTTTTCAAAGACTTTGACAAAATCACCCGTGGTGCCCATCTGGTTGGAAGTATTCATGACTTCATATCCCGGAGCATATTCTGCCAACAGTTCCTTGTTGCTGCAGAAGCCGCCGGTCGCGATGATGACTGCCTGTGCGTTGATGTCATAGCTTTCGTTATCGTTGTTTGTGACTTTCACGCCGATGACGTCCTTGCCGTCCAGAATCAGATCTTCACCCTTAGTGCCGGTGCGGATATCGACGCCCAGGTCCTTCGCCGTCTTTTCCAGACCTGCCTGAATGACCTCGCCGGAATACTGGTTTTCTTCCGCCATGTGGTTGGTATCGCCATAGTTATAGTTCAGCTCCACGCCCATCGCACGCAGCCAGACGTCCAGTTCATTTTCCTGGTTGGCCCAGACTTCGATGCGTTCCGCGCTTTCGCCGGATTTCGATTTGCTTTCAATGAAGTTTTCGACCTGATTGACTGTCCATTCCTCATTGCCTGCTTTTTTCTGTGCTTCGGTATTGATGATATCGAAGAAGTTCATATCGAATTTGCCGTTGCCGCTCAGGATATCCAGTTTCTCAACCAGGATCACGTTGGCGTTCGCGTTGGTCTGCTTCGCGCCGATGGCTGCCGCTAATCCCGAAGGACCGCCGCCGACAACGACGATATCGCAGGTTTCCGCTTCCCGCTGAGACGCTGGTTTTTCCGGTCCCTGAGTGGTCATCGTGATGTCTTCCACATCCATGCCCGCCTGCTTCATCGCATCCGCCACCGCGGCCTTCACGCCGAACGATGAGAATGTCGCCGCCGTCACGCTGTCGACGACCGGTGAGTTGGCTTCCAGGATTCTTTCTTTAATCACCGGGAACGCGCGATCGATGACAACGTTGGTTTCGTGGCTGTCCACCAGCTCGATGTCCGTAATCTTCTGATCGGCGATCGTGACTTTCAGATTCATCTCTCCGCCGTAGCCTGTGCCCTTGGCGTCATAGACGCCGGAGTTTGCCGCATCAGGGGTTTTGTCCTGACTTGGTTCCGCAGGCGTATTTGAGCAAGCAGTCATGCTTGCCGCTAATAAACCCGCAAGACCGACCTTCACAAATTTGTTGTACATGTTTCCTCCTATGTAGATCTCCTCTACATCCCCTATTTTACAGAATTCTCTTCATCCGTCAAGTGAACAAAATCATAAAGATTTCACAAAATGAACACAATAAATCCAGATAATGGCTTAACCATGAGGCTTTCTCTCCCTTTCTGGAACTACTTTCAGCGTATGAAAAGATTTTGTAAGGTGAAAGAAACCCGCTTTCTGCTCGAAAACGGGTCTTTTTTGATTTATTTCCGCATTTCTTCGCGGACTTCGCAGAAGCAGCGGACAATCTTGTCGATGTCTTCGCGGGTATGCGCGGCGCTGACCTGCGTGCGGATCCGGGCTTTCCCCTTCGGAACGACCGGATAGGAGAAGGCGACAACGTAGATTCCTTTATCCATCATCCGCTTGGCCATTTCCCCTGCCGTCTTTTCATCATAAAGCATGACCGGTACGATCGGATGCACGCCCGGGATGATATCGAATCCGGCGTCCGTCATTTTCTGACGGTAATACGCGGTGATGTCTTCAAGATGGTCGCGCAGCGAGGTATCGGCTTCCAGAATCTTAAAGACTTCCAGAGAGGCGGCGACGATGGCCGGCGCCAAGGTATTGGAGAACAGATACGGCCGGCTGCGCTGACGAAGCAGATCGACGATTTCCTGACGGGCTGTCGTAAAGCCGCCGGAAGCGCCGCCTAACGCCTTGCCCAGAGTGCCGGTGATGATGTCCACACGCCCTTCCACACCGCAGTATTCCGCTGTTCCCCGACCGTGTTTTCCGACAAAGCCGGCAGAATGACTGTCGTCCACCATGACCAGCGCATGGAACTCGTCGGCCAGATCGCAGATGGATTTCAGATCGGCGATAATGCCGTCCATTGAGAACACGCCGTCGGTGGCGATCAGCTTAATCCGCGCCCCGGCTTCTTCCGCGGCGATCAGCTGCTGCCGCAGATCGGCCATGTCATTGTTTTTATAACGGAAACGCTTGGCTTTGCACAGACGCACGCCGTCGATGATGCTGGCATGGTTCAGCTCGTCGCTGATCACCGCGTCCTCCGGCCCCAAAATCGTTTCAAACAGACCGCCGTTGGCATCGAAGCAGGAGGAATACAGGATCGTATCGTCCATGCCCAGAAAATGCGATATCGCTGCTTCCAGCTGTTTGTGACTATCCTGTGTACCGCAGATAAACCGCACAGAAGCCAGGCCGTAGCCCTTTTCCTCATACGATTTCTGCGCCGCCTGAATCAGACGCGGATCGTTGCCCAACCCGAGATAGTTGTTCGCGCACATGTTGATGACCTCGCGGCCGTCTTCCAGCTTCACGTGTGCGGATTGGGGTGTGACGATCGGACTCTCGCCTTTAAATAAACCCGCTTCTTTAATGTCTTTAACTTCCTGAGCGTAATAGTGCAGCGCTTCAACCTTATTCATTATTTTTCCTCCTTCTGCAGCGAACTCCAGTCCAGCACCACTTTGCCGGATTGTCCGGAATTCATCGCCGCGAATCCTTTTTCATAATCCTGAATATCAAACCGGTGGGTGATCACAGCGTCGATGTTCAGGCCGCTCTGCAGCATCGTCGACATCTTATACCAGGTTTCCCACATCTCCCGGCCATAGATGCCCTTGATCGTCAGGCCGTTGAAAATGACTTTTTCCCAGTTGATCCGGGCGTCTGCTTTCTGTAAGCCTAAAAGTGCGATCTTGCCGCCGTTTTTCATGTTGTTGACCATGTCATTGAAACCGGACTGTGCGCCGCTCATTTCCAGGCCGACGTCAAAGCCTTCCTTCATGCCCAGCTCGCGCATCACGTCCGGCAGCTTCTCCTGAGCGACGTTGACCGTGCGGGTCGCGCCGAGCGTTCTGGCCAGGTTCAAGCGGTATTCGTTAACATCGGTCACGACCACATGCCGCGCTCCGACATGCCGGCAGATCGCCGCCGCCATGCAGCCGATCGGCCCTGCGCCGGTGATCAGCACATCCTCGCCGATCATATTGAACTGCAGCGCCGTGTGGACGGCGTTGCCCAGCGGATCAAAGCAGGAGTATAATTCCTCGCGGATCGACGGATCACAATGCCACGCGTTTTTCGCCGGAATTACGAGGTACTGCGCGAACGCACCGTTGCGGTTAACGCCGACCCCCTGGGTGTTGCGGCATAAATGCGGCTGGCCTGCCAGGCAGTTGCGGCAATGGCCGCAGGTGATATGCCCTTCGCCGCTGACAAGGTCGCCGACCTGGAAACCTTCGACATTCTCACCGACCTCAACGATTTCCCCGACATATTCATGCCCGGCAGTCAAGCCGATCGGAATCGTATGCTGCGCCCATTCGTTCCAGTTATAAATATGCACGTCCGTACCGCAGATTGACGTCTTGCGGATTTTGATCTTCACGTCGTTTTTGCCGCATTCCGGGACCGGCACCTGTTTCAGTGTCAAGCCGACGTCCGCCTTTTCTTTCACTAAAGCCCACATCATTTTGCCTTCGCTCATTTTGTTCCTCCTTCTTTTTGTAAGCGGTATCTTTAATTTTATAGTGCCTTAGTTTTCAACGAAATGCAAGACACTTTTTTAAATTTGTCCGCAACACAAGGACAGTTGCCCGATTTATCCGCGCCGCTTTCTGAAACTTGTGAAAATCGTTGAAAATTATTATTTTACTTGAATTCATCGAGCCGGTGCTCGTCTTTTTTATGATTCGACAAAATCCGGCAACAATAAGAGGGTGAAGGAGGAGAGCTTATGCAAGCGGAAATTAAAAAAACAAGTGATGGAAGGCTAAGATTTCGTTGGGTGAAGATCTTATTGATCCTCGTCGGCCTCAGTGCGCCGCTGAGCGTTCTCCTATTCCCATTCCCGCAGCGCGCGCCAAAAAACAAACAGCCAGACTTTCTCGAAGCGGAGGATCGTCAGCTGGATCAGACGCTGCACGAAAAACAAAACGCCGTGGAAATTGTCGTTTTCTACCCGCAGGAACCGCAGACTATTCAGAGTGCGGCCAAAAAACAGGCTGAGCAGCTGATGAACACGCTGACCGCGGAATATGTCCAACCATCGGAGCTGTCGGCTGCCAGACAGGAAGACCCGGATCCCCTATTAATCAAAGCAGACTATCATACCGAAGCCTTAGCACAAAACACCGTGTCGGTAGTTTACCTGATTCAGAAAAAAGTTGGCGATCACATCGAGGAAGAACGCTGGGGTTATCTTCTTGATCAACAGACAGGAGCTTTGGTCGGCGCGGATCGGGCTTTCGATCAAACCGGGCTGAACCGGATCTCCGCTTTATTCCGGGACGCGATGAAAAACCAGGAAGCAACTCACTCCCTGGCTTACTCGCTGCCGATGATCGAGGCGACTTCCCCGATTCCGGAAAATTTCTCTCAGTTTTATTATGCTGACGACCGGCTGACGTTCTTCCTGAAGCTTCCGGAAGGCATGGCGATCTCCACGGAAACGGAAGAACCCAAAGAGGATGGACAAGCAAGCGGCGATGAAATGCAAGACAGCTCAGATAATGGAATAGAGAGAACTAACCCGGCAATGTCCGGACAGGAAATGTTCTTTCAAGAATCCCAAAATCAATTGCGCTGGTCGGTGAACCGGACGCAGCTGGGATCGCATTTCTTATTGAAACCGGCAGAGGACCGCGAAGATTTATTCATCCCCCCGCGAACTATTGATCCGGATCAGCCGATGGTGGCGCTCACCTTCGACGATGGTCCGCATCCCAAGAACACGCCGCGTATTCTGGAAACCTTGCGGACTTACGATGGAGCATCGACATTTTTCATGGTCGGCACCAATGTCGAGCGTTATCCGGACGTCGTCAGACAAGTTGCGGAAAGCGGCAGTGAAATCGCGTCGCATACCTATGATCATCCGAATTTAACCAAGCTGTCAGGGGATCGCCTGAATTATCAGCTCAGCCGTGTTAATGAGCTGATCGGCGAGTTAACTGATCAGCAGGTATCGGTAAAAACACTGCGTCCGCCCTACGGCGCTGTCAGCGAACAAGTCAGAGAAGCTGCCGATACGCCGCTGATTCTATGGAGCATGGACACCCTGGACTGGAAAACCCGCGATGCCCAGAAGACGATCAGCTACGTCCTTGAACAGGTGGAAGACGGCGACATCATTCTAATGCACGATATCCACGCAGAATCCGCCGACGCAGCCGTAGCAATCATCCCGCAATTGACAGCGATGGGCTATCAGCTCGTCACCGTTCAGGAACTGATGCAGGCGAAGGGGCTGGAAATGCTTCCGGGGCAGAAAATTTTCAGCGGAAATCCAGATACGTACGGTTCGTCTGTGATGCTCACCGATCAATGATACTAACGGAAAGCGACGCAAGTTCCTGACTGAAAAAGTCATTGAAATACAAAAAAGGCATATCCCGATCTGAGCTGGGGATATGCCCTCATTCTATTTCCATTAAGATTCTGTTTCTTCCAGACAATGAATCAATTCCAGGATCCGGTTCAGGTCCTGCGTGCCGGAATACTGGATAACGATCTGTTTCTTATCCACCTTGACGCGGGTCTGCAGCCTGTTCTGCATGACTTCCTCGACGTACAACAGATTCGGGTCTTCCGCTTTCTTTGCGGCCTTGGGTTTCGGTTTTTCCTGCCGTTCCTTGACCAGCCGTTCCACCTCGCGCACAGACAGACCTTCCTCAGCGATCTTCATTGCCAGATCATACGCTTCGCCCTCGTCCTCGATTGTGACTAACGGGCGCACATGCCCCATTGACAGCTTATTCTCCGTGACCAGCTGCTGGACGGATTTCGGCAGCTTTAACAGCCGCAGGGTGTTGGTGATGTGTTCACGGGATTTCCCGACGCGCTGAGCCAGTTTTTCCTGCGTGTAGTCCAGCCGTTCGATCAGGCGCTGATACGCCTGGGCTTCTTCAATTGCGTTCAGGTCCTCGCGCTGAATGTTTTCCAGCAGCGAGATTTCCATCATCTGTTCTTCAGTGAACTCCATGACGATTGCAGGAATCGTCTTCAATCCCGCCTTTTTACTGGCGCGGACGCGGCGTTCGCCGGCGATCAGCTCATAGCCTTTGACGGATTTGCGCAGCAATACCGGAGTGAAAACACCATGCTCCTTGATCGACTGAGCCAGCTCGCCGATCTTTTCATCGTCGAATATTTTACGCGGCTGATAGGGATTCGGCCGGATCTCAGACAGCTTGATCTCGCTCTGACGACTCTCGTCGCCCTGCTGAATCTCCTCGATCACATTGCTTAAATCATCGCCGAAAATGGCTCCCAGGCCTTTACCCAGCCGGGCTTCATCCTTTTTCATTGGCTTTTGCCTCCTTTGCGTTATAGGAAATGACTTCCTTTGCTAACGATGCGTAGGCCTTGGCTCCTTCCGATTTTACGTCATATTCAAAAATCGTGGCGCCGCGGGAAGGGGCTTCCGACAGCTTAACGTTGCGGGGAATGTAGGTCTTATACACCCGCTCCTTGAAATACCGCCGGACTTCCTGCTGAACTTCGACGCTCAGCTTGGTCCGCGCATCAAACATCGTCAATAATACGCCCTCGATCATCAATTTATTGTTGAAAAGACGCTGCACCAGACGAATTGTCGACAACAGCTGCGTCAACCCTTCCAGCGCATAGTATTCACACTGCACCGGAATGATCACAGAATCCGCGGCCGTCAGGGCGTTGGTATTCAGCAGCCCCAGCGAAGGCGGGCAGTCGATGATGATGTAATCGTAATCATTCTTCACAGCGACCAGCTTGTTTTTCAACAGCTTTTCACGGCCGTATTTGTATTCGACCATTTCCAGGTCCGCCCCGGCCAGGTCGATCGTCGCCGGCAGAATATCCAGCGGCGGAATCTTCATGGTTTTCACAGCGTCCTTGACTTCAACCTCCGTCATGATAACGTCATAAATACTTTTCACAAAACTTTGGCGAGTCGCGCCGACGCCCTGCGTCGCGTTGCCCTGCGGGTCAAAATCGACCAGTAATATTTTTTTGCCGAGATAGGCCAGTCCGGCGGAGAGATTGATACTTGTCGTCGTTTTTCCGACGCCGCCTTTCTGATTGGCGATGGCAATAATTTTTCCCATTTTTTCACATCCTTTATCTTAATTTATATCCACACTCGGTATTCACAGAGCACAACCCTCATCGCCATCGGATTGCCATCCGGTCTGAAACCGGAAGATCCGAGTAAATCTCAGAGTTCTCCTTATCAGGCACTTTCCGATTGGAAATGAGGTGAATTTTCGTTACTTGTTTGGAAACTTAATGATAATCCGAACGTCATTATCCGTTTCCGCTTCCTCGGTCTCAATGGCGATCCCGGTCCGGCGCACCATTTCCACCGCCTGATAGATGGTATTGACCGCGATTTTAATATTGCGGGCAAAGCCTTTGAAGACTGGTTTTTTCGCTTCCGGTTTCGTCTGCGGCGTTTCTTTCATGCTGGTGATCAGCTGTTCCGCCTGACGGACGTTCATCCCTTTTTTAACGATTTTCTCATAGACTTCCTGCTGCTTATCCGGTTCGACCGAAAGCAGCGCCCGTGCATGCCGCTCGGTAATTTTACGGGAGGAAATGCCTTCCTGGATTTCATCCGGCAGATTCAATAACCGGACCTTGTTCGCGATCGTGGACTGGGATTTTCCCATTTTGGCCGCCAGTTCTTCCTGCGTCATCCCAGCGGAGCGCATGATCTGGATATAGGCCTTGGCTTCTTCGATCGAAGTCAGGTTCTCGCGCTGAATATTTTCGACCAACGCCAGCTCGGCCAGCTTCTGTTCATCGGCGCTCATGACATTGCATGGAACTTCGCTGTAGCCGGCCAGAATGCAAGCCTTGTAGCGGCGTTCTCCGGCGATGATTTCATAACCATCTTCATCCTCGCGGACAGTAATCGGCTGAATCAGACCGTTCTCCCGGATCGACTGCGCCAGCTCCATCAGTGCGTCTTCATTAAACTCCAGCCGCGGCTGATGACGGTTGGGATGAATCTGTTCGATTGATATTTCCCGGACTTCTCTCATAAAAACACTCCTTTACAACGGATTCTTTTTGATTTTCGCATAAGCGCGCGGATACTGCGGCGGCGTGGATCGGACTTTGCGGTACGTCAGATTCACACGGGCCGAGCCATCCTGCAGATGGACTTCCTCGGCGCGCTCCAATTCCGCTCCCAGAATTTTCGTCGCTTTCTCCGCCTGGATCTGTTCCTCAAATCCGGCGGCCCCCTTCATGGCGACAAACATTCCGTTCTTTTTTACTAACGGCAGACACAGCTCCGCCAGCACGCGCAGATTCGCGACGGCCCGCGCCGTAACCAAATCAAACGATTCGCGATGTTCTTTCGCGTAGTCCTCAGCCCGGACGTTCAAACATTCAACATTGTCCAGCTGAAGCTCGCGGCATACTTCCTTGAGAAAAACAACCCGCTTATTCAGCGGTTCTAAAATTGTGATCTTCAATTGAGGATTCATAATTTTTAACGGCAGGGAAGGAAAACCCGCGCCCGCACCGACGTCGCACAGGTGAACTGTGTTCAGCGGCATGCCGGCAAACGGAACCAGCGAATCATAGAAATGCTTTTCCAGCACTTCCTCCCATTCCGTGATGGCAGTAAGATTCATTTTTTCGTTCCATTCCTGCAGCAGCTGCGCATACCGCACAAATTGTTCCTGCTGTCGGGCGGAACATCCGATTTCCTTCTGACGACAGGCTTCGATAAATTCTTCCCATTTCATACTGCATCCTCCGCATGGGTTATTATAGCAAAATTCTCTCCTGTTCTAAAGCACTTCTTCCCATGAAATTGATGTTTCATCGTTTTTCATCCCCGAGATTTCGCTTTCTTCTGAAACTTGTTCCGGGTTTTTACATCTGGATTTTCCTTATATGAGTAAGCCTTGTCTTCCTTTGAGGATTCTTTTGCGAATTCTGCGGAATTCTTCAACTTCACCATGAGATTGCGGAGCTTCCGCTTTCTTTATCCGCAGACCCGATCCTCACGACTCCCCACGGGCTTGATTGATCAATCATGATTCAGTCCGGGCAGCATCGTCCCTGGCAAAGTTCGCATTTTACAATGAAGAGAAGTGACCAGCATTGTTCTACTATTAATAAGGAAGATACATAAAGGAAATCGCAGTCGGATTTGCCTTTCCACCACGATTATGCTACTCTGTTTTTAGCAGGTTTTTCAGGGAGAAAAGGAGAAACTGGAGATGAAGGACAGAAAACCAATCCGGCTGATCGCCAGCGACCTCGACGGAACGTTATATTACGGCGCGCGGGAGCTGGGGAAAATGACGCCGGCCAACCGCGACGCGATCGTCCGCTGGACGGAAGCGGGCCATCGTTTTTTGATCGCCACGGGAAGACGGGCGTGTACGCGGGCGGAAATCATCCGCGAATACGCGATCGACTGCGATATCATCGCCTGCAATGGCGCCAAGGTGATACTGAACGACCAGCTGTTGTGGAGCCGGGAAGTCATGCCGCCGGAGCTGAACGAGCTGTGCAATCTGTGCGAGCCATTTCGCAATGAACTGGATTTCGTACTGGATATCGATATCATGGAGCGCATCACCTACCAGGCCAACAGTCTGATTCAAAAACGATTTCCTGAGGATCTTTATTTGCGGCAGGTCCGCGATTATTTGAAACAGCCGCAAACGGCGTATCCCAATAAGGTTTTTATGGTTCTGGCCGATCCGGCAAGACTCCCGTTTTTCCTGGATTACTTCACCCGGCATTTCCAAGGCCGGCTGGCCGTGACCAGCAGCGGACCGGATCTGGTGGAAATGAGCTGCGAGGGCTGCGGCAAGGGAGCGGCTTTGTTGGAGATTCTGGATCGGTTAGGTCTGGAACGGGAACAGGCCGTAGCGATCGGTGATGAACAGAATGATCTGGATATGCTTCAAAGTATTCCGTATGGCTTCGTGATGAATTCCGCTCGTCCTGCGATCAAATCTCAGGTTCCCTATTCCGTAGATTCAGTGCACGAACTGATCGATGCCTGCCTGCGCTACAACGCGGCATGCGGACAGTCGTCAGACGCAGAAGATCTAAACTTTCCCGCAGTCTTCCGTCAGTCTTAAGCTTCATCTCACCGCTGAAAATTTCTTCCCGGCAAACTTTAGTGATTAACTTTCCGGCTTCTTTGTAAGAATTTCACCGCTCCGCAATTCAGCTTCGTCTGATCAGAAAGGAAATTGTATGAAAAAGAAAATAATCCGCAGTTTAGCAATCATGGGACTTGCCGCCCTGTTCGCCGGCTGTCAAACCACTCCAGCTTCTCCAAGCTCCTTGAGCCTATCGCCGCACACAATCTCGGAAGATACTCAGTCCCTGCTTCATTTGATGCCGCAGGGAGATTCCACTTTCTTTTTTGACTTACATCTCAACGAAACCGTCGATGGACTGGAAGTTCAAAGCTGGACGTTAACGGCGGACCACCAATGGCAGGAGGAGGCGGGCGGCGGAACCAGCGGGATGCTTGAACATGACGATAAAATCCTGATGATCCAGGTTTTAACCGATCAGTCCCGCTTTGCCTGGTCCTGTGACGGAGTTTCTTCTCCCAACGTTCCAATCGGCGAAGACGGCGCTTATTTCACTTCGGACTGGGGCGCGCGCGGAACGGATCGTCTGGATAAAACCGTCGACGTTCAATTAAATCAACCGGTGCCGCTGCTTTTGATTCTAGAAAAAGACGGCGTCCATGATGGACAGCTTTCGATGGAGGTCAACGATCTGATGCAAAGTTTAGAACATCCGGAACGGGTTGATGCCGACCGGGCTTTGTTGATCACAGTTAAGCTCCGATAAAGATAGTTTCGATTATCCATTTTTAAGTAATGAAGCTTGAAGGTTTTGGCGCTTTTGCCTGAACCTTTTTTGATATGAATTGCCAGCGTGAGAATAATATTTTCTTTTTCTTCATTAAGATCACTATTTCAGGCGGATAGAGAAAATGTATTTTTATTCATAAATTTGAGATTTTTTCTCATATTATGTGTCAAAAACTAAAAATCAGTTTATAATAAGATCATAGAATAACTTTATTCAGGCAGGAGGAACGCTTTATGTTATGTCAATTTACTGTGAAAAATTTTAAGAGTATTCGCGATGAAATAACACTGGATATGCAGGCGGCCGCCATCACTGAGCATGAAGATCGGGTAATTAAAGATAAAGATAATCAGGTGTTTCTTCCTGTCTCTGTACTTTATGGTCCAAACGGAGGCGGAAAATCCAACATTTTAGAAGCGTTGCAGACATTATCCTCAAAAGTGCTGCGTCCTCTATATGCTGCGGAAAACGTCCAGGATCCAACCTTACTCTGGAAAAACCTCGTTATAGAACCCTATGCTTTTTCGCTGGATACCCAGGAAAAGCCTACTGAATTTGAACTTTTTTTCCGGACGGCAGTGGCAGAATACCGATATATTCTTGTTATTAAAAGAACGTCGGTCATTTATGAAAAACTTGATCGTATAAAATTACTTACTGGAAGAAAATCCGCTCTATTTGAACGCAGCGAAAAAGAGATTGCGCTAAAAGGTTCACTTTCTAAACTAAAGATTAGTGATGGACTTTCTGAAACATTACCACTTCTCTCTTACCTTGGCATTACTTATCGAAAAAACGAAGTCATTGGCGACGTCTTTCATTGGTTTGAAAGAAAGCTTCGCTTTCTCAATTATGGCAATCCAATACAAGAGGTGCAAACAGCCTTTTCAGATTCAGAAGAAATTAAACGGCTTGTTTTGTTAATGATTCAGGAAATGGATTTAGATATTGTGAATTTCCGCATTCGAAAAAAAGAGAATAACCATATAGAAGTCTTTACTACCCATCGGGTCGAGGATCAGGAAACAGAATTAAACCTTGCAGAGGAATCAAGCGGAACACAAAAATTATTTGCATTGCTTCCTTTTATTGCCCGCAGTTTATTGAATGGAACGACATTGGTTATCGATGAACTGGATGCTAAACTTCATCCGCTTTTACTGCGTTACCTGATTATGCTTTTTAGCGATATGGAAATCAATCGCCAAAATGCGCAATTGATTTTTACATCCCATGACTTATCTACGATGAGTAGTGAAATTTTTCGCCGTGATGAAATTTGGTTCGTCGCTAAAGGCAAGGATCAAAATTCCAAGCTTTATTCTTTGGTTGAATTCAAAAATAATAAAGGTGAATCAATCCGTAAGGATGCAAAATTCGACAAGCAATATCTGGAGGGAAAATACGGTGCGGATCCTTACCTTAAAAAGATTATAGACTGGGGGAATGTCAATGCCGAATAAGAACAAGCGTGATGATTGGAAGAAAAAGCGGCGTCAGGATTATCTTGAACCTAAACTTCATAACTTTTACATTTTTTGTGAAGGAGAAAGAACTGAGCCCAATTATTTCGAAGGTTTTAAACAAGGTATTGAAAGTAACCCCATCTATCGCGAAATGGTGCGCATTCAAATCGAACCTTGTCAGGCAGAGACTTTACGTGTTATTGGAGCAGCAGAAAAATATGCAGCAAAGAATAAAATCCAAAAGGGACAGATCTGGTGCGTTTATGATAAAGACAGTTTTCCCGCTAAAAATTTTAATGCGGTAATTGATAGAATAAAGCATTTAAATCTCCTCAATCCAGATCTGCAATATCATGCAGCGTGGAGCAACGAGTGTATAGAATTCTGGTTTTTGCTTCATTTTGCCTACTATACATCCAACAATCACAGGTCGGCTTATATAGAGTTTCTAAACTCTCAGTTTAACGAACTTGGAATAGGAAAGTATCAAAAACAAATGGAGAATATATTTGATATTCTTGCTTTTCAGGGTAATCCGAAACTTGCAATCCGATATGCGAAGCGAATTATTGAAAATCACGCAGGAAAGACGCCCGCTGAAATGGCGCCGGGCACAAAAGTTTATGAATTAGTAGAGGAACTTGCAAAGTATTTGCCTGAAGCTATGAGAATGCGATTTGTTTAATAGAAAACCTAAAAAAGTCTGGTTTACTCAGACTTTTTTAGGTTAAAGAAATATCAGCTCTCGCTGAATCATCGTCTTAAATTTCTACCCCACATTTTCTCAAAATAGATCACGCTGATTAAGTTATTTTCTATTCTGTATATGTTCAATTGTCAAAAATATGAGGGTCATTATAAAGGTTAAGCTATTAAGCACTATAAAAGCATCGGTCAAAGAATCCACATTTCTAAATATATAACTTGTCAGAGCGGAACACAAAAATAACAATGCAAATATTTTACTTTTTTTCATAGAATCGCTCTCATTCTTTAATCTGTGAAACCTGATTTTTATTCTTTAACAACTTATAGATCAGTATCTGTGTATCCCCGATCCTCCTGCCAAGCCGGATCCTTTTCCGCCTTAGTATGCAAGGAAAACAAAACTATTGCCGCGAAGAATAGGTCGCCTGTTGACGGACTTCCTCTTTGGGAAGCAGCGCCCGGACTCCGTGAAGCAACTCAAGAACACTATCCCGTTGTTCTTCGTCATGCAGAGTCACGGTGATCAACGTCAGCTGCGCGCCGCAAATAATCTGAGCCGCAAGCTGAAGCTCGTCATTCGATGAATACCAGCCATACCGGCAGATCCCTTCACCTGCCTGGAATTCCTCGATATCCCGGACTTTTTCAAATCCCTGTTCAAAGAAAACCGCATCGCCCTGATTGCGGGAAAACCCGGTGATCTGCCACAGCGGACAGAGCGGATCGCTTTCATCTGTCCATAAATTAATTCCCCGGCCTTGTTCCGTCTGCTTATATTCATATTTATATTTCCCAGGGAATATGAACTTAACATTACCAAAATCCTGTGTGATCTGATCCCGCCGATACCCGATCTTCGTTTCATACCGCAGTTCGGGAACGCCTGTCAGATCCAGCGGATCCTTGCCATCCAGCTGACAAAGCTTGTAGTACGCTTCGATTGGAAACGGCAGCGTCCGATCCATCATCAGCGCCTGTTCCAGATGGGAGAAGATAAACCCGTTGATTTGCCGGTCTAATTCGCTGCGGGAGGACGGCGCGAAATAACAATGCTCCCACAATTCATTCAACGCGCAGTTCCGGTAATACAGCGCGTCTTTGATCGGATTCTTCCAGAGGAAGAACTGATCGGCGAACGCTTCGATGCCGTCTTCAAGCTTCTCCGCCAACGCGGTGATCGAGAACCGGCCCATGTGCGTAATGATGGTGCCCGGGATTTCCCGCGGCATATATTCGTTCAGATCCCAGCATAAGCACAGACTGGTATATTCCTCTTCTTCCAGCTGATGAATCGGAATTGTCATTAACGTTTCCAGCCAGGGATAAAAATGATCCTCTGCCATTTTCTTAAAATCATGATAATCCATATATTCCGCTTCATCGTCAAACAGAATTTCCAGATCCAGCCGATCCGCCAGCGTTTCAATAAAATCAGCGACCGCTTTGTGCAGCCCCGGTCCGGCCGGCGTCGTCACGCACTCGCCTGACATAATCCAGTGATTGGCTTCTTCCTGTTCAAATTGAATCTCCAGAATACCGATCGGGCAGAACGATAAGCTCACGCTGTTTTCATCCGGAAAAGCCGCGATATTCCATTGTTCCGCTAAGTCCATGACTTCTTCCCGGGCTTCACTTACATCCTGAATCTGCGCCTCAAACGATAGTCCAATACTCATCGCCAACCCTCCTGTTCTTTCTTTTTTCTTATTATAACATATTCCCCATGCCGCTTTTCCTTTCAAAAAGAAAAGCGGACTTCCGTCTTTCCTTCGGCATGTCCGCTCATTTTTCTGTGATGCTTGATTTGTTATTCTGCTGCGTTCTTTCCAATCACAAACGCATACGCCCGGCCCGGCTGCGGATCCAGTTCTTTGTAGACGCTGTCCACCTCGGTAAAATCATGCACCGGCACATAGACCACATCTTCCCAGGTCAGCTCCGGATTGTGGCAGACGAGGAAGTCCTCAACCGCGATCCGGTGATCATGAACGCCGACGATCGTGATATGATAGGACGTTTCATCTAATTCATTCCAGCCTTCCAGCAAGCCGCCCTGAGGCAGCGGATCTTTATACAGGAACAACAGATATTCCGAACCATCACGGCCGCCGTAATAGAAAGAATGGCCGATGAATGTTTTTCCATCCTGTGCCTTATAAAGAAGCACAATGCGTTCAAATTCATCCAGACCTGGTTTTAACTCTAAACGTTTCAATCATTGTTCATCACCTCTTGATTTCAGTATAAATAGCCTGCCCCAAAAGCTCAACTACGATTTTTCAGGTTTACTAAACCTTCCTTATTTTACAGAATGGATTTTCTTCCCCACGTTCATCTATATTTCAAAGATTGCTTTCCATTTTCGGATTTCATTGGTAAGATGAAAGTAGAAATTTCTAAGCCTTACGAAGAAAAGTTTGACTTGCCTTATCATTCAAAAAGGAAGTTAAAGGTGAAAGCATGAAAAAGAATATCGTAATACGCCGCAGTTCTATAATATTCATCCTTTTTCTAATACTGCTTGCGCTGTACCGGACGGCAAATATTCATGTCGTTCAGGAACGGACGAGCGATCATCCCTGTTACTGGTTATCCGTTCAGAATTCACCGCTTCTATTTCCAAATTTCAATAGGCAGTTTCAGGCAGAGGATGATATGACCTTTCTCAGCATGGACATCAAAACCCGTGAGTACCTTCCTGGACTGGCTCTCTTTTCTTCACCTTGGGGGATCGTAGGGGATTACAGGGTTCGGCTGAATCCAAAGGGCCCGGGTTATCGGCTGACCGTGCTGGAACAGCATCTCAATCACCAGCCGCTCAGCTGTCAATTCGCACTCACGTCCGATCTTAACCGCACTCTGATTCAAGAAGAAAACGGCGTTGTCTGGTTTGAGCAAGACGAACCGGTTAACAGCCCTCAGTCTGAAGTCCGATTCGATCGAATCTGGACGCTTCAGACACGCACCTATGAAATTCAGATCTCCGCTGCTGACTTCCTGATCGAACGGATTCAGCCAACCGTTGAGAAAACTTTCCGTCACCTGATCGAAACTCAGACAAAATAAGTGAAATTCCGATTTTAGTTACGCTTTTAGAAAGTGAGAACTGCTCATAAAAAAACATCGCTTCCTTCTTATCAGCCTGCTGATCCTGCTTTTATTAGTCGGCGGTCTGATCTACCGCAACGAAAATATCCGGGTTCTGAATTCCATGGAAAATCCGGCCTGCACTGGACTTCAGGTTCGCAGCGCCCCTTTCCTGTTCGTTGATACTCAGCGGCAATTTCAGGCAGGCAAGGAGATGAAAGTGATTGGAACCCTGATCTGGGCAGAAAATTTTACGCCTGTCCTGGCTCTGCCTTCCGCTGCCACCGCCAGCTATACCACCTACCAAATTCAGCTTGAATCCGGTGAACCTGTGCTTTTCTATGTGAATGAACAACAGCGTGATCAAGCTTGCGGTCTGTCCACGATTTTCAACAGTCCCAATAAAACGCTCCGCGAATCTGGCGATGTAGAATGGACGGAACAAACCATGGCCGTTTCAGATCCCGCTTCCTCCGGTTATTCGGCATCTGTGATCTGGACCATCAAAAATGATGATCGCTTGATCGTCATGGAACTGCCTGACATTCTGCGTGATCTAATAAAACCTGCCGCTGAGGAAACATTTCTAAAATTAGCGGTCTGATTATTTCCCGGGAAAGGATATGAATCCCATTCTCTTACCCTGATTTTTAGAAATTTGAATATCCGCAGGACTTTATACAAGTTCAGGGAACGCAAAGAAATACAATGATATCTTTCAAAAGGGGGAATTCCGATGTTCACTTCTGCCCGCAGCGCTCAGGTTGCCATCAACGGCGATACGATGAATTATCTTGTCTTTGGCCAAGGTTCAAAAACACTGGTCATTCTGCCCGGATTGAGCGATGGACTGGCTCCCGTTCATGGTCAGTTTCAGGCGCTCTCTTTTGCGTTCAGCTACCGGCTGATTGCCCAGCACTTTAAAGTTTATTTGTTCAGCCGCCGGAATACGCTGCCCCCAATCTATTCCACGCGGCAAATGGCTGCCGATCAGGCTCTTGCCATGAAAACATTAGGCATTAAAGCCGCTTCCGTTCTGGGCGTATCACAGGGCGGGATGATCGCCCAGTATCTCGCAATCGATTATCCGGAGCAAGTCAGCCGGCTCGTCTTGGCCCTCACCACAGCGCAGCCTGCTCAGATGACCCGCGATGTCCTCCAAAACTGGATCCGCATGGCAAACCAGTCGGATTATTCCGGTTTGATGACCGATACAGCTGAAATGTCTTATTCCGAAGCCTATCTCAAAAAATATCGCCGGTTCCTTCCTCTGCTCAGTTGGTTGGGAAAAACTCAGACCTTCGACCGGTTTCTCACGCAGGCTCAGGCTTGTCTTGATCATGACGCGCTGGAAGAAATCCATCAGATCTTTTGCCCGGTCTTCATGATCGGGGGCGAGTGCGATCACATCGTCGGCGTTCAGGCTTCCCGTGATCTGGCTGAAAAGTTGAACACCTCTTCTCTTTTAATTTATCCGGGCTTGGGTCATGCCGCTTATGAGGAAACCGGCGATTTTCAACAACGAATCCTTGATTTCTTAACCCAGACATAGCGATCCGCCAAGATTGTTCCCTCTGACCATCACAGTCTGGCAGTTCTTCAAAACAAAGAAAGACTCCCCCTCATGCGGATTTTGATCATTCCGGTTGAGCGAGAGTCTTTTATTTTGCTTTTGATTCTTGATTCTAAACTGATTCCCTTGACAGTCCGTTTAATAGGCCAGCGTCGTGCCCCACTGTTCTTTATCCAGTCCGGACCAGACGATCACATGTCCCATGCCCTGACGCTCGTTGACCAAAACCGCGTCGGACGGTCCCATATAATCCTCATGCGCGATCATCACGGTAAACTGATCGGCGCCCTTCTGGATCACCCAGCCTTCCGCAACCGATTTCGCAAACGGACGATCCTGCCGGCTGACCAGACTGACCGGAGCCGGTACGGCAAAGCACGGCGCTTTTTCCCCTTTCGGGTTGAGTGAGAAAATCGTTGTGATCGAAGTGAAACCCGCTTCGTTCAGCTCGGTTTCCAACATGACCGACGGCGTCGTCGTATTGTAATGCAGCGACAGCCGCGTTTCCGTCAGCCGGACTTCGGCCTGCTCCGCCAGCGTCAGCACTTCGCAGTCGCTGTTGTTCAGCGTCAGTCCCGCCGTCTGGCCTTTCAGCATAACCTGAGCGTCCGGCGAAAAATGCCAGCGCTGCACAATTTTATGTTTATCCTTCGGGTTGGCATAAATCTCGTCATGGACAAGAATCAGATCTTCCCGCAGCCAGACCACCTTCCGGCTGAGCACCGCGCTGCCGGTTTCCAAATCCATGTAACCTAACGCCGCCCCCTGCGCCAGCCGGAAGCTGCCGGCTTCGCTCATCTGTGTGTTCAGCGACCAGGAACGCTTATGATATCCCCAGGAACGCTTGCACCGAATTGACGGTTGATCGTCCAGCTCGATGACATTGTGCGCCTTCGGCCCTTTAAACTCATACCGTTCCGGCTTATCGACATACGTCAGCCGGCCGCTGTCGCGCACGATATCCTCGCCGCGGTAAAACAGATCGACATGCAGCTTGTCCTCATGGGCATGCCCGCCGCCATGGACGCCGTTGGTAAAATGCAGCCACGTTTGATCCGCGGAATCATCGCTGTGCCAGAAAATATGTCCGCTGTCCGGGAAGATGACGCTGCGCTTACCGGACGGGAGGGACGGCATGGAAGCATACGCCGTCGCCGCTTCCGCGCCCAGATCAAACACACAGTCAAAATCAAACTCCCGATACCCGGCGGCTTTCCAGGCTGGATTGTTGAAGCTGACAGCTGCTTTGGTGATGATGTCGCGCACGTCGATATCGTCGCTGTCGCCCATCGCCATTTCGTTTCCATCCGGTTTGCGGTGTTCAACGCAGAAGTCGATCATTTTCGCCAGCCGCTCGTTGTACCCGGAAGGCAGGGCGATGCCGTTGCGGTCGGCCAGAATCTTCACTTCCAGGAAATCCTGCGCGACCTCGTTGTGATACATCGTCGATTGTTCCCAATGCACACCGTCCGGATACACCTGCCGCTGCAGCTGCAGATCCAGCCGGCGCAGCGCTTCCTTGCGCATTTCCTCACTGAACGGATGTTCCGGCATCAACAAGGCCGCCGTAAACAAACCGTGGTTTTCCAGCACGCCCCAGTTGGAAATGATCTTCGTGCTGTTCCAGACTTCCGCGATGAACTTTTCCTGTTCGAGGATCGATTCCTCAAACAGCGAACAGAAACCGTCGGTCAGCGCCGGACTGTTGCGGAACAGACAGAAAGCCTTGATCCACAGGTTCATCCGGATTCCCGTTTCCAATGTCCGGCAGGCGTTGGCGCAGTCCGGATCGCGCAGGTTGATCTGGCAGATCCAGCTCTTGCATTGTTTGACGAACGCCTCGGCATATTTCTCATCCCCGGTCAGCACATACGCCTGTCCCATCGTGATCCAGAAATGATGACGGTTAAACGCGAAGATCCATTCCGGGTCATCCGCCGGCTGATGCAGCCAGTTGATTTCCTTTTCAAACACGACTGGAATTTCCGTGTATTCCATATCCCAGCGCAGATCGAAACGGAAGCTCTGAGCGCAGGCTTCATCCGCCCTGGCGATGATCTTGTCGATCTGATCCTGCGCGCAATGGGTTAAAACATAGTCCTTCACCGCCGCCACGTCATTGACAAAAAATTGTTTCTTCTGTGCAAAAAATTCGTTTTTCTTCATGCTTTGCTCCTTACCAATACCGGTTCCAGTCCGTCACCATCCGAGTCAGGGCTTCCATATAATAGTAGTCGCCCCAGCTGCAGCACTCGTCAACACCCTTATTACGGCAGGTGTTGGTCGGTGTGTGGCGGTTATAGGTGCTGTGAAGCAGGATGCCGTTGGTCGAATCCCAATCCTTAACCTCATAGTTGTCGATCAGCGATTTCATCATCTGATACGCAAGCTTCGTATAGTATTCCGCTTCTTCTTTGTCCAGCACCTTCGCGGCTTCCAGAAAGCCGCAGATCACGATCGCCGCCGAAGAGGAATCGCGCGGTTCGCTGCTGCCGTCAGTAAAATCAAAATCCCAGAACGGAACCAGATCCTTCGGCAGATGGCGCAGATAGTAATCGCTGATGTGGCGGAACAGTTCCAGGTATTCCGGATCCTGCGTATATTGATAGCTCAGAATCGTACCGTAAACACCCCAGGCCTGCCCGCGTGCCCATGCGGAATTATCGCGGTTGCCCTGATGCGTGACGCCCTTGAGCGGCAGTCCGGTTTCCGGATCGAAGAAATACGTGTGAATCGTCGAATAGTCCTCCCGCACGACGCACTTCATCGCGGTGCGGATATGCTTATGCGCGATATCCGCAAACTTCGGATCGCCGGTGACCTCGCTGGCCCAGTACAACAGCGGCAGGTTTAACAGACAGTCGATGATCAGCCGGTAGCTGTCCTTATCGCCCATCTCGCCCCAGGCCTGAATGAATTCGCCTTTTTCCTGGAAGCGGGTGATCAGCTTCTCCGCTGCCATGATCGCGGCTTTCTTCGCCGTTTCATCGCCAGTCAGCTTGTAGCCCGCGACGCAGGACAGGGAATACAGGAAACCCAGGTCATGATGATCAACGCTGAATTCCTCACGGATCCGTTTGTAGAAGTCCTCCACCTGAATCAGTGCGGCATATTTGAAGATATTCTTTTTCGTGTGTTCATAGGCCAGCCAGATTTCACCGGTCCAGAAGCCGTTGGTCCAGTCCTTGTTGATGATCGGCTGATAGAATAAATCGGTGCTGCTGGCAGCCTGGTATTGATACGTGAACGCCGGCAGATTTTTTTCTACCTGGGCGCAGGCACGGTCCAGCGCAGCGGTGATTTCTGCTTTTGTCGCTTGGGGTTTATCTAAAAATTGGATACGGTCCATGATGGAAAACCTCTCTTTCTTCTCTGTCTTGAGTTTATCATCATTTTTCGCTATGATAAATAGGAAGGTTAAGGTTTTTTTGTATAAATTAAAGAAAGAAGGAAGGGAAATGCAGGATTTCAACGTGACGTTCCGCTATGCGATTCAGCGGGAATGTACTTTAGAATGGCGGGTGAAACAGGATCGCATCGATTACAACAATCTAGTGTTCATATTAAAGGGAAAAGCGCTGTATAAAATTGACGGAAACGAACAGATTTTAACCGAAAATCAGGTACTTTTGATTCCGGCAGGCAGTCTGCGGGAAGCCGAACGGCTTGCGGAGGAACCGCTGACGCTGCAATCCTTTGATTTTTTCAGCGATCAGCCGCTGCCGGCCTTGCCTCGGCCGGTTCTGACCTTGGATTCGCTTGATTTCTATCTTCCGTTATTTCAGGATTTTAACCGGCACTGGCTGACAGAAAAGCCGTTGTCCCGGCTGCATTGCAAAGCGTTGTTCTATCAGATTCTGGACGAGCTGTATCAGTCAGCCTGGGCAATGCAGGAAAATCCGCATGTCCGACAAATGAAAAGCTACATCGAATCGCACCTGACGCAGAATATCACCATGGAGGATCTCGCTTGGGTCAGCGGCTTAAACGTCGTGTACTGCGGCGCGTTGTTCAAGCAGGAAACGGGGGTTACCGCTTTGCGATACTGGCGCACACTCCAAATCCGCAAAGCCGCTCAGCTGCTGAGCGAACCGGATATTTCTGTCAGTGAAGCCGCATGGCAGTCAGGCTTTGACGATCTGTTTTATTTCTCCAAATTATTTAAGGAAATCCAGGGAGTATCACCCAAGGTCTATCAGCGGCGGCATGCAGGCAGTGTTAAACTCAAAGAAAATTATCAAAGTAACCACGGATAGCGTTGATCATGCATGACTGCAAAACTGGTCTATACTTTTCCTCATCAGAAACCAGAAAGAAATTCCTTAATCCGCTATTGAACATAATAGTGAATAAAAGAAAAGCGAATTGTTTCAAGCTTTAAATTTTGCTTGAAACAACTCGCTTTTTGTTAATCCACATTCATACAAGAACTGATTGATTTGCTTCCCATGTATATAGTTTATCTCTTTTTGATATTTACAAGATCGGCAAAGCGAACACGCAGTTTATTGAGCAGCATACGCGGCGGCAGATTCTCCGGCGACTTTTCCGGTTACCGCAGCATGCGCGTTGGCGTCGCCGCAGACATAACCGTAAGCCCGATAGCCGCCAGTCGCTTCCCCGGCACTGTATAAACCCTCGATCACGGTGCCGTCTTCTTTTAAGACCCGGCATTGATCGTCCAGCGTCAATCCGCCAAAGGTCATGACACCTCCGGCTGCTACCTTAACGCAGTAGAATGGCGCGGTGGTCAAAGGCTGGGTAAAGATGGTTCGGCCAAACTCATCTTTTCCGCTTTCAACAGCCGCGTTATATTGCTCGATTGTCGCTTTGAGGGTATCCGCAGGCAAACCTACTTTTTCAGCGAGTTCTTCCACGGTGTCCGCCTGTTCCACAATCCCCATATTCTGATAAACAGAAACCTTGTAAACATTATCAGCGACATTTTGATCAAAAATCTCAAAAACAAACGGTTCCTGCGTCTCGACCACACTTTTTGACGTGTCGAACGGATCACCGGTCTCATTGCAGAAGCGGCTCCCTGTTGAATCCGTCAGGATCGCTCCGCCGGAAAGCACCATCGCTGTGATCAGCATATTCTTACTCACCTCAACCGTCGGCGAGCCATAGGCCGCTTTATCCATATCCGTTAATTTCGCTCCCAGTTTTGCGGCTTCCTCAATCATCTCACCTGTCGTTCCCGGACTTCCAGCATAGGTCATTTTCGCATACTCGTCGCCCCAATATTTAGAAAGCATTTCCGGACTGCCGCCGAAACCGCCGCTGGCAATGATTACAGCCTTGGCCGTATATTCGACCGGTTGTCCGTTCTGACTGGCGATCACACCGGTCACCCGTCCTTGATCGTCGGTCACGAACGATTGAACCGGCATTTCATATTGAATCGTCACGCCCTTCTGGACAGCGGCATCCTTCAGTCCGGAAACCAGCTCGTTCGCGTCCGGCATGGATTGATGCGCCCGATAGGCCGTACTGCCGACACCCTGCGTCACCTTGTCTGAGAATTCGACACCGTTATCGACCAGCCAGTCCAGCGTTTCGCCGGACAGCGCGCTGACCAGTTCCCGCTGAACAGGATCGCGGTCCGCACTGGCACCCTGCGCCATATCCTGCGCGTATTATTCCGGGGAATCTTCAATTCCCGCCTGCGCCTGCTGCCGGGTTCCGGCGGCCTGAAGAATTCCGGTCGACAGAATGCAGTTGCCTCCGGCATAGGCCATCTTTTCCAGCAGGATTACCTCCGCGCCTTGTTCCGCTGCCCGCACGGAAGCGGACAAACCGGATAAGCCCGCACCGATGACGATCACATCGCCTTCAGTTTTGATCTGGGATTCCGCTGTCGGAACAGCGGTGGATGCGGATGGATTCTGCGGCGCTGCGGAACAGCCGGCCGCGGTGGCCAGCATCGTGCTGAGCAGAAGCAGGAAGCTTTTCTTTTTTAATGCCATAACACTTTCCTCCCTTCGATACTTAACTTGTGTATCGTTGGACAAAGTATAAGCGTTATATAAGGTTGAAGGTCAAGCGCTGAAGGTCAGAGAATTTCCCGATCTTTGATCGGCAGCCACACGTCATAGTAGTGAATTATGGTATTATCCTTCCCCATTACCCGCGCGATACTGCGGCCAAGAATGTCCCCGGCCAACGCGAACGCGTGTTTTTCAAGATAGCTGAGAGCGGGTTGAAGGTTTTCATAGCGCAGGAACACTTCGTTATGCGTACAGAATACCATCCGGACGCACGGCACGGCGGGGTAGTAGACGCTGTCCTGCTTGTCCAGCTCCAGCGCCTCGGCCAGCGGTGCTTCCATCGCGAATCCCCAATGCAGCGCATGCTCCGGATCCCCGGCTGAAAACAGGAAGGACAGATCCGCTGCCGGCATCCAGTCAGTCCAGTTAGCCCGCGCGGTGACGGCTGCTTTCTGTGCCCGAAATTGATCCTCGATCTGATGATCCATCCGCCAGAGAGCTGGCCGCATACCCAGCGTAATTTGATTCAGCTCGGTTTCCAGACTTTCGATCAACGTGATTTTCCGCTGGAATCCCTGCAGCAGAAGCTGTTGCCGCTCGATCCGTTTTTGTTCAGCCTGTTCCAGCTGACGGAAACCGGCGCAGTATTCCTCCAGATCCACGTCGTTCAACAACCGGACCGAGTCCTGCAGCGAGGCCCCGACGTTCTTCAGTTCCTTCATCTTGATCAGGTAGTTGCCATCCACCACGGTATACTTTCGGTATTGATTATCTTCGTCGCGATGGGGAACAACAGCGCCCTGGCTGTCATAGAATCGGATCGTCGGCGCACTCATCGACAACAGACCCGCCATTTCCCCTACGGTATACTGGTGAAAATTCCGTGTTTTTTCCTGGTCGGCATTGATTCTATTTTTCATCGTCCTTCTCCTCATCGGTTCCCCGTTATTCCCTGGGTGGGAACCGGATCGGCGTCTTCCTTGAGCGCTTCAATATAAAAGCTGACCGGCCGGAAACCGTCATTGCAGGAGATCATCGCAGAGCGGGGATTTTTCATCCAGCCTTCGTAAAGATTTTCCCCGCCGTGCGCCAGCGTCATTACGAACGCTGAGAGGCTTGACCAAGCGCTATCACATAAGCCCTCCGGCTTTTCCCAGCCGTTGGCGATGAAGACCTGGCCTTCCCGCAGATCGCAGGCATGGAGCATCGGATTTTCATAGCGTTCCATCAAGTCGGTATGTTCTATCACTTTCATCACGGTAATTCTGCATTTCTTCATCGTTTATCCCTGCCTTTGTCTTTCTCATTGTAGCATATTCATCCTTGCGGATTCATGAGATTCTGCGTTTTGGCTTCATCAAAAGGAAGCAACTTTCATTTCGGTTTCTGTCGCGATTCTTTTGTTTTCCAGTTCTTGATGTTTACGAAATGAATCGGACAAAAATAAAAAAACCCTTGTCTGAATGGCAAGCGTCTATTTCAATCATACAAAATTCTAAAAATCTGGATCCGCAGGCCGTCTTTGTCCTACCCTGCGGATTTATTGACTGATGCGACAAAATCTCTGCCGGGTTCGCTTTGATTTTAAAGCGATTATTTCACGGTCTTCGTTCTTCGCCGGCAATCATCAGAAATGAAACTGAACGCTCAAGACCCGCGCTTTCCTTTATTCCGGCTTTTGATACTGATTGCGGATCTCGTTGATTTCATCAATATCGTCGAAGCATTGAGAATCGAAGAACTCTTTGAGCGAAAGATTCAGCGCCAGGCAGATACTATAAATCGTCGGCATATACAACGTTTCCTGATCCTTTGACATAAAGCTGGAAATCGTGCTGTTGCCGCAGGCCTTCTGACTCAGCCCGCTTGGATTCATGTGATATTCCCCGCATAACTCTTTAATTCTGATTCGTAATGCTTCACTAAATTTCATCGTTATAGTCCATCCTCTAAATTATCGAATAACTCACTGTCGAAGAACTGACTAAACGACATATCGAACGCGCCTAAAATCTTACAACAAGTATGAAGCGTCAGATACTTATCCGGCTCCCGCTTATAATTGTAAAATGTATTCTTGCTGACACCGCTCACCTTGGCCAGCTCATAATATGTCCAGCCCCGTTGCGCGCGAAGTTCATCGATTCTCTTAAGCGTTGCCTCGTTCAATTTCATGCCATCGCTACCTTTGCATCCACCCTGAATTAGTCAATAACTTCCAATTCCTGCTTTTATTATAACTAGCCGCATGATAAAATTGGTTTGGAGGTTATGTGCTAACTTATGGAAAACAAAGAGTTCCCGGATGTCGGTTCCGCTGTGCGCCAAATCCGGATTGACAAAGGCATGACAATCGAAGCCCTTTCCCGTATTACTAAAATTAGAATTGAAGAGTTGAACAGCCTGGAACAAGGCGGAAACTGCCCGGTTCCTGATTATTTCATGATCTTAACCGCATTGGGTTACGATTGGGATCAGATCGTCGACTTCCTGCAGCACGGCCAGACCCCGCTGACATAAAATCACAGCCCCGGATGCCGTCCGTTCCTCTGTCTGTATCCAAAAGAAAGTAAAAGAAAAGAGGATGACCCTCTTCTCCTCTTCCTCACTTACTATCCCGGAATTGAATATCTGTTTCGTTTTCCAATCCCAGCGAGCGTTTAAGGAAGCGAAGTGAAATCATCCTGCTTCTGTTGTTGGCTTAGATCCCTAAGAACTGGTAAAAATCAAATAACGGAAAAGTACCTGATAAAACAGATAAGTAAATTGACTTCATGGTTGATTACTCCTCTCTTTTCAAGTACTTGATACAAAAATTATATTATCCGAACTCAGATTAAACAAGGAAACCCGCTTAATAAAGATGGTTTAAAACACGGCGCTTCCCTGTGTCGTTTTTATAGAATTTACAGTAAAGGAGAGCGAATGAAACAAGTCAACGCTTTAATAAGGATAACCCGTCTGAAAAAAGGAATTAAAGCGGCGGCGTTAGCCCATGAATGCAATATCACAGCCAGTTATTTAAGTCAGATCGAGTCCGGGAAGGAAGTCGATCCGGCGATCACCTCGAAGATCCTGCGCCAGCTGGGAGTTGAGATCAAGAAAAATAACCGGCAGGTTCAGAAATACGACAGAATGATGGACGACTTGATCAACGCGGCGGCGTATTACGACCAGACCCGGGTCAAAGAACTAATCGATCAGCTGACTAAATCCGAGGCTGTTCTCATGGAGTCCGAGCTTGCGCTAAAGTGGATGCTGACAACCTTTATTGCACAGGTCTTGAATAAAAATAACGGGGCGATGAAAGAAACACGGGAGATTCTGAAAAAATGCGTAAAATTGTTTACTCCGGAGCTGCTTCAGATTTATTATTTGTATCTGGGGATGTCCTTTGCGAACAGCCGCAGCGATTTGTTTAAGGAGTCCATGTTGAAAGTTTTGGGGATGAAGGAGAGAGAATCCGTAACTTCGATCGCTCATTACAATCTGGCGATCTGTTATGCCCGGGAAAATAATCATTTTCTGGCTGACAAGCACAACCTCAAAGCGCAGCGCGCCTTTCTCGATGAACAGAATTATCTCCGCTTGATTTTCAGTAAATCTTTCGAGGCTGTTTTGTATTCGGAAAACGGGATGATGGAGGAAGCGCTGGAAATTTCCTGTTCCATTCTCGATCAGACGATCATCAAGATTCCGCTTTACCAGCGTCAACAGGTCCTTCATAATATTCTTTTCACCTGTATTCTGGCAAAGCGCTATGAAGATGTCCAACGCTACTGCGCTCAATATAGTTCTTCCGTCGAATTGAATGATTTCCATCGCGCTCTGCAGGCCTGGGCCTTCATCAAACTGAATCGTCCCCAGGAAGCGGAAGTCTTGATTCAAAGCTGTACGCCGGATAAAAATGATCCGTTTGCCTCGCAGTTTATCGCGATCGTCCATTTGACACTAGCGCAGGATGAAGCGGGACTGCAGCGTCTATTGATCCAGTTTCAAAAGTTCGCGCTCAAAGTAGGCAACGACCTTTCCGCCAAATTCATCACAGACTTGTTATGCGAATCTTATATTCGCAAGAACAATTATTCAAAAGCCGTGTATTACCAAAATCAAATTGCACACAAAAATTAAATCCAGGAATTCAGGAAGAAAGAAGGATACGAAGATGCCGGAAGAAGTACAAGATCTGCTGGAACAGCTGGCTCAGGACAATCAGGTGAGTGTCGATGAAATCAAACAGGATCTGCAAAATCGGATCAATCAAGCGTGGGAGGATCCGGAAGATAAATATCCCGAGTTTCGGCGATTCTTTAAAAACAAGAAACCGACCTCGGTCTTTTTCCTGTATGCCTTCGATCAATTACAAAAGATGAACGATAAAATCCAGGAAATCATTGAGGAAGTTTATTTAACGGAGATGAAAGCAGGAACGGAACCCTCGATTGAAGTCGCCGCCCGGCTGGACGCCCGCCAAATGGAAGATCCGATCGAAACCTTCCTGGCAATTTTAACTTGTCTTCAAAGCAACGCGCTGATCATTGAAACCATCCGGAACATGGATATCTGACAGTTTAATGCTTTGCTTGCTTATTGCTTTAATCCCCTGACTGATGAGCTTTTTTCTCTGACAGCGAACATTCCAAAATAAAATGAAGATTTACCAAGCAGGACATCCAAGAACTGTACCCATCTCTGTACGCGAGTTCCTTCGAAGGTTCTTTGCGCAAGCTGGTAACTTCCGGCGAACTTGCACGGGAGGGCGCAGGAAAGTCGGCCTGCTGCTTTCGATTAAAATAAATGCCCTTAAATCCACGTCATTTCCCTTAAAATCAGCATTCATTTAAGGGAAACGATAACCTTACGAGAAAAAGCTGTGACTGATAGCTCAAAAGAAATAAAAAAATGTGCGGATTTCGATAGAAAAAAGCACATTTTTTAGTATTGTGAATCGATGCTAAACGGATTAAATTCTCGGGAAGACTACAACGCAATTCCTCTCTCATGCTCTATGAAACTTCTATTTCGTTGGAGAATATCGCCGATACGATTTCCTTTTAAGGGAGTCCTGAATCCGGCATTATCCATCACGGCACAGGCGGAAAGAGATGGAGATTGTGAATCAAAATAACGGAAACACTTTAAAAATCCAGCTGTCTTCCGTTGGAAGCTATGACTTGTTGGTACCAGGCGAAGGAATCCTTTTTGATCCGGGCATAGCTGCCGCGGCCTTCATCATCCCGGTCAACATAGATAAAACCATAGCGCTTTTTCATTTCGCCGGTTGACACGCTGATCAAATCCAGACAACCCCAGGCCATGTAACCAATCAGATCCACACCGTCGTCCACCGCTTTGTTCATCTCCAGGATGTGATCCCGCAAATAAGCGATGCGGTAATCATCATGAATTTTTCCATCGGCACTCAGTTGATCCACGCAGCCGATCCCATTTTCTGTAATCATGATCGGCACCCGGTAACGATCATATACCTTTAACAAGGTTGTACGCAGACCGACCGGATCGATCGGCCAGTTCCATGCCGTTTCCTGCAAATAAGGATTCTTGATGCCGCCCATGATGTTGCCGCTGGTTTCTTCGCTGAATTCCTGAGTGCTTTCTGAAATACTTTGATAATAGGAGAAGGTGTAATAATCGCAGACGCCTTCTTTCAGGATCGCTTTTTCTTCCTCATTCAGCTGCAGCCGCACGCCGCGTTTTTCAAATTCATTCAATGCGTAAAACGGGTATTCGCCCTTCAACATCACGTCCGCGCAGGTATTGTTATAGAACAAATCATTCTTCAATACGAGCAGCACATCCTCGGGATGACAGGTTCGCGGATAGCGGGTGATGTGGCAGATCATCGTACCGAAGTGAAAGTCCGGGTTGATCTGACGGCCGCGGACCACCGCTCTGGCTGAGGCGATCATCATGTTGTTCAAGGCGTTGAAGCGTTCGTCAGGATCGTCTTTCTGTTGATGAATGAACTGGGCCTGCGGATCGATCAAAGCACCCTGCCCCAGCGCGCTCATCGGCAGAAACATGTCGTTGATCTCGTTGAAGGGAATCCAGTAGCGGACTTCATCCTTATAATTTTCAAACAGCGTGAGCGCATAGCGGACATACAGATCAATCACCTGTTTATTGATCCAGCCATGATATTTCAACGCAATCGCCAGCGGAATATCGCTGTGCGAGAGAGTAACCACCGGTTCAATGTTGTATTTCTTTAATTCCGCAAAGACGTGATGATAGAATTCCAGCCCTTTGGGATTGGGAGCTGCATCGTCGCCGTTGGGATAGATGCGCGCCCAGGAAATCGACATCCGGTAGGCCTTAAATCCCATTTCAGCGAACAGCGCGATGTCCTCCTTGTAGTGATGATAGAAATCAACCGCGGTGTGCGACGGATAGTGATAAGCTTCGTTTTGATCCAGTGCAATCCGGCGGGGTGAGGTATGCGAGCCAGATGTGACAACATCCGCGACGCTGATCCCTTTTCCATCTTCCAGATAAGCCCCTTCCACCTGATTGGCGGCGGTGGCGCCGCCCCAGAGAAAATCATTTCTGAACTGTTTCATCGTTTACTCCTCAAATTTCAACAGACTCATGGCGATCCAGGTCACAACCATCGAAACGCCGACGCCCAGCATGTACCACGGGAAGGTTTCCGTCATCGCCAGTACGATCGTGCCAAACGGAACGAAGCCAAACGACAGATACTGAACCGTGAACGCGCCCATGATCGCGCCGCCGGCCGCCCCGCCGATCACCGTGGCCCACAACGCTTTCTTATATTTCATAATCAAGCCGAACATGACGGGTTCTGTGACGCCGATCAGTGCGGTAACGCCGGTTGATAAGCCCAGCGATTTCGTTTCTTCCTTCTTCGCCTTCCAGAAAATGAACAACGCGCAGACCGCCATCGCCGCATTTGACGCCGCGGTGCAGGGATAGATGAAATCGTAGCCGAGCGTCGCCAGATTCTGCACCGTGATCGGCGACATCGCCACCTGCATGCCGGTCATCAACATGAACGGGTACAGCGCGCCACACAAAGCGCCGCCAACCGGGCCTAACGACGTATACAGCCAGAGGATGCCCTGGGCGACAAAGGTGCCGATCCAGTTGCCAATCGGCGCCAGAACCATCCAGCCAACGACGGCGGAAAGCATGACGGAAACCAGCGGCGTGACGATGATATCGATCATCTTCGGAACTACACGCTTGCAGGCGCGCTCGACATAAGACTGGAAATAAACGATCAGGATTGCCGGAATCACGGTCGACGCATAACCGGCATAGGTGATCGGCAGAAAGCCGAACAGCTTCACCGAGGTCCCTGCCATGCCGGAGAAGGTCGGATGCATGATGATCGCGGCCGTGGTTGCCGCTAAATACGGATTGCATTTGAAACGCTTGCCTGCCGAGAAAGCGACCAGCACAGGCAGAAAGTAGAACGCGGCTTGGGAACAGGTAAAGAAGAAAGTATACGTTTCCGAGGCCGGATCGATTAGTCCCAGCGTCTGAATGGAATACAGAATGCCCTGAAGCAGACCGCAGGCGACGATCGCCGGAATGAACGGAGCGAAGATCGAAGACAACGTTTCCATAAACGTTCCCAACAGGTCTTTCAGTCCGCGCTTTTCCTTTGGCAGATCCCGATCGAGATTTTCTTCGATGCCTTCCTGCCGCTTGAGATCGCCGGCCTCGCAGATCGCTTCATAGACGTCGTTGACCTCGTTGCCGATGATCACCTGATACTGGTTGTTGCTCCACTTGGAACCAAATACGGATGGCAGCTTATCGATCGCTTCAGCCTGTACCTGGTTTTTATCTTTGACGGTGAAGCGCAGGCGTGTAACACAATGCGTGACGAAGGAAATATTCTCCTTCCCTCCGACATGGCTGAGTATTTCGGCAGCTAAGGCTGTGTAATTTTTTGTCATACCCCAAATCTCCTTTACATAGAAATGACTTCGTTTCTTGCTTTTTCTGGGCAAGCTTGCTGACTATCTTTTTTTGATATTTCTAACTTTGAATATCTTCTCTGTGAAATCCGCTCGCGCATGCCTGCGCGGATTCGCAATTTCTTCGTTGGCGATCAGGAACGCAACCGGTTTATTTCATTTCTGATGAAACTTCATCTTGCCGAAAGATCGGGCGTCCCCGGAACTTTCGTCGAAAAGGTTAAGGCTGAGTTGTCAGACAACGTTCACGGTCGCATAACCTCTGAACATGCAGGATCAGATAAAACTTTTCTTCCTCACTGACCGGATAGCCGTTCACCTCCAGATAAACCGCCATCCCGTTGACGATCCCGGCAATCTTTGCGTATTGTTTCTGCATCGTCTGATAGAGAGAATAAGAACAATTCTCGCTTACGCCTTCATTGATCCGCCGAAGCAGATACCGCATGTGCGTCGCGAACCGGACGTAATTGAACGAATTCAGATGGATCGTCTGATGCAGATGTGCTTCGATAATCCGCGTACAGCCGGCGATTAATTCTTCTTCCTTCTGCGTGTTGGACGCTTTGACCGTCAGTTCGGAATTGATGATATTCAGGGCGATCCCGGCTTTCTCACTCGCCGGCAGGCATATCCCCAGTTGTTCCTCAATTCGTTCCAGCGCATTCTCCGCCAGTTTCATTTCCAGCGGATAGCTGCTTTCCAGTTCATAGGTCAGCGGCATTTTCAGCTCGATGTTCTTGTTCAGTCTTTCGATACAGAATTCGAGATGATCGGCCAGGGTAAACGGCAGGTTGGGATTCAGTTCCGCCGGGATTTGATCAACGGCTTCGTTGTAGAGCTGGTCGGCAATCTGTAAGATCTGCGGATTGACCGTTTGAATCAGCCGGATCGTTTCAGAATTAAAACCGTAATAGGTCCGGGAAATGGACGAGAGATCGTTCAGCTCGCATGGCATTTTCTGAAACCCGACGCCGCGGCCTTCGACGATCACTTGTTCACCCTTGGAATCTTCGGCTAAGGCAAAGTTGTTATTGATCTTTTTCAACAGCTTCATAAGCGTTCCCCTGTCATCACACGATCGCCGGCCTCGACCCGGCTGTTTTCCAGATGCTTCTGCCAGTGTAAAGCCTGCGGTTGAGTCACGAACATCATCACCGTCAGATCATAAGCGCTTAAACGCTCGCGGTCGAAACGGATGATGGGTTCGCCCCGGCGGACTCTGTCGTTTACCTTTTTCAGTGCGGTAAAGCCCTGCCCCTGCATCTGCACCGTATCGATGCCGATATGAACCAGCACCTCCACCTCCCCGCAGCGGATGCCGAACGCATGGCGTGTTTCAAATACCATGACCAGCCGGCCGTCGCAAGGGGCGCAGACGGTTTGCGACTGCGGGATCACCGCCACGCCGTCGCCCAGGTTTTTACTGGCGAAAAAGGGATCGTTGACCTGCGTGATATCGAGCAGCTGTCCGGCGGCGGGCGCACCCAGAATCATCGCTTTTTTTGAGAATAGCCCCAACATGTTAACACCTCCTTTAATGCAACAAAAAAGGGAGGCAAACCATAACCAAAACAAATGTTCTGGTTAGTTATGCCTCCCTTACGAGTTACAGTCTAACGATAATTTAAAATTACACCTGAGTACGATTTTTGTCAAGCGCTTTCATTTTATTTCTTTTGTCAATTTTTCCCTTTTCTGATTCCAAGACTCATTTTCGGAAGCCATCCTTGACAAAGGCTGCAGCGAATCTGTCTGATCCCAGATCCCCCTTCATTCGGAGAATTCGGGATTCTGTAAAATCTTGGCACAAAAAAAGAGCTGGATTAGATCCAGCCCATCTTCCTCACTTTCCAAATCAGTTGTTCACGCTTTTAGAGAAAGTGTGTGAGGTTCCTTAGAATTCCTTATTTCGCCTGATCTAAGCACTCAGTAACGCCTTTGATAACTGCGTTAGAGGAATTCGTTGCGCCGGAAACCGTATCGACTTCCGCAGAGTTTGCTTCGACGATCGCCGCGCAGACCTTTTCCATCGCTACATCGCCCAGACCTGCAGTTTCTGCCTGTTCCGGAGTTGTAACGCTGGTGATCTTGCCGCCTTCAATCTTCACTTCGACTGTGACGTCGCCGTTGTTGCCCTTCTGTGTGGATGTGTATGTGCCGTCTTTGTAGCCTGCAGCGTCGCCGCCCTTATCCTTGCTTCCGCAAGCGCTCATGGACAGAACCATCATGCCGGCCAGAGCCAATGCTAAAAACTTTTTCATCTTAATTTCTTTCTCCTTCCAAAAATATCGAACGTTGTCGATAGTTTAATCATATCAACACCGGTTTCCAATGTCAATTCCCGAACGCCGCATTCTTGTGAAAAATCGCCTTAAAATAAGGATGAAAGCGGCTTACAGGTCGTCTTTGAGAGCGGAAGCTTTCGCATAGGCACTGGAACGAGCTTCAAAAAAATCCGTTTTGATCAGGTTGGCGTTGGCATACTGACTGACCCATTTCATGGATGCCGGTTCTTCTTCTTCACCCGGATACAGAATTTCCAGATGAATCGCCTTGGCCCGCAGATTGCCGAGATAGCGGATATAATCGCGGATCATCGTTTTGTTCAGCCCCGGGATCTCATCGCCCAGGATCGCACAGCCCCATTCGATTTCTTCCTCGACGCCCTGCTTTAGCATCTCCCGGTAAAGCTGTTCCCGTTCCGGTGTGAACAGCTGCGGTTCTTCCTTGCGCAGTTCCAGAATCATGCTGCGGAACAGCCACAAATGAGTGTTTTCATCGCGATTGATATAACGGATTTCCTGAACTGAGCCTGGCATCAAGCCCATCCGACCAAGGTTGTAAAAAAACATGAATCCCGAGTAGAAGTAAATTCCTTCGAGAATGTAATTCGCGATCAGGGTTTTCATCAGCTGCACCGGCGTGCGTTGTTCAATGAATTCGTTATACAGCCCGCCGATAAACTCATTGCGCTTCAATAACCGCGGATCTTCCTTCCATTGATACAGAATCTCCGTGCGCTGATCCGGCGAACAGAAAGAATCGAGCATGTAGCTGTAACTCTGGGAATGAACAGCTTCCTGAAAAGCCTGGATTGTCAGGCACAGATTGATTTCGTTGGCCGTGATCACCTCGCCGATATTCGGCAGGTTGGCCGTCTGAATACTGTCAAGAAAGATCAGAAATGACAGTGTTTTATCGAGCGCCGTCTTGACGGCTGGTTCCAGTTTGGGATAATCCTTGAGATCCTGGCCGAGATTGATTTCCTCGGGAATCCAGAAATTATTCATCGCCTGACGGTACCAGTCGGACACCCAGCCATATTTCAGCGTGTTGAAGTCGTTGAGGTTGGTCGTGTTGCCGTTGATCATCCGGCGCCGGCGGACATCGGTATCGCCCTGGGCGTTAAACAGGGCTTTGCGTTTGAGTGATTCAGACATGGGGTTCCTCCTTGATTGATGACGGACAGCGAGCTGCGAACGCCGCAGACTGTATTCTTTTGATTGATTGACGCTGGGGCTGTTGCTTCCTCAGCCAGACCTGCCGCTGACTTAAGCCGAACAGGATTCGCATTCTTCGACTTCCAATGACTGACTGCGAACATAATAGAGGGTCTTCACGCCCTTCTCCCAGGCCAGGATCATCAGATTTAATAAATCCCGCAGGGAATAATCGGTCGTGATATAGAGATTAACGGACTGCGCCTGATCAATATGCCGCTGCCGGACGCCGGCGGCCCGGACAACCCAGGTCTGGTCGATCTGATGCGCTTTCTTGTAATACCAATAGGTCTTTTCGTTGAGCTCGGGAGCAACGCGGGCGATGATACTGCCCTTTTTCTCCTCGAGGAAAAATTTGTTCATAATCGGATCGACGCCGGCGCTGGTCCCGGCGATCACCGACGTGGAGCTGGTCGGCGCGATTGCCAGCAGCCAGCCGTTGCGCAGCCCATACCGCGCCACTTCCTTAGCCAGTGTCTGCCAGGCGTCGGAGGTATAGCCGCGCTTGGTAAAGTAAGCGCCGGTCTGCCAGTCGGAGCCTTCGAAATCGGCATACCGGCCTTTTTCCTGAGCCAGCTGCAGACTGGCGCGGATCGCGTTGTAATTGATCGCTTCAAACAGCTTGTCGGCAGCGTTCAGGTGTTCTTCAGACTCGAAGAAGATCGAACGTTTCGCCAGCCAATGGTGCAGACCGCTGACGCCCAAGCCGATCGCCCGGCTTCGACTGGCGGTGCGCTGCGCCTGCGGCAGCGGATAGGCGTTGAGGTCGATTACATTGTCGAGCGCCCGCACGGTCACTTCGATGACCGACCGCAGTTCTTCTTCATCTTCAGTATTCAGCCGGCCCAGATTCAGCGAGGCGAGGTTGCAGACAACCATCTCTCCGGCCTTCGCCTGTTCGATGATCACCATTTCCCCGTCGATCTCGGTCATTCGGGTTTCGATCTCTCCGGCCGGCGCGATGTTCTGCGCGATTTCCGTGCATAAATTGGAGCAGTAAATGACGCCGCGGTGACCATTGGGATTCATCGCGTTGACAAGATCGCGGTTAAAGACAAAGGGCGTGCCGGTTTCCGCCGCTGATTTCAGAATCAGCCGAACAAGGTCTTTTAATAAAATCACCCGTTTTTCAATCCGTGAATCAGCGACGCATTCCTGATAGCGCTGTTCCCACAACTCTCCGGTGCAGTCTTCCAATGCGTACCCTTTGACAGTCTGGATCTGATGGGGATCCATCAGATACCAGTTCTGATCCAGACTTGCCTTCGCCATTCTCCAAAACAGATCGGGATAACAGACCGCCGGGAAAACGTCGTGCGCCTTCATCCGATCGTCGCCGTTATTGGTGCGAATCTGAAGGAATTCCGGCAGATCCCTATGCCAGCAGTCAAGATAAACCGCGACAGCGCCCTGCCGCACGCCCAGCTGATCGACGGCCACCGCCGTATCGTTGACCAGCCGGATCCACCGCAGGACGCCGCCCGCCGCGCCTTGAAAACCACGGATATCGCTGCCGGAAGCGCGAACCTTGCCGAAGTACAGCCCCATCCCGCCGCCTTGTTTGGAGATTTGCGCGAAGCTGTCGAGTGACTTATAGATTCCCTTCAGGGAATCCGGAACAACGTCGATAAAACACGAAGCCAGCTGGGCTTTGGGTTTGCGGGCGTTGGCCAGCGTCGGTGTCGCCATCGTGACTTGGAGCTGACTTAAAACATCATAAATCTTGATCGCCCATTCGACGCGGTTTTTCCCTTCCGGAATCGCCAGGTGCATCGCAATCCCCATGAACATCTCCTGCGGCAGTTCCAGAACTTCACCCTGGTGATCGCGAATCAGGTAGCGTTTGATCAACAATTCCAGGCCGCTGGCGTTGAACAGCTGATCGCGCTCATTGTCGATCGCTTGTTCCAGCCGGTTTAAATCGTTATAGCTGTAATGCTCGGATAAGTCTTTATTTAACAGACCCTGAGCTTCCAAATAAAGCAGCTTCTGCGCCAGCGTGCGGATTCCCTGAGCCTCCATCCGCTGGCTGACGGAACGGCGCAGCTTGATCATCATAAACCGGGCCGCGGCCTTTTCCCAATCGGGCGCTTCCTGACTGACCAGCTCGACACAGGCGCGGATGAGATTGTCAAGCTGTTGGGAGCGTTTCATCTTTTCCTTGGAAAAAGCCTGAACCTTTTGAATCAACGCGTCAAGCGACATCGCCGGCTGGGAAAAGTCACGCTGCAGCTGACGGCAGGTCGCAAGGATTTCCGGATCCGGAATAATCCGGCGCAGCTGATCGATCTGATCGCGCAGCCTGGCATGTTCCTGACGGTACAGGATATAGTGGCGGGCTTCTTCATAACAATTCTGACGCATTAACGCCTGTTCTACCCAGTCCTGAATTTGTTCGACGCTGACCGGGGCCGTTTCCGCCGCGCCGCGGATCTGGACTTCAACCTGATCGAGAATGGCTTCCTTTGTCATTTCCGGCAGCGGATGGCCGACGCTGGCAAAAGCCGCGCTCACCGCCCGGCTGATTTTCCGGCGGTCATAGGCTTGAACGCTTTGATCTCGTTTGATGATCTCCATTTTGATTCTCCTTTTTCTCACACGTTCCGCCTGGCAGGTTGTGGATCTTCTGCCGGGAAATGTCGTTCTTCTTGATTGAAACCGACATTCCGCTTCAGGCGTTGGTGTGCTTATTATACAAAAGTTGCCCGCGCAAAGGAAAAGATATGCCCGGGATTTCCGGGGCAGTGGTGAAATGAAAGACGGAAGATTAAATTCGCAGCCTGGAGGACAGAAAAAGAACCGCAGGGTTCAGCGGTTCCTCTTGGAATAACACTTCATTTTCAGCCCGGCGGCGATTCAGCAGGATTCATCCTTCAATTCCGCCATCATCGTTAAGGCCCGGCGGCTCAAACCGATTTCATAATCCATCCGGAAACGATCCGACACCCGAACTGCCGGGATTTTATCACTGTTGTAGCATTGTTTCAGCCGGTCGGCAATTTCCTGCTGGCTCTGCAGAAATAGCGGGTGTGAATAAAGCTGGATGATATCGGGATCCGCGACCAGCGCATAAGTCAGGATACATTGCAGCACGGATTCGGGAAGCGTGTTGGCAGAGATGTCCTGCGTCAGCTTTTCCTGGTGGATCCATGGCAGCAATTCGATTTCGCCGGCCAAATTATGGGAGCCCTTAAGCGCTTTGCCATTGAAGACGAAGCTGGAACCAAAGCCGCACTTTCCCAGATAGAAGCTGATCAGCGACGTTTTATCATTCAAACGCAGACGCTGCCAGCTGCCTTCCGCGGAGAATTCCATATCGTTGCCTACCGCGCCCTTTAATCCGCTGGCGCATTCCAGTTCCTTGAGAATATTAATTCCTTTCAGTTCCGGGTATTCATAGCTCTGCTGGACAATTGCGCCGTCAATGTTGGCGGCGATTCCCAGCACGAAGCAGCAAAGCGAGGGTTCGCTGCGGCGTACGGTCTGTAAAAGGAGCGCCATCGTTTCCAGCAAGCCGGCTTCTACGTCAATATGTCCCTGGTTCTTCGTCATCCCCAGGCTGTCCAGTAAAAACCAGTCGATGGTCTGGCCTTCCAGAATCAGCGCGATCGCGTTGCGGAAATCCGGATTGTATTGATATAACCGGCTGCACCGTCCGCCGGACGAGCTCTGCATGCCCATTGCCTGGAGTTCGCGGGTTTTTACCATTTCGTCCACAATCTTGCCGACGGTCGGAAAGCTCAGGCCGGTAATGTCCGCCAGCGCCGTTTTACTGAGCGAACATCCGCTGCACAGAACCGCTCGGATCTTACCGAGATTCATTTCTTTAAGAACAGTAGCGTCTGCCATGATTATCCTCCTTATTCCCGCTTTTTCAGCGGTTTTCATGATCATCATATTCTCTTTAAATTCTGACGTTGGATGGGGCCGAAGCTTAAAAAGCCCGGTTAATCAAAGGGATAAAATCTGCGCATTCATCGCTCGGTACCGTCTGGGCAGTGATCCGAACTCCTTTGGCAGCGATGTCGCGGAATATCTGAGCTTCTTCGGCGGTGATGCAGACTGAGCGGATGATGCGCACAGAGCCCAGTTTATTCGAGATATTTCCGACATTGATCACGGGCAGGAAATACCCGGCTTCCAGCACTCGTTTCGCAGTTTCCGGGCCCCGCATAACGATGAACAGACGATCCTGCGGATATGCTTCCTGCTGAAGCCGCTGAACTGCTTTTTCCACCGAGAGGATGGAGAGCTTAACCGTTGACGGACAGGCCATCCGCAGCGCCATTTTCTGGATGTCATCCTGCGCCGCCTGATCGTCGATGACCAGAATCCGCGTGGCGTTCAACAAGTTTGTCCAGATTGCGGCGACCTGACCATGAATCATTCTTTCGTCAATTCTTGCGTTTACAATTTCCATTCTTTTTCTCCTCCTGAGTATTTATTAAAACACTTTTTAAATCTATTTTAATAATAGAATGCATTTGATTTCTTGTCAATCGTATTTTAAAATAATTTTAAAAAGTATTTTAATTATAGTCAATCCTATGGTTTATACCCTTTTTTCCTGAAATCCATCCACAAAACGGAAGATCTAAAGATACTGAAAATCTTCGTCACTTTCCCTCGGAAAAGATCCGTTCTCCTCTTGCTTTCCTCGGTCTCCGTTAAAAGTCATGAGAACAAAACCATACTCTGTTAAGCAAACGAAAAACACCGAAGCCTTGCCTCGGTGTACTTTCTGATCGTTCTCTTGTGATTCCTGATTATTTTGTCTTGATCATCAGTTCCTGAAGGTTTTCCAGTTCCTGGCTGACCCGCTGTGCATTTTCCGCCGCCGGCTGAAACAGCGAATTGTAGCTGAAGATGGAGAACCCGGCCACCGCCGCGTGATCGCGCAGTTCCAAAATCTGACGTTTCAGAATATCGTCGTGCTGCTGCCACTCGTATTTGCCATCTTTGGCATAGTTGTCCACGGTGTTGATTTTATAAGCGGCCAGCCCCACAATCAATTCGGTCGAGGTGCCTTGAGTGAGGTCTTCCCATTGTTTCAGGCATTGATCAAACGGCAGTGTGCCATGCTCATAACCGAAATAAATCTGCGGGAGAATGTAATCGAGATAGCCGTCGTGGCGGACCCATTCACGGACATCGCCGTAAATGCTTTCCACGGAATATTCCAGATTGCCGGCCGGACTGATGCCGACCTGAATCGTTTTGTCCACCTGTTTCACTGTGGCGTACAGGCTGGCCACCATCTCGTTGATATTTTGCCGCCGCCAGTCGCCCAGCGACAGCTCCCCACCTGTTTGCCGATAAGCTTGATAAGCAACCTGATCAAAGCTTTCACTCACGCCGTCGGGATAGAAATAATCGTCCAGGTGCAGGCCGTCGATCGGATAATTCTGCGCCAGTTCTTTCGCCACCGCGCAGATCAGCTCGCGGACTTCAGGATAGGCGGGATTAAGATACCAGCGGTCGCCTTCCGCAACAATCCGCGTACCGCGCATCGTTGGATCGCTCAGCCACTGGCCGATCACCGAGCTGACAGGAATCTGACTTTCCTGATCCGTGCGGAATGAGCGCATCGGATTGATCCACGCCTCGATATGAAAGCCAGCTTCATGGGCTTGCTGAACAAACAGGCCGAACGGATCATAAGCCACATTCTGCCCGATCTGGCCGGCGACGTATTGCGCCGTCGGATAGTATTGCGACGGATAATAAGCGTCAGTAAAGGCGGACGCGTGGACATAGACCGTATTGAAGTTCATCGCTTTCAGATTTTCCAGCATCGTTTTGACGCCTTGGATGTAATCGGTCTCGCTGCGGTTATCCAGAATCGATGACAATTCGATGTAGGAAATCCAGGCTGCCCGGACTTCGCCCATGGTTCCGGTCTTTTTGCGCGGATGACAGCCGGCGAAGATCAGCAGGATCACGAAGACGGCGATCAGAATTCGTTTTATGTGCATAAGCTCGCTCTCCTTCACCCTTACTTTATGCGCGCCGCCGGCGGCTTATGAAATCAATCAGGCCGTTTTGCCGGTGATGAATTCGCTGCACGGCAGCGTTTCGATCCAGCCGCAGAAAGCCCGCCATTCCGGCAGCCGGTGCGTGCGGCGCTGCAGATAGATGGTTTTGAGCTGACGGTAATTGGTCGTCATGCGGGCCGTAATGCGGAAACCGCAGGGATTGGAATAAAGAATCTGCAAGTAGCGTTCATTCAGCTCCGCCTGCAAAGTCTGCTTTTCCGCCGGATCTTCCGTTTCCTTCATCCGGGCCTGCAGGTCGTTGTAGGCCTGGACTTTTTCCTTCATGATCTGAACCATCCGCGGATCGACGTAATCGATGTATGCGCTGTCCAGATCAAATTTCGTAATCCGGTGCATCGTTGACTGGCTTGAAACGAAGTCGAGGAAATGATAGCGCTCGGCTTCCACCCAGGCTTTGTTGGTCAGCGTCAGATCCATCTGCACGATGATGCCGTTCATAAAATTGTCGTGACCTTCGCCCTGCTTGCTGGTGGCAAGCTTGACAACGGTCGGGGTGACGTCCTCACTGACTTTACTCAGATCGGTCGCCATCGGATATTTGCTTCCGCGTACGCTTTCTTCTAAGCCGTAAACGTGAACGCGGGAAATCACTTCTTCATAGTTCATTGTTTATTGTTCCTTTCTGTGACGTTGTTCGAGAACCATCGCGAGCATCGCGACGTCAGCCGGCGACACGCCGGAGATCCGGGAGGCCTGGCCCAGGGTATGCGGCTGGATCGCCTTGAGTTTCTGACGGCCTTCCAACGAAAGGTGTTGAACCTGATCATAATCCAGGTCTTCCGGCAGGACGACATGATCCATCGCCATCATTTTCTCCGCTTCCTTGCGTGCTTTATTGATATAGCCTTCATATTTCAGCTCAATTTCTGCCTGCGCGGCCGCGGCGGGATCGAAATCAAAGTCCAGCGCCGGTTTTAGCATCGCCACAGTGATGTGCGGACGGCGGACGAGTTCCTCCGCGCTTACCCCGTCGGTCAAAGCAGCATAGCCGACCTCTTCTAAAGCGTCCTGGATCGGACTTTTCGGCGTCAGACGGCAGGTTTTCAGCTGTTCCTTGAGTTGTTCAACCTGAGCGCGGCGGTGTTGATAATCCTGCCAGCGCGGCTCACTGATGCTGCCCAGCTCATAGCCGTAGCGCATCAGGCGCTGATCGGCATTGTCGTGCCGCAGCAGCAGCCGGAATTCCGCCCGGGAGGTCAACAGCCGGTAAGGTTCCTGCGTGCCCTTGGTGACCAGATCGTCGATCATCACACCGATGTAAGCTTCATCCCGGCGCAGAACTAGCGGCGGTTGATTGCGCAGCTTGAGCACCGCGTTGATCCCGGCCATTAACCCCTGCGCTGCGGCTTCCTCATATCCGGAGGTGCCGTTGATCTGACCGGCTGTAAACAGATTTTCCACCACCAGCGTTTCGAGCGAGGGTTTCAGCTGAAGCGGGTCGATCGCGTCATATTCAATCGCGTAGGCATATTTGCGGATCACGGCGTGTTCCAGCCCCGGCAGCGAATGCACCATCAACTCCTGCAGATCCCGCGGCAGCGAGGTGGAAAAACCCTGGACATAGGTGGTATCCAACGCTTCTGATTCCGGTTCCAAAAAAATCTGATGGCGCGGCTTATCGGAAAAGCGCACGAGCTTATCCTCAATCGAAGGACAGTAGCGCGGGCCGACGCCTTTGACCACGCCGGAATACATGCTCGACTTTTTCAAATTAGCCAGAATCAGCTCATGGGTCTGAGGCGTCGTATAGGTCAGATAACAGAGCTTCTGATCCTCTGGCTTGCGAATCGTCTGCGTCGTCGTGGAAAAGGCGACGAACTGATCGGTACCGGGCTGCGGTGTCGTTTTGGAGAAATCAATCGATTCCGTCAGCACCCGCGGCGGCGTCCCGGTCTTTAACCGGAAGGTTTTTAAGCCGGCCTGGCGCAGTGATTCGGAGAGCTTGTTCGTGGTGGGTTCTCCATCCGGACCGCTGGGCGTGACTTCACTGCTGATCATAACGGAGGAACTCATATAGGTACCGGTCGTCAGAATAACGGCCCGGGCTTCCAGGATCTGGCCGTCCTCCATCGTGATGCCGGTAATTTTCCCGTTTTCAACGAGAATCCCGGTGCAGATCCCCAGGATCAGCCGCAGCCGCTCCTGACGCTGAATTTCTTCCTGCATCCGCCGGGCATAGGCGAGCTTATCGGACTGCACCCGCAGCGATTGTACGCCCGGGCCTTTCGTGGTATTCAACATTTTAAATTGCAAAGCTGTCTGATCGGCAGTGATGCCCATCTGACCGCCCAGCGCGTCGATTTCCCGGACGACGATCCCTTTGGCCGGGCCGCCGACCGAAGGATTGCACGGCATCTTGCCGATGTTTTCCAGACTTAACGAAATCAACGCCGTTTCGCATCCCAGGCGGGCTGTAATCAGCGCCGCTTCAATTCCGGCATGACCGCCGCCGACAACGATGACATCCAGCATGTTTGATCAAATCCTTTCTTCTCCCTGATTTAAAGCGTCGATGGCCCGCGTGATTTCAGCGGGCAGCGGTTCTTCACCGACGATCTCAAAATGCAGCGGAATGTGATATTCGCTCCACCGGGAAAACTCCAGCTTCATCAGCGCGCAATGGCCGATCAGATACTGCAGCTTCCGATAGAAGTCTTTTGAAGTATAGACGAATGGGATCAGGATTTCAATCCTTTCCCCCGTATAACAGACCAATTCGGTCTTGCTTCCTTTAATCAGCTCTGTAATCTTTTTCTCTTCGGCCTTCTGGTCGATGGTTTGGCGGGCTAACCGCCGCAGCCGCTTTTTCTCGCTTTCCGTGTAAAAGGAGTCGCCGGCCTTTTCAATGATCTGCGACAGCTGATGCTTGATCTGTTCCTCTTCCAGATCGAAATTCTGGCTGAGAGTTTCGCTCATCGCCGCCATCCACATATCGACGCCGGTTTCCTTGGCTTTGTTCAGCACCTTGGACGTTGCCTGCGGGTCTTCCTTATCGAGATAGATATAGCTTTCCACTTTATTGGAGATGGCGACACCGATCTCGCTTAAATAAATCGGAGCTTGAAAAAACACAACGTCGGTGAGATACAGGCAGTTCATCAGCTTCGGCATTTTCTTATTTTTAGAAACCTTGACGATCGCGTCGTACAGTTCATCCTCGCTGGCATACCCGTTTTCCGTACCGTAGACGTTCCACATCTGACGAAAACTGAGCGTATGGGCTTTCTGAAACCGACCGTAGCCCACAATCCCCTTCTCGCGGTGCCGCCCGCGCTCGCTGCCTTTCGCCAGAAAAAACAACAGGTCACCCGGCTTGAAATCCGTAAATTTCTTGGAATTGCTGGGACGCCAGAAATTCATCGTCCGGTTTCCGTTCAGGCGATGAAATTCGATCATATTCCGGTCTGTAATGTATGCGATGGATGCCATGAAAACTCACCTCTATGCCTTTTATTTTACCATTTTCCACGTGCTGTGAAAAGGAGACAAAGTTGAACAAGTCCGGAAGTTGCAGGAATTTTTCAACAGAGTCATTACAGTGAACAACAGAGAAAGAAAACAGAACAGGCGTCCCTGATTAATCAGAGGCGCCTGTTCATTATCATTTCGACTGGACTTGCCTTTTCTTTTCACTTTAGCCGAAGAATCTTGTAAATAAATTTTACGGTTATTCATCAAACAACGGATTAGCCATTCGTACTTCTTTCATTTTCAGAAGTTCTTCTTCCGCTTTATGCCGATAAATTTCTGCCATTTTTTCCTGATGATTTTCATGATACGCCTGGGATAACAACAGCAGCAACATCCTTCTTTCTTTTTCTTCAACCTGCGGCAACGCTCGTTTTAAATCATCAATCACTGAAGGATCAAATCTGAAATTAAGTTTTCGCATTAATTCACTGGTTTGATAGGCTGATTTCAACGCCGGATTCCCAGTTTTCTTATAAATTGATAACAGTTCATTCTGCAGCTTCAAATACTCAGACTCATGATTTTCTTTAAGAACTAAGTTCAGATAAAGCGTGTAATAAAAAGCCTGCTGCGATAAAGACAATTCCTGTCTTCGTATTGATTCCAACATCTTTCGACACGCTTGATCCTCTTTTCGTCGACTATAGAGCGATGCTCTTGCCAGATTAACGACATTCGGTTCCATTAAAATCCTCGCTGACTTTGAAAAAACCAAACGTTGATATTCTGTTTCGTTTCGACTCTGAATCGCTTTAATTAGTTGTTGGGTATACTTCTTTCGCAAATAGATCAAAATAGCGCGGTTAAGCAAAACGCCGCAGCCGGCAATTCCCAGAATTATAATGAAATTCATAAACAGTTCTCCTTCTAAGAATTTATTTTTCCCTCAGATTTCTTCTTTCTTCAACTTTAAAGTTATTCTTATATGTCTCATTCCTTATCCCGTTTATTTGTATATAACAATGTAAACTTATCGTATCGAGAATAGGTATCGACATATTCAAAAATCAAACCGTTTTTCAAACATGAAACATGTGCTATTTTGACAACAGGTTCAGTTTCCGGAATTGCCAGTAGTTTTGCAATCGTCGGTGATGGTAAGATCACTGACAATTCTGATTCTCCATCGCCCATGACTAATTTCAATTCATTTTCTACATAAGCATAGAAAGATTTTTCGAGGTTGGAAATCGGCAGCGTTGGGATTTCTTTTACCAGAATATAGCTGTATTGTAAAGCGAAGGGAATCTGATTTCCGCAGCGAAGACGTTCAAAATAATGAACATAATCCCGCGGCTTTGCCCCCAGTCTTTTAGCTAATTTCGGGTCCTTAAATTCTTCGATTTTTTTTATCGTGTAAAATAACAGTTTAGTTGTAACTTTGTATCCCATTCCAGCATATTCCTCACTGAACGATGACATAAATATCCGCTGTTTACTTTGCTTGCTGAGTTTGGGAGTGCGAATATAACATCCGCTGCCCTGTATTTTTTCCACGATACCACAATCAACAAGCTCATTGAGCGCTCTGTTCACCGTTGTCCGACTAACATCAAACTGACGACAAAGTTCTTCCTGGGTTGGAAGCAATGAATCTACGGCAAACTGGGAATTGCGGATACCGTCATAAATATAGTTTTCAATCTGCTTATATTTATACTTTTCATCCTTAGTCATCTCAGCCACCCCAGCTTCACTTTTTAAATACGTTTAATAATTCTTACCTTTACTTTATTCTTCCACACTTACTCTTGAAACACAATAATTATAAAAATTATTACAATTTCTTTAATCAAGCGTTTTTAACTTATTTTTCAAGCAGTTTAAATCATCGGTTTACCATGGACATAGGTTTGGATTACTTGATAGGTTTCATCATAAATTGTCAGATCTGCAATATATCCTTCTCGGATCAAGCCTTTCTGATCATCAATCCTCAATAGTTTTGCGGGATTAATCGTTGCTGCATTGATCGCTGTGACCAGCGGTAAACCTCCAAGTTGCTGCATATTTTTTATATTTTCAATCATCGGTTTCAGGCTTCCTGCGATCTTACCATTCATTAAGCGGGCTACGCCATCCTCGCAAATTCGTGTTGCACCCCCTTCAGCGGAATAGATTCCAGCTTTTAAGCCTTTTAAACTCGTGGAATCTGTGACTGTAATCAGCTTGTCTTTTCCTTTCATCCGACCGACCAGACTCATCACTGATGGATGGACGTGAACACCATCGGCCATGACTTCACAAAAAACCTCATCATTCAATAACCCTGCCATCGGTAGATGGGGCTCGCGGCTGAGCAGAGGACCCATACAATTAAAGCAATGGATTACGTTGCGCGCCCCTTCGGTAATCGCCTGCATAGCTTCCTCATAAGAACAATTTGAGAAACCCAGACACACCTGAATCCCCTGTGCTATACAATATTTTAATACTTCATGATCTTTATCATTTTCCGGAGCTAGACTAATTGTACGAATCGTATTCCGGGAGCATTCGATGTATTCCTTAACGTGCTCTACGGTCGGTGCCTGAAGCAAAAACTTATTATAAGTTCCGCAGTAGTTATGATCCATGAATGGAGCTTGAAGGAAACTTCCATAAATTTCTGCTCCGCAATTTTTTTCTTCCATGACATCCGCTACTACTTCCAGTGATTTTTTTATCATTTCTTCGGTTGTAACGTTAATCCCGGGAAGAAAGGTTGTAACGCCTTCCCGGGGATAATACGCGGCCCATTTTCTAAGAAACTCAGGATTCGCATCCGCCGCACCGCTGCCTTGATATCCGTGCGTATGAATATCAATCAGTCCTGGAATAATTGATAAATTTCCATAATCAAGTGCGCCTGCAGCTTTTCCCAGAATGATCGATTTGATTCTTCCTTGTTCCACCTCTAAAGTAGCTGGAATAAACGTCTCGTCAATCCATACCTTATCACTTGTAATTAACATTCGTTTTTTCTCCTCTATAACAATTTCATCAGATCTGTTTTTTCTTCAGTCGGCACCATTTGTGCCGTTAGTTTAATTCCTTTGGCTGCCAAGGTATGAAAAACTTCTTCATCCTGCGGCGTAACGCAGATCGTTTTTCGGATCTGGCGAGAACCACGGGTGCTGTTGATGTTGCCGACCGTTACTTCTTCCAGAGGAAAGCCGAACTGAACAAGCTCCAAAAGGGTTTCTGGTTGTTTGACGATCACAAAAATGCGATCTTCCGGATATTTTGATTTAATATTTTCTGAAGCGGTTTCCGTATTAAGAATACTGAGTTTCAGGCCGCCTGGGCATGCCATTTTTAGCATTCTTTTCATCATTTCATTTTTCACAACCATATTGTCGATGACCATAATTCGTGTTGCCTTTAAAACGCCGGTCCACATGGCAGCAACCTGTCCGTGGATAAGTCTTGAATCAATTCTGACATTGACTATTTCCATACTCTTACCTCACAATCCAACCTCATTGCCTTTCCGTGGTGATTTGGTGCTCATCGCATCCCCAAAGACAGTAAAGCGATCTTCATAAGGATTTCCACCCTGTTCTCTGCCCAGCGCGGCAATAAGTTGGAAGGGGATGATATTAATGAATACCGATAATTCTTCCTTTACTGGGTACGGAAGACTGAGGACATGTTCTCCCTCACATTTCCGTGTCGTAATCAAATACGTTTTAGGGGTCAGGGCAAAAAGTTTCTGATACAACTGATATGCACGTGAGCTTGCGGATCCAGGCGCATCGATAATCATTACTGTACGGTCTGGCGTTGTTTCATAACAAGGTCCATGGAGATATTCTTCCATTTCATAAGCAGTGGCTGCACGAGCAAGCGTTTCCTCTATTTTTAAAGCCCCTTCCATTGCAACTCCCAGATTGGATCCATATCCAGTGATCTGAATGCGATTCATCTCCGTAAAAAGTCCAGCTGTATTGGCTTTATACCAGCTTTCAGTTTGATGAATTACTTTTTTCATGCATTCTGTCATACTCAGCATTTCTTTTAAAATGGAATTCGCTTCTTGTGATCGAAGACGATTCGTTTTTCGTGCGGCTTCCACTGCAAACAGCATCAAAAAGAGAACAGCTGTGGTATAACCTTTTGTGACATAACCGATTTTTTCGATACCAACACCCCAATTACAAATTTGAGTGCAATTGCATTTCATTTCGCTTTCTACATTTCCGGTAAGGCCTATTAGCGAATAGCCGCGATCTATAATTTTCCGCATGGCGGCATTCGTATTGGTACTTCTTCCACTCTGGCCGAGACCTATATAAAAGGTCTCGGCGTCAAACATAGTTTCATAATTCAGCGTTGAAAAGGATGTAAGAACTTCTACTTTCAACTTTAGCGTCTTTTCCATAAAATATCGCGCGGTTACAGCAGCATTATAGGAAGACCCGGAAGCCACGATTTGAATCCGTTTGTACGTTTGTTTACAAAATTCATCAGTAATGATCTGTGTTAGTTCTGCAGCCTGCATAATATTTTGCTGACATTGATCAGGTGTTTCCATAATGTAGTTTCTCATTGATTCTTGCATACACTTATTTCCTTTCATACAGACTTCCGATGCCTTATGCCATTTATCACTTTCGACACTTTATTTTTTACTTAAACGGTTAAAATGCCGAAGAAGGAAAACAGGATACATATCAGAATTGCGATATAGATCAAACGGGCTGATTTCATCCCGTATTTATCCAGAAATTTATAGCACAGGAAAGCCACAATAGCGGATCCGGCCTTCGGCATGATTGCATCAAAGAGCTGAGTCTGTACGTTAAAGGTGAATTGACCGAAATTAATTGTTCCAAACTTAATATTAACCATTGTTGCAATCATTGCGCCGATGACAGTTAATCCCAGAATGCTTCCGCACTTTGTCAATTCTGACAGACTGTCATTCAAACTGGTTGTCAGTTTTAAGCCTTCACGATAGCCTAAACGGCACAGCCATGGACGAAGAACAAAAGGCGCGAAGAACATCCAGACTTCCCATAACAAAATACCAATGTAATTTCCCTGTAAACCCGTGGTAACAGCAATCGAACCGAAGATAACATCAATAACGCTGGAAAACAGGGTATCGCCAATACCGGAAAATGGCCCCATTAAGGATGTTTTTATCGCCTGAGCCATTTCCAACCCATCTTCTCCAAATTCATCCTGAACCGCTAAATCCATTCCGAAAATGATTGCCGCCAGATTCGTTTCACAGTTAAAGAACTGAGATTCGACTTCATAAGCATGCAGACGAGCTGATTCGTTATCTTTATAAAGCTTATCCAGAGCAGGAGCCATCGTAATTAAATAGCCGGCAGCTTCCATCTTTTCATAATTCCAAATCGTTGCCAGGAATAATGACCACCGCCATGTAATCCGATAAAGTTCCTGATCCGAGAATTTCTTATTTACGATTGTGTTTTTTTGCATTTCAACTTCATTCGTCATAGTTGTCACCCTCCTCATTAAAACCGATTTCCGGCTGGAGCTTTTTATTGTTTTTATCCAGACTGTAAACAAACAGCGCAATAGCTAAACCGATAGCAGCAACCGCAATTGTCGAAGCGTTGAAGCAGGCAGCAAGAATAAATCCAAGGATTAAATACTGGATATTTCCTTTCAGCGGCATATATTTCAGCAAAATTGTAAAACCGATGGCTGGAAAGACTCCACTGGCAATCGACAGTCCATTAAGAAGCCAGACCGGCATAATTTGGTTTAATTGTTCAACCAAGCTCGGCCCTATCAATAAGCAGATCAGAACAGGAATCATTCGGGTCAAAGACCAAGTCAGAAATCCACCGGCATTCCGAAGCATAATCTGATGAATATTCCCTGTTGGCACTACTGCGTCTACTTGATGCTGCCAAAAACTGTTGAGTACACGACCGACAACATCCAACTGAACCGTTAATGCAGCTACAGGGATTCCAATCAAAGCAATTGTTTCAGGAACATTCGCCAAATTTCCTCCACACAGCGCGACAACGATGATGGAAGCAACCTGATAGTTTGGAATTGAAGCGCCGCCGAAGTAATTCAAACCTAAAGCATAGGATTGTAGCGTTGCGCCGACAATCAGACCTAATGTCGGATTGCCCATGATTACGCCAGCGACGATTCCTGTTGTAATTGTGTTGCAGACAGTCAGATGAGCTGACATGAAATCGATCATGATCAAGCCTGATAAAAGAGTCAGCAGTATAATTTGTATCGTGGTCATTAATAATCCCTCCCTTTTCTTATAACCAGCAATGTTGTAGCAAACGGCTTAATTTATTTATCTTTCCTCCTTTCAATCCAGCCTTTTTCTACTTTCAGCATAAGGGGAGAGAATACAGAATTACAGAACTATCTATTATTTGTATCTAATTTGTCTTCAAGGTAATCTTTACCAATTTGATGTAATTTGCTAAAAACTTGATTTATTTTCAAGTTTAAATTATAAAAAAAGATGAGGCTGTTTTTCACAACTTCATCTCGTTTGTAATGAATTTTATCCTAGGCTTGTGTAATTTCTGACCGCAGTTTTTGAAACTTAGAAAATTCCGTAGGAAATACCCTTTTCATTGATGCCCATGTGGAGCGCCGCCGGATCCTTCGGCAAGCCTGGCATCGTCATGATATTTCCCGTCAGGACAACGACGAAGCCTGCGCCCGCGGAAATCCGCAGTTCCTGAACATGGATATCAAAACCCGTCGGCCGGCCGACAATCTTCGCGTCATCCGTCAGTGAATTCGGAGTTTTCGCCATGCATACCGGCAGCTTATCCCAACCGGCCTGCTTGAATTCTTCCAGCTGAGCTTTTGCCCGGTCGCTGAAGATGACCGAACGGCCGCCGTAAATCTTCCGAACGATCGTTTCGATCTTTTCTTCCAAAGACAGATCGAGATCATACAACGGTTCAAATTTGGAGTCTTCTTCACACATTCTGACGACTTCCTGCGCCAGATCCACGGCTCCCGCTCCGCCGCTGGCCCAGGCATCGGATAAGACGACGCGATGACCGTTCTCTTTGCACCATTGCAGAATCGCGTTGACTTCCGCCTGTGTATCCGCGCTGAACTTGTTGATCGCGACGATATACGGCACCCGGTATTGCTTAATGGATTCGATATGCTTTTCCAGGTTTTTGATGCCTTCCAGAATGGCCGGAACATTTTCTTCTTTCAGCTGATCCGCCGGAACACCGCCGTGCAGCTTCAGCGCTCTGGCCGTTGCGACAATGACGACCGCATTCGGTTTCAGCTGACCGTAGCGGCATTTGATATCAAAGAATTTCTCTGCGCCCAAATCCGCACCGAAGCCGGCTTCTGTAACGACATAATCCGAAAGCTTCAGCGCCATCCGGGTGGCGATCAGGCTGTTGCATCCATGAGCGATGTTCGCAAACGGCCCGCCGTGGATGAACACCGGCGTTTTTTCCAGCGTTTGCACGAGGTTCGGTTTCAAGGCTTCCTTCATGACCAGCGTGACTGCGCCTTCAACCTGAAGATCGCCGACCGTGACCGGCTGATCGTCATAGGTATAAGCGACAACCGCCTGACTGACGCGCTTTTCAAAGTCCTGAAGATCTTTGGACAGGCACATGATCGCCATGATTTCCGTCGCGACTGTGATGATGAATCCGTCTTTGCGTTCCACACCGTTGGTTTTCTTATCCTGGGCGATCGTAATGCTGCGCAGCGTCCGGTCATTCATATCCAGGCAGCGCTTCCAGACGACCTTCGTCGGATCGATGTTCAGTTCATTGCCCTGATAAATGTGATTGTCCAGCACGGCGCTGATCAGGTTATTGGCCGCTGTAATCGCGTGCATATCACCGGTAAAATGCAGATTGATTTCTTCCATCGGCACCACCTGGGCATATCCGCCGCCGGTCGCACCGCCTTTTAAGCCGAAAACTGGCCCCAGAGAAGGCTCGCGCAGACAGCCGATAACCATTTTATTGATCTGAGCCAGACCATCGACCAATCCGATCGTAGTCGTCGATTTGCCTTCGCCGGCTTTCGTCGGATTGATCGCCGTCACCAAAATCAGCTTACCGTTGCGGTTATCCGCGATTTTATCCATGATTTTTAAATCGATTTTCGCTTTGTTTTTGCCATACACTTCGAGGTAATCAGGATCAATTTTGGCCTTTCTCGCAATTTTCTCGATATTGTCCATCGTGTTTTCCTGTGCGATTTGTAAATCTGTTTTCATCTTAACCCCTTCTCTCTTATTTAAGGCTTTTACGCCCTTCAAACGCTTTAATGAGCGTCAGTTCATCAGCATAGTCCAGATGTCCGCCCATCGGCAGACCATGGGCGATCCGGGTAACGAGCACGCCCTTTCCGGAAAGCAGCTTATCTAAATACAGTGCGGTGGTTTCTCCTTCAATGGTCGCGTTGGTGGCGATGATCACTTCTTCCGTTTCCGGTGTAATCCGCTCCAGCAGCGCGTCAATATTCAGGTCTTCCGGCATGATCCCCTTCGATGTGGAAATCAAACCGTTCAGCACATGGTAAACGCCGGCGTATTCCTGCATTTTCTCCATGGCGATCACATCCTTCGGCGACTGCACAACACAGATCATCCGGGAATTGCGATCCTCATTCTGACAGATCGGACATTCGTCCTGATCGCTGATATTGCCGCAGATCCGGCAGCGCTTAATATCGTTCTTGCAGCTGATTAACGCCTGCGCAAACAAATCAATCTGTTCCTGCGGTGCATCGAGCATCGTAAAGGCGTAGCGTTCGGCCGTTTTGGCGCCCACGCCCGGCAGCAGCTGAAAGCATTCGATCAGTCGTTCAAATGACTTCGGATACATGCAATCAGAAAGCTCCCGGCATCTTCACGCCCTGCGTAATCTTATTCATGCGTTCTTCTTTATCTTTTACCGCGGCGGCTAAAGCGGCATTCACCGCAATCATCATGGTATCCTGAAGCATTTCCCTGGAATCCGCAGTCAACAGATCTTCGCTGATCTCAATACTGGTTACTTCCATCTTTCCCGTCAGCGTGACTTTCACCGCGTCGCCGCCGGCCGTTGCCGTATATTCTGTGGCTTCGATCTCTTTTTCGACCTTGCCGATCTGATTCTGCATCTGCTGCGCCTGCTTTAATAAATGTTGAATGTTCATTTGTTATTCCTCCTCGATGATTTCGACATTCTCGGTCCCGAACAAATTGTACAGTTTCTCAACGACACCTTGTTCCGGCTCGGTTTTCTCTGTATTGCCTGCTTCCTCGCAAATTTCAACCGGCGCTACATGTGCGGGTTCCGGCAGAGTTCCGCTGCGTGAGCGGGCGAGGAAATCGTTCGTTTCTATTTTAAACTGTTCCTGCGTAATCGCAAAGAGTTGTTTTCTGATTTCTAAATTTTCGTAACAAAAGCGGTTGATCTGCGACTTCATGGCCGGATCGTTGATCTGGTTGGCCAGCGCCTGATAGGATACGCAGATCAGGATGTAATTTTCTCCGCACGCCACAATGCGTCCGTTCCGCAGAAGATTGGCAATCCGCGCACAGTTGAGATCGCGGTCGCGGCATTTCTGATCGATCAGCTTCCACTGATTTTCATCCTTCATCCGCATTTCTTTATTTGCGCCCGCTAAGAGCTGCATCACAAATTCATAATCCAACGGTTGAATTTCGAACTCCGGATGGACTTCAACCGTTTTTTCCTGGATTACACGTCCGGTTTCTTCCGGCGGTGCCGGAAGCGGCGGCATCATTTCTAATGGCAGCGTATCTTCTGTCAAATCGGCTTCCTCCGGCATCAGCGTTGATTCGCTCTGCACTTCCGGCCGAGGCTTTCCCGTTGAGGCCTGAGGCGAAGCTGGAATTGACGGAGCTGTCGCCGGCTGGGAATAAACAGGCGGAATCACCGCAGCGGTGCGCCGGGATTGATCCAATTCTGCCATCATTTTCAATACCGCAACCTCAAAATAGGAAGCAGCGCTGCTGGCAGTGCGGTATTTTTCCAAGGTTTCCATCAAGATATCGATCAGCGCTAATAAATCGCGCGAGCTTTTTCCGTTGATGATCGCATTGGCTTCTGTTTCATTAATCTTATTTAATAACGTAACATCCTGAGTATAAATGAAAATGACGCACTCTTTCAGGATTTCGATCAGATCGGAAGTCAAACGTTTAATATCGACGCCTTTTTCGTTCAGCAGGCGGATTTTCTCCAACAAAGACTGAGCCTGATGCTGGAAAATCCACTGAAGCATCTCGATCTTCTCACTCACGGTCGTGATCCCGTAAATTTCATTCACATGTGCGGCAGTGATGTGATTCTGTGCATACGCAATGCATTGATCCATGATGCTCAAGGCATCGCGCATTCCGCCGTCAGCCAGCTGAGCGACTAATCGCAGCGCTTCATCCTCACATTCGATGTGTTCTTGTTCCAGAACGCAGCGAACGCGTGTGATGATCTCATTTTGACCGACTTTTGAGAAATCATAGCGCTGACACCGCGAAATGATTGTCGGCAGGACTTTCTGCGGTTCTGTCGTTGCCAGAATGAAGATAACGTGGGACGGGGGTTCTTCCAATGTTTTTAACAGAGCGTTAAAGGCGCCGGAAGACATCATGTGAACTTCGTCGATGATATAGACTTTATAGCGCCCTTCCAGCGGTGCGTATTTTACTTTTTCAATCAGTTCGCGGACTTCGTCAACGCCATTGTTGGAAGCGGCGTCAATTTCCACAATATCGGGATGATTGCCCTGTTGAATTGCCAAACAGCTGCGGCACTGATTGCATGGCGCATTCTGTTGATCTTCACAGTTCACCGCTTTCGCTAACAGCTTGGCGATTGTTGTTTTTCCGGTTCCGCGTGGGCCGCAGAATAAATACGCGTGGGCTATTTTATTTTGTTTTACCGCGTTTTTCAGCGTAGTGACAATGTGCTGCTGACCTACGACTTCTTCAAAGGAGGATGGTCGGTAAGTCCGATATAACGCTTTATAACTCATGCCTGATTCCTCCTTCGCTGACTTACTTATTATAACAAAAATGAGCCGTCATTAAAATGAAAACCCATTTTTTTACGATATTCGTTTCTGTTATTTTTTGGCGTCCTGACAGGCTTGTCCCGGAATGGAAGACGCTGCGGATTTTTGTTCTTTCTGTGCGTTTTTCTTTATTCTTTTTTGTTTGAAAAAGGTTTTAAGAAGCATGGCGCAGTCAACGCTCAGCACTCCGCCCAGCACTTCGGGATAATGATTAAAACCAGGGATATCATAAAGGTTAAAACATGTTCCGACGCTTCCGCCCTTCGGATCCGCAGCGCCGTATACCACCTTTGCGATCCGCGACTGAAGAATCGCCCCGGCGCACATCGGGCAAGGTTCCAGCGTAACGTAAAGGACACAGTCTTCCAGACGCCAGGATCCGGTTTTCCGGCAGGCTTTCTCAATTGCGACGATTTCCGCATGAGCCAGGGATGATTGCTTCTTTTCCCGCAGATTATGGCCCCGTGCAAGGATCTTTCCATCATGGACAAGAACTGCTCCGATAGGAACTTCGTCCAAAGCTTCTGCTTTTCTGGCTTCTTTGATCGCCTGACGCATGAAGTATTCATCATTTTTACTTTTACTGTTTTCCGCCATATTCTGAACCTCGATTCAAGAAAATAAAAAGGGTACACACAAACAGGGATTCTTATGGCTGCTACCTTCCGGTCCTGACCAGGTTCAAATATGTTTGTTGTACCGTTTATTATTATACTCAATCCTTGCTTAAACCGCAAGTGACTGCCTGGCTTTTTTGACACAAACTCTTCATAAGCCTTAATGAGAAAATTTTGAATGTTTCATGTGAAACATTCCAGATGAATTCAAAGAAAATATTCTGTTGTTTAATCAATTTCAAATCATTTATCCGTTATATATGATTATTCTTATTGATCTTTGTCATTCACAACTCGGATGACTTTTCCCACCCCGACTGCGTTTCTTCCTTCCATGATCTGAAACGTTTGACCCTCCTTCACCTGATCATAGTGACTGTCCTGAAAAGTAAATTTGATTTCCGCTGTCGTCCATGTATCAAATTCTGATATAGAACAATCCGTAAAGGTAATACCCCAGTATTCATCCGGATTCTGCCCTTCGAACAGGGCATCGGGCCGGTATCCTACGACTGGCAGATATTGGCGCTTGTTGGAATAAAAGAACACTTCGGATAGGATGACTTTGTTATCTTTCATAAAAACACCTTTCCTTTGATATAAACTAACAAGTTCGCATTCTTTCTATTAAACTTTGTTTAATCAACAGTTACAGAAGACTATTGATAAAGACGTAGTCTTTAAATGTCTTCAGTTATACTTTAAGCTTAAAAATCAATTTTAATTGTCTCATAAGCTTCTCTTGATGGATTGCCATCACAAAACTGGATTTTCTCATCATTGAGATCATAAATCACAGACCAGACTGTATCTCCGCCGCGTTTGCGGTCATATTGACATAGAAATCCTTGTTTTCCCATTAATACGTATTTTAAGTATTCCATACTTAGCACATTTTGATGTTGAAAGGCTTTCTGACACGTTTTCAATCGCAGTCCTGATTCCATATCATCAATATTCCTTGGATTATAGGGTTTCATGACATCGCTGACAAACTGATTTACTGCGTATAAGATAGGATGAGATTGAATGATCTCAATATGCTGAGCACTGCATTCAACAACCGCTTTGTTTCCTGTGCAGTCGGCCATCGTTAAGACCTGAGATGAACCAATCTTCATCTTTTTGAGCATAGCAATTGCTTCATCCACGCTCGCACAGTGCTCTAATAAGATCCTGACGATCATTCCAGCGTTTAAGCCGCTATGTTTTTGTGCGCTGTAAATAAAAGTCAGTCCAACTGCGAAGCCTTTTTCATTCATTCCGTCTTCCATTTCAACAAAAGCCGTTGTGTTTCCTGTAAAAGCATAGCCTGACGTTGGTTTAATGACACAATGACTATACATCGTCTGCATCGCTGTCAAAAAATCACTGTTTCTTCCTAATAAGAGATGGCCGCGATGATCTAATCCTGTAATACAGGTACAGAAATTCATTGCGGTATAAACATACATACTTAATAAGAATTGAGTCAATGCCTCCGCATCGCATCCGTTTCCCTGCGCCACTCCTTCAATTTCTTCCAGAATCGCCGGATAATCAGATTTATACAGGAATTTTACGGATTCACTGTACTCTTTTCGTTCTTTCGTACCGGAAGGCAACATTGAGGACAGATTAACGCCTTGTTCCGCAAAATATTTTCCATATTGAAAACCAATCTCTCGCGGAGTTCCAACTAAATTTAAATTGTTCATCTTCTATTCTCTCCTGATTTCAGGAGCTGGCGCCAACCCCACAATTAGGATAATTGAATAAAAATTACTTGTCTATGCTTAAATTTTATTCTTAATTTTCTTTTACTTTTCCGAAAATTCACTTATCTTATTCTGATGTTTCACGTGAAACATTCAAACTGACTGTTTGTAACGGCATTCCTCGATTATGAACGTTTCCATTGCATGAGAAACTCGATTTCGCCTGTTTCCTCATCAATAAGCTGTTCATGAATGACGAAACCTTCCTTAAGATAAAATTTCAAGGCTCTCTGATTCTTTTGATATACGTTCAGCGTCAACACTTCGTTTCTTGTCTTTGCCCATTCAATCAAAGAATGTCCAATCCCTCTTGATTGAAAGTTGCAATTCACAAATAAACCTTCGATCTTGGTTTCATTCATTCCAATGAAACCGACGATATTACCCTCAATCTCCGCAACTTGAATAAGACTATGGGGAAGCATTTTCCTCACTTCTTCTTTATTTTTCTCCCAATAATCGGCTTCAATAAACGAATGAGCCTGCCGATTGCTTTCCAACCAGATCTGAATGACAGGATCAAGATCGTCTGTTTTCATCTTTCTTAACATTTTTTCCTCCTTATCAATGAAAAAGGGGTTTGATTTCCCCCTTCATCACTATTTTTTCTCGATTTTAGTCTTTCCGCCCATATACATTCTTAACGGTTCAGGAATATTTACCGTCCCGTCAGCGTTTAAATTGTTTTCCAGGAAAGCGATCAGCATTCTAGGCGGCGCAACCACCGTGTTGTTCAAAGTGTGTGCAAAATACTTGCCTTCTTTACCCTGAATACGAATGCCTAAACGACGAGCCTGCGCATCGCCCAGATTGGAACAGCTTCCAACTTCAAAATACTTCTTCTGACGCGGAGACCAGGCTTCGACGTCGCAGCTCTTTACTTTCAGATCCGCCAGGTCGCCCGAGCAGCATTCCAGCGTTCTGACCGGAATATCCAGCGAACGGAAGAAATCGACCGAGTTCTTCCACAACTGATCATACCAGTGTTTAGAATCTTCCGGCTTGCAGACAACGATCATTTCCTGTTTTTCAAACTGATGAATCCGATAAACACCGCGTTCTTCAATGCCGTGCGCCCCTACTTCTTTACGGAAGCATGGGGAATAAGACGTCAGCGTCTGCGGAAGCTGTTCTTCATCAATAATCGTATCAATGAACTTACCAATCATGGAATGTTCGCTGGTACCAATCAAATACAGGTCTTCCCCTTCGATTTTATACATCATGTTTTCCATTTCCGCAAAGCTCATGACGCCTGTGACCACATCGCTGCGAATCATAAACGGCGGGATGTAATAGGTAAAGCCACGATCGATCATGAAATCCCGCGCATAGGACAGAATTGCGGAATGCAGACGGGCAATATCGCCTTTTAAATAGTAGAAACCATTTCCACTTGTTTTCCGGGCACTGTCCAGATCAATTCCATCAAACGACTCCATGATGTCCGTATGATAAGGAATCTCATAATCAGGAACAACTGGCTCGCCGAATTTCTCAATTTCAACGTTTTCACTATCATCTTTGCCAATCGGTACTGTTTCATCAATGATATTCGGCAGCACAAGCATAATCTTTTTGATCTCCGCCGCTAATTCTTCTTCCTTCACTTCCAGATCAGCCAGTTGTTTCGCAATATTAGCGACTTCTTTCTTCGCTTCTTCCGCTTTATCCTTTAATCCCTGCTTCATGAAGCCGCCGATCTGCTTACTGATGGCATTCCGCTGTCCCCGCAGACTATCGCCGTCGGTTTTTGCTTTTCGGAACTGCCGATCTAATTCAACAACCTTATCGACTAATTCCAACTTCTGATTCTGAAACTTCTTTTTAATGTTTTCTTTGACTACTTCTGGATTTGTACGCAACAAATTGATGTCCAGCATAACTATTTCCTCCTTTTAACATAAAAAAGGCCCGCCCAGTCAGGGACGATGCCTCGTGTTGCCACCCTAATTACTGATGTTTCACGTGAAACATCAGTCGCTTGAATCGTTAACGGCGATAACCGGAAAGGTTTACTTTCACTCCGAGGTGGATTTCAGTACGGATTCACAACAGTTCTCACCAACCACTGTTTCTCTTGAGAAAATCTTGTACTTACTTGTCCTCATCTACGTTTTAACATCTTCATTTTAATCAAGCCACATTTTTTTGTCAATGGATAAAACAAAACCAATGCGTTTCTAGTTCCTTTCCCTTCAGTTTGGCTTGAAACAAAGAAAATAAACCTTAATTAAACCTGTTTTATCTAATTTCTAAGTTCATGACTCTAATACTTTATGAACTGGCCGGATATATTTCCAGGTTTGCTCCGGATTGAAGTAAAAATAAAGAATCCGACCCGGCGTCGTTGTATCATAACAATATTCCGTTTCACTGAAATCAAATTCAGCCATTGCTTTTTCAACTTGTTCCTCAATACTCCGGTTTTCCTGTTCATAATTAAACGGTCCATGTTCAAATACGAGATATTCCCCTTCAGGAATCTCTGTTAAAATCATTTGCGGAGGAACTTCACCATGATAATCTGCAGGAAGCCGCACGCCGTAACATTCTGTTCGAGGAAATCCCCAATCACACAGCCGGCCTTTTGGATCATTCATATAAGCCATGACCTGTCCGCTGCCGCTGTTTGTTTCACTGCCTCCGTCATCATCCAGTTTTCCTTTAATACTGTCCAGTAAACCGCAGATTGTTGCCTGATCCTGTCCTGAAATCAAATTTTGTTTCTGCCAAAAATCCCAATATCCATTACTTTCATAATTTTTGATATACAGGAATTTATGAGCTGGAATTGTAACAAAGTAAATCTTCAAGTCTTCTGTTGTTTTCATCATACCGATTTCTCCTAATCCTAAAAAGTAGCGGTCAAACGGATTGATTTTAGTGCGCAGAACGACAGGTTTCGGTCGCTTCCGATAGTCGCTGGGCGATACACCGTAGGTATGCTTGAATGAACGGGTAAACGCTTCATGAGAAGAAAAACCATAATTCAAAGCAATTTCAAGCATGCTTTTCTCACTATCGCGCACTTCTTTTAAAGCAAACGCCAGTTTCCGATACCGCAAATAATCCCGGAACGACATTCCCGATATAGCTTTGAATTTCCGCGTCATATAAAATTCAGAATATCCTGATCGTTTCGACAAATTAGCCAGAGTTAAATCTTCATTACTCTGTTTCTTAATTTCCTCGTCGATTTCATCGACGACCTGCTGAATTTGTCTTTGCCATTCAAACATCACGTTCTTTCTCCTTCCGCTGCTTTAACTGTATTATAGAAAATCAGAAGGCTTTCCGCTTGATCTGAATTGCCTTCTTTATCTACCCGAGTTCTTTTTCCGGCTTTGTTTTCCTCATCTTTTCAACTTTTGAATAACTTGAATTATTTTCTATTTATCTATTGTTTCTTATTTCTTTTTACAGGCCTTCGTTCAATTCTTCTTTTTCCAACAATATGTATGATAAATAAATTGAAAAAAAGCTATATCTACTAAGTAATATAGCTTTTTCTCTCATCTGTTAGCTTTGTTTCTAACGTTATCTACTCAGCATTTTCCTCAGTCTGAGCATCTTCTTCCTGAATTCCGGCTGTTTCCTGATCGGTTGTCTGATTCAGCTCGCCGTTTTCATTATCGCCTTCTGTTTCCTCATCATCTTCCGATTTATATACAATCGCTACCGTAGAAACGGTCTGATTGTCTTCCACAGAAATTAACTTCACGCCCTGCGTATTCCGGCTGTAAACCGAAACTTTCTCCAGACTGATTCGGATGACGATGCCCTCGTTGGTCATAATCAGGCAGTCTTCATCACCGTTGACCGCGCGTAAGAAGACTAACGGTCCGTTCTTATCCGTAACCTGAATCGTCTTTACTCCCTTGCCGCCGCGGTTGGTCATGCGGTAATCCTCCAGCTTGGATTTCTTACCATAACCCTTTTCCGTAACAGACAGGATGTACTGACCTTCAAAGTCAGTTGTCATGCCGATCACCCGGCTGCCATTGACATTGAAGCCCTTCACGCCGGTCGCGGTCCGGCCCATTGGACGGACGTCGGTTTCATTGAAACGAATCGCCTGGCCATTGGCCGCAGCAATCAGAATCTGACTGCTGCCGGTCGTCGGTTTCGCGCTGATCAGTTCGTCACCCTCGCGCAGATTGATCGCAATCTTGCCCGACTGACGGATATTCTCAAATTCTTCTATCGGCACACGTTTGACGATACCCTGAGCCGTTACGAAGAACAAGAACTTCGCCGGCGAATTTTCGCGTTCCACCGGCACCATCGCCAGCACCTTTTCATCCTTATCCAGATTCAACAGGTTGACAATCGGAATGCCCTTGGAAGTCCGGGAAGCCAGCGGAACCTGGTAGCCCTTGATCCGGTAAACTTTACCCTGGTTCGTGAACATCAACAGGTAATCGTGCGTCATCATCGTCAGGAACTGATCGACAATATCATCTTCATGCATGCTCATACCCTTGATGCCTTTGCCGCCGCGGTTCTGCAGCCGGTAAGTATCGACAGGAATCCGCTTGACATAGCCGTTGACCGTCATTGTGATCACGACGTCTTCCTGCGGAATCAGATCTTCATCCTGCATATCAATTTCAGCGTCGATGATTTCGGAACGGCGCTTGTCGTTGTACTTTTCTTTAATCTCAGTCAATTCTGAACGGATGATTTCCAGGACGCGGCTGTGATTGTTCAGAATATCCTTCAAATCGGTAATCTGCGCCATCAAGCTGTCATACTCTTCTTCAATTTTCTGCCGTTCCAAACCAGTCAGACGTCTAAACTGCATATCCAAAATCGCTTTCGCCTGGATTTCACTCAGGCCGAAGTTTTCCATCAAACCGTTCATGGCGATGGAAGTATCCTTGGAACTGCGGATCAGGCTGATGATCGCGTCAATGTGATCCAGTGCAATCTTCAAGCCTTCCAAGATATGCGCACGATCCTCCGCTTTCTTCAATTCAAAGCGTGTCCGGCGCACCGTAACGTCGATCTGGTGATCGAGATAGCATTTTAAGACATCCTTCAAGCCCAGCTGCTGCGGAGCGTTGTCCACCAAGACGATCATATTCACGCCAAACGACGTCTGCAGCGAGGTCATGCGGTACAGCTGATTTAAGATGACGTCGCTCTGTACGTCCTTTCGCAGCTCAATGACGATGCGGATGCCTTCCATGTTGGATTCGTCACGCAGGTCGGTGATCCCTTCGATGATTTTCTCACGGACCAGGCTGGCGATCTTCTCGACCAGCGCCGCCTTGTTGACGACATACGGAATTTCCGTAACGATGATCTGTTTTTTGCCGTTGGGCATATCTTCGACCTTGACCTTGGAACGGATCATGATCGATCCGCGGCCGGTTTCATACGCCTGTTTTATGCCGGCACGGCCTAAAATATAACCGCCCGTCGGAAAATCCGGTCCGCTGATGTAATCTTCCATCAATTCCATGACCGTGATATCTGGATTATCCATCACCGCGAAAACCGCGTCGATCGTTTCACCGAGGTTATGCGGCGGAATGTTAGTTGCCATGCCGACGGCAATCCCGGTTGTGCCGTTGACTAATAAGTTCGGGAACCGGCAAGGCAGAACCACAGGTTCATGTTCCTCACCATCGTAGTTATCCATCCAATCGACAGTATCTTTGTTGATATCGCGCAGCAGCTCCATCGAAATTTTAGACATACGCGCTTCGGTATATCGCATGGCCGCCGCGCCGTCGCCGTCGACCGAACCGAAGTTGCCGTGGCCGTCGACTAACGGGTAACGGTAGCTGAAATCCTGGGCCATTCGGACCATCGTTTCATAGACCGCAGTATCGCCGTGCGGGTGATATTTACCGATGACTTCACCGACGATACGTGCCGATTTCTTATGCGGCTTATCCGCGACGATGCCTAAGTCGTTCATCGCGTACAAAATGCGGCGGTGAACCGGCTTCATCCCATCCCGGACGTCCGGCAGCGCTCGCGCCACGATAACGGACATGGAGTAATCCAGAAAGGATGTCCGCATTTCACTGGAAATATTGGTTGTTTTTATATTTCCGTGATTAAAATTGTTCTCATCCATCGACGATCCTCCTTAAATATCCAAATTCTTGACGAAATGCGCGTTTTCCTGAATGAAATTGCGGCGCGGTTCGACTTCGTCGCCCATCAGCATCGAGAACACGGCATCCGCGTCCATCGCGTCTTCAATCGTCACCTGAATCAGCGTTCTGACTTCCGGATCCATCGTTGTTTCCCACAGCTGTTCCGGATTCATTTCACCTAAACCTTTGTAGCGCTGGATGTTCAGCCGATCGCCCATTTCCCCTTTCGCCTTATTCAGCTCGTCGTCCGAATAGGCGTAGCGGACCTGTTGACCCTTCTGGATC
>NZ_GG657553.1:351148-381016 GCF_000157995.1 Holdemania filiformis DSM 12042
GGAATCCCCTGTGCATGACAAAGCCCGGCCATCGCCATGGCGATTTCACGGCAGGTTCCTTTTCTTTTAACCCAGGCTTCGGATAAGGTCAAGCCCGTTTTCTTTCCTTGATCGTAGGCCTGCGCCAGACCGGGATCATAAACAATTCTTTCCTGCAAGAAAGCCATCGCGGCCAGAATCCATTCCACAGGATCGCTTGTTTCTCTGCTTAAATTCATCGCAATTTCGTGCAGTTCATGATGGATTGACGAACAGTTCATCACTTGCAAAAGACTTTCCTTCTTAGGGTTAACTGACTGAAGCTGTTGGGTAAACTGTGAAAGACTTTGCGGTATTCCTTCCATTACGATTTCCACCCGTCCTGGATTATCCGATATTGGATTTACAGAAAGCAGACGCTGGCCGGCATGCCGCAGATCCGGGCAATCTTTCAAATCACTTTGAAAACAAATCCGCATTCGATTCATCCTCCCGATTATTAAATTAATCCGCATTGGCTGAAACAGAAAATCCACAGAAAAATTGTCGGAATGCAGAAAACCGTGCTCAACAATAATCCCTGACTGGCCAGTTCGCTGTCGCTGCCCATTCCTTCAGCCATGGAATACGAAGACACCGCGTTGGGGGAAGCGAAGATCGCTAACAGACTGACGAGCGCCACGCCGCGAATGCCTAACAGAACCGCAATGCCCAACGCTGCCAGCGGCGTCCAGACCAACCGGGCGGAAACGGAAGCGAGCAGTTCTTTTTTATTCTCCGCGACGCGTTCCGGCTGAAAGCCCGCACCTAAAATAATTAGCGCCAACGGTGTAGATACCTTGCCCATATCGCCGATCACGGAGGCAACTGGTTTCCACAGATGAACTCCGGAAAACAAGCAAAGCAGGCCCAGTGCTGAAGCAATGATCAGCGGGTTCGTTGCGATTCCTTCAATCAGCTTGGATATCCGCGCTTTCCCGCCGCGGAAGGATTCCAATACGATGACCGATAAAATATTAAACAAAGGAACAATCACTGCGATCAACATCGACATCACGCCTAGCTGGGAATCCCCATAGATCAGCTGCACAATCGGCATGCCGAACAACACGGCATTGCTTCGGTAGGTATTCATGATCATCACGCCCTGTTTGCGCGGATCCGATGTTATCCGTGGCATGATCAGCCAACCCGCAGCACACGCCGCCAGGACACAGACCGCCGAATAGATCAGCAGCTGCGGCTGCAGCACTGTCTTCAGATCCGTCGACAGGATATTGTTAAACAACGTGCAAGGCAGAAATAACTTAAATACCAGCTGATTCATTTGTTTCAATGCCCGCTCATCGCACAATTTCAACCGCCGCACGCCCTGACCTACTAAGATCAGAAATAACAACGGCAGCACAACGTTAAGTGATAAGACCAAACTTTCCATAAAAAGAACCCCGCTCTCTACTCCATCATTGTAAAACAACCGAACTTTTTGTCCAGAAAGAAAGTTTGGATGTGAGTAAAACTGATCAGGATTCCAGCTTTTTTCCCACTTTTTCAGCCCGCAACCTGAAGTTGCCGGAAAACGCAAACACAACTTGGTAGCTTTCCTATTCATTTTCGAATACAATAAAGTCAACAATGTAAGGTTGGTGAGCACGCATGAATTTTGCGCAGAAGCTTCAAAAAAGAAGAAAAGAAGTCGGGTTTTCTCAGGAACAGCTGGCTTTTGAACTCAACGTTTCCCGTCAGGCTGTGTCCAAGTGGGAAAGCGGACAAGGATATCCGGAAGTCGAAAAATTGATTCAGCTCAGCGAATTGCTGGGGATTTCCCTGGATGAGCTGATGAAAGAAACCCGGGAACACCCCTCAGCCCCTATAAAACCGCTGGATGAAGAAGAACAGGAATGGAGGGATGAACCTCATTCCCCCATAACGCTGCCGGACGACATTCTCGATGAGGATTCCCTGATTGGACGATTCGCTTACTCTACGGACCGCGACACCGTTGAGCGGTATCTCGATCTCAACCAGCGTTTTGCCCGTTGGATCGCCGTCGGCGTCGGCATGATTCTGGGTGGCATTATTCCGGTGATTGTGCTTGACAATGATTTAGGCGTGGCGATCATGATGTTCTTTATCGCAATCGGCGTCGGCCTGTTAGTCAAAAACGGAATGGACTATCAGGAAATTGAAAAGCTTGAGAAACAGACTTTTCATTTAAGCGGGGAGCTGATCTGCGACCTTCAGGATGATTATGAGCGGTATCAAAGAACCTTCACGCGGAAGATTGTGGCGGGTGTTTCATTAATCATCTTCGGTGTTGGGCTGATGTTGATCCTCAACAGTCTGTTCGGTGAGTACGACGCCAATGCCGCTGTCTTATTTCCATTTATCGCCGTCAGCATTGGCAACTTCATCGACGCCGGCATTACTTCCGGAGCTTATCGCAAGCTGCTGAATATCAAAGACTAATCCCCATTTTCCAACAGGAAGCACTGGCTTCCTGTTTTCTTTTCCTTTCGCGTTTTGGCCCCGCATGACTCGTATGAACTCAGACAAAAAAGCGGTCTTTTGAGAAAACCGCTGATTTTTTGTTCTATTTTAAACCGTCCGGAATTCCATAAACCGCTGACGAATCGATTAAGCTTCTGCCGACACCCCCGTCAACAGATCCTGCATCGAGCTTTCGTAACAACAGTACTGCCGGCGTCCGCGGCGTTTCGCGGCATACAGCGCCTGATCGGCATGGTGAAACAAGGTCATATAATCCAGACCATCCTGGGGAAAACACGCCACCCCCATACTGACTGTGATATCATAACCCTGAAAGCTACCGTTGAGTGCCTGAAAGATTCGTTCAATCATTTGTTCCAAATGATCCTTATATTCCATAAAGATCAGAAATTCATCCCCGCCGATGCGGGCGGAAATATCCGACTTGCGTACGTTGGCCTGAATCCGGTGTGCGACATTCGCCAGCACCTGATCGCCGAACAGATGACCAAATTCATCATTGGCGCTCTTAAAGAAATCGATATCGAAAACCAGCAGCGCATAGTTCTGGCTGGCATCGGCTTCATTGTTCAAAATCGTGTCCAGCGCCCGCTTAGCATAAGCCCGGTTAAACAGTCCGGTCAGGGAATCAATTTTTGCCAGCTGTTTCAGCTGATCGAGTTCCACCTGTTCGTCATGGACGTCGATGAACTTACCAATCACGCCGGTCAGCTCCGAGGACTCCTCCATTACCCACAACGGCCGGGCAACGACTTTAAACCAGCGTGAGGATCCCTTTATTTTCAAAGGATACGTGCCGCTGAGAATCGGGTTTTCCGGCTCCGCGGTGCGGATTTTCGTCAGAAAATCCTCGAAATGCTCGTGGGTGAACAAATTTAAAATCTGCGGATTCTGCTTCGGATGCATGATCACTTCATTGATGCCCAGCTGCGCGGCGCCCCATTCCGAAATACTTAATAAATCAGAATGATAATTGTATTCAAATTGGATTTCCTTGGACATGGAAGCAAAGAACTGATATTTTGTCCGCTCCTGCTCCAGCAGCGCCAGCGTCCTGTTAGAAGCATTGCCGCTCTGGATCAGATTGCGCGCCATGTCCTGAAGTTCAATCCGTGAAGCACCGGAAAGCGAACGGACCTTCAGTTCTTTTTTCAGCGTCGGGCCCGCTTCCTTCAGACATTCTAATAACAGCGGATTAAACGCTCCGCATTCACCGTTGAAAATCATCTGCATTGCTTCTTCGTGCGTATAGGCAGCCTTGTAGACACGGACGCTGACCAATGCATCGTAGACATCCGCCAACGAAACAACCTGCGCGGAAATCGGAATCTCCTCGCCCTTTAATCCGTCCGGATAACCGCGGCCGTCGTATCGTTCATGATGCCACCGGCAGATATCCCGCGCTACCTGAACAAGCTTCTCTGTTTCAAAATAATGAATCTTCTCCAACATTTCCGCGCCGATCGCACTGTGTGTTTTGATGATTTCATATTCTTGCGGCGTCAGTTTTCCCGGCTTATTCAGAATTGATTCAGGAATTGAAATTTTACCGATATCATGCAAAGCGGACGCGTTGGAAATCATCGCAATCTGTTCCGGGGTGAGGTTGTAACGATCCGTCATCCGGCACAGTTGTTTCAGCAGCGTCTCAGTAATGACACGGATATGCATGACGTGGAGTCCGCTTTCACCATTTCTGAATTCAACGATATGGCTTAAGATCTCAACCATGACGAGGTTATTTTTTTCTTTTTCCAGCAGCTGCTCCGTAACCATGTTTTCCAGATACTTCTGCTTGGCATACAACATAATCGTATTCTTGACCCGCCGCTTGAACGTTTTCTCATCAAACGGCCTGCTGATATACTCCGCCGCCCCCAGATCATAAGCATGATCAATATAGACGGAAGAGGTTTCAGCTGAAATCATTATCACCGGAATATGATCGATATATCCCGATTTATTCATCGATGCCAGTACCTCAAACCCGTCCATCATCGGCATCACGATATCTAACAGCACCAGCGAAATCTCGTTGTACTGCTGACTCAGAACCGTGACCGCTTCCAATCCGTTCGAGGCTTCCACAAGCTCATAATCCTGTGCCAGCATATCCGCCAACAGCGACCGGTTGATATCGGAATCATCTACTATCAAAACTTTATCGCGAGATTTCATGATTGTTCTTTCTTTCCCAGCAGGTCTTCGATCACCGCTGTCAGCTGTCTGTACGCCATCTCCGCCTGGTCAAACAACGGCCCGATCTGTTCGTTGGCCTGCCGGGCGCGCAGGACTTCCGTCAGCTCACTGATCACCCGGGCCTGGGACGTCAGGCTTAAATTCAACAAAACGCCTTTTAACGTATGGGAAGCACGGAACGCCGTTTCGTAATCTTCGTTTTCCAGCGCAGTTTTCAGCTGACAAAACGAATCATCCCGCAAAAGCATGCCCAGAAATTTAATTACCCGCTCATCTGTGCGCATCCGCCGGATAATATCCGCGTAATCGCCCCCGAGCTGTTTATAACATTGTTCGACAGTCATCATAAAATGATTTCCTCCTAGGTTTCTGAAATCTCCCGGTTCAGATCTGCGGTCAAAATAAACAAGTTGTTCGCCGCCAGGACGCCGAATTTCCGAAAGCATGACGGAATCTGCCATGAACCGCAGTCCTTTTCGCTAAGACCGCCGTCGTTTTCTTTAAACTTGACCAATAAATCAGCCCGGAACACAGGAACCGGCTGGTTATAAAAACATCATTATTATACCATTGTTAAAGCAGCGAACGCAATCGGCCCATCCCCTAAGGATCGGTAAAAAAAGCGCATAAAAAGCAGCGTAACGTTACGCTGCTTCTTTTGATTCAGAATTTAACTTATTTCGTAGCCGGTGTCAGACCTTCAAACGAATAGGTCGCTTCCAGAACGATTTCCGCATTGTCCGTCGTGTACGGAGCGAACTTGGAATCTGTGAACTGGCCCATGCCGCCGACATTGTAAACCTTGCTCATGTCATAGCCTAAGGAGTTCATCAGCTTCATCATCTGAGCGACACGTCCGCCGGACTGGCACATTAAGAAGATTGTCTTATCCTTCGGGAACATCGCTTCCAGCAGCGCTGCGGATTCTTCATACGTCGCAACCGGAGCGTCTAAAGTTCCGCCGTACAGCTGCGGCTTGCCTTCGGTTCCTGCAGCTTCGTCAAAAATCAAGGCGAAGTAAGGAATGACTTCAAAGTTTCTCAGATGCTTTTTCGCATAGTCGTTGTAATCGCGCAGGTCGATATACAGAACGTCGTCGCGGCCCAGGTATTCCGTCAGATTGTCGACGTTGATGCTGGAGCAGCCGGTAGCCCAGACTTCAGCGGTGCAGGCTTCGTCCGCCGCATCCTTGGAAGGCTTGTAGGTCTTTGTTGTATCACGCGGTTCTGGCAGCGGTGCCGGAGCCGCCGTCGTCGGTTCAGAAGCATCCGGTGTTGCGCACGGCGGGCATTCCTTCGGTGTGGAAGCGCAGCCGGCCAGCAGCAGAACAGACAGAGCGATCGCAAATAACTTTTTCATTGGAATTTTCCTCTTTTCCTTTTTTATTCAGCGCTGAAATATTCGTCAGTGCCGTGATATTCCATCAGCGCGTTCAGCATTCTGATGATGTTGTTGGACGATACGGAAGAACCGGTAAACGTATCGAGTGTCAGACCTTCACGGCCTTCACCGGCTGTATAATCTTCAGCCGCGATATCGTCGACCGTGCTCAGCGTCTTAATGTACGCATAGTCCTTGTCGATGAAGTACGGAATGTATTCCGCCTTGAACATGTCGTAAGTCGCGCCGGCCGGGGTCGGATTGCTGTCGCCCCAGAAGCCTGCCGTATACTTATCGGCGCTGTCGCGGTCAAACGACAGGAAACGCACCTGGGCGTCGTCCAGCTTCTTGCTTTCCGGCAAGGTCAGTTCAACATACGCTGTCATCCAGTAATTGACATCTGCCGAACGGCAGGTGCAGGATAAATACGTGATCTGATACTTGATGTAATTTCTCGCCTTGTACTTGAAATTGACAAAGGCATAGAAATCACTTTCCTCACGCGGACCGTTGATATGGCTGATTGGAACAACGGCGACGACGTTTGCCATCGAACCTTCGCCCATATCGGCGCTCTGATTCAGATATTCGTTGATGCTGTCGAGTGTGATCTCACCCTCCGCCGTGCATGGCGTCGAGGAGCCGCCCTCGGTTCCCTGAGTTGGCGCCGGTGTTCCGCTGCCGCTGTTGCCGCAGGCCGTTAACGTCAGCACCATCAGTGAGGACAGAAGAATTGCCCAAACTTTTTTCATGAATTCCCTCCTTGTTTTCTTTACTCCCTAAACTGTATTAAAGTGCCCTGCCGGCGTTCCCAGCGCCGCTCACAGACGAAAAGCAGTACTGGATGAAGCCTGCTTTTCTGCTTTTGATAATCACTGTGCGTAAGACTCTTTAATATGTTATTATTATAACAACTCGGCTGGCGGAAAACAACTGATGAAGTTGTTTCATATTTTCACAGCCGTTTGATTAAGGAGTCCCGATGGATGAGAAATTTTCTGAAAACGCTTTCTATTTCTAGTATTTTCCTTTGTTTAAGCCTGTTTTCCGGATGTCAAAAAAACATTCCTTATGAAAATACGGAGGGAAAAACTTTCACAAATTATTTTGATGTTTTTACGGACAGCGAGGGAAATCTCGTCCTGCCGCTGAATACGACAATCCAGCTGACAATGACGGATGAAAAAAAATTAGCGGAAGCGACGACGCTTGTCGAAGCCCAGCTGCCGTTCTGGCACAAACTGGCCGATTCCCATCATCGCTACCTTGATGATCAGGGAAACGAGCTGCACAACGTCGCTTATATCAATCAGCATCCCGGAGAAACTATTTCGATTGAGCCCGAACTCGCCGCGATGCTCAGCGCCGCGATCGAACTGTCGCAGCTGAGCGACGGTCTGTTTCATCCTCTTCTGGGATCCTTGAGCGCTTTATGGGAACCGAAATTCGCACCGTTTCCGACGGAAAATACCGATCCGGATTCCGCTCTGATCGCGCAGATCACCGGCTGCCTGCCCGCCGCGGCGGATCTGAATGAAGTCCTTCAGCTGGATCCGGAACGCCGGACTGTCCGGTTTGAGCCGGGGGCCTGTGAAAATTCGCTGCAAATCAGCCTGGGTGCGATGGCTAAGGGATATATTCTCGATCAGCTGGCCGCCGAACTGAAGCCGCTGAACACGCCGTTTCTGCTGGACGCCGGAAGCAGCTCGATCATCGCCTGGTCGCCGGACGACGCGCCTTACAGCTGGAAAATCGGCGTGCGTGATCCTTCCGGACAGACTTCGCTGCTCTATGCGTTTACGCTGACCCAGGGGGTCGTTTCCACCTCGGCTGACGATCAAAATTACTTTCTGATTCAGGATGGCGATCAACAAATCCGCCGTCATCACATTCTCAATCCCCGCACCGGCTACAGTGAGAACTGGCTGCGCAGCGTAACCTTAAGTGCGCCGGATCAGGCGGGAACGCTGGATGTTTTAAGCACTGTCCTTTATAATATAGAAGATGCGGCTCAGCGCCGCGCGATGATCGGCCGCTTTGAAGCCAAAACGCAGCTTGCGATGGACTACGCCTGGTGCGAACCCGCTGACGCCGGTTTAAAACTGACGGTCAGCGAAGGAATGGATCAAAAACGGATGACCTCCGCCGCCATTCCGGACTTTGTCGATTATCAAATTCAACGAGGTGAAAAACATGAAAAATAGAATTTTACTTTCCGTCCTCTGCGTTCTGTTAATCGGCGGATGCGCCGCCCAGCCGCAGACCCCGCCTGCATCAGACGACCTTCCAGCGCCTTCCGCACTGCCGGAGAAAACGATTCCGCAGAGCGCGCTGATGAGTGAATCGCCGATCAGTCCGACCAATCTGGACGACTATTTATTTCTTGACGATGTGCTCTACTTTGACCTGCGTTCCCCGGCGCAGCTGGCTGAGGAGGGCTCCGTCGCCGGCTTTGTCAACGTTCCGTTTTACGGCGTGCTGGTCGATTATCAGCGCGGGGACAATGTCTTATATCGGATGACAAAAGTTCGGGATGACAGCGGCAAGGTGATTGCGCAGATGGGTGACGTCGGCAGCTTCTTCCCTAATTATGAAGAATCGGAAAGTCTTGTCCGCGACTTGTTTCCGCAGGATCAGCCGATCGTCTTCATCTCCACCGCCGGGGTGGAAGCGGCGTACACAATCTGCCTGTTAGAACAGCTGGGCTACGATGGATCGCAGCTGTATAACGCTGGTACGTTCTCCAACGGAATGGGGAACATTATCGCCTACAAGGATTATCCAGAGGCAAAATATCATGTTCCGGGAACGAATGTCTATACCATTGCCAGTCAGTTTATCTGGAATGAATCGCTGACGCCGATCTTAGATGAGTAAGCTGGATAAATACCTTTTGATAAAAAAGCATCAGAAACGCCGATGCTTTTTTATTCTTGTAAAAATCCCATGACGCCTGGAAATCATGAAATTGAAATTTATTGACTTCACAGAAAAAACACTAACGAGATACGTTTTCTACAAAAGCCTGAATATGCCGGGCGTCCAATCCGTAATAGTCAAGCAGAGCCGCAGGTGTTCCGCTGCGTCCGAAAACATCCTGCATTCCCAAACGATAATGCCGGCAAGGAAGTCCCAGCGGCGAAAGCACCTCGGCTACGGCGCTGCCCAACCCGCCGATGACGCTGTGCTCCTCAACCGTTACGATCACTTCATGTGACCTTGCGGTTTCGATAATCAACGCTTCATCTATCGGTTTAATCGTAGGCAGATTGATTACCGTCGGCGTGATCTCAGTCATCTTCGAGACAGCTTTCAGACTTTCCTGAACCATCAGTCCGCTGCAAAGAATTGCCGTCCTCACACCTTTTCTCAATATGATGCCCTTCCCATATTCAAATTGATAGCTGTCGTCGTAAACATCTTCGACCGCCAGCCTGCCCAACCGCACATAACAAGGACCATCAAGATGATAAACAGCTTTGATCACAGCTTCGGTTTCACGGGCGTCGCAAGGCTGGAAAACCTTCATATTCGGCAAAGCACGCATTAAGGCCAGATCTTCTATCGCCTGATGTGAAGCGCCGTCTTCGCCAACACTGATGCCTGCATGCGTGGCGCAGATTTTTACATTCAGACTCGGATAACAAATACTGTTACGAATTTGTTCAAAAGCCCTGCCTGCCGCAAACATGGCAAAACTGGAAGCGTAGACAACCTTACGGCTGGCCGCCAGACCGGCCGCGACCGACATCATGTTTCCTTCCGCAATGCCCATATTAAAATGCCGCTGAGGACACGCTTTCTTCGCCTCAATCGTCTTTGTCGATTTCGTTAAATCCGCATCCAGCACCACGATATCCTTTTTTTCAACAATCAGTTCTGCGAGCGCACGGCCATAAGCTTCCCGGGTTGCGGTATTCATTCTGCTTTACCTCCTAATTCCTGCATTGCCTGACTGTATTGCGCGGCATCAGGCGCGGTCCCATGCCAGGCCGCTTTCTTTTCCATATACGAAACACCTTTGCCTTTTACGGTATGAGCGATAATGACCGTTGGTTTGCCTTTCAAGGTTTTCGCTTTGTCCAACGCTGTCAGAATTTCCGTCATGCAATGCCCGTTGATCTCCAGCGTATGAAATCCAAAAGCCGCAAACTTGGGTTGAAATGGTTCAGGGCTGATGACTTCTTGAAGATCACCGTCAATCTGAAGATGGTTATAGTCTAAAATCACGCATAAATTATCCAGCTGATAATGTGCGGCAGCCATGCAGGCTTCCCAGACCTGACCTTCTTCCGATTCACCGTCACCGATCAGAACATAAATACGATGTTCGTTCTGATCCAGTTTATTCGCCAGCGCCATGCCCACAGCACAGGATATCCCCTGACCCAGCGAACCGGTCGACATATCCACCCCGGGTACATAGTTCATATTCGGATGTCCCTGCAATTTGGAATTCAAGGTGCGGAAACCGTTTAATTCCGCATCATCAATCAATCCTTTTTCCGCTAGAACCGCATAAAGCAGCGGCGAGGCATGGCCCTTGCTCAGGACAAACCGGTCGCGGTCTATTGAATTCACATTCTGTTCGTTGATATCCATCACTTTGAAATACAGCGCGGTTAGAAGATCAGCGCTGCTCAGGCTGCCGCCCGGATGTCCGCTTTTTGCGAAATATACCTGCCTTACGATATTCTGACGAATATGTTTGGCATGATTGGTTAACTCGTCCATAATTCCTCCTTTGAATTTAATAGTTTTCTGATCAGATACTGACTGACGCCATTTTCATTATGGGATAGCGTAACTTCATCAGCGCTTTGCTTTACCAGAGAATCACTGTTGCCCATCGCCACACTGTGTCCGCTGATTTCAAACATGGCGATATCGTTGAAATTATCGCCGATGCTCAAAACATCGCAAAGTTCGATCTTCAGCGCTCCGGCAATGCTTTTCAGCGCTTGCCCCTTGCTAGTTCCTGCCGCCGTTATCGTATACAACGAATCTTCCGATCGCTTAAAAGCAATCTTCGGACATTTTTCTGTTACTTCCCGGACCAGATTTTCAATATCGGGATATTCCGCCGAATCCAACGTCAATTTATAAATATCCCCATCCGCAAATACCGCGTTTTCTCTGACCTGTTTCAGTTTTAACCGTCCTGAAAATAAACCGCGGATTTCATTCAATTTTTTTGAACTGGAAAAGCTGTAGCCGCATTGTTGATCAAAAAAAGTAAACGGAATCCCTTCTTCCATCAGCCGCGTGAGGATCCACTCTGAATCCTTTTTTTGTAGGCTTTCACTTTGCAATAACCGATGGCGACAGTAAATATTGGCGCCGTTATCCGCAGCATAAGGAATTTCAATGCCCAGCTGATCGACATAATCCCTGGCAATCGCTTCATTCCTGCCAGTGGCCAAAGTAAAAAGAATATGCTTCTTTCGCAATGCATCCAGCACTGGAAGAATCTGACTGTCCAGCTGTTTCCTGTCGTTAAGAAGCGTACCGTCCAGATCACAGACAATCAATTTAATCATGAAACACTTCATCCAGCTGACAACGCAGAAAACACGCGGCTTGCCGGCAAATTTCCGGATAATCAGGATTTTGCGCGGTATGCCAGAATTCGCCTGTGAACATCCGGACCCCAAGCTCTTTCAGTTTCCGCAGATCTTCCGGGTAGTTCGTATGTCCAGTCCCAAAAGGCACTTCCCGATAAACTCCCGGACGGGTCTCTTTCAGGTGCGCTGCAAACAGATGTCCTTTTCCTTTTTCAATATCCTTCGGGACGGGAACATGATACAGTTGGGAAGCATTGGTCAAATTTCCTATATCAGGATAGATTCCCAGATAAGGACTGTCGATAAGCTGAACATAATCCATGGCTTTTTCCACTGTATCCATAAACGGTGTTTCCATAGTTTCAAAGCCCAGGATTACGCCTTTTTTCGCCGCCATGCCTACCGCCGTGCGCAGATTCCTGATAAATTCGCGGCGAGTTTGATCTGAGCCTTCTTCATAATAAACGTCATAGCCTGCCAGCTGGATCAGTCGGATACCCAAGTCGGAAGCAAGGTCAATTGCCTTTGCCATAATTTCCAGCGAACGCCGATGACCTTTTGGATTCAGCGAGCCCAACGGGTATTTGCGATGGCCTGACAAGCACATTGTAGAAATCGGAACACCGCACGCCTGCATCGTTTTGATCAACGCCTGACGCTCACCTGGCGTCCAATCCAAGCGGCTTAGTTTCGCCTCTGTTTCATCAATGCTGATCTCAAGCCAGTCAAAACCAAAAGCCCGGCAGTTTTCCAGTTTTTCTTTCCAGGACAGATCTGCCGGCATACTCTTTTCGTACATTCCCAACAGATACGGTTTATTTCTGTCCATAATAAGCTCCTGGTCCATGCTTGCGCAGATAATGTTTGTCAAGAAGCGTCTGCTGCATCGAAGAAACCTCGGAATTAATCAGCCGGGTTTTCCATGCCATCTCTGCCAGTTCTTCCAGAACCACTGCGTTATGAACAGCGTCGCCTGGATTTTCTCCCCAGGTAAACGGGCCATGGCTTTGAACAAGAACGCCCGGCATCTGTGCAGCGTCAAGCTGCAGCGTTTCAAAAGTTTCCACAATCACTTTTCCAGTATTCAGCTCATAATCCGAACGGATTTCCGCCTCGCTCATCAGGCGGGTGCATGGAATCGGCCCATAGAAATAATCACCATGCGTTGTCCCCAGCGCGGGGATTGCTTTCCCCGCCTGACACCACGCCGTCGCATTTTGCGAATGAGTATGCACAACGCCGCCGATCGTTGTGAAGTGCCGATACAATTCAAGATGCGTCATCAGATCGCTGCTCGGTTTGTATCGGCCTTCGACCACCTTACCCTGCCAATCGCAGACGACCATATCCTCCGCCTGCATCGACTGATAGTTGACGCCGCTGGGTTTGATCACAATCAACCCGCGTTCTCTGTCAATGCCGCTGACGTTTCCCCAGGTAAAGGTAATCAGCTGATATTTCGGCAAAAGCAAATTTGCTTCATAAACTTCCTTTTTTAATTGTTCCAGCATTTCTTTTCTCCTATTCCACTACCTTATAGATTGCAGCTTCATTTTTTGTATGATTTGCGGAAAGGATATAGTCAATCCCCTCTTTATGAATCACTGCCACGTTTGCCGGACCAACACCGTCTTCAACAGAAGTCACCATATAGTTTCCATTCTGAAAGCGGATGATAAAGAGTTCAGCGTTCACCCGTCGGACGCCGCCTACAAAACAAGGTTTTCCATTTAACTGGGCGCCCACCAGCGTATGCGCAAATTCCACTTCTGTCGGATAGACAAAATCACATTCATAGCGGCCTTCTTTTAATTTATAAATTTTCATGGAATTTCCATGAAAAGGTTCAATGGTCATCATTTCTTCCAAGCCGTCGCCGTCGATATCGGCAAAGGCGATCTCACCAACCTGACCCTCAAGAATCTTTTCAACCCGCCATTCTCCGCCAGGACTATCCGGCGGCATCACCCGCAGCACGCCTTGATCGCTGGAAAAATAACCGCAGACACATCCTTCATAAGTTCCCCGGCAGTAGCCATGATTGCGGTAACACCCGTCGACCAGCAGGGTTAACGCAACACCCTGGGAACAATCCGGACCTAAAACACCGACGTAGATCTGCCCCGGTTCGCTCCAGTCTTCTTTATTTTGTTTATTTCTGGCAATCGTCGCGCAGATCAGATAATCAATTCCATCGACATGATATAGATCAAACCGATGCAGATAAGGCAGTGAGAAGACATCCTTTATCTCCCAGCCATTTTCTGTTTTTCGGCCATGAACAATTTTTGCCAGGCTTGGGGTCACTTTCAGATAGAATTCGTTGACCGCCAGAAACTCGCCTTCTCTTGTCTGAAATGGAACGATCGACATACAGCCGCCGCGATCATTCCAGACAACCTCACGGTTTTCAAAATTTTTGCCGGAATAGGAATAACATACGCTTTCCGGATTTTCACTGGCAAACAAAGCGTACGCTTCTTTGCCGATCGTGATGGAACTCGCACAATAGCAGCGTGTGATGTCGTCTAAATGAATCTTCTCAAATTTCATTATTTACCTCCCGTCAGTCATGAAGAAAGAAGAGCTATCGGTCAGGATAGCTCTCTTCTACTTCTTTGAATTTAAGAAATGTATCCCGCCGCTTTCAGAGCAGCAATAATTTCATCTTGAGAAAGCGGATTTTTCAGCGGATAAACATTAACGCCCGCAGCTTTGGCAGAATCAAACATTTTGATGAAAGCCGGAGAGGTCAGCACGAGATCATAGTTTCGTGCAGATGATTTTCCCTCCGCAATCGGGCAATGCTTGACATTGGCCTCCACGCCTGCGCTCTTACAGGCTTTTTGAGCGGTGATCGCCATCAGCTGGCTGGTCCCCGATCCGCTCGCACAGCAAATTAAGATTTTAATCATAAAGCAGCCGCCTCTTTCTTTTTCATATGTTCTTTATAAGCTTCATAATCGCTAACACACAGGAAGTACCCTTCCGGATCTTTTTTGTACTGCAGCTGAGGAATCATGACCAGAACCAGAATAACGATCGCAACGCCGATATACGACAGGTACTTCATGATGAAAGTGAAGATCGGCCAGATTACCGCCCAGTCAAACATTGCCATGTATCCGCCGAACTCAACCACGCCGATACCGTTATAAGTGAAGGCCATCGCTGCAATGACAGAGCAGACAACCTGCAGAATACCGGAGAAGAAGGTTGTGACCATCGCCGCTTTTGCGCCTGCTTTCGCATTGACATAAATCGCGATCGTCGCATTATCGAAGAAGACAGGGACGAATCCCGCAATCGCCAGAACCGGCGATTTAAAGAGAATCAGACCAATGATAGCCAGGAATTGACCTAACGCACCGAACATAAAGCCAAAGGTCACTGCATTTTCAGAACCAAAGCCATAGCCTGCAGCGCAGTCGACGCCGACGATAGCGCCTGGCAGCAATTTGCTTTGAATGCCCTGGAAAGACGCTGTCAGTTCACCGACGAAGGTTCTGACGCCGAGTTTCAGGATTGACAGGTAAACCGCAAAGGCCAGTGAGGTATCCAAAATATAGAATAGGAAGCTCTTGCCTTCGCCCAGCATACCGGCGCTGACCAGATAATCTTTACCCAGTACCAGCAGAATTACCGCAAAGAAGAGCGTCATCAGTAAAGCTGTGGAAACCATATCTTCATTAAAAATAGACAACCAGCCCGGCAGTTCGTAATCTTCAAGACGCTTAACTTTTCCATCTTTTCCCTTGAAGAACTTATAGCCAATCGCCGACCAGATCGCAATGCCGAACATCTGTTGATGGGCAACGCAGAACCCTGCACCATCCGTCAGATTCTGAGCTACTTCAACCGTTAAGTTTGAGCCGACCGCCCAATACAGTCCCAGCAGAACCGACATGATCAACATCAACGGCCAGTCGCCCAGCTGCGGGAAGCAGGTGAAGATAAACCAGAAAGCGATGGTCGCCTGCTGCGTCTGAATATGACCGGTCGTAAAGACGGCACGCATCTTCGTATATTTCTGGAACTTAACCAGCAGCAAGTTAAAGACAAAGGCAAACAGTAACAGAAGCATCGCCTGGGAGAAGGACTTCCCGGCAGCTTCCAACGCGGACTGCGCTGCCGCCTGGCCCATATATGTATCCAGAACGATAGCACTCAGATTAAACTTATCCTGCAGCGCCGCAATAATCGGCTTGAAGGTGCTGCTTAATCCGCCTGAACCCACCGTCAGAATTTTGTAACCTACAACCGCTTTAATAAATCCGGCGCAGGATTCGTGGAAAGGTTTTTTCATCAACATATAGCCGATGATGACCAGTAAACCGATAAAATATGCTGGCTGAGTCAAGAAATTGTTAACAAAATACGCCCAAATCAATTCGAGAAATCCCATAATACCCTCCTTATTAGTAATTATTCAGAATATTTGCAGTGTGCTTTCATCAAGTCATCGGCATTTTTTGCTTTTAATAAGTCTTCAATGGCCCCCTCTTTAAGTAAAAATTCAGCTAATGCAACCATATTGCTCAAATGTTTTTCATTATCGGTAGCTGCTAAAGTAAAGAACAAACGAGCATTTTTAGTTGGATCGTTTGGATCAAAAACCACTGGTTTTTCTGTTTTCATGAAGCTGATGCACGTATCATGCACTCCAGATCCGCCTAACGTTGAATGCGGCATGGCTACTTCGGGGGCAATTATAATGTACGGTCCATATTCTTTAACATTTTCAATGATGGCGTCAACATACGTGTTTTCAATAATCCCCTCGGCAAGCAGCGGAGCTGCCGCTGCCTTGATCGCCTCTGTCCAGTCGGAAAAACCTTCGCAAAAAATGTAATGCTTTGAATCAACGATATCCTTAAGAATTTCCAAACCCTCCTTTCCCGCTTAAGCTGATTAAAGTGTAACACGCCAAGAAACCGCTTTCAATCAATTATATGAATCATTGTTCATATTTAAGATTTTTGTCTCTTTATTCCCAATGATCAGCCCAGTTTTGATAACATTTAATGATTATTTAATCATTTTTATGTTCTATTTTAAGTCTGACAAGATTATTGTTAACTCCTACTGTCCGTAGTTCAGCCAACCCGCAGCCTCTTTCGCAATCTCGTCTTCAGAAAGTTCAGGAACCGCCCCCATGATCCGCGCCATGCAATAGGTCTTCGCCGCTTCCTCAAGATAAACCGCAGAATACAGTGCTTCTTCAAGATCTTTGCCATAGGTGATTACGCCATGATGCTTCATAATCAATGCGGTCGCATCATTGGCATATTTCACAGCCAGCTGCCCCATGCCGACATTCGAGGAAGGAGTAAACGGCGCAACGGGAATCCGTGCATGCGCCGCGTCAATTAACGTTACCATACAAGCGGGCAAAGAGTCGTTATTAAACCCTATCGCCGTGGCATAAGGCTGGTGAGTATGGATGATCGCTTTTACCGGCAGATGATCAAAGATATAAATTAAAGCTGAAGCATCGGAAGAAGGTTTGCGCTTTCCTTCTATAACCTGACAATCATGATCGATCAGAACAATATCCTCAATCGTCATCTTTTCATACAACATGCCTGACGGTGTCACTAAATATCGGTTTTCGTCCACCACCATGGAAACGTTGCCTCCGGTCAGCGATATCAGATGGTATTCCTTCATTTTTAAGCAGGCATCCAAAATGGCCTGTTTCTCATTTTCGTACATCATTTTTCCTCCTATATTTTTTCAAAACGACGAATACTTTCAAGTGGGTTATCACAATTCCAAACGGCTCTTCCCATAATCATAGCATCAGCACCAGCTTCTTTTAATTGGTAAATATTTCCTTCGTTTATTCCTCCATCCGCCCAAATTTCAACATTTTGCGGCAAATACTCGCGGGCTTCTTTCATTTTTTCCAGCATGCTTGATTGAAATTTTTCTTCTTCGCCATCCGGCTCCGCAGTCATGATCAGAAGATACTCTATCTGGGACAAAAAGGGAGTCAATTCTCTGATTCCCGTTTTAAAATTCAATGCAATGCCCGGCTTAGCTCCCATTTTTCTGATAAGATTGATTTCCCGAAGTGGATAAGCCGAAGCTTCAAAATGAAAACAGATATGGGAAAAATGACAGTCGCTGATCTGCTGCAGAAACTCGTATGGACGTGTCGTCAACAGATGCAGATCATAAACAAAATCCGGATTCTGCATCAGTTTTCTGACCGTTTTCTGACCGAATGTGATATTCGGCAGAAAATTACCGTCTTCGATATCCACATGGACTCGTGGATGTCCTCTGATCTTGTCAAGCTCCTCTGCGATTCGTAACGGATCGGCAGAGGCTATTGATGGATAAACCTTCATGGTATCCCCTCCTTTGATTCTGTTTTCATTCTATATTCTTTTAAGCACATTCTGCTATATCATTCTTATTTTTATTCTTAAAACGTTCACATCGTTCATATAAAAGGCTATTCATCCTAAAAACTGGCATGTATAATGAAAACATAAATTAAAGGAGGTCATAAAATGCCTAACGTAAACGACGTAACACGCGAAAAATGGGTCCTCGGCACCTTCCCGGAATGGGGAACCTGGCTCAATGAAGAAATTGCCGAAACCACAGTAAAAAAAGGAACTTTTGCCATGTGGTGGCTGGGCTGCACCGGTTTATGGATTAAAACTGAAAACAACACAAATATAGCGATGGATTATTGGTGCGGTTCAGGAAAACGTTCCCACTATGATGATCAGGGAAAGCGAAAGATGATGGATCCGGATCATCAGATGGCCAGAATGTCCGGAGCCCGTCAGCTCCAGCCAAACCTGCGGGCCGTTCCAGCCGTTCTTGATCCGTTTGCGGTTACTGAAATCGATGCTGTTTTCGCTTCCCACACCCATACCGATCATATCGACATCAATCTTGCCGCCGCGGTTTTAAGCAACGTCAAGAAGAAAACAATCATCAACGGTGAAGAACGGGACGTCCCATTCATCGGTTCCAAATTTGCCACGGATTTATGGCGCAGCTGGGGCGTACCGGAAGAAAGGCTGATTACCGTCCGTCCAGGCGACGTCATCAAAATTAAAGACATTGAAGTTACTGCCGTTGAATCCGTTGACCGGACGATTTTAATTACCGCTCCGCCGCATGGCGACATTAAGGGCCTGCCCTGTGACGACATGGATGATCGCGCAGTCAGCTATGTCGTAAAAACGCCGGGTGGAACAATTTATCACAGCGGCGATTCCCACTTCGGCAATATGTATGCGAAGCACGGAAATCAATTTGACATCGACGTCGCCTTCGGTTCTTTCGGCGAAAATCCTCGCGGAATTACTGATAAGATGACAGCCAGCGATATTTTAAGAATGGGCGAAGACTTGAATACGAAAGTCATGATTCCTTACCATCATGATTTGTGGACAAATTTCAAAGCGGATACCAACGAAATTCTCGTTCTGTGGTATATGCGGAAGAATCGCCTGCAATATAAATTCAAGCCGTTTATTTGGGAAGTTGGCGGAAAATTCGTTTATCCGGATGATAAAGATAAGATTTCATATAACTATCCAAGAGGGTTTGACGATATCTTTACACACGATATAAATCTGCCATTCCCAAGTTTCCTCTAAACTTTGTCAGGAACAACTATCGGGTTGTTCCTTCTTTTGTCATGACAGATTTAGAACGCATTCCTCTTGGAATTTATGAAAAAGGAATCCCCCTGGCTCTATCCTGGCGCGATAAATTCGTCATTGCCAAAAAGGCCGGTTTTGATTATATCGAACTGAGCATCGACGGCAAAGATCCAAGAATCAAACGTCTGGATTGGACGGATGAGATGATCGCGGAATTGGGAAAACTTGCCGATCATTTTGAGATGCCGTTTCGGACAATGGCACTCAGCGCCAACCGCTTCTATCCCTTAGGCGATCCGAAGTACTTTGACGCAGGCATTGAAATTGTAAAAAAAGCGATCATCCTCGCCACAAAATTAAAGATCCCGATCATACAGTTAGCACCTTATGATGTTTATCAAAAAGAAAGCACCGCGGACACCAGAATCCGTTTTGCTTCCTCATTATTTGAAATTCTGGAACTGATTCAGGCTTATCCGGTCACGCTGGCCATGGAGGTCCTGGAAGATGTGCCTCATTTTTCCACAATTACTGAATGCGCAGCGTTTGTCAGGAAGGTGAATCATCCTCAGTTTAAACTTTATGCCGATACTGGAAATGTCGCTTATAACGGATTCGACGTCGTGAGCGACCTCGCCGGCGGTCAGGGTGAAATTGTGGCCTGTCATCTCAAGGACGCTATTTCAAAAGATGAACACAATATTCCCTATGGAACGGGATTAGTTGATTTCAACAGCGTCCTGAGACACTTTAAAAATACTGATTTTCAAGGGACTTTTACAGCAGAAGTCTGGTGTGAAGAAGAACTTGGTTTTATTCGCCAGCTTCCAAGTATTCAACGTTTTTTAAGAAATAAAATAAAGGAGGAGAACAAAGAATGAAAATCCCTACAGTGCAGCTTGCTTTAGACTGTTCCAGCACCGAAGAAGCGATCCGCGATTGCCAGACCGGTGTTGTTGACGAAGTTGATATTCTGGAATGCGGTTATTCCCTGATCGCTGCGGAAGGTGCCCGCGTCGTAAAAATTTTCCGGGAGATGTACCCGAACAAGCCTTTGCTTGCCGATCTGAAAATTGTGGATGCTGGAAGCAAAATTGGCGGAATGCTTTTGGATGGCCGGCCGGATTTCACAACGATCTTATGCGCCTGCGAGCCAGGCACGATTACTTCTGTTCAGGCAGAAGCGAAAAAGCGCGGATTAAACACAAAGCTGCAAATTGAATTGTATGGCCATTGGAGTTTTGAGGACGTTAAACTGTGGAAAGAATTAGGCATCTCACAGCTGACGCTGCAGCATTCCGGCGATAAACCCGGCGGTTGGGATGAAGAAGAAATCGCCACTTTAAAAAAATTATGCGACATGGGTATCGACGTTGCGGCTACCGGCAGTATCGGCTATGACGATCTGGAGAAATTCCGAGGGATCCCGGTTTCCTGTTTCATCTTTGGACGGGCAATCCGCAAAGCTGCGGATCCAGCTAAAGAAGCTCGCCGAATGAAAGAAAAAATCAAAGAAATCTGGTCATAATCGAAAAAAGCAATGAAATCCACTCAAAGATTTCATTGCTTTTTCATTATGGAGATCCGGTTTTGTTTTTTCTATTCTGAGACTTTCTGTATTGAAAATGAGCTTTTCATGGAGATCAGGCTACCGTTTTCCGACACCGCGCTCATTTTTCATACAGTTCAATTTTATATTTTCCATCCGCCTTTTAGCGGTTCCACTTTGATGACGTTAATTCCGGTATTCTCTTTTACTTTTTCGATCACTTCGTCATCTGCTTTCACATCCGTTATCAGATAATCAAAGCCTTTCAAACTGGAATAGAAGAATGAATAACTGACGCCGATCTTCGTACTGTCACATAAAACGAAGCGTTGGCCGCTTGTCCGTTTGATCATGGTCTGATTGATTAACATCTCTTTCATTAAACCTGTTGAGATTCCATTCTCAGTCAAACCGCTGCAGCCTACAAAACACTTGGTCGCCGTAATATTATTCAGAGCCGCCACCGCAAAATCTCCAGTCATTGAATTTTTAGGGAAGCGCACCTCCCCGCCGGTGAATATGATGAGAACCTTGGGATCCGGCGTATAATTAATCGCTCTGGCATTATTGGTAATAATCGTTACGTGTTTGTCCTTGATATAATCGACGATCATTAAAGCTGTTGTGCTGGAATTAATAAAGATGACGTCGTCTTCCTCAATATATAAAGCTGCCCTCTTGGCGATTGCTTTTTGAAAGGTCGTTCTTTCATATTCTTCATCTTCAACAAATTCCTGGATTAACGATGCTCCTCCATAATTCCGGATAATCGCTCCCTTGTCTTCCCAATACTGGAGATCGCGACGAATTGTGATTGGAGAAACATGATATTTTTCGACAAGCTCATCCACGCTGACTGAACGTTTTTCCTCAATCAGACGCATAATTTTAACCCGCCGGTCATTGACTATTGCTTTGCTTACTTTCATGGATTTGCAACTCCTTTTAATTGCGCTATTCTGCGCTGATACTCCGCACGTTCCTCACCTGCGGTGAGTTCTGCCAGCTGACTGTAAATAAAGAGGATTTCCTTGGGATTCATTTTTGAACCGTCCACCTGTTTAAAATAGTCGCAGGCTTTCTTTTTATTTCCCAATGCCAGTTCATGCAATCCGTCCAACTCATGATAATTGATGATATTCGGTCTTTTTTTCATTTTCCGAATTACCAGAGCGTCGCTGTAAACTTCATTTACTTTTTTAGCATTTCCCAACAACAGATAAGCTCTGATTTGATAATAATACATAATGATTAACAATTCAACATTGCTTCTAAATCTCTTTTCATTTTTTTTAATCAATTCCAGCGCTTTAACAGGGGCGTTTTTTTCGATTGAAATCATTACCTCAAAAATCCCTGTATTTTTTTCATAATTATGGGTGATATCAAGTTTGCATAATTTTTTATATTTCTCCTCTGCGGATTGCGGATCCAGTAAAAAGTTTAAAGTATACAGAGCATCGTTATATAAATACTTTAAATACTCATAATAGAGCGCGCACGCAAAGATACCGAGACAGATCAGCAGCATTGCCCAATCCAGTCCTGTTTTCTTTGATTCAAAAAACGTTGAAAGCGTTAATCCCAGAAAGCCTAAAAAAATCGCCGCGTTTACCAAAGTAACGATCCGTTGTTTCATCGAATATTTTTTCATCTTCTGTTCCTCCGCTTCTATTATAACACTTATGATTGATTTTTTATGAATGTTTTCTATTATTTCCTATGTTTTTTTCGTTTATAGACAAATTTTATGATTTATGAACAATTAATTCGTTATACGATTGATCATTATCGATCACTAGAAACATAAAATTGGTTGCACTATAATGGGGTTGTTCAAGGAGGATTGATTAATTATGAACAACTGGCTAGAAGAATTATTTGGTGTAAAAAAACCGATCATCGCGATGTGCCACCTGCAGCCGCTTCCTGGAGACCCTTATTACGATAAACAGGGCGGAATGGCTAAGGTTCTGGACTGCGCCAGAAGAGACCTTCACGCTTTGCAGAACGGCGGCGTCGATGCCATCATGTTTTCCAATGAATTTTCGCTGCCCTATCTGACGAAAGTTGAGCCGGTAACGATCGCGGCCATGGCTCATGTTATCGGTGAATTAAAGAAAGAAATTACCGTTCCTTATGGTGTGAACTGCCTTTGGGATCCTATTGCTTCCTTAGACCTGGCGGTTGCGGTTGACGCCAAATTTATTCGTGAAATCATTTCCGGCGTTTATGCCTCTGATTTTGGCTTATGGAATACAAACGTTGGGAAAACGGTACGTCACAAAATGGCAATCGGCGCACAGGACGTTAAAATGTTATTCAACATCGTCCCGGAAGCCGCAAAATATCTGGCAGATAGAAATATCGCAGAAATCGCGAAATCCACGGAATTTAACAATCGTCCTGACGCCTTATGTGTTTCCGGCTTGACTGCCGGCAGCGAAACCGATACGCAGGTTCTCTCTGTTGTCAAAAACTCAGTGAAGCGTACGCCAATTCTTTGCAATACGGGCTGCAATAAAGATAATATCACACGGCAGTTATCCGTCGCTGACGGTGCGGTCTGCGCGACAACCTTCAAAATTGACGGTATTTTCGAAAACGCGGTTGATGAACAGCGGGTTAAAGAATTCATGGATATCGTTAAAGAATTCAGAAAAACATTATAAAAAGACGAATACTGGGTTACTCCTGTCATAAAAATAAAATCCACATGAGCCGTACTCCCAAGCTCTGTGGATTTTATTTTATATTCTTCTAAAGCGAATGAAATACTTTAACCCGCTTTCCCAACGGAACCGTAGACCTCGATCATCTCCTTCATTTTCGCTTTCACCGCTTCATAGACCACCGCGCTGAAATCATAGGCATGATTGCCTTCCAGATCGGCAGTTTTCGCCGCCTTGGCCGCGGCCTGGCATAAATCATTAGCGATATTCACTTTATTAATCCCCATCCGGCAGGCCTTTCTCAGCGTTTCATTATCAGTGCCGGAGGAACCATGCATTACCAGTGGGAAATGGCCGGTCTTTTCCTTGATCGCCGCGAGCCGTTCAAAGTCCAGCTTCGGCTTCATGCCCTTGGGATACGCCCCGTGAGCGGTGCCCACAGCGACCGCCAGACAATCCACGCCGGTCAGCCGAATGAATTCCGCCGCGGTTTCCGGTTCCGTCAAGGCTGCGCTGCCGTCGGTTTCATATTGATCTGCCATACCGACATGGCCCAACTCCGCTTCCACGGAAATCCCCAGAGCGTGAGCCAGCTCAACGATTTCCTTCACTTCCCGGACATTCTGTTCAAACGGGCACGCCGACCGGTCGATCATCACGGATGTAAAACCTGCCCGGAAGGCTTCCAGCACTTCTTTTTTCGATCCGCCGTGATCGAGGTTAATCGCAACCGGAACGGTTGCCCGTTGGGCGAAATACCGGGCAATCTGACAAAGCAGAAACAAATCCGGATTGGCCGGGTAGGCAATATCCAGGATCAATGGCGCCCGCAGCTCCTGAGCAGCGTCGATCACCGCCCGCGCGTCTAACTCCGTCCATAGATTCGGGGCTGCCACCGCGTAATTCCCGGCGCTGGCCGGGTCGAGGATTTCTTTCATCGTTACCAACATAGAGACTCCTTTCCTCCTTCATTTTCGAAGGAATGTACAGGAGAAGATCCTTCCTCCTGCTTCTTTACTCTCATTATCGCACAGGCTGACTGCCGCTGCACAGCTGAAATTGCCAAACTGAGTCAGTACGTCAGGAAAAAGTTCAGCTCCGGGAAAAAGGACGGCGCTGCCGTCCCTTCGGCCTTATTTAGCCATTGTCCGGATTTCCCCGGCGATCAAATGACAGAGATCTTCGGCCTGCACAATCGTGCCGAGCAGATCGAGGAAACCATGATCGCAGCCGCAATAGCGCACTGACTTCACATCCACGCCCAAGTCCCGCAGCAGTTTGACAAAATAATCGCTGCCGACGCGCAGATAATCATACTCCGCGCTCACAATCGTCAACGGCGGAAACTGCGCCAGTCTTTCCGCCGGGGCATAAATCACCGAAACCAGCGGATTTTCATAATTTGTCTTTCCTTGAAGATACAGACTTTCCGCCTCGCTCACGCCGACGCTGTTCTTAATCCGGTCAATCCGGCTGAACGCGTCTTCGAACTGTTCCTCCACAATCGGATAAGCGTCGTAGGACCAGGAATAGCGGGTTTGTTTCCGGTAATCCGTACTGTCCACGGCCGGGTAGATTTCAAATGCTTTTTTGATCAGGCCGTTTTCATCCTTTAATAAACAAGCGTTCGTCAGCGCGCCGCCGGCACTGTCACCGGCCACCATCAGGCGGTTCAGATCGACATTCAGCTCGTCGGCATGTTCCGCAACCCACTGCACCGTTCCCCAGGCGTCTTCAATCGAAGCGGGATACGGACATTCCGGAGCCAGCCGGTATTCCGGGAACACGACTACAGCCTGGGCCAGTTCAGCGATCAACCGCATCTGATTCGCAAACAGCCGCATATCCCCGGCCGTCATGCCGCCGCCATGCAGATAAATAAGCACAGGCAGGCAGCCCTGATCTGCATGACGACGATAGAGATAGATGTCAATTTTATGATCGTGACCGATATCGATCAGCTTTTCATCCACATCGATTTCCACGGTGCACAAATCCTCAGTTACTTTATCCGGACGATAACGTTCCTGCGAAAGCCGGTAGCCCTTCTGTGCCCGCTGGGCAAACATTTTTCGTTTCATCCGGATCACGTCCAGCAGCCGCGGATCCAGCACATACGGCCGGTCGTCGTCCGGCACCGGTTTCATTAAGACAGGGACGCCGTCCACGGTTTCAACATGTTCCTTCGCGTGAATTTGATCCAACAGCTGTTTCGCATATTTCCGCATTCCGATTCCTCCTGTTTCTCTACGCCGCGGCGATCAGCTGCTGCCGCTGATCATCCACATGAACCTGAGTATAAGCCGCGCTGTTTAACAAGATCACGATAATTGTATCGTCCAGTTGTTTCGCCGCGAACGCTTTACGGTCGATCTTCGCAATCGGCTGATGCCGGTTAACGGCTTGACCGGTTTGAACAAGTGTTTCTATTTCATGGTCTCCCAGTTTCATCGAATCGATGCCGATATGCACCATCACCTCGGCCCCGCCGGCCGTCTTGATTGTCATGGCGTGCCGTGTCGGAGCGATCGAATTGATTACCCCGTCCACCGGGGAGAGAACTTCATCCGTTTCCGGGCGGATTCCAAAGCAGGCGCCCAGAGTGCCGGCCGCGAAGACCGGATCGGCGATATTCTCCTGGGCAATATAGACTCCCTGCGCCGGCGCCGTCAGCTCCACGGACGTCAGAACCGCCGCAGCGTTTTCTGCTTCACTGTCTTCCTCGTTATATACGCTGTCGTCCCACTTTGTCATAAATACGAAGACAAACGAGCAGACTGCCATGATCCCGACGCCGATCAACGCTTTAATGAAATTAGTCGTATCGCCGTTTTCGCCCAGATAAAGCAGGATATTCGTCAATGAATAGCCGCCGAAGCCAAAGCATTTCAGATGCACGATGCCCGCGTACAGCCCGGTGATCAGCGATGTCGCGATGCTGCAGAAGTAGACCTTCGGCATTTTATAGGAGATACCGTAGGTCGTCGGCTCGGAAATACCGCCGAACAGCGCTGAGATCGAAGCCGGGAATGCGATTTCCTTTAACCGGCGGTTCTTGCTTTTTAACGCCACGGCCAGCGCGATGAAGCCCGGCGTGATCGTGCAGCAGAAGAACCAGATATTGATGAAATCGTCGTAACCAACGGTGGCCAGGCTGGTCGTCGCGATCGGAATCAGCGCCAGATGGAAGCCCGGGCACAACAGACCGATCGTACTGGCAAAGATGATGATTGCCGGCACTGCCGCCCAGCTGGCGTAATTGCGGATCCAGGCGATGAACATTGCGATATAATTCGTGACTAACCCGCCTAACGGACCGGTCAGCGTCAGCGTGATGACCGACGTAATCAGGATCAGCAGAAACGGTTTCAGGAAATGCCGCACTGACAGCGGCAGCGCTTTTTTCAGCAGCTGGTCGATTTTGGACATCACCCAGACCGACAGAATGATCTGCAGGACCGCGCCGTTATACGTTGTCAACAGCGCCGGAATACCGAAATACGTCGTATAGCCGCCGGCTCCCGCCATGGCGACCCAATCCGGGTACAGCAGCCAGCACGCCAGCAGCATTGCCAGCACCGGTTCCGTGTCGAATTTCTTCGCCGAGGTGTAAGCAACGAAGACCGGCAGGAAGTAGAAGACGGATTGCGCTAAGTTATTCAGGATGACATAGGTGGAATTGGTCGATTCCAGTCCGAAGACCAGATTTAAAAGCAATAACAGACAGGTCAGAAAGCCTGCGGCGATCAGGGACGGGATGACCGGGCTCATGATGCCCGCCATCAGCTGCAGGAAATTGGAGAAGATCGCGACAAGCTTTTTCTCCTGCGGTTTTCCCGCTCCGTTGGCGTTGGTCTTCCCGACGCGTTTTTCCACTTCGAGGAACAGGTCCTCAATGATCTGTCCGACGATGACCTGAACCTGATTCTCGCGGACCTCGACGCCCAGCACACCGTCGATCTTCTTCAGCGCCGCGGCGTCAACCTTGGATGGATCGCGGACAACCACACGCAGTCGGGTCGCGCAGTGATTGACGTTGGTGAGATTTTCCTGAGTGCCCAGCTGCGTAATGATCGCGGCGGCCATGTCGGCGTAATTCAATTTTTTTGCCATGGTTTTTCTCTCCTCTTTTTTAATTGGTACGTTTTATTTCCGGATTTTCATCTTTGCGATGACGGATGTTTGTCTACAGCTTGTGAACGTGCATGCGGTGAAGCCCTTCGGCGATCTGATCAGCGCTCACTTCGTCATGGGTCATCGCGACGCTGCTTCCTGCCGCTCCCGCCCAGGCCAGGGCCTCCGCTTTCGCACAGCCTTCCGTTAGCTTGCCGACAAACGCTGCCAGCATCGCGTCGCCGGAACCAACCTGGTTGACCGCTTCGACGGGCTCCTGCATCAGCCGATAGATTCCCTCGGAGGCTGCCAACAGTGCGCCGTCTGCCCCCAGCGAAACGAGAATGTTGTCGACGCCGCTTTCCCGCAGCTTCGCGGCAGCCTGTGGCAGATTCTCTAACGTCAGGTCAGACTGTCCCGTCAGCAGTTTAAACTCGTAGAAGTTGGGTTTGATCAAGTCCGGCCGGCAGCGTTCGATCAACTGGGGCGACAGGGCTTCCATGTCGATGACCAGTCTGGCCTGCCGCTGATGCACTTTCGTGCACAGCCCAGTCAGGAAATCCTCGTCCAGTCCGCGCATCATATTGCCGCACACGAGCACCCAGTCGTCCGGTCCCGCCTCTTCCAGCAAGTCTGAGAGTGTCTGCCGGACAGAGGATCCCGCTTCCGGCCCGCGGGCGTTGACGCACAGCGTGCCCGGTCCGTGATACAGCTTGACGTTGATCCGGTTCATGCCGTCAACCGGCACCCGCGTCAGATCGATCCGCGGATACGACTGCAGTGCCTGTTCAATATAATCGCCGGTGAAGCCGCCGAGCAGTGCAATAGCCCGCGACGGAATCTGCAGCTTATCCAGCATCATCGAAACATTCAATCCCTTGCCGCCGACCTTCATCTGTTCGCTGGTCGTGCGGTTGACCTCGACGTCCAGCAGCGGTTCATCCACGGTCAGCGTGTAGTCGATCGAAGGATTCAGCGTGAGTGTAATAATCATGGTGGTATACCTCCCTGCATCACCAATGTAAGCGATATCAAAGCTCATTTCAAGCATATTTTGATCGTTTTTAAAAACAATCACAATCATTTATTATTCCAATCACGATTAATGACCGTTTATATCTTAAATTCAATCACAATCAATCATTCAAGCTGAAAGTGTGCTATAATGACAGCGGAGGCGAAAACAATGATAAAACAACAACGCTGGGCGGCCATCATCGATCTGTGCCGGCAAAATACCTCGGTCAGCGTCACGGAGCTGGTTCAGCTGCTGCGTGTTTCCGAAGCGACGGTGCGCCGCGATCTGCAGCAAATGGAAGACCTCAACATGGTCAGCCGGTATCACGGCGGCGTCCGACTCAACGACGGCCAGTCTGAAGAACCTCCGATGTTGATCAAATCGGAAACTAACGTTTCAAGTAAGAATCAGGTCGCACGCCTGGCCGCAAGCATGATTAAAGACAATCAGATGATCTACATCGACGCCGGCAGCTCGACGTTTGAAATGTTAAATTATGTGCGTGCAAAAAATATCACCGTCGTCACGATTGGTCTGCCGCACATCGCGAGACTCAAGCGCAGCTCCACGCACACGATCTTATTGGGCGGAACGATCCGCTGGACGACGGAAGCGGTCACTGGCAACCTGACCTTGAACCAACTGGACGATTTGTTTTTCGACGTGGCGTTTATCGGCGTTAACGGTATCCACGAAAAGGTTGGCTTAACCACGACCAACGAACAGGAAGCTGCCGTCAAAGCCAAGGTTATCGCTCACTCCGGCAAGACGTATATTCTCGCTGACGGCTCCAAGTTCAACAAGCTCTATCCTTCAAAATTCTCCCGGCTGGACCAGGCGGTCATCCTCAGCGATGAAATTGTGGATTTTGATCCTTCGTTAATCCGCTATCAGCTGACCAGCGGAGAGAGCCGGCTGGATTAAACACATCTAAAAAACAGAACCGCTCACAATTCCTGCAATGCTTGCCGGGATGATGAACAGTTCTGTTTTTTTACTCTTTGTCTTGAGCTGGATAATAAATCGCCGCGTTCTGGCTGCGGTACTCTTGAATATCGCCGGCGAAGCGTTCAGCCGGAACCCCCTGTCTCTCACCGCGTTCCACCTGTTCGCCCAGCGCGATCAACTCGCCGATCCGGGACGGCGGGACTTCCACCGGCCCATGCGAGCCGTAGATTACATCCAGCTGATCCGCAATCGCCGCCAATTTCCGCAGACTGTATAAGTACGCCCGCAGATTCCGGCCTTC
>NZ_GG657553.1:381314-381902 GCF_000157995.1 Holdemania filiformis DSM 12042
CGTCACGCTGTCGCCGCTGATCAAAAACCGTTTCTCTTTTTCCCACAATGCAATACTGCCGGGCGTATGACCCGGGATCAGCACCACCTCAAAATGATAAGGCTCAAAATCAAGCCGATCCCCTTCCTGCACAGCGATAAACCGGCTTTGGGTTTTCCGCTTCTGCGCCAGCCGGGCCATTTCGGCAGGATGCATCAAAATTTCCTCAAACTCGCCGCACGCCGCCGTATGATCCGGATCGCTGTGCGTTAATAAGAAAGTCAGCGGCTTGGACGTCTGTTTTTCCACCATTTCCCGCAAGCCCGCTTCCACTCCGCCGTCGATGACGAGCGCCGCGTTTTCCCCTTCGATCAGAAAACAGCGCACATAGCCTTCCTCTACGCTCATCAGATGATCTTGAATGTGTTTGATTTCCATATCTATTCCTCCAAAGAGCCGCGCTCCTTTTTTCATCGCTGATACAACTTAAGTTTCTACCAAAACGATCAAAGTTTCAAGCTTTTCCACAATTCTGATTTTAATCTGCGGTCAGGACATCGATGATTCTGAATTAATTGATTCTTTTTTCCTTTCGTCGAGAAGAAGATA
>NZ_GG657553.1:383294-405984 GCF_000157995.1 Holdemania filiformis DSM 12042
CCTGCCGAGGGGAGCGGCAGGTTTTTCCGGAAGGCAGGAGGGGAAGCCTGTCTTCCAACTAATTATTGTTAAGAGGGGAAAATATTTTATGAAAAGGGAACTTATTGATTGATGCTTTCTCAGCTGATTTCTGTCTTAGATTCCTCCTTCCTTGTATGCTTGTATTATAGGCAAACATTATGGGATCATGATCAAAAACACGTGAAGGTTCCGTGAACTTCCTGAAGACTTTCTTAAGACCCCTGGTTTTGTTCTCCGCGGACAAGCTTCAGTCAAAAAGAAAACAGAAGCAAGCTTCCGTTTTCCTGGTTGGTTATCAGATTTTAAAGACTTAATAGACGGTGAAACCGCCGTCGGCAACGACGATCGAACCGGTGATGTGACGCGCTTCGTCCGAGGCGAAATACAGAATTGTCGACGCCTGTTCTTCTGAAGTCGCGTTGCGGCCCTGCAGCGTCTGAGTCTTGCCGGCGATCATGGAATTCTTCATGAATTCGGAAGGGTCGATGCCCTGCGCCTTCAATTCGGCGATCTTGGCATAGATCTTTTCCTTAGCCGCTTCAGTCAGCGGCGTATCGGTGCCGGCCGGGCAGACCGCGTTGCAGATGATGTTGTTTTTAGCATAGTCCATCGCAGTGGATTTCGTCAGGCCAACGACGCCGTGTTTGCTTGCGACATACGCCGGACCGGCCGGTGTGGCGCGGATCCCCGCGACAGAAGCCGTGTTGACGATCGCTCCGCCGTTTTCATTTTTCAACATATATTTGATTTCTTCCCGGATGCAGTAGAACATCGCGTTCAGATTGGCGTTGACGACACCGAACCAGTCATCGTCCGTCAGATCTTCGATCTTCTTGGAATCGCCGACGATGCCCGCGTTATTGATCGCGATATCCAGCCGTCCGTAAATTTCAATCGTCTTGGCGTACAGATTGATAATGTCCTCTTTTTGGGTGACGTCGCATTGGATGAATGTGGCCTCGCCGCCTGCCTCGCGGATTTCCTTTTCAATCGCTTGACCGCGCGCCTGATTCCGTCCGGCGATGACCACCTTCGCACCTTCCGCGCCCGCTCTTAAACATACAGCTTTGCCGATACCCGAGGTTCCTCCGGTCACGACCATGACCTTCCCGGCAAACCGATCCTGAATGATCATAATTTATTCCTCCCTTTTGATTATATTCATTATACCTCGGCGGGATTTGAAAGGCTACGGTTTTGTTACTTTTTTCACATTTTAAGCAGGCGGCGCTTTATTCGTTTCTGAAAAGCCAGGCTCTGCCCTCAAGACCCTCAGGCCGTTATTGCCTCCGCGGCCGGGGACAATCGCCGCAGCTGACCGTTCTCCAGCAGCACCCGTTCGTCACTGAACTGCGATACCGTTTCGGAATGGGTGACCACGATTACGGTCTTGCCGAATTCTTCCGCCAGCTGACGGAAAATCCGGATGATTTCCTGTTCGGTTGCCGTATCAAGATTTCCGGTTGGTTCATCCGCAAAGATCAGATCGACGTTGGCTGCCAGCGCCCGGGCGATCGCGATCCGCTGCTGCTCGCCGCCGGACAGCTTGGAAATCGGCCGTTCCGCTTTGGAGCGCACAATGCCGACTTTTTCCAGCAATGCGTAAGCAATTTCCCTGCGGTTCTTCGGCACGGCGTTGTCTGTCTCCGTCATCGCCAGCTCGACGTTTTCAATGCCGGTCAGGTAATTGATCAGATTGTATTGCTGAAAAACGATGCCGATCTGATTGCGGCGGTAATGGTACAGCCGGTTGGCTGTAATCTGTTCACCATTGTACCAGACCTCGCCGCTTTCAGCGCTGTCCAGGCCCGCCAGGATCGAAAGCAAGGTCGTCTTCCCGCTGCCGGAGGGGCCGAGAATCGTATAAAACCGGCCGTCCTCAAACGTATAGGAACAATCCTTCAGGATGCTGCGGCGATTTGCGCCGTCGGTGTAGCCATAATTTAAATTTACTAATTTTAACATGCGGTTGTCCTTTCTAATTCTGACTCATCAGAATCTTTTTCGGGTTGAAGCGAAGAACCATCATCGACGGTATCAAGGTACTGATGAAGACCACGCCGACGCCCAGAATAAAGATCTGAATCAGAATGCCCGCGTCCACACCGGCGTGATAGCTGGCCGTCACTTCTTCCTGGCTGACTTCATTAAACAAGGATTCCGAGGAGGAATACACGAAGCCGGCCGATTCACTCGTCTGGTTTTCCTGCACCTGCATCGCCAGCGCTTTTTCACCGACGTTCCCGGCAATCATCGAGCCGCTCACCGACGCCAGCACAAAGCCGATCATCGCCGTGATCAACAGCTCGGTAAACAGCTGACCGACAATCTTCACCTTGGATACGCCGATCGAAAGCAGGACGCCGATTTCCGTTTCCCGTGTCTTCAGGGTCAGTGCGCTGACCAGAGTAATGATGACAACGGCGTTGATCAGGACCACCGCTACGATCAGATCCGAGAACACCGTCAGGGTGTCAAGCGGTTTCGACAAACGCCGGTACATCTCGTCGTTGGCGTCCATGATCAGATATTCGTCAAGATTCTGATTATACTGATCGCGGAAGGCATCGACTTCCAGCGGATCGTTGAGTACAAAAACTACGCTGGACGGATCATAATCCTCAGGTTTGGCTTCCATCACCTTGGGATTCGCCTGATGGAATAACGTCATCAACGCAAGATCACGCTGAGCATAAAGCGGCAGCGGCACCAGCACCTGATTTGCCGGATGAGAATATTCGCTGGCCCATTGCAGCTCCTCGCTGCTCAGTTCTTCCGCACTGTCAAGAATTCCGACAATTTCCAGATCGAGAACGTTATCGTTCTGTGTATCCGCGATCGCGTTCATTTCCTCGTCGGAATACAGCTTGATCTTAATGAAATCGCCGACTGACAGATTATTCGCTTCCGCCAGCCGCTTGTCGATGACAGCGACCGGACTGCCGTTCTCAATTTCTTCCTGCGTGATCATCCGGCCCTGGGCAAGGCTCCATGTGCCGTCCGTCAGCTTATTCATCTGCGGAGAAAGCAGCCCCAGCAGCGTCAGATTCGGCTTCTGTTCGGTCTTCTGGCCGCTGCCGGACAGCGTTTCCGACACGACGATAGAACCTGAAAACATTCCGCCGTCATCCTCATCCTCCTCTTTCTGAGGCCGCTGAATCTCCACTGGCGCAAAACCATCCGCATATCCCATCGTGGAACGCGTCCAATCCGCGGATTTCACGCGGGAATCGGCTAACATTTTCTTAACCAGCTCCGGATCCGGTTTGGGATATGCGAATGTCTTGCGTTCTTCCTGATCCAGGCTCATATACTTTTCATACCAGGCGTCAAAGTCCATCGTAAACTCAACGACCGGATTCATTTTGCGGCGAGTTTCCGTCTTGGCCTCCGCTGCAGCCGAACTGATTGAAAATCCAACAACGACAAAGTTGGCGATCAGAAAAAACGTTAAAGTCAGAAGCAAGGATTTCGTCTTGCTTCGGGTTAAGTGCCGAAAGGCACGCTGAATGAAATTCATAGTCTGTTTCCTTTCCAGGGGCGCAAGGAAAACAACTTTCCTTCAAAAGCCCGTTTATTTAAATTTGTATTCATTATCGAATCATCGACGTCCGTCTTAAAATTTCCTTCCGGCCGCTGGCCGGATCGGACTGATTCACACAGTTCTCCGCTTTGAGTCAGACTGGAAACTGAATCTGGATCTGAAATTCACCCTCCTGCCAGACTGCCTGAATCGTTCCGCCCAGGCGGGTAACGATTTCCTGCGTGATCGCCAGTCCCAGACCGCTGCCGCCTAATTTACGGCTGCGTGAAGCGTCCAGCCGGTAAAACGGCTGAAACAGCTGGGAGCACTGGCTTTCGCTGATCGGCTCTGACGGATTGGCAATTACGATCTGAAGCTGTTTTTCGGTTTTGTTTAAATCAATCCGGATCGCACTGTGTTCCGGCGTGTATTTCACAGCGTTTTCCACACAGTTATACAGGCATCGGAGCAGCAGTGTCGGATCGGTATCCAGACAAGGATAAATCTCAGCCAGCCCGACGGTCAGCTGTTTTTGTTGAATCCGCGGGTCCAGTTCCTCAATAATCGTGCATAAGCAGTCGTGGACAGAACAGCGCTGACGCTGTTCGATCACCTGCGCGCTGTTGAGCTGAAGCAGGTTTTCCGCCAGCTGGTTCAGGCGGCGGATATTGCGCTGGGTAACTTCCAGAACCTCGGCCGCTTCCTCGGCGGTGTATTCCTCATCCTGACGCAGGGAATCCAGATTGACCTGAATCGAGGCCAGCGGTGTTTTCAGCTCATGCGCGGCATCGGCGGTAAACCGTTTCTGCCGCTCGAAAGCTTCGTCCAGCCGGCCGATCATCTGGTTGAGCGAATGACTCAGTTCCGCAACCTCCCGGATCCCATCTTCTTCTAAGCGGACCGACAGCTTGCCTTCGTCCAGCGCGCCGATGGAGGTTGACAGCTGCCGCAGCGGACGCGTCAGGCGGGAAACAGTCAGATAGATGCCCAGGGTTCCCAACAGAAGGATCGCCACCATTAACCCAACGACCTGAACTTGGATCTGGTCGTTGGCCGCGGTCGTGATCGCCACCATGCTTTGTTCCACCTGTTCCGGAACTTTTCCATCTTCAAGTTCGGCGAGTTTGGAATTAATGATAATTTGATCCACTTCGATTTTCTCCATGTCAGCATCACTCATGGATTCCGGATCCAACGTTTGGGCCGGCAGCACGCTGTACGCGTCTTTAAACGAAACGGCGTAATCCGTAATCACCATCGTGGCCTGCTCGGCCACGCCGACCAATCCGCGTGAACTGAACAGCACTGAGGAAACGGTAAGCAGCACACAGGCCGCCGTCAGAATCGCTGTGCATAACAGCGTGATTTTCACCTGAAGACTAAGCTTTTTCATTCGGATTCTCCTTCAGGCAATAGCCCAGTCCGCGCTGACATTCAATCCAGTCTTCACCGCTGGCTGCTGCCAGCTTGCGGCGCAGCGAAGACAAATGCACTTTAAACGCGTTGGAGAACAGGTCTTCGTCCTCGCCCCACACCTGGCTGATAATCGTTTCCGCGCTCAGCCGCTTGCCTTCGTGCAGCGCCAGCGTTTCCAAAATCTGCGTTTCCTTGGCCGTCAGCTTCAGCCGCTGATCCCGCACATAGACCTGATGGCTGCCGGTGTCGATCCGCAGCGAACCGCGGCAGACGACAACATCCTGGCGTATGAAACGCCGTCCGGTCAGATTGCGGATGCGCGCGAGCAGTTCTTCAAAGTGAAACGGTTTGACCAGGTAATCATCCGCGCCCAGGTCAAGCCCCTTCACTTTATCCCCCACCGAACCGCGGGCCGATAAGATGAGAACTTTCTGCTGCGGCTTCTCCGCGCGCAGCCGGCGAAGCAGATCTAATCCGTCCAGCCCCGGCAAATTTAAGTCGAGCAGAACGCAGCCGTAATCCTCGGCTAACGCCAAAGCCAGGCCGTCGCGGCCCTCACCGATCCATTCGACCTCATAGCCGTTTTTCCGCAGCCCGCGCTTCAGGCCCATCGCCAGATCTTCTTCGTCTTCCACAATCAAGAGTTTCATGCGTTTCTCCTTTCTATCCCCGGACATCTACGATTATAAACGCCCGCGGGTTAAGCTAAAGTTAAGAAAAGAGCCGGGCGGTCCGACGCTATCCTTTTTTCCGTTTTAATAAAATGATCGTCAGGCTGACGACGGCGGCGCTCAATCCGATCACATAGAGATAGCCATAGCGCCATTTCAATTCCGGCATCGCTGTAAAATTCATACCATACCAGCCGGCGATCAGCGACAGCGGCAGACAGATCGTCGTGACCAGCGACAGCGTCTTCATCGACTTGTTCAGCTGATAGTCCAGCTGGGCCTGATAGGATTGCTGCGCCTGAGTCAGACGGTCGCGCAGCAGCTGCACATTGTCGCGGTAACGGAGCATTCTCTCATTCAACAGTGTGAAGCTGCGCAGCTCGTCCTCAGCGAACAAATCGTTGCTGTTTTCTTCCAGATGCTCGTTGATGTTGATCAGCTGCTCATAATAGCGGTTCAGCGTCAGCAGCTCCTTGCCCAGCTGCAGGGTCTGCTGCCGGAAGTGCGGCGCTCGGGCGTCGAACACTTCTTTCTCCAGCGCATCAATCTGCATTTCCAGATCTTCATGAATATCCGGATCCTGAATTAAAATCTCCCGGAAAAAGCCGGCGACCAGCCGCGGCAGCGTCGCTTTCTCCGGCCGCAGCGTCTGCAGCATCCGCTGAACCGCTTCGCCGGTGCTGTCGTCTTCGTCGTACAGATCGACGACCAGGAAGCAGTTTTTCAGGATCAACAGTCCAATCCGATCGCGCTGTCCCAGGATCCGGCCAGGATTGATGAGATGCAGTACGCACCAGAACGCTTCCTCACTGACGCTCACCGCGTTGCGCATCAAAGACTCGCGTTCCTCAGGAACCGTCAGATGCAGCCCGGCTTCCGCAGCCAGCGCATGCAGCTGATCCTCACTGATAAAGCCGACGGTCAGATGACCGCAAGGATAGCTCAATTTTTCAATCGGCCGGTAGGTTTCTGCAATTTCAACAATCATATCGAATTTCACTCCTTTGGCCGCCGGTGAATTCCGTCATCGCCGGCCGTTCGCCTTCATTATACAACAGAAAACAGCCTGGAACGATCACGCATTCGTTGAACCGAGGCCCTCGCATTGCGACGTAATTTTCTTGATCCTGGACTCAGCGCAAATAAAAAGATTTTCCCGCCTGGTAATTCAGAGAATCGGTCGGTGGAAAAATCTTATCGTTTTTTTATTCCTGTTTTAATCTTTTATTGGAATGCGCAGAGTGCGTTTTTCGCCCAGTCGGAATCCTTGAGAAGCGCCCGGCCGACGCCGATCAGATCTGCCTTCCCGCTTTGCAAGAGCGCTTCCGCAGCCGCCGCTTCCGTGATTCCGCCCGTCAGCAGCACAGGAATAGAAACTGCTTGTTTCACCGCGGTGGAAAAATCCTGGAAATAGCCTTGTTCGCTGTGACCTGGACGAACATAGCCGCCTAAGCCGCCGGTGATGTCAATCAGATCAACGCCAGCCTTTTCAAACTGAATGCACGCAGACACCGCGTCTTCCATTGTACTGCCGTTTTCGAGGCCTTCGCATGCGCCTAACCGCAGCGCCAGCGGATACTCCGCACCCACTTGACTGCGGATCGCTTCGATAATCTGACAATGCAGGCGAATCCGGTTTTCCAGCACCCCGCCGTATTCGTCCGTCCGATGATTCGTCAGCGGCGAGTAAAACTGGTTGAGCAGATAGCCGTGGGCGGAATGGATTTCCACACCATCAAAGCCGGCGGCCTGAGCCCGGCGGGCAGCTTCCTTGAAATTCGCGATCACCTTCTCAAGATCCTGCGCTGTCATGGCCTTGGGCAGGCGGTTGTCCTTCGCCTTGGGATGCTTCAGAGCGCTGGGCGCTAACGGGACGCGTCCGGTGACTTCTTCTTTCGCCGCGCTTCCGGCATGATTAAGCTGAGCGAATACGGGTGAACCATTGGCATGAATCGCCGCTGTCAATTCACGCAGTCCCGCCAGATCTTCATCGCTGGAAATCGATGTCTGGTTTGCGCTGGCCTGCCCTTCCGCTGAAATAAAGCTGTGTTCCATGATGATCAAGCCCAGTGCGCCGCCGTCGGATTTCTCCTGATAGTAGCGAATCAAGTCCGGCGTAACCTTGCCGTTTTCCGCTTTGGACGTTGCCATCGGCGGCATGACCAGCCGGTTTTTTAATATTAAGTTTCCTACCTGAACGGGTGAAGTCAGTAATTTCATGGATGTGTCCTCCTCTTGACATTGTAATTCAGTTATATCATAATTCTTCCAAATCAGTAAGTACGCACAAAAAAGTGAGAACCTATCTAAAAGGAGAGTATGATGAAAACACAAGAGAACGTGAAGCCTGTCGACATCCGGCCGTTTGCCTACGCCATCTCGTTGATCGACGGAAAATGGAAGATGCACATCCTGTTCTGGTTATGGAAACAAGACACGCTGCGTTACAGCGAACTGAAGCGCTCGCTCGGCAATGTAACACATAAAATGTTAAGCTCCCAGCTGAAAGAACTGGAAGCCGACGGATTGGTGCTGCGCCGGGAATATCCGCAGGTTCCGCCGAAGGTGGAATACAGTCTGACGGAGAAAGGCAAGTCGATGATGCCGATTCTCAGTGAGCTGTGCCGGTGGGGAAACCAGAATGTCCCGGACGGATGGGAACAGAACTGACGTTTCTTATTCCTGAAGTGCAAGCAATATAAAAGAAATCCATCTTGTCATCACACCAGAATACCCACTTGCGGGTATCGCCGGTAAGTTCTTCATTCAGCCGGTCTATGATTTACTTTAGATTTAGCTCTGCCATCCTTCTTCCTCAATCAGAAGCTCCCAGTGTCCATTACGGCTGCTTCCTACTCTCCTGATAATCTGTTGTTTTTTTATCTTGTTCAGATAATATTCCACACGGTCTATCATCCATCCCCATTCCAAGGCCAACTCTTTTTGAGTCATCTCAGACTGGTTATACACAAGTGCAAGAATAGCCTTATCTTCGTGGGTAAAACAGAGACCGTCTTTTTGGGTAGAACTTTGGGTAGTTTGGGCAGCGACACCATCGCTACCAAACATACCTTCTCTCTGCCGGTACATATTCACCCGGAAATTCCCGTCAAGATCAATAAAATCAGGTTCCGGCAATCCACACTCCCGGCACTTATGGAAAATCCGGGGAGCCCCATTTTTCAATGATCTTCATGTAAGCAAAGGCGCAGGCAAGGACACGGTTTCATAGTTTGGAATGGTCTTTCTTCAATCTCCGCAGATCTCATTCAAATTATAAAACGAATTCTTTTCCCTACAAAATAAAAAACGGAAGAAACGACCTCAGTCCCTGTTCCTTCCTACTCTATGAGCCTATTTATCATATCTTGAAAAATCAAATTTGTAAATACCCTTGCGATCAACTTTGACCTGATGAGAAAACCATCCTATTTTCCAATTTTGAAAAATATTCATTTTTGGAAAATAGATTCGTTAAATGTGTTGACCGTCGATCCATCTTTGAGCCATAGACCTTTCAATAAAATTGTTTTATTTCTTTTTAATCTTTTTAATAACGCGCTCATGTCTGCGCTTTCTTGAACACGAATGCGTTTAAGCTCCTCGATAAACCTGAATTGATTATTCATGTCCGAATAGTTCCGCTATCCAGGATTTTGGTTTCACCGGGCGTCCGCAGCTGAACGCGTCGAAGCTGCCATGGATCAGGCTGCCTTTGCCGTCCCCCTGCGTGATCACCACGGTGTTATTCTGATATTCCGCACGGATGTCCTCGTTCACTTCAAATCGTTTGATATTCTGGGCGACGATCACCGGACGGGACTCTGTGTCCACACCGTCAGTTAATTCGGAGTATACTGCATAGATCTGATTTTTCAGGCCGGCTTCTTCATGAACACGGGAATCCGCCTGAATCTGAAACCGAACTTCTTCTGTTTCCCCGACGATCGTACAAAGGGAACAGAACAAACATAGACTCATCATTACCATCAGCTTCTTCATAAAAAAACCGTCCTTCCTGTTGCTTTCAGGATGGACGGATTTTCCATTTTTATACCAAGATCTTGCACAGAACAAGCTTACAGATTGAAGTAGACGAACAACATCCGGTCCTTGCCATTGATGTCCTTGACCACCTCGGCGCGCACATCGCCGAAGGTTTTTCTGACCTCCGCCAACAGCGCCGCCTTCTGATTCCAGCCAATTTCAAACGCCATCATCGCTTTGTCCTTCAGCACCTGCGGTGCGGCCGCGAAGACCTGACGGTAAAACTTCAAGCCGTCTTCGCCGCCAAACAGTGCGACGTGCGGTTCATAATCCTTAACCGAAGCTTCCAGCGTTTCCTCCTGCGGAATGTACGGCGGATTGCAGATCAGAAGATCAACCTTCATTCCCGCGTCAATCACCGGCTGTGCCATATCGCCGACCAGAAACTTCACGTCAACGCCTAAGCTCGCAGCATTCGCTTTCGCCACTTCTACCGCTTCCGCGCTGATATCCGTAGCGCTCATGCGGATTTTGGGTTCTTCCTTGGCCAGCGACAACGCGATCGCGCCGCTGCCGGTTCCGATATCCACCGCGTCGATTGTTTTTGCCTCTGCGAAATATTCATCCAGATCCGCCAGGATATTCGCGACCAGCTCTTCCGTTTCCGGGCGGGGGATCAGGACATTTTCATTAACCTGAAACCGATAGCCGTAAAACCAGGAGTAACCTAAAACATACTGCATCGGCTCCTGTTTCAGAATCCGCTTCATTCCCGCCTGATATTGTTCTACCAGCTCCGCCGGCGCTTCGTCCTCATAATGCAGGTACAGATCGTAGCTTTCTTTCTGACTGAGCTCCAACAGAAATACCTGCGCGGTTTCCTGCGGAATCTGCGCCTGTTCCAATAACGGCAGCGCTTCGTGAATCAGCTCGCGGAAACTAGGCATTATTTTCGCCTGCCAGCTTCTGCCGCTGTTCTTCCGCCAACAGCGCCGCAATCACATCGTCCAGCTTGCCTTCCATAATCCGGTCCAGCTGGTTGATCGTAAAGCCGATCCGGTGATCGGTCACGCGGTTCTGCGGGTAGTTGTATGTCCGGATCTTTTCCGAACGGTCGCCCGTGCCGATTTTCGCCCGCCGGACCGCGCCTTCTTCTTCCTCTTTCTGACGTGTGAGTTCTTCGTAGACCCGCGCGCGGATTAAGCGCAGCGCGGTTTCACGGTTTTCATGCTGGGAACGGCCTTCCTGACAGTTGACTGTAATTCCGGTCGGCACATGCACGATCCGGACCGCGGAATCAGTCTTGTTGATATGCTGGCCGCCGGCGCCGGAAGCCCGGTGTGTTTCAAAGGTCAGGTCCGCCGGATCGATTTCGATATCCGCTTCCTCCGCATCCGGCAGCACCAGGACGGTCGCTGTCGACGTATGAATCCGCCCCTGGGTCTCCGTCTTCGGCACCCGCTGCACGCGGTGCGCGCCCGATTCAAATTTCAGCTGACGATACACCTCGCCGCCCTTGACCAGAAATGAAATCATCGAGAAGCCGCCCGCTTCCGATTCGCTCATTTCCAGCACCTGGATTTTCCAGCCCTGCGTTTCCGCATACCGCACATACATCCGGTACAGATCGCCGGCGAAAATATTCCCTTCGTCGCCTCCGGCTGCGCCGCGGATTTCCACGATGCAGTCGTGATCGTCGTTGGGATCCTTCGGGATCAGCAGCACTTCGATCTTCGCAATCAACGCTTCTTTCTTGGGAAGCAGTTCCTCCAGCTCCATCTGCGCCATTTCCTTCAGCTCCGGATCATGTTCCTTCGCCATTTCTTCCGCCTGCTCGATATGCGAATTCAGGCTCTTTAATTCCTCGTAAGCCTCTACGGATTGTTTCAGCGAAGCCTGTTCCTTGCCCAGCTTCGCCAGCCGTTTCGGATCGGAAACAATTTCCGGAGACATCATTTCCTCGTTGATTTCATTGTAACGCTCTTCAATCGACTGAAGCCGTTTCATCATTGCATCCATTATTTACCCTCCTTATGCAGTTTTTACTTCCTGCGTTAAATCGATCAGCCATGCGCCCTTAAAGTAACGCTTTAAGCCGATGACCATGCGTACCAGCTGTTCCACCTGAATGATCAGGAAGACCAGCGCAATGCTTGTGAAATGCAAGCCTTCAACGAGAATGAAGGCCAGCGGCAGGCCGACGATCCACATGATTCCCGCATCCAGAAACGCCAGGAATTTGGAATCCCCGCCGGCCCGCAGCGCCGAGAACACCAGCACATTGAACATCCGCAGCGAGATCCGGATTGAGAAGATCCGGACGATCAGCACCGCTTCCTGAATCACGTTCGCGTTCTGCAAGCCGAACAGATCGACCATCGGATGCGCGAAGCCCAGAATCAACAGCGACGACACGGCCGACAGCACGACGGCCAGCGCCACAAACCAGTTTCCCTGCCGTTTTGCCAGCTCCAGATCACCCTGACCTAACGAAGCGCCCAGAATCGCGCCGTTGGCGCTGTTTAAGCCCTGGACGATGAAGAAGAACATGTTGGAGATCTGATTGCCGACATAGTAAGCGTCCATCGCTTCGGTGCCCAAGCGCCCGAAGGCGCGGATATATAAAGTATTGCCGAAACCGAAAAATAATTCATTCAGCACTAACGGATACGCCCGGCGTAAGATCGGCTGGACAAAGTCAGAGCTGAGCGCGAACATTTCCCGTGGCGTTCCGATGAACGACTGTTTCGATTTATAAGCGTAGACGATATGAATCATCAACCCCGTCGTCTGCGCGATCAGCGTCGCCAGTGCGGCGCCCTGCACACCCATCTGCGGAAATCCGAAGTGACCGAAGATCAGACAGTAGTTCAGGACGATATTCACCGCCATGCTGACAAGGCCGATCAACATCGGCACATGCGTTTTCTGTATGCAGCGGTAGGCGAATGAGAACATCGTGATCAGCGCCCCCGGCAGATAAGAGATCATCGCGATCATCAGATACTGCAGCGCGGATTCGATGACCGTCGGATCCGGAATGTAAAAGCGCATCAGCTGACGGCCGAAGAAAACCGAAGCCGCCATCCAGACCAGCGCGTTGATCAGGCTCAGGATCACGCCCAGACCGAATGCCTTTTTCTCACTTTTCAAATCCTGCTTGCCGAAGAACTGCGACATGAAGATTCCCGCACCGCTGGCGACGCCGAAGCCCACCGTCATCATCAGATTTTCAATCTGGGCCGCGGTGCCGACGGCGGTCACCTGACCAATCCAGGAAACCATCATACTGTCGGCGATCCCCATCGCGCTGTTGAGCAGCTGCTGCAGCGCCAGCGGAACGGAAATCAGAAATACTTTTTTATAGAAATCTTTTGGTGCGATCCACTTTTTCAGCGCTTCAGTCATGGTCCAGCCCCAGATGGGACGGCTTGTTTTTAATCTGGTGACAATGCCGGCAGCGCGCTTCATAGCTTTCCGACGCCCCGACCAGGATGATCGGATCGTCGTAATTGGCCGGTTCGCCGTTGACTAAACGCTGCGTGCGGGTTGCCGGAGCGCCGCAGATCGTACAGACGGCCGTCAGCTTCGTGACAAATTCCGCCTTGGTGATCAGAATCGGCATCACGCCGAACGGTTCGCCCTTGAAATCCATGTCCAGGCCGGCCGCCATCACCCGCTTGCCTTTTTTCGCGTAGTAATCGCAGATTTCTATAATATCTTCATCGAAGAACTGAACCTCGTCGATGGCGATCACATCGACCGAATCATCGACGTAGTTCAGAATTTCCTTCGCTTCCCGGATCACGATGCTGTCGACCTCACTTCCGGCATGGGAAACCACTTTAGTTTCGCTGTACCGGTTATCGATCGCCGGCTTAAACACCAGCACTTTTTTCTTCGCAAATTCCAGCACCTTGATGCGCCGGATCAACTCTTCGGTTTTACCCGCAAACATACACCCGGAAATGACTTCCACATAGCCCGGGCGGTATTGATGATACATCATAATTCCGCTCCTTTTCTTTCCTTGAACGCTTTGTTTAATTTATCCTTTCCTATTGTACAGGAATTGATGGCTACTTTCCACCCTTGGAGAACGGTTAAAAGCCGAAAGAATCAATATTTTCATGGATCACGCGAAGCAGCGTCTTCTGATACTCCGCCTGATGTTCCGGCGTATAAATCTCGCTTTCCAGATCCTCATACAGTCCTTCCGCCACGTTACCCGGATCCGCAGCGCTGCGCCGGATCGCTTCCTTCAGCGCCTCGGCATAGAAATTCAGGCCCCAGGCTTCGGCCGCTTCCTTGCCATAAATTAACATGTCCATACCATGATTCGCCAACAGCTGAGGGATGCCGCCGCAGCCGATTTCCTCGTTGACGATCGGCAGGGTTAAAACATGCCGGTGAACATCCGGAATCTGCACGAGCAGCTCGGGTTCCTCCAGACCTTCGCGATAATAATGGAACAGCCAGTTGCTGACTGCCGTCAACAGCCGGTTGTCCGTCATCCTTTTCAACTTTTTCTTCGTTACATTCCGATCCTTAATCATTAAAAACAACCCGTAGATCAGTGCGAGGACAAACAGCGCCCCGCTGAACATCGCTAACATCAACGATCCCCCCATTCTTTATTCAGCCTTATCACTAAAGCAGATTCCATGGTTCCCCTTCAAAGTCAAAAAAATAAGGGGCTTGCGCTCCCTTATCCTTTTTCGCGTTGTTATTTCTTCAATCCGTACTTCTGATTGAACTTTTCGATCCGGCCCTGAGCGGCTGCGAAACGCTGTCTTCCTGTATAGAACGGATGGCAGTTTGAGCAGGTATCGACGCGGATATCGTCTTTGACTGAACCTGTTTCAAACGTATTGCCGCAAGTTGTGCAGGTGACTGTGACCTTATGGTAGTTTGGATGAATTCCTTTTTTCATAATTACTCTCCTTCCGCCTTGGACCTCTTCGCGTGTCCAAAGTAAGTGCTTATATATCTTAGCATAGCGCCTTCGCAAAAGCAATCCCAAATTTCTTAATTTTCGCCTTAGTTAAGCGCTTTTTTCACCATGGAAGGAAGGGGTTTCCAGATCAAAAATGATGTCTTGGCCAAACTCGGATTGCTTTGAGAAAATTGAATGGTTTTCCGCTGATAAACGCCATACTGCCGTTTATTCAAAGAAGACTTCCGCCCTTCGCTCTAATTCGTGCTTGTTGAATGATCCGTTTGACATTCCGTTAAACCGCTGGTCATCGCGTCCAGCTTCGCGCAGACTTCAGCTTCCCTTTCGCCAACCGGGCGCAGAATCCCAACCGGCGTTCGCTGGCAGCTCTGCCCCAGCGGATTATCCCGCAATGCGGCGGCCAGCCGGCGTCGGGACAGGGACGTGGGCCACAGCCCCAGAATCTCAACGCCGTAATCGTTGGCGTCGATGATTGCGGCCGGATGATGTAGCCGCTCGGCACAATGCCGGGCAACGGCCTGCGGATCGGAGGGGCCCAGCACGACGTAATGATTGTAGGGCGGCAGGGTATAGCCGCACGGTCCGTCGATTGTCGACGCTTTTTTCCCCGCCACCTGATAAAACCAGCCTTTCTGACCTGACAGCCGGCCCAGCGCCCCCGCCAGTGCCGCGAACAGGATCCGGATTACGCCGCATTCCTCGATGGCCATCTGCATTGTTTCCGGCATCCCCAATCCGATGCCGCGCGGTGTCTTCGTCACAAACCGGCTGAGCAGCCGCGCTAAGCGCCCCGGTACAATCGCCGACAACGGGATCGCCCGGCCTTGGGTGCAGGCCACCATCTTTTCGCTGATAAACACCAGATCGTCAGCTTCCAATTCGGGCAATACAAGCTGTGTCAACAAGGCGTCCAGATCGTCGCCTTCCGCGATAACCGGCGTCGGGATCGCGAACCGGTCGTAGCTCCGGCCTTCAACTTCGATTCTTTTTTGTTTCTGTTCATTGACTTTCAACATCGGCACTTCCTCATTTCCTGAGGATAGTCTAGCCGGCAGTTGTTCTAAAGCTGTATTTGATTTGTCATGAAGTTGTAAAAGATATTGATTTCCTGATCATTGTACAATCGAATATTCCACAGTTTCCAGAGAGCGCAGTAAGTCCTGAACAAACTTGCCCGTACCGAACGCCAGCGGCTGTCCGTCGGACAAACGCATATACAAATAGCCCAGCTTTCCGCTGCCGTCGCCCAAAACCGCAAGACCCATGTCATTTTCCAGCTTCCGGATCTGAATCTCTGACAACGAATCGGCGTTAAAATCCGGGCGGCAGCGCTGAAACCAGGCGGAGGCATAATTCCAGATCTTAAGCTGCGTTTCTGCATCAGTCAGCTGAGAGGAACCAGCGTCAAACGCCGACTGCGCCGCCAGCACCTCCTGCGTTTGATCATCAAGACATAATCCATAGCCCATCTCGTAAGTCTTCTTATCCATCAGAAAAATAATCGTATAGGTCTGCTTCGTTTTATCCACGTCCCAATAGGGCGATTCCGCGATCATCTGATAACTGAAATTCCAGTCTCCAGGATCCAATGCCAGATTAAAATACTGATTCAGCGTATCCACGGTCTGGGCTTTTTGTCGTTCCTCCGCCGTCGGCGGCGCCGTGACGACCGCCGTCCTGTTCATCGGATAATCCCGCACGATCAAGGTCTCTGAATTAGCGCAGCCCGTCAGCGTCAGAATGCCCAGCAGAAAACAGCAGGATTTTATGATTCGGCTTTTTCTTTTATTGTTCCTCATGCGTCTTCTCCTTATCCTGCTCGGACTTTCCCATCCGTGCTTTTGTTTGCGAAGCTTCTGCTTTCGCGTCCGCAGCCAGAGTTTCCGGAGGAAAGACAAAGCGAACTTCCGTGCCGTGTCCTGGCTGACTGTCAATCTCCACCATGCCGCCGTGAGCCTGGACGATCCGCTGAGTCAGCGCCAGTCCCAATCCCGCGCCATGGTGCTTCCGGCTGCGCGCCTGATCTTCCATCACAAAGGGCTGAAGCATCCGTTCCGGATGCGGATCCTGAATGCCGCAGCCTTCATCCCGCACCGTGATCTGCCAGCCGGTTTCCGTTGTTTTCGCCTCAATCGTAATCAACGTTTGGGGTTGGCTGGCTTTCACCGCGTTGTCCAAAACGTTGCGCAGCGCCGCCTGCATCAGTTCCTCGTCGATCAGCACCGTCAGCGGTTCGCACTCGACGCAGAGCCGCAAGGATTTTTCACGCAGCGCCGGTTTTAGCCGCAGTACCGCCTGTTCAATAAAAGAATCCAGCGCCGCGGCAGAACATTCGCTTAACGGCCGGGCTGCGACGATCAGCTGCATCAGCCTTGACGACAGCCGCTCCATTCGGCGGGCTTCGGATTCGATGATATCCAGCGCCTGTTCAGCGTCCTGCGGTGACATCTTCGTCCGGCGCAAAAGCTGCGTATAGCCCAGAATTGAGGTCAGGGGTGTCTTCATTTCATGGGATAAATTATTGATAAAGATCTCTTTTTCCTGATTTTCAGTTTCCAGCTCAGCCACTTTCTGTTCAACAGTTTCCGCCATCCGGTTAAAGTTTTCCGCCAGCGTTTTCAATTCCTGCGCCCCGCTCACCGGCACCCGCTGGCTCCAGCGGCCGCCCGCGATCTGCCTTTCCCCTTCCGCCAGTTGTTCGACCGGCTGCGTCAGACGGCGGCTGACCACGATCAGCGCGAGCCAGTACACCGCATAGGCTGCCAGATTGATGAAGAAAAACAAACCGAGCTGATTCTGAACATTCCGGCGCAGCGCCCCGAGATCCGCGCTGGACTGGATGATCAGGCGCGTATCATTCAGCGGCAGCACATGCGCGGAAATCAGAACCGGGCCGGCCGCAGTATTTTTAATTTTCATCCAGATCTGATCGTTTTGCGGCGTTTCCATCTGGTCGTCGTCAATCTCGGGGAATCCGCTGTCCGCCATGATCCGGCCTTCCTCATCTAAAATCCGCACGCCGGTTTCCAGCGCACTGTCCGCCAGAATTTTTTCCAGCTGGTTTTGCAGCTGCCGCTGCGGAGAAAAGGAGGACGGCGTAAACGCCATCAAGGCGGCCGCGCTTGAAAGCATCCCGTCGATCGCACGGTTCTGGGCGATCAGCGCATCGATCTGATCCTGCTGCCGCAGCCGGGCACTGATTTCAATCAACGTTAAGCCGGATCCGCTGAAAATCAGCGCGAAGACCGCGAACGCGCTCAACGCCAGCTGATGCCGGAGCTTCACGAACGATCCTCCAGCCGGTAGCCGATCTTATACACCGAAACGATTTGTTTGCTCAGCCCCAGCTTTTTACGCAGCGACGCGATGTGCATATCGACGGTGCGGGTCGTGCCTTCATAATCATCATGCCATACCTTTTCCAAAATTTCTTCCCGGTACAGCGCGATATTGCGGTTGCGGATCAAAAAGACGAACAGATCGAATTCTTTCGGCGTCAGCTCGATCACGCCCGCCGGGCCATACACCTGACGCTGGTCTTCATCGATCGTCAGATTTTGAAATTTCAGCACGCTGTTTTTCCGGCCGGTCCGGCGAAGAACGCTTTCCACCCGCGCCAACAGCTCCATCATCTCAAACGGCTTGGTGATGTAATCGTCCGCACCAGCCTGCAGCGCCTGGACTTTATCCGCCAGCTGACTGCGGGCGCTGACAAAAATCACAGGTACCTGATAACGGCGGATCTTGTCCAACAGCGTAAAACCATCCTCACCTGGGAGCATCACGTCCAGCAGAATCAGATCGATCCCGCCCTGCTCCAGCGTTTCTATCAAGGTCCGGCCATCGCTCATTTCCAGCGCTGCGTAACCCGCTGTCGTCAGCGCCATCCGCATCAAGGTACGGATCGGTGCTTCATCCTCAACTAAGAGTAGTTTTCCCATGATCAAGCCTCCCTGTCTGGATATGATCGGTTTGTGGAAAAGATTTTTTCCTGATTCTCTGTCTTCATTATAACAGCCTGCTTTACTCGCAACCTTTACGAAAAACGAAAGATCATGACAAAATGCAGCGGAATCGTCAGACTTTTGACAGAGTCAGCCCGTTTTCAACACTTTTATAAAACTTTCATACGGTGGATCCAGAGTATGACACTTTAGCGTTCGACCATTACAGCCAAGTTAGAAGATCGTTGTTCTTTATTTATAGATCTACTTCAGGCATCCTTTTTTCTTCTCAAAAAAAGTCGTGAATTCGGTATAATAGGGATAAATAAAGACAAGTCCGGCAATCCCGGAAAACATTGCGGCGGCACAAAACCGCCTGTGTCAAAATTGAATAGAATTCGGAGAAAAAGCCATGAATCACATTGCGATTATTGAAGATGAATTAGAAACTGCCCATCAATACCACGACCTCTTGGAAAGCTATCTTCACCAGCGGCAGCGTTGTGCCGTCATTGATCTTTATCCTCAGGGGAAAACCTTCCTGGAAAGCTTTCGAAAACAGTACGATCTGTTGCTGATGGACATCCAGATGGACGAGATGGACGGAATAGAAACCGCCCGTTACGTACGGAAACAAGATCCCGAGGTCTGCCTGATTTTTATCACGTCGATGGAACAGTTCGCAATCCAGGGCTATCAGGTCGAGGCCTTCCGCTATCTGCTGAAGCCATTAAATCCTGAAGAATTGTTCAGCGCCCTCGATAAAGCATATGCACGAATTGACAAAGCGGCGCCGCAGCGAATTTTAATCCGCACGCTGGAAGGGGAAACCCAGCTGGAAGTAAATCAAATCGAATATGCCGAAATTCGCCAGCGGCAGCTGTGGATTCATTGCGGGGTCCAGCTTTACCGATGCAACATGACGCTCAACCGGTTTGAAGAACTGCTGAACAATCCGGATTTTTTCCGCTGCCATGAAGGCTATCTGATCCATATGAAATATGTCCGCCGCTTCGGCCGGCAGGAAGTGATCATGAACAGCGAAGCTGTGATTCCAGTAAGCCGTATGAAGAAAAATGATTTTCTGGCGGCTTTTGCCCGCTATGTAGGAGCGCGTCAGGATGTTTGAGCTGATTGGCGCAGGGATGGAAGTCTGGGCTGTCCACCGGTTATTCGCCGCTTTACCCGCCCGCTGTAACAAGTTGAAATATCCGTTGTGGATCAGCGCAGTGCTGGCTTGTTTCCTGCTGACCCGGATTCTGCCTGACCGTTACCATACGATCTATTATCTAATTTATTATTTCATTCTCGGTTTGTTCCTGCTGCTGGATAAACAGTCCGACTTCAAGAATTTTATTTACAATTGGATGCTGCTCTTTTTTCTTAGCTTTCCGCTGAAGCGCGGAATTCAGCACCTCAGTTATATTCTTCCGCGACGTTATCCCGGCTTATCCGCTGCGTTTTTTCCCCTTATAGGAGCAGTCGGTATTCTGCTTGTCTTTGAAATTGCGCGCCGGCTGCTTCGTCCGCGGATCAACCGGTATCTGCATTTCTGGACGTTGCTGGCGATGGGCCTGTGTTTATTTTCAATCTTATACATAAATCTGTTGATCGCCTCCACACTGGATTATGCGCATTTAATCGCCGGCTGGTTCGACGCTTCACTTCCGTTGGCCATCTGCGTGCTTTTATGTATTTGCGGACTGACTTTCGTCATCAACAATCAAAAGACGGTCGAACTCATTGAAACGGAAAAAAACCTGCAGCTTCGAGTTGAGCTGAAGCATAAGGAAATCGAACAGATCCAGCTGAAAAAGGAACTGATCGAGCGGACCAACCGTGAATATCACGACATGAAGAACCATCTGAAATATCTTGAACAGCTTTCCCAGCCAGACCAGAAAGCGTATCTGCACGCGCTGCAGAAAGAAATGCAGGATTATATCCCGATCGTGACGACAGATAACGATGCGCTGGATACGGTTTTGGCGGATAAAACGATTCAGGCGCGGCAAGCCTGCATTGTCTTAACGGCGACGATTGAATATCAGAATTTAGCGTTTCTTCAGCCGATGGATATCGTCACCTTGTTCGGCAACGCACTCGACAATGCGATCGAGGCCTGTCAGCAGCTGCCAGAGAATGAGCGGAAAATCCGGCTGCGGATCACGCAGCGCAACGGCTGGCTTTTAATCCAGATCAGCAATCCGCTGTCCCGGCCGCTCACTTGGTCCGATGGCCGACCGGCGACCACGAAAGACGGAGCAGGGCATGGTCTGGGACTCTGCTCCATTGAGAAAACGGCGGAGCATTTAGGTGGTATCGTGCAATTGGATGACGCTGATCATCAATTCACGCTGCAGATTTTTCTGCCGGCCTGTACCGATTAAGCAACGAATCCTTCCGATCACGCAATCTCACTAGCAAACATTTTCACAAATTCGTAAAATGAGGGCAAATCGAGGAGGAAAGAAAATGAAAAACACGAAAGGCATCACCCGCCGCGACTTTTTAAAAGGCGCTGCGGCTTCCGCTGCCGGACTGGCAGCGGCCGGCTTGTTAGGCGGCTGCGCAGCTCAGTCCCAGAACGAACCTGAATCGCCATCCACCCCCACTCCTGAAATCCCTGCTGCTGACTGGCGGACAGCACCGGCTCCAGTTGCCGACAGCGAAATTAAGGAAACTTATGACGCCGACGTCATCATCGTCGGTTTGGGCCACGCCGGCATTGCCGCCAGCCGGGCCGCCATTGAAAAAGGCGTTTCCGTCATCACGTTGGAAAAGCAGGATGAAGACATTTTCAGTGTTTTAGGCAACGACATCGGTCATCTGAATTCCCAATGGCTGAAAAACCACGGCGTAGCGGAAGTCGATCCGGTTGAAGCGATGCAGGATTGGCAGATGCGTTCGCTGTATCGTTGCAATGCGCCGCTGGTCATGAAATTCTTGCAGAAGTCTGGTTCGGCTTTTGACTGGTACATCGAGCCGTTTTCTCCGGACGATATCAATACTATCCGCGTTTCCAACATGCCGTATCCGACGCATTATGATTTCAGCGGCACCTGCGGCGGTCAGAAGTTCTGGCCAGGTACCGCGCAGTTTTCCGGACGGTATTTCGACGGGAATTTCAGTCTGATCGACGCAGCAAAAAAAGAACGAGACTACGCCGTCGGCATGGGCCTGACGATCCATTATTCCACATCGGGTTATCAGCTGATCAAAGATGACACCGGCAGAGTCACCGGCGTGATCGCGATCAACAAAGATGGAAACTACGTTCGATACAACGCGGCCAAAGGTGTCATTCTGGCAGCCGGAGATTTCGGCGCCGATGCGCAGATGGTCAACGAGCTGTGTCCGGAACTGGTCGATACCAACGCTCTGCACAACACGGAAGCCACAATCAGCATGGGCCGCGACGGCAGCGGCATCAAAATGGCGGTCTGGGCCGGAGCGCAGCTGGAGCCACGCCCGCTGCCAGCGATGGGCGGCATCGAATTCAAACCAGCGCCGGCAGGGCCGGCGGGAATCCTGTGGCTGGATAAGAATTACAAGCGCTACACGACCGAAGCGGTCGGCGACGGCGTTTACAGCGTCCAGTCTGCACGCAAATCAGGAAAGATCACCAGTGTTTTCGATTCGCATTACATGGAGTATCTGCAATACTTCCCAGCCGCACATGGCTCGATTTTCCTCAATCACGAAAGTCTGGCCGCCGATGACGGCGCGACAGTGCAGGCGGCGCTGGACGCCGCGGTCGCCGCAGGCAAAGAAGGCTATGTTGTGGAAAACTTCATCCTCGGTTCCGGGACTTTATATGCCGCCAATACCATGGAGGAGTTAGCGGAAGACCTCAAGCTGGAAGGCGCAGAGAAAGAAACCTTCCTGGCCTCGGTTGATCGCTACAATGAACTGTGCGCCAAGGGTGTCGATGAGGATCTCGGCAAGGAAAGCCGTTATCTGTTCTCTGTCCAGGACGCGCCGTTCTTTGCGATCCAAAGCGAAGTAACCGGCGGCCATGCATTAGTCACGGTCGGCGGCATCATGGCAACAGAGAATCAACAGGCTCTGAATCATGACCTCGATCCGATTGACGGCCTGTTCGTTACGGGCAACTGTTGCGGCGAACGCTGGGGATTCCAGTATTTTACGCCGATTCCGGGTGTCAGTA
>NZ_GG657553.1:406175-414815 GCF_000157995.1 Holdemania filiformis DSM 12042
AATGCTTCATTCACCCGATCCAAACGAAATCCCACAAACCGAAAAGGAGTCTTTCCGCTATGAATATTCATAGGGAAAGGCTCCTTTTCCATAGATAATGAAATTTAATCCAGATCCTCGCCGTTGGTTTCAATGACCTTTTTATACCAGAAGAAGCTGTCCTTGCGGTACCGCTTCAGATCGCCGCGGCCTTCGTTGTCCTTATCGACATAGATGAATCCATAGCGCTTCTCCATCTCACCAGTGGACACGCTGACCAGATCCATCGTCGACCATGGCGTATAGCCGATCAGCTCCACGCCGTCGTCGATCGCCAGCCGCATCTGTTCGATGTGCTGGCGCAGATAATCAATCCGGTAAGCATCATGAATCTTACCGTCCTCCGTCAGCGTATCGCGGGCCCCCAGACCGTTTTCCGTCACCATGACCGGAATGCCGTAGCGGTCATAAATATGGTTCAGCGTGTAGCGCAGTCCCTTCGGATCGATCTGCCAGTCCCATTCCGTCGCAGTTAAATATGGGTTCTTCGCCCCGCCCATAACATTGCCGGACACCTGCGCACTGGTTGGATCCGAGCTGATGCAGTTGGACATGTAATAGCTGAACGAATAGAAATCCACCGTGCCCTCACGCAGATCCTTTAAATCCTGTTGAGTGATCTCAAACTCGATGCCCTGGCGCTCGAAATATCGCTTAATATAATAAGGATAAACACCCTTGACCTGGACGTCGCCGCTGAAGCAGTTGCGCATCAGGTCTTCCTGCTGGGTCATCAGCACGTCATCCGGATTGCACGTCAGCGGATACACCGTGATATGGCAGATCATCGTGCCGAACTGGAAATCCGGATTGATTGCTTTGCCCAGCTTCACCGCCCGGGCGCTGGCAACGAACTGATGATGCAGCGCGGCAAACCGCAGGTTCGGGTTATCGACCTGATCGGTGAAGAACTCCGTGCCTTCATTGAGGATTCCGGCATGATTCCAGTTGCCCAGCTTGGTCGTCAGGCAGTTGATTTCATTAAACGGAATCCAGTATTTGACGACGTCTTTGTAACGCTCAAACAGAACCCGGCAGAAATTCAGATAATAGTCGATGCAGCGCCGGTCGGCCCAGCCATTGCATTCCTGCGTCAGCGCGAACGGATTTTCATTGTGATAGATCGTAACCAGCGGCTCAATCCCCGCCGCTTTCAGCTCGGCGAACACGCGGTCATAGAACGCCAGACCGGCTTCATTCGGTTCACTTTCATTGCCGTTGGGGAAAATCCGCGTCCAGTTAATGGACATCCGGAAGATATTGAAGCCCATCTCCTTGCACAGCGCGATATCCTCTTGATAATGGTGATAAAAATCGACGGCTTCGTGGCTTGGATAGAAGTAGCGGTCTTCGTCGATCACCGGGGTGATCCGGCGCGGTTCTTTATGCGTGCCGTTGGTCATGACGTCGGAAATGCTGACGCCCTTGCCCTCGGCCTGCCAGGCCCCCTCGCATTGGTTGGCCGCCGAAGCAGCGCCCCAGAAGAAGTTTTCCGGAAAGCTTTTCAGTTGTTTCATTGGTTTACTCCTTTTCTTTGATTTACTGAACTAAATTTCATTTACATTTTCATTATAGAGCATGTAACCGGTTAAATCAATAAAAATAATTTCATTATTTATAGTTGACTAAATTATTATTCAGTGATAATCTGAAAGTGTAAAAATTAATTTAGCAAAAAGGGGGATTCAGATGAGAGAAAAAATTGCAACACCCAAAGCACCGGCGGCGATCGGGCCTTACGCCCAGGCTGTCCGACTGAACGATTTTTTATTTGCTTCCGGTCAGATTCCGGTCGATCCGGAAACCGGCGAGATCGCAGGCGACACGATTGAAAGCCAGACCCGGCAGGTGATGAAAAACATTCAGGCAATTCTTGAAGCAGCGGACATGACTGTCAGCGACGTTGTGAAAACGACATGCTTCTTAGCGGACATGAACGATTTCGCGGCGTTCAATCAGATCTACGGCGAAACCTTCACCCACTGCCCGGCCCGCTCCTGCGTCGCCGTGCGGGAGATTCCCAAGGGCGTCTTGTGTGAAGTCGAGATACTAGCGCATAAATAAGGAGGAAAACAGAATGAAAAACAAACAACTGGTCGAAAACATCCTCAAGCATGTCGGCGGCACCGCCAACATTGCCACCGCGGCTCACTGCATGACCCGCCTGCGCCTGAACTTAAAGGATACCTCACTGGTTGACGAAGCAGCGCTCAATCAGGTCGACGGTGTGATGGGCGTCGTCAACAAGGGGAAACAGACGCAGATCGTCATCGGCACCGACGTCGCCAACGTGTATAAGGATTTTATCGAACTCACTGGTCTTTCCGAAGAAGCGGCGGTCGAAGAAAATCTCGACGACGTCAAATCCGATCTAAAAAAGAAGAAGGGAAATCTTTTAACCGGTTTCTTTGAAACCATCGCGGGCATCTTCAATCCCATCGTTCCCGCACTGGCCGGCGCCGGCTTAGTCCGCGCCATTCTGACAATTGCCGTCGTATTCGGTCTGGACAGCTCCGGCAATACCTACTTTGTAATCAACACGATCGCCAACGGGATCTTTACCTTCCTGCCGTTCTTGTTAGCGGCTTCCGCAGCGAAGCAGTTCAAGATGAACCAATTCGTCGCGCTGACGATCTGCGCGGCGATGATGTCGGGCAGCTGGGCCGGCTTAATCGCGGAAGGCACAACGACGTTCTCCTTCCTGGCGATTCCGTTCACAGTTGTTAATTATTCATCCTCTGTGCTGCCGATGGTCTTTGCGATCTGGTTTGCTTCCTGGGTGGAACGCATGATCGACAAATTCATTCCAGGCGCGCTGAAGATCATTCTGGTTCCGTGCTTAACGATGTTAATCGCGACGCCGATCGCCTTGATGACAATCGGGCCGGTCGCCAACTGGGTGGGCCTGCAGCTGGCTGCGGTTGTGACCGTTCTGTTTGAGAAAGGCGGCGTCTTCGCCGGTCTGATCTACGGCGGTATCTACTCTGCGATGGTTGTCCTGGGCATTCATCACGGCATGGTTCCGGTTCTGGTACAGGGCATCACGACGCAGGGCTTCAACTATATTTCACCAGCCAGCGGTTCTGCGAACATGGCGCAGGCCGGCGCGGCATTCGGCGTCTGGCTGAAATCCAAGAACCCGAAGACCAAAACGATTGCGGCGTCCGCTACGATCGCCGCGGTGACCGGCGTTACCGAACCGGCGATTTACGGCATCAACTTCAAGTTTAAGAAACCGTTTATGGCTGCGGCCATCGGCGGCGCCTGCGGCGGTGCGTTCGCTTCCTTCTTCGCTTTGAAAGCCTATGCGATGGGCGGCCCGTCGTTCCTGAACTTTGCGATGTTCATCGGCGACAATCCGAGCAATGTCTGGCTGGTCATGGCGGCGTTTGCGATCTCGTTTATCGTTTCCGCGGTGCTGACAGTCGTCTTCGGCTTCGACGAAAACCGCTGAGTCTGACCCTTTCCGCTGAACTGCCGGTTCCTCCCACGCCGGTGGTTCAGCTTGCCGCTCCCTTGGAAAAAGGGACATAGTCTGCAATGGATGATAAGAACAGGGCTGCGCCAGGCAGCCCCTGTTTCATAGAAAGGAAACAACACGATGAAAGAGAAAATGATTCCGGCTTTCCGCAAAGCCGAGGGCGGTTTGTTTACCGCTGTGGAAAAGGCGGATGTCGGCAGCGCCTATCAGGAAATGGAGAAACAGGGCGTTGCGTTAATGGGCTGGGCTGATCCGTTTATGCCGGACGCCTCCATGCCCAAGCACGTCGAACAGGCGTTGATCGACGCGATCCGGCACCCGTCCGCGCCGCACTACACCGCGCCGATCGGTTCCTCCCAGCTGAAAGCAAAAATCGCAGAAAAACTGAAAACAAAGAATCACCTGCTTGTCGATCCTGAGCGCAACATCCTGATCACGCCCGGCTCGGACAGCGGCCTGTACTTCGCGATCCTGCCGTTTATTGAGGACGGCGATGAAGTTCTGATTCCCTCGCCCAGCTATCCCAACAACACGCTGAACATTGAAATTATGGGCGGGCGTGTCGTTCCGGTTCCGCTGCATCCGGAAACCGGCTATCAGCTGGAAGCGGAGCTGCTGGAACAAAACGTCAGCGAAAAAACAAAAATGATCGTGCTGACCCATCCGAACAATCCGACAACGACCGTTTATAACCGGCAGTCGCTGGAAATTTTGCGGGACTTTGTGCTCCGCCACGACCTGATTCTGGTCTGCGACCAGGCGTTTGAAGACTTCTGTTATGAGAATGAAATGATCACCCCGGCCGCGATGGACGGTATGTTTGAGCGCACTGTGACGGTCTTCTCCTTTTCCAAGGGCATGGGCCTGAGCGGTTTGCGCGTCGGTTATCTGGTCTGCGGCGATGAGATCATGGATTCGCTGTACGCCAACGCGGTTTCTGTTTTGGGCGCAACCAATACTGCCTGCCAGAAAGCGCTGATCGCCGCCTTAGAGGATCCGTCATTTATGCAGGAATTTGAACGGTCGTTCGACATCCGCCGGCAGGCCGCGAAAAAGATTCTCAACTCCATCCCCAACGTGCACGCCGATCTGCCGCAGTCCGGTTTCTTATGCTGGGTGGATGTGTCCCGGTTGGGCGATTCCTCGCAGATCGTGCAGTATCTGGTGAAGCACGCTCAAGTCGCCGTCAACGATGGGAAAAACTACGGCCCGGGCGGGGAAGGTCATCTGCGCATCGTGCTGGGCGTGTATCGGGACGACGCCAAGGTGATCGCCGCTTTAGAACGGATCAAGGCCGCGCTGATTCAGTGGCAGGAGGAAAACCATGTTTAATTTGTTGAAAAAGAAAGAAACCGAGCCGACGGTGCTGGCTCCCTGCGACGGCCGGATCGTTCCGCTCGAACAGGTAAAGGACGCGACGTTCAGTCAGAAAATGATGGGCGACGGCTTCGCGGTCATGCCTGCCGGGGAGTATATCGTCGCGCCGTTTAAAGGCACGGTGCTGATGGTCTTCCCGACGCTGCACGCAATCGGTCTGCGCGCGGAGGACGGCCTTGAATTTCTGATCCACATCGGTATGGACACCGTGAACGAAAAGGGCAAGGGCTTTGAATGCTTCGTCCGAGAAGGCGATAAAATCAAACCCGGCACGACCTTGATTCACTTCGATCGGGAAGCGCTGCAGGCGAAAGGCTATGATATGACGATTCCCTGCGTGATCACCAATGGAACAGAATTCTCAATCACCCGCCTGATCACGGCGGAAAACGCCAAAGCTGGAAAAACAAGCGTACTTACGTATAGCCAGAACCGGGGTTGATCGTTTACAATAAATGGAAGAAAAGAGGAAAGACTATGGCTTATCAATCTGTCGACCTGACCCTGGTAGATCAGGAAATTCTGAACTCCTATTCCAACATGATCGAAGGGCTGGCCTGTTATCTGGGGGAAGGGTATGAAATTGTCCTGCACTCCTTAGAAAATTACGAACATTCCGTGATCAACATCATCAACGGATCGCATACCGGAAGAAAGATCGGCGCGCCGATCACCGATCTGGCGTTAAACATGCTGGAAAAGATTGAAAATACAGACAAGGATTATATCACCTATTTCAGCACAAATAAAAAAGGCGAACCGCTGAAATCGACGACGATTGCGATTCGCGGAGAAAAGCGCAGAATCATCGGCCTGCTTTGCATGAATCTGTACATGAACACCTCGCTGAATGATTTTGTGAAGACGTTAGTCCCGCAGACGCCGGGGTTGTTAGGTCAGCCGGCGATGGAAAACTTTGCGGACAATTCCGACGAGCTGATCGAATCAACGCTGCGCAGCATCCGCGAGCGGGTAATGAACGATGCGTCCATCGCGCCGTCGAATAAAAACAAAATGATCGTGATGGGACTGGATGATTACGGAATTTTCAACATCAAGGACGCGGTGATCAAGGTCGCCAATCTGTTGGATATTTCCAAGAACACCGTCTACATGCACCTGCGCAACAAACAGAATAACAAATAAAAAATCTCCGGGTCATTGGACTTCGGAGATTTTCTTCATTTATACGAAGTTTTCTTTCTGTGTAAAATCCAGATCGTACCGGATTCCATGACTCATCAGCACGCCCTGGGTCAGGCGGATCCGCAACAGGATCGTGTTCGGATTGTCAAGATCGGTATGGCCGTTGCCCAGCCAGGCGGAGAAAACGGTTTCCAGCCACTGCCGCTTAGCCTGGTTCTGTTTCAGCTTCAGCGCGCCCAGGTTTTCTCCGATGCCTGAAGCGTTAAACCAGAATCCGCAGACCGCGACCTGCGGATGAGCCGCGATCTGTTTCATCTTCCGCGACCGTTGATCGGTAATGACGTAAAATGATCCGTCCTGATAAACACTGTTGACGATCCGCACCGCTGGTTGTTCGCCGTCCAGCGTCGCCAGGGAGAGTTCCGACTCCTTGCCGAACCGTTCGTTCATAATCGCCAGCGCTTGTTCCATAGCCTTCATAAGCCACTCCTCGCTTCTAGGATAGCGGACCTTCAATCCGCTTATTCTTTATTTTCATTGTAAAGAACCGCCGACGCACTGTCAAACTGCTTTTCAGGGAATAAAAAACGGGAAACCGCTGTCGGGGTGTTCCCTTCCCCTGTACGGCGTTCCCGTTTTGTTTCATCTGTGCTGATTTCAGAAAGTTACAGCCAGAAGCGTTGGAAATAAATCCCGCGCAATAAGGCGTGCGCGCCTTCCACGATCAGAGCGATCGCGAAGATTGTCGACAGCGCCACCGTGCCGATCATCGGCTTGAAGAAGGTCAACAGCCCCAAAACTGTCATCGCCGCGCCGATCAGGACCAGCCAGCCCCAGCCGTCAAAGTTCAATTTTTTCAGATCAAAGCCGCCGACCAGCTTGGACAGGCCGGAAAACATGATCCACATGCCGAAGATATACGGCAGAACAGAAGCCACCAGCACGCTGTTGCCCAGAAACATAAAGCCGACCAGCACGCCCAGGATGCCGTCCAACAGCTGCCATCCAGCCCCGAGCATCAGATCATGGAAAACAAAATAAATCGTCAGGTTGAAAATACCGCTTAACAGAATGACAAACCCGATCATCCCGGCCATCGAGATCAGCGAAGCATCCGGTCTGAACAGCAGCGTACAGCCGGAAAGGATCAACAGGATCCCCGCGATAAACCACAAAATCCGAGTCATTGAATTCTTCATCATGTCCACTCCCTTTTCGGTATCAGATCTTTACTCTGATTCTATCTTTATCATAGTCTTCTTTATCCCGAAAGGAATAGACAGCCGGAGAAATCTGTCGAAATCGTGAACAATTGGCTTCCTTTGTCCAAAGGATGTCATCAGTGAGTCCAAATACAACTTTCAATCCTCTTTAAAGCTCCATCTGCAATCATCGCATCGGGATCAAGCGGGATCCGCCGGGGGTAAATAGCGGGAAACAAATTCCGCATACGCCGGATCTTCGCGTAAGAAGGCCAGCTTCTCATCCCGCTGCAGTTCTTTGAGCAGCGAGCTGCTTAAAAGGCTATTGAACGAACCGACATCATTGGTATTTTTAATATGCGGATAGAGCGGCGAAGCTGACGGATCCCACGGTTGTTTGAGCGCTTCCAGCATACGCTGCAGGGCGTCCAGACACGTCTTTGCGTCCTTCTTCTGCAACGCCAGCAGGAAATCGGCGATCGCGTGATCGTAAGGCATCAGATCGAACTGTTCCGCAGTCTTGCGCGACAGCTCGCCATAGCGCTCAGCCCGTTCGCGCTGCCCCTGCTTCCAGCTGAGATCCATTAAATTGCTCAGCTGCGTGATGAGGTTGTTCGCCGTCTTTAACAGCTGGCGTTCCATCAGGTCCAAAGCTTTTTCCTGCTCGCCGCCGGCAAGATGCAGATTGATTTTCAGCTGCTGCTTATCCACTGCCAGCGGTTCGGGCAGCTGATCGAGCAGCGTCCGGGCTTCGTCCAGCGCTTTCCGCTCCAGAGCGTCGGAAAACAACATCACAATCGCGGATTCCCGGACATGCCGGTTTTCCCCGTTCACGCATAACCGCAGCCAATCGTCAGCCTGCGCCTTATACCGCGGGGCATCCTCCGGCCGGGTCATCGAAACGGAGCCTTTGATCATCGTGGCCATGCCGTAGATCAGCGTCATGCAGTTAGGATATTCCCGCACCCTGTCCCGCGCCATTTCAAACGCGGCTTCCAGATCTCCGGTTTTCACCTGCTCCGCGACTTCGTTCATCAGGTTGGCAACTTCCAAGTCTGTCAGCTCGTCTTGAAAGGAAAGCAATGTGTTCAAATCTGTTTTTAACAGCCGGGCTAACGGCGGCAGCAGCGTGATATCGGGATAGCTGTTGCCGTTTTCCCATTTGTTGACAGCCGGGGCAGAAACCCCCAGCAGTTCGGCAACGCGGTCCTGCGTCAGGCCCAGCTCCTTGCGGCGCTGGCGGATCACTTCGTTTATTTTCATAGTGAATCTCCTTTCAGGTAATTTGCGGATCGTTAAGAAAAAGCTTTTTCTAAGTTTATCTTAACAGCCGCAGAGCCTGGACACAATTGAAAGGACAGAAGGTTTTGGTTAACTTTCTTAACCTGCGGTTAC
>NZ_GG657553.1:415878-444758 GCF_000157995.1 Holdemania filiformis DSM 12042
TCATTGCACTTTCCTAATAGAAACAAAAAAAGATCAGATTCCACACCTAAGCGCTTGTTTATCTGATCTCTGATTTGATCTTAAGGCTGGAAAGAGCCGTTCTGGTTTGCGGCATCGTGGGTTTCCTCACCCGGAGCGGCCTTCCGGTTTTCGTCGCTCGGTTCCACCCTGAGCATCCGGTAGCCGACCCCCACATGCGTTTGGATGTATTGAAAAGAACCGGGACCTTTTTCCAGTTTCTTTCTTAATGTCGTCATGAACACGCGCAGCGAAGCGACGTCGCTGTCCAGCGTGCTGCCCCAGATTTCTTTCAAAATCGCGGTATGAGTCAGCACTTTACCGACATTGCGCGCCAGCAGGCAGAGCAGCTTGTATTCGCTCGGCGTCAGGTGCAGCTCCTGCCCCCGCAAATATACGCAGCCGGAACTGTAATCCACCGTCAGCTCGCCGTTGGTAAAGACCGGACTTTCCGCATTCTGATTCTGGATATAGCGCAGCCGCCGCAGCGTGACGCGGACCCGCGCGAGTAATTCCTCCACCGAAAACGGCTTGGTCAGGTAATCGTCCGCCCCGGCGTCCAGCGCTTCAATTTTATCGCGATCCTCACTGCGGGCACTGATCACGATGATCGGCATTAACGACCAGGTCCGGATCCGGCGGATGATACTTACTCCGTCGCCATCCGGCAGGCCAAGATCCAGCAGTACGATATCCGGTTGACGCAGCGTCGCTTCCTGCAGCCCCTGTTCTCCGGTTCCCGCCGTTAGATAACGGTAATCCTGGGTATCCAGCGTGGCCGCGATCAGATTGCGGACCGCTTTATCGTCTTCCACGATTAAAATCAACGGTTGATTCATAAGCACAAACCTCCTCTGCCGGACAACGGAATGAAAACAGAGCGCCGTGCGGAACATTGTCGCGGACCGCTAACCGTCCGCCGTGCGCGCTGATGATCGACTGGCACAGCGCCAGTCCCAACCCCATCCCCCGGCGGCTGTCGGCAATCTGGCCGCGGGATGTATAAAACAAATCGAAAATTCGTTCCTTCATGGCGTCGGGAATTCCCGGCCCGTCGTCGGCCACCTCGACGACCAGCTCCTGCCCTTCCAGAAACGAACGGATGGTAATCCGGGAACCTTCCGGTGTATACTGGATCGCGTTGTTGACCAGGTTGATGATCACCTGCATCATCAGCTGGGAATCAATCCGCACCAGTACGATCTGCGGACATTCTTCATGCACAATGTGATGCTCGCGGCGGTGGCGGCTGATATGCTGGAGCGCTTCGGTGATGACTTCCTCCATCAGTTCGGTTTGTAAATTCAGGCTCATTGTCCCGTTTTCAATCTTCGTGATCGAAAGCAGGTTTTCCACCAGGTTGATAAGCCAGGCAGAGTCTTCGGCGATGTCGGCGATCAGCTGGCGCGAACGCGCAGAATCCAACGACTGCGGACTGTTCAACAGAATTCCCGCATTGCCGGAAATGCTGGTCAGCGGCGTGCGCAGGTCATGGGAAATCGAGCGCAGCAGATTGGCCCGCAGCTGTTCGTTCTTCACCTGCATCTGGGCTTCCTCCTTGCGCCGGGCAAGCGTTTCCTTGTCCAGCGCCAACGCACCTTCGCTCAGCATGGAGAGCACCAGATTGTTTTCAAACGGATCCAGCGGTTCCCCGTTCAGCGCAATCCCGACGACGCCGTACACCGTATCCGCCGCGCGGATGGCCAGATAATAGCAGCGCGCACTGCCTAACGTCGCGGTCGAAGCGCCGGCCCGCTTGTTATTGCGGAAAACCCAGTCGGCCACCGCCTGTTCATTGGGATTAATCAGTTCGGATTCCGGTACGGACGCTTCCGTGTTGTATACACACGGGGGCGTTAATTGCCGCTGCCCCCGGCGTTCTTCGGAATCATAGATTACAAGCGGCTTGTTCAGCATTTTTAACAACTGTTTGGCCATGACGTCGATCAGGCCCTGATGAGTTGTCTGCTGCTGAAGCTGCTGGCTGGTTTCCAGCAGCACCTTCATGCGATAGGCCGTCTGCGCGGACTGGGCGGCGTGGCGTTTGATCTTTCCCGCCAGCGAACTCGTCAGAAGACCGGCCGCAAACATGATGACAAACGTAACCGGATAGCCCTCGTCATAAGCCGCCAGAGTAAATCGAGGTTCGGTAAACACAAAATTAAAGGTCAGCACCGCCGCCAGCGAGGCGATCAGGCTGCAGCCCTGCCCCTGCGTCACGATGGCGACAATCTGCACGCCGAGAATATAAACCGTGATGATATTTGCTTCACTGAATCCGATCTGTCTAAATCCCAGCGAAAGCAGTGTACAGATTGCCAGCGTAACCAGCGTGATCCCCAGATCTTTCAGTCGGATTTCAATTGCGGGAATGTACTTTTTCGGCGGCGTATAGGGCCTGTCGCTTTGATTCTGCTTATCCGGAATAATATAAATATCCAGATTCGGCGCAAGTGCGCTGAGCTTCTCGGAAAACGATTCCTTGCCCCATCCCCATCCGGGACGGCGGGTGTTGCTGCGGCCAAGTACGATTTTGGAGACACCGGCCAGCCGTGCGAATTCGGCGATCTGGGCAGGGATATCCTCCCCCCATAACAGCTCGATCTGCGCCCCCAGCTGCTGCGCGAGGTGGATATGATCGCGCAGCCGCCGCCGGTCGGCGTCCGTCATGGAACCAAATGCCGGCGTTTCCACAAACAAGGCGGTAAACCGGCCTTTAAATGCCTGTGCCAAACGGGCGGCAGTGCGGATGATCCGGCCGTTGGTCGGGGCGGCGGACAGACACACGAGAATGTGTTCATCCGTATAATAATCCGATGCCTGCGGCCTGACCTTTTCCGTGATCCGCATCACGCGGTCCGCCGTCCGCCGCAGCGCGATTTCCCGCAGCGCCGTCAGATTTTCCACGGTAAAGAAGCTGCTGAGCGCTTTCTGCGCCTGCCCCTGTCGGTAAACCAGACCTTGGTTCAGACGCTGAATCAGCTCCTGCGGCTCCAAATCGACCAGCTCCACCTGATCCGCTTCATCGAACACCGAATCCGGAATCCGCTCGCGGACGGCGATCCCGGTGATCGAAGCGACGATATCGTTCAGACTTTCCAGGTGCTGGACATTGACCGTGGAATACACGTCGATCCCGGCTTTCAACAATTCCTCAACATCCTGATATCGTTTCAGATGACGGCTCCCGGGAGCGTTGGTGTGCGCCAGCTCGTCGACCAGGATCAGCTGCGGCCGGCGCTTTAACGCCTGATCGAGATCCAGTTCCTTTAATGACAGACCTTTATACGTTACCGTCTGAACCGGCAGCGATACGAGTCCTTCCGTCAGCGCCATTGTCTGCGGCCGGGCATGCGGTTCAATATAGCCGATCACGACGTCCACGCCCTGAGCCTTGACCTGACGCGCCGCTTCCAGCATCGCATAGGTCTTGCCCACGCCGGCCGCATACCCGAAGAAGATTTTCAAGCGGCCGCGGCTGGACCATCCGGTCTGTTCCTTCAGGCTTCTTAATAAACTTTCAGGATCTCTTCGTCTTTCGCTCACCGCCGCGGCCTCCGTTTCTTTCCCGGTGTTATTGTAGCACGATCGTTCAAGATTCCCCACCCGTCAGGCATTAAGATTTCATTAAGATCGCCTCTGCTCAGATCATGCCCAGCCTGCGGGCCAGCGCCAGATTTAATCGAACGACGTTGACTTTCGTTTCGCCGAAGATGCCCAGTACTTTCTCTTCAACGGCTTCGTCGATCAGCGTTTCGACCTCCGTCCTGGATAATCCGGTATTCGCGACGATCCGGTCTACTTGAACCCGCGCCGCTTCCACCGAGATATGCGGATCCAGCCCCGAGCCGGACGCCGTCACTAAATCGCTGGGAATTTCCTGACGCTTAACGGTTGGATTTTCCGCCAGGAACCGTTCCACATCCTTTTCGATCCGTTCCGTCAGCGCGGGATTGCTCGGCGCGTAGTTCTGACTTCCGCTGGCCAGTCCGCCGCCGCTGCCGGCTGCCGCTTCTTCCGCGGTGTAAGTGTTATACCGGTAAGCCGAGGGCCGGCCGTGAAACAGACGCTCATCTGTAAAATCCTGTCCGACAAGCGCGGACGCTATGGGTTTTCCCTGCACTTCAATCAGGCTTCCGTTGGCCTGAAAAGGAAACAGTACCTGTGCCGCGCCGGTTAAGATCAGCGGATAAACGAATCCGCAAAGTCCGATCATCGCCAGGGAAAAGCCGAAGGCCCGCACCAGCGTCATTCTATTTTTTTTCATTGTTAAACCTCCTAAATACCTAAGCAGACAAGCAGCGGCGCGATCATTAAATCGATCAGCTTAATGCCGATAAATGGGCATAGAATTCCGCCTGCGCCATAAATCATCAGATTGCGTCCCAGCATCTTTGACGCGCTCATCGGCTTGTAATGAACGCCTTTCATCGCCAGAGGAATCAGGCAGGGGATAATAACCGCATTGAAGATCAGCGCCGAGAGAACCGCGCTGGACGGACTTGCCAGACGCATGATGTTCAGCACCTGCATCTGCGGAATCGCGAGCGAGAAGATCGCCGGTATGATCGCGAAGTACTTGGCGATATCGTTGGCAATCGAAAAGGTTGTCAGGGAACCGCGGGTCATCAGCAGCTGTTTGCCAATCTCGACGACTTCCAGGATTTTTGTCGGATCGCTGTCCAGATCCACCATGTTGGCCGCTTCCTTGGCCGCCGAGGTTCCGGAGTTCATTGCCAGCCCCACATCCGCCTGCGCCAGGGCCGGGGCGTCGTTAGTCCCGTCGCCCGTCATCGCGACCAGCTTTCCTTCCGCCTGTTCCTTTTTGATCGCCGCAATTTTATCCTCTGGCCGGCATTCGGCGATATATCCGTCAACCCCGGCTTCCGCGGCAATCGTCGCGGCGGTCAGCGGATTGTCGCCGGTACACATAATCGTCTTGATGCCGATTTTACGCAGCCGTTCAAACCGTTGAACCAGCCCCGGCTTGACCGTATCCTTCAGATAGATCACACCCAGAATTTCAGCATCGCGGCAGACGACTAACGGGGTTCCGCCCAATTGTGAAACGTGATCGACCTTTTCTTTCAGGTCGGCCGGCACTTGCCCCTTGAGCTGCCGCACAACTTCGATGATCGCATCGCTGGATCCTTTGCGGTATTTTGCATTGGCAGTATCCTGACCACTCATCCGGGTTGACGCCGAGAATTCGATAAACGAACCCTGAGCCGCAGCTTCATCCAGCCGGCAGCCCTGTTTCACCGCCAGTTCCAATGTCGATTTCCCCTCCGGCGTCTCATCGTGCAGCGAGCTGATCCAGGCGGCGTCGCGCAGAGCTTCCGGACGGACGCCGGAAACGGGCAGAAATTCGCTGGCCAGGCGGTTGCCGAAGGTGATCGTTCCGGTCTTATCCAAAATCAAAGTGTCCACATCACCGCAGGCTTCCACTGCTTTGCCGCTGGTCGCGATCACATTAAACCGGGTCACGCGATCCATCCCGGCAATGCCGATAGCGCTCAGCAGACCGCCGATCGTTGTCGGAATCAGACAGACCGCCAGTGCGATCAGCGTTGAGATCGGAATCTTAACGCCGGAATACAGCGCGATCGGATACAATGTGACAATGACGATGAAAAAGATCAGGGTCAGCGATACCAGCAGCGTGTTCAGCGCGATTTCATTCGGTGTTTTCTGACGGGTCGCGCCTTCGACCAGAGCGATCATTTTATCCAGAAACGAATGGCCCGGCTCGGAGGTGATTCGAATCTGGATCCAGTCGGAAACGACGGTCGTCCCGCCGGTGACGGATGCGAAATCACCGCCGCTTTCCTTTAAGACCGGCGCGGATTCTCCAGTGATCGCCGATTCATCAATGCTGGCGACACCCGCGATGATTTCCCCGTCATTGGGGATCAGCTCGCCGGCTTTGACCAGCACGACGTCGCCCTTGTTCAGCTGGGACGCACTGATCCATTGTTCGCTGCCGTCCGCCTGAATCCGCCGGGCCTGCGTGTCCTTTTTAGTTTTCTTCAAGGTTTCCGCCTGAGCCTTCCCCCGGCCCTCCGCTACCGCTTCGGCAAAGTTCGCAAACAGCACCGTAATGAACAGAATCAGCGCGACTATTCCGTTCATCAGGCTTAAGTTCGTTCCCTTGTCGTGAAACAGAGAGGGAACAAAGGTTAACGTCAGGCAGATGAAGAACCCGATTTCCACCACAAACATGACCGGATTTTTCATCATTACTTTAGGATTCAGCTTGTAAAACGCACTTTTAAGACTGGATCCCAGAATCTCTTTTGTGATCCATTTCGAACTTTCATGATGACGCATACGTTACCTCCTAGATTCCAAGCGTCAGCGCTTCGGCAATCGGCCCCAAGGCCAGGGCTGGCAGAAAGGTCAGCGCCGCAAACAGATAAACAACGACAACCAGAACCACCGCAAAGGTCGGGGTATCGGTTCTTAATGTTCCGGCCGAAGTGCTGACGCAGCCTTTCTTCATCAAACTGCCGGCAATGCCCAGCTGCAGTACAATCGAAATATACCGGCCGAAAAACATCGCCATGCCGGTTGTCACGTTCCAGAACAACGTGTTGTCGGCCAGCCCTTCGAAGCCGGATCCATTGTTCGCGGCTGACGAAGAAAATTCATACAGCACCTGCGTCAGTCCGTGAAAGCCGGGATTGGTGATCCCTTCTAATCCTGATTGACAAGCAACGGCAAGTGCCGAAAAGCCCAGGATCAGCAGCGGATGGATGATCAGACACAACGCCGCCAGCTTCATCTCACGACCTTCGATTTTCTTATTGAGATATTCCGGTGTCCGTCCGATCATCAAACCGCAGATAAAGACGGCGATGATGACGTACACGAGCATGTTCATCAATCCGACGCCCGCACCGCCGAAGACGACGTTAAGCATCATGTGCAGCAGCGGAACCAGACCGCCCATCGGCGTCAGGGTATCGTGCATGTTATTGACCGTCCCGGTGGTAAACGAGGTCGTCACCGTCGTAAACAGGGACGACTGGGCGATCCCAAAACGGACTTCTTTGCCTTCCATATTGCCCGCCGGCTGGACGATGCCGCTGTTTTCCACCGCGAAATTTCCCTGGGATTCGCTCCAGAAGCACAGCCCAAGACCGAGCAGAAACAAAAGGCTCATCACCAAGAATATCGTCCGGCCTTCCTTTCCCATCCCCTTCCCGCGGGCCGAATCGGTCTGGGATAAGCTGATTTTTGTGTTCGCGGCTTTGCGCTGGCGCAGTGTATCATAAGCCATCCGTCCAAACGTTACGACGCAGGCTGCCGGCAGAATCATCATCGAATACAATTCCGCAAGGTTGGTCAGGATCGTCGGATTTTCCAATGGTGTGGAAGAATTGGCGCCGAGAAAACCGCCGCCGTTGGTCCCCAGATGTTTAATGGATTCCAGCGCGGCGATCGGTCCGCGGGCCAGATTCTGGAATTTTCCTTCCAGCGTCGTTACCGTAATGTTGGACGCCAGCGTCTGCGGCACACCCTGCCAGACCAGAAACAGGCCGACCAGCAAGGCTGCCGGAATTAAGAACCGCGTTGTAATCCGCGTAAAATCCTCATAAAAGTTTCCCATCCGCTGGCCCAGCAGTCCTCTCACCATCGCAACGCAGGCAGCGTATCCGCTGGCAGCCGAGGTGAACATCATCATGATGATGACTGCCATCTGAGAAAAATAGGTCAAACCAGATTCCCCGGAATAGTGCTGAAGATTGGTATTGGTCATAAACGAAATAATCGTATTGAAGGAAAGACTTTCCTCCATATTTCCAATCTGATTCGGATTCAAAAACAGAACCGACTGCAGCCGCAGGATCAGATACCCGGCAGCGACAAGACAGGCGTTGACCAGCAACAAATGCAGCGCGTATTGCTTCCAGCTCATCGGCGAGCGATCAATCCGCAGCGATTTGAAAATCACGTTGTCAACGCGGTCGAACAGGGGATCCGCCCACGTTTTCTTTCCGGCGCTGATGTGATAAATATAATTGCCGACCGGAAACAGGATCAGCAGAAACAGAACTAAAGTGCAAATGATTTGTATCATACGTTATTCTTCCTTCTAAAATTTTTCGGGATTGACCAGGGCGTAAATCAGATACACCGCCAGACCGGCAATCACCGCAGCCAAGATCATCATGGTCCGTCCTCCTTTACCGGCGGATCAGCTTTTCAACCCATAAGGTTAAAAGCACCATCGAACCGAAACCAGCCGCCAGCATCGCGGCCATCATCAAATCTAACATTCAGTAATCCTCCTTCATCCTTTCACAATGACGGAAGAATCGTACCACGCCGTAAATCAAAACCGTGTTAAGATCCGCGCCGCCGGATTAAGATTGTATTAAAATGGAAGAAGTATCGCTTCTCACCAGGAATATCCCGCATTCCATCCCTGTCCGATTACTTTCCGTTCTCGCTCCGCAAGGGTGAAAATAAAAAAAGTATGAAGGAACCTGAACGGATTCAGGATAACCTTTCATACTTTTTAATAACGTTCATCAAAACGCCGGCTGAAGACTCACGGACGTCCGGCGGAATCTTTTTCCATTCCCATCAGTCCAGAGACACGGACGTCAGGCCGCGTTCTTTCAGCTGACAATAGCCGGAACATTTCCGAGCCGCGGGAAACGTGAACGCCATCGACCGGCCCAATAACAACATCGAAGCCCAGGTTCCCTCGCGCAAGGTTGTCAATTCCAGATGGAAGATTACGATCAAAAGCAGGCTGAGCCCGATGAAAAGCATATCGGCCCGGCTGCGCAGAACACTGAACGGGATGGCCCAGCGCTCGGACAGCACCATGACCAGCTGTTCAAACGGATGCCGGATTAAATCCGCCGTCATCATCACCGCTACGCCGTACGACGCCAACAGAATCCCGGCAATCATCGCCAGCCACTGGACGCCGTAGCTGCCCGGAATCCAGGTTGAGAAGCCCGGCAGCTCATAACAGAACACGTTGACGATCTGTCCCTGCAGCCAGGCGACCAGCACCTGCAGCAGCTGCAGCTTGGGAAACTGCCGTCTTTGAATTAAAATCTGAATCAGGACGCAGCTGCAGTTAAAGATAATGATCAGCGTACCGCTTTTCATCTGGGTCAGAAACGCCAGATTCTGCGTAAATGCCACAACAGCCGTCTGGCCCAGTCCGGACTTCATCATTAACGACAGGCCCAGCGCCGTGATCGCGACGCCCAGCACCATTTCAATCAGCTGCAAGCTTTTTAGAGTCTTTGTTTTCATGCTTGTTCCTTTCCGATGGGAATCCCAGTGTAATTTTCAATCACCCGCAGCACGCCGTAGGCCGTATTCGCCGGCGCGATGTGATTGACCTGCGCCAACAGCGCTTCCTCTGCGTTGCGCATGATGTGTCCGTAGCGGAATTCCTGCAACATTTCCAAATCATTCTCGCTGTCGCCGAAGCACAGCACTTCCTCGTTCGCCAGGCGCCGCGATTCGCAAAGCTGCCGCAGCGCCGCCGCTTTGGAAACCACGCTGTCCGTCATTTCGATCACGTCCCCGTGAACGACGCTGACCTTGAAATCCGCCGCAGCCCGCGCCCAATCCGCCAGCGCCGGCCGGGAATCATAAATTTCAATTTTATAACAGGCGCCCAGCTGTTCCCATGGCTTCGCCGCCAGACTCAAAAATCCATGTTCCTGCGCAAACAGCGCCGGATCCGGCAGCCGCCGGACCAGCGTTTCCATCCGCTGCCGGTAGGCTTGCGGATCACTGCACCAGACGCCGTTTTCCATCGACGCCACAGCCAGAACTCCCTGCTTTTGAATTTCATGAAGCATGGCCTGCGCCTGCCGGGTCTTCATCGGCCAGCGCTGTGTCAGCTTTCCCTCGCGGTCGTAAACCAACGCACCGTTTAAGGCGATCACCGGACAGCGGAAGGCGTACTTCGCAAACAACGGTTCGACAATTTCCATCGCCCGGCCGCTCGCCAGCACCCATTCGATCCGACGCGCCGACAGCTTCTTTATATACTCCGCAATCGTCTGATCCAGACAATGATTCGCGTTGCACAGTGTCCCGTCCAGATCCGTCGCAATCAGCTTGATCATCGCCATGATGCCCCCTTTCATTCCAGAAGAAAATGACGACTGCGCGCCACTTTCTAAATTCTATTTTTTTCTAATTTACGCTTGAAGCTGAGCCAGAATCAGATCCACCATCTCGTCGGCCGCGCCGTATGGGAAATACGTATTGAACGATTCAAACACAATCCCATATTCCTGCTTGTTGACCGCATAGTAATGAAAGCCGTTGGCATACGCGCACAGGAGCGTCGGCTTGCCATCGTATTCACGGATCCGTTTGCCCAGCACTGTGTCAATTTCGCACGGCACCGTCACGATCCGGAAGCTGCCGAAATCCACAATCAGACATTCCGGCTCGTAATGCAGACGCGTCTGCGCCAGCTTGTCCTCGACATCGCGCAGATAACACGCGGTAATCCGGTGCGCACGGTCGCTGTCCGGATCGAGCGTTTCCAGCTCCGCCTTGAGTTCCCGCTGTTTTTCCAGCAGGTATTCGTTGGTCTGCGGATTGTAGTCGATCGTCATCTTCACCGACCGGACGTTCAGGTTCTCCACCGTCAGCGGACGGGGATGCTTCGGGTCGATGAGCTGGGCCGCGATGCCTTCGCCATAGCGTAGACATTCATTCCAATCCACGCCCTTTTTCATTAACCGCGGACTGACGTCGCCGGCTTCACCGTTGAAAATCATGACCGGCATGCCTGTCGCTCCCTGCACGCTGCGGCGCAGCACACCGAAGAAATCCGCGGTGATATACAGGTTCTGCGCGCCCAGAATCGTCGGATGACATGCCAGGTTCAGCAGCTGCACCAGCGGCAGGCCGTCCGCAGTCCGGAGCGTCAGGATCTCACAGCGGTCGTTGTATTCCTCGCCGGGCCGGTTGCGGTTGTTATAAAAGCCGTTGATCGTAACCTGATCGAGCGTCGCCTGCGCCTCGCGCAAATGCCGCAGCGCCCATTTCGCGGAATAGATCATTTTATCCTGAATCCGCTCCCAATACTCCAGATCCGGATCCAGTTCTCCGTTCATGCCATGGGACACCACCGGACTGTTATGAGTATGCGAACAGCTGACGCAGATATGCGACACGTCCAAGCCGCAGGCTTCGCTGACCGCCTTGCGGCAGGCGTCGGTAAACTGCTGCTCGGCAATCGCGATATCCAGTGTGAAAAACACCATCGTTTCCCCGGCTTGTAAAATCAGCGTATCCAAAAGCAGATCGTCGCGCAGACCGCAGGCCGTCCGCAGCCCTTCGCCGCTGACCTGTTTCTGCTGCGCCGTCTGGTTGAAACAAAACCGCGCTTCGTTGTAGCCTTCCATTTTGCACGGAAGGATGGGATTAATGATTTCCCGCGTATAAGCCGCTTTCATCGTGAACGCCTCCTTGTTTGACTCAACTTTCACTTGGCGAGAAGCGGCGAAAACCGATTCAACCCGCCGTCCTTCTCCATTTTAAAGCCTATGTCAGCCTGTTTTCCAGTTGACCGCAAGCTCAGCCAATCGTATAGATACTGCTTCCAGCTTGGACCTGACCCTGCGGCTTGCACGCAAGCGCGCCGTCCTTCTTCGTCGCGATGACGATGACGACCGGATCCAGTCCCCGGGTTTTGACAAGCTCCGGATCAAAGCTGCCGATCGCTTCGCCCGCGGCGACGCGCTGGCCTTCTTTTACATGGATCGCAAAGCCTTCGCCCTTCATGCCGACGGTGTCCAACCCAATGTGCATTAAGATCTCCTCGCCGTTATCGGTTGTAAAGCCGATTGCGTGCTGCGTGGGGAAGACCATCGCCACCGTACCGCTGACCGGAGCCATTAACTTCCCATGGGCAGGAATCACAGCCATGCCTTCGCCGACAACCCCGCTGGCAAAGGTCTTATCATCGACCTGACTCAAGGCGATCAATTCGCCGTCCACCGGAGCGACCACCGCCGTCGGTTCCGACTTGATCTTTAAGACGGCCTTCTTCTCAGCCTTAATCGCCCGCTCACTCTTTTCCACATTCTCGTCAAACGGTTTGATATACGTCAGCACCAGCGCGATCACAAACGCCACCGCGTAGCACAGCGCCACGACCGGCATCGTATCGCCGAAGATCGCTAAGGAAATCACTGACGGAGTGGAAACGACATAACCATAGCCGCCTAAGATGGCGCTCAAAGCTCCGCCGACGCCGCTGGCGATGGAGGCCGCCATAAACGGCCACTTGAAGCGGACCAGCACGCCGTACAGACCTGGTTCCGTGATGCCTAAGATAGCGGAGATCCCCGCTGACAGCGCGATTTCCTTATTGTTTTTATTCTTCAGCCGGAGGAAAGCTCCGAAAGCTGCACCCGCAACTGCCAGTGCGGAAATCCCGTAGATCGCGATCAGCGGATCCCGGCCGTACACTTCCAGGTTGGACAGGATGATCGCCGTCAGGGACAGATGCATGCCGGTGAAGACGATGAACTGACGCGTAAAGCCAACGATGAAGCCCGCGACGATCGGTGAGAAGTCAAACAGCCAGTTGACCGCCATCGCGACATAGCTGGACAGGTAGTAGCCGATCGGCCCGGTGATGCCCAGGGCGACAAAGCCCATGATGATAAACACGCAGATCGGTGCGAACAACATCCGCAAGAAATCCGGAATGACCTTGTTGACGCCCTTGTAGACATATTTCAGCACCCAGACCGACAGGATAATCGGAATGACAGATCCGGAATATTTCGCGTAGGTCACCGGGAATCCAAGCAGGTGGATCGCCGTGCCGGCATTGTTGATTACCGTCGGATACATCAGCATACCTGCGACCGCCATCGCCATGAACGCGTCCGTGTTGAACTTCTTCGCGCTGGAATTGGCCAGTAAGAATGGCAGGAAGTAGAATGGAACGTCTGATATAATGCTTAAGAACGTATGCATATCGCTGCCGGAGGTCAGTACCTTCATCATTACAAACAGCGAGATGAAGCCCTTTAACAAGCCGCCGCCCAGAATGCACGGAAGACATGGCGCTAAGCAGCCGGCCAGGAAATCCAGGATCGCGCTGAAGCTGAATTTCTTCTTTTCTTCGTTCTTTTCCCCGAAATCATCCGGTACCTCGCCACCCGAGGTCATCGGATATTGTTCGATCATCATTTCATAGATGCGGCCGACTTTCTGGCCGATGATGACCTGCAGCTGTCCCGCTTTCCACTGTGCCCCCAAAACACCCTCGACGTTTTCCAAGGCGTTCACGTCGGCTTTCTTTTCCTCTTTGAGCGTAAAGCGGATGCGGGTGGAACAATGCATCGCCGTGTTGATATTTTCCGTCCCGCCGACCAGCCGGACGATCTCGTCGATCATTTTCTTTTCCTGAGCGTTGCCCTTCATGCGTTCTTCTCCTCGTTTCTGTTTGTTTCTTTTGTTGCCGGCCTTCCCCAGTCGCGGCCGTTGGAGCGGATCAGACGGGAATACCAATAGAAGGAATCCTTCGGAATGCGGCGCAGATCCAGCGTTTCCTCGTCTGTCGTGTTGATATAAACCAAGCCGTAGCGCTTCGCCATTCCGTTGCCGGTGCTTAACAGATCGGTAAACGACCAGGGATTATAACCGATCACCTCGCACCCGTCTTCAATCGCCAGACCGACCTGATAGATCTGATCGCGCAGGAAGGCGATCCGGTTCGCATCGTGCACCTGGCCGTCCGGGCCGACCTGTTCGTGTGCGCCCAGTCCGTTTTCCGTGATCATCATCGGCAGACGGTAATGATCCCAGACATACCTTAGCATATACCGCATCGCGACCGGGTCGATTTCCCAGTCCCAGTCCGTCGTTTCGACGTAAGGGTTCGGCGCCAGGGCATATTCGCCCGGGAATTTCGGATAGACGAACTGGCCTTTTTTACCTTCTTTATTCAGCGCCAGCTCCAGGTAGCTTTCCTCCTTCGGGCAATCCTTCGCGACGTTGGAACGGTAACAGTTGAGGGCGAAGTAATCAATTTTGGCCTGACCGATCAGTTCCATATCCCCCGGCCGGATATCCGGATCGATGTCGTGCAGCTTCCAATACTGCTTGACAAATCCGCTGTATTCGCGGAACGCATACAAGTCGTTCCAGATTTTTTCCGTCAGTTCTTCGGCATTCATCGCCGCGATCTGATCCTGCGGCTTGCAGCTTTCCGGGTAGATCGGGACATAGCCCGGCACCGGCCCGATCTTGCCGCCCTCGACTAATTCATGGCAGGCGATCACAGCCTTGGCATGGCACAGGTTCATGATGTGGTTAATCCGCCACTTGTCTTTTTCCCAATCGGCGCAGCCCTTGTCCAGCCCCAGCCACTTGCCGTAGACGATCTGCATGTTCTGTTCGTTGATCGACAGCCAGTATTTAACACGGTCGCCGAACGCCTCGAAGCAGACGCGGACGTAGTGGTCGAACAGCTCGATCACCCGCCGGTCGCGCCAGCCGCCCAGTTCATCCACCCACACCGGCATGTCGTAGTGGTACAGGGTGACGATCGGTGTAATGTTGTGCTCGAGCAGCTCGTCGATCAAATCGTTGTAAAATTGAATGCCTTCCGGATTGACCTTGCCGTCGGAAGCGGGAATGATCCGCGGCCAGGCGAGCGAAAAGCGGTAAGAGGTGAAGCCGCACTCCGCCATCAGCTGTACGTCTTCTTTCCAGTGGTGGTAATGATCGGCGGCGATTGAATTGTCAGCATAAGGTTTTTTCGTCTTACTGTTGAGGTCGATGATGGCCGGTGTGCGGCCGCCTTCGGCAACCCCGCCTTCAACCTGCCAGGCCGCGGAGGACGCTCCCCACAGAAAGCCCTCCGGAAAAATTGGATCTCGTCCGTAGTCCATTGTTTTCTCTCCTTTGCCCCTTCCGCAATGCGGATTGGCGGCGCTTATTGAGAGTCTCCATATTTTTTGACGTAGACGCTGTACAGCACATCCAGCACATAGATCGTTCCATAGGTATAATAGACGGATTTCGCTTCCTGCGACCGGTCGGCGGCGCTCAGATGATAGATCGTATCATACACGTCGTCGAAGTCATGGCTGCGGTTGAGCGTAAAGAGGATTTTATACGCCGGATTGTCCCGCAGGTAATCGCGCGAAGCGGCGGCGAACAGTCCGGATCCGGAAATCACCAGAAGCAGATCCTCTTTCTGTAAATGCTTTACGAAATCGATGTTCTCATACATATCGGAAACCATCCGGATGACCTTGTTCTGGAAGATCATCGAATGCTGGAACTGAGCGACCGAGGTCGCGCCGACACTGGAGGTCAGAAAGACGACCTCGCGGGCGTCGTGAATCCGTTCGGCCAGCCGCTCGACTTCCGCCGTGTTCATGCGCTGATCCAGCTCGGCGATCATCGCGTTGATTTCCTGCGTCAGGGTTTCGCGGTAGTTCTCCCGTCCGGCATGCTTCTGAAAGCTTGCCCGCTGATCGTCGTACTGGGCGAATTCATCTTTAAATGCAACGAAGTTCTCATACCCGATCGCCTGACAGAACCGGCGGATACTGGAACGGGACACAAAACAGTCGGCGGCCACGTCATAAATATTGAGCCTCGACAATTCATGATAGTGCTCGAGAAAATATTCAGCGAGAATGAAATAGGGATCTCCCTGATTGTTTTCATTCAGCACGTTAAACAAGGAGTTCAGCAAACTGAGCCGATTGATCTTCATACCTAGGTTCCTCTCTGTTCTATTGAATCCTGTTTACCACTGTTGTCGCCTTCATCTTAGCATGCGTCCTTTCCCCTTTGGGGTTCAGAAATCGACCCAGGATTCAAACTGGGAAATCGGCTTTCGTTAAAGGACATCAAGCGCTTACAGGTTAAGCGGAAAAAGGCCGGGGAAACAGGTTCCTGCACCCTTGAATGTACGGCAGATTTTTAAGCCTTGTCAATCCCCAAAACTAAAAATGTACGGAAATGAGTCTTCCAAGATGAGCAATGGAGCGCAATCAGGATGAAATTAAGCATCAAAGTCTGAGGGAAGCGCGGACAGTCAGGCTGGAACGAGCGCTCGTTCATAAAAAAGAAAAACAATCAAAAAGGGCCGCGGCGATCACACCGCAGACCCAAGGGAGGTTGGAAACGGCGTCCGTCAAAGGGCGGACGTCAGAAATGATTGTAAATCCGAGTTAAATCTCGTCGATCGGATACATCGGACGTAAGATCGTGCGGTACTGGATCTTTTCCGTGCGCTGGTTTGTCGCGCCGTCAGTCAGCGACATTACGCTGAACTTCGCCAGTTCCTTTAACCGCGGGTAAATGTAACCCTGCTTGACGATGATCAGATCATAATCAAACAAATTCAGTCCGGCTGCGGTATATTGTTGATCCTCCGCGAAAGAAACGGCTTTTTCCGCGATGATCACGTCAATCGTCGTGCCGTCCAGCGTGATCGTCGTGCAGGTGCCGACGGACAGTGTTTCGCCATAGTGGTGATGCAGCTCACCGGTCGCTTTGACCGTGCCTTCCAGATGCACCTTCGCCGACAATTCATCCAGATTCGCGCCCAGCTCGACGCTGACATGGGTACCCGGCTGTTTATCTTTCAAGGCCAGGGCGGTTTCCGCGTCCGCGATGCAGGCGAATACAACCCGCTTGCCATGCAGATCTTTCGCAGCCAGACACTGCTTTAAAATCGTCGTGTTGCAGCCTGGACCGCCGGCGGTGCAGTTATCTCCGGAATCGGTGATGACGACCGGGGATTGAGGATAGTCAACCGCCTGTTGGAACGCGTCTTCCGGCTCCAGCGCGTTGCCGGTAAAATGGAACTCCCGGCGCTTGCTCCAGGCGAAGGCCGCGATCTGATCAGCTTTCTCTTCCGCATACGCCCGATCGTTTTCCGTCTGCGGAACAACGATGACGCTGGCGCCGCATTTCGCGTTGTCATGGCGCACATAGCCGATATGATAGGAACAGCACAGAATCCGCGGATCCGCCTCGATTTCATCGAGCAGTTTGTTGATGGAAACCATCGGTTCATCCAGCGAAACACTGCGCTCCCCGCCGACTAAAATCGGAACCTTGCGGTATACCGGATGAATATCGCGGCGGTTGTTCAGTAAGTCGATAAACAGCTTCGCTACCAGCCGGTGACAATCCGGCCGGTCGGTATGCGGCGAATGCCGGAAAGTGCGGATAATCTGACAGTTATCGGCTTGTTCCTGGGACAGATTGCCATGCGGATCCATGACCATCGCGATTGGCAGATAAGGCCCGACGAGTTTGCGGATTTCGCGGATGATCGTATGCTCGCCGCTGCCCCCTTCCAATCCGAGGACATTGCTTGCACCGTGCAGGAAGAAAAACATCCCGTCGATCTCGTCGATGTGTTCGCGCACGCCGTTCAGGAATTGTTCAAGAATGAAGTCGAACGCTTCCCGGGTCACGCGTCCTCCGGCCCGGCCGTCCGCGTAAATCGTCGGAATCACTTCGATTCCGGCTTCCTCAAACAAATCGCGGACATACAGCGCGTCGACGACGTCATCGCCGGTTTTCATCATAAAATCCTGCAGCGCACACGGCTTTTTCACGCGGGCGTTGGACTCGGCGACAAAGCCGCCAATTAATACTTTCATGTGGTGAACCCCTTTCTTCGTTTATTTACCCTAAGTATACGCAGCCTGAAAAAAGAAAGGGGGTCAGAAATTGACCCTCAGCTCTTTTCAAAGATGGAAAGACCGGAAAGCTCAGCGCTTTATTTTCAGAACCTTTTCCCGGTTGAGCATCAGCGGCCGGTAGTACGCTACGGTATCGCACATCGGCAGCACGTCTTCATGCAGAACGATGCCCAGCTCCTGCTGAATATAAGCCCGGCGCTGCCGGATTGTTTCCCATAAAACCGGATCTTCTTTCTCGATCTGACAACGCAAAGCCTCGTCCGCCAACGCCACAGTGCTTTCCGCTCCGGTTCCGCCATAGCCGGGCAGCGACGGGATGATGTCGATCTGGAAAAGCATCCCGCTGGCTAACGGAATCGTGGACCCCGGGGTGATCGGCGAACAGAGCCATTCCTCATCCGCGCTCAAATGTCCCGGATTCAGCGACCAGTGATACTGCGACTTGGGCAATACCCTTTCGATATGCTCGTACAGCTCCCCTCCGCCTAGACCGACATGAATAGTTTCCAGCCATTCCGCAACGGCGGCATAATACGGCATGGCCAGCTTTTCCAGATAATCCTGCGCACCTTCCGGCAGCTGCGACGGATCACTGACGGCATAGCCGGCCCGGCTGGTCAGTCCGCCCTTGTATCCGGTCGTTAACGACAGCTTATCGCCAAGTTGGATCGCTTTGCCGCGGGGATACAGGTTTGCTTTTTCAAAGCGGTCGCCGGTAGAAAAGATCGTTACGACGCTCGGGCGCTGCCCTTCGGCGTTCATCAATGAACCGATTTCCAGCTCGGTCTTTCCCGGGGCTAATGCTTCCATCGCCCTCAGCACGCAGTCGGAAGCCAGTGAAGCACCGTATTCATAATGAATCAATTCGTTGGCGTTGTTGGTGATCCGCGCGCCGTTACGCGGATCAATGAACAGCCCCGTGGCGTTGATCAGCCGTCCGCCGGCCTGGCGCAAAGCCTCGACGATGAACGAAGGCACATCGAACAGCGTGCTGTTTTCCTCCGTCTGGCTGGTGAACAGCTTCCAGCCGGCCACGCCGATCTTCATGCCGGACTCAATCCCGGCCTGCGTGAAAAAATCGCACAGGCGGCCGTCATCCGTCATCGGCTGATTCGGCAGCGAGAAAAACGGAACGTGCAGCATCGTCGCCGGAATCCGCGAAGTATGGACCATTTTCGTGTTTTCATTGCCCAGCAGCAAGACCGCCCGGCCCGTTTTGAACAGCAGCAGCACCGACTCCTCAAAGCGGGTCAAAAAGCCGGTTAAATATTCAAAATTGGATCCATGTTCCAGATCGCAGTAAACTGCCAGGCAGTCGAGCTGATGCTCTGCCATCCGGGTCAGAATTTTATCCCGCCGTTCCTTCATCGTCTGATCGCTTAAAAAGACCGGCTGGCGTTGTGAATGAAACCGCGGGACAGGCGCGCTGTCCCAGATTACTTTTCGTGTCATGCTTTCTCCTCCTCGAGTTGGAATGTCCGGCTTGCGGATCGCTGATTCGCTCCCCGCACCGGCTTTGATATTTCGATTATAACCGTTTGTCATTGAACGCGCGGGACAAGATTCGCCCCAGAAATAAAAGTTCATTGCCCTGGGCTCCTGGCAGCGCTGAAACACGTTCCTGTTTTTCTGTCGTCCCGTGCTTAAAGCGGGCAGCCAATCGTCCGTTTTTTCCTTTTTCCAGCTTTTAGTCCCTGACTGTAAGTTTGGTCGGCAACGAAGCAATGTTGGAAAAAGATTTGTATTCCCAAAATGACATCCATACAATAAAAATAGAATATAATCCTCCGGCTGTGCCAAAGACGCTCGTATTTGACAGCCGAACGTTTTTACAGGCTTACAAAACAGAAGAAAGCCGAGGGGAGATTGACTTTCTCACTGAATAAGGAGGGGGATTTCAATGAAGAAAAATATCCTGATCCGCACAAATTTTCTGGTCTGCCTGATCATTATCATCGGCTTTTTAATGACCGCGTTTTTAAGTTATCAGATGAATTACACAGCCTCGCTGGACAATATCGAACAAGTTTCCAGCCTGACTTCCGAAGGGATTTATTATCAGCTCACCACGCTGTTTACCAAACCGGTCAATATCTCGCTGACCATGGCCAACGACAGTCTGCTTCGCTCAACGCTGGCGCAGGAACTCGAAAATCTTGAAAATCCGGATTATATTGACACGCTGCGCGAATATCTGAACAGCTATCGCTTAAAATACAACTATGACTCGGTCTTTCTTGTTTCGACGGCGACGCATCGCTATTACAATTTTGAAGGACTGGACCGGACACTGGAACCCGGGAATCCGGAAAATGACTGGTATTATGATTCGTTAAGTTTATCGCAGGATTACTGGATCAATGTGGATAACGACGAAGTTGCCGGCGCGGATAACAAGATTACGGTCTTTATTAACTGCAATATTTACGAGGATAACGGCGCGCTGCTGGGCACCGTCGGCGTCGGCTTACAGATCGACTCGCTGCAGGCACTGATTCAGGAATATGAAAATCAATATCATGTCGAAGCCTACCTCGTCGATCAAGCCGGCCTGATCGAAATCGCTTCGCACTATACCGGCTATGAAAAGGTCAATTTCTTTTCTCTTTTCGACTATCCGGAAGAAATCCGGCAATCGTTGTTAATCTGGAACAAAGGGGAAGCCGCCGACAGCTTCTGGACGACGCAGGGAGATAAAAGTTCCAGCGAAGATTATCTGATCACCCGGTACATTCCGGAGCTGAACTGGCATCTAGTCGTCCGGCAGGATACCGGCAAGCTGATGACAGAACTGCAGCAGGAAATGCTGCGTTCCGCAATCATCATCCTGTTGATCATTCTCTTCATCCTGATTGTCATCACTCGCGTCATCCGCACTTTTAACCGTCAGATCATCGCGCTGACGCAATCTGTGGAGCAGGAAAAACGATCCATTTTCAAGAAAGCGACCGAGGAATTATTCGACGATATTTACGAGCTGGATATCACGCGCAACCGGCCGGCTAACGAAGCGACGGTTCAATATTTCATGAGTCTGGGTGCGCAAGCGAATACGCCGTATGACGAAGCGCTGAAAATTGTTGCGGAAAAACAGATCAAAGAGGAATTCCGGCAGGGTTATATCGACACGTTTAAACCTGAAAATGTAATCAGCGCTTATGAAGCGGGGCAGGACACGTTAAAATATGAATTCATGATGTCGACTGGCGGCGCTTATTTCTGGATGCGGATTACAGCCCGGATTCTCCGCCAGAAAAGCGACGGTTCGCTGCACATGCTGACCTACCGGCAGAATATTGATGCGGAAAAGCGGCAGGAAAACCGGCTTCAGGAATTGGCCCAGCTGGATGAAATGACCGGCTTACTGACGAAAACCGCGACTCGCCGGCACATTGAACATCTACTGAAAGAAAAGCCAGACCAGCTGTACGCTTTCTTCATTCTGGATATCGACACGTTCAAACAAGCAAACGATCTCTACGGTCATGCCTTTGGGGATTCGGTCATTGAGCAATTTGCGGCGGTGCTGCGCACGCAGTTCCGGGAACAGGATATGATCGGACGGATCGGCGGCGATGAATTTGCGGTCTTCATCCCGGTCCCGGATCTTGCCTGGGTCAAAACCAGAGCCCAGCAGTTGTTAAAAGCTTTGCATTACACGCACACGGCAATGGGAAACAGCTGGGGCGTCAGCGCCAGTATCGGCATCGCGTTGACCTCCCGTGAGGCACAGGACTTTGAAACGCTGTACCGGAAAGCGGACGATGCTTTGTATATGTCGAAGAAAAACGGCCGGAACAATTACACATTAAAACCGTAACTTTTCTGTTATTCAAAAGAGAAGCGGTCTGGGAATTCCATCACGGAATTCCTTTTTCTTTAAATGGAAAAAGAAATATCCGCAGCAGGATGCCGCTAACATCCCCTTCCGTACCTTTTGGCTTTCTTACTTTCCTTTTCCTATGGAAATCCGTTATAATGTCCCTAAGCAAAAAGTAAGCCCAGGGGGAGAAGCAATCATGGAATCCGCAATCACAATTTTTAATCAGATCCTTAAAATGTTTCTGATGATGAGCGTCGGTTATCTGCTTTACCGGAAACAGACGATTAACGACGATACAACCGCCCGGCTGTCCAACATCCTGTTGATGGTCGCCACGCCCTGTACCATCATAACGTCCTTTAACCAGACGTATACGCCAGAAAAGTTCAAAGGTCTGATCCTCGCCTTTCTGTTAAGTCTGGCGGTTTACGCCGCCAACATTCTCATCGCCCGGCTGATTTACAAACCGGATCAGCGTGTGGAAAAATTCGGGATGGTATTTTCCAACGCCGGTTTTCTGGGAATTCCGTTAGTCACCGGATTACTCGGAATCGAAGCGGTATTCTATCTGTCCCCGTTTATCGTCTGCTTTTATTTGTACGCCTGGACGTATGGTGTCATTCTGATGTCCGGGGATAAAAACAGTGTGACGCTCAAAAAAATCATCACCAATCCGTGTATCTGGGCGATGATCATCGGCGTCATTATTTTCCTGCTTCCCGTGAAGCCGGCACAGCCGGTCATGGAAGCTGTGAATTCGTTAGGTTCTATGAACACGCCGTTAGCGATGCTGGTGCTGGGCGCGTATCTGGCAAAAAGTCCGCTCATCCACATGTTTAAAAATAAAACCGCCTATCACGTCAGCGTCGTTCGTTTAGTTCTGGTTCCCGCGGCTTTGTTAGCGGCTTTCAGCCTCATTCCGGACTCCTTCGCCACCATCCGCACGGTGATTCTCGTTTCCGCCGCCGCTCCTTCCGCGGTGCTGGCGCCAGTCTTTGCCCAGATGTTTGACCGGGATATCACCTTAGGCGCAGAGATTGTCAGCCTTTCGACAATTCTCTGTCTGTTTACCTTACCGCTGGTCCTGTTGATCGCGGAAATGATCTGGTAAATATCTTTCGTTCTCAAGCGATAAAAATCACAGCGATTTTCAATTTATAAGGAGGTCTATCATGGATAATTTATGAAAATAACAACAACCGTAGTAAAAAAAATGATCGAAACACAGTTCCCAGAATGGAGCCAGCTTACAGTAATCCCCGCAGCTCAGAGTGGTCACGATAACCGCACATTTCATTTAGGGGATAAAATGATGGTTCGTTTGCCAAGTGGACCTGACTATGTTCCGCAAATCGAAAAAGAAGCGAAATGGCTTCCCTTTTTAGCGAAGCATTTATCTTTGCCCATTTCTAAACCGATTGCGATTGGAAAGCCGTCGGAAGATTATCCATTTGTCTGGTCCGTCAACCACTATTTAGAAGGCGAACCTGTCAGCACAGCGGCCATCTCCAATCAAAGCTGTTTCGCAAAAGAGTTATCGTCATTTTTAAGCGAGCTTCAAAGGATTGATACGACCGGCGCTCCGGTAGCCGGGAAGCACAATTTCTTCAGAGGGGCGAGCCTTGAAGTTTATAGTTTCCAGGTTGAAGAAGCGCTGAAAACGCATAAAAACAAGCTGCCGGCAGAAAAATTCCGCATTCTATGGGAACAAGCGGTTTCATCAAAGTGGGAACAGCCGCCAGTGTGGATTCACGGTGACGTAGCTCGGGCAATCTGCTTGTAAAAAACAATCACCTTTGCGGAGTGATCGACTTCGGCATGACGGGGATCGGCGATCCCGCCTGTGATTACGCGATAGCCTGGACTTTCTTTAATGAGAAAGACAGAAAATTCTTTTTGCGGAATTTAGATCAAGGGACGATTGACCGCGCACGCGGCTGGGCGCTGTGGAAAGCGCTGATCACCTATACCGATGCCGACAACATCATTGCCGAGAACGCAAAGCATACGCTCGATGAAATCATCAGCGAATTTGATAAAAATGATCAAGGAGAAAACAGGATGAATACCCCAACGCTTAAAACTGAACGTCTGATTCTAAGAAAGTTCACAGAAAATGATTTAGAAGCTCTGTTCCTTATTCTTAAAGATGAGGAAGTCAATCAATTTCTTCCCTGGTATCCAGCGAAAAATCTTGAGGAAACTCAGCGGTTCTACGAAGAACAATATGCTTCAAAATATGCGCAGCCGCAAGCGTATGCGTACGCTATTTGTCTGAAAGAAGACGACTATCCTATCGGTTATATAAAAGTAGACATGGAAGAACATCACGATTTCGGCTATGGACTCCGCAAAGAATTTTGGCACAGAGGGATTGTTTCCGAAGCTGGAAAGGCCGTTGTAGATCAGGTAAGAAAAGACGGACTTCCCTACATTACCGCAACCCACGATAAGAACAATCCGAGAAGCGCTCATGTTATGCGAGCCTGCGGTATGAAATACTGCTATACTTATGAGGAACAATGGCAGCCCAAAAACTTCCCTGTATTCTTCAGAATGTATCAGCTTAATTTTGACGGAAATGATGATCGTGTCTATATGAAATATTGGAATCAGTATGAGAATCATTTCATTGAAACCGTGTCTGCGGATTAATAAAACTTCAAATTCAGCGAACCCCGCCGAACACGTAAATTTTTAAAAGTGAGGTAAAAAGAATGAGGGCAATTCAGGCCGCCGTACTCAATGAAATCAGGAATTCACAGACACTTCCGCAAACCATTTTAGACGTCGGCTTCGGGGACGGGGTCTTCTCTCACGCGGTTTCTGCCGCATTTCCCAATAGCGATGTCACGGCGATCGACACTATAATTCCTCCCACGCTTTCCGCCGGCGGTATAACGTGGATTAAAGGAAGTGTCGAACAACTGCCCTTTGTTTCAGAATCGTTTGATCTCGTGATCGTGGTGTTGTCGATGCATCACTGGAAAAACAAAGAGAAAGGTATTCGTGAGATTACCCGCGTTCTTAAGAAAGGGGGCAGACTTATCGTCGGCGATCCGTTGCTTGAAGATTGGATGGGCAATCGTATTCTTGGCGGATTCATGCAAGCCTTGGATGGCGGCGTCTTTACAGATGAGAAAAGAATCCGTGAAGCTTGGACTCAGGCAGGACTTAAGAATATTGAGATTCGCCTTGTTCCCCATACAATGAAGACGCTCTACCTGATAACGGCTATAAAGTAACGGTATTGTTCAAGCAAAGGGCTTAGCCTGATAATCAGCCCGGCACAATCCTCGTTGACTTATGAAATTAAACCGACTGTCAATTTATTTCTTGATCTTAATCCTGAAGGATCCACAGCGGGAATCAATTTTATCTTTTTTCTAGATTCTAAAAAATCTGGCGCACAGTCCAGATTTTTTAGTTCATTCCGTTTGTGAAAGTCCCATCCGAATCCACTGTTCCGGTGGGGCTTCCACCTCGATCATTTTTCGTTTTAATAATTCGATCATCCGCTCCCGTTCCTGTGGTCTATCCATAATCAAGTTTCGTTTCTGTTGAGGGTCCTCACTCAAATGAAACAGAAAGTCGCCGTACAACGCGGAATTCTGATCTGTTTGGCAGGGAATCCGCAGGACCGGTAGGTGATGTGAAAATTGATTCAGCCGCACAAGTTCCGCGCCGTTCAATTCCTCGGGAGAAAAGAATTCCCGCATATGCGTCGGCATTAAGGTATACTCCGCCAAAGGCTGGTTATCCGCCGACCGGTTTGCCCGCATATAGACCCATTCGCCGTCCGTGACATTCAAATGACCGCCGAAGATTCCAAACAATACCGCGTCATGGATTTTTTCATCCCGGCTTATCACCGGCAGCAGGGAATGTCCCTCCATTCCGGCCATGGGGGGAACCGCGAAATAATCCAGCAGCGTCGCGGGAATATCCAGAGTCTGCGCCAGCGCCGACCGGTGTTGATTTTCAGGCTGTCCGGGCATATGAATGAAGCAAGGCAGATGCACGATTTCATTATACAACGGCGGTTTGTTCTTCCCTAACCAGTCATGCTCACCGAGTAGGAAGCCATGATCCGTATTCACGATCAGTAACGTATCCTTCCACATTTCATGGTCATCCATAAAATCCAAAATTTTGCCAAGATAGGCATCGCACATACTGATCAGCGCGGCATATTCCTTGCGCAGATCCCCCAGTTCATCCAGACTCAGCTTTCCTGTAAGCCTGCCATAGACCGGCCAGTTCAGCCGCGGCGGCTGCGTTAAACCGTATAAATCACGATATCGCTGCGGAACCACAAATGGCTCATGCGGATCAAAGCATTCCACCTGAACGAACCAGTTTTCCCGGTTTCCATGAGATTGAAGAAATTCCAGACCGGCGTTCATCGTCTTTACAGAAGAATAGTCTTCTTCCCGACGCTGTTTCTGCCGATTCGCGTAATGTTGAACAAAAGAAACGCCAGCTTTCGTTAACGGATGTTGCCGAGGCAGCTCCAGGTCGATATCCCGCGGCTGCCAGCGATCGCCTTCCTGACCGCGAAAGCCTTCCCAGCTGTTATACCGGTTATGGTATGTGGCTCCGCCGTCTTCAAAATAATGCGAATGATCCGTGATCAGATGAGTATAGATTCCCTTGTTTTTCAGCACATCCACAACGGAGATATCAAAGGGTTCCAGCGGTCCCCAGCTGCGGTGAAGAAAATTCAGCTTTCCGGTATGCAGCTCACGCCGGGCCGGCATGCACGGCATGCTTCCTCCATAAAAATGATCGAAAGTGACGCAGTGTTCTTCCAACCGCTGAAAATTAGGCGCGATCACCCAGTTGTTGCCATAGTTCGGCAGATAGTTGCGGGTCAGGGTGTCAAACATGATCATGATTGCGCGCATAGTTCACCTCCGGAGATATTCTTTTTCTATCCCATAACCTCTTTCTTAGTAATCCTTTATTAACTTTCTTTCATTCTTGACGCCAAATGATCGTAAAGGCGGGACGGATAAATCACGTTTTCCAATCCTGTCACCCGGTATTCCTTGTCCGGTCTTAATGTGATCGTCGAATCGGCGACAATCTCGACAAATTCATCCAGCGTTAAGCTCGGATCCATCTGCAGAGCCAGTGCGTAAAAACCAGCCAGAGTGGATATCGTACCATAGTTTACATCGAAACTGCCCGGATAGTAAAAATAGGTTTCCTCTCCCGGAAAAGCCAGGACCCGGTTAGCGTAAGGAAGATACAGCACATGATCTGGAGTTTCTCCGGCCTTGTCAAAATAGTAGGAATTCACATCATCCAGCGGGGCATACGGAATTTTCGCCACGGTTGTGAAGTAATGACCGTTAAAATAAGGCATTTTAGTCATCACTTCGATCCCCGCTTGTTTTAATTCCTCGACTTTCGTCCGATACATATCATAGGCACGGTCCTGAGAGTTTATATCAGAAAGAATGAGAATCATCCGAATCGGATCTTTTTTCAAGGTCTTGTTATATTCCAACAAGGAATCCATATTCTCAAGGATGGAGGAAAGGTCTTGCTTCCCCTTTTCATCATATCCTGAATTGACGATATAAGCGATTGAAGCCTCCGGAGCATACCCCAGCGACTTCCCCGCCAGATTGGACAACATCGCGCTGCTTCCAAGCGTACTGAACAAATTCTGAGATAAAGGATCTTCACTCCCATAAAAGAGTTTCAAATTATCTTTGTATTCAGGATGATCAACGTAAAGCTGTGGTCCGATGATCGCGATCCCCACGCCCTTTCCGGTGATTCCGTTTTCATGGAAAAGCGCTGCGCCTAATGGTTTGCCCCAGGCTTGTTCCCAAAAGTGTTCAATATCCAGGTTCGGTAACGTAGCCGGCCATTTTGTGCTTGCGGTAAACATCGTTTCATTCGCAAGTTCGGATAACGTCAGCGAAGATAAATCCAATGTTGAAAGATCTTTCGCAATAAAATTATAAAAATAAAAATTTTGGGATGTCTTTATCTGATAATCGGATAGACTTGGGTTTGACAGACGCTTATCCGGCCTGAATTCCAGAAATTCTTCCATTTTCTTTCCCGCGGAGGTCCCGTGAATTCCTGGTTTCAGCCCGCCTTCGCTAAAACAGCCGCTTAGGCACAACATCCATAACAAACCCAGAATCAACACTTTTTTCATTTTCGATCCCTCCTTATTTCTCTCTGCCTTAATCATACGCCTAAAACACGGAAAGGATAAGGAAGGATTCTAAATTGAACCAGAATCCGTTCTTCTTCGATTGCCTTTGCGAATTCACAAACAAAAAAATCTGAACGAAAACGGCCTGCGCTCAGATTTCTTATTTTACCTGTCGAATCTACATACACAAAATGCTAAAAATATTCCCTGCGTGAAGTTTAGAAAACAGATTTAACCCACTTTTACTAACCGATCTTTAAGTAAGTCGATCTGTTCCCGAGATAATCCGCATTCCTGCAAATAGTCCTCAATATTCGCATAACGATTTAAATAAGCCAGCGCTTCCTGGATATATTCCGGACGGGATTCCATCATTCCTGAATCGATTCCCCGGGGTAATTTGGCAAACATCGGACTGTTCGCAAGATATTGATAGCTGGACATGTAATGGACCACGATATCCACATCGTCAACACCTGCGATTTTCAACAGCAGCGCTGTCAAAGTTCCTGTACGGTCCTTCCCTGCCGAGCAATGAAACAGAATACAGCCGGAAGGCGCTGTAATTATTTCTTTTAATAAGCCGAAGATCAATTCCTTATCCGCAAGCATCTCGACGTAGAAGTGTCCCAGATGCCGATTTAATCGCGCAAGCTCTTCCGGGCTATATTGAGAAACATCATTTTGCACGTTCCCTTTCATCATCGGATAATGGATCGTCTTCACGGAAGCGATCTTCAACAACGCATCCGGCGCCGCTTCCCGTTCATTCTGACTGCGCAGATCGATAACTGTATTGACTCCATACTGAAGCAGAACGTCAATATCATGGTCAGATAAGCGGGAAATATCATCCGCCCTTAAAAATCTGTGCCACTGCGTAACCTGATTATCCCGCGTGGACATTCCGCCTAATTCACGGACGTTATACGCCTTTTCCAGACGCAATCGTATTGTTGGCTGCATCATTTTCCTCCTACACCCTTTTCAGTCTTTTCTTAAGCATCTGGCTTCCACATTCAAACGTGAACATCACGAGAAAGATCACAACCAGAATTGTGGTCATAGCCGGATAGTCAAACTTCATCATCGCTTTATTCAATAAATAACCGACGCCGGAAACGCCGACCATCCCCAGAGAAATTCCGCTGGCCACATTGTT
>NZ_GG657553.1:444778-453659 GCF_000157995.1 Holdemania filiformis DSM 12042
CTCAAAATGAATTGCCGTCCACGAAATCAGTTTTGGCATACAATCGACGGTCACCGCTTGGAAAACAATGTTAATCCAGCGCGCTCCGGTGGACTTCAGGGCTTCGATCTTTTCATCGCCATCTTCTTCAAAGGCAGCCGCATAACTCTTCGTTAAATATCCCACAGTCGGAAATACCAATCCCAGAACACCGCCGATATTGCCGAAGCCGACGCTGGCGACAACCATTAAGATCCAGGCCAGGGCCGGAACTGCCCGGATCATCGAAGCGCAGGCTTTAATCAACATTGATAAAATCGGAGAAGGCGTCAGATTCTCCGCAGCCAGGATCGCCAGAAAATAAGCGATTACTGCGCCTAAAACAAGTGCGGAAAACGCCAGGCAGATCGACAACAGAGTTTGTGACAGAATTGAGGGAATCAGCGTAATATCAAAGGCGGCAAAGCGCATCAGAACTTCCGGAAGATTACCAAATCGCTGCACAAAGATTTCAACATCCAGGTCCATCAGCTGAACTACGATGACGAACAAGCCGCCGAGTCCAACAAAGAGAGTCCCTTTTTTTAATTGCTCACTCAGCGGTGTTACCCGTAATTTCGTTTTCATCGCACATGACTCCTTATTTTATTCGTAACGAATTCTGTCGCTAAAACAATCATGACAACCAGGATGATAATAGCGCAGGCCTGATGATATTTAAACAGACGGATTGAAGTCTGAATCAGCACGCCGATTCCGCCGGCGCCAACCATTCCCAGAATCGCGCTGGCCCGGATATTGATTTCAAAACTATAAAGCGTCCAGTTGATTAAGGCGGGAACAAACATTGGGAATAAGCCGTGAACGATCATCTGTCCCGATGTTGCGCCCACGGATTTCAGCGCATCGAGTTTTCCCTGATCAATCTCATTGATCGAATCGGAATAGGAGCGGGCTAAAAATCCCAGCGTCGCAAAAATCAGAGCGATCAGTCCGACGATCTCGCCGACGCCAAAGGCATAAACCAACAATGAAGCCCAAATTAAAACGGGAACATTTCTGAGAAAGGAAATCACTGCGCGAATCGCCAGTCGAACCCCGGCTAAGGGACATGTCCGCTTCGAGATCAATAAGCCGCACACCAGTGACAATATCGTAGAAATGTAAGTCGCGAAAAGCGCGAATAACACGGTATCTGCCACCGCGGGTAAAACTGAGGCCAGCGTTGAGAAATCAGGCGGAAGAAAACGGGAAAGAAAGAACTGAACAAAAGCAGGAAAACCACTCAGAATTTCTATCAGATTCACCTTCATATACAGGTTTGCGAGTAGAAACAGGCCCAGGAGGAATCCGGCAATTTTCCCTTTGTTCAACAACTCTTTTTTAACGATTTCAGGCATAGACAAGTTCGGAACGCAGCTTCATCTGCATCTCTTTCCCTTCATAAATTGAACGGATCATCGCGTCGGTCAGATCGCCCGGAAGACCGTCATAAACTACATGTCCGGCCTTAATCCCGATAATCCGAGTTGCGTATTTCTTCGCAAAATCAACCTGATGCAGATTCACTACGCAGGTTAACCCTCTGGAAGTTGTCATCTGATACAAAGCCTCCATTACAATTTCAGCGCTCTTCGGATCCAACGACGCAATGGGTTCGTCAGCCAGAATCAATTTGGGATTTTGAATCAGACTCCGGCAAATACCGACACGCTGCATTTGGCCGCCGCTTAACTCGTCTGCTCGTTTGTATTTTTGTTCCGCAAGTCCTGTCTGTTCCAGCAGATGCATCGCCGTTTCAACATCAGCCTGCCGATACAGTCCGAATACACTTTCCCAGAAACTCATCTGACCCAGCCGGCCGTGCAGCACATTCTTTATCACGCTGGTTCGGTCAATCAGATTATAATTCTGAAAGATCATGCCGATCTGCGTTCTGACCTTGCGCATCTGACGGTTATTCATCGACGTAATCTCAGTCCCGTCAAACACAATCTTTCCTTCAGTTGGTTCGATCATCCGGTTAATACACCGGATTAATGTTGATTTTCCCGCTCCGCTAGGCCCGATCACAACGACAAATTCCCCTTTATCCAAAGTAATATTGACATCGGCAAGCGCTTGCGTCTGCGCGTTGTACGACTTGCTGAGATTTTCAATTTTCAGTAACTTTTCACCCATAGCTTAGTCTCCAAATTCAATGTGAAGCAGATCCAGCATTTCTTTTGCCGGCTGATAGTCGTCTTCCGTCACCTCGACGAAACGGATATCCCGGTTTCCATGCACAGCTTCAAAATAATCAGCGTCCTTATAGCTCAGAAAAAACGCTTTGATTTTCGCTTTTAAATCTTCCGGCAGGGAACCTCTCGCCACATACGCAGGATTCGGAATGATATCGCTGGATCCGATGATTTTAAAATCTTCCGCGTTTACCGCACCGGCTTCCGCCATCTGCGCGATGATGGATTTCGCCACACAGGCTGCGTCATAATCCCCCATTTGAACTCCGGAAACGCTTGTTGTATGCGATCCGGAAAAAGCGACGGTCTTGAAGAAATAATCGCTGGATTCCAGTTGATCCGGATCCAGATTCAACTGTTTGACCAGAGCCGCTTTCGGATAGAGATAACCGGAGGAACTCGCCTGATCAACAAACGCAAACGTTTTTCCGCGCAGACCCTCCATCCCTGTGATATCGTCGCGATCACTTCTCACAATAAAGGCGGATACATATTCAGCGCTCATCGGTGTGGATACTAACAATTCGGCGCCTGCTCTTTCTTTTGCCTGGAAATAGCTCATTGGCGATACCAACATGACGTCAATATTTCCGCCGGCCATCCCTTCAATCGCCGCCGTATATTCACTGGCTTCCATCGCTTCCACCTCAATACCAAGGTATTCGCTTAATGCCTGACCGAATTTTTCATGTTGACTATCAGCGGCTGGGTTATTCTCATTCGGCATTTGAACCAGAACTATTTTTTTAGGCCACTGTGTGTCTTGCTTTTCTGAATCCGGATTCGCGCTGGCGCATCCGAATAAAATACTGCACACGCACAGCGTGCTTAACCATTTTGTAAGTCTTCTTGTTTTCATCATCAGCTCTCCCTTATTTTCCTTTTCACCAGTTTTCAATTTTTCAGCTTGCCTTTGTTCGATTCCTCGGCAGCGAATTGCGCAAGCGTTAACGAGGAACAAGGCAATGTCAACGATGTTCCACATCTTCATCCCGGGCTAGATATGTACGTCGCAAACAAACAAGCCGCCTAAGAATTTCGTTCTCTCTTCCTGAATTTTCCATCTTAATTTATGAAATCAATTCCTCCTTATAAACAAGGTGAAGTATAACTGGTTTTTAATAAACGGCGGTTAAGGTACGGTTAAGATTTTGTAAAAACAAAAAAAGCTGGATACTGCATAAATCATGCGTTATCCAGCCAGCGTTGAGGATCACTGTTCTTAAATTTAACGAAATCTGTTAATTTCTATCCCGAGCCGATTTCTGACTTGTCTTATTCGATCGTTTCCCGCCAGATGTTTGCGCCCAATGCCCGCAGCTTGCCATCCAGGTCGTCATAGCCTCGTTCAATGTGATAGATTTCATGAATCTCCGTTACGCCTTCCGCTAACAAGCCGGCCACGACCAGACTGGCCCCGCAGCGCAGATCCGTCGCGGTGACCCGGTCGCCGTAGAGCGGCGTGATTCCTTCGATCGTGCAGCTGCCCTGACCGACGCTGATATCTGCGCCCATCCGCTGCAGCTCGATGCAATGCTTGAACCGTTCCGGATAAATCGTCTCCCGGATCGTCGACTTGCCTTCCGCCTGGGTTAACAACGCCGATAACGGCTGCTGCAAATCTGTCGCAAACCCAGGATATGGCAGCGTTTTGATATCCACGCCCTGCAGCTTGCCGCCGCCGCGGATCGTCACGCTGTCCACGTCGACTTCCATATCCACGCCCATTTCCTGCAGCTTTGACAATAACGATTCCAGATGCTGCGGAATAATGTTGGTAATCTTCATTTCCTTGGCCGCCGCGGCCGCCATGATGATAAACGTGCCCGCTTCAATCCGATCCGGGATAATTTCATGGAAACAGCCGGATAAATGATCCACACCGTCAATCGTAATCACATTCGTTCCCGCGCCTCGGATATGCGCGCCCATCTTGTTCAAAAGCGTCGCAACGTCGATGATTTCCGGCTCCTTCGCTGCGTTTTCAATTGTCGTGCGGCCTTTCGCATACACCGCCGCCATCATGATATTGATTGTTGCGCCGACTGAGGAAATATCCAGGAAGATTTTTGTACCGATCAACTCTTCCGCTTCGATCGTATAACAACCTTTCTGATAATCAACCTTCGCTCCCAGCGCTTCAAAGCCCTTGAGATGCAGATCGATCGGCCGCGGGCCCAGATAACAGCCGCCCGACATTTTGATTTTTACATGCTTGTATTTGCCTAACAACGCTCCCATAAAATAATAGGAAGCGCGCAGCTTCGTGACCGCCGGATGTTCCAACGGCCGATTGACCATTTCCGTCGGATCGATGATCAGATGCCCCCGATCCTTGTGCACCACTGCGACGTTCAATTCCTCTAACAAGGTGGATAACGATTCCACGTCCGCGATATCCGGCACGCCGCAGATCGTTACCGGGCCGTTGGCCAGAATCGAGGCCGGGATCAGAGCGACCGTCGCGTTCTTCGCTCCGCTGATTCTAACCTCTCCGTTCAGCTGATGACCGCCTTCAATCTTAAATACTTCTTCCATCGGTTGGGCTCCTTTCATTGCACTATCATACTATTAAGTTTTGATAAAAACGTGATTGTTCTGTAGTTTTTAAAATGCTGAACACTCATTCACCGTACAGCTGACGAATTTCGGTTTCCCATTGTTCCATCAGCCGCTGCAGCTTTTTCTTGTTATTCTTTCTTCCCATCCAGGAAAAACTTACGATCGCCAGTTTTTTCTCCATGTTGGAAGGTAAAAATTCCTCGCTATACGTCACCTGACAGCGATCCTTGCCCAGCGCGGCGCATTGAGTATCAATGACCTGTGTGCCGTCGAACATCTCGACGCGCAGCTGCACATGACCCGGCTTATCGTAAACGGCGACCTGTGCCTTGCCGATGCGCTGCTTCTTTTCGGAAACCAGAACCTTCTTATCATACTTCATGCCCTGATGAATCTCAGCAATCGTCAATTTCTTATCGGTTTCAATCTGAATGTCCTGTGCGATCCGGCGTGCCATAAAATTGAAAAACTGCACGGCGGAACAGGGAAACTGGTGTTCTATCTGCATAAACCTCATCCTTACCTTTTCCGTACCTATTATACCGTGAACTCCCCGGCATTGCCACTCTTTCCAAATCGCGTCCGGCAGTTTTCGTTTTCCTTAGAATTTCCTTAGATTTCCGGTTTATGCTCAAACTATCAAGGAGGAATCTTCAATGAAAACAAAAAAACGCTTTCGAGGACTGTCGGGATTGGATCTGAAATGCCTGGCGATGGTTCTGATGGTCCTGGACCACCTGCATTATTTCTTTGAATTTACTGGACGAATTCCGCTGCTTTTTTCGCAATTAGGCCGCTTATCCGGCTGGTTATTTCTGTTCTGCGCCGCGGAGGGCTTTGCGCACACCTCCAACCGCAAGCGTTATTTCTTACGCTGTTATGGTATTGCGGCGGCCATGGGCTTGATTCAGTATTTGATTCAGTTCTTCGGCTGGACCCGGGCTGACGGTTTTTATCCTGCAAATAATATATTTGCGACGTTTGTCCTTTGTTTTGTCCTGTGGCAGGGACTGGATGAATGCAAAAAGAAACGCTGGCTGCCGGGAATCGGCCTGTTGGCGCTGCCTTGGGTCTGGTATTTCAGCTTTGCCCGGCTGCCGCTTTCAATTATGCCTTACGCTTACTTTCTGCAATGCACACTGTTTCCGCTGCCTTTCTTAAACGAAGGCGGGATTTACTATCTGATCGGCGGCTTGATCCTTTACGGCCTGCGCCGTCACCGCGCCGTTCAGCTGAGCGTCTTCGTGCTGACGCTCGCCAGCTTATACGGTCTGATGCTTCTGCAGATAAATCTGAGCCATTTTACGGAGATCTTTACGATTGCTTATGAATGGATGGGCGTGTTCGCCGTCATTTTCATGGCGTTCTACAACGGAAAGCGGGGACCGCGGAATCAACGGTTTTTCTACTGGTTTTATCCGCTGCACGTCTATCTGTTTTATTTGTTGTCGTGCTTGATGGTATAATAGAAGCAACAGGACAGGAGGCGGAACGATGGCGACGCTGATCGCAGTGGACGATGACCTGGATTTACTCCGGCTGATCCGGATCGCGCTGGAAAAAGACGGACATCGGGTGCTGACCTTTGCGAATCCCGAGGAAGTCGGCGAAGACGACTGGGCGCAGGCCGATCTGATTCTGCTGGATGTGATGATGCCGCAGCAATCCGGTTTCGAGCTGTGTCAGGAAATCCGCGGCCGGCTGAGCTGCCCGATCTTATTTCTCAGCGCCCGCAGTGAGGAGGAAATGATGATAGAAGGCCTGGGGTACGGCGCGGATGATTATCTGACCAAGCCGTTCAGCCTGAGCGTTCTGCGCAGCCGGATTCAGGCCCATCTGCGCAGAGAACAGCGGCGTTCTTGGATCCGCCAGGACGGCTGGCAGATCGATCGGCAGCAGGACGTCGCTTTCCGCGGACAGCGGCTGGCACTGACCCGCAGCGAAAAAGAAATTCTGATTGCGCTGCGCCGACAGCCCGGCCGGATCTGGACCAAGGATCAGCTGTTGGCGCTGATCAACGGCTGGGATCGCGACAGCGGACCGGCGGCGATTACCGAGCATATTAAAAACATCCGGTCAAAATGCCGGAAATTGAATGAAGATCCGATAGAAACCGTATGGGGGATAGGCTACCGATGGAAAAAAGAAGACGCAGAAAAACCCGGACTCTAGCGCAATTCTTGCGGCGTTATTTTTTAACGACCGCTTTCGGCGTGCTCGCGATCCTGGCCGCGGCAGTGTTTCTGTTTATGGCCGGCTTGAACGCCGGCTTCTACACAAGCGCTGATCACAATGAAAAACAGGCGCAGGAGCTGATCGGCAAAATCCAGCGGCAGGATTTTTTTGACCCTGCGGAGGTTCCCGACGGCATCCATTACCTGTTGTTCAGTCATGAACAGCTGGCGGACAGTTCCCTGCCGGCGGACAGCGCGCTGGCTGATTTTTCCCTCTATACCGGAAGTTACACCGGAAGAATCGGGGCCGACACCTGGTTTCGCACCGACCTGCGGGCAGAAGTTGTCATTCTTCTGTTCCGCTATGAAGTGCGTCCGACCGCCCCGGGGATTGCCGCCCTGATCAGCGATCTGCAGGGACTTTTTATTAGTGTGACCGCCGTTCTCCTTCTCCTTTATTTATGGATGACAACCAACCGCTACGGAAAAAAACTGGTTCAGGCCTTGAATGCGCTGGAGGAATCCGCGACGCAGATCGCGTCGGGAAACCTTGATTTTACACTTCAAGACACCCCGCTGACGGAGTTCAACCAGGCGCTGGATTCCGTCGATACGATGCGCTCAGCCTTGAAGGATTCGCTGGTCCAGCAATGGGATATGCAGAATCAGCGGGAAATCCAGATCGCCGCGCTGGCGCATGATCTGAAGACGCCGCTGGCTGTGATTCAGGGCAATGTCGAACTGCTGCAGGAGGAAGCCCTGTCTGAAACAGCGGGGGAAAGTCTGGAGGCAATACAGCGGCGGTTAGGCCAATTAAGTCAGTATGTGCTTCAGCTTCAGCAAGCCGCCTGCAGCCAAAATCAGGCGGAACAACCGAAAGTAACACCGATCCATGAGCTGATCCGGCGCTGTACTGAAGAAGTGTCCGGATTGTGCCGCAACAAAGAAATCACGCTGACCGTGTTCTGCCCGCCGTTCTCAGCCCGGGTGCATGCCGAAACGCTGAGACGGGCGCTGATCAATCTGCTCGACAACGCGATCCGCTACTGTCCGCCCGGTAAAACCGTCCAGCTGATGGGCGCGGTGACAGAAACAAACTGGATCCTGAAGGTCAGTGACGAAGGGCCGGGCTTCCAGGCAGAAAGTTTAAAGCACATCGGCGAACCGTTTTACCGCTATGAGTCCGCCCGCAGCAGCAACGGCCATGCGGGGTTAGGCTTATATACCGTGTCGCAGGCGATGCAGATCGAAGGCGGACGGATGATCCCCGGCAATGTCCCGGATGGCAGCGGCGCGCAGGTGATCCTGGAATTCCCGCTGTTATCCCTGGCGGATGATTCAAAAATAGCTTCCGCCCCGGATCTAAAATATCCTATTGAAGATCAAAACTAATTTTTGATTCGCGGCTCTTTGAATTCTTCTTTCGGGGGGCTGTTTTTCATTATCAGCAAGAAAAAAGTTACAGCTTTCTTTTCAAAGCTAAATGACTTTCCCCTTTTTTAACGATTTTTCAGGACTCAGACTATCAGCTTTATTCAATTCTATCTCCATTGTCTTAGTCCAATCCGGCAGTTTTCCTCAGTTCTTTCGCGCAGGCTTTATAATAATGCCGTCCGTTTGCGCTTGTTTCCTCTTCCGCCAGTCGATCCAGCGCGGCGGCTTTGAGTCTCAGGATAGCGGCGTCCGGTTCTGCTTCATAACACAAATCGCACAGTTCCAGACACCATTGATCTTCGTGCTTCTCAAAAGCCATCCGGGCCGCAGCTTCAGTCCTATCCTTCCCGCCCATCAATTCCAGCATTTTCTGTGACCGGATGTGCGGTGCGAGCGGATGCAGATGCGTTGGATTTCCATCAAACCAGCCTAAATAGGCCGCATAGATTTCCCGGACCGCCCATTCCGCGCAGCCGTAATATTCCCCAAGAT
>NZ_GG657553.1:453877-457075 GCF_000157995.1 Holdemania filiformis DSM 12042
TCCCCAAGATATGGCAGCTTGGAGAGTTCTTCAGGCAGCTGAATTTCCGCGGCCAGCTGATCGGCGCTTTTTCCTTCATTCATTCCTTCTAACGTTTTCATCAGAAGAAAATCGAGCGCATTTCTGAAATTGCCAACGGTTTCCCGGATTCGTTCCCTTCCACAAACCGCAGCCGTATGGCCCGGCAGAAGGATCTGGGCCGGATAGGAAAGGATGACGTCCAGACTGTCAATCCAGGAGGCCAGATCGCGGTATTGTCCGCCCCGGATCGCATACAAATTCGGAAAACAGCCAAAGTAGTTATCACCGCAGCAAAGCACTGCTTTTTGCGGCAGCCAGACGAGCATCTGATCCTCAGCCTCACCCGGGACCCGCACTAACTCCAGTTCGATCCCATCGATCGTGCGGGTTACACAGTCTTGATCATAAACCGTTGTCGGTGAAACAAAACTACGATGCTCTCCGTAATTTATTCCTTCACGCGGACCAATCCCCTGCGAAAGTGCTTCTTCGTCGCTCAGCGTATAGCCAAATTGCCGTGCTCCCCGCTTTGTTTGTATTTCCTGCAGCGCTTCTGTTCTTTTTAATTCCTGATTTTTCGGTTTAAACGCGATGATTTCCGAGACTTCCTCCTGAAAGGCTCCGGCTCCGCCCCGGTGGTCAGGATGTCCATGCGTATAGAGAAGAGTCCTGACCGGCTTCCCCGTCGTCTTTTGAATCCAGAATTTTAAACAATCTCCCCGCTCCCGGCTATCCAGCGTATCGATCAAAATCACACTGGTCTGTCCTTCAATAAAAATCGCATTGCTGTGGCCATAGCCTAAAACGAACCACACGCCCGAAGTCACTTCCATTACTGTTTTTTTATAACTTCTTTCCGTAAATTCCCGCAGTTTTTGACATCCATTATGGCTCAGCATCTTTCTGCTCCTCCGTTCATTCAAGTCTGTTCTACCGCATTACAATCTTGTTCAGAATCCGCTCTGCCTTGTTTCGTGAAGCCGGAAATTTCTTAACTGTTTATCTTGAATTGTCCGCTTGTCGTTGCAGCACAGATTTCAAAAGACTTCATCCAACCTCAAACCTTGAATTCAAAGCTGAAGCCGAAGCCCTTGACCTCATGCGTATCGTTGGCGATCACAAACGCCTCCTTATCGATCGCCGTCACCATTTCCATCAGCGCCGGATATTGATTCTTGGTGATGACGACCAGAACAATCTTCCGTTTTTCATGCGTATAACCGCCCTGTGCTTCGATCAGCGTCGTCCCGCGTTCCAGTTCGGAATGAATTCGTTCAATGATCTGTTCGTATTGATCGGAAATAATCTGAATCGCCTTGGCCTGCTGACCACCGAACATCAGCACCTTGTCGATCGCGACCGAGGACGCCCACACGGAAACAAAACCGATCAGCACCGCTTCCAAGCCATAGGTAAACGCCCCCAGCAGCACGGTCAGCGCATCGGTGATCAGCACCAGCTTGGCGATTTCGATATGCGTCAGCTGATGAACGATCAACGGCGGAATATCCATGCCGCCGGTACTCGCTCCGGTTCTTAACGCCATTCCGACACCCATGCCGCCTAAAAGTCCGCCGTACAGAGAAGCCAGGATCGGATCGAGATCCAGCACCGGCACCCGGCCGCTGAAAAAGGTCAGAAATACCGGATAGATCAGCGAGCTTAATATTGTCTTCATCGCAAATTCTTTCCCCAGGAAACAGGCGCCGAGGATAAACAAGCCAACCACTAACAAATTGACCATCAGCGTGACCGGCAGCGGAATCAACGGCTGCAGCGCTACCGCGATGCCCGCGACGCCACCGGATAAAATATCATAGGGCAGAATGAACATACTGACAGCCAGCGCCAGCACCGCGTTCCCTGCGACAACCCAAACGATATCCTTCCCTTTTTGCTTCAACGTTCTCATAAGCAACCTCCTCGTTCTCAATTCATCCCTCTTATTATAAGCTGTCTGAGATCAGAAAAAAAAGAAAACCCGCAGATTTCTCCGCCGGTTTTCAAGAATATCAGATTTTAAACGATTACGCCTTGTTAGCGGAACCAAACTGGTTCATCATTTCGATGACCTTCTTGGTGATCGCATCAGCGCCTGGTTTCAGCAGTTTGCGCGGATCATAGCCCTTGCCGGCCAGATCTTTGCCTTCTTCAATGTATTTCCGGGTTGCGGCCGCAAAGACCAGCTGCAGTTCGGTATTGACATTGATCTTGGAAACGCCCAGGGAGATTGCCTTAGCTACCTGATCCGCCGGGATACCGCTGCCGCCGTGCAGAACTAACGGTTTACCGTTGGTCGAAGCCTGGATTTCAGCCAGACGATCAAAGTTCAGGCCCTGCCAGTCAGCCGGATATTTGCCGTGGATGTTGCCGATGCCGGCTGCCAGGAAATCAACGCCCAGCGCCGCGATGTTCGCGCATTCCTGCGGATCCGCTAATTCGCCCATGCTGGCAACGCCGTCTTCTTCACCGCCGATGCCGCCGACTTCACATTCAACGGAAATGCCCTTCGAATGAGCCAGTTCCAGAATTTCTTTCGACTTCGCGACATTTTCCTCGAAATCATAATGCGAACCGTCAAACATGACAGAAGTGAATCCCGCTTCAATGCAGGCCTTGGCTCCTTCAAATGAACCATGATCCAGATGCAGCGCAACAGGTACGGTGATGCCCATCGAGTCATGGATTTCTCTAACCATGGCAACGACATTCTTAAATCCAGCCATATACTTGCCTGCGCCTTCCGAAACACCTAACATGACTGGTGACTTGGCTTCTTCAGCTGCGGCCAGGATGGATTTAATCCATTCCATGTTATTGATGTTGAATGCGCCTACTGCATAATGACCTTCATGAGCTTTTTCGATCATTTCTTTTGCGGAAACTAATGCCATAAATGTATCCTCCTATTTTCTACGCCCTTATTCTACTCCATTTTTCATAATTTGAGAAGTCCGCAACCGTGCTTTTATGGTTAAAAAGCAGACATCCCGAACAATCGTCAGATTTCGGTTGAAATGCGGATATGCCGCCTCGCGAAAAAATTCTAAGAAAGTACAAAATGAAACCTTACTAAGATAAACGCCATGAAAAAATCAAGTTACTTTCAAAAAAAAGTGATATTTCTACCCATTTTTGGTTAACTTATGGAGAAATATTGCCTTTTTTGTGTATAAT
>NZ_GG657553.1:458075-472323 GCF_000157995.1 Holdemania filiformis DSM 12042
GCGTAGCGGACCTGTTGACCCTTCTGGATCTTATACAGCGGCGGCTGCGCGATGTAGACGAATCCGCCTTCGACCACCGGCCGTAAATAGCGGTATAAGAAGGTCAGCAGCAGCGTGCGGATATGCGCGCCGTCGACGTCGGCATCGGTCATGATGACGATTTTATGATAGCGCAGCTTCGTCACGTCGACTTCCTCGCCGACCCCCGCGCCGAAAGCGGTGATCATCGATCGGATTTCGTTGTTGTCAAAAATACGATGCAAACGGGCTTTCTCGACGTTTAAAATCTTACCCCGCAGCGGCAGGATCGCCTGAAACTTGGAATTTCTTCCCTGTTTCGCGCTTCCGCCGGCGGAGTCACCTTCCACCAGGTAAATTTCGCAGATCTCTGCGTTTTTACTGGAACAATCGGCGAGTTTTCCCGGCAGTGCGCTGATTTCCAACGCACTTTTGCGGCGCGTCAGTTCACGGGCTTTTTTCGCTGCCAGCCGGGCTTTCGACGCCAGCTGCGCTTTTTCGATGATCAGCTTCGCGCTGTTTGGATTTTCCATTAAAAACCGTTCCAGCTGTTCGCCTAAGATGTTGGAAACGATCTTGCGCACCTCGGCGTTGCCCAGCTTGGTTTTGGTCTGGCCTTCATACTGCGGATCCGGATGCTTGACGGAAATGATCGCGGTCAGTCCTTCGCGCACATCGTCGCTCTGCAGCCCTTCCTCGTCTTTTTTAACAAGCCCGCTTCCTTGGCATAGCTATTTAACGTGCGGTTGAGCGCCAGCTTGAAGCCTTCCTCATGCGTGCCGCCCTCGCCGGTATTGATGTTGTTGCAGAATGAATACACGTTCGGCACATAGCCGTCGTTGTACTGCATCGCAATCTCCACCTGAATGCCGTCCTGTTCGCCTTCCACGTAAATGATTTCTTCATGGATCGGCGTTTTATTTTTATTCAAAAATGCGATGTATTCTTTTAAGCCGCCTTCATACAGGAACGTATGCGACCGCTTCGCTTCATCTTCCATTCTTTCATCCGTAAACAACAGCTTGATGCCTTTGTTTAAGAACGCGATCTGACGCAGCCGGTCATACAGGACGTCATGGTTGTACGCGACCGTTTCCGTAAAGATCGTCGCATCCGCCAAGAACCGGACCAGACTGCCGTGCTTGGACGGATCGCAGGTGCCGATCTGTTTCAGCGGCGCGACCGCCTTCCCGCCGTTTTCAAAGCGGATAAAGAAGACCTTGCCCTCTTTGTAAACCGTGACTTCCAGCCATTCGCTCAGCGCGTTGACGACCGAGGCGCCGACGCCGTGCAGACCGCCGGAAACTTTATAGGCCCCGCCGCCGAACTTCCCGCCGGCATGCAGCACTGTAAAAATCGTTTCGACCGTTGAGATTCCTGTTTTCTCATGAATTTCAACCGGCATGCCGCGGCCGTTGTCTTCAACGGTAACGATATTCTGAGGATCGACACTAATTTCAATCTCTGTCGCATAGCCGGCCAGCGCTTCGTCAATCGAGTTATCGACGATTTCCCAGACCAGATGATGCAGTCCCTTTTCCGAAGTCGAACCGATATACATGCCAGGCCGTTTTCGGACCGCCTCTAACCCCTCCAGCACTTGAATATCATGCGAGGTATAAGAATGCTCTACTGGTTTTTCCATATTCAATTCATGTCCTCCTTCCAAGGTCGTATCTGACCGCTGTCTATCTCAGCAATTTTAGGTTTTCGTGACAGAAACGGAAGCAGTTCCGCGATTTCTGTCGTCGTAATAAACGTTTGGATTTCCGGGGAAATCAAAGAAAAAAGGTTTACCCTTTTCTGTTGGTCAAGCTCCGACAATACGTCGTCTAAAAGCAGCACCGGCAGCTCGTTAAGCCGCTCTGCAATGAAGTCGATCAGCGACAGCTTCCACGCCAGCACGATCATTCGCCGCTGTCCCTGGGAAGCATAGCTCAGCACATCCCGCCCGTTGAGCTGAAAACTCAGATCATCGCGGTGAACACCGCTGGACGTCGTCTTCAAGATCCGGTCACGTTCACGGTTTTCGAGCAGCTTCCGGCTGATTTCTTCCCGCATCGCATCCGGTTCGGTTTGTTCTGTGATCGTGTGGTAAGCCGCGCTGACCTGCGCCTCTTCTTCTGCTAACGCACTGTAAGTCCGGCTTAAGCTTTCATTCATCTTGGCGATGAACTGCCGCCGCATCGCAATGATCGTCAGCTGCTGCTCAATCATCTGCTGATCCAGAACCTCCAGCATCGCGTTGTCAAGATGTTCGCGTTTCAACAGGCTGTTGCGTTCTTTTAAAAGCTTCATCATGGCGCTCAGCGCCTGCATGTACCGCGGCGACACCTTGCCGATCTCCACGTCCATCAAACGCCGGCGAACCTTCGGGGGCGCTTCAAAAAGCTCTAAATCGGAAGGCGCAAACAGCACCGCGTTGAGCTTACCGATGAATTCGCTGGATCGGGAAACCGGCTTCTGATGAATCATCAGCGTTTTTCCTTTTCCATGAATCACCGCCGACAGCACCATCTCCGGCTCTGTGTTCAGCCGGCATTCCGCTTTGCAGAAGTCCTGGCCTTCCCGGATCATATCCTGATCCCGCACAGCCCGGTGAGAACGTGTCGTCGAAAGCAGTACGATGCTTTCCAGAAGATTGGTTTTGCCCTGCGCGTTTTTCCCGATGATGACATTCATATGCGGATCCGGGATAAACTGGCAGGAATCATAGTTTCTGAAATTCTTCAGGCGGATCTGATTGATCTTCATCGTTCGATCGTATAGCGCTTATCCTCAATACTGATTTGATCACCCGGATAGAGCTTGCGGCCGCGCCGGTCTTCTTTTTCACCGTTGACCGTAATCTTGAGTTCCTTCACTGCCAGCTTCGCTTCACCCCCGGAGGAGATCCAGTCCGTCATTTTCAGCAGCTGTCCCAAGGTAATGAATTCAGTATCAATTTTGATCATTGTCAGAGTCCTTTCCTGCCTATGGCCTATCAGGTAGATTATACCACAAAAGCAAGTAAAAAGCACCGCCTGGGTGCCTTTTATTTCGTGTTTCGCCAACTTTTATGAGTAGGTTCTGACCGGCAGAACGAGCTGCAGAATTGAGTCGTCGTCCGTGTTGCGGATGACAAACGGTTTCATCTCGCCGCTGAACAGAATCTTGATGGTGGTCGCGGATAAGACGCGGATCGCTTCAAAAACATATTTGCCGCTGAATGAGATTTCAAGCGGATTGCCTTCATAAGTGAGGATGTTTAAATTTTCGACCGAAGATCCGACTTCCTGCGATTTGCTGGAAATGACGACTTCTTCGCTGTTGGCGCTCAGCTTGACGATGGAAATACCTTCGTTCTTGATAAACGACGCGCGGTCGATCGCATTCAGCATATCCCGGGAATCGACTGTCAGTTCATGCGCGAATTCTGTCGGAATTAAACGAGCGGTTTCCGGATAGGCGCCGTCGATCAGACGGGTCTGAATCACAGTTTCACCAATCCAGAACTGCGCTTTCTTATCCGAGACGGCAATCAGCACGCTGCTGTCCTGAGCGATCGTCTTGGATACTTCATTTAAGCTCTTGGCTGGAATCGTGATGTTAAAGTTGTTTTCCGAGGTCAGATCGACGATCTTGCGGGCTAAGCGGTAGCTGTCGGTCGCGACACATTCCAGTCGCTTGCCGCTGCACTTCATGTTGACGCCGGTTAAGACGGGACGGGTTTCCCGGTCGCTGGTCGCGAACGTCGTCTGGCTGATGACCTTTAATAAGACGTCGGCGTCCATTTCAAACTGCTGACCCGGACGCGTAAAGTCGATTGCCGGATAATCCAGGGCGCGCATGCCGTTAATTCTGAATTCTGCCGACATCCCACTAATCTTGGTCAGGGAGCCGTCGACGATTTCCAGTTCAATTTCGTCAGCGTCAATCTTTCTGACAATTTCAAGGATATATTTCGCTTCGATGACGATCGATCCGGTTTCTTTGACGATCAGATTGATTTCTTCATCGCTGCCCTTCAAGGTGGTCTGGATGGAGATATCGGAATCGCTGCCGGTCAATACGATGGAATCCTGATTCACTTCAATTTTGATGCCGGACAACGCTGGTAAAGGCGAGTTGGAAGAAATCGCTCTGGATACGGTATTCAGCGCGGAGTAGAAAACTCGCTTGGAGATTTTGAAATTCATGGTGTACCTCCCTTGTGTTTTTATTAAGTATTTAAGTTCAACATCATTAGGACTGTGGAAAAGTGGATAAAGTTTCAAAAAGCCTTATAATACAGGTATATTTTATCACTTTTGACGGCGGAAATAAAGTGGAAAGCAGTGGTTAACTATTTGACCTGCATGAGCTTTTCCAGTTCGCCGACAGCCTGCCGGTACGTTTCGTCGTTCTTTAAGCCCTTCTCAACTTTCTCGCAGGCGCTCATGACGGTCGAGTGATCGCGCTTGCCGAATTCATCGCCGATTTTGACATAAGGCATGTCGAGATGTTTGCGGCACAGATACATCGCCATGTGCCGGGCGGTCGCAATGTTTTTGGTGCGGGTTTTGGAGACCAGCTGCAATTTGGTCAGACCGTAGTAATCGGCGACGCAGCGGATGATCTTGGAGGCGGTCAGATCGTTTTTATCAATCGTCTGCGCCTGTCCGCGGAAAGCGGAAACTGCCGTTTTAAAGTCGATCCGGGTACTGTTGGAGAAATTGATCGAATAGAATAATAAACGGTTGAGCGCGCCTTCCAGCTTGCGCACGTCCTGCGAAAAGTTCGATGCGATGTAAGCCAGCACATCGTCGTCGATGATCGAAGGATCGACGCTTTGTTTTTCCAGCTTGACCTTCAGGATCGCGACGGACGTTTCAAATTCCGGCGAGTCGACGCCGACGGACAACCCGGAGGAGAAGCGGCTGATCAAGCGTTCCTCCAGCCCTTTGATCTCAGTCGGATGCCGGTCGGAAGTCAGGCAGATCTGCTTCTTGTTGTTAACGAGTTCGTTGAAGATGTAGAAGAACGTTTCATGACTCTTTTCCTTGCCGGCCAGAAACTGGATATCGTCGACCAACAGGACGTCCAGATCGTTCATTTCTTCTTTGAATTCCTGAATCTGGCCGTTTTTGATGGAATTGACGACAGCGTTGACGAAGTCTTCGCTGGTCGTGTAGTAGACTTTTTTGTCCGGCGCGTGTTCGCTGACATAGTTACCGATCGCGTTTAACAAATGCGTCTTGCCTAAGCCGGAATTGCCGTAGATGAACAGCGGGTTGAAAAACTGTCCGGGATTGTAGGCGCAGGCTAGCGCCGCGGAATGGCTTTCGCGGTTGCTTCCGCCGACCACGAAATTGTCAAACGTGTAATCCTGAATCAGATTCGTCGTGTTCAATCCGGTGATCGCCGGCGCTTTCTTTTTCGCCGCCATCGGCCGGATTTTCTGTAGCTGGCTTTCCATGACGATCTCGCAGCTGATTTTGCGTTCCTGAACTTCGCTGATCGCTTCTTCGACGATCTCTTTGTTTTGCATCATAATCGTTTGCTGGATATACCCGGGCACGACGACCAGCGCTTTCTTTTCATCGAGGTCCATCAGCTTGGAATCGGAGAAAAACTGATTAAAGATCAGATTGTCCAATTTCTCCTGCTGTTTCCCCTTTTCTAAGATCAGCGTCAGGGTTCGTTTCCAGATATCGGATAAGTAAGAATCCATTACTGTCATTTTTTATACAACTCCCATTCGTGGATAAGTTTCCTTAGCACTACTAGTTTAGCTAATTTATCGGCATTTTTCCACGATGTTTTTCTTCCAAAAAAAGTTTTCCACAGGATAAGTGCCGTTAAATCCGTGTTTATTGTTTGTTTATGCCAGGTTATCCACTGTAATCCACATCTTTTCCATTGTGGAGAAAGTGGGGAAAAGTGGACATGGATAACTTTTTTGGGGAAAATGGGGATAAAATGGGAGAATCATAAAGTTATCAATATGTTTTCCATATCAAAATACCGCTCTATAAAAGCGTATTTGACATAATCCACCATTATCCACAACTGTGGATAACTGCTGAATGTGGAATGCGGAGAAGGCGTGGACAACAAATTCTTCACCGGCGAAAAAACCCCGGAAATCCGCAGAATGGACAGAAGCCGCGGTTTTTCCTGTGGATATCTTAGGATTTGCTTAACATTCCCACGATGGTATAATTACAATACGATAAAGTGAGGACTTAAAAATGATACGTTTGATCTTTTGCGACGTTGACGGAACCTTAGTTCAAGATAACGACCAGGGGGAGTACACCATTTCGGTGGAAAACCTTCAGGAAATCAACAAGACGATGAATTCCGGCGTTCACATCGCGCTGGCGACCGGCCGTCCGGCGGACTTTGTGCCGCGGACTTACGGGAGGCAGTTCAGCTTCGATACGGTCGCTTATTCCGGCGCCTATGTCACGGCCTCCCAGAAACTGATTTATGAAAGTGTATTCACCCTGGAAGAAGCGCGGCATATCCATGCCTTGTTGGAAAATCAGCCGGCCGAGCTGTTGTGCATTACCAATCAGAATGATTATTGCTTTGCGGATCGGAAACAGGAATATATCGACGAATTTTCCGATCCTGATAACGTGCCGGACCACCGGGAAATTCTGCCATGGACGCTTTCAGAGCTGACGCGGCGGAAACCTGAACAAACCTTTGTTTCCCTGGTCATCCTCGCGCATCAGCCGGAAATACTAAAGCAGCTGGCTGAGCAGGCGGCCCGTTTGGGCTATGATCCGGTCATGACCCGCCACGATGGCATTTCAGTGATGAAACCGGGCGTGAACAAGGCCAGCGGAATTCAGAAAATTGCCGCGCTGAATCATGTGCCGCTGTATGAGATCGCCGTTTTAGGGGATTCTATCAATGATCTGGAAATGTTTGATTTGATCGAAGAAAGCTACGCCATGGAAAAAAGTAATCCCGAAATCCTGGCGCGTGCGAAATATTTTGTCCGTGACGTAGCCGAAGCGCTGCGCCGGATTCAAGAGAAAAACCGGGAAGAACAGGAGATGAGCAAATGCTGAAAATAACAAAAATTACGATCGCTTTCCTGTTGATCGCCGCACTGGGCGGCTGCGGGAAAAAAGCGAAGACCCCGGAGACCGATAATCCCGCGCCTTCGGAAACACCGCAGGAATCGGTTCAGCCGACGATCACGCCGGAAGCGACGCCGGCCTCTGATAATAAAGACGGAGAAGGAGATATTATGATGGAAGTTCCAGATCTGACCAGTCTTGACAGCATCACCCTGATTGTCAACAAGCAGCGCCCTTTAGGCGAAGACTATGAGCCGGCGGACTTAGTGAAGCCGGACGTGCCGCTGGCGAAATCCTCTGTCACGCTGCGCCAGGAAGCGGCGGACGCAATGAAAGTCATGTTTGATGCGGCAAAAGACGACGGGATTTCATTAATGATCGGCAGCGGTTACCGCTCTTACGACTACCAGAAAAACTTGTATAACAACTATGTTGCCCGCGATGGCGAGGAGGAAGCGAACCGTTATTCCGCCAAACCTGGGCAGAGCGAACACCAGACCGGGTTAGCCGCTGATTTGTCTGGCACCAACAGCAGCTGTTATCTCAAGGGATGCTTCAAGGACACGGACGAAGGCATCTGGCTGAAAGAAAACGCCTGGAAATACGGCTTCATTCTGCGTTATCCGGAAGGAAAAGAAGAAATTACCGGTTATATCTTCGAACCGTGGCATTACCGCTATTTCGGCAAGAAAGAAGCGCAGAAAATCTATGAAAGCGGTTTAACTGTCGAAGAATATTACAATTTGCAGGATTAGGCTTTTCAATTTTAAATTCATCTTCTATAATGGGGCTGTTTTCAGACCAGAATGAAAGATGAAGGAGAAATGATGAAGAAAAAATGTCTCTTTTTTGATATCGACGGTACCTTGGTCGATGAACAGACGCACCAGATTCCTCAAAGTACAATCGAAGCGCTGCGGGCGGCCCGGCGCAGCGGCAGCGTTGTATTCATCAATACCGGACGGCCCTATTCGCATGTTTCGGCGATGATCAAAGCATTGGATTTTGACGGTTACTGCTGCGGCTGCGGCACAGAAATTCTCATTCAGGGCAAACCTCTGTACCGCCATCAAATTCCCCAGCCGGTTTGTCAGCAGATTAAGGAAAAAGCCGACGCCTGCCGGATTGATTTATTTGGTGAAAATACGCCGACTTGTTATGTCAGCTTAGGCCATGTGGAAAATGGTTTTGTGAAGTCCATGGAGATTTTGAGAAGCGAAGGCTTTAATAATATTGTTCCCTGGGTTGATCATCAGTCGGAATTTGTAAAGTTCTGCATCGCTTATGATCAGCACAGCGATCTGGAAGCCTTTAAGCTGTTTTTAAACGAGATGAAGTTTGAGTTTATCGACCGCTTCGACGGGTTTGCGGAGATTGTCCCGCAGGCTTGCAGCAAAGCGACGGCGATCGACGTCGTGCGGGAAAACTACAACGTGGATCTGCACGACTGCTACGTCTTCGGCGACAGCACAAACGATCTGCCAATGCTGAAGCATGTCCCGCACAGCGTTCTGATGGGGAACGGCACACCTTCGCTGAAGCCGATCGTCGAGAAAGTGACGGCCCGGATCGATCAGGATGGAATCGCAAAGGCGCTGAAAGAATACGGGTTGATCGGATAAATTGAACGAACAAGCAGAAACTTTCCAGTTTATAAGCGGCTGGGGAGTTTTTTTATTTTCATGCAAAGAAAAACAGAGGCAGGAAGAAAGATCCCAGGAAAATAAAAAAAGGATTCTCAGTTCATTCTTCATGAAGCAAGCATCGCTTACAGAAGAAAGTCTTGAGTGTCCTTTTTTTTGAGTATTGGTTCATGTTTTAATCAATCCAAAGCTTTCCTGCCGCAGTCATCCGCAGGATTAAGCCGGTTTTTCAGAGGATTCCTCCGGCTGCGGCTTTCGCAGAAAATAGCTGTTTTTCCCCTGTCGTTTCGCCTGATACATGGCTTTATCCGCCGCATCGTACAGCTGATCGTAAGTTGTGCCATCCAGCGGCGCGGAAGCAATTCCAATGCTGACGGAGAACGCTCCGGCTTTTTCAACCGCAAGCCGGTTTAAGATATGCGAGGCTTTTTGGATGGCTGCCTGCGGATCCTGGGTTTGGTTCATAAAGACCATAAATTCGTCGCCGCCCAGTCTTCCGATCACGTCGTTCTGCCGAAATTCAGATTTCAAAAGCTGCACAAGATCAATCAGGATCTGATCGCCGATCATGTGTCCGCGCGTATCGTTGATTTCCTTAAAGTTATCAATATCCAGCAGGAATAAGAAGCCTTTTTGATCGTCACTCAACCGTTTCTCAATCCGCGCTTCGGTCGCTTCCCGGTTCAGCGCGCCGGTCATCGCGTCGGTCGAGGATTTTTCGATCAAGCGTTCTTCTTTGGATTTCTGATCCTGGATATCCACGATTTTGCCAATGATCGATAACGGATATCCGCTGCGTTCGCGAATCGCCTGTCCCTGGCAGGAAACCCAGCGGTAATCGCCTTCCCGGGTCTGGAACCGGACGTCCAATCGATATAAAGAATTGCCGGTGGACAGCGCTGCGGAGTTCAGCATGGAAATCATGGCGGGCTGGTCTTCCGGATGAATTAATGGCATTTCAACCTGCGGATTCATAGGGTAAAGTATCAGATCGGCCGGCACATTAAACCGCTCGGCGATATTGGGCGTAAAGGTCAGCCGCTGCGTATCACAGGCATATTCAAATAAAATCGTATCTGAGAATTGCGCCAGTAAATCATAACGCGCCTGATTGTGCAGAATTTTCCGGCGCTGCCGGGTGAAGATCGCACTGACAACAACCGCAAGCAGAACCAGGAAGACAATCAGCGAGGCGGTCAGAACGGCGGCATTTTGACTGATCAGTTTGGAATAGCCCTTAAATTCATAGGGATAGGCAATCGACAGCAGCAGCCAGTCGTTATAGCCCAGCGATGAAATCGTGATGTACAGCGCGCGGTTATCCGCCCCTTTGATCAGCATCATTTCACTTTCACCCTGCTTCAGCGCGGTTTCTACATTCCCCATTGCGGAGTCCGAAGCGCCGATACCTTCCAGTTCAGTCTGAAGGTGATAAGGAATTTCCGGCCATCCGTAAGGCTCAAGAATAATTTCTCCATCCCTGCGCACCAGAAAATTCTGCGCATATTCTTCATCATCACTGTTAGGAACATTCACAAGCAGATCAGCATTCAGAATGCTGTGGAAAGCGCCGATCACCTGATCGTTCTGAATGACCGGCACGGAAATGCTGATCAAGGCGTCTGTGCCGTATTGTTTTTGCTGGAAAAGATCAGAGATATAAGGATGTCCGTTCAATAAATTTTCAATCCCCTGCGGATCCGTGCCCGGTATCGGTGTTTCCAGCATCGACCGCAGCGTGTCCGCGGAAAAATACCGGATATCACGAACGGAATTGAAGTTCTGGACCGCTTTCAAATAGGATTGCGTCCAGGCGCTGTCTGGATCCGCATCCGACGTCTGATAAATGGCGGCGATTGCTTCCAGACTGCGCTGCGTAGTATCGATGATATTTCTGGCTTCAAATTCCTGCTGCTGATGAGAAACACTGAGAATTTCACTGATCAGTTTTTGAAAGACTTCTTCGTTGCGTTTCTGATTGACCTGAAGCAAACCGGCGATGACCAGAATGGACAGGATCAGACTGCCGGCCGCTAAAACCCAGCCTTTGCGGGAAACTCTCTTTTTTGTAGAAAGAATGGTTTTGTGTTTCATGAATCTTCACCTGTTTTCTAAGGAGAAAAAATTGTTTTTCTTTGAACAGACGTTTTTAGTAAAGAAATACCCGCTGAATTGAAATCAAAAATATAAAAACAATTTCCAGCGGGAATTTCCAAAGTTGACCTCATCCGGCAGTCTGCGGACCTGTCATTCTAAGCTTCTATACCTTTTGTTTAAAAACTCTGAATAATCCTGCTGTTCCTCGGAAAATTCTTCGTTAGTTCGGGAGATAAAGAGTATCTTTATTGTATAGCTTTCAATCAGGAGAATCAAGAACAGGGCTTAAAAAGTAACCCTCATGCGTCAAGGAAAATCCAGTAAACATCGCCAGGATCTCAACCTGAATAGTCCATAAATTCATAAAATTCCTGAAAAGTTCTTTCATTTAAGCAAAAAAGGGAAAATCAGAAAGGGAAGTCGCCGGAGTTTAGTTGACTTTTACAGAAAAACTATTGTATAATGTACCAGCAATTGCTCATTATTGTATAAAAAGAACTGGAGGTGGCTCTTTAATATGAAAAGAACTTATCAACCGAGCAAAAGAAAACACCAAAAAGTCCACGGTTTCAGAGCCCGCATGAAAACGGTCGGAGGACGTAAAGTTTTAGCCCGCCGTCGTGCTAAAGGCAGAAAGATCTTGTCGGCATAAAATAGTCACCCACAGGTGGCTTTTTTAATAACTCAAGATGAAGAAAAAATATCGGGTCAAAAAGGCCGGCGAATTTCAAACGATTATTGAGCATCGGAAATTTGTCAGCTGTCCTTCTTTTGTGCTGTATGTCAAAGCCCGCAAAGAGGAGCACAGCCGGATTGGAATTTCAGTCGGCAAGAAGTTGGGCAATGCCGTGGTCAGAAACAAAACCAAGCGTCAAGTGCGTATGATGTTTCAGGAAATTTATGATTTTGATGAAAATTTTGACGGAATTTTAATTGTCAGGAAAAAGTTTCTGGAACAAAGTTATTCAGACAACAAAAAAGACTTGGAAAGCCTTATTAAAAAAGTTAAAATAAAGAAGTACGCATGATTATTCAGTTAAGGAGAGTTCAATGAGAAATCGTAAAAAACAGTTGCTTCTGCTGCTGGTCTTCGTCGCGCTGCTGTTCTTGGCAAGCGGATGCACATCGCCAGTAGATCCAGAAACAAAAGAAGTCATTCAAATCACATCAGATACGACGTTTAAGTATATGATGGCCAATGAAAACTGGTTCAACGCATTCTTCGTCTTCCCGTTAGCGAAGTTGGTTAACTTCCTGACACCGTATGTCGGAGTTGCGCTGTCTGTTTCCATCGTCACCCTGTTGGTTCATTTAATCACTTTGGTCTTCACGATCAAGTCCACGGTCATGACTCAGAAAATGCAGGTCATTCAGCCGGAAATGAACCGGATTACGAAAAAGTATGAAGGTAAGACCGACGAGCGTTCCCAGATGGCGCAGGCCCAGGAAATGCAGCGGTTATACAAAGAAAACGGCATCAATCCGTTCGGCGCAATTATTTCTTCTTTCATTCAGCTGCCGATCATCATGGCTGTTTACATGTCGGTTCAGCGTGCTGAATCCGTCGTTAACGGTACGATGTGGGGCTTAAGCTTAAAAGAAACGCCGCTGCATGGCGTGATGTCCGGACAATGGCTGTATCTGGTTCTGTTCGTCTTCATGGCGATCTGCCAGATTGGTTCAATGATGCTGCCGCAGTTCTTAGCGACGCAGAAAGCGAAGAAGGAAGCAGCCGCGCATCATAAGAAGTATGAAAAGACCAAGCAGCCAGGCGGCAACATGATGATCTACATGATGGTCTTCATCCTTGTCATCTCGGTCAACTGGCCGGCAGCCATGACGATTTACTGGGCTGTTTCGTCGCTGGTTATGATCTTCAAGACCTTGTTTGTTCAGTTTATCTATATCGATAAGAAATAGTAAAGAGGGACTTTATGAAGAAATACACAGGAAAAACATTAAATGACGTACTGAATTCCGCAGCGAAAGAAAAGGGCGTATCCGTTGAGGAACTGACTTATTTCGTTACCGAAGAAAAACAAGGATTCCTGGGAATCGGAGCTTCAGTCACCGCTGAGGTTTATGCTTCCTGTGATGTCAAAGAGTTTCTCTTCAATTATATCGGTGAGTTTTTTACCGGTCTGAATCAGGATGTTGAAATCGAGATTTTTGAGGAAGACGGCGGATACCGGATTATGCTGAACGCGGAAAACAACGCGGTAATTATCGGCAAGAACGGTCAGACGCTGCAGGCTTTGAATACCGTTGTGCGCGGAGCTGTCAATTCAGCATTCCGCAAGCGGTTCTCCATTATGATCGATATCAATCACTATAAAGAAGAACGGTATGAAAAGGTTAAATCCATTGCCGGACGGATCGCGAAAACGGTGCAGCGAACGAAAGTGGACGCTTCGCTGGATCCCATGCCGAACGATGAACGGAAAGTCATCCATCAGTATCTGGCGGACTGGCCGTATATTAAAACAGAGAGCGAAGGCGAAGGCAGTCGGCGGCATCTGAAAATTATGTACGACCGCACAAAGACGACAGGAAAGAAATAAAGGAATGAGGCAGGGCTTAAAAAGGCTCTGCTTTTTTTATGCGTGCGTGTTGAAAGGGAGAATACATTGACATTTGTAAAGGAAATCGTTATGATTATATTGACAAATGTAGAGGTGAGAAGAATGAGCGGAGAGAAAAGGTTGCCGGACACGGAGCTGGAAGTGATGACGGCGATCTGGAAATGCGAAATTCCAGTAAAAACATCGGAAATTGCCAGACATATTGAACGGGACTGGACAATGTCAACGATACAGGCGTTATTAGCGCGATTAGAAGAAAAGGGCTATGTCAGCGTCGTCAAAGAAGGACGTTTAAAAACGTATGTGCCGTTAATCAGCGAAGAAGAATACCGCGATCAGGAAACAGTCCGTTTCTTTGAACGATTTCACCGGAAATCAGTACGCAGTTTATTTATGACTTTGGTTAAAAATGAGAGTTTAACAGAAGCGGATCTGGAAGAATTGGAAGCGATTATCCGGAAAGAGGAAAAACGGAATGACTGATTTGTTTGGACAAGTCATTGAAATATCACTTTCCATGTCGGTACTGATCGTAATTCTGTTTGTTTTTTCCAAAACCATGCATCAACGATACCGGGCTTCGGTTGTGGTCTTAGCCTGGCTGGCCATCGCTTTGCGGCTGATCCTGCCGTGGAATATCACGCTGCCTTCCGCGGCGGTCACGATCCCTGTTCCTCAGCGAATGGTGCAGCCGCTTCCCGTAGGATCCTCATTTACAGAGATACCTCAGCCGGAAACCGAACCGCAGCTGCCAAGTCCTTCATTTCCAGAGCATTACGAAAAAACAGAAGAAAACACAATGCCTCCAACGGGATTTTCAATCTCGATCTTACAGATCTTAACGGTCGTC
>NZ_GG657553.1:472924-474654 GCF_000157995.1 Holdemania filiformis DSM 12042
CCCTGATCCTGTTAAGCACGGGAATTGGTTCAATGTTGGTTGCGTGCAGCGTACAGGCACAGCCGCAGGAGCCGGAGGAACGATTATTACAGATTAGCCGCAATGACGAGAATGTGGAACTGATGTTACAAAGCGAAGACCCGGAAGTTCTGGAAACGATGCAAAAAGTGCTTGACCGGCAGCGAGAGCCAATCAGCGATCCCTATTATTATGATTTGAAAATCCATTATAACGGCCAGGATTATTTAGCTTGGACAAATCCCCGCTGGCTGTATCTCAATGATCAACAGGGAAATATCAGCTGTACTGACGATCCTTACGCCCTCTATGATTTCTATGCTTTGATCGGTTACGAACAGCCGGAAATCAAGACAGGAGAGTTTACGATGAATCCCATCGAAGGCAGAATTGACAAAATTTCTGTACCCGATATCCGAGAGGATATACAACCGGAAAAAGAAGTCAATTGGGCTTGGATTCAACCAAATCAATATCCTTATTTTGATGTTTTCTCAAATTTGCACGGCGAGTATGTTGAAATAGGAAAAAACACCTGGATTCATCAGAATCAAAGCTTGGCGGAAAATCCCTTATTTACGTTTATTGTTAATCCAGGAGAAGAACTTATTAATGATTCATATTTCTTTTATGAACCTGTGACAATTTGCTTTATCAAAGGGAATCTCGCAATCATCAATGATTGGCTGGTTCAGCTGGATCGGGATTATTTGAATACAATACAGAATCTTTTAACAAATTTAAGCGATACAGGTTCCCATTTCGAAAGTCTTGAAGAAGAAGCACAGTTAAAAAAGCAATATTATAAAGAAAGTAGTATTTATTCTCATATTATTGACCCTGTTTCTGAAAATGGAAAAACTGTTTATGAAATATCAGGTATGAATTTGAGAATTCTTGTTGATCAGGAAGTACCCTCCGATGTCTTTATGATTTATGATTCGTTATCAAAAAGCGCAAGTTTTGAATTTATTGAGTGGCCGATCGACAGACTTCATAATTATTATGATGGAGGGTGTTACAGCGATGGATTTTATAAATTTTCAATTTTAACTCAAGAAGATCTGAATTATAAAGGCCCTGAATCAATTCTGGCAGAGGAAGTCTATCGGTTTAATGATCATGAGATTATTTGTATAACCTCTGATTTAGATATGATGTTACCAGAAAAATCGATTAATTATATGAAATCGGTAGGTTATTATCCGAAAGCGGACGGAAAATTGGAGTTGTTAGACCATTTAACGTTTGAAAAGATTCGTTAACGATTTGTTATTGTAAAAATGGAAATCAGAATAGATACAATGAGATCGTGTGCGATCTGAAAGGGAAGATATATGACTGTAGTATTTGAACAAATTATAGAAATTTCAATTTCGATGTCCGTGCTTATTCTGATTCTATTCGCCTTTTCGAAAGGAATGCATCAACGATACCGGGCTTCGGTTGTGGTCTTGGCCTGGCTGGCCATCGCTTTGCGGTTGATTCTGCCGTGGAATATCACGCTGCCTTCAGCGGCGGTTACGATCCCTGTTCCTCAGCGAATGGTGCAGCCGCTTCCCGTGGGATCCTCATTTACAGAGAGGCCTCAGCCGGAAACCGAACCGCAGCTGCCAAGTCCTTCATTTTCAGAGCATTACGAAAAAGCAGAAGAAAACCCAACACCGGCAACAGGATTTTCAATTTCGATCTTACAGATCTTAACGGTCATT
>NZ_GG657553.1:475255-510694 GCF_000157995.1 Holdemania filiformis DSM 12042
CCGTGATCCTGTTAAGCGCGGGAGTTGGCTCCATGTTGGTTGCCTGCAGCGTACAGGCACAGCCGCAGGAGCCGGAGGAACGATTATTACAGATTAGCCGCAATGACGAGAATGCTGAGCTGATGTTACAAAGCGAAGACCCGGAAGTTCTGGAAACGATGCAGAAAGTGCTTGACCGGCAGCGAGAGCCAATCAGCGATCCCTATTATTATGATCTGAGAATTCATTATAACGGGAAAGATTATTTAGCCTGGACAAATCCAAAATGGATGTATTTCAATGATCAACAGGGAAATATCAGCTATACTGACGATCCTTACACCCTCTATGATTTCTATGCTTTGATCGGTTACGAACAGCCGGAAATCAAGACAGGAGAAATGAGTATAAATCCAGTCCAAGATCCGATCGCAAAGATTACGATCGCGGATATCAATTCCAAATTACAACCGGAGAAGGATGTAAACTGGCAATGGATTCAGCCGAATCAATATTCTTATTTTGATGTTTTTTCTGACCTTCAAGGTGAATATGTGGAGAGGGGTAAGAATACATGGATAAATCAGAATCCGGATTTTAAAAATGACTGGCTGTTTACCTTCGTTATTCATCCTGGAGATGAATATCCAAGTTATCCATTTCCGGAAGTGATCACGGTTTGCTTCTTAAAAGGAGATCTGGCTTTGATTAATGATTGGCTGGTTCAACTGGATCGAGATTATACAGAAGATATCCGAAAACTTTTAATCCATCTGAGCGAAACGGGATCACACTTTGAAAGCGTGGAAGAAGAAGCTGATCTGAAAAAAGAAATGCTTCGAAACAATTTTCCATGGACCACAGTGATTGAACCTGTAAAAGAAGAATCCGGCACTATTTATGATATTCCGCAGATGAACCTGCGAATAACGATCGATCAGGAAGTTCCGGCCGATGTGTTTATGATTTATGATCGACTTTCCCATAACGTTGGTTTCCAATATTATGAATGGCCAATTGAAGACTGGATGAGCTCAGATTACACACACGGTTCCTATGATGGTTTTTATGTCTTTGGTTTATTTGACGAACCTCCTGTCGACGGCGGATACTTTGGCGACGGGGCTTTGATCGCAACGGAGGTCATGCGATTCAGCGAGTCGGAAATCCTTTGCGTTACTTCAGATTTAAGTCTGGATTTGACAAGCAAAGGAACAGACTATTTAGAATCGGTTGGCTTCTGGCCGACAAAGGATGAGAAATCCATGCCGTTACTGGATCATCTGACCTTTGAAAAAATCCATGAATAAGCAGTGAGTAAATCTCTTTAGGAAAGGAAGACAAAGAATGAAAAAGATTATCATTGTATTAGCCTGCTTTTTATTAACGGGTTGTGCCCTGCAGGAAACAAAAGAACCGACAGAAAATCCGCCGGCGACAGCTCCGGCAGAAAGTACGCCGGAGGCCTCAGCAGAAGCAAGCCCAACACCTTCACCGGAAACAATTCAGTTGGCGGAAGGTGTAAATGCGGAAAAACAAGATGGAAAGTTAATCATCAGCGCGTTTAACGGAGATGTCACGTTGGAAATGATCGATCCATTGCCTTCGGAGCTGAATGCCAGCTTTCAAATGAGCGAGGATCAAACTACGCTGCAAATTGAACTGGAATTTCAGGCGGAAGGTTGTACCGCAAAGGATGGAACTTGCAGCAATCTCTTTGAATCCTATTCGATTTCCAGAGAACAAGGAGAAAATCCGATCGGGACGATCAACGGGTACACCGTCTCAGAAAACATCATATTGGATTCCATGCTGACGGAGGAAAATTTAAAACGGTACCGGGAATTACAGGGGTATCCGGATGGTGAATGGAGTGAAAATATTCAGCCTGTCCGCTATCTTCTGTGGACCTTTGATAACGAGGAACAATGAACAATTGAAGCGATGCAAAAAAGAATGGGCGACTGTTCTTTTTTGAAACTCAAAATGCTGAGAAAAACGGATGAATTCCCAAAAAAGCAAGAAAATGATCTAATCAATTTGACAAAACAAAACTACAAATGTAGACTTAATATAGAACTACATTTGTAGACTCTCTGCGTATTCGATCATTTTAGAAACAGATCGAGGCTCAGGGATAGAAAGAGAGAATGACTATGATCGCAGACGAATATGTTTTTGACGAACATCCCAAACCCCAGGAAATCGAAGACTTTCTGGAAAGCCATCCGCAGAACAATTTACTTCAACATGCCCGCTGGAGCCAGGTCAAGGAAAACTGGTCGATGAAACAAGTCGTTGTCCGCCGGGGCGGAACGATCCGGGCGTATGCGATGATTTTGATCCGTCCGCTGCCGCTGGGATTAAGTCTGTTTTATATTCCCCGCGGACCGATCGCCAACTATCAGGATGAGCCGTTAATTCGTTTTCTCTTTGCAAAGCTGAAAAAACTAGCGCGCCGTTCTCATGCGGTCACCCTCCGCTTTGATCCGAATTTGATCGATCGCGCTTATCCCTATGCGCAACGCAATCAAAACCATGACGAACATCATCAGGCCGCGGTAGTTCAGCTGCTGACAGGACTGAAATGCCGTCATAAAGGCTATACTTTGTACCTGCGTGAAGCGACGCAGCCGCGCTTTCAAGCAGTTATGCTGCGGGAACAAATGGATTGGGCAGCATTAAACGCGAAGACCCGGCGAAGTATCCGGCACGCTGAAAAATGCGGGGTGACGATTCATGAAGGAGAAACTGAACTGGACCCTTTCGTTGAGGTCATGAAACAAACAGAACAACGAAAAAAGATCCATCTGCGCAATGCGGAATACTTTAAACGCTTAATGACGTTGTACGGCGAACGCGCTGTACTGATGACTGCCCGGCTGGATCTGAATCAGCGGCGGAATCAGATTGAGGATCAGATATCCGAGTTAGAAAGAAAACCTGAAGAACTTAATAAAGTAGAAAAAGAACAGATCATCAATTTGAACCGGGAACAGGAATTTCTGGAGAAAAAATTAAGCCAGGGTCTTTCTGTTGTCACACTGTGCGGATTATTGGCTTTGATTCAAGATGATCAGATGGAAGTCTTGTATGCGGGTACAAACAGTGAATTTCTGACTTACCGCGCACCCTATTCCGTACATTGGAAGTTGTTTGAAAAAGCCCGGAAGATGGGGATTCAGCGCTGCAATCTGGGGGGCGTAGAAGGTACGCTGGACGATGGACTCAGCATTTTTAAAGGTAATTTTCCAATTCAGATCGAGGAGATGATCGGCGAATTTGATCTGCCGGTCATGCCGGTTCTCGCATGGATGCTGGACCGGGGAATCGCCTTGATCAAAACGGTTCGGCGCTGGAAGGCAAAAACATGCTGAGACTGATTGAACACGAACAGCCCCAGCTCTTTGACGCCTACGCGGCCAACGGTAAAATTCCGCATTATTCCAAAACCCATTTTTACGGCGAGCTTTGCCGCCGAAAGGGAATCGAGATTCAGCTGGTTTCCGCCCACAACGAAGCTGATGAAATTGCAGCGACGGCTTTGATCCAATGGGAAAAAAGCGGCGGAGAGGAGTATGGTTATCTCTGTTATGGATTCAATCTGGATTATACGAACACAGAAACCTTGCAAATCTTTGCCACTGCTTTAACGGAATTGGCAAAGCGGCGCGGTGCAGCGTATTTGCGGATGGAGCTGAATATTCCGCGGATCGAGCATGAAAAAGATGGCCGGATTAAACCGGGGGGATTTAACAACGAATTTGTGACGGCGCAGATGGAAGCCTGCGGTTATCATCATCTGGGCTATACCTATGGTTACAGCGGCAACCGGATGTCGCGGTTTACCTATTGTCTGAATCTCGATCAGCCGCTGGAAACGATTCGGAAGCAGATAAAACACTACGCTGCCTATCAGAAGAAAAATATTCAGCGCGCGGTTTCAGTAAAATTGAGCGATGCACGGGATCTGTCAATCTTAGTCGAAGCGGAACGCGAACTGGCGCATAAACTGCATTTTCTGCCCAAAAAGGAAAAGGATTTCCGGCAGCTGATGGAATGTTTCCCTGATCAGGCCCGTTTGTATGTCGTCAGCGCGAATGTCGATCAGGCTTTAAGTCATCTGAAAATTCTGCGCGAACAGCTTATTTGTCAGCAGGGAAAGTTGATCAACGCTCAACGCCTCGCTGAAAATCAGAAACAGATTGTGGCGCTGGATCAGGAGATCGCGGAGCTGATGCGGGATTATCAGGGACTGGGGGAAATCAAACTGGGCGCGAAACTCATCATCCAACAAGGCGAACATGTCTATAACGTCAATATGTATACAAAGAAAATCCTGCCGAACTTCCGCGCCGCGTTTGCGCTGCACAGCGCGGTGATTGAGGATTGCTGGAAAAGGGGAGCGAAGACCTATGATTTTGAAGGTGTATCCGGCGCACTGAATCCAGAGGATCCGTACTACGGTATTCACGATTTCAAGAAAAGCTTCGGCGGAGAATTCATTGAGTTTCTCGGTGAGTTCGACTATATCCAAGATCCGCAGGCGTATCAGAGAATTTTAAAGCGCCAGCGCCGGCGCAGAAAACTGCGGCGGGGTCTGGCCCGCGTGCTTTATCGTTGAGATGAAAGTTTGAGTTGACTTCCAAGGACGAGAAGCGGGAGAGATAAACTGTTTTAAATAAACAACTTTCTGGCAAAACACAAAAAGCAATCATAAAGGAACATAAAATCCACCTTCCTGGCAGGCCTGCGGACAAAAAAAGGGAGATGGATTTTTTATGAATCGCTTAAAAATGGAAAATAATCATCTTGTCAGAACTAAAATCAAGTGTATTAGAAATTCCGTGCAATGACGATTTTTGACAAAAAAAGTAGACATTTTGCTTCATCCTAAATTGTAAGGAAAGCCCTTTAAATAAAGGCTTATTCCAAGTCTTAATCCATTATAAAACAGCTGTCACAAAAAGACTACATTATGTGACAGGAGGAAAAAAGCATGGATGAAGGCCGCAGAAAAGAACTGGAGAAATTATTTATTATGGATCCGGATGATGCATGGCGTACCCGGTTGTCGCCAGAGGAAGCTCTGTTGATCGCTCTGTGGGATCGTCAGTTTGCGGAAGCCCTGCTTCGCCTGCAGCAGGGAGAAAATCGGAAAGCTTCCCGACGCGCAAACACAAAAGAATGCGAATGAGATTTTCACACGAAAAAACAAGGCGTAGACTTTGTTTTTTTTTTGGTGTTGACAGAAGTGTCAGATAGTGTTATTGTATTAGTGTACTAATACAGAGAGGAGAAACCTATGGCAATCGATTTTGATTCTAACCTTCCGATTTATATTCAGGTTATGGACTATATCAAAAAAGAGATCGTATCCGGACGGTTAAAACCTGGCGATCGGGTCGATTCCGTTCGCGATCTGGCTCTGCACTTCGGCGTCAATCCGAATACCGTACAGCGATCGTTATCCGAGCTGGAACGTGAGGGCTTATTAAAAAGTGAACGCACGGCGGGACGGTTTATCAGTGAAAATGAGGAACTGATCGGATTGGTCCGCGAACAGATGGCGACTTCATGCATCAGCCGCTATGTAAAAGAGATGGAAAATCTGGGGTATGAGGGAGAAGAAATTCTTGCTCAAACAGCCTATTATGTAAAGGAGAGGGACAATGACAACGGAGAACACTAAACCTTTGATTCAGATTCGGGGCCTGACGAAATCCTACAGTCAGACGACGGCGTTGAAAAATGTAGATCTGGATTTGGTTCCAGGACAGATCATCGGTCTGTTGGGGCCGAACGGCAGCGGGAAGACGACGCTGATCAAGATCATGAACGGCCTGCTTCGGGATTACAGCGGGGAGATTCTGATCGATGGTCATCGGCCTGACGCGTATACCAAAAGTATTATTTCTTATCTGCCGGATGAAAGCTACTTCAGCGATTGGATGAAGGCCAGCGACGCTCTGAAAATGTTTGAGGATATGTATGCAGACTTCGACGGTGCGAAAGCCCGTTTGTTGATGAAGCGACTGGATCTGAACGCGAATATGCGGATTAAGTCGATGTCCAAGGGCATGAAAGAGAAATTCCAGCTGTGCCTGGTCATGAGCCGCAAAGCCCGGATTTATGTGCTGGACGAACCGATCGGCGGTGTCGATCCGGCAGCGCGTGAATTGATTCTGGATATTATTCTGAACAACTACGCTGAAGATGCGATTGTGCTGATTTCGACCCACCTGATCAGCGACATTGAAAAAATCTTCGACGATGTAATCTTCTTGAAATACGGCGAACTGGCCATGCATGAGAATGCGGAACAGCTCCGGGCGGAAACAGGAAAATCGGTAGACGAAGTCTTCCGGGAGGTCTTCAAATGCTAAAACTTTTAAAATATGAATTGATTCATGAATGGCGCAGCTACGGGATTATTTATCTGGTTTTTATCGCTGCCTGCGCTCTGTCGCCAATCTTATTTAAAGATCAGATTTTGATGAATCAGGCCATGGTCCATACGTCATCGACGATGAATATGCTGGGTGTGATTTCAATCCTGATCATTACCATTATGACGATGGCGATTATCATCAGCACGGCGATCAACATTGCGCTGAATTACCGGAATTCGATGTTCAAGCGTCCAGGATATCTGACTTTGACGCTGCCGGTTACGACGCATCAGCTGATTCTAAGTAAAGTGCTGGCCGATATTCTGTGGATTCTGATTGCCGGTTTCGTGTTGATGCTCGGCTATACTTTGATGGTTCTGGTCGCCGGGATTCTAGTGGGTATGAATCTGCCAAGCTGGTCGGACTGGATGCAGTTGTTCTCGCAGCTGCATATCGATCTGTCGGATTTAGTGAGAGTGTTCCTGTCGTTGGCGTTGATTTTCTCAGGTATGGCTGAAATAATCCTGTATGTCTACATGGTCATCACGCTGCCGCAGACAAAATTCACGCCGCGGCATAAGACCGCAATCTCTGTGACTTTGTTCTTCGCCATTTCCATTGCGATGGGAATGATCCGCGACAGCTTCTCCGGACCGATGAATCGGCTGTTTCATGGATTGTCGGCAAACGGAATCATCGCTGTCGAGATCTTGATTACCCTGGCTGTCTGCGCGTTGTTCTATGGCGTCATCTACTTTATACTGGAAAAGAAATTAGAAGTGGAATAAACAGAAAGCGATTCTCATGGTTCAATCATGGGAATCTTTTTTTGCGATCAATTCTGATGGTTACCCGCAAACTCTTTTTCTTAAAAAGGAATCGGGCAGGACGATTCGAAATCTGTTTCTCAGATTGGAATTCCGCTTATAAAAATCAGAATTCCGGTCATACTAACGACCAGGAGGATCGATGTTATGAAAATGATCAATGGAATTGCTTTGCTTCTGGTCATCGTCGGCGCCGTCAACTGGGGTTTGGTCGGAGCGTTTGAATTCAACCTGGTTTCCTTCCTGTTTGGTCCAGGTACTCTGTTTTCCCGGATTATTTACAGTCTGGTGGGGATCAGTGGTCTGATTGCGCTGACCTTCTTCGGAAGGCTCGGCGACTAACGGAAACCGGCAAAGCTTTTTTTCCTGAGCTAAATCAGGTATAATGTCACCGAGAGGTGACTTTTTTATGAGTCTGTTAATTACGATTGTCTGCTTTGCAATTTCAGCGGGTATGTTGATTTCCCTGCTGACCTTGCTGAAGCGTTCTAAAAAAATGAAAAAACTGATTGCCTGCGTCGATCAAATTGGTGATGAAGCACGTTTCTTTCCCGCGATCGATCAGTTCATTGATTCCATCCAGGATCCGGAATTTGCGGCGAAGGGTGAAATTCTGAAATTGTGGGGACTGATCAAATATCAAAAGGAGCTGCCTGAAATTGAAGCGTGTCTGCAGCGGATGGATTTAAGTAAAATTATTATTGATCCGAAGCACCGCCGTCGGAATAAGATTGGATTAAACGAAGATAGTTTTTATTATCTTTGTTTTGCGTGCAGCTTTAAGGCGTACAGTCAGAACAACACGGAGTTATTAAACCGCCTGCATGAAAAGGTCTTGGAAAAGGAAGATTATTTCCAGGATCAGCTGTTTTATCAGTTATATACGGCCAGTTGGAACTGGTATACGAAGCAGGGCGACCGCGGGGAAGCGGTATTCCTGGATCTGGCGCAGGGCCTGATCAGGAAAATGAAATGTTCCCGGCAGATGCTGGATATTTACCGGAATATCGCCGCGGCTTTCTTAGCGGGGATCGCACAGGAGCGCAATGATGCGGAATTAGCGCAGCGGGTTGAAAAACCGGTGTCCAGCTGGGCGGCAACCGAAATGGGCGGCAACATTCTAAGGGATCTGGGGATCCACGAAGTGAGTCAGCTGCAGAGCTGGTCGAAACCGGAGGATGCAGAGGAAGAAAAGCCGGAAGAATAACGAAACAGAATTTTTTGAATTCGACGAAGCTGAGATTAATAACTCAACTGATAAAAATATTGTGAAATAAACGATTCTTTGTGTATAATAGAGACAGCAGAAGGAAACTCTGTCTGCGAAAAAGTTGGAAGTCCCTCGCCTCAACGGGAGTTGAAAAAGTTGGAAGTCCCTTGCCTCAACGGGAGTTGAAAAAGTCTGGCAATCTCAAAAGAGGTTGCCCTTTTCATTAGAAAAACCAGAAAAGACGAAAAATCAAGTCTGCGGATAGGACAACCGGGAAGAATTCTGATATAATGATCGCGCACGAAAAGGCCGGGATGAATTGAAATCCGGTCATTTTATGTCTTGTTGGCACAGGCGTTACTGAAATAGCGCACCCGTTCAACAAGCGGTTAAACTACGTTTATACAAAAAAGACAGGAGGAACGACTTATGAAGTTAATCGTCGGCTTAGGCAATCCCGGCCGAGAATACGAACATACCCGTCACAACGCCGGTTTCGATGTGCTGGACCGGCTGGCCGATCTGTTAAACACCGGCATCAGCCAGTCCAAGTTCAATGCGCTGATCACAACGGTGCGCACTGGTCAGGAAACGATCCTTTTGATGAAACCCCAGACCTACATGAACAATTCCGGGGAAGCGGTCATTCAGGCCGTCCAGTTCTATAAAATCCCGGTCGATCAGATTTTGGTGATCCACGACGACCTCGATCTGCCAGTCGGTAAAATCCGCATCCGCACTTCCGGAAGTGCTGGGGGGCAGAAGGGAATGAAGAACATTATCGATCATCTGCATACTCAGGATATCGCCCGGATCCGTGTCGGGATCGACAAAAACCCGCTCATTCCGATCGTCGATTATGTGCTGGGCAAAGTCCCGGCTGATCAGCGCGAGGATTACCAGGCAGCGATTAACCACGCGGCGGAAGCGGCCAAAGCCAGTATGACGATGCCGATCAGCGACGTCATGAACCGCTTCAACCGCAGCCGATGAATTTCCTGTTAAGCCGGCTGGCAAACAATCCAGCCGTTCAGGCCTGTACGGCGCAGCAACCCTTCCTTTCCGCGTCTTCTCTGACGGAAGAGGCGCTGATTCTGGCTGCCAGCTACGCGCAAAATCCGCGGCCGATGCTGATCGTCAAGAATAACTTATATACCGCACAGCGTCTGGCGGAGAAGCTGAAATCTCTTCTCTCTCCGCAGGTCTGCGCGCTTTTCAGCGTGGAAGAATCGCTGCGGGTGGAAGCCATCGCCGCTTCGCCGGAAGCCATGGCCGAGAAAGTTGAAACACTGAACCGGCTGCTGAACGAAGATCAACTGATCTGCGTCACCCACGCGTCGGCGTTGGTTCGCTATCTGCCCTCGCCGGCTCAGTTTAAGCTCTGTACGATTGTTTTAAAGACCGGCATGGACGTGTCGATGAACGAGCTGAAACGCACGCTGATTGCGGCTGGTTATCAACAGACCGCCCGCGTCGACCAGCCGCTGTGCTTTGCCAGCCGCGGCGGGATTATCGACATCTACTCCATTAACAGTGAAACGCCGGTGCGGATCGAATTTTTCGATACCGAGATCGACAGTATCCGCACCTTCGATATCGCCACCCAGCGCACCCTTGAAGTCAAAGCCGAAACCGAAATTGTTCCGGCATCCGACCTGCTTCTGGATGACGATCAGATAACCTTAATTCAGGAACGTGTCCGCCGCCATCTCGAGTCGCTCAAAAGTCGTTATACTCATGGCGAATACGAACAGATCGAGGGCATCATCGACCTTGATATGGAAACGATGCGCGCTCATCTGCGGGAAAGCCGCCTGTATCCTTATCTGAGCTATCTCGACGACAACAGCTCGCTGATCGACTATTGTCCTAAGGCTCAGGTTTTCCTGTCCCATCCCGATCAGATTAAAACCCATCTTCATCAACTGAGCGAGGAAACGACAGCCTATATTCAGGAAATGACGCAGGAGCTGAAAATGCTGCCGCGCTTCACCGTCCAGCATGAATTAAACACCGTGCTCGCCGGCCGCAAGATTACGGAAATCGACAGCTTTGATTCGCTGCGCAAGGTTCCGCACGCAATGATCCGCGAGGTTGCGCTGCCCAATGAAACGCTGGCGATGAAGCTGGAAATCGCCCTGAAGGAAGGCCGCGGCCGTCAGCTGTATTTCTTCTTGCAGGAACACGAGCTGAAAGAAGTCGTGCCGATCCTCAAAGGCAAGGAAATTCCCTTCCTGATTGATGATTTTAAGCCGCGCGATGAAGGTCTGGTGCTGATCCATCAGGCGCTGGATGAAGGGTTTGAGGCGCTTAAGGAAAACTTTGTCGTCTACACTTCCCACGAACTATTTAAGAAAAAGACCAAGCTGGGCCGCTACGCCTCCAAGTTTAAGGAAGCTGAAGCGCTGAACAGCTATCAGGAGCTGCAGCCGGGTGATTTTATCGTTCATTCCCAACACGGCGTCGGGCAATACCTTGGAATCGTGACCCGCGAGTTCAACGGCGTGCATAAAGATTTCCTGCGCGTTGTCTACAAGGGCAACGACGAGCTGTTAGTTCCGCTGGAACAATTCCGTCTGGTGCGTAAATTCGTCTCCCGTGAAGGCGTGGTGCCGAAGCTGAATAAGCTGGGCAGCCATGATTGGGAAAAGACCAAGCAGCGTTTAAAAGACAATGTCAACGAGATTGCCGACCGCCTGGTCAAGCTGTATTCCCAGCGCGAAGAAAATATCGGCTACGCCTATGGGCCGGATACTCCGCTCCAGCAGGAATTCGAAGACGATTTTGATTACGACCTGACGCCCGATCAGGCGCTGGCCGTGCAGGAAATCAAAAAAGACATGATGCAGCCCAAACCGATGGATCGCCTGTTGTGCGGCGACGTTGGCTTTGGCAAGACCGAGGTCGCGCTGCGGGCCGCGTTCAAGGCGATCACTGAGGGCAAGCAGGTCGCATTTTTGTGTCCGACTACGATCCTTTCTCTGCAGCACACCGCCACGGCCATGAAGCGCTTTGAAAACTTCCCGATCCGCATCGAAGTCCTCAACCGGTTTGTTGTGGAGTCCAAACAGAAGGAAATTCTGCGTGAACTCAAGGAAGGGAAGGTCGATATGATCATCGGCACACACCGGATTCTGTCCAAAGACGTGCAGTTTCATGACCTCGGGCTGTTGGTCATCGACGAAGAACAACGCTTCGGGGTTGAACACAAGGAAAAGATTAAGGAAATGAAAGAATCCATCGACGTGCTTTCACTTTCCGCCACGCCGATTCCGCGTACCTTGCAGATGTCGCTGATCGGCATCCGCTCCTTGTCCCAGCTGGAAACACCGCCGAGCAACCGGATGCCTGTGCAGACCTATGTCATTGAGAAAAACCGGTCGTTAGTCAAGGAAGTCATCGAGCGCGAGCTGGCTCGGCAGGGACAGGTGTTCTACCTGTTCAACAACATTCAGGAAATCTACAATGTCGCCCGCCAGATCAAGCAGGATGTGCCGGAAGCGGAAATCGCCGTCGCCCATGGCAAAATGAGCCGCGATGAAATTGAGGAAGTCATGATGCAGTTCACGGATAACGAAGTGAACGTGTTGATCTGCACGACGATCATCGAAACGGGCATCGACATTCCCAACGCCAACACGATTCTGATTGAAAACGCCGATACCTTCGGTCTGGCGCAGCTCTATCAGATCAAAGGCCGGGTTGGCCGCAGCGACCGTATCGCTTATGCCTACCTGATGGTGCGTCCGCGCAAGCAGGTGAACGAGATCGCGCAGAAGCGCTTGCAGGCGATCAAGGAATTTACGGAGCTGGGCAGCGGCTATAAGATCGCGATGCGGGATTTGACGATCCGCGGGGCCGGCGATTTGTTAGGTCCGAGTCAGTCCGGTTTCATTGACACCGTGGGCATCGATATGTATATTGAAATGCTGCAGGAAGCCATCGCCGAGAAGAAAGGCGAAGTCAAGCCGGAGGTCAAGGAACCTGTCCGCGCGCAGGTTCAGGTCGACGGCTACATTCCGAAGCAGTTCGCGCCGTTGGATTTTGAGAAAATCTCGCTCTATCAGCGGATTGACGCGACGGCGGATGAAGCGCAGCTCATGGCGCTGAAAGAAGAAACGCAGGATTATTTTGGGAAAATGCCGAAATCCGTCGGCCTGTTGTTTGAGAAGAAACGACTCGATATCCTGTTGAACGAACCGCGGATCGATTCTTTCCGCGACGTTAAAAATCAGATGGAAATTGTCTTCTCCAAAGCCTTTTCCGATCATATCGACGGCGTGAAATTATTTGAAACCTTCACCACGATTTCCAAGGATATTCAGCTCCGGTATGTGCAGGGCAAGATTATTGTCCGGCTTCCGAAAAAAGGAAATGAACTGGCGCTGGCGATCGAAGTGTTGGATCAAAGTAAGAAACTGGAAGTTTCATAGAATAATCCGGGGCCGGCTGTCCCATACTATTTGTACGTAAAGGAGAGTCGGCATGAAAGCAACAGGTATAGTTAGAAGACTGGATGACTTAGGGCGTTTGGTCATCCCAAAGGAAATCCGTAAAATATATAAGCTCAAGGAAGGGGATTCGATTGAATTCTTCGTTAACGAGGATTCTGAAATCGTATTGAAGAAATTCTCCGTCCTGAGCGATGAAACGGAGTCGATCACGCGGATGTGTCAGACGCTGCAGGAAGTCACGGAACATCCGGTATTGTTTGTGGAGGACGATCAGATTTTATGCGTCGGTCAGGCGAAGCTCGACGAATGGCGCAGCCAATCATTGTCCGTGGAATTTCAGGAGTGCGTGAAGGCGTATCATGTCCGCCCGTTCGATCAGGTGCGCTTATTCGCCGCCAAGCCGGAAACCTTTAAGGGAACGATCTTCCCGGTTGCGGTGTACGGCGACTGGCTGGGAGCCTTCGTCGTGTTGGAGGAGGATACTCCGCTGCAGCCGCAGCATCTGGATATCGCGCAGGCGTTCAGCCGGCTGTTGATCCGCAATCACGAACATTAATTGTGTTTTTCCGGATAAGCAAACAGGGAATGACTGCTGAACAAAGCTGGAAAATCTTTATTTTAACCAAGCTGTGTCACAAGCGAAAAGCACGGCCGCTGAGCAGGTAAGCAATAAAAAAACAGGCGTTTGACGCTGTCTTCGGAGTGACGAAGCGCAGAGGACGTCTGTTTTTTTGTGGATAAAAAACATAATGTTCTGTAATTTATACAAATTTTATCCGTGACGATGAACGTGTTCCGGATTTATTAATGATTCGACAGGTGTTCCGGTTATTCAGAACAGGTCAGCGGGTGAAAAACGTTTTGCCGTCAAAGGTTTCATGACGCAGCTTTTCGTCCAGCTCCGGCGCCGCTTCCCAATCCGCATCCGCACTGCCATATTTTACTGTGTGCAGCACTGAGCCTTCGGAAAGATAGACATTATGCGGCAGACCCGGCGGAAGCATAAAGCTGTCGTTGGGGCCTAAGCGGCGGAAGGTTAATTGTTCCGACTGCCGTAAGGCAAGCACAATCCACCCTTGTTCGACAATGTAAAATTCCCGTTTCCGGAGATGAACGTGACTGGACTGCCATCCGCTTTGTTCCGCGCTCAGCGTCAGAATATAGCTGCTTCCGGTATCCCGGGTCAGGCGAAACCGCAGCTCGCCATTATCCATTTGATGATGAACCGGCTGGATGCCAAATTCCAGCGCTTGCTTGTCAGTCAGTTTCAACATTGTTTTTCCTTCTTTCTTTCCGAACAGTATAAACCGGAAATAAGACGTTGAACAGAGGCAGGGAGAAATTATGATCGGCTCTGAAAGCAGCCCGGGATTAAAATACGAACTAAACTATGGTATGATAGGAAACAGAGGTGATGAAATGCGATTGGATAAATATTTAAAGGTGGCCCGGATCTTAAAACGCCGTACGGTTTCAAAGGACCTGGCGGATCATCAGCGCGTGCTGATCAACGGGAAAGTGGCCAAGCCAGCCAGTGAAGTCCAGGTCGGCGATCTGATCACCGTGATTTTCGGTCAGCGTCAGCTGACGGTGCGCGTGACGGAAACCGCTCAGTACACCCGCAAGGAAGACGCAGCTTCGATGTACGAAGTCGTGGAGGAAAAGCGCGTTGAGCTGGAATAATCGAAACCTTCTGTTCATACGTTGATAAGGAACAGGAGGTTTTTCTTTATGAGTGAAAGTCTGTTATCCAATCCTTTGAAATTTGAAACGAATCCGTATCATAACGTAGTGATGAAAGACCGCAAAAGTCTGGATCTGACAGGCGTTAAGCAGATCGACAGCTTTGACAGCAACGAATTTCTTTTGGAAACCAGCCAGGGCTGGATGCTGGTGCAGGGCAAGGATCTGACGCTGGGCAAGCTGGACACAGAGCGCGGGGAGGTCAGCATCCATGGCCTGATCGACCGCCTGGAATATATCGTAAATAAAAAAGGGCCGGGCAAGGAATCCTTTTTAGGTAAGCTGCTGAAATGATTTTGCTTCCCCAGCAGTTTCAGGCGCTGGTCTATCATTTTTTCAGCGGCTGGGTATTCGCCCTGACCTGGAGCGGCATGAACCGGCTGACGTGGCATTACCGCCGCCATTTTGTGCGCTGGGTGATCGAAACGCTTTACTTTTTTATCTTTGTCACGCTGATGTATGCCGGTCTGCTTCCGATTACCGGCGGACAGACGCAAATGTATCTGCTCGCCATCTTTGTGCTGGGCGCCGCGGTTTATCTTAAATTTTACGCCATGACATTTTCTCCCTTGTTTGAAGGGATTGTGCGCAGCATCGTAAAGCAGCTGACCGGATTTAAGAAACAAAAAGCGAAAAGTCAGGCAGCTTTTAAGCATCATCAGGAAATCCGGCATAAGAAAAGAGACAAAAAGCGGCAGAACAGAAAGGTGAAACGTCAGAAAAAACAGAACGAAAAGCAGTTGAAGCGGCAAAAGAAAAAGGAAAAACATCAGGCTAAGCAAAACCGGAAACATCCCGGCCGCGTGATGCCGAAGGAAGAATCCGGCTAAAGTACGGGTTCTTTTTATGTTTTTTCATTTCAAGCGGCGGCCGCCGCGGTCAGTTCACCGGAGTTTCACTTGCGTTTAAATGATTTTTCAGTATAATAAAGATGCACCTAAATTTTTATCATTTTCGCAAGAAAACAGGCGAAGGAGGAATTGAACTTGACAGCTGAAAATAAAAATGAGCCGAAAACCGCCAAACCCAAGGGACGGAAAAAACGGAGCATGCTTGCAAAGTTCATCAGCCTGGTCGTAATCTGTTTTTCCTTGTTTATGCTTTACGGCGTAGTCAAGGAAATCTTAACGACGATGGAATTGAAGCAGCAGATCTCCCGGGTCGAGGAAGAACTGAAAACCCTCCAGGAAGAAAATAAATATCTGACACTGCAGCGGGATAAACTTGAAGATCCTGCTTACGTACAGAGCTATGCGCGGGGAAGCTTTATGCTTTCCAAGGAAGGCGAACAGATATTCTATCTGCCGTCCGACGACAAGAAATAGCCAGGGAATACGCAATCACAGCCGGGTCTTGAAGACCCGGTTTTTTTGTTTTCCGGCACTCGGATCCCGGTCCGCCTGAAAGAATGAGGTAGGATTACCTGAAAAACAAAGGAAAAATAAGCGATTTCCAGAGGATAAATCCTTATAAATCAACTATTTTTCATACAACGACACGTTACGCGGGATTTCGACAAACCCCAACCCCTATAATGACGCTGTCAAGGTAAAGAAAGTGAGTGAATAAGGATGAAGGGTCCGGGAATCAACGATTATTTAAGAATACTTCAACAGAAGAAGCAGGAGGCGCATGACCGAGGGGAGAAATGGATAGAAATTAGTTCCAAAGAACTGCATCAGGAGGTGTCGCCGGAACACGCGACCATGCCGACCTGCTGCCAGGCGATTTACAAGCTGTTATATCAGGGCGATGATATTCTGCAGCGGCCGAAGGGACAAACCGGTTTCGGTTCGCATTTGCGGGTTCGGTACTATGTCGACAATCTGACGGATCGGGAAGTCATGTTCCCACCGAAAAAGCGCGGCCGGCCTGCGAAGAGCGAGGAACAGAAGCGCCGCGACCGGATGATGAAAAGCAGCCGGAATACGGAAGACCTGCGCCGGATTTTAGCGGCCTGGTTAAATGAACGCGGATGGCAGACAACCGAATTTCCAAATAAAATTCAGGCGGAAAAAGATGGAATTACCTGGATTATTGAGGTTCAGGGAACGCATCGCGGCCGCCGCCAGCCGCTGCCGGCGAAGATCAATTCGATTCTCAAAGATATCAGCGAGGATACAGCCAGCTCTATTCGTTACAGCGTTGCGTTTAACGATTCTTCGGTGTACCGTAAGCAGTGGAGCGAAATTCCCAAGGTTGTGAAAAATAAGCTGAATGTCAGCGTTATTCTGGCAGATAAAAGCGGGAATATCCAGGAAGTTAAATAATTGTCAGTCCAAGGCAAAGAATCCCCCCTTAACGGAAAAACAAAGAAAGATCCCTCATTTGGAAGCGGATCTTTTTTGTATGTGAAAATGAAGCGTTTCAGCTTGCTTCTTTTGCAATCTTGGTGACTGCGCGAAGCTCGGTAATGGAGATCAAGATGAAAATTTATTCAAATTTCCAGGAATTGGCTTAAAAAGTAGACTTTACCTGACGATTGAAATATAATAAGAATTACTGGAAAAACCGTTTGTTTTTGACATAATCAGGCCCGGTGCAAAAGGTCTACTTTATTAGACACGCTTGGAAAGACAGGTGATAAAGGTGGAAGTTTTCGGGATTAACAGCGCGATCGAGCATATCTTGATCTTCTTAAAAAATGAAGTCCAGGCCGCGGAGCTGACGGATTTGAGGAAATCCGATTACCGGGAACCGCTGCTTGCCGTTCTAATAGAATGTCCGCTGGGCTTGTATCGTTTGGAAACCTGGCGTGAAGTTTTTCGCTGGCTGAACTGGACGCTGGAATTTTCAGATTATGATGAATTGAAAGCCGCGTTGGAAAATGCACGAATGAAGCAAAAAAGTTAAGAACTGCGGGAGCGGTTCTTTTGCTTTCCGATGAAAAGGAAGCTTTAAGCATAGACTAAAATGGAAGGCGTTCATTGCTTTGCGGCTGCGGATAGAGGTTGTTTCTCAGCGATGATCGGATAAAAGAAACGGAGGAAACGTCATGATAATTCAAACGCTGCGGGCGGGGCGGGAACAAGAAATCCTGCGTTTGTATGAGGTGGTCGGCTGGACGGCTTATTTGAGCCAGCCAGATCGGATAAAACCAGCTTTCGATCACTCGCTCTGTGTGCTGGAACTGTGCGATGACGACGATCGGCTGTTAGGCTTTGTCCGTGCGGTTGGCGATGGAGAAACGATCCTCTATATCCAGGATTTGATTGTCGATCCCTCCGTACAGAATCAAGGCTGGGGTACGCTGTTGCTGAAAACGATGGCGGATCGGTATCCGCAGGTCCGCCAGAAAATCCTGTTGAGCGATGACGTTGAGAAAACGCTGCGCTTTTATCGTCGGCTGGGCTGGCAGCCGGTAAGTGAGCTTCATTGTCAGGCATTGATCAAAATCATTCGTTAAAGCTTGGCCATGAAAATTAAGATTAATAACTCAATAATCAGTTATTAATTTCTTTTCGTTATGAATAAAAGCGAAGGAATAGCGGGTTTTAGTAAATTGTGTATAATTTGTGAAATTTTTCTTGATTATCTGTCTTAAATTGATATACTAAAAACGCAAAAGCATTTGCAAAGGAGAGAATGAAATGAAAAAATTAGTTGCTCTTACTCTTGCCAGCTTAATGCTTCTGGCGGGCTGTTCCAGCACGCCGAAGAACGATGGCAACGAGGCAACACCGACTCCGGAAGCGGCAGCGACTGAAGCTGACGTTATCGTCGTAGGCGCCGGCGGAGCGGGCATGACAGCGGCGATCGAAGCTGTAAACGCAGGCAAGTCAGTGATCGTGATTGAAAAGGCAGCGATGACCGGCGGCAACACCACGCGTTCTACCGGCGGCATGAACGCGGCGAATACACCGGAACAGGATCTGATTGAATTTGCGGAAGAAGCGGGCGTCGAAAAGATGCTGGCGAGCGCGAAGGAAAACTATCCGGATTTAGCGGAGCTGACAGCGACCGTGGAAAAGCAGTATGAAGAATTCAAAGCCAATCCGACAGGTTACTTTGATACGGAAGAACTGTTCATGCTAGACACACTGGTCGGCGGCAAGAACCTGAACGATCATGCTTTAGTTGAAGTTTTGGCGAACGAAGCGAAGAACGGCATCGAATGGTTAAAGACAATCGACGCAAACCTGTCGCAGGTCGGCAGCTTCGGCGGCGCGAGCGTTAAGCGGATTCATAAGCCGGTCAACGATGAAGGCAAGACAGTTGCCGTGGGTTCTTACCTGGTTCCGAAGCTGACAAAAGCGGCGGAAGACAAAGGCGTTCAGTTTGTTATGGAAACGGCGGCAACCGAATTAGTCGTTACTGACGGCAAGGTTACCGGTGTTAAGGCTGGCGATACGACGTATACCGGCAAAGCAGTGATCTTAGCGACCGGCGGCTTTGCGGCGAATACGGAAATGGTTCTGAAATATAAGCCGGATTATAAAGGCTTTGTCTGCACGAATGCTCCAGGCATGACGGGCGACGGCATCGCGATGGCGACGGCCATCGGCGCGGATACGGTTGATATGGAACAGATCCAGATTCATCCGACAGTTTCTCAGGAAACCAGCGCGCTGATCACAGAAGGTCTGCGCGGCGATGGTGCGATTCTGGTCAACAGCGAAGGCAAGCGGTTCTTTGACGAAGTCGGCACGCGTGACGCGGTATCGGCAGCGGAAGTGGCGCAGCCGGGCGGATTTGCATGGCTGATCGTTGATAACAAGATGGTCGAAGCTTCCAGCGTTATTGCCGGCTACATCAAGCAGGGTCTGACAGTGGAAGGCGCTGACGTTGAAGCCTTAGCGGCGGCGATGGGTGTCGACGGTGCGGCTTTAGTAGAAACGATGGACAAGTGGAATGCTTGCGTCGAAGCCGGCAAGGATGAAGAATTCGGCCGGACCAGCTTTGCGAACAAGCTGGATGAAGGTCCTTACTACGCGATCAAAGTGGCTCCGGGCGTTCACCACACGATGGGTGGTCTGAAGATCAACACGAATACGGAAGTTCTGGATGCTTCCGGCAACGCGATTCCGGGTCTGTATGCGGCAGGCGAAGTCACTGGCGGCGTCCATGGCGCTAACCGCTTAGGCGGCAACGCAGTGGCGGATATCATCGTCTTCGGACGGATTGCCGGCCAGCAGGCAGCGGCTTACGCAAACTAAGCAAGAGTTAACAAGTGAGGTACAAGAACGGATGTTCAGTGATGAATGTCCGTTTTTTTTTGAATTTATCGTTAAAAATGGAAGTTTAAATTCTCTGTTTCATTTATTTTCTTTTTATGAATGCTATTTTTGAACTGGAAAGTTTACGGCAGGCTGGTATAATGATAGAGAAAAGCTTAGCTTGCTAACAGTTGGTGAAGGAAACTAAGTGATCGCAGAGGGGGGAATGAGAATCTGTTATGGAACTATTAAAGAAATATCTAAGGCCGTTGTTAAAAGCGATGTCCGTCAGCTTTCTGATGAAGTCGTTGGGAGCGCTGGCGGTGCTGCTGCTGCCCTATCTGTTGGCGTATGTGATCGACACAATCGTGCCGACCAAGGACATTCAATTGATTGTTATCTATGGCTTGATCATGATCGCCGTATCCATTGCGGGCTGGATTTTTGACATCAAAGCGAACCGGCTCGCGTCCCGCGTCGCCCGGGATGCGACCATTCATATCCGGCACGATCTGTTTGAGAAAACGATCCGGCTGTCCTGCCGCAAAGGGGATGAATTTACAATACCATCCTTGGAAAGCCGTCTGACCAGCGATACCTACAACGTTCACCGGATGATCGGCATGATTCAGCGGATGGGGGTCCGCGCGCCGATTCTGTTGATCGGCGGGATTGTGATTACGCTGATTATGGAGCCGGTGCTGGCGCTGGTGATGCTGGCGACATTGCCGTTTATCACACTTTTGGTTTATTCGAAAGCCACCAAGGGCATTCCGATGTTCACCAAGGTACAGCGGGCGCAGGACCGGATGGTTTCCGTCGTTCGGGAAAACGCCCAGGGCATCCGCGTGATCAAAGCGCTGTCCAAAGCGGATCATGAAAAAAAGCGTTATGAAAACGTCAACACGGGACTGGCGAATGAGGAACTCAAGGCCAACACCCGGATGGCCGCGATCAATCCGCTGATGAACCTGTTTATGAATCTCGGTCTGGTGGGCGTCATTCTGGTCGGCGCCTGGCGGGTCAACGGAGGCTTGAGCGAAACCGGCAAGATCATCGCCTTCACCAATTACTTTACGATCATTACCAACGCGATGATGTCGATCAGCCGGATCTTCGTCATGGTTTCCAAGGGAATCGCCAGCGCGGACCGGATTGAGGAAGTGCTGCAGGCTCAGGATGAAATGGAAATCATTCCCGACGATTCGCCGCTCAATGACAAGATCGTTGAATTCGATCACGTCAGCTTTTCCTACCTGGGCGTGAAGGATAACGTCGAGGATATCACATTTGAAATGAAAAAAGGCCAGACGCTGGGAATTATCGGTGCAACCGGTTCCGGTAAGTCGACGATTCTGCAGCTGCTGATGCGCTTCTATGACGCGGATGCCGGGACGATCCGGATTCATGGCCGCGATATCCGCAGCTATGATCCGAAAGAGCTGCGGAAGGAATACGGCATCGTCATGCAGAACGATTTTATCTTCCAGGATTCCGTCCGCGAAAATATCGCCTTCGGCCGGCCGATCGACGACGAGCTGCTGGATGAAGCGACGCAGATCGCTCAGGCCCGGCCGTTTATCAAGAGCCTGACCGATGAATTCGATTATAAGCTGAACTCCAAAGGCACCAACCTTTCCGGCGGACAGCGCCAGCGGATATTCTTATCCCGGGCGTTTGCCAACAACCCGAAGATTCTGATTCTGGACGATTCCAGCTCGGCGCTGGACTATGAAACGGATGCCCGGCTGCGCAAGGCGATCAATACGCACTTTGCCGACACCGCCAAGGTGATCGTCGCCCAGCGGGTTTCCAGCATCATGCACGCGGATGAGATTCTCGTACTGGATCAGGGAAAAATCGTGGCCCGCGGTACGCATGACGAGCTGATGCAGACCAGCGAGATTTACTCGTCGATCAGCGACAGCCAGATGGGAGGTGCGCTGCTTGAATAGAAAAGCGACAATCCGGCGGTTGATCGGATATTTAAAGGAATCCAAGCTTCTGTTATTGCTGGCATGCGTGACGACGATCGTCGCCAATGTGCTTGCTCTGTACGGTCCGAAGCTGACCGGCATCGCGATTGATGCGATCGGCGGACCGGGACAGGTCAATTTCGACAAGGTTCTCTATTACTGCGTCCTGATGATTCTTTTCTATGTTATATCCAGTGTGCTGACCTACATCCTGCAGATCATTCTGCTGCAGGTGTCAAAGAAGATCACGCACCGGATGCGCAAGCAGGTCTTCGATCATCTGCTGGAGCTGCCGGTCAGTTATTTCGACCGCAATCAGACCGGCGATATCGTATCCAAGATTTCCTATGACATCGACACGATCAACACCTCGCTGTCCAGCGATATTCTGCAGCTGGTCACCGGGGTCATCACGGTTGTGGGTTCGTTGCTGATGATGCTGTCGATCGCGCCGGTACTGGTGCTGGTGTTTGTCATCACCGTGCCGATTACGCTGGTGTTTGCGCGCTATCGGATGATCAAAGTCAAGCCGCTGTTCCGCCGGCGTTCCCGCAAGCTGGGCGAACTGAATGGCTTCACAGAAGAAATGTTATCGGGAAACAAGACGATTAAGGCGTATGGTCAGGAAGACACGATCATCACAAAATATGACGGACGCAACGAGGACGCCAGCCAGGCGTACTACACTGCGGACTATGAGGGCAGTATCATGGGGCCGTCCGTCAACTTCGTCAACAATCTCTCGCTGTCCTTAATCAGTATGTTCGGTGCGATTTTGTTTCTCTTGGGCAAGATTACGATCGGCAACATTTCCTCATTTGTGATGTATTCGCGGAAGTTCTCCGGCCCGATCAATGAAATGGCCAACATCATCACCGAGCTGCAGACCGCGGCGGCTGCGGCGGAACGGGTGTTCCGGCTGCTGGACGAGCCGTCGGAAATTCCGGATGCTTCGGACGCCAAGGTTCTGATCGACACGAAGGGCATGGTCGATATCGATCATGTCAAATTCGGATACACGCCGGAAAAAGAAATTATCCATGATCTGCGGCTGCATGCCGATCCGGGCCAGCTGGTCGCGATCGTCGGTCCGACCGGGGCGGGCAAGACGACGATTATTAATTTATTGATGCGCTTCTATGACGTCAACGAAGGCGTGATTTCGGTCGATGGCTATCCGATCCGCAATCTGACCCGCGACAGTCTGCGCAAGGCGTTCACAATGGTATTGCAGGACACCTGGCTGTTCCAGGGCACGATTGAGGAAAACGTCGCTTATGCCCGTGAAGACGCAACGCTGGAGGAAGTCATCGACGTCTGTAAGAAGGCACATATCCATGACTTTGTGGAAACGCTGCCGCAGAGCTATCAGACCGTTCTGACCGATGACGGTGTGAATATTTCCAAGGGCCAGAAGCAGCTGCTGACGATCGCCCGGGCAATGTTGTCCAACGCGCGGATGCTGATCCTGGACGAAGCGACCTCGAACGTTGATTCCCGCACGGAAATGGCGATTCAGGACGCGATGCTGGAGCTGATGAAGGGACGCACATGCTTTGTCATCGCGCACCGGCTGTCGACGATCAAAAACGCCGATGTGATTCTGGTGCTGAAGGACGGAGATATTATCGAATCCGGAACGCACGACGAACTGCTTCAGGCGCGCGGTTTCTATGCCAAGTTGTTTAACAGTCAGTTTGAAAGTTAAATTTCGCAGCGATCAGAAACTTAATTTCTGGTCGCTTTTTTAGATCGCAGGACATTGCTTTCTCGATTCCGTTCAGTTATGGTTTTAAAATTTTACTTCTGAGTGAAATCCAAGGAAAATATGCGATAATAAAGACAAAGAAGGTGATGTCATGACCCGCAGTGAATGGGGACAGTCCTGCTTCAAGAACGTTTTCAGCCGATTCCGGTTTTATCTGATCACTTCTGTACTGATATCGTTGGTCATAACCGGCGCGGTACTGAAATGGAAGGGATCGCTGCTGATCGGGATCGCTGTCATTTTCTGGCTGGCGACGCTGGCCATTCTGCTTTTGCTTCTTCTGGAATGGAAGGGAATCCAGCGGATGACGCAGACCTTGCCGGAGTCGCTGGGACCTGTGCGGCAGCTGAACACGCTATGGCTGGGAGAAGATACCGTCTATTTCTGGTTCCGCCGTCAGGGATATGTTATTCCGATTTCACAGATTATGTCCTGCAGCGTCGCATCGGTTACGGAAAGTCCGTATGCCAGCGGCAGTGTCCGCACGGCATGTTGATTCTGGGATTGAAGGATCGAAATTTGGGCGTGAATGTCAGCGACCGGAAGAACGCAATCCAGGCTGCGCAGTTTCTGAAAACAAAAAATCCGCGGCTGACGCTGATGGATATTGAAGAAAAAAAGGTGTCTTTGACAGAAATTCACACTGAATAATAATCAGAAAGTTGAAACGTTGGACTGGAAGTAAGATTCAGAAAGACTTAGTTCTCTTAAAGCCATCTTTTTTTATGAAAGTTTGGAAAGGTTTTTGAGCTTGAAGCAAACTTTGGCTTATGAGTATGAGTTCACGGAAAAAGTATAATGAAAAAACAGGAGAAACAGACTGATTGAGAGGGATATCCCTTGTCAGCAGGGTAAAACTCCTGTTTTTCTTTCGCTTATTTTTGTCTTAAAAGCCATTTTGCTTGTGGGAAAATTAAGTTCAAAATAAAAGAGATTGGGATCAGTCCGTAATATCTGATTTGCTTTTTTGTGATGCACTTCATTTTACATTAAATTTCATCGATATTTCTTTTTGTCAGACAGGTCTGCTTATCCCTAAAAAGTGATAAGTAGAAAGAAGAAACAAAGCTCTTTTTGAATTCAGGAAATTTCAATTTTCAAAACAACGATGCTGAAAAGGCGGCAAAGAAAAGAAGCTTTCGCGTTCCCCGCCTCCTAATAAGAAAACATGAAAAAGTCAGTAAAATCAATGTTTTCAAAGGCAGGGAACACGGCACGAAGTCAAAAAATCTCATACTGACAGGCACGAAGGGCGCTGATGTGAAAATCAGCGCCCTTTTCCTGTCCCCACGCCATAGGCAGCCGCCCTATGGCGTTTTTTCATATCCGTACCTATACCCACCCGAAAAATGTATCAATTAGGGTGCGAAAACCTCTGTTTTTTTCTCTCAGAGCGCCGCTTAAAGGGCGGCGTGGGTGTTTTCCCATGGGAAGCGTCCGAGAGGCAGGACAGGGGCTTTTTTGCGCCAAAATCAACACTTTTCAAAACCAGAGAAAGGAGGCGCCGGATATGGCAGTTTTCCGCATCGAAAAGACCAGAGATTACACGGTCATGTCCAACTACCACCTGCGGGACAGGTCGCTGTCCCTGAAAGCGAAGGGGCTGCTGTCCCTCATGCTGTCGCTGCCGGAGGACTGGGACTACACCATGAAGGGGCTTGCCCGCATCTGCAAGGACGGCATCGACAGCATCAGCGGCGGGATCCGGGAGCTGGAGACACACGGCTATCTCGTCCGGGCGCGCGTCCGCAACGAGAACGGGCAGCTTGGCTCCATCGAGTACACCATTTTGGAGCGGCCGAAGGAACCGGCACAGACGCCCGCGCCTATCCGGGAAAAACCTATACGGGAAAATCCAATACAGGTGAAGCCAATGTTGGATGCCCCTATTCAGGAGAACCCCGCCCAATTAAATACTAAAGAACAAAATAAAGAATTATCAATTACGCAAGGATCAAGTCCTATCCCATCAAGTCCCCCTACCCCCAGAGGAAAAAGCCGGATCGGACAGGACAGGATGCGAGAGCGCGAGAGCTACCGGGAGATCATTTTGGAGAATATCGACTACGATATCCTCACCCAGGATGAAAAGCTGGACAGGGAACGTCTGGACGAGCTGGTGGAGCTCATGGTGGATACCGTCTGCTCCAACCGGGAGATGATCCGTATCGCCGGGGACGACTACCCCGCCGAGGTGGTGAGGTCCCGGTTCTTGAAGATCGGCAGCTCCCACATCGAGTATGTGCTGGAACGGATGCGGGAGAACACCACCTATGTCCGCAATATCAAGAAGTACCTGCTGGCGGCGCTGTATAACGCACCGGTCACGATGGACAGCTACTACACATCCCTTGTCAGCCATGACCTGTACGGCAGCGGAGATCGGAGGTGAACGCCTTGCAGGAAGAAATCACGCAGAAAACCCTTGCGCTTTGTGTGGAGACCGGTAAAATGACCGCCCAGCTCTTGCAGCAGGCCATGAAGAAGGTGCTGGCGGATATGGAAAAGCACAAGAATGATCCGCAGCTTCGGCACGGCAAGCAGACACTCCGTCAGCTTATGAAGCACAACACCGGCGTTTCCAACATTGAGATCACAGACCAGAATATCAAGGCGTTTTCCGCCACGGCGAAGAAGTACGGCATTGACTTTGCCCTGAAAAAAGATACCACCGGGGAGATCCCCCGGTACCTGGTGTTCTTTAAGGGCAGGGACGCCGACGCGGTGACGGCGGCCTTCCGCGAGTTCTCCGCAAAGAATCTGGCGAAGGAGAAAAAGCCCTCTATCCGCAGGCGGCTGACCAAGGCCAAGGAGCAGGCGAAGCGGCAGGAGCTGGAGCGGGGCGAGAAGGTCAAAAACAGGGATCGGGGGCTGGAACGATGACGGGAAAGCTGAAAAAGACCCTGCTGGCGAACCTTCCGTATCTGCTGTTCGTTTGGCTCTTTGACAAGCTCTGTCAGGCGGTGCGGCTGGCACCGGGGGCGGACGCTTCGGAAAAGCTGCTGCATATCACCCAGGGCTTCACCGAGGCCTTCGCCTCCCTCTGGCTCAGCCTGCACCCTCTGGACCTGCTGCTGGGCGTTGCCGGGGCGGCGCTTGTCCGGCTGGCGGTGTACCTGAAAGCGAAAAACGCGAAGAAATATCGCCGTGGCGTTGAGTACGGATCGGCCCGATGGGGCCGGCCGGAGGATATCGCGCCCTACATAGATCCCGTTCCCGATTGGAACATCCCTCTGACCCGGACGGAAAGCCTCACCATGACCAGCCGCCCGAAGGATCCGAAAACGGCGCGGAATAAGAATATCCTGGTCATCGGCGGCTCCGGCAGCGGCAAGACAAGGTTCTTTGTCAAGCCGTCCCTGCTCCAAATGCACAGCTCCTATGTGGTCACCGATCCCAAAGGACAGCTCCTTCGGGAGACGGGAAAACTCCTGGCGCACGGCGGGCCGAAGCGGGATGAGAACGGAAAGCCGGTGCGGGATAAGCACGGCAGGATCATCTATGAGCCATACCGCATCAAGGTCCTGAACACCATCAACTTTTCCAAAAGCATGAAATATAACCCACTGGCCTATGTGCGCTCCGAGAAGGATATTCTCAAGCTGGTCAATGTCATCATCGCCAACACGAAGGGCGACGGCGAAAAATCCTCCGAAGATTTTTGGATCAAGGCCGAGCGCCTTTTATACTGCGCCCTGATCGGCTACATCTGGTATGAGGCGGAGCCGGAGGAAAAAAACTTCATCACCCTGCTGGAGCTTATCAACGCCTGCGAGGCCAGAGAGGACGACGAAACCTATAAAAGCCCCGTGGATATCCTCTTTGACGAGCTGGCGCAGGCGCAGCCGGAGCACTTCGCCGTCAAGCAATATGTCAAGTTCAAAATGGCGGCCGGCAAGACACTCAAAAGTATTTTGGTGAGCTGCGGCGCCCGCCTGTCTCCCTTCGATATCAAGGAGCTGCGGGACATTATGACGGAGGACGAATTGGAGCTTGACACGATGGGCGACCGGAAAACGGCGCTGTTCCTCATTATGAGCGATACCGATACCACCTTCAATTTCGTCATCGCCATGCTGCAAAGCCAGCTTTTCAATCTGCTTTGCGACAAGGCGGACGATCTCTATAACGGGCGGCTGCCTGTCCATGTGCGGTGCCTTCTGGACGAATTTGCCAACATCGGCCAGATACCAAACTTCGACAAGCTGATCGCCACCATCCGAAGCCGTGAGATATCGGCTTCTATTATTTTGCAGAGCCAGTCGCAATTAAAGACCATTTACAAGGACGCGGCAGATACCATTGTCGGCAACTGCGACGTCACCTTGTTTTTGGGAGGCAAGGAGAAGTCCACGCTGAAAGAGATTTCGGAGCTGCTGGGCAAGGAGACCATCGACAGCCTGAACCAGTCCGAGAACCGGGGCGCGCAGACCTCTCACGGCCTCAGTTATCAGAAATTGGGAAAGGAGTTGATGACCCAGGACGAGATCGCGGTCATGGACGGCGGCAAGTGTATCTTGCAGCTTCGGGGCGTGCGCCCGTTTTTCAGCGACAAGTATGACCTGACAAAGCACCCCCGCTACAAATACCTGTCCGACGCCGACAAGAAGAACGTCTTTGACGTAGAACGGTACATGAAGCGCAGACCGGCCATCGTGAAGCCGGACGAGCCTTTCGATATGTACGAATTGAGCGCAAAAGAACTGGAACCCGACAACAATTCTACAAAACGAAAGGAAATATGATTTATGGAGTTCTTCAACAGTGCCATCGACGTATTGCAGACCCTGGTCATCGCCCTGGGCGGCGGCCTTTGCGTGTGGGGCGGCATCAACCTTCTGGAAGGCTACGGCCAGGACAACCCCGCGGCCAATGCTCATGTACGGTAAGGAAGCAAGCAACCGAAAACAAGAGATAGACCGCCAGCACTACACTATTCCGAACCAAAGACCAAAAGATAAGCATTGTGGGAAAATCTAAACTTTTGGATTTTCCTACAATGCCGACTACGGCGGAATCCTTCCCACTCCTTATATCTTTATTTCCGTATACATTGAATTTGTATTTAGTAAATGCTATAATGTCCCTATTCAAATTATAAATGTGTTGAATTAGTTACATGTACATATTTTTTGTGCCGCATAAATACCCTGTTGAGGTTGTCGTTCTTTGTCCAGATGTGGAAACAATAAAAGGAAGGGAACGATACAGGGAGAAAACAGGCTATTCCGGCTTTACGGTTGAAACCTTATACGATACATTTATGCAGACAACACCACGGATCGGCTTTTGGCTGGACAATTCCAACCAAACACCACAGCAGACAGCAGAAACCATTCTGAACGCCAGAAAGTCGGTATGATTGTTACATATAAGGGGAAGAAAAATTTCTTTTAGGTACTTTCTTTCCTAAAACTAATGTGATATAATAGCATCATTCCAAAAAAGGAGTAAAAAATATGCGGCAAGGTATTCTTAAATAAAACTATAATCAAATAGTGGGAACAAAGGATTATGATAGTCCCTTTTGTGGGGGCTTGGTTTTTTGTACCCAATTTAAGAATACTTTTGCCTTATCAATTTTGACATATCCGAAAAACAGCAATCACAAACAGGTGTATGCTGTATATGTGTATGTCCGCAAATTATAATCCCCAGTGGTAAAAGTATTTTACTGCTGGGGATTTTTATGCCCTTTTGGGGCTGTAAAAGGAGGACAATCACATGAAAATAATCAATATTGGAATTCTCGCCCATGTAGACGCAGGAAAAACAACATTGACGGAAAGCCTGCTGTACACCAGTGGAGCGATTGCGGAACAAGGAAACGTGGATAAAGGAACTACAAGAACAGACACTATGATTTTGGAACGGCAGCGCGGAATTACCATTCAGACAGCGGTTACTTCTTTTTGCTGGAATGATTATAAAATCAATATCGTGGACACTCCCGGTCATATGGATTTTTTAACCGAAGCATACCGCTCTTTATCTGTCCTTGACGGAGCTGTTTTAGTCATTTCGGCAAAAGACGGCGTACAGGCACAAACCCGTATATTATTCCATGCGCTTCAGAAAATGGACATTCCGACAATTATCTTTATAAATAAGATAGACCAAAATGGGATCGACCTGCGGCGTGTTTACCAAAGCATTAAAGATAAACTTACCAGTGATATGATTGTCATGCAGGAGGTTTCCCTGTCGCCAAAGATAACCATGACCGATATTTCTGATTTGGACAAATGGGATATGATTATTTCCGGAAGCGATGAACTATTAGAACGATATGTTGCAGAGGATTCTTTGGATATACAGGAATTACAATATGAAAAGTGCAAAAGAACCAGATGCTGCTCTTTGTTTCCTGTTTATCATGGGAGTGCAAAAGACAATTTAGGAACAGAAAAACTGATTGAAGCGATTACAGAAACTTTCATTACAGAAACAGACGATATTCAGTCTGAATTATGTGGATATGTTTTTAAGGTTGAGTATACAGAGCGGAAAAAACGGCTTTCTTATTTACGCCTGTATCATGGGACGCTCCATTTACGGGATACCCTGCTGCTGTCAAAAAAGGAAAAAATAAAGATTACAGAAATGTGTATTCCGTCAAATGGTGAAATCGTCCCGGTTGACCATGCCTGTCCGGGAGAAATTGTTATTTTAGCTGATGATACTTTGAAACTGAACGACATTCTGGGAAATGAAAAACTCCTGCCTCACAAAACACGGATTGATAATCCCATGCCATTACTTCGGACAACGGTAGAGCCGCAAAAGCCGGAGCAAAGGGAAGCCCTGTTAAATGCCCTCACAGAGATTGCTGATACAGACCCTCTTTTGCATTTTGACATTGATACTGTTACACATGAGATTATATTATCTTTTTTGGGAAAAGTACAGTTAGAAGTTATTTGTTCGCTATTAGAAGAAAAATATCATGTGGGCGTGGCTATGAAAGAGCCTTCGGTTATTTATCTGGAAAGACCGCAAAAAAAAGCGAGCTACACGATTCATATTGAAGTGCCGCCGAATCCGTTTTGGGCATCTATTGGTTTGACTGTAACACCGCTTCCTGTTGGAAGCGGAACACAATATAAAAGCGAGGTATCTCTCGGCTATTTAAACCAAAGTTTTCAAAATGCCGTCATGGAGGGTGTGCGTTATGGAATGGAGCAGGGCTTATATGGCTGGGGAGTGACAGACTGCCAAATTTGTTTTGATTATGGAGTTTATTACAGCCCGGTCAGCACCCCCGCTGATTTTCGTTTTCTTGCGCCTGTCGTGTTGGAGCAGGCATTGAAAAAAGCAGGAACACAACTGTTGGAACCATACCTTTCCTTTACCCTTTTTGCACCGCAGGAATATCTTTCACGGGCTTATAATGACGCACCAAAGTATTGCGCAATCATTGAATCAACCAGACTTGAAAAAGATGAAGTTATTTTTAAGGGGGAAATCCCTGCCCGTTGTATTGGTGAATATAGAAATGATTTGAATTTTTATACAAATGGAAGAAGTGTCTGCATTACAGAATTAAAAGGGTATCAGGAAACTTCCGGCGAGCCTGTGTTTCAGCCACGCCGCCCGAACAGCCGTTTAGACAAGATCCGGCATATGTTTCAGAAGATAATGTAACATCTTGCGCAATGCAAACGTTCATTGCTGGCTATTGCGAAATATCATTGATAAAATCAGCATCAGAGAGGAGGAACCATTTTGAACCAGAAACAGACGGATATTACAACAGGAAAGCAAATACGTCATCTGCGAACACAATCGGGAATGACACAGGAAGAACTGGCTGGGAAATTGAATGTTACCCGGCAGGCGCTATCGAATTGGGAGAGAGATGTTAATGAACCCGATTTAAATACGTTGAAAAAAATTTGTTTTCTTTTTGGAGTCCACATGGACGATTTTGCGAAGGAGGTAATAACAAAAATGGAAACATGTGAAAAAAAAGAGAAACGACAATTTAATAAGTATGATATGGCAATTGGACTTTTTTATGGTGTCGGGATATTTCTTGGCATTGGTATTTTCTTTGTTGGCGGTTTTATGACAATGTCGGGTGCAGGGTGGGGAGCATCACTATTTGGCGGTGGCTGTTTTTCTCTTGTATTTGGCTTGATATGCCATGCAGTTATTACATTGAGAAGAAATGACAAATGATGACATATCCTGCTTTCTAGTCTTTTCGGTCATATCGCGTAAAAAAGCCGCTGCTTTTGGCTTTCCAATAGCGGCGGCAAAGGGAAATATCCTTTGAATACCTTACAGAAGAAAAGTTTTGCAGCATTATAAAAATAAAAGCCTATACCATTTTGGAAAGAAAAGATACATAATAGTCAAGACGGCAACAATCAGAAGTTATGGAGGGTAACAATGGAATATAGTAAGGAAGATTTAATGGAAGCAAAAAGGCAAATTTTGGGAGTGGGAGAGAACATGGGAACAGAGGAAAGCAAAAAGATCTGGGAGAAAAACGCACAATTTTGGGATGATGCAATGGGTGACGAATCCAATGAATTTCACAGAGAGGTAGTACGTCCCAAAGTAACGGAACTTCTCTCTCCTGATCCTTCGGATTACATTTTGGATATTGCGTGCGGCAATGGAAATTATTCTTCGTATCTTGCACAGAGAGGCGCTTCGGTCGTCGCTTTTGATTACAGCAAAAAAATGATAGAATTGGCTAAAAGACGGCGATCACAATATGCAAAACAAATTGAGTTTTGCGTAGCGGATGCGACCAATAGAGAAAGCTTATTAGGATTAAAAAGAAATCGAGCCTTTACGAAAGCAGTTTCTAATATGGCAATTATGGATATTACGGATATTGAACCGCTTTTTATGGCTGTTTATGAACTATTGGAGGAAAACGGGATTTTTGTCTTTGCAACGCAGCACCCTTGTTTTATCACATTGACTGAAAAATATATGACACCGCACAGTTACTATGATATAGCGATCGAAGGGCAGCCGGAGGAGCAGATTTATTATCATCGTTCCATACAAGATATTTTTAACCTTTGTTTCAGAGCTGGATTTGTCATTGATGGATTTTATGAAGAATGTTTCAAAAACAATAAAGAAATTCCTATGGTAATGATAGTAAGGCTTAAAAAGGTAAAACGTGATAGCTTAAAATAAATTCAAGTTTGCCGGATAAATAGCAAACCCGGCCGAGCCAGTCAACGGTCAAGATGAACGGGCTTCGCCCGCCGTTGACAGCCCCGCCCGGTTTTGCAGTTAGGCAGTCAAGGAGCGACAGCCTAAAGTGCTGCCGCCCCTTACTATCATAAAAAGCAACTACTAACCAGCCACAGCCCTTTTGGGAGGAAAGGGGGATTTTCCATGACCTGTACAGAAGAATATCGGGAACATATCGAGTACACTTTCCATGCCTTTTGCAAAGTCGTTATCCGAAATGCAACGATCAACGCAGCGAGGACACGGAGCAGGAAGCACAAAAGAGAAATATCCCTTGAATACCTCACAGACGAAAAGCACTACCCTTTAGGCACGACAGATGAATATTTCCAAGCCCCGGAGCCGGACGAGGAATACATACTTACCCTTTGCGGCGATACGGTCATTTTCAGCAGCGGTTTACTTGCGGAAGCCCTGTCACGGCTGGACGAACGGGAGCGGGAAATGATTTACCTGTCCTTTTTCAAGCGTATTCCACAGCACGAAATTGGCAGACAGTACGGGCGCAGCCGCAGCACAGCGGGCTACCATATCCGAAAAGCCCTACGGCAGCTCCAAGCGGAAATGGAGGGAATGGCATATGAGAAATAATAGGCTTCTCCCCTATGAAACAATCGTCCAAGCCGCCAGCGGGGAGCCGGAAGCGGTGGGAACTGTATTGCAGTATTACCGCCGCCGCATACAATGTGCCGCCCGTGTGAATGGACGGGTAGACCAAGATACAGAGGACTACATCACCCAGACGCTTCTCACAGCTATTTTCAAGTTCCGCTTTGGGAGATAGCCCTACCGCCTACAACTGAATAACCGCCGCTTCGCCGGCAACCAGAAAGCAGTAAATCTATTCAACAGATTTGCTGCTTTTTTTCGTTCCTGTTTGGCATTTTTGAAAATCCCCAGTATGAAAAAACAAAAGGGAAAATAGCCGCCGCAGTTGGCAAAATCCCTTACTTATCCGTAGAGGGTATCAAAGAAAAAAATACTGCCATTGTCCGCCTATTCCGGCTTGCGTGGTGTTGTAGGGAATAGAGGGGAAATTCTAAAAATCTCCGTCCATTTTGCTTTGCGTGGTGTTGTAGGTAGTGAAAGGAAAATTTTCAAGATAAGCCGGAATAGCGGGTAGCAAAGCCCTTTTGAAACGTTTTGTTAGCGGAAAGGACGGGAGCCGGGGAACGCCGGAGTTTTTCAGAGCAAGATTCTACCGAGGTGCCAAAATTCGCTCTCCGCTTATTTTTGCCCCTGCGGGAATCTTGTTGGGGAGTGCCTTCCCCAAACCCTGCTATGCGCCCTGTCGGGCGAGAAAGGAGGTCACAGACCATGCGAAAGAAATACAATACGCCCCACCGCCGTCATGTGGTAAAGACCCGCATGACCGATGAAGAATACGCCGACTTCACCGGGCGGCTGGCGGCTTATGAAATCAGCCAGTCCGAGTTTATCCGGCAAGCCATACGGAAAGCGACCATACGCCCCATTGTCACCGTTTCCCCGGTCAATGACGGGCTGCTTGCCGCCCTCTCCAAGCTCACGGCAGAGTACGGGAAAATCGGCGGCAACTTAAACCAGATTGCCCGGAGCCTGAACGAATACGGAAGCCCCTACCGGGGGCTGGAAAAGGAAGTGCGGGGAGCCGCCGCCGACCTTGCCGCCTTGAAGTTTGAAGTCTTGCAGAAAGTAGGTGAAGCCGTTGGCGATACTCAAACATATCAGCTCTAAAAATGCCAACTACGGGGACGCTGAAAAATACCTCACATTCGAGCATGACGAGTTTACCATGAAGCCCACCCTTGACGCAGACGGGCGGCTCATACCGAGGGTAGACTACCGCATATCCTCTCTGAATTGTGGCGGGGAGGATTTTGCCGTTGCCTGTATGCGCTCCAATCTCCGCTACGGCAAGAACCAGAAACGGGAGGACGTAAAGAGCCACCACTACATCATCAGCTTTGACCCACGGGACGGCCCGGACAACGGCTTGACCGTTGATCGGGCGCAGGAGCTGGGCGAGAAGTTCTGCGCCGAGCATTTCCCCGGACACCAGGCCCTTGTCTGCACCCACCCGGACGGACACAGCCACACCGAAAATATCCATGTGCATATCGTCATTAACAGTCTGCGGATTGCGGAGGTTCCCATGCTGCCCCACATGGACAGGCCAGCGGACAGGAAAGCAGGCTGCAAGCACCGCTGTACGGACGCAGCTATGAACTATCTGAAAGCCGAAGTCATGGAGATGTGCCACAGCGAGGGGCTTTACCAGATAGACCTTTTGAACGGCAGCAAAGAACGCATTACCGAGCGTGAGTATTGGGCGCAGAAGAAAGGACAGGCTGCCCTTGACAGAGCCAACGCCCCTATTGCTGCGGACGGTATCGCGCCCCGGCAGACCAAGTTTGAAACGGATAAGGCGAAGCTGCGCCGGACTATCCGGGAAGCCCTTGCCGCTGCTTCCGGCTTTGATGAGTTTGCCGCCCTGCTTCTCCGGCATGGTGTGACCGTCAAGGAGAGCCGGGGGCGGCTAAGTTACCTCACGCCGGACAGGACGAAGCCAATTACCGCCCGGAAGCTGGGGGACGATTTTGACCGGGCTGCTGTCCTCTCCGTTTTGGAGCAGAACGCCGCCAGAGCCGCCGAAAAACCCGCAGCCATAGCGGAATACCCCGGCAGTATCAAAGACCGCTTACGGACGAAAAAAGAAGCGAAAAACGCCCC
>NZ_GG657553.1:510986-512522 GCF_000157995.1 Holdemania filiformis DSM 12042
CTGTACAGCGCATGGTAGACATAGCCGCCAAGCGAGCCGAGGGGAAAGGACGGGGCTATGAGAAGTGGGCGACCATGCACAACCTCAAACAGATGTCGGCTACCCTCATGCTCTACCAGCAGTATGGCTTTTCTTCCCCGGACGAGCTGGACGCTGCCATTTCCGCAGCCAACACCGCCACGCAGGAGAGCCTTGCCGGACTGAAAGGGCTGGAAGCCGCTATCCGGGAGAAAAAGGAATTGCAGCGCAACCTTTTGGGCTATATCGGCACGAAGCCCGCCCGTGACGGTCTGAAAGCGCAGAAATCGGAGAAAGCCCGGAGAGCCTACCGGGAACAGCACGAAAGCGATTTTATCATAGCGGACACAGCCGCCCGTTATTTCCGGGAGCATGGAATAACCAAGCTGCCAGCCAGCAAAGCCCTGCAAAGGGAGATTGAGCAGCTTACCGTCCAGAAGAACGCCGGATATAACGACTACCGGGAGAAACGCCAGCGGGCGCAGGAGCTTCAGACAGTCAGACGCAATATCGACCAGATTTTAAGGGGCGCACCGAGCCAGCAGAAAAAGCGTGAACAGGAGCGTTAAAGACCGCCCCGAAATGATACCGAAACCCTACAAAAATACAGGTATGATATGAACCCTTACCGCAATACTCCCCGACTTCCAAACGGGGCTTACAGGGCAGAAAAAGCCCGAAAATGATACCGAGAACATACAGAAAATGCCCCCTATCCCGCTACACCGATAGGAACGGCAGAAAGGAGCTTACCATTGCCGAGAATGAGCAAGAAGCGGCGGCTGGAATGGTCTTTCTTCCTCAACCACCGCAACCGTATCACTTACAACGACCTATGCCGGGGCTGCACCCGTGACTGCAAACAGAGCTTCCGGGCGGTTATCATACTATGCCCTCGCTATTATTCCAAACGCTGGAAAAAGGAGGACGCAGCCTATGGCAGATAACCGCAAATATTACTACCTCAAGCTGAAAGAGAGCTATTTTGACGATGATGCAATCGTTCTGCTGGAAAGTATGCAGGACGGCGTTATCTATTCCAACATTCTCTTGAAGCTGTACTTGAAATCGCTGAAAAACGGCGGGAAATTGCAGCTTGACGAGAATATCCCCTACACCGCCCAGATGATTGCGACCATTACCCGCCAGCAGGTAGGTACCGTAGAGAGAGCTTTGAAAATCTTTATGAAGCTGGGGCTTGTGGAGCCTTTGCCAAGCGGCGCACTCTACATGAGCAACATTGAGCTTTTAATCGGCCAGTCCTCTACCGAGGGGGAGCGCAAGCGCAGGGCGCGGCTGGCTTTGCAGGAACAAAAAGCCCTGCCGCAGACAGGGGCGGACAAATGTCCACCATATCGAGCGGACATTTGTCCACCAGAGATAGAGATAGAGAAAGAGATAGATATAGAAATAGAAAAAGAGAGAGAGTTAGAAACGGGACACCCCGCCCCCGCCGCCTATGGCAGATACCACAATGTCATTCTTTCCGATACGGAGCTTGACGGGCTGAAAACAGAG
>NZ_GG657553.1:513577-515191 GCF_000157995.1 Holdemania filiformis DSM 12042
GCTGCAAGGTGAGAGCAATTCTATTTCAAACCAGAAGCGTATTCTTGAAACCTATGCGAAGCAGAACGGCTTTTCCAATCTGCAATGGTACACAGATGACGGTTATTCTGGGGCGAACTTCCAAAGACCCGGTTTTCAAGCCATGCTTGCGGACATTGAAGCCGGAAAAGTCGGCACCGTTATCGTCAAGGATATGTCACGGTTAGGGCGAAACTATCTGCAAGTGGGAATGTATACGGAAATGATTTTCCCACAGAAAGGCGTCCGCTTTATCGCTATCAATGACGGAGTGGACAGCGCACAGGGCGACAATGATTTTGCCCCTCTGCGGAACATTTTTAACGAATGGCTGGTGAGAGATACGAGCAAGAAAATCAAAGCAGTAAAACGGTCTAAGGGTATGAGCGGGAAGCCCGTCACGAGCAAACCCGTATACGGCTACTTTATGGACGAGGACGAAAATTTTATCATTGACGGGGAAGCCGCCCCTGTTGTGCGGCAGATTTACAGCTTGTGCCTTGCCGGGAACGGGCCGACCAAGATAGCCCGTATGCTCACAGAGCAGGAGATCCCCACGCCGGGAACGCTGGAATACCGTCGGACGGGAAGCACCCGCCGCTACCACCCCGGCTATGAGTGCAAGTGGGCGACCAATACCGTGGTACATATCCTTGAAAACAGGGAGTACACGGGCTGTCTGGTAAACTTCAAGACGGAGAAGCCGTCCTACAAGACCAAGCACAGCGTAGAGAACCCCATTGAGAAACAGGCGATTTTCGAGAACCACCATGAGCCTATCATTGACACCCAGATGTGGGAGCGTGTGCAGGAGTTACGCAAGCAGCGCAAACGCCCGAACCGCTATGATGAAGTGGGCTTATTCTCCGGCATACTCTTTTGTGCCGACTGCGGCAGCGTCCTTTACCAGCAGCGTTACCAGAACGCCACCCGCAAGCAGGATTGTTATATCTGCGGGAGCTACAAGAAGCGTACCCGTGACTGTACGGCGCACTTTATCCGCACCGACCTGTTGACCGCCGGAGTGACCGACAATCTGCGGAAAGTCACCAGCTATGCAGCGAAGCACGAAGCCCGGTTTATGAAGCTGCTGATCGAGCAGAACGAGGACGGGGGCAAGCGCAGGAACGCCGCAAGGAAAAAGGAGCTGGAAGCCGCCGAGAAGCGTATCAGCGAGTTATCCGCTATCTTCAAGCGGCTGTATGAGGACAGCGTGACCGGGCGCATTTCAGACGAGCGTTTCACGGAGCTGTCGGCAGACTATGAAGCCGAGCAGAAAGAACTGAAAGAGAGAGCCGCCGCTATCCGGGCAGAGCTTTCCAAAGCGCAGGAAGCCACGGTAAACGCAGAAAAGTTTATGAATGTTGTCCGCAAGTACACCAGCTTTGAAGAACTTACCCCTACCCTTTTGCGTGAGTTTGTGGAGAAAATCGTTGTGCATGAGTGCAGCTATGACGAGAACGGCACACGCAGACAGGACATTGATATTTATTACTCTTTCGTTGGCAAGGTAGACCTGCCCGAATGACCGCCCGACCTATCCGGCGCAATGCGCAAACGCCGGATAGGAACGGCAAAATTTTTTACACTTCTACT
>NZ_GG657553.1:515434-522316 GCF_000157995.1 Holdemania filiformis DSM 12042
TCGCAGGGCGTCAAGCAGCTTGTCGCGGGCGGCGGCGTCGCCCTGATCGGCGTGACCCTGATCCCCCTGCTGTCCGGCCTGCTTGGCTGAGCGGCGGCAGGACCATCCCACCCGGAGGCTCCCGTTTCACGGCGGGAGCCCCCGAAAGGAGGTGTGACCACCCGTGATAATTGAAATGATCCAGGAGTGGTTCAAGGAGCTGCTGATCGACGGCATCATCTCCAACCTCTCCGGGACCTTTGACACCGTGAATACGAAGGTGGGCGAGATCGCCGGCGAGGTGGGCATGACGCCGGCCGGCTGGAATGGCGGCATCTTCAACATGATCCGCGGCCTCTCTGAAACGGTCATCGTCCCCATCGCCGGCATCATCCTCACCTTCGTCATGTGCTATGAGCTGATCCAGCTTATCGTGGAAAAGAATAATCTCCATGATTTTGACACCTGGCTTTTCTGGAAGTGGATCTTCAAGACCTTCTGCGCGGTGCTCATCGTCACCAACACCTGGAACATCGTCATGGCGGTATTCGACGTGGCGCAGAGCGTGGTCAATCAGAGCGCCGGCGTTATCATCTCTGACGCGGGGATCGATATTTCCGGCGTGGTGGGCAATTTGGAAACGGCTCTGGCGGACTGGAGCATCGGTTCTTTGCTGGGCCTGTGGTTTCAGAGCATTTTTGTGGGCCTCTGCTCCCATATCCTCACCATCGCCATCTTCCTTGTGATCTACGGAAGAATGATCGAGGTGTATCTGACCGTATCCGTGGGGCCGATCCCCTTTGCCACCATGGCCAACCGGGAGTGGGGCCAGACGGGGCAGAACTATTTGAAGTCCCTGCTGGCCCTGGGCTTTCAGGCGTTTCTTATCATGGTCTGCGTGGGCATCTACGCGGTGCTGGTGCAGAATATCGCCGTGGGGGATGATATCACCGTGGCCATCTGGGAGTGTCTGGGCTATACGGTGCTGCTGTGCTACACCCTGTTTCGCACCGGCAGCCTTGCAAAGAGCCTGTTCGGGGCGCATTGACGGGAGGCGGCCATGAAAAAATACAAGGTCATCTACGCAGATCCGCCCTGGGCCTATAAGGTTTGGAGCAAGAAGGGCGCGGGGCGCAGCGCCGAGAGCCATTACCCCACCATGGACATAGAGGCCATCAAGGCCCTGCCGGTGGGGGAGCTGGCGGACAAGGACTGCGCCCTGTTCCTCTGGATCACCTTCCCCATGCTGCGGGAGGCCTGGGGCGTCATGGACGCCTGGGGCTTTACCTTCAAGACCGTGGCCTTCGTCTGGATCAAGCAGTGCCGGAAGTCGGACGGCCTGTTCACCGGCATGGGCTACTGGACGCGGGCCAACGCGGAGATCTGCCTGCTGGCGACCCGCGGACGCCCGAAGCGGGCGGCGCGGGATGTGAAGCAGGTCATCCTCTCCCACGTGGAGCGGCACAGCCAGAAGCCGGAGGAGGCGCGGCGGCGGATCGAAGCCCTCATGGGGGATGTACCCCGTATTGAGCTGTTCGCAAGAGCCTCACCGCCCGACTGGGATGTGTGGGGAAATGAAGTTGCAAGCGATATCCAGCTTGCGGAAAGGATGTGAACCATTGGCATACGTAACGGTCCCGAAGGACCTGACAAAAATCAAGAGCAAGATGCTGTTCGGCCTGACGAAGCGGCAGCTTGTGTGTTTCGGATCGGCGGCGCTGGTAGGAGTGCCGCTTTTCTTTTTGAGCAAGGGCAGCATGGGCACGACGCCGGCGGCGCTGTGCATGATCCTTGTGATGCTGCCCTTCTTCCTGTTCGCTCTGTATGAGAAGAACGGGCAGACCCCGGAGGCGCTGCTGGGCAATCTGATCCAGTGCAAATTCATCCGTCCGAAAAAGCGTGTCTATCAGACCAACAACGCCTATTCCGCTTTGGAAAAGCAGGCGGAGCTGGAGCGGACGGTGGGGCGGATCGCCTCTGGCGCTGGGAAAAGAGGCAAGGGCCGGCGCAGGCTCACCCGGCAGGAGCGAAAGCAGATCGAGGCCGTCATCCGGCAGGCCAAGGGGGACGGCAAGAATCACACCGTACAGGCAAGCCTCCCCTTCCGCAATATACACCCGGACGGCCTGTGCCGTCTGGACGACCGGCATTTTTCCAAAACCATCGCCTACGCCGACGTCAGCTACCGTCTGGCAGGGCCGGACGATCAGCGGGATATCTTTGAACGCCTCTGCGATTTCTATAACGGCTATGATCCCTCCATCGGCGTGCAAATGACCCTGAGCAGCAGCCACAAGGCCGGCGGCGGGGACCTGTTCCGCATGGCGGCCCAGGGGGACGAGCTGGACGGGATCCGCGCCGAGGCCTCCGGCATCCTGCAAACACAGTATGAGCGCGGCAGCAACGGCTATGTAAAAAGCAAGTATGTCACGCTGACCATCGAGGCGGAGAGCATCCAGGCGGCACGGGCAAGGTTTTCCCGCATCGAGGCGGACACTCTGAACCGCTTCAAGGTCATGGGCGCGGCGGCAAAGGTGCTGGACGGCAAGGAGCGGCTGGCGCTGCTGCACGGCCTCCTCCATCCCAGAGGGGAGCCCTTCGCCTTTGAATGGGATTGGCTGGCGCCCTCCGGCCTGTCCGTGAAGGATTTTATCGCGCCTTCTTCCTTCGAGTTTGGGGAGACACGCCGCTTCCGCATGGGTGAAATGTACGGCGCGGTATCCTTCCTGCAAATATTGGCTCCGGAGATCCAGGACCGTATCCTCACGGATTTCATGGGTATGGAAGGAAACCTTCTCGTCACCATGCACGTCCGCGGCATCAACCAGAACGAGGCCATCAAGATGGTCAAGCGCAAGATCACCGATCTGGACGCCATGAAGATCCAGGAGCAGAAGAAGGCCGCCCGCAGCGGCTACGATCTGGATATCCTCCCCTCCGACCTCTCCACCTACGGCGGCGCGGCGAAAAACCTCTTGCAGGATTTACAGAGCCGCAACGAGCGAATGTTCAATATGACCTTCCTCATGCTGCATCTGGCGCCCACGAAGCAAAAGCTGGAGATCGCCGTTTCCCAGTCGGCCAGCGTCGCCCAGACCCATAACTGCATCCTGACCCGGCTGGACTTCCAGCAGGAGGACGGTCTGATGTCCTCGCTGCCGCTGGGCCTTAACCGTATCCAAATCGAACGGAGCCTCACCACATCGGCGCTGGCGGTATTCATCCCCTTTGTGACCCAGGAGCTTTTCATGGGCGGGGACGCCATGTATTACGGGCTCAACGCCCTGTCCGGCAACATGATCCTGCTGGACCGCAAGCAGTCCCGATGCCCAAACGGTCTGGTGTTCGGCACGCCGGGCAGCGGCAAGTCCATGAGCTGCAAGAGGGAGATCACCTATGTCATGCTGACCACGAAGGATAATGTCATCATCTGCGACCCGGAGGATGAATATTCCCCGCTGGTGAACCGGTTGGGCGGCCAGGTGATCCGGCTCTCGCCCAATAGCCGCGACTATGTCAATCCCCTGGATATCAACCTCAATTACAGCGAGGAAGAAAACCCACTGGCGCTGAAAAGTGATTTCGTGCTGTCCTTCTGTGAGCTTATCATGGGCAGCAAGACAGGTCTGGAGGCCATCGAGAAAACCGTCATTGACCGGGCCGTGCAGAAGATCTATCAGCCGTACTTCGCGGACCCCCGGCCGGAGAATATGCCGATCCTCTCCGACCTCATGGCAGCCCTCACCGCCCAGCATATCCCGGAGGCGGATCGTGTGGCGCAGGCGCTGGACCTGTATGTAAACGGCTCTCTCAACTTCTTCAACCACCGCACCACCGTGGATATCCGCAACCGCCTTGTCTGCTTCGATATCAAGGGGCTTGGCAAGAACCTGAAGAAGCCGGGGATGCTCATTGTCCAGGACGCGGTGTGGAACACCGTCACGGTGAACCGCTCCATTGGGCGGGCCACCTGGTACTTCGTGGACGAGTTCCATTTGCTTTTGAAGGAGGAACAGACGGCGGCGTACAGCGCCGAGATCTGGAAGCGCTTCCGCAAATGGGGCGGCGTCCCCACCGGGGCGACGCAGAACCCGAGGACCTGCTGCACAGCCCAGAGATCGAGAACATTCTGGAAAACAGCGATTTCATCTACCTGCTGAACCTGTCTGCCGGCGACCGCAAGCTGATGACGGAGCGGCTGAACATCTCCGCCGAACAGCTTGCCTATGTGACCAACGCGGACCCCGGCAGCGGCCTTCTGTTTTTCCAAAATGTGATCCTGCCCTTCAAGGACGAGTTCCCGAAGGATACGGAGCTGTACCGGCTTCTCACGACCAAGCCCAGCGAGGTTTCCCATGATGGGGAAACCGGATAAGGAAAGGATGGGACAAGATATGAAATACGTGATCGACAGCAAGGTATATGAAAACCACATCAATGATGAGGTACATCTGTACGGCCTGCTCCACCAGCTCGCCTTCCTGGCGGGAAAGGCGAAGGACGAGAAGGATCTGGATAATCTGGCCGAGACGGCAAAGCGCTACGGCGAGATCGCGGAGGAAAAGTTCGCCGCCTGGCGTATCCCCGGCCGCTATCTGGTGTTTGGGGACAGGAAGGACCTTGCGGAGCTGAAGGCGGCGGAGCTCACGCCCTTGACCGCTGTGCTGAAAGAGCATGACGCAAAAATCAGGGAAAAGCAGCGCGCCGCCACCGCCGATGATCCCGCCTACATCATCTCCGGCAGCGCCTTTCGTATGCTGGTGGGCGATCTCTTTGACCTGCTGGCGCAGTACAGCTTTCTCCGCAACCGTGTTGTAGAAGTGAAAACAGAAAAACGGCTTGCGCGGCTGCAAAAGAATCTCTCCGGCGAGAATCCGAGCATCCGAAGAATGTACCGCAGGTGGGGCTTTGCGGAGAATCAGGTCGTCACCTGCTATGACATTCTGGAGACAACGCTGCGGCGCGCGCATCTGACGCCCTATGACCCGGAGGAAGCGGCGGAGGACGGCATCGGCTGCGGCCGCTGCTGTGCCCTCTGCGGAGATCATTCCTGCGAGGACGACTATGACTGAGCTGACCCATGTGAGCCTGTTTTCCGGCATCGGCGGGCTGGATCTGGCGGCGGAGGCGGCGGGCTTCCGCACCGTCTGCCAATGCGAGTGGGCGGACTATCCCTATTCCGTCCTGGAAAAGCACTGGCCGGAGGTGCCGAGATTCCGGGATATCACTACTTTTACGAAGGAGGCGTTTTTTGAAAAAACAGGACTTGAAACCGTTACCGTTATCTCTGGCGGCTTTCCCTGCCAGCCCTTCTCCACCGCAGGGCAGCGAAGGGGCTTTGCGGATGAACGCTACCTGTGGCCGGAAATGTGCCGCGTTATTACCGAGCTGCGGCCCCGTTGGGTGCTTGGGGAAAATGTTGCTGGCTTCATCAATCTGGGCCTCGACAAAACGATCTTTGACCTGGCAAAAGCGGGATACGCTGTTCTCCCATTCGTATTTCCGGCTTGCGGCGTCGGCGCATGGCATGAGCGCCAGCGAACTTTTATCGTCGCGGCTGATGTTTCCCACGCCCCTTGCCTCCGACAAGAACACCTGCCGGGACGCGGCCAACCTGGATGTGTACCTCTCCGACAACGGGATCTTCCGCAAGGTGAACAAGAGCGGTGCGATCTGGAGCCTGAGCCTGTCGGCGGCGGTATTCTATCTGACCCCGGCAGCGTCGGAGGGCTACCGCTCCACGCTGAAACCGGCGGCGTTTCGCAACAGCGCTCCGTCTGCCAATCTGTCGGCGCAGGTGATCCGGCAGGAACAACCGGTATCCGAGACGGCGGCGCTGAACCCGGACTGGGTGGAATGGCTCATGGGCTTCCCCCGGAAATGGACGGACGTATCCTCTGGGCTGCCGAGCCGGAGGGAGTCCCCCGTATCACCGAAAACACCGCGGACCGCGCCCTACGGCTGAAAACCCTGGGCAACGCGGTCTGCCCGCCCCAGGCATATCCCATTTTCAAGTATATCTCCATGATCGAGACGGGCGAGTGCGTGAGCATTTGTCCCTATGGAAAGGCAGGTGGTGACGCATGAAGGAATGGAAGGCCTCCGAGAAGGAGGCGCAGAAGATGACCCGCGACGGAGCCATTTCCGTCAACATGGTCACAGGCGAGGCGAGCCATGTTTCAGACCGTGCGCCGGAGCAGGACTATTCTCCCTCCGGCGATTCCACGGTGCTGGCGAGGACTGCCCTCCACCATCTGGACGACCGGCGCGTCCGGAAGTCTCAGAAGAAAAAGCGGCGGAACCGCCGCAAAGCCTACCGGAAGGGTACGGCGGCAAATGACCGTCCGTCCTCCCGTTTGCAGTTTTCAGACGAGGAACGCGCCGCGCCGGAGCTGCAAAAGGCGATCCGCAAGTCCGACAAAGCAGCGGACAAGCTGGACGCGGCAAGGGCCGCCATCCCCAAAAAGCGCGTCCTGGGCACGGAGCGTGTCTTTGACGAGGCTTCCGGCGCCGGGCGTACAAGACTGGTATTTCATGAGACGGATAAGCCGGCTTCGATCCGGCAGCCGGGGCCGAGCCCGCTGACGCGGCCTTTGCAGGAGGTCGCCCACGCCGCCCACGCCAAGGTGCGGGAGGTGGAGCAGGAGAACTCCGGCGTGGCCGCGGGCCATCTCACCGAGCGCGGCATGGAAAAAGCCGTGGGCTATGGGAACCGCAAGCTGCAAAACTGGCGGGCGGAGCGGCAGGTGAAGCCCTGGCGGGACGCGGCAAAGGCGGAGCAGGCGGCGGTCAGAGCCAACGCGGAGGCGCTTTACCAAAAGGCGCTCCATGATAACCCCCAGCTTGCGTCCGGCAACCCCATCTCCCGCATCTGGCAGAAGAAGCGGATGCAGCGGCAGTACG
>NZ_GG657553.1:522481-543546 GCF_000157995.1 Holdemania filiformis DSM 12042
CGGCGCAGACGGCAGCCAAGAGCGCAAAGAAGGGCGCTGAGGCAGCGAAGAAGGCCGGCGAGTTCATAGCCCGGCACAAGAAGGTGTTCCTTATCATCGGCGGGATCGGCCTTGTTCTGGTGCTGCTGTTGGGCCTGCTGCAATCCTGCTCCTCCATGTTCGGAGGAGGCGTGTCCAACATTGTGGCCTCCTCCTATCTCTCCGAGGATGCTGACCTGCTGGCGGCGGAGGCTGCCTACTGTGCCAAAGAGGACGAGCTGCGGCGGTATCTGGACACCTATGAGCAGACCCACGACTATGACGAGTATCACTACGATCTGGACGAGATCGAGCACGATCCCTATGTGCTGCTGTCCATCCTGTCGGCGCTCCATGAGGGGCAGTTTACCATAGATCAGGTGCAGGGCGACCTTCAAATGCTGTTTGACCGGCAATACATTCTCACCGAGACGGTGGAGGTGGAACGGCGGTACTACATTGAGACGGATACCTGGACGGACGAGGAGGGCAACACCCATACGGAGAGCTACCGGGTCTATTACGATTATTATATCTGCACCGTGAGGCTGGAAAACTTCGACCTCTCTCATCTGCCGGTCTACATGATGGATCAGGAGACGCTTTCCATGTACGCCGTGTATATGTCCACCCTGGGCAACCGCCCCGACCTGTTCCCGTCCTCCGGCTATGTTCCCAAGTATGTGACCAACCCGCCCGCCAAGTACGAGATCCCGGCGGAGTACCTGTCCGACGAGCGCTTTGCCACGCTGATTACAGAGGCGGAGAAGTATCTGGGCTTTCCTTATGTGTGGGGCGGCAGCAGTCCCCAGACCTCCTTTGATTGCAGCGGCTTTGTCAGCTATGTCCTGACCAGCAGCGGCCTGTGCAATACCGGGCGGCTGGGGGCGCAGGGCCTCTACAACATTTCCACGCCGGTATCCGAGCCGCAGCCGGGGGATCTGGTGTTCTTCGTGGGCACCTACGACACGCCGGGGGTCAGCCATGTGGGCTTTTATGTGGGGGACGGGATGCTCCTGCACTGCGGCGACCCCATCCAGTACACCAGTCTCAACACAAATTACTGGCAGTCCCACCTTTATGCCTACGGCAGACCGCCGTACAACTGATGGAGTGGAGCGATGCTGACTGTAAAACCGATGTCTCTTGCCGACGCAAACAGGTTTGTCGCAGAGCACCACCGCCACCATAAGCCGGTGCGAGGGCATAAGTTTTCCGTGGGCTGCATGGCGAATGACCGGCTGGCGGGCGTCGCCATCGTGGGGCGGCCGGTGAGCCGATACCTGGACGATGGGCTGACCCTGGAGGTCAACCGCCTCTGCACGGACGGAACGAAAAACGCTTGCAGCTTCCTCTATGGCGCGGCGGCGCGGGCGGCGAAGGTCCTGGGCTACCATAGGATCGTCACCTACATTCTGGACACGGAGAGCGGCGTCAGCCTCCGTGCCTCCGGCTGGCAATGCGCGGGGCTGGCGGGCGGACGGGAGTGGACCGGCAGGCGCCGCCCGCCCGAACCGCTGTATCCGGCACAAATGAAATACCGATACGAAAAGGCTTTGAGATGAGGTGAGCATATCAATATTGTTTCCTATGGCGGCGGTGCGAACAGCACCGCCCTTCTTGTTGGGCTGCACCAGCACCGTATCCCTGTTGACCTGATCCTGTTTGCGGATACGGGCGGTGAGCATCCCCATACCTACGCCTATCTGGATATCATGGATCGCTGGCTGGAGGAACACGGTATGCCGAAGATCACACGGGTCTATAAGACCACGAAGGACGGCAGGCGGCTGACCTTGGAGGATGAATGTCTGAAAAGCGGCACGCTGCCCTCTATCGCCTACGGCTTCAAGCGGTGTTCTCTTAAACACAAGATCGGACCGCAGGAAAAGTTCTGCAACAACTATCCTCCGTGCCGTGAGGTTTGGAACAGTGGGAAAAAGGTGGTCAAGTTTATCGGCTATGACGCCGGCGAGCACTACCGCAGCGATAAGGTCCTTCTGCGGGATCTGGCGGACCCGAAGTACAGCAAGAGGTATCCCCTGATGGAATGGGGCTGGGATCGGGAGGCGTGTGTCCGGGCAATCGAGGCTGCGGGCCTGCCGCAGCCGGGAAAGTCCTCCTGCTTTTTCTGCCCCAGTATGAAAGCGGAGGAGATCGTTGATTTGCGGGAGCATTACCCGGATCTGTTCCGGCGCGCGCTGGCATTGGAGGATAACGCACGGGCCAACCTGAAAACCGTTCGGGGGCTTGGGCGCAATTATTCATGGAAAGAACGATTTGGAAAGGAGCAATGCAATCATGGCAACGACTGAGAAGATCCGCAAGGATATTGAGAAAACGAGGGAAAAGATCGCGGAGCAGCAGAAGCGCCTCCGCGCGCTGGAAGCCCAGCTCACGGAGGAGGAGAACCTGGAGATCGTCCGCATGGTGAAGGCTGTCCGTATGGACAACAGGGAGCTGACCGCCTTCCTGCGCGCCTACGCCAGCGGCATGATCTCTCTGCCGGACGGGCTGATGGAGACGGAGGAAAGTGAGGGTGCGGAAGATGAAGCGTAACAGAGCTTTTCGCCGTTTCGCCGCCGTGTTCCTGGCGCTTTTCTGCATGGCAGCTACCTCCACCGTGGCCTTCGCCGGCGGCGGGGACGGCGAGCCCTACTACACCGGGGAGGAAACCACGGGCGGCTATGAGCCCCAGCCCCTGACCCCGGAGGGCAACATGACCCTGGTGGACGATATCGCCGGTGAAAGCGCCGGGGATAAGCAGTTCATCACCGTGGTCACAAAGAACGGCAACTATTTCTACATTATCATCGACCGGGCGGAGGACGGCGAGAACACCGTCCACTTTCTCAACCAGGTAGACGAGCGCGACCTGCTGGCCCTGATGGACGAGGAGACGCCCGCCGTCCCGGTGTGTACCTGTAAGGAAAAATGTGCGGCCGGCGCGGTGGATACATCCTGCCCTGTCTGCAAGACCAACCTCTCCGAGTGCGTGGGCAGGGAGAAGGTCAGGGAGCCGGAGCCGGAACCGGAGCAGCCGGAGAAAAAGAGCGGCAGCGGCCTGTTGGCCATGGTGGCGCTGCTGGCGCTGGCAGGCGGCGGTGCCTTCGCTTATGTGAAGTTCATCAAGCCGAACCGCAGCAGCGTGAAGGTCAGCGCCGATCCCGACGAGTACGATTTCCCCGACGAGGAGTATATCAACGAGGACGAGCCTGCGGAGGCTGAAACGGAGGCGGAGCATGAGTAAGCTGATTATCACAGAAAAACCGAGTGTGGCAAAATCCATCGCGTCGGCCCTGGGTGCTTCATCCAGGGCCGATGGCTTTTATGAGGGCAGCGGCCTGATCGTTTCCTGGTGCGTGGGACACCTGGTATCCCCGCTGGACGCGGGCGGCTATGACGAACGCTTCAAAAAATGGCGGTATGAGGATCTGCCCATCCTGCCGGAGCCCTTCCGCTACGCCCCCATCCCCGGCAAGGAGGCGGCTTTGGACAATGTGAAGCGCCTCATGGCGCGGGAGGACGTAACGGAGATCGTCAACGCCTGCGACGCTGGACGTGAAGGTGAGCTGATCTTCCGTCTGGTGTATGAACTGTCCGGCTGCCGCAAGCCGGTGCTGCGCCTGTGGATCTCGTCCATGGAGGACAGCGCCATCCGGGAGGGCTTTTCCGAGCTGCGCCCCGGCGCGGAATATGACAGCCTCTATCAGTCTGCCCTTTGCAGGCAAAAGGCGGATTGGCTGGTGGGGATCAACGCCACACGCCTTTTCTCCGTTCTCTACCACCGTACCCTGAATGTGGGCCGCGTTCAGACGCCCACGCTGGCAATGCTGGCGGAGCGGGACGCGAAGATCGCACTGTTCCAGAAGGAGAAGTATCATCATATACGCCTGACCCTGGCCGGCGCGGAGGCGGTGTCGGAGAGGTTCACCGATCCGGCGGAGGCGGAGCAGGCGGCGGCCATGTGCAAGGGCGCTGCCGTCACCTGCACCTCCGTCACCTGTGAGCAGAAGAAGGAACCGCCTCCGAAGCTCTATGACCTCACCACCTTGCAGCGTGAGGCAAACCGGCTGCTTGGCTACACGGCGAAGCAGACCCTGGACTACGCCCAGAGCCTCTACGAAAAAAAGCTGCTGACCTACCCCCGCACGGACAGCCGGTATCTGACCTCCGATATGGCGGAAACGGCCTCCTGTGTGATCCATCTGGCGGCAAAGCTGCCGCCCTTTGATGGCTGCACAAACTTCTTCCCGCTGGTGGAGGCCATGATCTCCGATAGGGATGTATCCGACCACCACGCCATCATTCCCACCTTGGAGATTGAGAAAGCGGATATCTCCGCCCTGCCCCTGGGCGAGCGTGAGCTGCTTCTTCTGGTCTGCTGCCGTCTGCTGTGCGCATCGGCGGAGCCCTATGCGTATGAGGCGGTCACGGCAACTTTCAACTGCGGCGGCCATACCTTCACCGCAAAGGGCAAGCGCGTCCTCTCCGAAGGATGGCGGGAGATCGACCGTATTTTCCGCGTCTCCCTGAAAGAAAAGCCTGCGGACGGGGACGGCGGCACGCTGCCGGACTTCACCGAAGGGCAGACCTTTGACGGCGCGGAGGTTTCCGTCACCGAGCATTTCACCCAGCCCCCGAAGCCCTACACCGAAGATACCCTCCTGTCCGCTATGGAGAATGCGGGCAAGGACGATATCCCCGACGAGGCAGAGCGAAAAGGACTGGGCACGCCCGCCACCAGGGCGGCTATCATCGAAAAGCTGGTGGCTGCCGGATTTGTGGAACGCAAGGGCAAGAGCCTGATCCCCACAAAAGCCGGTATCAACCTTGTCACGGTCCTGCCGGAGCCGCTGACCTCTCCCATGCTGACGGCGGAATGGGAACAGAAATTGACGGAGATCGCAAAGGGCGGCGCTGACCCGGATACCTTCATGGACGGTATCCGCACGATGGTTCAGGAGATCGTGTCCATCTATTCCTGTATTTCCGAGGACGGCAAAAAGCTGTTTGCCCCGGAGAAGGAAGTGATCGGCACCTGCCCCCGCTGCGGCCAGCCGGTCTATGAGGGGAAGAAGAACTTTGCCTGTTCGGATCGGTCCTGCGGTTTCGTCCTCTGGAAAAATGACCGCTTCTGGACGAGCCGTAAGAAGGAGCTGACAAAGAAGATGGCGGCGGAACTGCTGAAAAAGGGCCGTACCAATGTCAAGGGAATGTGGTCTGAAAAGAAACAGGCTGCTTATGACGCTGCGGTGATCCTGAACGACACGGGCGGTAAGTACATCAATTTCAAGCTGGAATTTCCAAAAAATAAGCGAAGCTGAAGGAGGAACGTATATGCCGGATTACAGTTACAACAAGGATTATCCCTTTGCCGCCTTTATCACCAATCTGGGCAAATATAACGAGGGCGAGCTTGTGGGCGAGTGGGTGAAGTTTCCCACCACCGCCGAAGAAATGAAGGAGGTATTCAAGCGCATCGGCATCGGCCAGAAGGACGATTTCGGCAATCCCTATGAGGAATGGTTCATCACGGACTATGACTGCTATGTGGACGGTCTCTATGACAAGCTGGGCGAATACGAAAATCTGGACGAGCTGAATTATCTGGCGTCGAAGCTGGATGAAATGAGCGACAGCGAATACGCGCAGTTTCAGGCCGGTATGGAAATGGGCGACCATTGCGGCAGCCTGCAGGAGATCATCAACCTGACGGAAAATCTGGACTGCTATGAGATTTACCCCAATATTGAGGATTATGACGATCTGGGACGGTATTACATCGAGGAACTGGACGCCATGCAGGTACCGGAGCATCTGCAAAACTACATCGACTATGAGGCCTACGGCCGGGATGTGGCGATGGACGAAAACGGCAGCTTTACGGATCAGGGCTATGTGCGGGATACGGGGGACCGCTTCTGCGAGTATTACGATGGCGAGCGCGGCAGCATCCCCGACGAATACCGGGTGATGACCTTTCAGGACGATCTTCCCGAAGAAGAAAAATCCGAGTGGGCCATGGATATCGCCTTTGACTTGGACGAGTTTTTCCGGCAGAACGATCCGCAGTACGCGGCGGAGCACCCGGAGGCGCACGCCGCAAAGGAAGCGATTTACGAAAATCTGATGGCGGGGCGTATTTCCGCTTTAGAGGAAAAGCTGGCGGCGCTGGGCCAGACGCAGGAGGACTATCTTCCTTCCGAGATCGAAAAGTTCAAGGATGCCACGGGCTACGAGGAGTTTCTGGATTTTGACCCAGCGGAGGTCAAGGCGGCCTTGGAGGATCCGAACAGATCCCGTGTGGATGAAATGCTGGCCGCCGCGGAAAAAGCGGAACGGGAGTACGCGGCGGAGGCGGCCGCCTATGCGCAGACCCCCGCTGCTATCGTGGAGCAGGCGCGGGCGGCGCAGGGCGAGCCGGTGGGCAGCTTCTCCATCTACCAGCTCAAGGGCGGCAATGAAACGCTGGATTATCGTTTCGAGCCGCTGGACAGCATCCACCGCAACGGCCTTTCCGTGAAGCCGGAAAACTATGAGCTGGTCTATGAGGCACCGATGACGGAAAAGGACAACCTTGAAAGCATTTATACCCGGTTCAATGTGGATCGCCCGGCCGACTTCACGGGGCACTCTCTGTCGGTATCGGATATCGTGGTGCTGCATCAGGGCGGGAAGGATACCGCCCATTACTGCGACCGCGCTGGTTTTTCCGAAGTGCCGGAGTTTTTGCAGCCGGCACAGAAAAGCCGCGAGATCACCGAGCGCATCCAGACACCCAGGGGCAGCTTCTATCTCTGCGGCATGACAAGGGAGCAGATGGAGGCGGACGGATACGGTTTTCATCACGCCTCTGAGGATGGAAAATATCTCATTATGGCAAATGGGACCCAGGCGTATGCGGTCAGAGCTGATGCGCCGGAAAAGGACAATCCCCTCCGCACGGCGGAAATGACGCTGGAGGACGACTACGGCATGATCGACGGCGTTATCAACAACGGCAGACGGGGCGAGGAGCTGGAGAAGGCCAGGGAGCACGCGGAGCGGACGCAGCCGGAGAAAAAGCCCTCCATCCGGGAACGGCTGGCGGCGGCAAAGCAGGAGTGCGCGAAGCAGCAGCCCAGGCCTGCCCCGGAGAAGAAGCCCCCGGAGCTGGGGGAACGATGAGCCGGGGCGTGAAGTGGCGGCTGGAATGGGCCTTCTTCCTGGGGGAGAACGGCAGGCGGCAGTACAACCGGCTCTGTAAGGGCTGTGTCCATCCCTGCAAGCAGAGCTTCCGGGCGGTGGTGTTGGACTGCCCACACTTCCAGTCCCAGCGTGTGAAAAAAGGCGTGGATAAGGGTGGGAAACGGGCAAAATAGTCCTCCGTGGCGGCGTTTTCAGACCATGCCCTTATGATTTCCCATCCGCGCCTTTCTCCGCGCTCCTGCGGCGAGAAAACAGACGTTTTTTACACTTTCCGATATGCGCCCATAGCAAAAGCGGGGACGCGGCCTTCGGTATATCCGTTGGCTGCGTCCCCGCTTCTTTTTTTGCTTATTTCTCGTCCTCGTTGGGCTTGTCCGCTTCCGCCACGCCCTGGATCACATCCGTCACCACGGCGTTGAGCTGGGCGGCGTTCTCCGCTGTGACGGCGGGCCGCCCGGTGTCCGCTTCGATGGCGCGCCGCGCGTCTCCCGCCACCTTGCCGCCGCGCCGGGCGACGATCCGGCTTTCCTCAAAGCCCTCCGGCCGGTGGGCCTTGGAAAGCTCCGTGGTCGTGGTTTCGGCCAGCATGTTCAGCACGATCTCCAATGTGCTCATGTTGTCCCGGAGGTTTTCCTTTTTGAGACCTTTCAGGTTTTTGTATTGCCGGGTGGTCATGCCGGACCAGGCCTTTGTGATCTCGTCGGTGAGGATGGCGTATTCCCGGCCCTGCTCCACGCCCCGCGCCTGCCATTCGGCGGTGAGCTCGTTGCGGACGCGGATAGAGAGGATGCGCTGGTGGATCCAGTCGGCATCATAGCCCTTCTTCTGGTAGGTCTCCAGCGCCCGGTCGATGGCCTGTTCCGGGTCGATGGTCTCCTCGATGCGCTCCCGACCTACGGCGGCGAGCCAGAGCCGGAAGGGTTCTGCCTTCGGCGAGGGGATAGATTGGATGATGCGCAGGATCTGTTCCGTATTGGCGGCAAGCACCTTTCGCTTTTTGCCTGTAGAGCCGGTCATTTCTACCTGGGGACAATTTGTCCCCAGGTAGCTTGCGAGCTGTTCGTCCCGCTTGCGCATTTTTTTGAGATAATCCGTGGGATTGGCGCTGTCCGACAGCACCGCCACCACATCCACCACGGAGAAGTACCATTCTTCCTTTTCCTCGTCCCAGACGGTGCGGATCTTTCTATCTTCAAAAAGCTGGATGGAGTTATTTTCGTCCATGGGCTTTTTCCTCCTTCGATGGGCTATCCCCATTCTACCATGAAATGATGATTTTTTCTATCAGGGAACGCGATTTTTGCGGCAGCAGCAGTCGTAGGCGCTGTGGGACTGTGGGCAAACGGCCAAGCCGGGCGGCGCTGTGGGAAAGCGGTTTGCCGTCCTGTGGGAAAGGCCTGTCCTTTTCCATCAGGCGGCGAATGGCTTTTCCATCGGCAAAGCGGCCGTTTTCCACATTTCCATAGCGCGAGCCTAATCCTCGGTGATGATACACTCGCAGCCTGCCGTCAGCAGGCGGTACAGCGTCAGCGGCACATACCATGCCGCCACCAGCAGCCGCCAGACAAGGACGCAGCCGCCGATAAGGCCGGCAAAGACGAAGTTCAGAGCAAACAGGGCGATCCCCGTTCCCAGGGAGCCGCCGCCCGGTATGATCCAGAGCCGCAGCCGCCAGACCCCAAACGGCAGCCCGCAGAGGATCCAGAGCCAGAGATAATCCAACTCCCCGTTCTTTACGCAGGCGGAGCGGAAGATGCAGTACAGCAGCGCGGCCGACGCCACCGGCAGGATGGTCTTGCGGAAAAAATCTTTTAAGGCCTCGCCTCTTGTCATGGGGTTCGCCTCCTTCAAAATCGTTTGTACCTTCATTATATCTGACGTTTTGACAAAAGCCCAGGGGAAAACGCAGATCGCGGCAAAAAGTTTGTCCCAGGGGTCATTCCAGCTCCATATCCTTCTGCCGTGGCGGCGCCTGCCGGGGCGGGGACAGGAACTCCTCCACGTTCCGGCGCACGGCGGCGTAGTCCTGCTCCTCCCGCCGCGCCTTCTGACGCTCGGCGGTCAGCGCCGCCCTCCGGGCGGTGAGCGCGTCCATTTCCGCCTGCATCCGCTCTGTGGCAGGCAGCGGAACCGCGCCCAGACGCTTACACTCCCTGGCGGCGGCCTCAAAGAGAATGATCTCCCTCTCATAGCCCCGCAGGAACTTCTCCTTGTCCTTCGATGCCTGATAGCGGTCATAGATGGGCTTGAGCTGACGGTAGGCGGCGACGTGCTTCATTTTCAGCGTCAGCTCCTCGATCCGCACCCCGGTCTCCCGCAGCTCCGCTTTCAGCCGCTGGACGGAGGCGGCGGCCGCCTCGCAGCGCTCCGTCAGCTCCTCCATGCTGCCGATGCCGCGCTCCGTCAAGAAGTTGCTGGTCTCGGCGATGCGTTTCAGATTCTCGATAGTTGCCCAATGGCGGTAGCCCGCGCTCTGCTGGGCCTTGATGTTGTTCTGGATATCTATGAGCAGGCTGACCCTGCCTTCGCGCTGTTTTGGCTGGCGGGAGGGTCTGGCGCGTCCGGCCAGCCGTGCGGTCAGGGCGTCCTCGGTGTAGTCTGCGCCCAGGGTCTTTAGCCTTGTGAACCGCTCCTGTCCCGGCGCTCTGGCGGAAATGTACTTGCCCCGCTTGAGCTCGTAGCCCTCCCGCTGCAACCGCACCAGCAGCTCCTCCAAATCATGGCAGCCGGGCAGCAGCCGGTCGATGGCGGCGCGCAGCTTCGCCTTATAGCTGGTGCCGGTCCGCTCCGCCTGATGCTCAATATAGCTTTTGCCCCTGTCCTGGCCGGGAACGATGACGGACAGGCCGTGTTCCTTGCAGATCCGGTCGCTGGTACGGCGGATGAAGTGATAGCTGCGCTTGTTGGAATGGTAGTGCTTATGATCCGCAAAGCTGACGGCGTTGAAAATCAGGTGGTTATGCACATGGTCACGGTCTATGTGGGTGGTCAGGACAAACTCATACCTGCCGCTCAGGATCTCCCTTGCCAGCTCCATGCCGATCTCATGGGCCTGTTCCGGCGTGACCTCCCCAGGCTGAAAGGCTTGGATCAGGTGGCGGCCCAGGTTCGTCCCCTTGTCGATGGCGTGGCGGCGGGTCCAGGCAAATTCGATATCTGCGGTCTCGGCGGCGCAGCCATAGGAAGAAACAAGCAGCTTTCCGTCTGTCTTTTCCGGGTTGCAGATATAATCAATGGCCGCTTTCAGCGTTGACTTGATAGGATGCGTCTTTGTAACTGCCATATCTCATCCAGCCTCTCCTGTATCTCCCGCATATCCGCTTTGTACGCGCAGCCTCCGGCGTTGACCCGCTTGGCGATCTGGTTGATGTTCCGGCCGATGGCAGACAGAGCGGCGTTCATCCGCTTGATATCCGTGGTGTCAAGCTGGATGATATACCCGTCTATCGCCATCTTCCGCAGATACGCGCCGTACCGCCGTGTGGGGAGCTGCGCCATCTTTTCATCTATGAGCCGTTTTTCCTCCTCCGTCACATAGAACTTCATCTGAATGTTCCGCTTTCGGTTCGCCATGCGCCGCCTCCGTTTCTCATGAGGGTCTGGGATATCCCAGCAAGCAATTTTGACTGTTCGGGCAAGGGACCTGAACAGCGCAAAATCCGCAAGCGGGTACTCGCTTGCTGTGCTTGCTATTCTTCTGTTTGCTTTCTTCCACGGTAAAAATGAGGAAATGCCAAAACCTAACGCAGAAAAGAAAAAACACCGCAATTTGCGGTGTTCCCAATGGCTGTATTTCACGAAAAAACGGGGGATTTTATTCCCCCGCAGTTTCATTTTTGACTTCCTGTATTGCTTTCGCTGTGGCAGTGATAACTGTCAAATCCTTGTTGTCCATGCTGTCAAGCAATGTTTCAAGCTGCCGCCGTTGTGTGGACTTATCTGTTTCCTTGTCTGGGAAAAAGAATTGGTCTACCGAAACATCTAAAAGCGTAACAAGCTCATAAAAGATTTGCAGGCTTGGGTGCTGTCCGCTATTCTCAATGGACGCGATATAGCGGGGAGCGATGTTCATCTTATCCGCTAACTGATTGCGTGATATGCCCTTTGCCTTTCTTGCTGCTTTTATGGCTTGACCGAAAGCCTTAAAATCAAATCTTGCGACTTCTCTTTTCATCTCATTTCACCCTACTACATTTTACTGTTCACCTTTCGATTTCGATATGAGCACACATATCATAGACTTGGCCAAAATAAAGCATATAATTCACAGATAGTCCCTTGATTTTTGTTCGGCTGTCCGTATATAATTATACTTGTAGAATTATGTGAAAGGGTGTATGAAACATGGAATATATGTCTTGTCCGCAAGCGGCAAAGAAATGGAGCATATCAGAGCGGCGCGTACAGAAGCTATGCGAGGAAAACCGCATACCCGGCGTTTCAAAAATCGGCTATATGTGGCTTATTCCCAAAGACACAGAGAAGCCCGTTGACGAGCGGCGAAAAGAAAATCGAAAATCGACCTAAAAATGCTACATCATAAAGAAACCAACATAGAATTTATAGTTAAAACTCAACAAAAAATCGAGAATATTTGAAAAATCCCCTTGCGTGAGGTATTGCTTGTGACGCTGCGTAATGATGTAAAATAGGCAGTGTAAGGAGGTGAAAGCTATGTCAAAGTACACAACAGGAGAAATTGCAAAGCTCTGTGGCGTATCTGTCCGAACGGTACAGTATTATGATTCCAGAAATATTCTCATTCCCAGCGAATTGTCAGAGGGTGGACGTCGGCTATACTCTGAGCAGGATTTGAAGCGAATGAAGATCATTTGCTTTCTTCGTGATGCAGGAATCTCAATTAACAGCATTGGTGAACTACTTTCAGAAGATAATCCGGGCAGTGTTATTTCTGTTTTACTTGAACAGCAAGAGCAGCTTCTGCAAGAAGAAGTCAGGGAGCGCAAAGCGAAGCTGGAAATGATCGACGGCATCAGACGAGAGCTAAAGAGCATGGAGAATTTCTCTGTTGAATCTATCGGCGATATAGCATATGCGATGGGAAACAAAAAGAAAATGAATCAGCTTCATGCCATTTTGTTAATTTCGGGTATTCCTATCGGCATAATTCAGTGGACATCAATTATTATGTGGATAGCTACAGGAATATGGTGGCCTATCATTGTTTGGGCTTTATTAGCGATTCCGTATGGAATCTGGGTATCCAACTTTTATTTCAAGCGAGTTGCGTATATCTGTCCACGGTGCCATGAAGTATTCAAACCAAATTTTAAGGAAGCATTTTGGGCAAGACATACACCGACACTCCGAAAGCTGACCTGTACTTGTTGTGGATATCACGGCTTCTGTGTAGAAACTTACGGAAAGGAGGAAAAGAAAAATGGATAGGGTTATGGAATTTCTTCCGTTTTTGATTCCGCTTGTAATTGCGGAATTTGCACTGTTGGGTTATACATTGCATCACATTTTGACCCATAACACCTATAAGCGTGGAAATCGTACTTTGTGGCTTATCATCACCATTGTACTGATGAACTTTGTTGGGCCGATCCTTTACTTTCTGTTCGGAAAGGAGGATGCGTAATGGATATGTTATACATCTCCGATCTGTATAAGCGTTTTAGTGATAAAAAGGTTTTGAATGGGCTGAATTTATCTGTACCAGAACATAGCATATTCGGATTTATAGGTAAAAACGGCGCAGGCAAAACAACGACGATGAAAATGGTACTCGGACTCTTAAAAGCGGATGCAGGTGAGATTATAGTAAACGGTGAAAAAGTGGTTTACGGACAAACAACAACTAATCGTTATATAGGTTATCTGCCCGACGTACCGGAGTTTTATCCATTTATGACGGCGGCAGAATATCTTCACTTTTGCGGCGAAATTATAGGAATGAAGCGAACAGAGAATGAAGAGCGTTGTAAGGAACTATTGGAGTTAGTTGGACTTGGGAATGAAACTCACCACATAAAGGTTTTTCAAGAGGTATGAAACAGCGTTTGGGTATTGCACAGGCTCTCTTAAATAGACCAAAGCTGTTAATCTGTGATGAACCCACTTCTGCGCTTGATCCCGTGGGAAGAAAAGAAATATTGGATATTCTTTTGGCTATCAGAGAACAGACGACGGTGTTGTTTTCCACGCATATCCTTTCAGACGTAGAGCGCATTTGTACCGACGTGGCCTTTCTTAATAGCGGCGTGGTAGGTGTTCAAGGAAAACTTTCCGACATTAAAACGAGATACCGCAGTGAAGAATATCAGTTGGAAACGGGAAATGATACAGGTATGCTTATTCTTCAACAAACTTTTCCTAATATGCAACAAATCGGCAGAAATCAACTTGTTTTTTGCGAAGGCGATTACACCGTATTTGATATACTGCGCTTTATAGCGGATAGGCATATCGCACTTTTGAAATTGGAACGAGCAGAGCCAACGTTGGAGTCTTTGTTTATGGAGGTGGTTAAGAAATGAAATCCTTGCTTGCCTTTATAAAAAAAGAAACAATGGAACAGTTTCGCTCGGGCAGATTGATGCTTCTCGGCATACTGTTTGTTCTTCTCGGCGTTATGAATCCGGCTGTGGCAAAAATAACACCTTGGCTGCTTGAGATATTGGCAGATTCCCTTGCGGAAAGCGGTATGACTGTAACGCCTGTAACTGTAAGCGCAATGGATTCTTGGGTGCAATTCTTTAAGAATATGCCACTTGGATTGATTGTCTTTGTTTTGCTTCAAAGTAGCATCTTCACCAAGGAATATCAATCGGGCACGTTGGTTCTGTCTTTAACCAAAGGGCTTGAACGCTTTAAGGTCGTTGTTTCTAAAACTGTTGTGCTTACTGTTCTTTGGACGGTTGGCTATTGGCTGTGCTTTGGGGTCACATACGGATATAACGCATATTTCTGGGATAATTCGGTAGCACAAAACCTTATCCTTTCTGTGGTATGTTGGTGGCTGTTCGGTGTGTGTGTAATTTCGTTGATGATCTTATTCTCTACGATTGCAAATTCAAACACAGGTGTGCTTGTCGGAACGGGTAGCGTTGTCCTTGCGTCTTATCTGCTCGGCTTGCTTCCTAAAATAAGTAAATATTTGCCGACCTTATTAGCCAACGGAAACTCTTTGATTTACGGTGTTGCAGAAGCAAAAACATACATCGTAGTTATTTTAATTACAGTGGTTGCAAGTTTGATATGCTTTGCCGTAAGTATACCTATATTTAACAAAAAGCAACTGTAATTTTGAAATTAAAACAATGAAACAAACAGATTTTATATTGTGTCCGATCTGTAATAACAAAACGCGGATTAAGATACGAAGCGATACGGTGCTTGAAAACTTCCCGCTATTTTGCCCAAAGTGTAAACAGGAAACGCTAATCAATGTAAAACAATTAAATATGTCAGTTATCAAAGAGCCAGACGCAAAGACGCAGAGCCGATAACACGCAGATTTTAGTTTGCGGTTATCGGCTCTTTTCTTTGACAACTACATTCTGCCTATACGATTGCTGACAGATTACAGCTTATAAACCGTTGCTGTCAGCTAATTGAGGTTACAGTTTAAGCGGCGGTTTTGAAATAACAATCAAAGCCGCCGTTTTCCTTTTAGAAAAATGGATATACGGAGGGTGTATTAAAGTCGCCCATTTTTAAGGATATGGCGGTATCAAGGAGGTATCGTCATGTTCATTTTTGTTTGTACTACCCCGCCAAATAGCCTACGCTCAAAAAAAGCCTTTACCCACCGTCGGGATATTTCGCCCATGAGTATGAACTGTCAATACATCTAAATACTGCTGACAAATCCCTTGCGCCCGGTTGCATTTTGCAGTCGGGCGCATTTTGCTTCTCCAAAAGTTTTTTTGAAAAAGTTTTCTTTTTCGGTTGGCATATTCACGGCTTCGCCGTGGAGGGCTGCCGAAAGGGGATAAATACTAACCCGCCCCCGGGACGAAAGGGGGTGAGAACATGGATTACCCTAATCGGCTGGAATGGCAAACGAGATGTGAGTTTAATGCGTACTGCAAACGCGCTTTACGAAACGAACTGATTGACGCTTGCCGAGATCGAAAGCGTAGGCAACTCCGCGAAGTGATCTTTTCAGACCTGACCCCGCAGGAAGAAAGGCAGCTTTACACCGTTGACAAGTATTTTCAAGACGGCAACGAAGAAGCCTTTTGCGCAGGAGGCTTGAAGATTACTGCAAAACTGCTTGCCGAAGCTCTGCACACCCTGCCGGACGAAAAAAGACAAGCCGTATTGCTGTACTACTTTTTCAACATGACCGACGTTGAAATTGCGGAAGCGATGAAGATCCCCCGCAGCACAGTACAGTATCGGCGCACAAGCTCTTTTGAACTGCTGAAACGATATTTGGAGGAACGAGCCGATGAATGGAACGATTAGCAACAATTCCGATGAACGCGGCTTATTACCTTACCCGGTCATTTTAGCCGCGACGAAGGGCGACCCCGACGCTATGAAACTTGTCTTGCAGCATTACCAAAGCTACATAGCCCACCTGTCTATGCAGAAAATCCGCGACGAAAGCGGCAATACCTATTGGGGCATAGATGAGGACTTGCGGGAGCGGCTGCAAGCAAAGCTCATGCGGGCTGTCCTTAACTTCAAGGCAGATTAACGCAAAATGCAAAGCGTCCCCCTTTCCGCTTTGCGCGTTCAATCTGACCTTGACCCTGCTCCTTGACAAAGAAAGCCCGGCAAATCCCGGTGCAGCATAGAGCAGACGGATACATTCCCGTCTGTGCGGAGCTATACGGCCGGTGCGCCATGACCCTTCAACGAGGCGAGCGATATCCACCAGGCCGCAAAGCGGGCAAGGCAGCCCGCGGGCCACGATGCACAGACGGGGCGATACTCCCTTGCAGTCACAGTCCGGGCGTGCAGCCGTATTCAGGCGGTGAGGCGTCGCAGGCAATGAGCAGGGCCGCGCGAGAACCGCGCGGGGGTGGGATTCCCGTGGAGCTGAAAAGCCATTCAGCCGTCCGTTTCTGCTGTTCTTTGTAAGCTATCAAAACATGATTTGTTTTCAGACGATTAGAAAGGGGCTAACTATGCAAACGACCGCTTCATCTGAAAAGAAATACGCCCCGCCGAAGCGGAGCGAAAAACAGATCGGCAACACGACCTTTATCGTCAATTCCTTCTTTCGGGAAAAGAGCGACGAGAGTATTGCCGTGAAGCTGGAACGTCTGATGAAAGCGGACGTTCAGAAAGAAGCGACAACTTAATTCTCCTAAACAGGCAGACAGGGACAAAAAGACGCGGTATAATGAAGGTGACTTCAAAACCGTGTTTGACTGCCGGATGGGAGGTTACTATGTATCATCAGTCAAACACCGCTGCCGCGCTTCAATTCCCTTACAACGCTATGAGCGTCGAAGCTGTTACCGCTTTGTACTGCCGTTTGTCACGCGACGATGAATTGCAGGGCGACAGCAACAGTATCATCAACCAAAAAAAGATCCTTCAACGCTACGCACTTGACCACGGCTACAAAAACTATCGCTTTTATATTGATGACGGCATTTCGGGTACGACGTTCAACCGACCTGGTTTCCAGCAAATGATTGCGGATATCGAAGCCGGCCTTGTCAAGCGGGTCATTATCAAGGATATGTCACGCCTGGGCCGTGATTATCTGCAAGTGGGCATGTATACCGAGATCATGTTCCCTGAGCATGACATTCACTTTATTGCTGTCAACGATGGCGTGGACAGCACCCAGGGTGATAATGAGTTCACTCCTTTTCGGAACATCATCAATGAGTGGTATGCGAAGGACACCAGCAAGAAGATCCGTGCTGTGATGAAGGTCAAGGGCAACGCCGGCGAGCATCTGACGACCCTGCCGCCCTATGGCTACATGAAGTCTCCTGACAACAAAAAGCTGTGGGTCAGGGACGAGGAAGCCGCAACGGTGGTCTATGAGATCGGCCTATATGTGATGGACGGTTTCGGACCGTCCCAGATTGCAAGGAAGCTGACAGAGCGAAGGATATTGACCCCGGCCGCCTATTATGCCAGCAAGGGCCGGAAAGCAAGCAATATCAAGCGGGGCTTACCCTACGCATGGGATGCCTCCACCGTAGCGGATATCATGGACCGCTGGCGGGAGTACCTGGGGCACACGGTCAATTTCAAGACGAGGAAGAAGTCCTACAAGAGCAAAAAGGTCATCCATAATCCGGAAAGTGAGTGGATGATCTTTGAGAACACCCATGACCCGATCTGGACGGAGGCAATCGCAGATGCCGCGAGAGCAGCAAGGCAGACGCGCCGTCGTCCTACAAAAATGGGAGAAATGGGGATGTTCTCCGGCATGATGTTCTGCGCGGACTGCGGATCTGTCATGTATCAATGCAGAGCCACCAACTTCCGGCGCGAGCAGGAATACTACCTGTGCGCCGGCTACCGAAAGAGCCGTGACTTCTGCGGTCAGACCCATTCCATCCGCACGGTGATCTTGGAGGAATTGATTCTGGAAAACCTGCGGGAGATCGTTTCCTTCGCCTCCCGCAGTAAGGACGAGTTTGTGAGGCTGGTCATGGACAGTGACCTGCGGCAGCGTGACCGGGATCTTGCAAAGCGGAAACGGCAGCTTGTCGATTCCGAGAAGCGGATCACAGAGCTGGATGCTATCTTCAAGCGGCTCTATGAGGACAACATTTCGGGCAAGCTCTCCGATGAACGCTTTCAGAAACTCTCTGCGGACTATGAGAAGGAAGAACAGGAGCTCAAGGTGCTGGCGAGTTCCCTTCGGAAAGAAGTGGAGCTTGAGGAAAGCAAATCGGCGGATATTGATCGTTTTCTCTCCGTTGTGGAGAGGTACACGGATATCCCGGAGCTCACGCCCTGCATCCTCCATGAGTTCGTGGAGAAAATCATCGTCCATGCGGCCAGCGACCCGAAGGGCAAGAATCGGACGCAGGAGATCGACATTTACTACAAGGGCATCGGAGCCTTGGAAATGTCAAAAGTCACGGCATCAATGGAAAAATGAGAAAACGGTACAGCCGAAGCTATACCGTTCTCTCTTTCCTCACGATGTTTTCTTATCGGGAGCTGCCTTTGACAGCGGCGCTTTTTTCCGTTATTTTATGGATAGAGAGAAGACTGCTGTTTTGACAGTGGTCTGAATGAGGAATTCCGCCCGGCCATGCAGGACGAATTCACGAACCGAATTCTAATGAATGGAATAGACTAAAGAGAAGCCTGGAATCGACTTCTTTTTCCGTATTCTTAAGTGAAAATGACACAAACTAACAGAAAGGTGATGATGAATGTTTAAATTAGCGATTTTATTGATTGCGTTGTTGTATTGGATTCTGCATTAAAAAGTTACAGAGTGTTCAGTGAAAAATGAATGGGATTTGACTGAACAGCCTGACCAAAACGGAAAAGAGATGTCGTATGACTTCACAGGAGCTGCCGAAAATCCGGCAGTTTTCATTTTGTGCCGCAGGATGCTCTGTTCAAATTAATTAAGTTTCTGCGACGCTCAGAAAAAGCTTGTGGGCGCTGATCAGGTAGGCTATAATGTTCTGGATTTCGTAAATCGAGAGGGGGAAAAAAATGCATAATCGAATGACGGAAGGCAGTCCGCTGAAACTGATCCTGATGTTTGCGATGCCGGTTTTGTTAGGCAATGTCTTCCAGCAATTTTATAATATGGCTGATACGATGATGGTCGGCAGAATTCTGGGGGTGGACGCCTTGGCGGCAATGGGTGCTACGGCTTCCGTTTCCGGACTGGTGCTGGGCTTGAATATCGGATTGGCGCAGGGCTTTGCGATTCCGATCGCGCAGTATGTCGGCGCGGGCGAGATGGATAAAGTCAGAAAAGCGGTGGCCGGCACGCTGATGCTGGGGCTGATCTTTGTCCTGGGTATTACGCTCGCTGCCCTGCTGACCGGAATCCCGGTGCTGAAGATGCTGGGGACGCCGGAAGAAATTATGGGGATGTCGGTGGAGTATATCTTTATTATATACGGCGGGCTGATCATCACGATGATGTACAACATGGCCGCCAGTATCTTACGTTCCTACGGCGACAGCCGGACACCGCTGTATTTTCTGATTCTGGCCTCGCTGACTAACATTGTGTTGGACTATGTGTTTTTAAAGACCCTGCGGATGGGCGTCGGCGGCGCGGCGATTGCGACGTTGATTTCCCAGGCGCTGTCCGTTGTGCTCTGCGTCCTCTATATTAAAGAAAAGACGAGCTTTCTGATTCCGGGAAAAGAGGATTTTCACTGGGATAAGGAGATGCTGAAAGCACAGCTGTCGCTGGGAATTTCAATGGGGTTGATGAACTCGATTGTATCCATCGGTTCGGTCATTCTGCAAAGCGCCGTCAACAAGCTGGGATCGGTGATCATTGCCGGCCATACCGCTTCCCGCAAGGTGATCGAAATGTTCATGCAGCCGCTCATCAGCATCGGCGTTACCGCGACGACGTATGTTTCACAGAATCTGGGAGCGGGGAAGCTCGACCGGATTCGTAAAGGACTGCATTGCTGCACAGCGATCAGTTTTGTGTGGTCGACGTTCTGCATCCTGATTTCCTTCTGGGGGATCGACTTGATCCTGGCGCTGGTGGTGGACGCGAAGGAAATTCAGGTCATCGCTACGGCCCGGCAGTATTTTAAAATCAACGTGTTTTTCTTCTATGCGCTGTCAGTTTTATTTATCTACCGCAATGCGCTGCAGGGGTTGGGAAAAAGCCAGGCTCCGATTTTTTCCAGCTGTATTGAGATGGTCGTGAAGATCCTGGCGACGCTGCTGCTGACACCCAGCCTGGGGTATCTGGGGGTGTGTTATACTGAACCGATCGCCTGGATTCTGATGGCGGTGTTCCTGTTGGCGGCCTTTTACCAGGATCCCCGGTTCCGTCCGGGATCTCATGATGAATCCCTTGATTCTTCTATGTGAGCGGATATTGAAATCCGAAATCGCTTTCTTTTTTCCATGCCAGGAGAAATGCCGGAAAGGAATTGAAAAATCTGGCAGATTGCGGTAATTTTTTGTGCCGAATGGCGCTAACTGTGCTAAACTAGTTCTGCATTATATGGAGGAAAAGGTATGAATAAAGTTTACACGGGCAAGACAAAAGATGTTTATGCGTTAGACAACGGTAATTACCAGCTGAAATTCAAGGACGACTGCACCGGCACAGACGGCGTATTCGATCCAGGTGCCAACACCGTCGGACTGCAGATTGAAGGCATCGGCCGCGAAAATCTGAAAGTATCGGTTTATTTCTTCGAGATTCTTAAAAAAGCAGGCGTGAAGACGCATTACGTCAGCGCGGATATCGACAACGCGACGATGGAAGTGCTGCCGGCGAAAGTATTCGGCAAAGGCTTGGAAGTTATCTGCCGCTACCGTGCAGTCGGAAGCTTTATCCGCCGTTACGGAGCCTACATGGAAAGCGGAACACCGCTGAACGCTTATGTGGAAACGACACTGAAAGATGATGATCTGGGCGATCCGCTGATTACACCGGACGGATTGGATGCAATCGGCGTTATGACGCTGGATCAGTACGCACAGATGAAGGCGATGACGCAGAAGATTTCCGGCATCGTTAAAGAGGCGCTGGCGGAAAAGGGACTGGATCTGTATGACATCAAATTTGAGTTCGGTTATTATAATGGCGAAGTCATTCTGATTGATGAAATCGCCTCTGGCAATATGCGCGTTTATAAAGACGGCGAAATTGTTGAACCGACGGATCTGACAAAATTAATCTTAGGTTAAACGTAAGCAAGACTCAGAAGGGAACGGATGAAAATCCGTTC
>NZ_GG657552.1:0-36761 GCF_000157995.1 Holdemania filiformis DSM 12042
TAAGTTCGTGGAAGCATAAGTCATGGAAAAGCCTTATTAGGTATCAGACTATTTATCAAAATTGTTTACTGTTAATCAATATAAAAATCAAATGATATTGATGTCTGTAATTAAATTTTTAACTTTATATGTCCCACCACAGATTCATATATTTTATTTTTAATGATTTAGATAAGCCGTTAAAAATGCCTTTGTCAGACTGCTTTGTAATCATTTCCAATGATTAATAGGTTGCTTTGACCGAAAAATTTCGATACACTTTAAATAAAGCCAGGATCAATCCGAAGAGGCGCATAAAATGAGAAATGAACGGATAATCTATTTGATTTTAAAAGAAGATAATTACATCACAGCAAAACAGATTTCTGAAATCATGGGACTCAGCCGAAAATTAATTGTTCAATCCATACAGGAAATCAAAGATGAGCTTCCAGAATACGGCGCTCGGCTTGAAGTGAAAAAAGGGCGGGGATATCGTATCCAAATTCATGATAAAATGAATTTTGACGCTCATTTTCAAATCCCGTTGACTCAAAATATGATTAAAACGCAGACTTCAGACAGTCATTCTGAACGTGTTATTTTTCTTTGCCGCAAATTATTATCGCAGGAAAAGCCAATAACGATCAGCAGTCTGGCTGCGCAGATGTATCTGTCCAAGGGGGCGATTGAAGAGGATCTGAAGCAAGCGTATGAACTGCTTGCCGACTATCAGCTGTCCGTGGAAGCCTGGCAGAATAAAGGGCTGATCGTCATCGGGGAAGAAAAAAATAAACGGCTTGCGATCACCGATTTGATCGGAGTCTACTATAATTTTTATCTGTTAAAAGAGGTCGATCCGGATTATTGGCGATGGATTGCCTGTGAAAATGATGAAGCATCAAAAATCAGACATCTTATTTACGATGTTTTGCAAAGCTGTCATATTCGGATTAAAGACATCAATGTCCAGAGAATTACAGCTTATCTGATTGTGATGCGTCATCGCTGTGCGGCCTGGTATCCACTATATTTAACTGACGAAGAGAAAGCGGAAATGCAGGAGTGGCCTGAAATTCAATATGTTCAGCTGCTTTTTGATCACTTGATAATAGAAAATCCGGATTTCTGTGTCGATGAAGATGAAAGAGGGATCGTTGCTCAATTATTCCGCGTCAGTCAGGAAACCCCTGATGCATCTGGTTTTCTTTCTTCGCCAGATTTATGTAAACGTGGGAATCAGGTTATCCAAGCAATAGAAAAAAGTTTGGTGAATCCCCGGATTCGCATGTTAGTCACAACCGGAACGCTGAGGGAAGCATTGAAAAACTTGATATGCAAAGCGTTGTTCCGCATACAATGGAACTTGCCGGAAAACGGTCATTTCATCAATCAGATTACCGACATAGCCGTTCTGAATTCGCCGATCTGTTATTATGTCGCATGTAAGCTTGCCGCCCTCGTTCAAGAAGAAATCAATTATTCATTCAGTGTGGAAGAAATCACAAAACTGGTTCAGATTATTTATCATGAATGCGAACAGATTGAAATCCCGCATCGGCAGTTAAAAATGCTTACACATTGTGAAAATGGTATGGATATGGCGGCACTGATGATTGAAAGATGGAAGCGGCTTTTTGGGGAGTTTATTGAAAGTAATCAGGCGGTAGAGCTTTATGAGGTTAGGGAATTAGCACGGAAGAATTATGACTGTATCTTACTTCTGACTTTGGATTTTGCGTATAAAGAAACGATTCCGCCATTTTTCACAGCATTTATTCCCAATAAAGACGATATCAGCCAGTTTATTAACGATTACATTTTACCTTGTTATGAGCTTGAATCTTATCTACCAGATCAAGAGAAGATCTCGTTTCACGAACACAGCGCGTTCAAAAGTGAAGCACAGTTTATTCACCAACTCGCAAACAAAGTTTGTCCTCAAACTGGTCAGGGGAAACTTCTTGAGAAGCAGTTAAAGCAAGATTTTCTTTCTTCCTTTCTCGTTCTAAACGAAGAAGTCATCATATTGCTTGGCGATCAGGAAATCGTTAAAAAAGAAATTTTCCAAATTCACAGGTTTAAACATGCCATACGCTGGAAAGGCCGAACGGTAAAGATGATTTGTTTTGCGGTTCTGGATCTGGACAATCCTGTTCGGATAAAAGTCCTTGAAATCCTATGTCGGAAACTTAGCGCAGGAAGAATTCTTTCCCGTTATGAGTCAAAAAACAAAGCTCTGATCGAAGCCATGGTACAGGCGGTCAGAGCGGAATTGAAAATTAATTTAATCCGCTGATTTTTCTCAGTGACGCCGAAAAGTACTCCTTTAAAGGGGTATTTTTCTTTGTTTCTTAAAAACAACAGAGTTCCTATAATAAAAGCATCTCATGAAAGCGCTTAAATTGGGAGATGGGAGGAAAAGAGAATGATCACCCTTTTTCGAATCGACGAACGTTTGATTCATGGTCAGATTGCGATTAAATGGTCTAAGCATTACAACATCAACCGGATTGTGGTTGCTAACGATCAGGCTGCTTCAAGTCCGCTGATTCAGAATACGCTGCGGATGGCTGCACCGGATCAGGTGAAAACAGCTATTTTACCGGTCAGCAAGGCGATTGCTTTGTTGAAGGATTCCCGCTGCGCGGAGTTAAGAATTCTGGTTTTAGTGGATTGCCCGCACGATGCCCGGCTGATCGTCAGCGAGCTGGAGGACATTAAAATGATCAACGTCGGAAACTATGGCAGGATTGGGAAAGAAGAAGTGCTTCGTTCCCGCAGACGATATTCAAAGAATATTTACTGCAATGAACAAGAAGCTGCGGATTTTCAGTCCTTGATCGACACGGGCATTCCTTGTATCTACCAAACCGTACCGGAGGAAGCACCGGTGAATATTACACAGTGGTTTACGCATAAAGGGGGAATTTGAAATGCTGCAAAGTGCGTTAATCTGTACCTTCGTCTTCTGGCTGGCAGGAGCTATGGACTTCACCTGCTTTAGCTGGGCTTTGTTTACGAGGCCGCTAATCTGCGGACCAATCACCGGATTGCTTTTAGGCGATTTGCGGACTGGAATCATCATGGGCGGCGCGATCGAAGGTATCTATATGGGCGTCAGCAATATCGGTGGCTCCACACCGGCGGATCCATGTCCGGCAACCATCATCGCTGTCGCTTACTCCATTTTGACCGGAAGCGATATTGCTACCGGCGTTATGCTTTCGCTGCCGATCGGCACGCTTATGCAATCCTTTACCAATATCTTAACGCCATTTTATGCCTCATTATCCGTTTACTGGGAGAAGTTAGCGGCTTCGGGAAACACGAAAAAAATGGGACGTCAGGTTGTCTTGTTTGATTTATTCCTGCAGCGGATTGCTCAGATGCTTGTTCTGTTTCTCAGCATCGCTTATGGCATTGAAGGAATCCAAACTGTTTTCAATTCTCTGCCTGGCTGGGTGCTGAATGGATTTAATGCGGCCAGCGGAATGATGACGGCGGTCGGCTTTGCGATTTTGATGACCATGATCTGGTCGAAGGAAGTCGGCGGATTCTTCTTTGTTGGATTTGTCCTGGCCAAGTATTTGGGCTTGGGAACACTGCCGATCGCGATTTTATTGGCAGTCGTAGCCTTATGCGTCTTCTTTAACGAGAAGCGATTTATTGAAATCTCAGCCGTTTCTAAAAACGTCAAAGAGAGTCAAGAGGAGGATTTTTTCTAAATGGCGAAAAATCAGATAACATCGGCGGAAAAGAAGATTTTAAATTCTATGTATTGGCGGTCGGGTTGCTGCTTTGCGACGTTTAACATGGTAAAGATGGAAGGCAATGCTTTTACCCTGACTATGGCGCCGGCAATTAATGAAATTTTTAAAGATGATGAGGAGGAACGCTGCCGGACGCTGCTGCGGCATAATAATTTCTTTAATACGCATGCGGTTTTTCTGCCCTTCATCGCGGGATTATGCTTTGCGATGGAAAAAGAAAGAAAAGAAAAAGGGACTGTGGATGCTGATACCATAGAAAGTATTAAAGTCGCGTTGATGGGCCCGGCTGCAGGGATCGGCGATGCCTTCTTCTTCAACTGCGTTCGTGTGATCGCCGCCGGCATTGGAATCGGTCTGGCGGCCCAGGGAAATCTGCTTGGGTCAATAATCTTCGCGGTCATTTACGGGGGTTCTCAGCTGCTGCTGCGTTGGTATTTCCTGCATATTGGTTTTCATGCCGGTACAGATTTTATCAATTCTGTATTTGAAACCGGATTGATCAAGGCAGTTACTAAGGCGGCTTCCATTTTAGGTGTGGGCATGGTTGGCGCCATGGCGGCCCAGATGGTGAATGTTCCGCTGGCCTGGACGATTCAGGTCGGGGAAGCCTCGGTTGTGGTCAATGATGTAGTCAATTCAATTATGCCAGGTTTACTGTCGATCGTTCTGCTCTTTGTTCTGATGCATTTAATCCGAAAAGGCAAACGGCCGTCGATGTTAATTTTCAGCATTATGATCATTTCTCTAATTCTGGCATTCCTTGGTATTTTCTGATATGCTGCGGCAGATCATCTGCCTGATCCTTGCCATCCCTTTTGCCGCGCTGGGTTCGTCGCTCATATTGAAAGCCGGAATCGGAGTCGGCGCCTGGGATGCGCTGAGCAAGTGCGCAGCGCAGCTGTGCGGAATCAAGATTGGCACACTCGGAATGATGACGAACAGTCTCTGCGTCATAGGCCAAATTCTGTTGTTAAAAAAAGCATTCAAGCCGCTGCAGCTGCTTCAGTTTGGAATGGCCTTTCTGCTCGGCAGTCTGGTCAACTTCTTCTACTATGATGTTCTAAGTCAGCTTGCCGTTCCGGCTTATAGTCTTTCGATTGTATTTCTGCTTATCGGCAATGGAATCAATGCTGCGGCAGTGGCCTTGATTCTGAGCCTGAATATCGTGACTTTTCCGGTCGGCGGTCTGGTTCTGGCTGTTTCGCAAGTGACAAACTCTGCGTATGGGAAATGCCGACAAGGCTTAGATGGAATCTGTATCTTGATAATTCTGATTCTTGTTTTCGGGTTTCATGGAGAAATGACGCTGCGGGAAGGCACGATTGTCAGCATGCTTATGTTTGGTCCGCTGGTGGATCGTTTCATGTCTTTGTTTCAAATTTATTTAAAGAAGGGAGCAAGAATTTGATTATTGTTCATGGCAAAGTTTTTATTGACGGCCAGTTTCATGAAACCGACTTGAGAATCACCGGAAAGAAAATTTCGGAAATAGGTCCGCGGCTGCAAGATGAGGAAAAGATCGACGTGCAGGGGGCTCTGATCTTTCCTGGATTTATCGATACGCATATTCATGGAGCGGAACAGGTCAATTGCGGAGAAAGTGTGGCGGCAATGCGAAAGATCTGCGCGAAGCTGCCCCAATATGGGGTAACAAGCTTCACGCCGACACCGATCGCCGACGACATTGAAACGTCGCAAAAGGCAGTTGAGGTGATCCGGGAAGCAAAAGGTTCTTTTGGCAGCGATATCTTAGGAATCTTTTTATACACCGGATATAAAAACCGCTCGATCGCTTATTACGCCCCGCCGACATTACCAACGCCGGAACACACCCGGGCGTTAGCCGGGCAGGATTTGTCACTGATTCTTTCTGTCCTGATCGCGCCTGAACTGGACGGTGGTTTGGAATGGATTGACTGGGCAGTAAAACAGGGAATGCTTCCGGTTATCGGTTTTTCAGAGGGAAGCCCGGATATGATTCATCAAGCTGTTGCTCGCGGAGCCCGGCTGACTGATCATTTCCCAAATGGTTTCCCGGCAATTGATCATCATTTCTCGCAAGGTGTCGTTCAATGCCTGCTGGAAGATGATTTGGCTATGCAGGTCAATTGTGATTGTATTCATGTCGCACCGGAATTTTTAAGAATGATGATCCGGTGTAAAGGCTTAGATCATCTTGTTGCGGTTTCTGATAGTTCCTGCCTGCTGGGCTGCCCTGACGGCGAATACCGGATGGGGGATAAGCAAGTGTTTTTGAAGGACGGAGCGGTTCGGGATATTAACGGGAAATTAGTGACGGGAGCGCATTCTTTTGATGAAAATATGCGGACATTACTCAAAAAGGGTTTCACATTAGAAGAAATCGGGGCTTTGTGTACTGAAAATGCGGCCAAAGCTTTGAACTTATTGGATCGCGGGAAGATCGAAGTTGGCCGCAGAGCGGATTTGGTCGTTATGGATGAAGGACTGCATGTCCGAAAGACGATGATAGAGGGCGAGTGGTGTTATCAAAATGATTAAGATTTTAATTGCCAGTCATGACCGGATGGCCAGCGGCATGAAAGCGTCAGCTGAATTTTTTACCGGCCCGTGTGATCGGCTGACGGCGATTGACGCGTATACCGATGAACAAGATTTCGAAAGGCAGATTCGCGATTATTTAGCGAAGCAAAATGATGCAGATCAGATATTGTTTCTTTCCGATCTGTATGGTGGAAGCGTTAATCAGATTATGGCTCGCGTGATGAGCGAAGAAAAGAATATCCAGCTGATTTCGGGCTTTAACTTTCCACTGCTTTTGGAATTATTGGAGTGCAATGAAGCTCGTTTGAGCGAAGAACAATTAGATTTTATGCTTGAACAAGCCAGGCAATCAATGCGCCGGGTTGTCTTGAAGGAATCGGAAGCTGAAGCATTCTTTTAAGGAACGGACAGGCAGGATTAATGGGTCGGAAGACTAATAGACTAAAATAAGGAGGAGGTCATCCATCATTGGGGATCATTCTTCCTTTTTATATTATTGGGAGGAATTATGAAAGCAAATTGCAAAGGTTAGTTCTAAAAACATTTTCCAGATAACTCTTGTTTTGATGCTGGAATATCTCCCAGAAGCAGGTCAGGGTGTTTGACAAGCGCCCGGTTTAATAATAAACTTAGGGTGCAAAAAAACAGGATAGAAAAGAGGTTTTTTCAATGAAGGATACATTAATTCACGCTATTAGTGCGAACGGGCATATTCGGGTGCTGACCTGCACCTCCACGCAGCTGGCGGAACAGGCGCGGAAGCAGCACAATTTGTGGCCGACCAGTGCAGCCGCTTTAGGCCGGGTGCTGACGATCACTGCGATTTTGGGCAGCATGTTAAAGACGGAAAAAGAAAAGGTGACCGTTCAGATCAACGGCGGCGGTCCTATCGGAACGATCATGGCCGACGGCTGGGCGAACGGCGATGTGCGCGGATTTGTCGGCGATCCGGAAATTTATCTGAAATATAACGACACCGGCAAGTTGGCAGTCGGAACGGCGGTCGGCAAGGATGGCTATTTGAAGGTCATCAAGCGGATGAATATGAAGAACGACTTCACCGGTCAGGTTGCGCTGGTCAGCGGCGAGATCGGCGAGGACTTCGCATATTACTTTACAATTTCGGAACAGACGCCTTCCGCGGTATCGCTGGGCGTACTGGTTGATACGGATAACTCGGTGATGGCGTCGGGCGGAATTCTGATCCAGATGATGCCGGAGGCCACGGAAGACGATATCAAGCTGGCGGAAGCCGTGGTCGCGAAGCTGCGTCCGGTTTCGGAGCTGGTGAAGGAAGGTCATGACGCCCGGGCACTAGCGGCGATGTTGTTTGACGATCTGGAAATTCTCGAAGAAAAGCCGATCCAGTGGCATTGCGACTGCAGCAAGCAACGCTTCAAAGCGGCGCTGACAACGCTGGACCGCGCGGAGTTGGAAAAGATGCTGGAAGAAGACCACGGCTGCGAAGTGAAATGCGAATACTGCAACAATAAAGTTCAGTTTACCGAAGAGGATCTCCGCAGCATCCTGGAGTTCAAAGCGGCATGTGGAAAATAAGAAATCTTGAAATTGCCAATCCGGTCGTCATCGCGCCGATGGCCGGAATTTCCAACGCGGCGTTCCGGACGATCGCGCATGAATTCGGCGCGGGTCTGATCTATACGGAAATGATCAGCGATAAAGCGATCTGTTATTCCAATAAAAAGACGATGGAGATGACGCAGCTGGCTCCGGATGAGCATCCGATCGCGATGCAGCTGTTCGGTCATGAAGAGGCGTCGATGATTCAGGCGGCGCAGGTGCTGGATAAAACGGACTGCGATGTGATCGACATCAATATGGGATGTCCGGTACCGAAGGTTGTCAATTCCGGTTCCGGCAGCGCGATGATGAAGGATCCGGAAGCGACCTATCAGCTGGTGCGTAAAATTGTGGCAGTGGTGGAAAAGCCGGTGACAGCCAAGATCCGTCTGGGCTGGGACAGCTCGTCGATCAACGTGCTGGAAATGGCGCGGGGATTGGAAGCGGCCGGCGTCAGCGCACTGGCGGTTCATGGCCGGACGCGCAGTCAGCTGTATGAGGGCAAGGCTGATTGGAGCTGGATCAAAAAGGTCAAGGAAGCCGTTTCCATTCCCGTGATAGGCAACGGCGATCTGCGCAGTGTGGAAGACGCCATGGCGAGAATCCAGGAAACCCAAGTCGACGCGGTAATGATCGGCCGGGGCGTATTGGGCAATCCCTGGCTGATCCGTGATCTGGTCTGTGCGTTCTCTGGGGAAGGGTCTGCCGAACCTGTCAGCGATCATGAAAAATTTGAGATTGCGCTGGAACACGCCCGCCGGTTGTGCACTTTAAAAAGCGAACGGATTGGGATGAAAGAGATGCGCGGACACGCCTGCTGGTACATCCAGGGCATTCCCTACTCCAACCGGATGAAAGACAGGATCAATCAGATGACAACCTATGCTGAATTTGAGACAATGCTAAAGCTTTATGAGGAAGCGCTGATCAGCGGCAATTTTGACAGGCTGTATCTGTCAGAGTAAATAAATCAAGAACAAAAGCCATTCCTGAAGTCAAGGAGTGGCTTTTGTTCTTTCGAAATTGACAAACGGAAAAGATTGTTATACTGTATTATTATAAATAGTACAGATCGCTTTGCGATCTTGGGGGATGATCGGAATGGGAAAGAAATTGTTTGCGATATTGACAGCAGTCTTCATGCTTTGCGGGTGTGCAACGGAAATGGATGTGCCGCAGGGAGAAAAAGTTGTAGAACAATGCACGAAACCGGTAGAGCTGAGAGTCGCAGCTTTATCCGAAGTCTGGTCAACAGCGCAGTATTATTACGGATATTGGAACCAGATGCCGGAGGATTTTGACTGGGATGTGAAATATCAGGAATTCTTACCGCGGGTGATGAATGCGGAAACGGATGATGAATATGTTGACGCCATGCGGGAATTTGTAGCTTTGCTTCATGATGGACATACCAGCTTTATTCCCGCATCAGAATATCAGCTGAACAAAGCCTACCTGCCTTTTGACCTGGAAGATCTTGACGGCAGGCTGTTTCTCAAAGCTGCCAGCCGGGATTATGAAGTTCCTTTAGGCAGTGAACTCCTTGAAGTAGAAAATCAGCCAGCACTCGATTACATCCTGGAGAATTTTGAAAAGTATGTACCGGTGCTGACGGAACCAGCACATCGCAGTCAAACTGTAAGAGAGTTTTTAAAGGATGAGAAGGGTAAAAAAATTAACTTAAAATGGTTAACACCGCAAGGAGAAGTCTTAGATATTAAAACCGGTTATGAAACTTCAGGCTCCGTTTACTTAAATCAGTTGAAGACTTCAACGTACTCCGATAAGAAACTTCTGCTTAAATCAAGTCCTTATTTCATATATGAAGTCAATGAAGATGTTGTTTATGTGGAAATTTCTACTTTCTCAGGGCAAAGCTTTCATATTTATGAAGAACGAGTTGTCCCGATCTTAGATCAGTATCAAGGAGTTATATTTGATATAAGGAACAATGCAGGCGGAAATTTAACAAATGCTTTGATTATTTTACAGTCTTTTTCAGATGCTCCGATACCACATGGTTATTATAATCTGGGGACAGAATTTCACTCCTCGTGGGTACCCTATGCGAATGAGGCGGATTCTGTTTTCTATTCCGGAAGTGATCTTAATCAAAGAGCGATGCGGATGATTGAACATGAATACTATGGAGAAAACGCGGATGTTGAAACCATTTTAGACGAAATGGAAGGTGAACCTTATCCGATACTTACAAATTATAGTATGGATAAACCAGCTATAATCCTGACCTCACAATTTTCGGCTTCTACATCAGAAACGTTTGCGGCAACCGCAAAATTGCTTGATAATTTTACGCTGATGGGTTTGAAAACCTATGGAGCGACAGGAAATAATTGCAGAGTATATCTATCGGATGGAAGTGCCTATTCTTTGTCTGTAGAACAAAGTTTTACACCAGATAAACAGCCGATCTGGAATCACGGCGTACAGCCGGACATTGAAATGTGGACAACGCCGGAAGATTTATTAAACGGTGAGGATACCGTTTTAAATGCCGCGATTGAAACACTGCAGCGTCAAATCAAGGAACGAACAGGAGAATGACATGTTTACAATAGATCAGCACAGCCGTCAGCCGATATATGAACAGCTGAAGGAACAAATTATCCGGTATGTCAGTCTTGGGGTTCTGCAGCCGCAGGACCGGATGCCCTCGGTGCGGATTTTGGCGCGGGAGTTGGGGATCAATCCCAATACAGTGGTGAAAACCTATCAGGAGCTGGAAGACGAAGGCATTCTGGTCACAGAACCTAAAAAAGGTTTTTTTGTCAGCGATCAGAATGTGCATTCCATTTTATATCAGAGGCAAAAAGAAGAATTCCGCAAGGCGGTAATCCGTTGTCAGGAAATCGGAATCTCTGAGGATGACGCGCAGAAAATTGTCCGGGAAGTTTATGAAGGAAAGCAGGGGTAAACCATGTTAAGGGTGGAAAATTGCCGGAAGGTGTACGATGAACAAACAGTATTGGAACATTGCAGCTTAGAATTGGCATCCGGTTCGATCCTGGGGCTGATCGGAATCAACGGAGCGGGGAAATCCACGCTGCTGCACTGTATCAGCGGCGCGATTCCCGTCGATGAAGGAACAATTACATGGAAAGAACAGCCGGTGCTTGATCATTCTGAGGTGAAACAGAAGATTTTCCTGGTTCAGGATGAACCTGTTTTTGCGCAGACGGAAAATGCCCGGGAACTGATCGAATATCTTTCCTTATTTTATCCGGCCCTGGAATCGGAGTTATTCTACGATCTGTTAAGCCAGTTAAAGCTCAATCCGAAACAGCCTTTCTCTGCTTTCAGCAAGGGGATGAAACGGCAGGTTTTGATGGCGGCAGGGCTGGCTGCGCACCCGGAGCTGCTTTTGATCGACGAGGTGTTTGACGGCTTGGATCCATTTGCCCGACGGCTGCTTCAAGGCCAGCTGGCGGCGCAGACCGTTGAGGAAGGCATGGCCTCGATATTAACCTCGCACCGGCTGAGCGATCTGGAGAATTTTTGCGATGAATACGCACTGTTGGACGAGAAGCGGATTCTGCATCAGAACTCCATGTTTCAAACGCAGCAGGAGTTGGTTAAAGTCCATCTGGCGTTTGATCATCCGATCGATCCCGCGATGTTTCAGGATTTTGAGGTGTTGAAGCTAGAAATTCATTCCCGGATGGCGCAGGCGATTCTGCGTGGAAAGCGGGAAGCGATGGAAGCGAAGCTGCGGAAGCAGAATCCGGTCATTCTTGAAATCTTTGATTGTACGCTGGAAGAAGTATTCCTGGCGCAGCTGGAAAAGCGGGAGGAACTGCAATGATCCATAAGAAATTATTAACGTCCATGTTAAAGAAAGATTTTAAATTGTTTCTCTGCCTGCTGCTTCTGGATTTGTTGATCATGCCGTTCGTCTATGTCAATTTTCCAACGATGATGGACGATGCCAGTCTTTTGTTTAACTTTTATTTTATCTATCTGCTGCTGCTCATCGTCATTCTGGTCCAGCGCCAGCTGGGCTTTACGATGAAGCGGGAGGAAAAAATTCATGATTATCAACTGCCGCTGACGAAAAGAAGTTTGATTTTAACACGGTTGACGGCCGGGATTCTCATCTTCCTGATTCCTTATCTGATCGCCTGGCTGGTCATGGGTGTTCTCATGCTTGGCTGCTGCGCCACTGTGCTCTCAATCTGGAATGGAACGGTACAGCTGATTTTGGCGATGTTGATCTATCTTTGCTTTTGCGCCTGGGTATTTCTGCGCAGCCGCAAATCATTTCAGGCACTGCTGACGATCGCCGTCTGGACGCTGGCTCCGGTCTTTATCGTTTCGGCGTCTGTAGATATTATGCGGGGAACGGTCACATATCGTTATCAACTCAGAGAATTCTTTACGCTGCTGCATGATTTCGGATGTCTGCCGGGTTTGTTTACCCTTGCGGCAAAAGGGTTGATTTGCGACTCTACATTTCCTTCGCTAGGAAGCTGTCTGCTTGTTGACGGTGTTTATCTGGCTGCGGCGTTGCCTGCAGTCTATCAGGTAACCAAGAATTCAGCAGAAAACGAGCATAAAACGTTAATGCAAAGCGCGTTATTCAAACTGATGCCGCTTGCTTCCGCGGCTGGCGTGATGATTTGGGGATCGTTGACGGCGGTCAGGCCGCAGCAATGTCTGCTTTCCGTGATTCTGGCAGCTGTCCTCTACTTGTTGATCCGTTTCCTTTCTTACTCGAAGATTCAGTTCAACAAAATGATGTTGCTGGTACTGACCGTTGAGTTTCTGGTGGTTCAGGGTATTTCCTGGTCATGGCGGGTCAGCGGCGGCTGGGGCATGACCCGGGATACAACCGTTGAGGACGTTTTCTTTATCAATCAGTATAAAGGCATTGGCAAAGTCGGAAGCTATTATAAATATTTTAACGTGGAGAATACCGCGAGTTTAAGTAAGGAGGATAAAGAAATCCTGATCCAGGCTCAGGTGGAAACGGATAAGCGATATCGCCGCCAAGGATTGAAAGACGCGGTGGGTGCCATCCAAATGAGCTATCGCATGCATGACGATAAATACAGTTATTATCTTCCTTATTATGCGGATATTATGGAACCGATGATAGAACTGCTGGAAGAACAGGATGTTCCAATCTTCACTTATCTTTATGTTGATTATCCGGGCTGGGAGAATGTCTTCTATTTACAAGATGTGAACATCAAGCTGTTTTAATCTGGCTTGAGGTTATCCCCGTCAATTAAGCTGCGATCCAATGAAGAATAAGCTAAACGCAGATTCAATTCGCTCTGGTTTTCCTTCCGGGAAAATATGTAAAACGCGTTCATTAAGCCCTGAAATGACATTTGCCCCGTTGACAAACAATTTGAAAATGCTATAATCTAAACGATTATTTGCGCGAGGAACAGAGGAGTAATCCGGAAACGCTGCAGCGAGAGAGTCCCGGCTGGTGAAAAGGGATATGCAGAATCCGGACGAATAAAGGCTGGGAGCGTCAACGCAGACCTGCGTTACGGGCAGACTGAAACGATCAGTCACTAAGATGATTAAAGCGATTTAATCATGAATTAGGGTGGTACCACGATGATAACTCTCGTCCCTATCGGATTTGAGAGTTTTTTTATAGGCAAAAGGAGGAAAAGAAAATGGAACAGAAGTTATCAGAACAAGAACTGGTTCGCCGTCAAAAGATGGAGGATCTTCGGGCTAAAGGCATCGATCCGTTTGGCCATGCGTTTGCGCGCACACACCGCTCCGCACAGCTGCGGGAAGAATATGGCGAAGTAAGTCAGGAAGAACTGGAAGAAAAAAAGATTCCGTGCGCCATTGCCGGCCGCATCATGACCAAGCGCCGGATGGGCAAGCTGGGCTTTATGCACTTGCAGGACCGCGATGGCCAGATTCAGGTTGTCGTCAACAAGGGCGTGGTTGGAGAAGAGGTTTATGAACTGTTTAAAGCTGCCGATCTGGGCGATATCGTCGGGATCGAAGGCTATGTCTGCAAGACCAACACCGGAGAACTGTCGGTGAAGGCGGAGAAACTGGAGCATCTGACCAAGGCGCTGCGGCCGCTGCCGGAAAAATTCCACGGCCTGCAGGATGTTGAGGAACGTTTCAGAAGACGGTATGTTGATTTGATCATGAATGAAGACAGCCGCAAGATCGCGATGCTGCGTCCGAAAATTATCCGCGCTGTTCAGCATTATCTGGATGGCCAGGGCTTGATGGAAGTCGAAACCCCAGTGCTGCAGCCGATTTTAGGCGGCGCCGCGGCAAGACCGTTCGTGACTCATCACAACACACTGGATATGGATTTCTATCTGCGGATTGCAACAGAGCTGCCGTTAAAGCGCCTGATCGTCGGCGGACTGGAAGGGGTTTATGAAATCGGCCGCCTGTTCCGCAACGAAGGCATGGATCCGAAGCACAATCCGGAATTTACAACGGTGGAAGCGTATGTGGCTTACAGCGATATCGAAGGGATGATGGCGCTGAACGAAGGACTGTTTGAAAGCGTCGCGATGGAAGTTTTCGGCAAGACTGACTTCACGCTGGGCGACAAGCAGATTTCCCTGAAAGCTCCGTATAAGCGCTGGCACATGGTCGACGCGGTGAAGGAAGTCACGGGCGTTGATTTCTGGAAAGCCATGAGCGTTGAGGAAGCGCTGGCTTTGGCAAAGGAACATGGTGTTGAAGTCCAGCCGCATGAACGCACGGTCGGTCATATCATCAACCTGTTCTTTGAACAGTTCTGCGAGGAAAAGATCACGCAGCCGACGTTTGTCTATGGTCATCCGGTAGAGATTTCGCCGCTGGCCCGGAAGAATGCTAAGGATCCGCGGTTCACAGATCGCTTTGAGCTGTTGATCTACGGCACGGAATATTCCAACGCGTTCAGCGAGCTGAACGATCCGATCGATCAGCGCCAGCGTTTTGAGGAACAGCTGAAGCTGAAGGAAATGGGCGACGCGGAAGCCAGCGAAATGGATATCGACTATGTCGAAGCGCTGGAATACGGCTTACCGCCGACCGGCGGCATCGGCATTGGAATCGACCGCTTCGTGATGCTGCTGACAGGCCAGGAATCAATCCGCGAAGTGCTGTTATTCCCGCACATGAAGAATCGCAACGAGTAAGAAATAGAAACAGAAGAGGAATGGCTGATTCAAAGGCGATTCCTTTTTTTGTTGAGTTAAGGATGAAGCCAAACAGAAATTTCTGGTAGTCCATGTTTTTTCGAGGGAAACTCAGGTAATAAAAGAAACTGATAATTCACTCATGAATAATGGTAAAATGATAGGCGAGAGGTGAAGCCTATGTTTAAAACCGGTCAGTTATCCCGGGCTTTTGAAATTGATCGAACAAGCTTGAACCATTATGTCCGCACCGGTCTGCTCAATCCGGAAATGCTGGACAATCAATATCATACCTACTCGTTTCAGGATTTCGTCGCGCTTTCCTATATCCGGCATTACCGCGGTCTCGGCTTTTCCATGAACGAGATCAAAGCGCTGACACGACAGAAGGACAATGAGGAAAAGCTCCAATATTGCCAGAATGAAATGCGGACAATTGACGATCAGATCCGTCTGCTGCAGCTGAAGCAGCGCTTTCTGGAAAATTTTATGAACCTGCTTCGTTTCTATGAAAGCTATCGCGATCATCCGGTGCTGCTGATGACGGAGCCTTATTATTTTATCAAACGGGAAGCGCTGGAGGATCCAGTGCTGAAGGCGTTGTATAAGCAGCTGCCCAGCAATGAGTTCACGGCGGTTTGCGATCCGGATTTCAAAGTGACGCTGCGGCCACAGTCGGCGCAGGGACTGGTGCTGAAAGAAGCGTGGGTCAAAGAATTTCAGCTTCCACTACCGGAACAGGCTATTTTTTATCCGGCGGAACAGCGTTGCCTCTGCGCGTTTCGTGTCGGGGGAACGGAGTTTGAAATACAGCTGCAGGCGTCCTTGCAAAGTTTATATCAGACGATGGAAGAACAAGGCGTGCGGCTGCAGCGGGAGTTTGTCATTTATCTGTTGATCAGTAAGTACAATCAGGCGGACGAATATTTCGACGTCTATGTTGATATTCCTCTGAAAATGCTTGACTGATGAATCGTTCATCAGTTTATACTTTTCTTGTGAATAGATGAACGATATCTGTTTTCAAGGAGGGAAAGAATTTGAAAGAGTGTTCAAGAAGAAATTTCATCAAAGGCATGGCGGCGTCAGCGGCCACACTGGCTGTCGGCGGACTGTTAGCTGGATGCGCGACGAATGAAGCGCCGAAAGCTGAAAACCAAGGCGGCGGGGAACAGCGGACTTGGGATAAGGAAACTGACGTTCTGATCTTAGGCGCCGGCGGCGCGGGTATGTGCGCAAGTTATGAAGCGACCCAGGCCGGCGCGAAAGCGCTGATTCTGGAAAAAGCGGAAAGCTTCGGCGGTACGTCGATCCGTTCCGGCGGGATTATCCAGGCTTCCGGCACCGCGGCTCAGAAAAAATTGACGAGCTATCAGGAGGATACGGCGGAAAAACATGCGCAGTATTATCTGGAAGAGGGCGAAAGCACGCTGGACGAGGAACTGGTTAAGGACATGACAGCTGGTTCGGCGGGCCATATCGAATGGCTGGAAAGTCTGGGGCTGGAATTCACCAACGTCACCGGTTCCGCTCATGTGCCGATGGCGGATGAGAGCAATTATGCCGACCGGATTCATGGAACAGCCGTCGGCGCTTCCGGGATGTTCACGGCGGTTCATGATGCGGCGGAGAAGAGCGGCGTTGAATTTATGTATAACACGGAAGCGACCCAGCTGATCGTTGAAAACGGCAAGGTCGTCGGCGCGGAAGCGATATCGGAAGGCAAAACCATCACGATCAAGGCGAATAAGGGCGTGATCATCGCGACATCCAGCATTGACCACAATCAGGAAATGAGCAAGGCGCTGAGTCCAAATCAGTATTATGACAATGCCAATTCGATCTGCGCGGCGGCGCCGACCAACACCGGCGACGGAATCCGGATGGCGGCGGCGATCGGCGGACAGCTGACGCATTTTGGCGGGGTGATCGACCTGACAGGCAAGACCAGTGCCGGCATTAACCGCCAGACGCCGCTGATGCCTTGTTTCTTCGTGAATAAATACGGGCGTCGTTTCGCCTGCGAAGATACGACGTATGCTTTGACTTCGCGCGAACTGTGGCGGGAGATGACCAAGACGAATCATGCCTGCTACACCATCTGCGGTCCGAATGCCGTTATGACCAAAGAAAAGCTGGATGAAATGGTCGCGTCCGGCAAAGCCTTTACGGGGGCGACGATGCAGGAACTGGCGGCGCAGATTGACGTCGACGGCGAAAATCTGCAGGCGACGCTGGATCAGTGGAACAAGGATATCACAGAATCCGGGAAGGATCGTCAGTTTGACCGTGCGACCGGATTGGAAGTCATCGAAGGTCCGTATTACGCGTTTGAAGAAGGGTTCATGAACCTGGGCTCGATCGGCGGTCTGAAGATTACCCTGAACTGCGAAGTCGTCAACACCCAGGGCGAAGTGATTCCGGGGCTGTATGCCGCAGGCATGGCGTCCGCCGGCTGGGTGGGCCCGTTCTATCCGGGATCGGGAACCGCTTTATTGGGCGCGATTCACTGGGGCCGCAAAGCGGGCAAGGTAGTCAGCGCGCTGTAAAGCTGCGGGCTGAGAGCATTGATCAGCGAAAGTAAAATTTGATCTATTTAAAAACGACAGGATGCAGATAACGCCCTGTCGTTTTTACGTCCAAAAATTGTGGCAAAGGTCAGATCGTGGGGAAATTCGCGGTGAAACCGTTAACCTTGAGCTAATGCTTCGCCTGATAATCCGAACCCCATGCCTGCATCGCGTCGAGCACCGGCTTTAAACTTGATCCCAGTTCAGTCAGCGCGTACTCCACCCGCGGCGGAACCTCGGCATACACGGTGCGCGTCAGTAAGCCGGAAGCTTCCATTTCTCTTAACTGCGCCGTCAGGACCTTCTGTGTCACCGTACCGATCGATTTCTTCAATTCCCCGAAGCGTTTCGCTCCGGGCAGTAAATCCCGCAGAATGAGAACCTTCCATTTGTTGCTGATAAGCGTCAGAGTGACTTCCACCGGACAGGCTGGCAGTCGCTTCTCCTGGATTACTTCGCTCATAATCTCCCTTCTTTCCTCATTAGTATCTTTTTGGAACCTAGAGCACAATTAAGTGCTTACTTTCGTTTTGATCCCTTTGATGCTATTCTAATCCTGACAAAGGACAAACACAAGTCCTTTTGTGGAAAACCTGAAGGAGGAAAAGAAAATGCAGGAAGTAATTCAGTTTTTAAACGAAAATCCGGTTCAATATCTGGCGACGGTTGGCCGCGATGGCAAGGCGAAGTGCCGTCCGTTCATGTTTGCCGGTGAAAAAGACGGCAAGCTGTGGTTCTGCACGAACAACACGAAGGAAGTCTATCAGGATATGCTGATGAATCCCAATGTTGAGCTCAGCGTAGCCAGTCCGGCTTATGCCTGGATTCGCCTTAATGGTAAAGTTGTTTTTGAGGATAACCGTGCCGTTAAGGAAATGTGCCTTGAAAATCCGATTGTCAAAGGGCAGTATCAGACGCCGGACAATCCGATCTTCGTCGTCTTCTATCTGGCAAACGCGCACGCTGTGATCGCTGATTTCTCCGGTAATCCGCCACAGGCAACCACGCTGTAACCGACAAACCGGCAGACCGTTGAGGTCGGCCGCTTTTTAGCGGAGAAAGGGGGACAGAGTTATGGAAAAGGAAGCTATTTTAAGAATCTTGCAGGAAGACATTCATTCGACTATCGCCGCGACCTTGGGAGAAGACGGACATCCGCAGACCCGGGCGATCGACATCATGTTGATCGAAGACGGGAAACCAATCTTTTTGACCGCGCGCGGCAAAGCGTTTTACGATCAGCTGATTACGCAGAAGTTTATCGCGCTGTCGGGGGTAAAGGCGGGGATTTCCGTATCGTTGCGAGGCCAAGTGCGGCCGGCGGATCCGGGATTGCTGGATCTGGCCTTTGAACGAAATCCTTATATGCAGAGGATTTATCCAGGAACAACCCGGCAGGCGTTGGTCATGTTTGAGCTTTATGAAGGGCAGGGTGAGATTTTCGATCTCAATCAGCGGCCGGTTTATCGCCAGCGCTTTACGATCGGCGAAGTCGAACCGGCAGGCATGCGGTATGGGATCACAGCGAAGTGCGACGGCTGCGGCGTTTGTTTGAGTGTTTGTCCGCAGCAGTGTATTGAGCTGACCGGCAAACAGGCGCACATCCGTCAGGAACATTGTCTGCATTGCGGGCAGTGCCAGCAGCATTGCCCTAAGCAGGCTGTGGTGCGCGAGCCATGAATCAGCAGGAGCGCTGCGTCTGGCTGATCCGTCAGCTTCTGCGTGAACAGAGATGGGAAGATCAAATAGAAATTCCCGATCAATTTCCTCAGTGCCAACGCTTGCTGCGCGGCCTGATGAACGTCCGTCCACCCTGGCCGGCGGATCCGGAATGGCTGCGGATTCAGGACGATTATTTACAGACTGAACTGAATTCTTCTGTCATACCCGATGCAACCGAATTGCCTGAGCTGGAGCCGGGCATCAGTCTGTGGCAGGGCGATATCACCAAAATCAAGGCGGACGCGATCGTCAACGCCGCCAACAATGCACTGTTAGGCTGCTTTATTCCTAATCATGGCTGTATTGACAACGCGATTCACTCGGCGGCCGGGATCCAGTTGCGACAGGCTTGCCAGACCTTGATGGAAAAACAAAAAATGCCGGAGCCAGTCGGCCAGGCTAAAATCACGCCGGGCTTTAATCTGCCGGCTTCGTGGGTTTTGCATACTGTCGGTCCGCAAATTCAGGGTGTCCTGAAACCCCGGCATTGCGAGCAGCTGGCTTCCTGTTATACCGCGTGCTTGCAGAAAGCGGCTGATTTTCAGTTGAAAACGCTGGTCTTCTGCTGCATCTCGACAGGGGAGTATCACTTTCCTCCGCAGACGGCGGCGCCGATAGCGATTCGTACAGTCCGGACATTTCTGGCCCGCAGCGGCTATCCATTCAAGGTTATATTTAACGTATTCCGCGATCAGGATGCTCAGCTTTACCGCTCACTGCTGGGACACTCCGACGACTGATCCGTGATCTGGTTTGTTATGGGAAACCGGAATAGGTTGAAACAGAGTTCCTTTTATTCTATCAATCCGAAAGGCAGGAATTGACAATGCAAGAGAAACAAGACAAGTCCCAGGAAGGGGCCATTGCGGCTTTGCGGAAAGCATTGAAGGAGGCGCAGGCCGTCGTGATCGGCGCGGGGGCCGGCCTCTCCATCAGCGCCGGCTTCTCGATGTCTGGTCCGCGATTTTATGAACATTTCCAGGATTTCGCGGATGCGTATGGATTTCAAGATATGTATTCCGGCGGATTTTACCCATTTGATACGCTGGAGGAATACTGGGCCTATTGGAGCCGGTATATTGAGCTGAACCGGTACAGCCCTGCCCGCTATCCGGTGTATGAACGGCTGCTGGAACTCGTGCAGGGGAAGGATTATTTTGTGATCACGACCAATGTCGATCATCAGTTCCAGAGGGCGGGATTCGATCATCACCGCTTGTTCTACATGCAGGGCGATTATGGACTGTGGCAATGCAGCGTGTCGTGTCACCAGAAAACCTATGACAATGAGGCGCTTGTGCATGAAATGGTTCGGTCGCAAACCAATCTTCGGATCCCCTCGCGGCTGATTCCCCGCTGTCCCCGCTGCGGCAAACCGATGAGTATGAATCTGCGGATCGACGCCACCTTTGTCGAGGATCCAGGCTGGCATGCGGCGGCTCGGCGCTATGGCGATTTTCTCCGGCGGCATGCGCACAAAAAAATATTGTTTTTGGAGCTGGGGGTGGGACTGAATACGCCGGGGATTATAAAATACCCTTTCTGGCAGAGGACGACGCAAAATCCCCAGGCCATGTATGCTTGCCTGAATCTTGGTGAAGTCTATGCGCCGGAAGAAATCGCGGAAAGATCAATCTGTCTGAGCGTGAACATTCGCGACTTCTATTTAACATCGTCTGATCTCAAATTTTAACGTTCAACAACCGCTGGAACCTCATGAATTTCAAGCAACCTGAAGCCTGTTATGTTCCTTCCGGTATTGCGTCGGACTTTGGTCAAAGCCTTTGCGGAAAGCCTCCGCGTAGTAGCTGGCGCTGCCAAAACCGACGGCCAGCGCGATCTCCGTTACGGACATGGCGGTGTTCCGCAGCAGCTCTAGGCTTTGATAAAGGCGGTATTGATTGACGTAGGCCATCGGCGTCTGATTCAGAAAGCGCATGAACAATTTGCAGCATTTACTTTGCCCGACCGCTCCGCTGGCGGCGATTTGAGCCAACGTTAACTTTTGGGCAAAGCGCAGATGAATGGTTCCGACCATGACTTTTAAACAACGCAGATCCGGATTTTCTACATCGGTTACAACCGCAGGAGGAAGGTTTTCCACCAGCAGCGCTCCGATCGCAGCCATCCTGGACAAGGCCTGAAGCGGGGCAGAATGGGTGTCAGCTCCGGCTTCAATCGCCAGAATATGATCACGGATTTCTTTCTGCCACGGAATTTCCGGCCGCAAAAAAACGAAGGGGGCCGCAGTGTTTTCGATCAGCGGATCAATAAGATTCCGTTTGAATGAAGGCAGCGGACAAAGCAGCTGCGGATGCAGAAGCAGACATAGGAACGTACATTCTGTCCGGTCGGGGGAAAATCCATAGTGCATCTGACGGGCGTTGACGATGAGCCCCTCACCGCTGTTTAACGTTAAAATCTCGCCGCTGACATTGTAGCTCATCGATCCCGAGTGCACGACAATGAACTCCAGATCCTCATGCCAATGATTCAGCGCGGTATAATTGGGATAATCGGAGAGCCGGCCCGGACAATGATAAATCGGATAGGCCGGATCGTTGTAGCGGATTTTTTCCGATGCGTCAGCGTTAAGTTCTACTTGTGTTTTCATCATTCACCTCGCAGGATTGTTATAGAAATACGCAGGATAAGAATAGAAAAGATTAAAAATTCACTCTATAATTATGGATAGATTGGAGATATCAGTCAAGGAGGGGAACACGATGTTTGCGGATTATCATGTCCATACCGAATTCAGCGACGATTCCGTTTATCCGATGGAAAGCGTCGTTCAGGATGCGATCCGGATGAAAATAGACGAGCTTTGCTTTACCGATCATGTCGATTATGGAATCAAGGAAGACTGGGACAGCGGCAAGCCGATTGTATATCGGGGGCAGGATCCGCTGGCGAATGTCGACACGCCGCGCTACATCCGCGAAATTGATCGGATGAAGCAGAAATACGGCGGCCAGATCACGCTCAAAATCGGGCTGGAGTTTGGCGTTCAGGTTCATACGATCGGTCAGTTTGAGGCCTTGTTCAAACGGTATTCCTGGGATTTTATTCTTCTTTCGATCCACCAGGTGGAAAATCAGGAACTCTGGACACAGGATTTCCAGCGTGGGAAATCACAGCAGGAATACAATGAACGCTACTATCAGGAATTGCTGGAGGTTGTTCAGAAATATAAGCATTACAGCGTACTGGGACATCTGGATTTGATCAAGCGCTACGATCCTGCGGGAATTTATCCGTTTGAGCGGGTCAGACCATGGATTGAGAAGATTTTGAAGGTGGTCGTCGCGGAGGGGAAGGGGATTGAAATCAATACGTCGGCGAAGCGCTACGGATTGACAGAAACAATGCCCTCCATCGAGATTTTGAAATGTTACCGGGAATGCGGCGGCCGGATCGTGACGATCGGCAGCGACAGTCACAAACCAGAGCATCTGGGAGCCGGGATCAGCGAAGCGAAGGAACTTCTGAAATCGCTGGGTTTTGACAGCTACTGCACGTTTGATCAGATGCAGCCTGTCTTCCATGACCTGTAAAGAATAAACGGTCATTCATAACGGATAAGAGAAGGTCGGTGAACCGGCCTTTTTGCGTCAGAACGGGCGAAAGTAGAAAAGTGGAATCAAAAGAGCTTGAATCTTATAGAGATCTGTTAGAAACTAACATCAGGAAGATCGCGGAGTCCGGCGTGTATTCGCGGTCATTTTTAAAGGAGCGGAATCAATGAAATTAGAATGGACGGAAACAGGAAAAATAAAAAGTTGTGTTTTTCATGAGGAAGCGGTGTCTTTTCGGCAGGATGACTACGGCGGTCCGGCCTGGCAATGCCGGTTAGGGGAAGAACTGCGCACGTCAACGACACCGCGTTATCGGGAAGGCTGGTTTAAGGAAGCCTTCTTCGGTGTGGAGCTGCGTTATCGTTTCCAGACGGAAGGGGATAGTCTGATCATCGAGGCGGAAGCGGAGAATCAAAGCTCGCAGACGATGCCGCTGGATCAGCTGGGCTGCGCATCGGGCTGGACTGCGCCATGGAAAGCTATCCGCAATGGGACACGGTGTTCGTGCCGACGCTATTGCGGTGCGAGAAAACGTATTTCTGGGGTTTTCTGTCCAGTCCTTTAGGCCGGCGGCTTGGGATTTACAGTCCGGATCCGATCGCCAGCTGGCATCTCGACTACAACCGGTTTTTCGCGGATGGCGGACATCGGATCATGACGTTCTGTCTGGATTTTCTGCAAAGCGGGAAGCTGCCGGACCGGCATCCTCAATCCCAGCCGCTTAAGCCGTGGGAAACGCGCCGTTGGCGGATTGAAATCGCGGAGCTGGCTCCGGAACAAACCGTGCCATCGTGGCTGGCGGAAAAGGGCGTACCGGTTTTCGCGGGTGAGCGCTGGAGCGCGGAATGCAGGAGTCCGCTGGAATTTGAACTGTTGTCCCGGACCGAACCGACGCTGATGGCTGAAGGCCGGCCAGTGCCTTGTCTGCTGAAAAAGTCAGGCGTGTATACAGTGCGGCTGGAATCAGATCAGCCCCGTGAACTTCGTCTGACAGTCTCGAACGGGAAGCATCAGAGCGAAGCCTGGGTGCAGTTTATCCATCCGTGGCGGACGATCATGGAAGAAGCGGCGCGTCAGTCGCTGAGTCAGCCGCAGAAAATGGGAACTCATTGCGAAAGCTGGTATGGTTTGTTTACCGGCGCGGCGGCGATTCTCCATCATCTGGATTTTGACTGCGCGGCGTATCTTGAGAAGGTCCGCGAACTGGTGTCGCTGGGCTTTGACGTTGAACAAGGCTGCCCGACCGTGCATCCCGGCCGAATTCAGAACACCGCCTGCATGATCGGTTTAATGGCGGATCTCGGCGCCGCGCTGCACAGTACGGAACCGCTGGAGCTGGGTGCGAAGCTGGCTGACTGGCTGATCGAACACAGTCAGCGGGAAGACGGTGCTTTCTGCAACGGCAAAGGAAAGCACTACACAAGTGTTATTTATATTGCGAAAAGCCTGCTCGAGCTGGTTCTGGAAGAACGCCGGCAGCCGGAAGCTTCCTGGCATGCGCGCGCTCAGCGGCACTTTGAGGCGGCGAAGCGGGCAATTGATGAGCTGGCGCTGCATCGCGATAACATTGAAACCGAAGGCCAGGCCACGCTGGAGGATGGGATGCTGACATGCTCTGTCGCGCAGCTGACGATGCTGGCGAAAATGCTGGAGCCGGAAGAACGCCGGCCGTATATCGAAGCGGCAGAATGCTTAGTCCGCAAGCACCGCTGTCTGGAACGGAGTGTCGTGGCGGACAGCCGCTGCAGCGGAACGACGCTGCGGTTCTGGGAGGCGCAGTACGACGTGCTGACAATGGGCAACATGATCAATTCTCCGCATGGCTGGAGCGCCTGGAAGGTGTACGGCATGATGGATCTGTATCTGCTGAGCGGCCGGCGCGAATATCTGATCGACGCGATGAATACGCTGATGAGCTGCATCAGTCTGCTGGATGTGGAAAACAAGACGCTGAACTGGGCGTTTGTGCCCGATCCGCACCGCGAGGTCATGACCTTCGTTCCGGATCCGGAAAACCCCGGCCGCGGAAAGTTTCAGGCCCGGACGATCGCGGAGGAGCGCGTCGGAATGATCAGCGGCTGGTATCATGCGCCCAAAGATACCGCGGTGTTCGGCTATCTCGGCAGCTGGCCGGACGTGACGACGGATCAGGGTGGCTGCTGCGACAACGATGTGCATGAGATTTTTAAATGCGTGGAGGAAGTCATATTAACCCGCGCTTATGTTCATGAGGAGGACGGCCGGCGGGACGCGTTTCACTGCACGGTGGAAAACACGGCGAAGGGACTGACGATCCGGCCGCGGGAAACCTTAGTGGATCAGGTCCATGTCCGATTAACGCAGCCGATGAACGTCACGGTGGAGTTTGCCGGTGAGCGAGTGAACGCCCGGCTGCAAAACGGCTGGATCACCCGGACAGGAATCCGGGCCGAGTGAAACGGCAGAGGAGAAAGACCATGACGGGAAAATGGAAAATCGGGATCGCCGTCAGCGCCCTGTTGTTAAGCGGGTGCGCCAAAGCAAGTACACTGCCGAAGAAGAACGAGCCGCTGACGCTGGTCGTCGCCACGGATCTGCATTATTTAGCGCCTGAGCTGCATGATCAGGGCGAACGCTTTCAACGTTTGATTGAGCAAAGCGACGGCAAGCTGACGGAAGAGAGTGAAGCCCTCGTCGATCAGTTCGTTCAGGAAATGTTGCAGAAGAAACCGCAGGCTGTCCTGCTGAGCGGTGATCTGACTTTCAACGGCGAAAAGCTCAGCCATCAGCGGCTGGCGCAGAAGCTGCAGGGTCTGACAGAAGCCGGCATCGACGTGTGGGTGATTCCCGGCAATCATGATCTGAATAACCCTTCGGCTGCTTCCTTCAGTCAGGCTCAGGCCCGGCCCACCGAATCGGTCAGCGCTGCGGAGTTTGCCGCGATCTATCAGAATCTGACCCGTCATTCCGCAATCAGCTGCGATCCTCAATCGCTGAGCTGCCTTGTCCCGTTGGCGGAAGACGTTCAGCTGCTGCTGATCGACGCCAATCGTCCGGAAGATCCGGGCGTTGTGAGCGAAGAAACGCAGCGTTGGATCGAGACACAGCTGGAAAAAGCGCAGGCTGATCAACAAACTGTACTCTCCCTCAGTCATCAGAACCTGGCTGATCACACAACGATGTTCTCCTCTGGATTTACCGCGCGGGGAGCCGAATCCGTCCGAGCGCTGCTCAGCACTTATGATGTGCGCGTGAATTTCAGCGGACACATGCATATTCAGCACATTCAGAAGCAGGACGGGCTCACGGATATCGCAACGTCCTCCTTGTCCGTTGCGCCGCTGCATTACGGCGTGATTACGCTGGATGCGGACCGCACGCTGCATTATCAGACCGAATCACTGGCTGATCCTGACTTGCAAGGTCAGGCGAAGCTCTGTTTTGATCAGACAACCCGGCGGCAAACACAAAGGGCGCTTGAGGCGCTGGAACTGAGTCCGCAGGAAAAGGCGGCGATGGTTGAGCTGGTGGTCACAATGAATGATGAAATCTTTGCGGGAACGCTGGCGCAAAACGCGGAGCGGATCTTACAGGATCCCGCCTGGGGGTTATGGCAAAGCACAGGAAAAGACTTGTTTTTCGGTCAGTATCTGGAGGCGATGCTCAGCGAAGCGACGCCGGATAATAATGAAATCACAATCGCGCTGCGGTGAACCAAAAACCGGACAGCCTTCTTTCGGCAATATCCGAAACCGGGCACAGGCAGGCGGCTCAATTTTTCAGGAAGGAAGCCAATCGCTTTATCCGGTATGCGGAAAATGAATCGCAAACCAGAGAAGATAAGCATTTTACATTTGTAAAATCTGGAACTATACTGGAGATGAATCAGGATAAATCTGAGCGTCTTCGGTATTTTTTCATTTTGAATCAACTCGCAAAGCGATTCGACGGAGAAATCATAGAATAATACCGGAACGAACAGATGGAGGGAGGCATGAAAGATGGAATTCACTCAAGTTGTTCAAAATCGTTACTCATGTAAGAAATTCGACGGCCGGCCTGTGGAAAAAGCACAGCTGGAAGCAATCTTAGAAGCCGGAAGGCTGGCTCCGACAGCGAAGAATTTGCAGGAACAGAGAATTTACGTCATCCAGTCCGAGGCTATACTGGAAAAACTGGATCAGGTCACGCCATGCCGGTATAACGCGTCCACGGTCATCGTGGTTGCCTTCGATAAGAATAACGTGTTTACCTATCCGGGCGGACAGCGCGATTCCGGCGTCGAGGATGCGACGATCGTTGCGACGCACATGCTGCTGGCGGCGAAAAACGCGGGTGTCGACAGCTGCTGGGTCAATTACTTCAATCCAGAAGACATGGCCAGACTGTTGAATTTGCCGGAGAATGAAGAAGTGCTGATGGTTCTCGATCTGGGGTATGCGGCGGAAGGCTTTAAGGCATTGCCGGCGCACAGTCAGCGCAAGCCGCTTGCCGAGACCGTGACCTATTTGGAGTAAAAGGAGAATAATGGAATGAGTAAAAAATTAGTCGCTTATTTTTCAGCCAGCGGAGTAACCGGGAAAGTCGCCAAAACCCTGGCTATCGCAATCAACGCCGATCTGTTTCAGATTGAGCCGGTTACGCCTTATACCGATGCCGATTTAAATTGGAACGATCCGCAGTCCCGCAGTTCAGTGGAAATGCAGGATAAAACCTTCCGGCCTCAAGTGAAAAATAAGGTGGAAAAGATGGAAGACTATGACACAATCTTCGTCGGATTTCCGATCTGGTGGTATGTCGCACCGACGATCATCAATACTTTTTTGGAACAATATGATCTGACCGGCAAAAAAGTGATTCCCTTTGCGACTTCCGGTTCCAGCGGGATGGGCAATACCAACGCGGAACTTCGATGCTCCTGTTCCGGCGCGGTTCTTTGCGAAGGCCGGCGCTTTGCTTCCTCAATTGGGGCTGATGCGCTGAAAGCCTGGGCTGATCCATTCTAAAATACTGCTGAAGCACCGTGGAGAACCGCGGTGTTTTTTTCATATCGAAACTAAAAAAATAAATGTGATCTATTTATCTCAAAAAGATTGACTTTCAATATATGCGTGATATATTTGTCTCATAAAGAGAGAAATAAATCTCTTGGAGGTGCTCTGATGAATCGAAAGTCAATGACACGTTGGCTGATCGCCGGAGGTCTGGTTCTGGCGGTAATGCTGGCATCCTGTGCTTACTCCGTTCTTTACAATGAAAGCCGTTGGGTCGCACCGATGGACTTATCCACCTATCAGTTCCGGATTCAGGATCTGCCGATGCTGATCGCGGTGCCGCTGTTTGCCGTGTATATTCTGGCACTGGGCTTCCGTTTGTTTCAAGCCGCAAGACGGCAGCGTCTGCAGGGACAGCCTGGCTACACCCGGCATCTGGATCCACGGATGGGACTGTTTGGTTTATTTGGATTTCTGGGCTTTCTTGGTTTTTGGACCTATACAACCCAGCGCGTGATCTTTCCGTTTTTCTTCTTCATCTTCTTCGGCTTTTTCGGTTTCTACTACGAAGGCAAGCTGTCTGATACGCTGGCGGATGAAATGTTTGAGGAACACCGTCTGAAAGCGCAGTTAAAAGCGTATAAGATCGGCATGAGCCTGATCTTCCTGATGCTGTGGCTGGTCGGCTTTGGTTTATTCAGTCAACAGCTGGACTATGTTGCGATCTATCTGACCATCGGAATTTCCCTGGCCTATGCCGTTACGGTGTTCATGAGCGAATATCTGTTATATCGCTATGAACGTCAGGAGTAGAACGATGCCGGAATTTACCTGTCAGTTAAAACAATACCGCGTCGCCAAGGGCCTGACCCAGGAACAGCTGGCGGAGCTCGTCCATGTCCGCCGGGAAACGATCATGCGGCTGGAAAAAGCCCAGTACAACCCGTCGTTAAAGCTGGCGATTGATATCTCCCGCGTTGTTGATCAACCTATCGAAAAGCTTTTTATCTTCGATTAAGGGATTTCGCTTGACCCGGACGCCGCGTCCGGGCTTATACTCAGACTGCGAGGTGATGAAACGATGCGGATTAACGAAGCGGCCGAACATCTGGGATTGAGCCAGCGGGCGCTGAAATACTATGAAAAGGAAGGGCTGCTGGAAGTCCGGCGGGATGAAAACGGCTACCGCAATTACAGTACGCAGGATTTAGAGCGGCTGAAAAAAATATCGCTGTACCGCAAGCTGGGGATTGCGATCAAAGATATTGAAAGTCTGTTAAATACAGAAGATCCGGTACGGCTGCGGGAAATTCTGGCGCAGAAGCGAGATCAGCTGCAACAGGATCAGACACAGCTACAATCATTGGAAAAATATTTGGACGACGGCAATCTCGATGAGGCGTTCCAGCAAATCGACTACGAAACGATCGGCCAGGCAATTCAGGATATGTTCCCGGGCTTTACCGGTTATTACTTTATGCATCACTTTATGCCGTATTTGCAGATGCGGATCACGAGCCCTGAGCAGCAGGCCGCATATCAGCGAATCCTGACGTTTTGGGATACGACGACGATTCAAGTCCCGCTGGTCATGCGGCTGATCAGCTATCTTCAATACAAGCTGAATCGTCTGAATTTATTTGATCAGACGGAAACGATGGAAAAACGCATGCGGCAGATGATCGAAATGAGCGATCACGATTATGAAAAACTGAAAAAACAGGTGTTAAGCGGAGTGAAGATGAAGACAAGCTTCCCGATGAAATACCATCCGGCCTTCGTCAGCCAGCGTAAATTCATGAAACGGCTTCAGGATGCCGGATATAATGATATTTTTATTCCAAGCATGATCGCGCTATCGCCGGCTTACAAACGCTATCACGACGCGCTGACAGCGGTCAACCAGCGGCTGTGCGACGATCTGGGCCTGTATTACGATTCCAACTATGTGCTGAGGCTGAAGAAAAAAGACTTGGGTTAAGCATGAAGCCGGTGCGAAGCGCGGACAGATTTCGCTCAGTTGCACCGTTTTTTCTGTGATATCGGGTTAAAAATATAGGAATCTTTTCGCTCTTCCAGAGAAATTTCTCTGGTTTTTTCATTGGAATTCTAAAAAAAGCTTGACCTGGAGTCAACTACAGGTGTTAATGTTATAGAGGACGGAAAGAGGGGATCCTGGATGAAAAAAGACGCGCCGTTAGTTGTCGTGATCGACGGTCAGGGCGGCATGATCGGAAGGAAGCTCTGCGATCAGCTGCTTGAGGGTAAGCCGGATCTTTCGCTGTTAGCGCTGGGCACCAACAGCGCCGCCACCTCGGCGATGCTCAAAGGCAAAGCAAAGCAGGGCGCGACAGGGGAAAACCCGGTTCTCGTCGCAGCGCGGAGGGCCGCGGTGATTGCCGGTCCGGCGTCGATTGTCGTCGCGGATTCGATGCTCGGGGAAATCACGCCGAAGATGGCGTCCGCGATTGGACAGAGCGAGGCGGAAAAGGTTCTGATTCCGCTGAACCGCTGCGGTATTCTGATCGCCGGGGTGCAGGACTGCCCGGTCGATGAGCTGATTGAAAAAGCGGCGGCGATGATCCTGAAGCTGATCGCCTGATTCCCGGTTCCGGCTGCAGCCGGAATCTTATGTCTTACCGGAAACAAAAAAGCGAATGCGGAAATCACGAAGGTTTCCAAGCGGCAGAGCACTGTTGTTTTTGAGTAGGAGCATACAAAGATGAAAAACACGAAACACTTAATTATTACTGCCTTGTGTATGACCTTGGGCGTCGTTCTGCCGATGGCTTTCCACATGATTCCCAACGCCGGCAGCGTGATGCTGCCGATGCACATCCCGGTTCTGCTGTGCGGCTTAGTCTGCGGACCGATTCTCGGTTTGATCTGCGGGATTTTCACCCCGGTTTTATCGTCGCTGATCACGGGGATGCCGGGGCCGGCCTATCTGCCAAGCATGATTTGTGAGCTGGCAGTGTACGGCTTGCTTGCCGGAGCGATGATCAAGCTGATCAAAACGGAAAAACCGCTGGTGAACCTGTACGCTTCGTTAATCACAGCGATGATCGGCGGCCGGATTGTTTATGGCCTGATGAACGCTTTGATTTTCAGAGCCGGGGCGTATTCGATTCAGATGTGGATGACGGCTTCGTTCGTCACCGCGCTGCCGGGGATTATCCTGCAGCTGCTGCTTCTGCCGGCGGTCGTTTACGCACTACAGAAGGCGAAACTGGCGTGAGCGAGCTGAACGAGATTCTGCTTTGGCATGTTGGACAGTACCCGGCGATGCAGCCGCAGGATGTCGTGAAGCTGATTTATCAGAACGAATTTGGCTGCGAGCATCTGATTGGGGATCCGGCGGGCATGCTGGAGTATTTAAAACGGGAGATCGCTGAAAACGCACAGCGGAAAGTCGAACGCCGTTGGGATGAGATCGGCAGCGGTCTGGTCCGGCTGCATCTGGCCGGGCTTAAGGAACAAGACGCGGAAGCGATCTTTGATGCAATGCGGCAGACGGCCGCTCAGCATTCAGGATCGGAGGACAGTTTTCAGTCGAAGCTGAAAGAAATGCGCCGGTTATGTCAGGAAGACAAGCTGCCGTTTGACGAACAAACGCTGGACGCCTGGCTGGCCGGTTATCCGGGCGGGCCGGTTCATCATTCCGATCTGTTCCGGCATCAATATCACCCGGCCTATCGGGTTGTTTTGCGCAGTCTGGCCGCGGCCATGAGCGATCAAAATTCCTGAATACGATGTTCCGGAGAGTGAAGAAAAGTTAAAATTGAAAGCAGGAAAAGAAACTGAGAAACAACCGGCTGAAGCGTGGTGGTCTCAGTTTTTTTGTATTTGTTAATCTATATTGTAATTGGCTTCCTATTTTTTTGTAACTAAACGATCACTGATCATTTTCATCCGGGTTATAATTCAAATTATTATAATTACAATTATAATAAAGGGTTATGTTTGAAAGTGTTTAGAGGATTCTTTCCTTGTTTACCGTTATAGAAAATCACTTTTATAGGAAATCAATAAAAAAAGCTTGACCTGGAGTCAGCTCTAAGGGTTACGATAGAGGAAGAAAAAAGGTAGTGGAAAACAGGAGGGCTGGAAGATGATCTATCGAGCGTTGGGCAACACCGGTTTACAGGTCAGTGAAATCGGACTGGGCTGCGAAGGATTTACGGAACAGGAAGGGATGGGAACCTATGCGTTAGTCGACGCGGCGGCGGATGCAGGAATCAATTATTTTGATCTGTATTCGCCGGATCCTAATCTGCGTCTGCATTTAGGCAAAGCGCTGGCGGGCCGGCGCGATCAGTTTATTATCCAGGCCCATTTATGCTCGGTGTGGAAAGACGGTCAGTATAAGCGCACGCGTATACTGGAAGAAGTCCAGGCCGGCTTTGAGGATTTGTTACATCAGCTGCATACCGATCATGTGGAAATCGGCATGATTCATTACGTGGATTCGCTGAAGGATTGGCAGGCGGTGGCGGAAGGGCCGGTGATGCGCTATGCGCAGCAGTTAAAGCAGGAAGGCCGGATTGGACACATCGGGTTGAGCAGTCATAATCCCCAGGTGGCGATTCAGGCGGTGGAAAGCGGTCTGATCGAGGTGTTGATGTTCAGTGTCAATCCATGCTATGACCTGCAGCCGGGCGACGAGGATCTGGAAAAGCTGTGGGCGGATGAAAGCTACGCCCAGCCGTTAGTCAATATGGATCCCCAACGGGAAGCCTTATATGAACTATGCCAGCGTCAAGGCGTCGGCATCACGGTCATGAAGCCATTTGGCGGTGGCGATCTGTTGGATGAGAAGCTGTCGCCGGCAGGCAAAGCGCTGACGCCGGTTCAATGTCTGCATTACGCCTTAACCCGGCCAGGTGTCGCCACTGTCTTGCCAGGTGCGCATTCCGTTGGGGAGCTGCGCCAGAGCGTGGCTTATGAAACGGCGAGCGCAGCGGAGCGGGACTATGCTTCAGCGCTGGCTTCCTTCCCGAAGATCAGCTGGAAGGGACATTGCATGTATTGCGGTCACTGCGCGCCGTGTCCGATGGGCATTGATATCGCGACGGTGACGAAGTTCTTGAATCTGGTGAAGGCGCAGGGGGAAATGCCGGAGACGGTACGTGAACATTACGCGGTCTTGGAACATACGGCTTCCGAGTGCGTCGGCTGCCATGCCTGTGAAAACCGCTGTCCGTTTGACGTGGAAGTCACTGAGAATATGCGGCAGGCGGTCAACGTGTTCGGTAAATAAGATTCGGGCTTTCATTATCAAAGAAAAGTTGGTTTTAAGCCGAAGAAAGAGGAAAGGAGATTCAAGATGAACATTGCTGAAGTCAGTAAGAAATATGATTTAACCCAGGATACGCTGCGTTATTATGAGCGCGTTGGCCTGCTCCCCCGGGTGAACCGCACGTCCAGCGGAATCCGGGATTATTCGGAGGAAGACTGCCACTGGGTAGAGTTTATTAAATGTATGCGGCAGGCGGGCCTTCCGATCGAGGCCTTGATCGAGTATGTCGCTTTATATCAGAAGGGCGATGAAACAATCCAGGCCCGCAAACAGCTGTTAATCGAACAGCGGGAACAGCTGATCGAACGCATCCGCGAGATGAATGAAACATTGGAGCGGCTGAATTACAAAATCGAAGCTTATGAGCGCAACGCCGAATGCCGGCCCTAGGCTTTAAGAGTAGAAAAATTATTTAAATGAAAAGAATAAAAACCAGTGAAGCATTCAGATCAAGGAATCTGAGGCCGCTGGTTTTCTTTTAGGTATAAAGTTGAACATGCAGCGCAGATTTAATCCTTAATGGATTGACGTGTTCTGCATCGGTTAATCTGAAGACATCAAAAGCCGCAGTATGGACACCGCGGCTTTTCTCTTCTTATAATTCGAGTTTCTTTCTTAAATCCAACATGGTTTCCGGCGCCACTTCGCTGAGATGCGCCATAATGGAATTCAGATCGCCCTGGCTCAGCGAGCTCAAAGCTTCCATGACTAACGGCAGGTTGACGCCGGCGAAGCATTGAATTGGAATGTCGGAGAGTTCAGCCAGCGCCAGCGCGGTCATGTTGCACGGCGTGCCGGCGAACAGATCGACGAAAATCAAGACACCTTCACCCTCTTCAATTTCCCGGACTTTGGCGACGATCCGGTCTTTTAATTCCATTGGATTATCCTGCGGATTCAGGCTCAGCGCCGCAATCTGTTCCGCCTGGGGGAAGAACATCCCGGCACTGATCTTCAGTGCTTCGGCCAGGGGCCCGTGGGTAACGATCAAAATTTGAATCATGACGTTTTTCTCCTTTTCCTTGACGGATGTGTCATTCCGGGACCGGATGAACGCCCTGCGGCCGCCTGCTTTTGCCAGCGCAGCAGATCCTGACAAAACGTTCTAATCTCGTCGCCGCTGCCGATCACGCGGTTGGGCACGATGAACATTTGATCCTGATGATGGAAAAACAATAACGTGTGTTTTAAGGGAACGATCGATTGAAGATCGGCGGCAGTCAATGACAGTTCGCCGATTTTAATCACTTCTCCAAAAGATGCGGTGACCGGCGTATAATGCACCTCTGGTAATTGTTGAAGCAGACTGCTGACCTGGTTATGCAGATAAATCGTCCACAGCCAGCCACTGACCTTGCCGATCCACAAGCCGCAAAGTCCGATCGCAGCCAACCAGGCGGCCGGCTGTCCATTCCAATGAAAATAGAAAACGGTAAACAAAGTCAAGGCCGGAACGCAGAGGAGAAGCGCCAGACGCCGCCGCTTGTTGCGCGGAAGCAGGGACGCCATGAACTGATAGGCTTCCGCCAGTTCCGCCGCTTCCAGTGTGAACGTCCATTCCTTTTGCATTTGGCCGTTCCGTTACTTGGCCAGCTGCTGCCGGTAATGGTTGAGAAACCGCTCGGTGATCAGATGTGGCCGGGTGATCGCCGTTCCGATTGTGATCATATCCGCACCCGCTTCGACCACAGCGTCGATATCTTTTAATTCCCAGATCCGCCCCTCGGCGTTGACCGGCAAGGTGAAATCCTGTTTCAGCCGGCGTACTAGCTCGGTATCCGGACCTTCAATCGGATTGACCAGACCGGACAACGTCGTCGACAGGATATCGACACAGCCGCTTTCCGCGCAGAATCTGCACTCCTCATAGGTCGCGCAGTCAGCCATCACAGCTATATGCGGATAAGTCTCGTGGATCTCATGGAGCAGTGCTAGCAGCTCCGCTTTTCCCCGTTTGGTGGTGATCCGGGTGTCGAGCGCCAGGATATCCGCGCCCGCCTCCACAACCTCCCGCGCTTTTTCAAACGTTGGCGTAATAAAGACGTCATCCAGTTTTTTTTCGCCTTTCGGCATGACTTTGTTGATGCCGATGATGATCAGCTTCTCGCTGAGCGAGCGCGCCGCCCGAATGTCCTGCGGCCAGCAGCACCGCACCGCCTGAGCGCCGCCCAGCATGGCGCTCTGGACCATTTTTTTCATGGTTTCCGCACCGTACAGCGGAGTGTCCTCATAAGCCTGGCAGGAAACGATCAGCTGACCCAGACAGGCTTGTACTTTGGGTTTCATCAGACCGTTAAAATTCCTGAGAAGTAACCGAGGATCGCGATGACCAGATACAACAGGATCATCTTCGTCGCGCTCCAGTTCTTCTTTGCCATCAGATAATATGTGCCTAACGCTGCCAGGAAAACCGGAAGTTTTGGCCAGACGCCGTTGATCAAGGATTGCAGATCGACGATCACAACGCCGTCTTTAACATACTGGAAGCCCAGATTGATGTTCGCGTAAGCACAGGCGATACAGCCGACAACCATCAGACCCACGATGTTCAGTGCACTGATGATATCATCCTTCAGATCATTGCCGAGAATCAATTCCGCCGCTTTGGCACCAAAGGCCACGCCGCGATTGAATAAGAACCAGGTCAGCGGCAGCATAACCGCTAAGAAAGCGACGATGTAGAAGATCGCGCCGGTAATCTGACCATCCGCGCTTAAGCCGCAGGCAATCGCCAACAAAATCGGGATGAAGGTCCCAGGAAGCAAGGCATCGCCGATTCCTGCGAACGGTCCCATTAACGCGGATTTGATCGAAGTGATCAGGTCTTCTGGAATGTCCTCGCCGCGGGCTTTCTCCGCTTCCATGCCAAGGGTAATGCCTGGAATCAAGCAGCCGATAAACGGTTCGGTGTTGAAGAATGGTAAATGGCGGGCCATCAGCTCCTGCTGCTTCTGCGGATCGTTCGGGTACAGATCCTCGCGGATATCGCCGAACATCTTAACCATCGCCGGCGCCTGCATGGTTTCCGGCTGATATAAGGATAAATTAAAGCACATCCAGTTGATATAACACTTGCGGATCAATTTCTTGGAAAGCACGGAAGCTTTCTTGGTTTCCGGTGTATTCGTCATCAGTTCTGCACTCCTTTCCGGCTGCGGTTAATCTTGAATTCATACAAGGCGAACAACAGCGCGAACACTAAGACCGTCAGCATATCAACGCCCAGAACGCCGACAAACGCGAAACCGACGGTGAAGAAAATCAGATCCGTTGGGTTCTTGACCAACAGCTTCATTAAGATCGCGAAGCCGATCAGCGGCATCGGGTTACCGAAAATTGTCATGATGTCGATCAGCCACTGCGGCGAATTGGCGACAAGCATTTCAATGGCGCTCTGCCCCCAGTACAGGCAGATAAAGGTCGGAATGAAACGGAACAGGAACTTCACGATATTGCCCCAGACCGGAACCCAGGTTGCGGCTTCCAGCTTGCCTTGTTCAACCAGCTTCTTCTGATAGTTGACCGGCAGCAGCGTTGCGGCATAACATGGTGTGGCCATGATCTGTCCGATCGCGGAGGCGGTAACGGCCAGTGCGACCGTCGTGCCGGAATCCAGAT
>NZ_GG657552.1:36991-43981 GCF_000157995.1 Holdemania filiformis DSM 12042
AACAATCCAGCTCGAAAAACAAATGAATCCAAAGAAAGATCCATCCCGGACGGGCAGTCGCTTCATCAAAGACCCTACACTATTAATATTGCGCAAAAGTAGAAATAGCCTTGCTGGAAACAGAAGAAAGTTAAGATTACCTGCGATCTTTTATGAAAACGAATGAAACTAAGCAAAAAATGAGCGGATATGCTTAATTACATAAACATGGCACGTTTGTGCTGATTGAACCTGAACAGGTTGCTTTCAGAACTCTGTGATGATTGCGGCACTTTTTTTGGACAATTCAATCAAGAAATAAAAGCTGAAAATAGCAAACGAACGCTGAGAAACTCAACGTTCGTTTGCGGTAAGTGAATAAATGATTTATGAAATCCTGTCCTGTTATTTTAATATTCTTTTCAACATCTCAGGGTTAAGCAAATTCACCGTTTCAAATTTTCCCTTGTAGAAACAGGCCCAGTTGTTGAAAACACAGGGCAGCGCTTTGGCTTTTTCCAACGAATCAACATGCCTGAGCGTCAACGGAATGGCCTGAGTTTCACACTCTTTCTTAACTCTTTCAATATATTGCGCGATAAACGGACACTGATCGTCATAGAAGAGTGTTAATTCCTGATTCTCAATTCGCATTTGTTTTGCGTTTTCCGTAAATTGCGGTTTTGTGCCGTCCCACGATAAAGCCAGAAGCTCATAGCCGTTTTCGGTTTGATCGACGACTTCAAAGCCCTGTTTCTTAGCGAACGCCTGGTCGGACAGCCAGGATTTTTGTTTGTGCGAACCCAGCATGCAGACACCGGCTTTCCCCTGACGTTTAGCGTCGGCCAGACAGGAATCCATCAAAGCCTGGCCAATTCCTTTCCCTTTGAAGCTGCCGGTAACCCAGAGGCAGTAAAGATAGAGATAATTGTCACCGGTGATCGGAACCCAGGCAGTTTCTAACGGCGCGTATTCAATGAAGGCTGTTTCTTTTTCTTTCGCGTCCAATTTGCGGAAAACATGGCCCTCCGGAAGCCGTTCAGCCAGCCACCGGCGTTTGGCTTCCACTCCCGGATGGGCTTTTTTCGTGCGGATAATGCAGCTGAGATGCTCGGAGGCAAGATTATCGGGTGTTAAGGTTACAAATTTGAATTCCATTACGGATCCTCATTTCTTTTAAGAGAATTATATAAGATTTTATGACAGAAACATAGAGCGCCGCGGATTTTGTAAGAAAGTGATGCAATAATAATGGATATATAATATGAAATCAGAGAGAACATTGAAAAAAATACAATAGAGTCAAATTGATAAGACCGGACACTTGATTTCGGCTTATAATGAAAACATGGGAGGTTTGTTTATGCAAATACAAACAATAATTGATCATATTCAAAGTCATACGCCCTGGGTGGATTACTGCAAAACCCGGGATTTTATCCTGATTGACGGAGGGGGTTCCGAGGTCAGTCAAGTGGCTGTCTGCTGGGTCGCAACGATGAAAGTGATCGAGGAATGCATCCGGCAGGATATTCATTTTATCATTTCGCACGAAAATTGCCTCTATGTGGAAACAACCGCGCCGTATAAGACGATGAAAGACCTGCGCGATCAAAAGATCAAGCTCTGCCAAAAACATCAGATTACGATATACCGCTGTCATGACGGCTGGGATCAGTTCCCCGTCTACGGCGTGGCGGATTCGCTGGCGCGCAGCACCGGAATCCCGTTTGACGAGCGTCCGGTTTCCTCTTTTTATCATTACGCCACGATTGAAAAGGAAACCGTTTCCGAACTGGCGGAAAAACTGGCGAAAGCCTTGAAGCCGCATGGCTGCGGTTATGTCGAGATCCTGGGGGATCCAGATCAGCGGGTAACGAAATTAGGCATGGGCGTCGGCGCGGCGATGAATTCCCAAATCATGATGCTGGAAAATGTGGATTGCATGATCCTGGCTGACGATGGCTTCACCAACTGGATCGATCTGCAATGGTGTCTGGATGCGAAGGTGCCGTGTATTCTCTGCCATCATTCCACCAATGAGATGGAAGGGATGGCCGGCATGGTTCACTATTTAAGCAAAGTATTTCCTGATTGCCGGTTCGTTAAACTGGACGAGGGATTCCAGTTCACGCTGGTGGAGGCTCCGACAGAAGACTGAGCGAAAAGACAGCTTGGTATTGAAATTGCTTTTGACTGCTGAAGCTCTGAAACAAACAAAGACTGTAAAGCCGATAAAAAAAGCCGGGATCAACAAGGATCTTCGGCTTTTTTGAAAGTTCAAGGAGGCCGGACTTCAGCGCTGCGGCATCGTGAAGGAAGCCGACGCGCGGTTCAGGAATTCGTTGAACGGCCGCATACTTTCAGCCAGCACTGTGATTTGATCGGCCAGCTCCGACGGGGCCGGATTGCCCTGGGCGAAGCATTCCAGATACCATGACTTCAGCTTCAAATGATCCGCCAGCGGATGATCGGCAGGAAACGGCTTAGGCACCCTTTTCAGACTTTCTCCCTTGATCGGCAGACAGACGGCGAATTCCGGGGCCTGGATCAGCGGGCTGAAAGCGTCAGCCTGATCTACAATCGCCTGGCGGACCAGTTCGGCCACGGCCTGCGGCTTATGTGCCAGCACCTCCTCGATCAAAGCGGGGGATAGCGGTTGAGTTTGTTTGTCCATCTGAATTTCTCCTTTCAATGATTAGACGGAAGGCAATCCTCCGTGTGACATAGTTTTGCGATATTTTTGTAAAATTTTTAAATTGGCGGCCGCAGGCAAGCGGAGCGCAGGGCAGCGAACCTGCCCGTAGAAAGGATCCCGCTCTTAAAATCAGGATAACAAGGGGGGCGGCAAAAATGGAGAAACCAGGAAAAATGCGGCTTTGCGTCCTTCGCTTTTCTTTAGCTTAACCCCGCGCGTCTTGCTTACTTCCCGGAATTATTTTTTTGCCAGCACGCACAGCGTCGTTCCGTCTTTATCCAGCGCGCCGCCCGCCACATCGCCATAAAACGTAACGGACTGAAAGCCGGCCGCAGTTAAATCCCGTTCTAATTCCGCGGCGGTAAATCCATGTTCCCAGACGTGATAGACCGTGTACGCGCCGGGTTTGATCGTGACATATTGATTACAATACGAAGCGTCCTGATCATACCGGTAAAACGCATGCAGGACCAAGGCCGGCTCCTCGCTCCAATAGCCCTGTTCCTCAACGAACCAACGCCGGCTTTCAGGCTTATCCTTATAGTTCAGCGGCGTGAACACATCGAACAGGAAAGCGCCGCCGGGAAGCAGGGAAGCGTAGATCTGTTTTAACAAGGCTGTACGGGCGGAAGGCGTCAGTACGCCAAAGTCACAATAAATCAAGGTGATCAAATGGAACGGACCGCTGAATTCAATCTGGGTGTAATCCCCCTGGCGATATTGGATCGCAAGGCCTTTCTCTGCCGCAGACTGCTTCGCGTAATCCAGCGAGCGGACGGAAAAATCAATTCCTGAAACTTGATACCCCTGACGGGCAAAGAGTTCCGCATAAATTCCCGGACCGCAGCCTAAATCGAGAAGCTGGGGATACTGCTGAGGCGGCAGCTGGGATGCGATCCAGGCTGCGGATTGTCTGACGAAATCTTTCCGGCGTGTCGCGCCGTCCGACGCTTCGTCCAGATGGGCTTCGAGCATTTTCTGCGACAGATAAGGATCGGTCCAGATATTTGCCTGACTTTGTTGATATAAGGCGGGTTTGGTTTGGATCTGAGCGATTAAGTTTTTCATGAATTTTGTCCTTTCTTTCCGGATTTTAAACCGGTTCTGGCAATGAACTTGAGGCAATGAACTTGAAGGAAACGAGAAAAGATTTTTCATCAGGACCGCTTGATGATTCAAGAAAATCGTCCTGAAAATCACACACCGAAAAAATCTGCTTATGACAGACCTTCCGGATGGGAGCCCAACATGATCTATTCCTTTTCCACGTTTCCCGAGTTCCTGGTTCAGGGATGGGACGCCGGACAAAATCCACTCCTTTGCGAGCTTGTGCTTTTATTGTAACGGGAACGACGCCGGATGGCAATCGCGATCATCCCGTTTACCCCATTCTTCCAGCGCCCATTCCGGCTGTGAAGCAGTCCTGCTTCTTCGGAAGAAGCGCCCGGGGAAAAGGCTTTTCGCGCTTTTTTCTGGTAAAATGAAGGAAGTTGAGCTATACTATGTACCGTAAGTCCCATTTCTTGATGCATAATAAAGTTATGACATCCTGACAGTGCGCCGAAGCACTGTTTTTGAATTAGGAATAGAAAGAGTGAACCATGAAATTTAATGAATTACCGATCCATCCGTCGATCTTAAAAAATTGTCAGCGGATGGGATATACGACGCCGACCAAGATTCAGCAGAAAGCGATCCCGCCGGTCTTGGAGGGCCGCGATCTGTTGGGGCTGGCGCAGACCGGCACCGGCAAAACCGCGGCATTCGCGCTGCCGATTCTCGATCAGCTGATGAAACAGCCGCAGAAAGGCAAGCGGGCGATCAAGGCGCTGGTGCTGACGCCGACTCGTGAGCTGGCGATCCAGATTGTGGATAACTTCCAGCTGTACGGCCAGGGCCTGCCGTTGAAGACCGTCGTGATTTTTGGCGGCGTCAAGCAGGGCGCGCAGGTTGATCAGCTGAAAAAGGGCGCGGATATTCTGATCGCGACGCCGGGCCGTCTGCTCGATCTGGTGGGTCAGCGTCTGTTGGATCTGAGCCAGGTGGAAATCTTTGTGCTCGACGAAGCCGACCGGATGCTGGACATGGGTTTTATCCACGATGTAAAACGCGTCAGCGCATTGCTGGTGAACAAAAAGCAGACGCTGCTGTTCTCGGCGACGATGCCGAAGGAGATTGCCGGCCTGGCTGCTTCGCTGCTGAAGAATCCGGTCCGCGTGGAAGCGACGCCGGTATCCACGCCGATTGAGAAGATCGAACAGCGTGTGTACTATGTGGAAAAAAGCGAAAAGAACGACCTGTTGCTGCGGGTCTTGAAGAAGGAGGAAGTCACCTCCGCGCTGGTCTTTACCCGGACTAAGCATGAAGCCGACCGCGTCGTTCGCTTTTTAACCAAGGGGCATGTCCAGGCGATGGCGATCCATGGCAATAAATCGCAGAACGCCCGGCAGAAGGCGCTGGCAGCGTTTAAGAACCATGAGATCCAGGTGCTGGTGGCAACCGACATCGCGGCCCGCGGCATCGATATTGAGAAGCTTTCCCACGTCATCAATTACAACATTCCGAATATCAGTGAAACGTATGTTCACCGGATCGGCCGGACAGCCCGGGCGGGACAGGAAGGAATTGCGATCTCCTTCTGCCAGAATGATGAACGCGCTTATTTGAAGGATATCGAAAAGCTGATCCGGTATACGATTCCGGTCGTCAAGGATCCTAAGGCTAAAACTACGGCCCAGCCGCAGGCGGCGGAGTCCAAAACGGTGGTTTCCCCGGTACAGACGCCTGCCAGTCCGGCGAATAAACCTGCCGGTCACCGGCCAGCCCGCCGGCGCCGACCTGCGCATGCGCAAAAGTCACGCGAAGCGGCGAAGTAAGGAAGAATCCGAGATCGAAAGCATTTCTGTTTTCGATCTTTTTTCTTGTTTCTTTTGTTCTTTCTTTTGTTCAGGGAAAGCTATGTCACAGCGAGGGATTCGCGCCGGCCCTGGGACTTTCACCGCGAATTTTTCCCTTTGCGAGTTGGCATTTGAGCTTTTCCCCTTTACAATAAAGAGGAAGAAAATAAAGATTAAAACAAAGGGGGGAATAGACGGATGATTCAGGCGGAACCGATCACAAAAACGACATGGCGGATCAGGGGCTGCGGGTGCGACTGTTATCTTGTGGACGGGGAAGTCCCGGCGCTGATCGACTGCGGCTGCGGGGAAGTGAAGATCCGTCAGTTCTGTGAAGCTTTAATTCAGAAACCGGTCAGGACGGTGATCTGCACCCATGCGCATATCGATCACACCGGTCAATGCGGCCTGTTTGATCAAGTGTATATGACGGAAAGAACAGCGGCGTCCAACCGTAATGCGATGGACGAAGATCCCGCGAAGCTGCATTTGGATTATACGCCGGTATTTGTGCAGGACCATCAGATTCTTAAACTCGGACAACGGTGCTTGGAAATCCTGCGCTGCGATTGTCACGCTCCGGGCAACATCATGATTTTAGATCACACCGAAAGAATTCTCTATGCCGGCGATGAACTGGACGCGGATCAGGTGTTGCTTCTGCCGGGCTTTGCGGAAAAAGCGGGGCAGTTTCACAGCGAGCCGGCGGCGACGGTGAGCGATTACCGGAGATTGTTGATCCAGCTTGATCTGCGGCGTGAAGAATTTGACTGGATCTGCACCGGTCATAACGGTTCACCGTTGAAACCGGAAGTCTTAACGGTCATGATCGAACTCTGCGACCGGATTCTGGCCGGAGAAGAAGGCCGTCGTGACTGCAGCTCCGCGACCTACAATGCCCGAGACCGGCATTTTCCCTATCCCCAAGCCCATTACCGGCGGGCGTCATGGAAAGGCTTTTCGTTAGTGTACTGCGCTGACAGCTTGACCGACAGAACGCAGAATTCCAGCGTCATTCCGGCCACGCCGCTGCATGCGATGTGCGAGCATAATGCGGCGATGGCGCAGGCCGTTTTACAGAAAACATAAAATCCAATCGATAATGAGAGGAGGGAAGGCAGATGATCACAGCGGCGATCAGACGATGATCCGAACATCCGGGAAACGCTTCAGGCAGCCCTGATCACGGATATATAGGACCGCGGGTTTATGTTTGTCGCAGATACGCTGGAAGAAGCGGCAACGATGGCCGGCCTGGATCTGCAGGTGCTGCGGGCAACGGTCGATCAATACAACAGTGATGTCAAAGCCGGGGAAGATCCGGATTTCGGGCGGAAAGAATTCAACGGCAAGGTAGAAACCGGTCCATTTGTCATCAGTAAGCTGGAAATGCACTATCACCTGACCTTTGGCGGG
>NZ_GG657552.1:44202-72122 GCF_000157995.1 Holdemania filiformis DSM 12042
GCCGATCTCCGGCTTGTATGCGGCGGGCGACGTCACCAGTGGTTATGAAGGGGCAGCTCATCAGAGCGGAGACTGCCTGTCTGTGGTCGTTTATTATGGAAAGACAGCCGGCGTCAACGCGGCGCAGGGCAAATAACCGTGATTATCGGGAATCTGCGGATAGCCATGAAAGAGTCGGACTTTTGATGTCTGACTTTTTTCTGTTTGCTTGAAAAAATTTGATTTCGGAAATCGCAACACTATTCCGAGCCTTGAGGATAGAATAGAAAGAATAAGTGAGGTAGGGGGATCAACATTGCATAAAAACGAAAAAAACAAAAGTTTATGCACTCTAGTGCATAAAAATATATAATTTTTGCTTGATCTTTCAATTAATAAAAATGCTTATGGAGAGCAGGAATAAAGAGGGGGCGGAATACTTTATATCAATACGCCTCGGATTCTTTGAAAATGATGAGCTGCGTGCTATGTCCGCAGAAATAAGCAAAATGTAATCCCTGAATCGTGGATAGCTTTTATCAAGCGTGCATGCCAGCTGGGTACGCACGCTCACCCTTTGATCAGGTTTGAGTAAGAACCCAACATGGTTCATATTGAATTTTAAATAGTATAAAATTTCCATACCAAAAAGCAGTCAGGAAAGTGTTATAACGCTTTATCCTGACTGCCCTTTTGATTGCCTGAATTCTAATAAGAATCTTACATAATTCTAAGAATTTCTGAACTCTTCATGATGGGACGTGCCGATAGTTCTGTTTTTTTTTGATGGACTTTGGTTATTGGAGATCTTGCCGGTCTTTTTCCTTCGCCTTCTCAAGCTCCGCTTTGGCATCAAGAATTCCCTGCTTCACCGCACGCCGGATGATTTCATAAACGAGCATGAGAATGACAAACAGGATGAGAAGCAGAAAGAGAATTCCCCACATCATCGGCTCAGGCTTCCTGCGGCTGATCGATCAGCGGCTGGTCGTCCAGCGAGACCGTTCCGGTTCTGCCTTCTGTTTCAAACAGGACAATCGTATTTTTCCCTTTTTTCAATAACGGAGCCGGGATATACAGATAATGTGTCGGCCCCAGTTCCCAGAACCGCCCAAGATTTTCTCCGTTCAAAAACGCCGCGCCTTTGCCCCAGCCGTTCAGGTTCAGGAACGTATCCGCCGGCTCTTCAATGTCTACGGTAAATTGATAGAATGCCGGAACACCTTCCTGATACTCGCCGGTGAAATCAACCTGATCGACGTTGTCCAGCTCCAGGCAATATTGCTGCCAGCCGGTGTGGAAGTGCAGGTCCAGCATGAAGCCGCCTTTGATGCCCTTGCGCTGATGCGGGGAAACCAGACTTGCGCCGTAGTTGATGCGGCCGAGGTTTTCCACCAGAATGTCGATCACGTTGTCGGTTGGATGATCGAGCGTAAGCGGGATGTTGCTTCCCATCGTTTCCTTGTATTGCGTGGCGATCAATTTCTGGTTGACGAACACCTGGGCGCGGTCATCGCAATCCGCCAGCTTGGCTTTGGCCAGCTCGCGTGCTTTGCCGACATGCGCGCGGTACAGGATGTAGCCGTAGCCCTGTCCCAGTTTTTCCATCGGTTGAGGAATGTCGGTTTCGATTGGCTGTGCCAGGGAGGAAAGCGTATTAAATAAAGAAACTTTGTTTTCACAGCGCAGTTCGCCATAGCTTTTAAAGGTGATCGGCGTGGACAGCGGCACCGGGGTGATCGGATTATACTTGGCGATGACCTCGCGGAAGGCAGCGTATTTCTCTGCTTCCGTGCCCCACTCCGTCAGCGGAGCGGCATAGTCGTAAGAGGTGATCTGCGGATCCATGCCATTGTGGTAGCTGCAGCCGTTATAAAATTCCGGATTGGTGCCGCCGTGGAACATGTAGATGTTGACGCTGCCCTGGCGCAGCATCGCGTCCAGCTCGTCTGCCGCCTCCTTTGCGTCGCGGGTTTTCAGCGGTGATCCCCAGTTGTTGAACCAGCCGATCCAGAATTCCATGCACATAAGCGGGCCATGGATGTCGTTGTCGTTCATGAACTGACGCAGCGCGCCGATCTGTTCGTCGGTGCGGGAGCCGAAGTTGGCGGTCGGCAGCACGCCTTCATTGAGTAAGGTTCCGGCGTCGAGCACTTCACGCCAGCCGCCATCGGACGTGAACATCGGCACATCGCAGCCATGCTTTTCCATCAGGCGTTTGATCGCCTTGAGATATTGCTTGTCGTTGCCGAAGGAGCCGTATTCATTTTCAATCTGGCACATCAGTACCGGTCCGCCGTGGGTGAAAAACAACGGCCGGATCACCTTGAACAGCTCGGCGTAATAGGCGTCGACCGCGTCGAGATAGGGTTGATAGGTCGAACGCACGCGCATCGAATCATCCGCTAACAGCCATGCCGGCAGACCGCCGAATTCCCATTCTGCGCAGATGTACGGCGTCGGCCGTAAAATGACCCATAAGCCTAAAGCCTGGGCTTTCCGGACAAACCGCGCGACATCCTTGCGCCCGCTGAAATCAAACTGGCCCTTTTTCGGTTCGTGGTAATTCCACGGAATGTAGGTTTCTACGCAGTTGCAGCCCATATTTTTTAACTTTTCCAGACGATCCTGCCAATACTCAGGAACAATCCGGAAGTAATGCAGCGCGCCGGAAATCAGCTTGACCGGCTGGCCGTCCAGCATAAAATCATCTTGAATCGTAAAGGTAGTCATGATCGGTTCCTCTTCTTTCTCTTTCCTTCATTGTAAAAAAGAAATCGTAAAAAATAAAGAAATTCTTCATTTTAGGCAGGCTTTTTCAAATTTTCCGCAATATTATAAGTGGGAGGTGAAATTATGCGCTGTCCGCGGTGTGGAAACGAGGATCCATCCTGGTTCTATCTTGGCAGCAAGGGCTGGTACTGCCGCCGCTGCGTCGGCTTTTCCCGGAGGCTGGCGTGCGAGGCGGAGGAACCGGCTGTGCCTGAGCTTAGTGAACCGCTGGATCCGCAGCTGCGGCTGGATTATCCCCTGACTCCGAATCAGAAGCAGATCTCCGATCAGCTGTGCGAATTGTCCGAAACCCACGACGTTCTGGTCGACGCGGTGTGCGGCGCAGGGAAGACGGAAATTGTGATGGACTGTCTGCGTCGGCGGCTGCGGCGGGGACAGCGGGCGGCGGTCGCGGTCGCCCGGCGGCAGGTGGTGCTGGAGTTGGCGCGGCGGCTGGCGGACGCGTTTCCAAACCTGTCGGTGATCCCGGTTTGTCAGGGTTATACCAAGAAGACCGAAGCGGATCTGATCGTCTGTACGACCCATCAGCTCTACCGCTATCCCCACCGGTTCGATCTGTTGATCCTGGATGAACCGGATGCTTTTCCCTACAAGGGCGATCCGGTTCTGCATGGAATCGCACGCACCAGCTGCCGCGGCCAGATCGTTTACACGACGGCGACGCCGGATGCGGAGCTGCAGGGACGGGTGAAGGCGGGGACATTGAGGCAGCTCAAGCTCAACCGTCGTCCGCATGGTCATGATCTGACGGTGCCCCGGGTTTTGATCGGCCCTCAGTTTCTGTTGATCCTGCAGCTTTACCACTGGCTGAAAAACAAACAAAAGGCGGACAAGCAGGCGCTGATCTTTGTGCCGACGATTCGCGGCTGTCATCGCTTAAAAGTTCTGTTTTCAATGGAATTTTCCTGCGGTGAGCTGACCAGTCAGTCGCCGGATCAGGATGAAACGCTGCGGAAGCTGCGGGCAAAGGAACTGCAGTTCTGCTTTGCGACGACGGTGCTGGAACGGGGCGTGACGATCGCGGGCGTCGACGTGTGCGTGATGGACGCCGATCATGGCGTGTTTGATGAAGCTTCGCTGACCCAGATGATCGGCCGGGTCGGGCGCAGCTTTGCCTGTCCGGATGGCGACGGATTGTTTCTGTGCCGCAGGCGCAGCGAACAGGTCGAACGCTGTGTGAAACGTCTGGAGGAAGCCAATGCTGACGGCTGAGCGCTGCCTGTGGTGCGGCGGTCCGTTGTTAAACGGATGCACGATCCCCGAAATGATGTTCGTCGACGATTCACTGTGCGGTGTCTGCCGCAGTCAGCTGACGCCTGTTTCCCATCAAGTGAAGCTCGGCGGTCTGACCGTGCGGGGATTGGTTGTCTATGATGAGGCGTTCATGAAAATGCTTGTGCAGTACAAGGAATGCATGGACGAAGCGCTGCAGGATGTTTTCCTTCAGCCGTGGCGCGATAGGCTGCGCCGGCGGTACCGTCATTTCACGCTGGTGCCGATGCCCTCCTCCCGCGCTAAACGGGAAAAACGCGGCTTCGATACGATTTCCCAGCTGTTTTCCGGACTGCGGCTGCCGATCGTGGAGCTGTTGGAAAAGACGGAGGATTACGTGCAGCAGGGCAGCGCCTTCCAGCGGCAGCAGGCTGCCTCCCACATTCGCTTGATCCCCGGCGCCCCGATCCCGGATGGGAAGCTGTTGTTGATCGACGACGTGCTCACCACCGGCAGTACGCTCAACGCCGCTCACGCATTGCTTCCTGCCGCCGACCAAGCGCTGGTGCTGGCCGTTAACCAACGTTTCCTGCCGCCTTCTTTCGCTCCGTTCCGTAAGCTCCGTTGTCAAAAAAGCGCGGAATAAGACGAAGGAAAAGATTTGAGTTTGCGGCCGATCCTCTCTATACTCAAAGTAGACGGGAGCGGCGGAATTCCAGCGGCGGAAACCAGCGAAAACCAGGATCAGTCGAAGCGGAATTCCCCGGGTTCAGCGAACGAAGGGGTGAAGCAGAAAAGCATCAAAACGACGGGCAGCGATCCCGATTCCCGTCGAAGCGACATGGCGGAGAAGACCGCCGCGGATAAACAAAGAAGAAAGGGTTAGGTTTAAGGCAGATGCAAGGTAAAGTAAAGATGTTTAATAAGGAAAAAGGTTACGGCTTCATCAAGCTCAGCGACGGCCGCGATGTTTTTTTCCACTATTCCCAACTGGTGATGGACGGCTTCAAGACGATCGAGGAAAACGCCGAGGTGGAATTCGATCTGATCGAGGGCGACCGCGGGTACCAGGCCCACAACGTCAAAAAACTGTAAAACAGCGATCAAAGGCCGGGTTTGACGGCCTTTTTCTTTGTGTTTTTCGCTCAATTACGATACAATAGGAGCGATGGAGGGACCACAATGGCAACTTTTTTAGACAAACTATTTAATTACGATAAAAAACGATTGAAAGAAATCGAGAAACGCGCTCACGAAGTCGATGCGCTGGCTTCCCAGATGGCAGGCTTGAGCGACGAGGAACTGAAGGCCAAGACCCCGGAATTTCAGGCTCGCTTGAAGAACGGCGAAACGCTGGATGACTTATTGCCGGAAGCGTTCGCGGTCGTTCGCGAAGCGGCGAAGCGGGTGATCGGTGAATATCCGTATCTTGTTCAGCTGATGGGCGGCATCGTTCTGCACGGCGGCGATATCGCGGAGATGAAAACCGGCGAAGGAAAAACGTTAACCTCCGTATTGCCGGTCTATCTGAACGCGCTGGACGGCCGCGGCGTGCACGTCGTCACCGTCAACGAATACCTGGCCGGCCGTGACGCCGACTGGATGGGGCAGATTCACCGCTTCCTGGGCCTGACGGTCGGCCTGAACCTGCGTCAGCTCACCCCGGCGCAGAAGCGTGCGGCGTATAACTGCGATATCACCTACACGACCAACGCGGAAGTCGGATTCGACTATCTGCGCGACAACATGGTCACCCGCGTTGAGGACCGCGTCCTGCGCCCGCTGAATTTCGCGCTGGTCGATGAAGTCGACTCGATCCTGGTCGACGAATCGCGGACGCCGTTAATCATCTCCGGCGGCCAGAAGCAGACGGCCAACCTGTATCTGCAGGCAGACCGCTTCGTCAAATCGCTGAAGGCGGACGAAGACTATGAGATCGACGTCAAAAGTAAGACGGTTCAGCTGACGGATTCCGGCGTAACCAAGGCGGAGAAAGCCTTCCGCGTCAAGAACCTGTACGAGCTGGATCACACCCAGCTGGTACATCATATTTCGCAGGCATTAAAAGCTAACTACATCATGATGAAGGATGTCGAGTACGTTGTGGACAACGACGAGATCGTCATCGTCGACCAGTTCACCGGCCGTCTGATGAAGGGCCGCGCGTATTCCGACGGTCTGCATCAGGCGATTGAAGCCAAGGAAGGCGTGTCGATCAAACAGGAAACGACGACGCTGGCAACGATCACCTACCAGAACTTCTTCCGTCTTTACAACAAGCTGGCCGGCATGACCGGTACGGCCAAGACCGAGGAAGAAGAATTCTTAAGCATTTACAATATGCGCGTCATGGAAATTCCGACCAACCGTCCGGTTGCCCGTATCGATTATCCGGACGCGATCTTCGGCACGAAGAAAGCCAAGTTTGAAGCGCTGGTCAACGAGGTCAGGGAATGCCATGAAAAGGGCCAGCCGGTGTTAGTCGGTACGATTGCCGTTGAAACCAGCGAATTCATCGCGAAGATGCTGAAAGACCAAAAAATTCCGCATGAAGTCTTAAACGCGAAGAACCATGCGCGTGAAGCGGAGATCATCAAAAAGGCAGGTCAGAAGGGTTCGGTGACGATCGCGACCAACATGGCCGGCCGGGGTACCGATATCAAGCTGGGCGAGGGTGTCCGCGAACTGGGCGGTCTGGCCGTCATCGGTTCGGAACGGCATGAATCCCGCCGTATTGATAATCAGCTGCGCGGTCGTTCCGGACGTCAGGGCGATCCGGGCTATTCCCGGTTCTATGTTTCCGTGCAGGATGACCTGATGGTGCGGTTTGGTTCGGAAAAAATGGAAAGTCTGTTCTCGCAGCTGGGCGACGTTCCGATTGAATCCAAGGTTGTAACGAAATCCATCGGCAGCGCGCAGAAGCGGGTCGAAGGCGTGAACTTCGACGTTCGTAAAACACTGCTGGAATATGACGACGTCCTGCGTCAGCAGCGCGAAATCATCTATGAACAGCGCAATTTCATCCTGGATCATGACGACGTTCACAGCATCGTCAAGGATATGTTCGACCGCGTTGTCAGCAATCTGGTGGCGGCGCATACCGAGCATGACGGCAAGGAAGAGCATGTCAACACCGCGGAGCTGCTGGAATCGTTAGGCAAGATGGGTTTCCATGAAAGTTTGACGGAAACCGACCTGGAAGGCAAGAGCATTCCGGAGATCAGCGAGCTGTGCTGCAAGGCGGCCTGGGATGTCTATGAAAGCAAGATCGAACCGATCAAGGTGCATGTGCTGCCGATCGAAAAGACGATGGTGCTGAAGGTCATCGACCGCAACTGGGTCGATCACATCGATACCATGAGCAAGCTGCGCGACGGGATTCATCTGCGTTCGTACGCGCAGTCTAATCCGCTGCAGGCGTATGTCTCCGAAGGCTATCAGCTGTTTGAGGACATGATGGCGCGGATTGCGCAGGAGGTCGTCACCTTCTGTCTGAATGTCAGAATTGTAATAGAGGAGCGAAAGAAATAACTATGGAATTGTATGAGATCCGTCAAGGCCTAACCGCTTCGGTAACGAAGTTAAAGCAGTTAGGCGACTCTCTTTGACTTAGCTGCGAAGCAAAAACAAATTGAAGAACTGGAAGCAAAGATGAACGAGGAGCATTTCTGGGATGATCCGAAAGCAGCCCAGAATGTGATCCGTCAGTGCAACGGGATGAAAGAGCTGGAAGCGAAGTACCATCAGATGGAACAATCGCTGGCTTCGCTGCAGGAAACCGTCGACGAGCTGAACCAGAATTTCGACGAGGAACTGAAAGAGCTGCTGGATATGGAATATCAGGACACGCTGAATCAGTTTGAGGATTTCGAGGTGATGGTGCTGCTTTCCCATCCGTATGACAAAAACAACGCGATCCTGGAGCTGCATCCGGGCGCGGGCGGCACGGAAAGCCAGGATTGGGCGAGCATGCTTTACCGGATGTACTGCCGCTGGGCGGAACGGAAGGGCTACAAGGTTACGCTGCTGGACTATCAGGAGGGCGAAGAAGCGGGCATCAAGTCCGTCAGTATCCTGATCGAAGGCGACATGGCCTATGGCTATCTGAAGGCGGAGAAGGGGGTGCATCGGCTGGTGCGGATTTCCCCGTTTGATTCCTCCGGACGCCGGCATACCTCGTTTGCCTCGCTGGACGTCATGCCGCAGTTTTCCGATGAAATTGAAATCACGATCGATGAAAGAGATCTCGACGTCGTCACGATGCGGGCCAGCGGCGCCGGCGGCCAGCATATCAATAAGACCGACAGCGCTGTGCGGATGACGCATAAGCCGACCGGCATCGTCGTTTCCTGCCAGACTGAGCGCAGCCAGATCCAGAACCGCGAGCGCTGCATGAACATGTTGAAATCAAAACTGTATCAGCGCATGATCGAGGAACAGGAAGCCAAGCTGGCCGCGATCCGCGGCGAACAGAAAAACATCGAATGGGGATCGCAGATCCGCTCGTATGTCTTCTGTCCGTACACGATGGTCAAGGACCACCGCACAGGCTATGAAATGGGCAGCGTACAGAACGTCATGGACGGCGATCTGGACGGGTTCATCTTCAGCTACCTGAAAAGTCAGATTCAGTAAACAAGCAGGCGTTTTCCGAAGTCGGAGAGCGCTTGTTTTTTTGTAGCTTTACCGCTGGTTTTCAGCCCCGCTGACAAGTTTCCATTTGTATCAATAATCTTTACTTTTGCCTTGGTTGTCCGGGTTTCGTTCATTCTGTCACTTCAGGCATTTTCGAGTGTTCCTAAAAAATCAGGAAATGCTATAATGAGATTAAAGAAGAAAGCCAGGGAGGAAAAATCATGAAGGGCTTACGAACAATTTTAGCCGCGCTGCTGGCGCTGACCCTAGTGAGCGGATGCAGCCAGAAGGCAGAACCGATCAAGCCGGGGGAAGCGGCGGTGATCGAGGGGAAACTGAGCGACGGAACGACGTATGAAGCGAGCGTGAGGCTGACGGGCTATCTCAATCCACTGCAAATAAAAACGCTGCAGAATTATGGGATGTACGTCGGTGCGGAAACCATCGGCGCGGTTCAGTTTGAAGTGCAGCTCAATCAACTTCAAGGTCAAGAAACGTTAGACATGACAGAAATTTGGCAGGCAGCTTATCAAGAAACAGCTGAGGAAGAAACAGAGGAATTAGAAACGCTGGCGATTCCCGCGGGCGAATGGTTAAAAGCGATAGAACCGCTTGCCGAAAATGAAAGTGCGCGCGGGTGGGCTTTAGTTAAGAAAACACGAAATCCGGAATTTATGAGCTTGAATTATCTCAATGAAAAGGGAAAACAAGCGGCTCTTGTGATGCAGATACCGGAATCTCAATCTACTTTATTGAATGAAGCTGGCGAACTCAAAGTGGGAGAATGGATGAGTGCTGGCGGTGTTGAGGTAAGCGTGGAAGAAATAAAAACCTCGCAGGATGTTATCATGTACCGCAGTGATAATAAATGGTATTGGGAAGAGGGAGATCAGGTCGTTAATCTGCGGCTGAAGGTGAAGAACGGTGAAAATTACAACCTGAATGACAAGCTGTTTAATGTAATATTTGATTGTCCATCTTCTTCTTTTTCACGGGATTTGCTTGTAGAGGAAAATGAAAAAGAGATGCAGCCTTATTCCTCTTTTGAACCCGGCGAGGAGAAGGTTCTGAGAATGGCTATTGATTTTAATGCCGATGCGGAATATTCTGGCCGTCTGAAACTGGCGGTTAACGGTTACTGTTTCGGTTTGGATTATACCCTGGGGGACGAGATCGATCATTATTTGTCATACCAGGAAGGCGACATCATTGAAAATTCAAAGGATCGATTGACAATTGAGAAGATCAGTACGGTTAAACGGCTGAATCCACCAAAAACATCGGTTGATTATATGTATCTCTATGCCGATCCGGGAAAACAGCTTTATGTTGTCGAAGGAACCTATGAAAATTTAAGCTCTGAAACCGTTGCGATAGAAGATCGGCTGGGGATTACTTGGCAGGACGGCGCAGAGTCAGCAGGCGGTGGTGTCTGGATTCCAATGGGGAATGATTTTCTTGAAAGCAAAACATTGGCTCCCAATGAAAAGATCAAGATTTGTTTGATTGTCATGCTGACGGACGATCAGCTGCAGCGTCCGGATAAAATCCGGATCGGCGTCGGCGATGAGGTGATCAAGGGTTCACCGTCTTAATCGCTGTATCTCAAAGGGATTTCTCATCAGGAATCCTTTTCTTTTTGTTACCGGAAGCAGAAATCATGGTTTAATTCATAAAAAAAACGAATGAAAACGCTTGCGATTAGTGTTTGGGAAAAGTTGGGTTCGTGTTAGAATAAGATAAGAAGGATTCCAATCTTAGGCAGGAGGCACTTAGGATGAAAATATGTTCATTTGGCGAAACATTGATCGATTTTACTCCGGTAGGCGTCAGCGAAAACGGAAATATCATATTTGAACGTAATCCCGGCGGGGCGCCGGCGAATTTAGCGGCTGCGGCGGTGAAGCATGGCGTGGAGGCTTGCTTTGTCGGCGAGGTCGGCGACGATATCTTCGGTCAGTTTTTACAGGAAAAGCTCCGCAATCAGGGGGTTGATACAGAATACATGGTCGTGAATTCCCGCTACAAGACGACGCTGGCCTTCGTCCAGCTGGACGAAAAGGGAGAACGGTCGTTCTGTTTTTACCGCAATCCCGGCGCGGACACGATGATCGAAAGTCAGGCAGTGAATCTGCGCGCGATCGACGAGTGCGATCTGTTCCATTACGGGTCTGTGTCGATGACGCACAATCCGGCGCGGATCACAACGTTTGAATTAGTCAAATATGCGCAGCAGAAAGGCAAGATTCTGTCGTTTGACCCGAATCTGCGGATGCCGCTGTGGAACAGCGAGGAAGAAGCCCGGCATGAGATCCGGCATGGGCTGCAATTCTGTGATATCCTCAAGGTTGCGGAAGACGAATTGATTTTTTTGACGGGCTGCGAAACGTTGGAAGAAGGCGCGCGGCAGCTCGCGAAGAAATACAAAACGCCGCTGATTTTAATTACAGAAGGGGAAAAAGGCAGTCATGCGCTGATCCACGGCTATTACATTAACGCCCCGACCTTCCCGGTTTCAGTCGTCGATACGACGGGGGCGGGCGATGGATTCTTAGGCTGTTTCCTGGCCAGTTTCTTAAAATCAGGAAAAACGCTGGAACAGCTTAACGGCGACGATGTCTATCAAATGCTGCGGCTGGCGAATGCGTCAGGGGCGCTGTCGGTGACCCGGAAAGGCGGAATGCCGTCGTTAGTCACGACGGAAGAAGCGCAGGCTCTGCTTGATTCGCAATCGGAGAGTTAGACATGGGCGGCAGCGAATTTTTACGGAGGCTTCAACCTTTGAAAGCGGACATGGAGGCGGCCTACTTCCGCGTCTATCAGCCGTTTCACGTCCGGGAAGAAGACTTTGACGCGCTGCTGGCGCTGTTGGATGAACAAGCGCAGAAGCGAACTTTAAATTTACAGCGAACGGATCGGCAGACGCCGTGGTTTAAGCAGGGACCGGCGGGGATGCGGTTTGTTTATTCAGACGCACAGACCCCGGCGCAGGTTCATGCGCGGGCGCAGGAGCTGAAGGAGCTGGGCGTGGGCTGGGTGTTGTTCAGCGACGTGCCTTATCCTTACACGGAATCCCTGCGGCAAACGCTTCGGCAGAGGATCGATCTGTGGCATGAAGAAGGGCTGGCGGTCGGCGTGGATTTGGATGTTGCCAGCACGCCGGCAGAGGATCCCTGGGCGCTCGAAGCAATCCAGGGCGACAGCGCGATGCAGCAGCGCTACTGGATGATTTCCGACCCGAAGCTGGCGTCGTTGTTCAGTCCCTTTTCCAAGGAGAAAGAAAACGGCGACTTCCTGCGGCTGGAGGAAATTCAACAATATGTGTATTGTCATCCGCAAACTGGCGGATGGCTGCTCGACTATAAAAATCCGCAAGTGCTTGCGCTCATGTTGGAGCGTTTCTGCGAGCTTGTCAGTTCAGGTGCGGATGCAGTTGAGCTGAAACAACTGGATTCGATGTGGAAGGAATGCAAAGCTCAGCAGTTGTATCCGCAGGTGCCGGATTTGTTTGCGCTCTTCGCGGCGGCCGGGAAGCTGGTATGTCCGGAAGTTCTTGTATTGGGCCACAGCGAAGCCGGGGCGAAGGATTTACAGATTCTCTCTCAGCGAGCGCCAGCCGCCACCGGGTTGATCGATGCCGCGTCGATGGTCAACAGCTGGAATTCCCTGGCAACCCGCGATACGAAAATGCTGCAGGGCGATCTTGTTTTCCATGCCTTGAATTCGTCTGCGATCGCGGTTCATCCGCTGGGCGCGGATCAGGGCGTAGTTTGGAATTTTAATGAGGAAGCGGCGCGGATGCGGGGCTGGGATCCAGACTGTCACCGGCAGTTTCTGATGGATTTTTATACGGGACAGGCGCTGGGTAGTTTTGCCGAAGGGGAAAGCGACCGGGAAAGTGGACGATGTTATGGAACATTGGCCAGCTGGGCTGGCTGCGGCCGGGCTTTGGACGGCCATGAACCCTATGAGCTGGAAAACAGCTGCCGGCGGATTTTACTGGTGCAGGGATTGAGCCTGGCTTTGCGGGGAATGCCGCTGCTTCAGGATGGGGATGAACTTGGCGCGCTCAATGACGCCAGCTTCCGGCTGGATCCAAAGAAGGAAGGCGACCGCCGCTGGCTGCAAAGACCAGTTTTTCTGGACGATCAAGCGCAGCGGCGCTATCAGCCGCTGACGGTGGAATACCGGATTTTCCAAAACCTGAAAATGATGCTTCAAGTCCGGTCGGCGGATCCGGATTGGAACGAAGGTCAGGAACAGATTGCGGATGTCGACAACGACGCAGTGTTTGCGTTCGTTCGTGCCGCCAGACAGCATCGTCTGTTGTTTCTATTCAATTTTACGGAATCACCACAATACTGCTCGATTACTTCCTTATTTAATAAAGAGGAACAAGCGCGGGAACTGTTGACCGGCCGGCGGATTTGCGGCAGTCAGGAGAGCTTGGGCCTGAAGGCTTACGAATTTCTGTGGCTGATCGTTGAAGCCTAAATGAAACTTATTTTAAAGATAACCTCTTTTCTTGCTTAAGATTGAAAAGAGGTTTTTTTCTGCCTGCTCCTCATTGTACAAAAAGCGTTCTCGGTTTCCAAACTGTGGCGGCACAGTTTAAAGGTAATCATTCTTCATGGATTTAAGTGAAGATATAAAGTGATTTTGAATACGATTTAAGCGGGAATGTCAGATTTTGAATAATCAAATAAAAACGAGATTAATATTCTTTTATCCTTCGATATTCCAGTATTCCCTTCGTTTACAATGAAAGCATAAAGGAGGATGTAAAGAAAATGGAATGGAGTCACAGACCCATCATCTTCGATCATAATCGAATTACCCGCTCCTACATCGGCGGAAAATTGCTGAATGCCTGGCGGGGAATGCCGGAGGCGGAAGATAATCATCAATGTGAAGAACTGTTAGTGACGTCGATCGGCGCGATCGCCGATGGCAAACCCAAGGACTACGCCGTCAGCCGGACGCTGGACGGAACGTCCTTAGCTGAAATTATCCGTCAGGATCCGGAGGGAATTTTAGGCCGCGCTTATCAAGAATCAAATCCGAACCAGCTCTCCGTGCTGGCCCGGGCCGGGGATACCATCGTCCGGCTGGTCATGCAGTGCCATCCCCAGAAAAAAGATGCTTTCCGTTTTCATGAGCGTCATGGCAAGGCGGAAGCGTGGTATATTGCCAGAACGAGAACGGAAGACGGGGTTGCTCCCTGCGTCTATGCCGGCTTTAAGCCGCATGTAACGCCGGCCCTGTGGAAAAAGTGGGTGGAATCTCAAAACATAGAAGCGATGCTGGAGGGCTTGCATAAGATCGATGTAAAAACCGGCGACGTCATTCTTATTCCGGCCGGCATGCCGCACGCCGTAGGTCCGGGCTGCATCTTCTTGGAAATCCACGAGTGCAGCGACATCACAATCCGGGTGGAAAAACACATCAATGGGGTGGATTTGTCAGCCAGCGAGATGTACAACGGCTTAGATCAGGAGGAAGGACTGAAACTTTTCGACTATACCGTGTATGACGAAGCAGAGATTCGAAAGACCTGCGTCATGGAACAGCGCGACCCGCTTTATCAGGGAAACTCTGTGATCACAACCGCGATTGATGAACGAAACACTGAGGCTTTCGGCATGAAAATCCTGACGATCCAGCCGGAATTGCGGCTGCCGGCCTTCGACGGCCACCGGGTCCTCATTCCCGTAGATGGCGATCTGATTCTGGAGTGCGATGGGGAACAATATAAACTGAAGCAAGGTTGGGGCTGTCTGCTTCCGGCGGCGCTGGGGACGTTGACCCTCAGAGCTGAAAAAGGAACAGCGAAAGCCGTACTGGGCCTTCCGGGGAAAATCAGCCATGAATAACTATACATTCCAGGCACCGATGAAAATCATTTTCGGACAGGATACGCTTGATCAGATCGCTCAGGAGATTGAGGGGAGCCGGATCTTTATCGTTATGGACCGCTTTCTTTACGAAAGTCCATTGAAAACACGGATGGACACCATTTTGGCAGAGCAGGAAATCCGCTATTTCACTGCTTTTCAATCAAATCCCGATTTTGATTCCATTAACCAGGCATTGCGGGAAATTCAGGCCTTTGACGCAACGACGGTGATCGGCATCGGCGGCGGCAGTACGCTGGACATCGCAAAGTTTTTGAGTGCGGCGATCAAAGAAGCGAAGCCGGCCGAAGTCATTAAAAAGGAAGGATTCCAAAAGAAAGCAAAGATCAAGACAATCTGTATCCCGACGACAGCCGGCACCGGCAGCGAAGTCACGAATGTTTCCGTTATTTCCGATTATGCGGCGCATACCAAATCACCGTTTGTCAACGATTTGTTGTTTGCGGACACGGCGCTGCTCGATTCCCGGTTAACGCACTCTCTGCCGCCGGCAGTGACCGCTTCCTGCGGTATGGACACGTTCTGCCATGCGATCGAAGCGTATTGGAATATTCATGCTCAGCCGATCAGCGATCTGCTGGCAGTCCAGGCGATGCGACGGGTATTGACGTATCTCGAAGCGGCAGTGGAAAACGGTACGGACGCTGAAGCCCGGGATGAAATGCTGCAGGCCAGTCTGGAAGCCGGCCTGGCTTTCGCCCAGACGCGCACCACCATTCTGCACGCCGTCAGCTTCCCGCTGACCTCGAAGTTTAAAATTCCCCATGGTTTAGCGTGTGCGATGCTGCTGCCGTCATTTATCCGCTATTATGGTCAGGATCTGCCGAAAATGCAGACGCTGGCAAACCAGCTCGGAATGAAAGCGCCGGAGGATCTGGCGGCGGCGGTGGAGACGCTGATGCACGCTGTCCAGCTGCCGGTCAAACTTTCACAGCACGGAATCACGGCTGCGGATCTGCCGCAGATCGCTGCGGAGACTCTGCAGGAAAAGATTGCGCTGCTCGGTCCCAAGCCCGTGGATTCAAAGTTAATCTGCACATTATTGGAGGGGATTCTGTCATGAATAAATTATTAGAAACCTCTTTGAACTTTCCGCAGACCGAAATCTGGAACGATTCCTGTTCCTGCGCGGAATTACAATATGCGCTGGACAACGGCGCCTGCGGGGCCACAACCAATCCCGTCATTGTCGGCAATGTTCTGAAAAAAGAACTTTCCCTGTGGGAGCCGACGATTGAGGAACTGATACTCCGACATCCGGAAGCAACCGAGGATGATCTGGCATGGATGATGATTAAAGCGATGGGCCAAAAGGCTAGCCTGCTGCTGAAGCCGGAATTTGAAAGAACACGGGGACAACGCGGCCGGATTTCGTTCCAGACGAATGCAAAATATTATACCAATGCGGAATTGATGATCCGGCATGGGGAGGAACTGGCGGCGGTCTGCGAAAATTCGCAGATTAAAGCTCCGGCCTCGGCAGCCGGAATCGCGGCCTATGAAGAATTAACCTATCGCGGCATCAGTATCAACGCCACAGTGTCTTTCACGGTGGCGCAGGCACTGGCGACAGCCGAGGCGGTGGAACGGGGCTTACGGCGGCGGGAGGCGGAAGGGCTGGATATTTCAGCGATGCATCCGGTCTGTACGATCATGGCCGGCCGCGTTGACGATCATCTGAAAAAACAGGTTGCCGATCAAAAGCTACTATTTCCGCCGGAAGCGCTGGAATGGGCCGGCGTTGCAATTGTGAAAAAAGCGCTGAAGCTTTATGAACAGCGCGGCTATCGGACGAAGCTGCTGATCGCTGCCTTCCGCAATCCTTATTCCTGGCACTGTTTTATCGGTGATCCGGTCATCCTGACGATCCCGCATGACTGGCAGCTGCGGATCAATCATTCTGATTTTCCGGTCGAAGATCACCATGAATTTCAGGTTGATGAAGCGACCATCAGACAACTGGAAACGCTAGAGGAATTCCGCAAGGCGTATGACGAACAAGGTCAGCGTCCGGAAGACTTCGAGCATTACGGCGCGTTTACGAAGACCATGCGTCAGTTCTTAGACGGTTATGACGATTTGGTCCGGCTTATCCGCGGTTATAAAGTGAAATAGAAAGGAGGGAGAACTGATGAAAATTGTTGGCGTCGCCGCCTGCACGGCAGGCATTGCCCATACCTACATCGCCCGGGAAAAACTGATCAAAGCTTCCGAGCTGCGCGGTCATACGATTCATTGCGAAACACAGGGAACAATCGGCGTGGAAAATGAATTAGATCCGGCGGACATTAAAGCGGCGGAGGTTGTCATCCTGGCGATTGACATTGCGATTACCGGCATGGAACGCTTCAAGGGGAAGAAAGTCGTAAAAATTGATACCGGCACATTGATCCGCAATCCGATTGCTTTTATTCAGAAAGTCGAAAAGTACATTTCGAAAAATTAATGGAGGGTATATGAAACAGAAATTTAAGGAGATCAAAAGCTACATCCTGACCGGTATCAGCTACATGATTCCAGTCATCGTCGCCAGCGGTCTGTGTATGGGAATCGGCCGGGCCTTTATCGGTGCGGATCTGACCAACGCGGCCAGTGCCGGAGCGGCCTATTGGCTGTACCGGACAGGGCAGCTGGGCATGTCGATGATGGTGCCGGTGCTGTGCGCGTACATCGCTTACGGCGTTGCCGGCCGGGCAGCTTTAGCCAGCGGCTTTGTCATCGGTATGGTTTCGATTGAAATCCAGGCAGGTTTTATCGGCGGCATGATCGGCGGTCTGGTCGTCGGCTATCTGGTTGTCCTGATTCGCAAATACATCAAGCTGCCGAAGACCTTACAGGGAATTATGCCGATTATTGTTATTCCATTCTTAGCCACAGCGATTGCCGCCGTCCTGATGTTCGGCGTGCTGGGCTATCCGATCGTCTTGCTTCAGCAGACGTTAACTAATTTCTTAACTCAGCTCTCCGGCGGCTCGAAGTTCTTGTACGGCGGAATCGTCGGTGCTTTATCTGCCTTTGATTTCGGCGGTCCGGTCAATAAGGTCGCTTCGGCTTTCTGCAACGCAATGTTGGCAGACGGCAATGGCTATCCGAAAGTCTGCCAAATCTTGGCAAGCATGATCCCGCCGTTCGGGATTGCAATTTCAGCCCTGATCGCTAAAAATAAATATACCAAGGCGGAAAAGGAAACCTTGAAATCCGCGGTGCCGATGGGCTGCGTCATGATTACCGAAGGCGTGATTCCAATCGCCGCGCGCGATCTGGTCCGGGTTGTGTTTGCCTGCGTTACCGGTTCCTTTGTGGCCGGCGGCCTGACGATGATCTGGGACATTTATTCCGAACTGCCAAACGGCGGCTTCCTGGCCTTTCCGTTCTTCAACGAGCCGATGATGGCGCTTCTGGCGCTGGCGATCGGCAGCGTAATCACCGGCGTGATTCTGGCGATTATTAAAAAGCCAGTTACCGAAGCGGATGAAGAATTTGACGATATCGGATTCGAGGTCGCGGACAGCGAGCTGGATGATCTGAATATCGTAGAGGTTGACTGACATGCTGCTGAATTTGAAAGAGATGCTGCAGACGGCGGCAGATCATCACTTTGCGGTCGGCGCCTTCAACTGTTCAGAGCTGTCGTTGGTCAGAGCGGTTGTGGAGGAAGCGGAGGCAGCTCAGGCACCCGCCATCATCCAGGCGGCGGTCGGCGAGTTTAACTTCGCGACGGAATATTTCTATACCTATGTTGTCAAACGCTTGGAAGCCAGCAGCGTCCCGTTTGTCCTGCATCTGGATCATGGGAAAACGTTTGACGACTGCGTCCGGGCAGTTCGGGCAGGCTTTACCTCAGTGATGATTGACGGCAGTGAAGCCGCGTTTGAGGAGAATGCCGCACTGACCTCTAAGGTCGTGGAGATGGCTCATGCCGCCGGGGTTTCGGTGGAAGGAGAAATCGGTACGATCGGCAAGCTGAGCACCAGCGACGAGGGCGGTGTGGATCATATTACTTACACAAATCCCGAGGATGTCGTGCGGTTTATTGAAGCGACGGGGGCGGATGCGCTGGCCATCGCGATCGGCACTGCCCATGGAATTTATCCGCGGGGATTTGTGCCGCACCTGCAGCTGGATCTGCTTCGGGAAATCGCCAAGATTACGCCGGTGCCGCTGGTTCTGCACGGCGGCAGCGATAATCCGGATGATGAAATCCGTCAAGCGTGTCAGATCGGCATCGCGAAGGTGAATATTTCCAGCGACATCAAGAAGGTTTTCTTTGACGAGGTTCAGCGGGTGATCACGGAAACCGGAGCATTTATGCCGCCCAAAGTTTTCAACGCCGCGATCGGTAAGACCCGAACCTGCGTCAGAACCAAAATGGAATTATTCAATTCCGTGGGAAAAGCCAAATTTTATAAGTAAGTCAGCGGATGATACACAGATGAATTAAAGGATGGGGAGGGATGATATGAGCAGAAAAAACGAATTGATTTTGAATCAATTGTCTTCAGCATTGATGAAAAATGACGACTTTCTTTCTGCTCTTTCTTTATCAAAAATGCTGAATGTTTCGGAAACGGTTATCCGGAAGAAAGTGGATGAAATGAACGAAATGCTGGTCCAGGCCCATCTTGGTTCAATAGAAAAGAAACCGCGGAAGGGTATCCGCTTGATCTATGATCCGCAAAACGCCCAGAAAATCGCGGATCTGTTCAGCAATTATGAGTATATCGACATCACGGCCGGCGAAGAGCTGCTGTATGTCTACCTGCGGGTCTTGCTTTCCAGCAATGTTGAGCGGATTACTGTGACCCGTTTGAGCGAAATGGTTTATCAGTCGGTGCCGGTGTGTTCCCGGCATTTGGAAACCTGTACGCAGTGGCTGAGTTTGTTCAATATTCAGCTTTCAATTAAACGAAATTACGGCATATCGCTGCAGGGAAGTGAAGAAAATAAACGTCTGGCGATCAAGCATCTAGTCATCAACGATCCGATTCATTCCGTAGAACAGTCCATTCAGCAGTTTGCCAAAGGCATTAACCTGGAACTTCTGAAATCGTGTATCGCTGATATCGAAAAGGAGTGGAATTTCACATTTGCCGAGGAATCGTATAAAAGTATATTATTATATGCCGCGCTGGCGATCACCCGCTCCGACTTCAGTGTTCTGCATTTAAGCGAATCGGAAGAAGAAATCGTCGTTAAATACAATGAGTACAATTTAGCGCAGTCAATCTTCCGGATTATCAATAAGAAGTTTTATGTTAACATTCCGGAAAGCGAAGTGAAGTATTTTGCGATTCAGCTGCTTTGCAGCAAGATGATTCACACGCAGGAAATTCCGGCCAAGGAAGAACTGACAAGCTATGATAAGAAGCTGAAACAGTTTGTGCATAAAATTATTTCGGTCATCAGCGATATCATGAATGTCGATCTGATGGATGATAATGAATTGTATTACGGACTGCTGAATCATATCCGGCCGGCGATTTTCCGAATGAAATTTGAGAAACATTCGACGAAGGAGCTGACAAACTTTATCCAGCAGGAATACAAGCAGACCTATCGCGTTTCCTGGGCGCTGAGCGCGCTGTTTGAGGAATATTACGATATTAAAATCACATCGACGGAATTAAGCTACATCACTTTGTATATTCAGACATCGCTGGAACGGCGGATGCGGCCGTTGAAAATTGCACTGGTAACCGAGCTGGGCATGGGCTTGAATCAGATGTTCTGCAATAAGATCCGGATGTCGATCCCCAAGATTGATGAAATCGCTATTTTCAGCTATCACGAAGTGAAAATCGACGTCGTCGGCAAATACGATCTGATCGTGACGACCTCCAAGCTTGATTTTGATCAGGAAAAAGTTGTGCAGATAAAATCGCTATTAAGCAATACTGGGGTGGAAGAATTGAAACAGAAAATTGAGATCATCCGCACCCAGCAGCTGATGGATCAACGGAAATTTGACCCACGCTGCCATAATCTGTTCGATCCCAAACTGATTTTAATTCATCCGATGGTCAGCGATAAAGAAGAGCTGCTTCAGCGCATGAATCAGGTGCTGAATGCCGGCGGCTATGTGACGGAACATTATATCAAAAGTGTGCTGGACCGGGAAAAGACGGTGTCGACCTATATCGGCAACGGGGTTGCGATCCCGCATGGCTTTCAGACGTATGTTAATGAATCCAAGGTGGTGATCGCCGTCTTAAAAGAACCGCTGGCCTGGAACAGTACGGATGAGGTACGGCTGGTATTCATGTTGGCGCTGCGGATTAATAATGCCTACGAATCGAAACGGACGCAGGCTTTCTATCAAGGATTTTTAAAGCTGATTGACACGGATTATGACGTGGAGAAGTTAACCGAAATGGACCAAAATGAGTTATATCGATATTTGATGAGGTAATGGATGATGGAATTGAATTTAAAAGAAGTATTGGACGAACGGGTAATAACCACTGCCCTGGACGTTAAGGATAAAGAAGAAGCGCTGCGGAAGATGAGCGGGATGCTGCTGGCTAACGGTTATATTGCGGACGTCGATCAGTTTATGGAGGATATTTATCTGCGGGAAGCGGAGGGAATTACCGGTATAGGCAACGGCGTCGCGATTCCGCATGGCAAAAGTAAAAGTGTAACCCGGATCGGTATCGCGATTGCAAAGCTGAAACAGGCGATTGCCTGGGAATCGTTAGATAATCAAAAAGTGGATCTGATTTTTCTGTTTTGCGTCAGCTCGGACAAAGATTTTGCCAAGAATCACATGCGGCTGCTGTCAAAGGTGGCGGCGCGGATCGCTGATGACGATCTGCTGAATCAGATTAAGGACAGCGGGCAGCCGCAGGAAATTGTATCGTTAATGTGCGGGGAAAGCGCATGAACGTTACCTTAAAGTCTGAGGTGCTGACGGTTTCTCTTAATCCTGAACGAGGGAATATCATTACTGAACTCATCCTGGGCGGCGTAAATCATATTTATCTTGATCAGGAGAATCTAAAGAGTGGTCAGCGGCCGCGATGCGGATGTCCAGTTTTATTTCCTTATGTGGGAATGCCGGAAAACGGCGAACTGGTGATTCATGATAAGCGTTATCCGGCTGGGATTCATGGCGTTGTCCATTCCTTGCCATGGCAGGTCAAGGCTCAGGATGAAAGGACAGCTGTCTTTGAATGTTCGGATACACCGGAAACAAAACAGACCTTTCCGTTTTCTTTTCGGCTGCAATCCCGGCTTTCAGTGGATGCTGGATCGCTGGTGTATCATACGCAAATAACGAATCAATCGAAGGAAGTGATGCCCTGCGATCTGGGGTTCCATCCGTTTTTCCGGATTTCTGATCTGCGGGCTTTGACTTTTGAAGCAGACGGCGAGACCTGTTCGTTCACTGAGGAACAGTTTCAGAGAATCACCGGCAGCGGCGTATTGCTTCGGGACTGTTCAGTGTTTTGCTGGCAGGATGAGCAGTTTTCATATCGGCTGGAAAATTTAATTGGATTTCGGAATCTGTTCTTGTGGAGCGGAAAGCCGGATACCTTTCTGGTTGTTGAACCGTGGACCGGCGAACAGAACGCGATCAACAGGAATATTCAGATGTTGAATCTGCTCTCAGGCGAAAGCGTGGAAACGGAATGGAAAATCACGGTGACCCAAAAATTGTGACCCCGGATAGTTAAAAGAAAAAACTGGTCGGTAAGGTAAAAATAAACCTTATTCTGCCAGTTTTTTTAATAGACATAAATGATCTGAGGAAACAAGATTGTCGCTAGAAGTTTATTCTGGGATAGAAAGATTCCTACTTAATGAGTACCCAGCTGTTCGAGATGCTCCGCCAGATCCTGATAAATCTGATCGAGCATACCCGGATCGGCATGGTGCGGCAGATAAACCATATTCAGTTCCCGCTTCAGGACGAAATCATTCACTGGGATTTCAACTAACGTGCCCTCAAGCAGCTCCGGATGGATGATATCCGCATGCAGAAAACCGATGCCGCAGCCGTTTTTGATCAATGTCTTCATGACATTCATGCTTCCGCACTGCACTAAACCGGCGAAGCTTTCGTAAGAAAGATTGTGCTCCGCCAGACCGGTCGGCAGGATTCCGCGCATCCGGGATTCCTTCTGCCGCACGACTAACGGATAATCGATCAGGTCGTTCAACATGACGTCTTTCTTCTGCGTCAGCGGATGGCCGACCGGGACAACCAGACCCATGTGCGTCATCTTGATCAGCCGGCTTTCATACACCGCTTTGTCGAAAAAGCCCTCGACTAACGCAAAATCGATCTCGCCCTGATCGAGCGCTTCCAGACAGGCCGTCGTTCCCGCGATTCGCATGCACAATTCAGTATTCGGATTCTCCTTCATCCACCGGCAGATCAGCGGCGGCAGGATGTATTCGCCGAAGGTGAAGGTGCAGTCAAACCGAAGCAATCGCCGGTTCTCCTGTTCCTGCCGCAGTCGTTCGATGATGTCCTGGCTTTGCACCTCCAACGCTAAAACCTGCTGATAAAACTGCTGCCCCATTTCCGTCAGCTGCAGCCGCCGATTATAATATTCGAAAAGCTTGATGTTGTAGGTTTGCTCCAGGTAGCGGATATGCTGCGACACAGCCGGCTGGCTCATGTGCAGCTGCTGGGCCGTTTTCGTGTAATTCAGCGTCTTGCTGAGAAGCAGGAAGGTTTTTAAGCGATAATCCAGCATGCTATCCCCTCGATTCTGATCTTATTATACCATAAGACGAATTTATGAATAACGAAATCTTACTTATCCATAAGAATCATGAATAGACAACAGCGGCGAAGATGAGTACACTATATTTAAGGGCAGGCGTCAACCTGCTCGCATTCGTTAACAACAGGAGGATACCATGAAAAAAATAATGAAATTCACGCTGGGCTTACTGCTGCTGATGCTGCCGGTCACCGGCTGCAGCGCTTCCCCGCAGACTTCAGCGGGAAGCTCGGGCCCGGTTACGCTGCGCGTCGGGACGTGGAATATTGCCGCAAAGAATCATCCCGATACCCAGGCGATGGCTGAACTCTTTGCTCAGCATCATCTGGACGCCGTCGGCATTCAGAAAGTCGACGTGCTCAACGACCGCAATCCGGTGGATATGGTCCAGAGCTTTGTGAATGAGGATTATCCCTATGCCCATTTCGCCAAAGGCCGTGATTTCGCGAACGGCGCATTCGGGGTCGGCATTCTTTCCCGCTATGAACCGCTGGCCGTTAGCTCGATCCCGTTGGAAAGCACCGGCAGCCGGGCGACCAAGACGCTGGAGCGCGTCGTCATTGAAAAGGACGGCGTTCAGATCGCCTTATACAACACCCATTTAAGCTGGGAAAACCTGGATCTGCGCCGCCGTCAGATCGCGCAGGTGATCGAGCGGGTGAATGCGGATCCGGTAGAATATAAAATCATCACCGCGGATTTTAATACTGATCAGCACGCTTACGAATATTCGATGTTTCGGGATAATTTCAATCTTGCCAACGGGTATAACGGAATGTGGTACGATACCTACCGCGAAGGCGACGATCCGTCGATGCAGGTGCTGACGATTGACAATGTGCTGTGCACGAAGAATATGCGGATTACGGATATCCAGCGGGTGGAGAGCGAATTGTCCGATCATGATCTGTTCTATGCTGAATTTGAATTGTTAGGTGAAGTGGAAGGCACAGCCAATACGGGCAACCGGGCTTTAGGTCAGAGCGTCGTGGTTTCTTCCACCAATGAAGAATGTTCACCGTATCTTTTAGTCGATTATGACAGAAAGACGCCGTGGGTTTCTGACGTTGCGGAGGCGCAGACGATTACGATTGAGCTGAACGAGGTGATCGCCGTGGAACAGATCAACGTTCTGTGGGGCGCGGTCCGTGCGGGAAGCTATGAAGTATCCGGATCGCTCGATGGGGAAACCTTCGAGCCAATCGCTGCTGTGGAAAAAGTGACGGACAGCGATGCGATTTCCGCTGAAAAGCAGGAAGTGAAGTTTGTGCGCCTGGATTTGTCAGGCAAGCAGGCTGCGGATCAAGGTTATGAAATCGCGGAGATTGAGATCTTTGGTGATCCGGTCCGGAAGCCGGCGGATCCCGCTGATTTATTGGCGAACGGCAGCTTTGAGGAAGACGGCGATGTGTTGCCGGCAGGATGGCATCTGAAGGAAGAGCAGCCAGGTTCTGCGGCGCTGACAGCTGCGGTCGATACGCAAACCCAGACGGAAGGCAGCCGGTCGCTGGCGCTGACGGCAGCGGGAACCGACGGTTCTGCCGCCGGGGTGCTCAGCACAGAGCTGGAATTAAAGCCGAATACCACCTATCAACTGGTTTTCCATCATAAGGCGGCCGGTTTGAGCAGCGACAGCTTCGGTCTGGAAATGACGCAGAAAACGGCGGCGGGCGAGGTCATCCCGACACATCAGGTCCAGCTGAACGATAATCTGTGCATGAGCGAAGACTGGGCGATTTACCGCTATGATTTTGTCACGGCGTATTCTGCCTCGACGCTGGAGCTGAGCTTTAAGCTGGGCGACGCTGAGGGCACGCTGTGGCTGGATGACGTGCAGATCCGGGAAGTGCTGCCGGTTCAGAACTTGTTTCTGAGCGCGGAAAAGAGCGGACTGAAGCCGGGAGAAACGACCCTTGTCACCTGCGAAGTTGTGCCGGAATCCGCGGACGATGTTCCGCTGCATTGGTTTTCCAGCGATGAGAGCGTAGCGGTCGTGGATGAGCAGGGTGTCGTGACGGCAATTCAGCCGGGTAAAGCTTATATCGGCGTGCGCGGCGACAGCGAACTGAAGGTGGAGTCTTCCTTGCTGCTGAGCGTGGAGAAATAGAAACAGACACAAAAAGAGCTGAATTGAATGATTTAAAACCATTTGATCCAAGCTCTTTTTTGCAGATCATATTTATGATTAGGGATATATACCTGCGGAAATTTGTTTTTAACATAAAGGTAGAAATCTGATTTGCATTCGTTAAATTGAGGATGACGAGGATCTTGAAGTATTCAACTGTTTTCGCACCAGCTCAATGAAATCCCGGGCATAATCTGGCAGGTACGCGCCCTTGCGGTAAGCTGCGGCATACTGCGTCAGCGTGCGCTGGCGGCCGACGGAGAAACACTGCGGCGCCGGCTGATACGCCTGCAGCTCGACCGCATGGATATCGCGGGTGAAAGAACAACCATAACCGGCTGCTGTCAGCGCCATCGACACATCGATGTTCTGAATCTCCAGAATCACGTTGGGCGTGAAGGCGTAATCATGAAACAACCGGTCTGTGATCTGCCGCGTGCGCTGATCCTTTTTCTGCAGGATAAACGGCCGCTCTTTGACCCAGCCAAGATCCAGCCATGGGTAACGATATCCCGGCCGCCGCTGAGCCTGACTGGCCAGCGGATCCTGCGGCGGCAGAAGCAGCACCAGTTCTTCAGTCCGGATCGTTTCCGTCACGATTTCCTTGCGGCGCGTCGGCAGCGAGAAAAACGCCAGATCCAGCTCGCCCCGGCACAACGCCTCCTCCAGAAACGCTGGGTCGTTTTCTTCAACGAGGAGTTTCACATGCGGATATTTGCGGGTGAATTCCGGCAGCACGTTGGGCAGCAGGGAAAAACTGCGGAAGATCGACAAGCCGATCCGCAGCTGTCCCCGGTGCACCTGGACGATATCCTGCATTTCCGCGTCCAGCTGTTTTTTCAAAAGCAGTATTTCCTGTGCCCGTTCAATATACTTTTCACCGGCATACGTCGGAATCAGCCGGTTGCCGGAGCGGGTGAACAACGGCTGGCCCACGCTCGTTTCCAGGCGCTGCAGAAACCGCGTCAGCGCCGGCTGGGTCAGATATAACTCCTGGGCCGCCTTGGTAACACTCTGATGCCGTGCCAGCGCCAGCACATACGTTAATTCTTTGAAATCCATGAGGCACTCCTTTCTTCTTTAATTATTACATGAAGTAATGAAAATCATAAAATCAATGAATTTGTGGAATCCTGATTTCCATTATACAATAAGAAGGTCGAAAAAAGGTTGAAAGAGGAGAAAATATGGGGAAACCAGAAACACAAGAGGAAAAATACAAAACGATGACGGAGAAGCCCGTGTCCAGCCTGATCTGCCGGTTAGCCGTGCCGACGATTATCAGCATGCTGGTAACGTCGTTTTACAACATGGCGGACACGTTCTTCGTCGCCCGGATCGGAACCAGCGCCACCGCGGCGGTCGGCGTATCGTTCGCGCTGATGGCGATCATCCAGGCCTTCGGCTTTTTCTGCGGTCATGGCTCGGGCAATTATATTTCACGCAAAATGGGGCAGCACCGCTTTGACGAAGCGCAGCAGATGGCGGCGACCGGCTTCTTTACGGCGCTGGCGCTGGGCACGGTGATCTTTTTGCTGGGGGAAATCTTGATCGATCCTTTGTGCCGGATTCTGGGCGCGACCGAAACCATTCTGCCCTATGCCCGCCAGTATCTGCGCTTAATCCTGATCGGCGCGCCGTATATGACGGCTTCGCTGGTGCTCAACAATCAGCTGCGCTTCCAGGGCAGCGCGTTCTATGCGATGGTCGGCATCGCCTCGGGGGCAGTGCTCAACATCGCTCTGGATCCGCTGTTCATCTTTGTCTTTGACATGGGGGTCAGCGGGGCTGCGCTGGCGACGATCATCAGCCAGTTCGTCGGCTTCGTGCTGCTGCTCAAGAGTACGACCCAGGGCGGCAACCTGCGCATCCGCCTGCGCAACGTTACGTTCTCCAAATACTACTATTCCCAGATCATCAACGGCGGCATGCCTTCGTTGTGCCGGCAGGGATTAGGCAGCGTGGCAACGATCTGTCTGAATTTGATGGCGGGGCCGTACGGCGACGCGGCGATTGCGGCGATGTCGGTCGTCGGCCGGGTGATGAATCTGGCGGCTTCGGTGGTGACCGGCTTCGGTCAGGGCTTCCAGCCGGTGTGCGGCTTCAATTACGGTGCCTTTCTGTATGACCGAGTCAAGGAAGGCTTCTGGTTCTGCGTGAAGGTCGCCACGGTGATCCTGATCGTGTTGTCGGCGGCCGGCTACCTGCTGGCCCCGCAGGTGATCCAGTTGTTCTCTAAAAATGATCCGCAGGTGATCGCGATCGGCACCCAGGCGCTGCGCTGGCAATGCCTGACCTTCCCGCTGTGCGGGTGGATTACGATCTGCAACATGATGCTGCAGACGATCGGAAAATCCTTCCGCGCTTCGCTGCTGGCGATGTCGCGGCAGGGGCTGTTCTTCATCCCGGCGGTGCTGCTCTTGCCGGCGCTGATCGGGATTCAGGGCGTGGAAATCGCCCAGCCGATTGCCGATGTGTGCAGCTTTGTGCTGGCGATTCCGCTGCAGCTCAGCGTGCTGCATG
>NZ_GG657552.1:72347-75180 GCF_000157995.1 Holdemania filiformis DSM 12042
CTGAGCGGCGGCGCGTTTTGAAACGAAAGGGGAATCAATTTTATGGCGGTGGTGAAGAACCGGCTGTTATTAATGCTTTATCTGCTGGATAACAGCGATCAGCCGCTGCAGGCCAGGCAGCTGGCGGCGATGGCCGGCGTCAGCGAACGCACGGTGAAAAATGATATGGCGGAGCTGCGCGAGCTGGCGCAGGCCAGCGGCGTTGAAATTCTGACCCGCAAAGGCAAGGGCTATTTGCTTCAGGTTCTGGATCATGCGGTGTACGATCCGGTCCGCGAACAGCTTCAGATCCGTTTCAGCACGATGAACTACACCAAAAGTGAAATTGTCGGCCGCACCAACGATATTGTCCGCCGGCTGATCGTCGCACCCCGCTATCTGACCTTCGACGCGATTTCCGACCAGCTCTTTTTGTCGCGGCGCACGCTGCAGGCACAGCTGCGGGAAGTCCGCCAATGTTTGGAAGCGTTCGGGCTGGCGCTGCAGTCCCGGCCGAAGTACGGCGTCAAGGTCACCGGCGAGGAATTTCAGCGCCGGCTGTGCATGCTTGAACTGTATGAAATCCATTATTATAAAGCGGTTTCGTTTTTGAATTACGATGAATACGTGCAGTATTTTGACGTGGATGAAGAGGAACGCAACGAGATCCGGCATATTTTCCTGCGCGTGCTGCGGGAGAGCGGGATCGCGATCAGCGACACCTACACCAACCGCATTGCCTGGTATCTGGTGCTGGCGCGCAACCGCATCAAGGCCGGGTTTGGCGTAACGAGGAACGAAGCGAAAATGACCTATGTGCGCACCTTCGGCGAGGCACGGATCGCGGCGGACATCGTCGCCGCGCTGCAGGATGTTTACCCGGGCTTTGAGCTGCCTGAGGAGGAGGTGCTGGCGATCGCGGAGATCCTGCTCTGCTGGAACGATCCGATCGATCATCCGCAGCTGCCCCAGCGGTATCCCGGTTGTTATCAGCTGGCCTGCGAGCTGGCGGGGAAGATCGCGCAAGGCTTGAAAACGAGCTGGGGCGTGGATCTCGCGGCGCTGCCGGATTACGGCCGCGTGATGATTCCGGGCCTGATCCCGCTGTTGTTCTGCGATTCGCTCAACTTCCGCTATTCCATCCTCGGCTCGCATGTCGACAACAACGGCATTCGCTACTCTCCCGTTTGCGAAGCACTGGCGGTCAGCGCCGCGCAGATTCTGGAAAGCCATCTGTCCGTGCCGATTACCGATATGGAGGTCAACATGCTTGCGGTGCGCTTTTTCACGCTGATCGACACCGTGCCTTATCCGTATAAGAAACGCCGCGTTCTGATCTGCAGCCGCAACGGCCGGATGGCCTCGGAGATTATCCGCAGCCGCCTGCTGCGCCGGTTCCGGAAGCGCTGGTTTGAAACGGTCGACATCTATGAATTCTATGAGGTGCGCGGGCTCGATCAAAGTCAATATGACTGCCTGCTGCTGAACTTTCCATCTTATAGTTACCGCTATACCATTCCCTACATGGTGATCAACCAGATTCCGGAAGCACGCGAATTCAATCAGTTTTTCAACACGGTAATCATGGACGGCTATCAGCTGCAGCCGCTGCTCGATCAGTTCGGCTGGGATGCCGCCAGCTTTTATCCGGAATTTGAATACGACGGCAAGGAAGCCTTCATCCATCTGATCAGCTACAAAAACGGCCGCGATTACTACGCCGTGCAGAAAATGGAGGAAGAACTGACGCGGGTGCGCGATTTCCGCGTAGTGCACCAGACCGTGATCATCGTCCAAAGCCGCCAGTACACCCGCCGCAACAGCTTTGAGATCTATCGGTTAAGCAAACCGGGCGTGTGGGAAAAGAAAGAGATCCGGTATCTGATTTACATCACCGCCGATTTCGCCGCGGGTTTGCAAAGCTTACGGTTTCTCGATCAGGCCGCGCACCAGCTGGCGGTCGATCAGGAAAACATCGAAGCTTTGTTGGAAAAACAGGATTTAAGTCTGTTGATCGACGCGGTGAAGCGCTGTCTGCAGGCCGGCGGCGGGATGTTTGAAGTGTAAAAAATAAAAACGGCGCAAAAAATTACCTCTGACTAAGGGCAAATGATGAACATTGCCCTTTTTTTGTCCTGTTTTTCCATGAGGTAATTCATTCTGAAAGCGCTTATAATCCAATTGTAAAGATAAACGCGCGCTTATCTTCGCAGCGGAATGTCAGGCTTGGCTCGCCTGGAATCCGCTGCTCTGCAGTTCATACGTCCGGGGACAGGCCAACCGTTCTTTCCCGGAAAAGAGGAGGAGTTCCATGATCAAAATGTTCCGGATCGACGAACGGCTGATTCACGGCCAGATCGCGATCAAATGGTCGCGGCACACCGGCGTCGATCACATCGTCGTCGGCAACGATGCCGCCGCCAACAGTCCGATTATTCAGAAAAGCTTGAAAATGGCCGCGCCGGCCGGCATTAAAACCGCGATCCGCGGCGTGGACGACGCGATCGCTCTGTTGAACGACCCGCGCTGCGAGAGTATGAAAATCCTGATGCTGGTCAACAGTCCCGAGGATGCCGAGCGCGTTGTCGCGGCTGTCAGCGGCATCCCGTACATCAACATCGGCAACTATGGCCGGATCGCTCCGGAAAAACCGGGCATGCCGCGCAAGCGTTATGGCAACAACATCTATTGCGACGAGGTGGAAGTGGAGAGCTTCAAGCATCTGATCGCGACCGGCTTGAAATGTATCTATCAGACGACTCCGGAGGAGCCGGCCGAGGATATTACCAACCTGTTTAAATAAGAGGAGGAAAAAAGGATGATTCAAAGTGCGTTATTAGTCATGCTTGCATGG
>NZ_GG657552.1:75395-93411 GCF_000157995.1 Holdemania filiformis DSM 12042
GCTTGCATGGCTGATCGTCAACGGCGTCGACCGCGTGATGTCGTGGCAGACCTTCGCCCGTCCGATCGTGACGGCGGCGATTACCGGCTTGGTTTTAGGCGATCTGACGACCGGCGTGGTCATGGGGGCTTCGCTGGAAGCGATTTTCATGGGGATTTCCGCAATCGGCGGTTCGGTGCCGGCGGATGCGTGTTCGGCTTCGATCATTGCCGTGGCGATGACGATTCTGACCGGCGTTGATACGGAAACCGGCCTGGCGCTGGCGATGCCGATCGGCACGCTGATGGCGACCGTCGGGGAAATGTATAAACCGGTGCTGGCTTCCTTAGCACCGTATTGGGAACATCTGGCGGGAACCGGCAACATCAAGAGCTTCCGCATTCAGACCATTTTGTGCGGTTTGTTCGTCGACCGTCTGCCGCAGACGATCATTCTGTTTCTGGCCGTTGCCTTTGGGGTCGAGGGCTTGCAGAGCGTGATCGGCAACCTGCCGGCGTGGGTGATGAGCGGCCTGTCGGCGGCATCGGGCATGATGACGGGCGTCGGCTTCGCCATTCTGACGTCGATGATCTGGGACAAGGAAATCGGCGGGTTCTTCTTCGTCGGCTTCGTCCTGTCGAAATATCTGGGCTTAGGCCAGCTGCCGATCGCGATCATCATGGCGGTCGTCGCGATCATGTATTTCTACAATGATAAAAAGCTGCTGGACGCCAAGACGGCCAACGCCGCCGCGGCCAGCGCGAACGGGAATAACGAGGAGGATTTCTTCTAATGGCGAAAATGGAATTGTCCGCACAGGAAAAGAAAACGCTGAAATCCATGTTCTGGAATTCCGGACTGGTGTTCTGCGGCTTCAATATGGTTAAGATGGAAGGCAACGCCTTCACCTGCACGATGGCTCCGGCCATCGAGGAGCTTTACAGCGATCCGGAAGAGCGCAAGCAGGCGCTGGTCCGGCATAATAACTTCTTCAACACTCACGCCGTTCTGTTCAGCTTCATCGCCGGTCTGGCCTATGCGTTGGAGCGGGAAAAGGTGACCAAGGGCAGCGTTGACGACGATACGATTGAAAATATCAAGGTCGCGCTGATGGGGCCGACTGCCGGGATCGGCGACGCGTTCTTCTTCAACTGCGTGCGCGTCATCGCCGCGGGCATCGGCATTGGCTTATGCGCCGAAGGCAATCTGCTGGGTGTGCTGATCTTCGTGCTGCTTTATGGCGGTTCGCAGGTCGTCGCGCGTTGGTATCTGTTGAAAATCGGCTATACGATGGGCACTTCGTTCATCGACTCGATCTTCTCCTCCGGGTTAATGACATCACTGACCAAATCGGCAGCCATCTTGGGCTTAAGCATGGTCGGCGCGATGGTCGCTTCGATGGTGAACGTCAAGCTGGCCTGGACGATTCAGGTCGGTCAGACCTCGGTTGTCGTCCTCGACGTCGTCAACTCGATTATGCCGGGGATCTTGTCGGTCGCACTGGTCTTCGGCCTGGTCGCATTAATTAAAAAGGGCGTACGTCCGGTGACGCTGGTTCTGGGAATTCTCGTTCTCAGCGTGGCGCTGGCGTTCTTCGGAATCTTCTAAGGAAAGAAGGAAGGGCTGCCAGCGCAGCCCTTTGTGTTTTCTTCTTCCATTTAATCAAGGCTCAATAAATCATAATAAAGGAGAAATAATGAAAACCATCTTAAAAAGTGAACGCATTCTCTGGAACGGTCAGTGGCAGTCCGGCGCGATGATCATTGAAGCAGGCAAGCTTACCGGCTTCACGCAGGATCCGCAGCTTCTGGCCGAAGCGGTGGATTACGGTAATCAGCGGATTATCCCGGGCATCTTCGACACCCACAATCATGGCACGCACGGCTACGGCTTATCCGGACAGGTCAGCGCGGATCCGCAGGTGCAGAAACCGATCGTCCGGCATTATCTGAAGGCTTTGGGTTCCCAGGGCGTCACCAGCATTTTCCCAACCTGCGCGGTTTCCATGATCCGCAGCGTCAGCGAAGTGGCGGACGAGGACAACGAAGGCGCAGATATCGTCGGTATCCACAGCGAAGGTCCATGGCTGAACCGGGTCGGGGAAAAAGGGATCCGCACCGGCTGGCCGGAGGTATCGCTGGCCACGGCGAAGCAGATGGTCGCCGATGGTCAGGGCAAATTGAAGCTGGTCGCGCTGGCACCGGAAATTCCGGGCATCGATCCGATCATCGACTATTTCCTGTCCGAAGGCGTGACGCTGGCCTATGCTCACAGCGACTGCACGTATGACGAAGCGATGGCGGCGTATGCCCGGGGCCTCAGCGTCGCGACGCATACCGGCAACGTCATGACCGGGCTGCATCATCGTGATATCGGCGGTCTGGGCGCGGCCTTAAATAATGAGAACGTCGAGTGTGAAGTCATCTGCGACGGGCTGCATATCAGTCTGGAAATGCTGAAGCTGTACTTCAAGCTGAAGGATCCGTCGCGGTTTATGATGATCTCCGATTGTTCCGGCATGGCCGGAGCGCCGGTCGGTCAGTACAAGGGCTGGCATCCGGGCATGATCATTTCGATTACGCCGGAGGGCTTCTGCCTGAGTGATACCGGCCGCCTGTGCGGCAGCTCCAAGCCGGTGCTTTACGGCATTGGCAACCTGGTGGAAAAGCTGGGCATGCCGATGAGCACGGTCAGCCGCATGGCGTCGCTCAACCCGGCGAAGAAGTATGGACTGGCAGACCGCAAGGGTTCACTGGAGGTCGGCAAGGACGCTGACTGCGTCGTCATCACCGACGATTATCAGGCAGTGGCCACGTATGTGCGCGGCCGCAAGGTGTATGACTGCCAGACCGATACCGATCTGTTTAACCCGGAATTCTACCGCGAGATGCGGATTGAGGAAAACGCATGAGAACCGTACTGCGCTCGCGCCGGATCGTCACGGAGCAGGGCATCGTTGACGGTGTCATCGAGATTGAAGACGGTAAGATCGTGCGGATTGGTCCGGCGGCGGGACCGGCAGATCTTGATTTTGAAGACCAGCGGATCATCCCGGGCATCATTGATATTCATAACCACGGCTTCGGCGGCTGGTCGATGACCGATCCGGCGAAGGAGAAAGACGTGAAGGGATTTGCCAAGGCGGTGGCGTCAGTTGGGGTGACCGGCGTGCTGCCGACCGCCAAGGAAGAAGCGTTTGAAGCCATTGCCGACTGTACCGGACAGCCGCTGGACGGCGCGCGGATTTACGGCGTGCATTCTGAAGGCCCGTTCTGGGCGCGCGGCGGCGAGAATACGGTTGGTGAGGATTATCCGCTGCCGGACGTCGCGGAAGCCCGGCGCTTGATCGACAAGGCCAAAGGCAAGATGGTCATGATGGCGATCGCGCCGGAGCTGCCGAAGGCCTACGACGTCATCCGGCTGCTTCATCAAAAGGAAATTCTGGTCGCGTCCGCGCACACGAAAGCCTATGCCGAGGATATCCGCAAAGCGATGGACGAGGTCGGCCTGGATATCGTCACGCACCTGGGCAACGGGATGCGCGGCATTCATCACCGCAACGTCGGGGCGTTGGGCCAGTATTTGTTGGAAGACAATCTGCGCTACGAACTGATCACCGACCTGAATCATGTCTGCAAGGAAATGATCCAGATCTGCCTGCGGATGCAGTCGGTCGAGAAGTTCTGCCTGATTTCGGATTCCAATTATATCGCTGGTCTGCCGACCGGACATTACATGCGCTATAACAAAGAGATGATCGCCGATGAAAAAGGGTTGATTCTCGATCTGCACGGCCGGATCTGCGGCAGCGGCAAGTGGGTGCTGTATAATATCGGACAGCTGGTTAACATCGTCGGCGTATCGCTGGAGGACGCGGTGCAGATGGCGTCGTTCAATCCTGCCCGCTTCCTGAAGATCGATCAGGTCACAGGCTCGCTGGCGGAGGGCAAAAACGCCGATCTGGCGGTCATCACCGATGACTATGAATGCGTGCTGACGATGGTCGAAGGCCGGATTGTTTATGACCGTGCGAAGGACACTTCGGTGTTCAATCTGGAAGCGATGAAGCGCAAGATCGCTTAAAAAGGGATGACGCGCATGAAACGTTGTCTTGTGAAGGCTGACGATTACGGATTTACCGAAGCGATCAGTCTGGGAATTTTAAAAGCGTACCGCGAAGGGATTGTACGCAGCACCGGCGTGATGGTCAACATGCCGGCGGCGCCGGCCGCTTTGGGCTGGCTGCGCGAAGCCGAGGGCTTATGCCTGGGGCTGCATATCAACATCGTCGTCGGAAAACCGGCTGCCGATCCGGCGCTGATTCCAAATCTGATCGACGAGCAGGGCGTTTTCCACAGCTCTAAAAAGTACCGGGCAGAACTGGCCGCAGGCAGGGATCCGATTCCCGATCTGGATCAGGCGGTCGCAGAGGTGGAAGCGCAGATCCGCAGGTTTATCGCGCTGACGGGCCGTCGTCCGGAGTATCTGGAAGGTCACGCGGTTCGTTCGCCACATCTGCTGGAAGCGATGGCGCTGTTGGCAAAGCGGTACGATCTGCCGCATCTGTCTTACCTGGAAAACTGCGATCATCGGCTGACGGAACGGCCGCAGCGGGCCGCTTCCATCTATCCGTTTTATGATCAGGGAGTAGAGCCGGCGGCGTATTTTACCGAAGATCTCGGCGGGATTGCGGAGCTGCCGCTGTCGCTGGTGACGCTGCATCCCGGCTATCTCGACCGTGAAATTTACCGGATGTCCTCGTTTACCGACGTGCGGATCAAAGATCTGGAAGCGGCGACGGCCCCGGAAGTGAAGGCCTGGTTTGCGAAAAAGGACATCGCGCTGATTTCTTTCCGCGATATCACCCAATATTAAGAAGAAAACGGCTTCGCAGGAAGCCGTTTTCTTATGGTGGGAGATCGCAGGACTTAGGAGATCGAGGGCGGCGCAGGATCGTGGGCGGAGATTTCCGATGAACCGAAGGATCAGAGCGAAGACCGCCGTGACCTTATTCGTGGAAAAGCGCGGCAATTTCAGGCCGGATTTGTCTGTGTTTCATCCCGTCGCCCGCCAGTTCATCTAATGAAACATCCAAAGTATCGGCAATGCTTTTGATTTTTGGAAATCCAAGCTTGGTACGGGCATTTTCCGCATTGCTGAGATGCTGGATGGATAGGCCGACCACCTCAGCCAGCTGTTCCTGGGTCAGCTTCCGGTATTTGCGGAGAATCCGGATACGTCGGCCTAAGAGAACATAATTGACATCATTCATAACTATTCACTTCCTTCGCGAATATTGTAGCGGGAATTGAACAAAAAGGTAATAAACTGGATGAATAAATTCCGCTTTTCTATTCGATTTTTTTCTTCTTTTCTCCATTTTTATGTTACTTTTTTAAAACGTTACAATCTGCGGTTTAATTGAACTGTGAAATAGATGAGTTGTTGGTTTTAAACAACGGTGTAATTTTATAAATGCAATAATTATTTTGTTAATCTGTATTGAAAAATCCCTTTATTAAAATAAAGGTAAAAATTAATTGAATTAATTATTGGATGATGGATAAAATGCGATCCACAAGAATATCATGAAAAATAAAGAAATCATGCGATTAATTGAATAAAGAATCGTAGAGAGAATATGAAAATTAAAGCGGCTGTTTTTAGACAAAAAAAGCCCGCCGGATCGCGGACGGGCTGAACGGGGGATTTAAAACAGCTGAAAGTCATCAGAGGCGTGGAACTGCAGGGCGGCAGTCCGGCCGTTCAGGTCTGCTCCGTCCTGCTTCAGCTGACAGACCAGGGCATACAGCGAGCTGAGTCCGATCAGCTGCCGGAACAGATCGTTGTCAAATTCCTCACTGCTGAATCCCGCGTAGACCGCTTCCTTCATCCAGGCATAGGCGGTCAGCTGGAAAAGTGTGACGGGAATCACCTGATTTTTGCAATACAGCGTCAGCTGTTCGTCGACGATCAATTCAGAAAAGGCGTTTTCCGCGCAGATTTCCGGCAGAAAGAACCGGAACAGCTCAGCCAGGGAGGCATCGTTGAGATCCCGGCTCAGGATTTCTACATAGCGTCCCAGCTTTTCAGCCGTGTCGCAGGCCTGAAACAGCCGCATTGCTTTGGCAGTCGCTTCCGTGATCTGATCCTTGGTATAAGGGAAAACGGCAGAATGCTCAGGATCCTGTTCTAATATAAAGATTTGCTTGCGGGAAACGAACTGCGTATTGTCCCACTTTTCCACAATCCGGGCCAGCGCTTCGCTTAAAAAACGGCAGACAACGTCATTGACGCGGCATTCCGCCGTGACGCTGCCGTCGGCCTGACGCGCGCCATAGATCTTGATGAACGTGATCTTCCGGCTGCCGAGTACCCGCGGCAGCTGGCTTTTCAAGGCGTTCCAGAAATCCAGTTGGTGATCGCCGGACAGCGGCTGGCCCATGCCGACGATTTCACTCTGGATGCAGTTCCATTTCCGTTCTTTCCCGCCGAACTCGCTGGTCAGCTGCAGGACGGATTCTCCCCGCATCAGGGTAATCACCGCCGCCATCATGCCGAACAAAAAGCTGGCGGCCGCCGCGCCGATCGCCTGATCCGGATCCTGTCCCGCTCCTGCGCAGCATTCCACGACCGGTTCGTCAAACCGCGGACATTCAATTGTAAATGTACAGACAGCCATGACCCGCTCGTCCAGGGCATCGACGCGGGCGGATACCCGCAGGTCCCAGCGCTCAAATACGAGCTGTCCGTTCTGGATCTCGTTGTTCTCCATCGTCTTGCAGACAGTGCTCAGCTGCTGAAGCAGGCGGGCGTTTTCTCTTTCAAATGATTGATTTTTCATGAATTCACTCCTCAACCTTTTTATTGTAGCGCCCCAACCGGAATTTCCGCAAGGAAAAACCGGGTTTTCTTGAAGTTGGCGGGAATTATTTTTATAATGAAGAAAGAACTTGAGCGGACAGGATCCAGGCCCTGGCGGATCCGCAGAGGGAAACTGGAAAAAACAGCGGGATCAGCGCAAAGGAGGAGCGGGATGGAAAAGACGTGGTGGAAGGAAGCGGTCGGCTATCAGATTCTGCCGAAGACGTTTTATGACAGCAATCATGACGGGATCGGCGATCTACGCGGCATCATCACCAAGCTGGATTATCTAAAGGCGCTGGGCGTGACGTTGTTGTGGATTGGTCCGTTTTACGCGTCGCCGATGGATGATAACGGCTATGACGTCAGCGATTTTCTGGACGTCAACCCGATGTTCGGAACCCTGGCGGACGTGCGGGAGCTGATCGCTCAGGCGCACCGGCGGGGGCTGCGGATTATTCTGGACCTGATTTTAAACCACACCTCGGACGAACATCCGTGGTTTATTGAGGCCCGCGCGCATCCGGACAGTCCGGAACATGCTTTCTATATCTGGAAAGAGCCGCGCTATGATGCCGCAGGACGTCCTCAGCCGCCAACCAACTGGGCGAGTTTCTTCGCTGATTCCGCCTGGGCCTATGACGAGCAAGCAGGCCAGTATTACATGAAGATCTTTTCACGGAAAATGCCGGATCTGAACTGGGCGAATCCGATCCTGCGGCAGCGTATGGAGGCAATCGCTCGGCAATGGCTGGATATGGGAATCGACGGTTTCCGCGTCGACGCGGTAGCGCATTTAGCCCGCGATCCTGAATTTCAGGACAGCGAACTGCCGGTGAACGCGCAGGGGCTGGCTGCGGACTGGTCGAAGTTCTCCAATCTGCCGGCGCTGTTTGATTACCTACAGGAGTTTAAACAGACGGTCCTGGCGGGCCGGGACTGTCTGACGATCGGCGAAGTCGGGGGCGGCGCGAGTCCGCAGATGGCGCTGAATTACGCCGACAAGGAAACCGGAGCCTTCAACATGGTGTTTACGTTTGATCACTGCTGGTGCAACGGTTTGGAAGGCAAGGAGATCATCACCGAGGCGGACCGGCACGTCGACGTCCGCCAGCTGAAACAGGTGTTCGCACGCTGGTACGACGGGCTGGGGGAACGGGCCTGGCCGGCGGTTTACTGGATGAATCACGACCTGCCGCGGGTGGTCAGCCAGTACGGCGAGCCGATCCGCTATCACCGCGAGTCGGCTTCGATGCTGGAAGCGGCGCTGTTGTTGATGAAGGGGACGCCGTTTCTTTACAACGGCGAGGAGATCGGCATGACTAACGTCGATTATTCAAGTCTCGAGGATTTCCACGACGTATGGGTCGCCAATTACGTAAAAGAAGCCCGCTCCCGGTTGAGCGAGGAACAGATCCTGGAATATGAACGGCGAACCTCACGGGTTAACGCGCGCACGCCGATGCAGTGGAGCGCGGAGGCGTATGCCGGGTTTTCCACCGTCGAACCCGCGGAGAAAGTGATCGGCAATTATCGGAAAATCAACGTCGCCGCCCAGCAGGCCGATCCCTATTCTGTGCTGAATCTGACGCGGCGGTTAATCCAGCTGCGCTTAAGCGCGGTGGGCAAACGGCTGTTTGTGTACGGCGGGTTTGAGTTCGTCGAGCCGGAGCATCCGGATTTGTTTATGTACCGCCGGTTCACCGCTGCGGAAGAAGCCTGGGTTGTATGCAACTTCCGTGGAGAGACGATTCCGTTTTCCTTGCCGGAAGAGCGGGGCGAATGCGTCTTTGATAATTATGCCGAACCTGGTTTTGCCGGGGCACTGCGGCCGTATGAAGCGCGCGTCTGGCTGCGGCGGGAGGATTCCAGATGAACATGCTGGAATTAACCGCAATCTCCAAGCAGTATCCCGGCGGCGTGCAGGCGGTAGATCAGGTCAGCCTGACGCTGAAAGAGGGGGAGCTGGGCGTGCTGGTCGGACCTTCCGGCTGCGGGAAAACGACGACGCTGCGGATGATCGCGGGACTGGAAACGCCCGATGAGGGAACGATCCGGATCCGGGGTCAGGCGGTTGAAGGACAGCGGCCGCAGGATCGGGACGTGGCGATGATGTTTCAATCCAGCGCGCTGTTTCCGTGGCTGAGCGTCGCGGAGAATCTGGCGTTCGGCCTGGCGAAGAAGAACCTTGACCGCCATGGGCGTCAATCGCAGATCGAAGCGATCGCCCGGCAGCTGCAGCTGGAAGATTTGCTTGAGCGCAAGGCCCGCACGCTTTCCGGCGGCCAGCGGCAGCGGGTTGCACTGGGCCGGGCGCTGCTTAAGGAAGCGGCGGTGCTGTTGATGGATGAACCGCTCAGCTCATTGGACCGGCAGCTGCGCTTACAGCTGCAGGATGAAATTCTGCGGTTATGCCGGCAGCGCGGCCAGACGGCGCTGTTGGTGACGCATGATCAAAGCGAGGCGCTGAACCTCGCGGACCGGTTAGTCGTGATGAATCAGGGCCGGATCGAACAGAACGATATCCCGCAGCGGATCGTCGCCCAGCCCGCCACTCTGTTTGCGGCGCAGTTTATCGGCGAACGTCCGATCAATCTGTGGACAGTCCGCAGCGCTGCTCCTCAATCGATCTTTCAGCCTTCGCGGATAGTCTGGCCGTACGGCGCAGACACTGTGGTGATCGGCGTGCGTCCCCAACAGCTGCGGGCCAGGAGAATGGACTCTGCTTCGGGATCTGAGGAAGCAGCGGCGCTGATGGGGGAAGCGGTGATCGAACAATTTCACTGGACCGGGGCACAGCGCTTTGGTTCGGGCAGGCTGGGCGGAAGTCTGGTGGAATTCAGTCTGCCGGAAGGCATGAACAGTCAGATCGGTGACCGGGTCGTTCTGAGCGCTGAGGCATCCGCGCTGCACTTTTTTGATCCGGAAACCGGACGGCGGTTATCGTGTGCGGCCATTCCCGTTTCAGAGTGAAGCTCACTTTGACCTGAGTGAAGCGCAGTGATGAAAAGATGAAAAAACGAGTCTTCCCGTAAGGAGAGGACTCGTTTTCTACAGCGTGAGTTGGAAGATCAGGCTTTTAACCGGTAGCGCTGCCCGGCAGGATCCAGTTCAATCAGATCCTGTTCCAACAGCTGCTGCAGGAGCGTTTCGGTTTGGCCTTTTGTCAGTCTGAGCTGGGTCTCAAGTTGGTCCGCGGAGATCTCAATCTTTGTCGTGATCAGATCCAGCACGCGCTGCTGCAGCGTCTGACGTTTCTGAATCTTGCGGGAAACCGGCAGCCGGAACAACACTTCGCGGCGCTGCGGCTCAGCGGTCAACTCGGGTGCGCACCAGCCTTTCTGCTTCCAGATCGCTTCGATCCGCAAAAGTCCGGTTCCGCGGCCGTCGGCCGCTTTGATCAAATGAAACATCTGATAGAGAACCGGGTTGGCCGGCAGAGCCCGGCGGTTCAGCTGACCGCGGTTGACGACCTGAACCTCTTGCGGATTGGCGCGGATTTCAATCTGCGGATGATCCTGATAGTCGGCATGCGCCAGCGCGTTGACTAACGCTTCGTTGATCGCCCAGGCGACCTCCTGCGGGTGTTGGCTTTGCAGCTGCCGACGGGCAGAAAAATAAAAGTCGCAGGCATTTTCTTCACGCCGGCCGGTTTCCAGATGATTGCTTAGCTCAAGACCGGGGAAGACGCGGGCTAAGGCTTCTTCCCGGCCGAACATCAACAAGCCGGCTGAGGTCGGATGCAGACTGCCGTCCATTGCGAAATAAACCGCGTTGATCTGAAGCAGAAAGCTTAACTCAGCTATCGCATTCCAGACCGAACCGGGATTCGCCCGCAGGAAGCTTTGGCGGTAGGCGTGGATGGAAGCCGGTTTGAGATCGTCCAGCGTGGCGGAAATAACCGGCGCCCCATCCGGCAGCTCCCGGAACCGGTTTTGCATCATGATCTGAACCTCGCTGATCTGACACCGGTAATCACCTTCCCCACCCCGCCGGTAGGTTCCGGAAAAAGGCGACGAGCCCAGAAACACCGGTTTCTGACAAGCCAGCGCGCGCGGGACTTCGATCAGGACAATCGGATGATTCTGGGCGGTGACAATCTGAACCTGATCGCGCTGAAGCAAATTGACGCTGACCAGCTCCGGATTGGCGGCAATCTGCCAGAACTGGTCGCACAGCGTTTGCGGATCCGGCAGCGGCACGGCCTGAAAGTGTTTGTCCGGCGTTTCGATCACGCCCAAAAGCAGCGCTCCGCCGACGGTGTTGGCGAAAGCGGAATATGTTTCCCACAGACTGTGCGGCATTCCGCCCTGCGCCCGTTTCGCTTCCAGCCGGTTGTTTTCCTGATATCGGGCCAGCTGCGCCAGTTCGATCATGAACGATCCCGCCTTTCTTTTCTATCTTTACTGTAGTCTATTCCCGGCCGGATTTCCAGTATTCCTTTTATTTTTGCGTTCCCGCAAAGATCGAACGTTCCATCGGCGGATCTTCCGAACCGGTAAGGAAGACCATACCAAGAAAACAGCTGAATAAAGAAAAAAACGGCCGGGAGAGCGACGCTTTTGCCCGCGTTTCCAGCCGTTTACCTGCCTAGTTTATATTTCTTTGTTTTCCCGGTCGTCATCCGCCGGCGGATCCGGGATGTATTCCATGATATCCTCAACCCGGCAGCCCAGCGCCTGACATAAGAGATCCACCGTCGTCGTTTTAACAACGGCGTTCTTTTTCATTCGGACAAACTGGGATTTACTGATGCCGTAAACCTGGGTCAGCTTGTAACAGGACACACCTCTTTCGGCTAATGTTTTCCACAATCTGTCGTAAATGATCATCGTCGGAACACCCCTTTGCACCTTTGCATTTTATCGTGAAAGCGATATAATTTATAGGTATCATATGAGATACCTATTCTATAATCTGAACAAGGGTGCTGGCTGATATTCAAAAAAAGAAAGCTGCAGGGAAGAAAATATTGTAAGAGGCAGGGACAAACTGAAATAAGGATGGAAGCGTGATGGAAACTGTGATAAAATTAACTCAAAAGAACTATATCACAGGAAACGCTGGAAATCCATCCGGTTGTTTCGTTTTGATGATCAAAGAGGATAAACAATGACGCAAAAAGAAAAAAAGACGATGCCGGTCAAGCTTGCTCAAGAGCTGAATTCCCGGCAATGCGCAGATTTGGTGAAAGCGCTGGATGAAATCAGCGATTTGAATTTATTGAATTACGTTTTGACCGACGTCCGGAGGAAGCGGCAGCTTCTGATCCGGAAAAGCGCCTGGCTTAAGCGGAGAAACCGGCCGGAAGCGGCGGAGTTTACGGAACTGACAAGCCGTTTGGAGAGGGTCGAAAAGATATTGGAAGCAAAAGCCGATCAACAGGAAAAGAATGCGGCGGCGAGGGCGATTTGCCTGAAATTCAAGCAGCGGTGCGATGAAAAAGGAATTCGCTTTGACGATCTCTGCAGCCGCTCTTATTTCAGCCCGGAGGATTTAAGCATGATCGAACAGGGCGTTTATTCGTTGCTTGACACCCTCGATATCGAACATCTGATTGAACTGGCAGGCTTAAGCTCGCTGGCAGAGCTGATGCGGGAATAAAACATTCTGGAAAGCCTTGCGGATCAGACCTGACTTTTCTGTGAAAGACGGCGAAGGTTTACCCACTTTGCCGGATGTTGAATAAAAAAATCTGTTAAAATAAAAATAAGGAATTTCTCAGCGATGACCGGTTCAAAGCAGAAAAAATCATAAAATCGGGAACATCAGGGCCGGTACTCAAGAAGTAAGAAAAATGTCGAAGATGATTGTTGGGACTTAAAGAATAACATTGGAATGGAAGACAAGGATCATGTTGAAAAAATTTTGGGAATGGATCCGGCGTTTATTCGCCGCACCGCCGGAGAAAACAGATCAAGCGTTATCAACAGAGAAACGCCGGGCCTGGTTTGAACAATGCGAACCGGGTTTTTTGGTCTGGGCGCGGATGCCGCTGCCGGAAGAGGAACTGGCAAAAGTGGAACCGGCGCACCAGATCCGTCCCTATCTGATTCTGGCGAAGACGGAAACCGAGCTGACCGTGAAGGCTTGTTCGTCCAGTCCGTATTCCGGGCTGCGGGAATATCAGATGGTGACGCTGGCCAAGGATCATCCGCTGACGAAACAGACTTATATCGACTTAAAGCATAACGTGACACTGACCGCGGAACGGCTTCAAAGTAAACCGATTCCCGTGGAGTGGCTGGATCTGCGCCGGATTCAGAAACATCTTGTGCTGATCTCTCAGCTGGATCATATTTATCATCCCTATCTTTCCGTGGGGCTGCTTTGGGAAAAGGGGGATATCCTGGAAATCGATCACACGCTCTGGTATATGCAGGAGTTTATTCCCGGAAGACTGCGGTTAATCCGGCTTTATCACCAATACCGCGCATATATGGAGGATGCGGGATGGAATCTGTTTTTCTGCGGTCACCGCGGTTATTTTGCCGACTTTGCCCATCCCGTCGTCTTCCAGGGGAAAACGCGGCTGGAATTAGTCCAGCGCGCCGCCGATCATGAAATCGCATATGTGGATTATTGCGTGGAACAGGGGAAGGCGTTGGCGTTTAAATGGGTGCCGGGTTACATCGTGAAGCGGGAGGATGAAACGTATATCGTCCTGTCCAGGTTAGAACGCGGCTGGTTCTGCCTGGAATGGCACCGCAGCCGGAAGAAGTGGCGGACACGGTGTGTCCGGGATTTCAACGGGATGGAGTGCGTGGGAAAAGTCCGCCGGCTGAAACTGCGGACGTTGATCGCGTCGTTGATGAATTTGGGAATCTTATTGTTGGAAGAACTGGATCCGGATCTCATTGACTATCTGGGCGGACAGGAGCTGGATTGGGAAACGTTAAGACGGGAAGCAGGGACGCAGGTGCTGATCAAAGGGATTAACCGGGCCGCCGCATGAACCTTTTTCGTTAAGCTGATCCATGAAATCTGGCATCAATCCGACTTGAAGATGTATAGGCATTCATCATACTATGAAGCTAAAAAGAAAAATCCGTTTCTTGCCTAATCTGCATTGGGAAAAGGAACGGATTTTCTTGTTAAAGAGGATCGCAGCGGAGTTCCGCATGATTCAGTGAGAAAGACTGCGGATTCGATGTTACTTGGCAGACAGGGCGATGAATTCGTCGATCATGGTTTCCACAATCGCCAGAGAATCGCGCCAGAAATCCGGCTGGGTAATGTCGATGCCTGCCATCGCCGCCACGTCCTCGACGCTGCTGACGGTCGTCGCTTCCAACAGTCGGTTGTACTTATCGACAAAGGCCGGGCCTTCCTTCTGATACTGCGCGTACAGACCCTTGGCAAACAGGCAGCCGAAGGCGTATGGGAAATTGTAGAAGTTTAAGCCGGCGTCGTAATAGTGACTCTTGCAGATCCACATATACGGATGCAGCTGGTTGTGATCCAAACCCGTGCCGTAGGCTTTCTTCTGCGCCCGCAGCATGATGTCTTCCAGATCGTCGCTGAACAGGAAGCCGTCCTTGCGCTTTTCCACAACCTCGGTCTCAAACAGATAGCGGGAGTAGATATCACAGATGACCTGCGTCACGTCCTGCAGCGTGCTTTCGATCAACATCATCTTTTCTTCGTCGCTGGCGGCGTCGCGGATCGCGGCGTTCATGATGACCGTTTCGTTAAAGGTTGAGGCGGTTTCCGCAACCGGCATCGAATAGCGGGTGTTCAGCGGACTGTGGTTTTCAATCCGGTGGCCGTGATAGGCGTGACCCAGCTCGTGCGCCAGCGTGACAACGTCGCTGAGCGAACCGTCAAAGTTGGTCAGCACGCGGCTCTGCTTCAGCATCGGCAGGTTGCAGCAGAAAGCGCCGCCGACCTTGCCCTTGCGCGGGAAGAAATCGATCCATTCTTCGTCGAAGGCGCGCTCGATGATCCCGGCGACGTCCTTGGAGAACGGCGTGAAGTTCTGGATCAGATAGGCTTTCGCTTCATCGGTGGTGAAGGTACGGGTGCTCTTGCCCATCAAAGCGAACAGTTCGTAAAACGGCAGGCCGTCGGTATAGCCGAGCAGTTCTGCTTTGTGACGCAGATAAGCGTGGAAGCGCGGCAGTGCTTCGTCAATCGCCGTGAACATCGCGTCCAGCGTTTCTTTCCGCATGCGGGAATTGAACAGCGTCATGTCCAGGACGGAATCGAAGTGACGCAGCTCGCTGACGGTGTTCGCTTCGCCCTTGATCGAATTCAGCGCGAAGCAGACGGCGTCCTTAATTTTATCATAAGCTTTTAATTCCGCTTCATAGGCTTTTTTACGAACGGTTGGATCGGTGCTGTAAGCGAGGTTGCGGATCGAGGATAACGTGTAATCCTGACCGTCCATCGTGACGGCGACCGTCGAGGTCATATATTCCTGCAGCTGTGCCCAGGCGTTGGAACCGTTCAGCTCCATCTTTCCGATCGCGTCCTCGACCTCGTCGCTTAACGTATGCGCGGCATGGCTGCGGATTTCCTGCAGCCAAAAGGCATGCTGCTGAAACAGCGGGTCGCCGGGGATCAGCGCGTCCAGATCCTGCGCCGCGATCCATTTCTGGAAGCGGGTTGAAGCCAGCGCCGACTGGCTGGTCTTGATCTGAAAGCGGGAATTCATGGAAACGGTTTGCTGATCGGCGGTGTTGGCGGACTGGCGCAGCGAGAGATATGCGCCCAGCCGGCGGGTCAGCGTCTGATAGGCGGACAGCTGTTCAATGATCGCTTTCAGCGTCGAGTGCGGATCGCGCTGCCCGAGGCTTTCCGCCAGCGCGTTCATCGCGTTGATGTGGGTGTCTAAGGCGGCGAAATCCTGTTGGAAGGCTTCGCTGTCGTAGCCGGTGTAGAGATCGTTCAAATTCCATTCTTTCATCCGTTAATCCTCCTGTTTTTTCTGATGTCCTATAATTCCGAGCAAGACGATCGCCAGGAACATGCCGACGGCCATGCCCGCGCTGTCGATCAGCATATCCCGCAGTTCGCAGCTGCGGCCGGCGGAAAACCGCTGCAGATTCTCATCCAGAACCGGGATGATGAAAAACGGCAGCAGCGCCGCTTTGCTTTTCATCCATGACCAGGGCTGAAGCCGGTAGGCGGCGGCGATCAGGCAGCCCAACAAAGCATATTCGCTGAAGTGCGCCAGCTTGCGGATCACGAAGTTTAAAAAATCCGTTTCCGGATGCAGGCCGACGGTATTCAATACCGGCCGGACCCATTCGCTGACCGTCAGGCTCATGCCGTTGGACGTGCCGGCGGAAGCAGCGGAATTGGAAAAAATAAAAATCACCATCAAAGCGACAAGCAGCCAACAACTTTTCTTTTTCATCCTCTGCTCCTTTCTGACTTCCTGTATTATAAACCAAGTTTTCCGGTAAAGAAAGAACCATGATATAATGAAGCGGCAGTGAAGGAGGAATCGCTTTTGGAAATGAAGAAAATGGTCCGGGACCTGCCCTGGGTTCTGATCGGCAATTTTATGCTCGCGCTGGCCGTCGCGATGTTTATCTTACCCTATAATATTCTTTCAGGCGGCGTCGCCGGGATCGCGGTCGCGTTGCAGCCGGTATTTCATATTGAACCGACGCTGATGGTTAATGCTCTGGTGCTGGGCATGTTCGTGCTGGGCACCTTGTTTCTGGGGAAAAGCTTTGCCGTCAAGACGGTGATCAGCTCGCTGGTGTATCCGGTCTATCTGACGATCATCACACCGTTTGTTCCGCTGCTGCAGCTGGATCCGATCCTGGCGTCGCTTTACGGCGGACTGCTGGCGGGCGTCGGCATCGGGCTGGTGCTGCGGACAGGTGCGAGTACCGGAGGGATGGACATTCCGCCGTTAATTGTCAACAAATATACCGGGATTAAGATTTCAACACTGGTGTTGATCACCGACGCGCTGACGGTCGGACTGGGCCTGTTCACTTATGGTCTGGAAGCGGTGCTGATCGGTTTTATCTCCGTCTGGGGCACTTCGTTTGGGATTGACAAGATGCTGACGCTGGGCGGCGGCAACGCGAAGGCTGTGCAAATCATTTCGGAGGCGCACGCGCAGATCAACGCTGCGATCCAGTCGGAGCTGGACCGGGGAACGACGCTGAGTGACGCGACGGGCGGTTATACCGGCGCACCCCGCAAGGTGATTCTGGTCGTTGTGGAAAAGAAGGAATATCCGAAGCTGCTGGAGCTGGTCAACCGGATCGACGAAAACGCCTTTATGATCACCAGCGATGCAACCGACGTGCATGGGGAAGGCTTCACGCTGGAATTCAAGGTTTAGGAAAGCGCTCAAAGCTCAGGCATAAGCCGGTCATGGGATTGCCGGATCGCCTAAAAGAAAAGGAAAACGTATCGGAATCACGAAAGTCTGGCTAAAAATAAAAAAAGGAAACAAGCGGCGCAGAAAGGAATACGCGCCGTTTTTGCGTTCTTGCGGATTCCAATCGACTTTTTTTCCGGTTTAAGCAACCCCGGCTTAACCGGACAATGTGTGAACCTGGAATAAAGTCTTATTGAACAGCGGTTAAAATGTAAGAAATCCAAAACATTTTTATTCTATATGGAAAGATTAACCCATGATATAATAAGAACAAATGAGGTACGGAAAATGCTGGAATTAAAACACATCGCAAAAACATATAAAAATGGGGTCAACGCCCTTTACAATATTAACTTGAAGATTGATCAGGGGGAGTTTGTCTATATTATCGGGCCGACCGGCTCAGGCAAATCGACGTTGATCAAGCTGCTGGACGGTGAGGAGATCCCGACCAAAGGCAAGGTTGAGGTAGCGGGGATTAATGTCGGGAAGCTGAAGCATTCCAAAGTGCCGCTGTACCGCCGCAATATCGGCGTCGTGTTTCAGGACTTCCGCTTGCTGGAGCGGAAAACGGTCTTTGAGAACATCGCGTTCGCGCTGGAGGTCATCAACGTGCCGAAGGAAAGAATCCGCAAGCGGGTGCGTGAGGTCATGAATTTAGTCGGCCTGGACGACAAGGGTAATTCATTTCCGCAGGAACTTTCCGGCGGGCAGCAGCAGCGGGTGGCGATCGCCCGCGCGATTGCGAACAAACCGAAGCTGTTGATCGCGGACGAACCGACCGGCAATCTCGATCCGCAGAAGTCGGATGAGATCATGACGTTA
>NZ_GG657552.1:94051-96353 GCF_000157995.1 Holdemania filiformis DSM 12042
GTTGATCGGCAGCTTCATGTCGGTGACGAAGTATCTGAGGTGGAAACGATGAAAAAAGTGGGACTGATTCTATTAAGTGTCCTGTTGTTAACGGGCATGGTGTTGCCTGTCATGGCAGATGATGACGAAGACGTCTATTACCTGACGATGTGCTCCGGTTCCAATTTATCCGAAGAACAGAAAAACGAATGTAAGGAATATGCTTCCCGGCGCAACAGTGAACTGGCGCAGCAGCTCAGCGACATCAAGGTCAAACGCCAGGAAATTGAGAAGGATCTGGCGAAGATCGGTCAGGAAATCCGCGGCTACGACGCGCAGATCGCCCAGCTGACGGCGCAGATCAGCGAGCTGGAAGCGCAGATCAGTGAAAAGGAAGCATTGATCGCCCAGCTGGAAATTCAGATCCAGCAGAAGGAAGACGAGATCGCGGCGCTGCGGGAAAAGGTGGAACAGCGATTAGTTCGTTCCCAGCAGACGATGCACACCAACCAGTTTCTGGATTTCTTAATGGGGGCGGAGGATTTTGCTTCACTGCTGCGCCGGATTCAGGGCGTTAACGATATTATGAATTATGACAAGAAGTCGCTGGAGGAATTAAAAGCGCTGATGGATGCGCTGGAAGCGGATAAAACGCAGCTGGCCGAGGAAAAAGCGGGACTTGAAACAAGCAAGACGGAAGTTGAAGCGAAGAAAGCGGAGGTCACGCAGCTGCGGGTTGTCGCGAAGATCGCGCAGGAGGCGGCGGAAAAGCAGGCGGCGGATCTGGAAGCGCTGGGCAATCAGATCACAGCGAATTTGTCCGCGTTTAAGAGCCTTCTGTCGTCGATCGACTTCAGCGGGATCGACAGCTCAACCGGCTTTACCAAACCTAACGGCGGCTATCTGAATAACGGCACGTGGTATTACAGCAGCGGCGGCGTCCATCTGGGGATGGATATCATGGCCGGGATCGGTACGCCGATCGCCGCGGCCGGCAACGGCGTCATCCTCAACAGCGCCGACGGCTGCGCGAATAATGGACATCTCGGCAATACCTGCGGCGGCAGCGGCGGAAGCCGGGGCGGCGGGAATCAGGTGTATCTGTTAACCAACATCAACGGTACGACCTACGCGGTCAAGTATTTGCATATGAGTCCCGGTTCTCCGATTGCGACCGGTTCGGTGGTGAGTGCCGGCGATCAGATCGGCACGGTCGGCCAGTCCGGCAACGCGAGCGCGCCGCACACGCATATCGAAGTGTTCAAGCTCGGCACGATGTCGATTGAAAGCTATGCCAACAGCTGGAACGGTGATCTGGCCTTCGGGGCCGGCTGGGGTTCCGGCGCGTTAAGCAATACTTGTGATAAGCGCGGCGCACCGTGCCGCGTGAAGCCGGAAACGGCATTCGGCTATTGATGGATAGCGGTTTAGTTTCGGCGTTTCTTGCGCTTAAGGTATTTCTTGCGCTTAAAAGGAAAAACCGTTCCCAGCTGCGCTGGATCTGAGAATAAAGCAAGGTGAATGACGATCGGGAGAACCCGTGCCGTTCACCTTTTTAAATGCTTTCAGACCGCGGACTTGCCTGTTATGGACATGAAAGAAACGGTCTGTGTTGAAAATCGAGTTGCCCGATGTGATATATTCTGTTCGTTGAAATAACCCAAAACACATAAAAGTGGGAATTCAGCGGTTGAATGCACGGCAAAGATTGTAAGAAATAACCCAATATTTTCATCATGTCCGAAATTGATTCTATGTTATAATACTAGCGATTGGATGTGAAAAGATGCTGGATTTAAAACATGTATCAAAAACATATAAGAACGGAGTCAACGCTCTGTACGACGTCAATCTTAAGATTGATCAGGGCGAATTCGTGTATATCATCGGACCGACCGGCTCAGGCAAATCGACGTTGATCAAGCTGCTGGACGGCGAGGAGATCCCGACCAAAGGCAAGGTTGAAGTCACCGGTATTAACGTCGGAAAGCTGAAGCATTCCAAAGTGCCGCTGTACCGCCGCAATATCGGCGTCGTGTTCCAGGACTTCCGCTTGTTGGAGCGGAAAACGGTATTTGAGAACATCGCGTTTGCGCTGGAGGTTATCAACGTGCCGAAGGAGAAAATCCGCAAGCGGGTGCGCGAGGTCATGAATTTAGTCGGTCTGGACGATAAGGGTAATTCATTCCCCCAGGAACTCTCCGGCGGGCAGCAGCAGCGGGTGGCGATCGCCCGCGCGATTGCGAACAAACCGAAGATCCTGATCGCGGACGAACCGACCGGCAATCTCGATCCCCAGAAGTCGGATGAGATCATGACGTTG
>NZ_GG657552.1:96975-115875 GCF_000157995.1 Holdemania filiformis DSM 12042
CTTGATCGGCAGCTTCATGTCGGTGACGAAATATCTGAGGTGGAAACGATGAAAAAAGTAGGACTGATTCTATTAAGCGTCCTGTTGTTAACAGGCATGGTGTTGCCCGTCATGGCAGATGATGACGAGGATGTTTATTATTTGACGATGTGTTCCGGTTCTAACCTGACCGATGAACAGAAGACGGAATGTCAGAATTATGCGGCCAAACGCAACAGCGAGCTGCAGAATGAATTGAATGAAATTAAAAAGAAGCGGAAGGAAATTGAAGCGGATCTGGCGAAGGTCGGTCAGGAAATCAAGGATTATGATTCGCAGATTTCCTCGCTGCAGGGACAGATCAACACGCTGAACGCGCAGATCACTGAAAAGGAAAATTCGATTGCGGCGTTGGAAGAACAGATTCTCCAAAAAGAAAACGAGATCAACGCGCTGCGGGAAAAGGTGGAACAGCGTTTAGTTCGTTCCCAACAGACGATGCACACGAATCAGTTTCTGGATTTCTTAATGGGCGCAGAGGATTTCGCTTCGCTGCTGCGCCGGATTCAGGGCGTCAACGATATCATGAATTATGATAAGAAATCGCTGGAAGACTTGAAGACATTGATGGATCAGCTGAATGCCGATAAGGAACAGCTGAATGTGGAAAAAGAAGAACTGGAAGTCGCGAAGACGGACGTTGAAAGCAAGAAACGCCAGGTTGTCAGCTTAAAGGCGACGGCCGAGCTGGCGCAGAAGGAATATGAACAGCGGGCGGCTGAACTGGAAGCCGAAGGAAATCAGATTTCCGGCAGCCTGAATGAATTGAAAGGGATGATCAAGTCACTGGGGCTGGATTCGATCGTGACCTCCAGCGGCTTCACTCGTCCGACCAACAGCGGCCGGTTGTCCGCGGGAACCTGGCATTACGGCCTGAACGTCAACGGCGGCGTTCATCTGGGCATGGATATCGCGGCTGGGGTCGGCACGCCGATCTTTGCGGCCGGCAACGGCGTCGTGCTGGCCAGCGCTGACGGCTGTTCCAACGACGGCTACATCGGCAACTCCTGCGGTGAAGCCCAGGGCGGCAGCCGCGGCGGCGGAAATCAGGTGTACCTGTTGACGAGCATTAACGACGTCACCTATGCCGTGAAGTATCTGCATATGAGTCCGGGGACGCCGTTAAAAACCGGAACGGTCGTCAACGCCGGCGATCAGATCGGCGCGATTGGCAAGTCCGGCAACGTCACTGGCGCGCACGTGCATATCGAGGTGTTTAAGCTCGGCACGATGTCGCTGGAAAGCTATGCCAGCAGCTGGAGCGGCGATTTAGCCTTCGGCGCAGGCTGGGGCGCGGCTGGTCTGAACCGGCTGTGCGCTAACGTCGGCGCGCCATGCCGGGTTAAACCGGAAACGGTCTTCGGATATTAAATGCGAATCTGAAATGTGGAAGAACTAAGCTTTCGTTCACTTACTCATGAAAATTGAAATTTCCTGCTTTCCAGGAAGAATAAAACACCCGGGAGGGATAGCTGAAACGATGTTCAGCCACTGTCCCCGGGTGTTTTTCTTGATTAGGAAAGTGCCGCTCAAAGGAATAAAAAAATCTTGAACAGTTCATGACGTTCAAGCACTTCAAAGAAAAGCCTGTCGGACTTCTGAAAAAAGTTAAAAATAGGATTGGATCGCGAAAACAGGGATCTTTGCGTTGGGCTTTCATTTTGCGCCAATGACATTAACGGTTCATCGCTGTGTTTCTTCCTCAAGAACCCGGTTAAGGATCAGTTCGGTAAGTTTTCGTATATGAAAAGGTTCAGCGGAATCGCCAAGGTAGATTTCACTGCGGCAATGATGAGAAGCAGTCCAGGTTTTTCCACACTCTTTTGGTCCTTCGATACAAACTGCGCCGATCATTCTGATAGATTTTATAAATCCATTCAGAGAGTTTAATTGTTTTCAATCAGAGCGATTTTACGAGTTCAATCAGAGAAATTAGTCATTTTCAATCAGAGAGATTTCAGAGAATCAATCAGAGAGATTTCAACTGACTTCAAAGCATTTCATAAGGGTGAACCTCAATACTGTAAATTAGGAAGCACCAAGGAAAGGATTAACAGTTAATGATCGATAACAGTTGTTCCGGTTTTCAACAGAAATTACGGCTGATTTTGTCACTGAACACTTGTCCCGGTGAAGCGAGGATGATCCGACCACGTTCTTCCCGGCTTTGGATTTCAGAAAATTCATCTTTCTATTTCTTACGATTCGCAAAAAAAGCAGGAAAAACATTGATCTCCATCGGGACTGATCGGATAATAAAGTTAGAAAACAGGAGGTAGTTCAGAATGGCAGACGACTACAAAAAAGTTCAGGAAGAATATGAAAAAATGATGGAAGCGATGTTTTCTGGCAAATCCAGCGAGGAAGTCGCCGCTTCAATTCTGCAGCAGCAGGAAGCGATGATGCAGCACATGGACATGGATCAGGTCATGAAGGAAGCGATGGGCGCGGCCGCGGCGATGATGAATCAAACGGAAAGCCAGATCCAGGCCCAGACGGAAGCGATGATCCAGAATTTGAGCGCATCCATGGCCGGCGGCGAAAATCCGTTGTCCGGGTTGACGGATTCCATGGGTGATTTTGCGGATTTGTTCGGCGGTGATCCGGAGGAGCTCACGCGGATGTTCCTGGGCGGCGGCGACCCGGAATATGATCTGGAATCGATCAATGAGAAGATCCAGAGTCTGCGGGTTCTGGAAAAAGAACCAGGCGTAACACTTTCGCGCAGCCATGAAACCTTCCGCACGTTTGAAATCTTGCTTACCGCCTACATGAGCTTAAAAAACGCCCATGAAATGGATGGCTTGGCGATGGAAGAGGATCCGGAGTTTATTGATCAGATCAAGGATATGCTTGAAAGCAGCTGGGGGATCACGAATCCGGCGGAGCTGACGGAGAAGCTGCGCGAGCTGACGACAGCCGGGCATCAGGCGAAATATTCGCGTTATCAGGCCGCTGCGAATCCGCAGGAACTGATGGACGATCCCGAGGATGAAGAGGAACTGGAATCCGTACTGCCATGCTGGAAGCTGGCGCAGTATTTCAAGGACAAGCTGCCGGAAAATTATATTCTGGGCTGGGATTACGGCCGGGCGGCGACGGTTGTCCGCTGGGGCTATACGGTCGGTTACATCAACGAGGAGGACAGCTGGGCCTGGCTGGATCAGATCGCTGAGAAAATGATCGATGTCTTTGATTCCTGGACGGAGTTCGGTTTGTCGTATGTCTTCGGTTCGTTGTTCTGGATCGCGGCGTTTGACGGCGAGGAAGGGATCAGCGAGCGCTTTGAGGAAGGCATTGAGCTCTTGACGGAGCTGCTGGATGAAGACGAGGACGGTCAGCCGGGCGTCTGGGCGCAGTGCGCCTGGATCAGTGAGCTGACGGATTAATTCATGCTCGAACAATTCAAAGCGGCGCTGGCGGAGAAGAACCGGACGCGGCTGGCCTTGCTTCTCGACGAGATCGATCCGGATGAAACGGACGATGCCGGCAATACCGCGCTGCATTTGGCAGCGGAGCAGGCGGATGGGGACATGATTCGGGAATTGTTGATCCGCGGCTGCGATCCGTTCGCGGTGAATCATTACGGCTGGACCGCGCTGCACAGCCTGGTCCGGTTCCGGGATTTTGCCGAATACCCTGAGGCGGTAACCGAATCCTGTATCCGTCTGTTGAATGCCGGCTGCCCGAAAGAAAAACGCGACGAATCCGGACTGACGTTTTATCAGCTGGCCGCCCAGCGCGTCAACGTCCCGATCTTTGAAGCGCTGCTTCTTTCTCATCTGCACCCTGCGGCGATCGTGCTGTCCAACGGCGATACAACGCTGCATCTTGTATGCCGGAGTCTGAATCTGATCGACTCTGCGCGAGGCGAAGCCCATGTCCGGCTGGAACAGCCTTACGTGCGGATTGTGGAAATCCTGCTCGAACTGGGACAGGATCCTGATCAGAAAAATAACAGCGGTCTGACGCCGCGGCAGTTGGCCGTACAGTTTGGCGGCAAAGCGGTAGCGACCTTGTTAAGCGGACAGGCGGAAGCCAGCGGCGGCTTGACGCTGTTTGAAGCCGCCCGCCGGAACGATCAGGACAGCCTGCGCTATTGGATCAGTCAGCCCGTCGACTTGGACGCGGCGCTGGACGAAGGTGAAGAACAGGGAATGACCGCGCTGGCGCTGGCCTGCCGGTTTCTGAATGAAGAAGCGGCGATTCTCTTGCTGGAAGCCGGAGCTGAGCCGCTGGCGTTTGAAGGCAAAGTGGAAAACTGCGCGCTTTACCAGTTTCTAACCGCTCTGAAATCCCGGACGCGGATCACGCATCCAGTAACGATCTGCTCCATCAAAAAAATGTTTCGCGGCTTAACCCGGCAGCTGACGATGCTGGATCAGCCGGTAACGGAGAACGGCGAAATGCCGGTGCACGTGCTGTGCGGTCATATCGACGCCGGCTGGTGGGTGGAAGACCGGAAATTCCAGGAGGTTCTGTTGGAAATGATGATCCGCCGCGACGTCTGGCGTCAGCGAAGCGCCGACGGCCGTCAGCCATTGCATTATCTGGCGGAACACCCATGCGCGGAAGCGGAGAACTTGATTTCCATGATTCTTGAGTGCTGCGACGTCAATGCGCAGGACAACGAGGGCAATACCGCTCTGATGATCGCGTGCGGCCGGAAGCTGATCGGCGAAACGCCGGTCGAAACGATGCTGATCCGCGCCCGCACCCGTGTCGATCCTTCCGGTGCGGCGGCGCTGGTCACCCAGCTGCTGCAAGCGCCGGAACTCGATTTATCACTCGTCAATAACAAGTCGATGACAGCACTGGACATCGCCGTGGAAAATGAATTTGAGCTGGTTGTCAATTTATTGCTGAAAAAGGAGGGAGAACGTGGCTGAACTCTTAATTAAAGCCTGCCGCACCGGCCAGAAGGGCGTGGCGCTGGCGCTCTTAAAAAAACCGGATCTCGACGTTAATGAACGCGACGGACAAGGCCGGACCGCGCTGTTTTACGCCTGTGCGCAAGCGCAGCGGGATGTCGTGATCGCCTTGTTAAAGCGGGGCGCGGACACGACGCTGGCGGATAATCACAGCGTTACGCCGCTGCATCAGGCGGCCGCGGTGGGAAACCGGGAAATCATGGGCCTGTTGCTGGAAAGCTGTCCGGCGGAGGTGAGCGACGATCAGGGCGTTACGCCGTTGATGAGTGCAATCAGTTATAAAAAAGTGGAAGCCGCCAAGTTTCTGATCAGCCAGGGCGCGAATCCGGAAACGAAGGATAACGCCGGTCACAGCGCCGCCGATTATGCCGCGGCCAACGGCTTGAAAGCGATCGAACTGTGGGGAGCCAGCGACAGCCAGAAGGACGGTGAGGGCAATACCCCCTTGCATATCGCCTGTCTCAGCGGACAAGGCGAGCTCGTCAGAACGTTAATTCCCAAGCATCCCCAATGGCTCAACGAGGTCAACGACCGGCACGAAACGCCGCTGCTTCTGGCGGCGGGAACCCATAATTTAATGATCGCCCAGCTGCTGATCCAGGCTCAGGCGGACGTGAATCTGCGCTCCAACCGCGGCAGCACGCCGCTGCACCTGGCAGCTTATCAAAACAACGCGCCGTTAACAGCGATGTTGATTGAAGCCGGGGCGGAACTGAACGGCGCCGACCAAGCGGGACAGACGCCGCTGATCCTGGCCGCCAAACGTGGTAATCTGGACTGCGCGCGCAAACTGATCGAAGCCGGGGCCGACGTGAATCTGTGTGATCAGTATCAGAAAAGCGCTTTGGATTACGCGATTCAGGGAGGCTATACGGAAATGGTCGAGCGGCTGTTGGAGGCCGGGGCCGGATCGTAGACAGAAAAAGGTAAAACATCGGTAAACAAGTCGTGTGCAAACGGGGCTTGAGAGCCGGCGTTTTTTATTTCTATTAGAAAAGTATGATGTTGCAGACAAAAACAAGAGAACGAAAGCGAAAAAAATGAATTTTCACATTATCAAAGTGAATAAAAGGTGAATATTCACTTAACACTAATTGAAAAAGTGAAAATCGGAGTATAATATAGATAACAACAGCTGAGCTGTTAAGGAGAAGAATAATGTATGCAATATGAAAGTGAGCGGATTGAATATAAATCTCAGATGATTGATGACATTTACAAGGAAGTCATTGCATTTGCGAATACTAACGGCGGTGTTATTTACATCGGCATCGATGATAAAGGCAAGCTGATAGGTATTGATAATGTGGATGAAACTTACACCCGCCTGACCAATGGCATCCGTGACGCTATTGCACCAGATGTCACCCTGTTTGTGCGGTATATCCTCCAAAATAATAAAGTGATTCAGATTGAAGTTGGTGAAGGCAGTTATAAGCCTTATTATCTGAAATCAAAGGGAATGAAGCCCAACGGCGTGTATGTTCGTCAGGGGGCATCCAGCGTGCAGGCATCCCCGGATCAAATACGCAGAATGATTAAAGATTCCGACGGCGACGTATTTGAGGAAATGCGTACGGCTACGCAGGAGTTGTCCTTTGAGGAGGCTGAGCGAGCCTTCAAACGGTATAAGGTTGATTTTTCGGAAGAAAAGTACATTGCGCTCGGCCTGCGAAATATCCACGACGACCAATATACCAATCTGGCTATGATCCTGTCAGACCAGTGTCAGCATACGACCAAGATCGCAGTATTTGGTGACGAAGCGAATATTACCTTTAAGGATGCAAAGGAGTTTGGTGGTTCCATCTTCAAGCAGCTCGATGATAGCTATGCGTATCTGATGCTCTGCAATCGTACCGCCGCTACCTTCAAAGGTTTGGAGAGAGTGGAACTGTCTGATTATCCCGAGGATGCTTTGCGTGAGGCCTTACTCAATGCACTTGTCCATCGTGATTACAGCTACAGCGGCAGCATCATTATCAATGTCAATGATTCCTGCATCGAGTTTATTTCTCTTGGCGGTTTGCTGCCCGGTCTTTCTGCGGACGATATTCGCAGCGGAATTTCTCAGCCACGTAACCGCAAGCTGGCTGAAATCTTCCATCGTTTAAGACTGATCGAATCCTACGGCACCGGCATCCGTAAAATCTATGCGCTCTACAAAGATTGCGCATTACAGCCCCGCATTGAAGTTACAACAAACACATTCAAACTGGTACTGCCAAATATGAATGTCAGCGGTGCTGTTTCCGAAAGTATGCCGGAAACAACTGAGAAAGTCCCTGGGGTAATCACGCCGCAAATGAAAACGGTAATAGATTATTTAGCCGAGTACGGTGAAATGACCGATGAAGATCTGCAGGAGTTACTGAATATTAAAAAGACGAGAGCCTATTTGCTCGCTCGTCAGATGAATGAAAATGGACTGATTGACATTATCGGCAGAGGTGCTGCGAAGAAATATCTACTGAAATAATCCGAACGCTGCAACTGGCCAAAAGACAGGTTGCTGAAACGCTTATTGAGAAGATCAATAAGGCACTCCAATAAAATGAAACAGCGCCCATTGATCAGAAACGATCAATGGGCGCTGCCATTTACATTCAATTCTCTATCTTCCATGACCTCTACCCTTATTCAGACTCCCAGCTTAAAGCTGCTCTGGAACAGCGGCAATCTGCCATGCCCGCAATTCCCTGACGCTGTCACTTGACCTCTGTTTTATGATTTTTGTCATATCGAGATTCCTTGATGGAGCAGTGGGGCAGCAGCACGGCTCTCTAGTCTGAAAAGCCTTGGTATTACAGGGCTTTTAGAGATTTCTACAGATAATGCCGTGGCAAATAAATAGTATTTTTATCATCTTGATTATATCCCTTCATAAGCCTTTAAGCCTTGATATTACGAGCTTTCCGGCGCTTTTTTCATTCTTCGTTTTTTGCTTCAAACCTACGCTAATCTTTATAAATCTACGCAAATTCACGGGCAAATGGTGTAGTAAGTGGTGTTATAGTCACATTCCCTTCCTATAAGTATTTAACCAATATCTATTTCTCTACTCCCAATTCTCTTGTAGGACTGGGTGCTGCATAGAGAATATTTCTTTTTGTCTCTCAATCTCTGCTTTCAGTTGCTCTTTCGTAGGCAAATAAGTCAGATATTTAGACATAAACAGTCGGTCATTATCATGCAGTACCGAATATCTGGCGATATCCTCATCAGTTTCTGAGCACAATAGAATCCCAATGGTAGGATTATCTCCCTGACCTCGTTTTAAATCATCATACATACGCACATACATATCAATCTGTCCGACGTCTTGATGCGTAATCTTCCCCATCTTTAAATCAATGAGTACATAGCACTTAAGTTCAATATTATAAAAAACAAGATCCAGATAATAATCAGATGTTTCCGTTACAATGTGTTGTTGCCGAGCAACAAACGCAAATCCCCTGCCTAATTCCATCAAAAAATCTCTAATATGTGAAAGAATGGCAGATTCCAAATCGCCCTCTAAGTAAGTATCCTCATTTTTGAATCCAAGGAATTCTGCAATCACCGGACTCTTGATAAGTTCAAATTGATTTTTCTGAAGTTCCGCCGTCTTCTGTTTCATTTCTTCAATTACAGCATCTTTTTTCGGAGCTTGAAGAAGTCTATGATAATATTGCGTACTGATATTACGATCTAAGGTTCTTGAACTCCAGCTCTCGTTAACCGCCTCCTTCATATACCAATAACGTGCATTTTCATCCGTAACACGGAGAAGACTCCTAATATGCGTCCAGTTAAGATTGTGAACGCACGCGTTCACAATCTGCTCATCGGGAAAGCACTGATAAAATTTGATGTAATAATGCAAATTTCTTTTGGAATAATTTTTGCCAAACTCTTTTGTCAAATCGTCTGCCAACGCAGAAATTAAACCTCTACCATACTCTGCACGTTCACTGCCGCCCAGTTCCTGTTCTACAATTCGTTTGCCAATATTCCAATAGGTAAGCAGCATTGCCTTACTGGAAGCACTATAGGCTGCTTCTTGTCCAGAAGAAATAATGCTTTTAATTTCTGTAATAACTGATTGGTATGGCGTCAAATGATTTTCCATCATGTCACCTCGATTTCCCATAATGATTATATTTTAGCTTGCTTTTCCTGTCCCGTCAGGGCTCTTTCAAAAATGGTGTAGTAGTGGTGTAATAAGCGTCTTTTAGTTTACTAAGACTATTGATTTTACAGGCTTTTCCGGGACTTTTCAAGATGTTGCCGTGAGGAATTAACCGTTTCGCTGATTCAGAAAATTCTCCATGTTGGCCAGCACCTTCTGTCCCAGCCGGTCGATGCACTGCACCGAATTGCCGGCCGAAGTCCGTAAGCAGCGCACCCGCGGATGATCGAGCAGCGCTTCATCGCCCAACGCCCGTTCGCTGTCGCAGAAGAAATGCGTATCCGACAGCGCCAGCCAGGCTTTCAGCGCTTCGACGTCGTGGCCGGGACCGATCGATGTGTTGAAGACAATTTTATGATCCCCCAACAGCCGGAACTGTTCCGGTCCCATCACAATTGCGTTTTTATTCAGACATTCGCAGATCACGTCGTTCTGCCGCAGCAGCGCGTCCAACGGCTGATATTCCATCCCTTCCGCTTCACAATCCAGCTTGCGCGTCCGGCTGTAATACTGAATCCGCGAGCCGAAATGCATCAATCCCCGGGCGATGATCTGGCCCGTGGTTCCCATGCCGAGAATGCCGACCTTCAGATCTGTCAGCTCCAGCGGGACCGGCTTGAACGGTGCCTGGCGGTAACCGTTAAGAAAGCCGATCAGCTCATATAACACATATTCGACGACCCCTTCGTCGCCATAATCGCGAATGCCCGTTACCGTGATGCCCAATTGGCGCGCCGCGGCGATATCGACGTTGGCGCTCGCTTCCGAATACAGACTGCAGCACATCCCGATGTAGACGATGGACGGACACTGACGCAGTACGGAGGCGGGAATTTCCGTCCGCCAGCTGACCAGCACGCAGTCCGCCTGTCCGATCCGCTTTATCAGTTCCGCTTCACTGGCCGGGGAATCCGGATATTCGATGACTTCCTCCGCCAGCCGGCGCAGCCGTGCTTGCGCGTTTTCGTTCATCCCGACGGGTTCGACGATGATACATTGTTTAAACATATTCGTTGTTCCTCCTGCCTTTGATTATATCACGATCAGAGTGAAATCCGCTGGTCATTGGAATGATTTGAGGGGAAAGAGGCTGTCTTCGCACGCGGAATGCCGCGGGTGAAACGCTAGGCAAAGGGCGATCTCTGTGCTATACTAGAACTTGAAAAAAGTTAAAGCCGATTTCCGGCTAGAAGATGAAAATCTGTTCAAAATAACAGAGAGGTCAGGCTGGAACCGCAAACTGTGGTACAATAAAAAAACTGAGGTGACCCGAATGAGTGAAAATGAAAAGAAAACAGTGAAGATTAAATTAGAACGCCATCTGTGGCCGGATGAAATGCGCGAGCGTCAGCGGCGCAAACAGGTCACGGCGCTGATGATCGCCTCGCTGGCGGTCGTTTTTATCGTCGGCTTTTTGTTAGGCGGCACGCTTCATCCGGTTCGTTCTTCCGCCGGTGTCGGCGGCACGGTCAATCAAGACAAGTTTGCCCAGGGCAAGCTGGATTCGATTTACAGCATCATGAAAAACGAATGGTATTTCGGCAAGGACGACGAAAACCTGGAGCAGGATCTGATCGACAGTGCGCTTTACGGCATGAGCAGCTCGGCGCTGGATCCGCATACCACCTACATGTCAGCGGAACAGACGCTGGCGTTTTCCACCGCGATCGACAACAACTTCGTCGGCATCGGCATTCAGTACAACGCGTCCGGACCGAAGATCGTGACCCGCGTGTTCGCTGATTCCCCGGCCTATCACGCCGGCGTGCAGGTTGGCGATATCCTGATGAAGGCTGATGGTCAGGATCTGACCGATCTGCCGAGCGATGACGTCGCGGATCTGGTGCGCGGCGAGGCTGGGACACAGGTTGAGCTGGAAGTGCTGCGCGACAACGAACCGGTGACGATGACGATCACCCGCGGCGAGGTCAACAACACGGTCTATGGCGAAATGCTCGACGGATCGCTGGGCTATCTGGAAATCATTTCGTTCGGCTCGACGACCGGCGTGGAATGCGAACGGTATTTAAGCATGATGAGCGAGCAGGGATTGGAGCGGCTGATCATCGATCTGCGCGACAACGGCGGCGGCTATCTGGACGCGCTGGTCAGCGTATCCAGCCTGTTTCTGCCGGAGGACACACTGATCATGACGCAGGAATACAAGGACGGCCGGCGGGTGGAAAGTCATACAACGGCCGGACAGTTTGAAAATATTCAAGGGATTGTGATCCTGATCAACGGCGATACCGCCAGCGCTTCCGAGGTGCTGACGCTGGCGCTGAAGGAACAGCGCGATGACGTGACGCTGATCGGTACCCAGAGCTACGGCAAGGGCAGCGTGCAGGTGCAGCGGCCGTTCGCCGACGGTTCGGTGCTGAAATACACGAACTCCCGCTGGCTCTCACCGAACGAGGAATGGATCAACGGTGTCGGCATCACTCCGGATCAGATCGTCGAGCTGCCGCCGGTGCTGCAGACGACGACGGCTTCTTTTATGATGGAAGAGGACGAAAGTTATACGCTCGATCAGGTCAGCGAGCATGTCGCTTCAGCGCAGAAGGCGCTTGCTTTCCTGGACTATCCGGCCGGCCGCAGCGACGGCTATTTCGACGCTTCGACGGCGCAGGCATTGCGCTGGTATCAGTCGGAGCATAATTTAGAGGCAAGCGGGGTGCTGGACGCCGCCACGCTGCAGTCGCTGGTTTCCGGCGTCCGCTATCGCTGGTCGATGGATAAAAGCGTCGACAATCAGCTGCAGAAGGCGGTGAGCATTCTTAATGGCGAATGAACATTTTCAGTTAGTTTCCAAATACAAGCCGACCGGCGATCAGCCGGGGGCGATCGACAAGCTGGTCGCCGGCTTAGCGGCCGGCAAGAAAGAACAGGTATTACTGGGCGCGACCGGCACGGGCAAGACGTTTACGATCGGCAACGTGATCGAGCGCGTCAACCGGCCGACGCTGGTGTTCGCTCATAACAAGACGCTGGCCGGCCAGCTGTATTCCGAATTCAAGGAACTGTTTCCGCACAACCGTGTGGAATACTTTGTTTCCAATTTCGATTACTACCAGCCGGAAGCCTACATGCCCAAAACAGATACGTATATTGAAAAGAACGCGATGACCAACGACGAGCTGGATATGCTTCGGATGGCGGCTGTCAACTCCGTGCTGGAACGGCGCGATACGATCATCGTCGCTTCGGTCGCGTGCATTTACGCGTCGTCCGACCCGAACCAGTACCGCGACATGTTCTTCACGATCCGCGTCGGCGATCACATCGACCGCAACGATCTTCTGCGCAAGCTGGTCGACCGCCAGTATAAGCGCAACGATATGGATCGGGCGCGCGGGACGTTCCGCGTGCGCGGCGACACGATCGAGGTCAACATGGGCCATACCGACACGTTTATGCTTCGGATTGAAATGTTTGACGACGAGATCGAACGCATCTGCGAAGTCGATCCGCTGACCGGCAAGCTGCAGAACGCGTATACCGTTTACAACGTCTTCCCGGCCAGCGGCTATGCCCGGCCGAAGGATCAGATTGAACGGGCCTGTCAGGAAATTGAGGAAGAACTGGAGCTGCGCTTAGCCGAATTGGACCGGCAGGGCAAGCTGGTCGAGAAACAGCGGCTGGAACAACGCTGCCGCTACGATCTGGAAGCGCTGCGGGAATTCGGCGTCTGTCCGGGGATCGAGAACTATTCCTCGCATATCGACGGCCGGCCTGCGGGGCAGCGACCGTGGAACCTGTTCGACTATTTCCCGAAGGACTTCTTATTGGTCGTCGACGAGTCGCACGTCTCGCTGCCGCAGATCCGCGGTATGTATAACGGCGACCGGGCGCGTAAGGAAACCTTGGTGGAATACGGCTTCCGTCTGCCGAGCGCGCTGGATAACCGGCCGATGCGGTTTGAAGAATTTGAAACACTCGTTAATCAGGCAATTTATGTTTCCGCAACGCCGGGCAATTACGAGCTGGAAAAAGTCCACGGCGAGGTCGTCGAACAGATCATCCGTCCGACCGGCCTGCTGGACCCGGAAATCACAGTGCGGCCGACGCGCGGCCAGATCGACGATCTGCTGGATGAAATCCATCACTGCATCGCGGCCAACGAGCGCGTGCTGATCACGACTTTGACCGTTAAGATGGCGGAAGACCTGACGGATTATCTTAAAAAGAACGATCTGAAGGTCGCCTATTTGCATCATGAAACACTGACGCTGGAGCGCACGGAAACGATCCGCGACCTGCGCCGGGGCAAATACGACGTGCTGGTCGGCATCAACCTGCTTCGCGAGGGCATTGATATTCCGGAAGTATCGCTGGTTGCGATTCTGGACGCTGACAAGGAAGGGTTCCTGCGTTCAGAACGCTCGCTGATCCAGACGATCGGCCGTGCTGCCCGAAACGCGCATGGCCGCGTCATCATGTACGGCGATAAGATGACCGATTCAATGAAGAAAGCGATCGAGGAAACCAACCGCCGACGTGCGATTCAGATTGCCTACAACGAAGAACATCACATCACGCCAACGACGATTGTCAAGGATATCGGCGAAGCGATCCATGGCAAGGAAACGCAGGAAATGGCCGCCCGCTACATGAAGAAGAAATCCAAACTGGGCAAGAAGGAACAACAGAAGCTGATCGACAATCTCGAGAAAGAGATGAAAGACGCCGCCCGGGTGCTCGACTTCGAGCGTGCCGCCGAGCTGCGCGACATGCTTCTGGAGCTTAAAGCCACGCTGTAATTTTACTAAATTGTTGAAAACCGGTGGAAACGCCGGTTTTCTGCTTTGTGAACGTCTGGACATCGCTGGAATCTATGCTATAATAAATCCCGGTAGCCGGAAATTCCGGCGGAGCTTTAGTTCTTTCTTGCTCGTAAAACTCGAAAACTGAGCTTTTAGTTTTTCCTGCTCACAAAACTCGGAAACTGAGCTTTTGGTCGATCCTGCTCACAAAACTCGGAAAACGCAAGGAGGAAAGCATGAAAAAACTGATTCTCATTTTGACTGCGGTTCTGATGCTGGCGGGCTGCGCCACTCAGACGCCACAAGCCACTCCAACTCCGGAAACCACGCCGGAAGCCACAACGACGCCGGAAAGCACGGCCAAGACCGATTCCTTTACCGGTCCGACTGTCGATTCGGTCACTTCTGCTTCGATCGTTCAGGAAGCTTACATTCAGGATTATACGCCAGCCGGCTTCACTGACAGCGATAAGGAAAAAGCGCTGTTTGTCATCGGCGATCCGCGTCACAACAGCGTCCTGTGGGATATGGCCCGCACGGCGATGAAGCACATGGAAGAACAAGGCATGGAAGTGGAAATGCGCGATCTGTACACGATGAACTTCAATCCGGTTCTTTCCGCGGCGGATTTCTATTACGCCAAGGACGGCCAGGGCGAACCGTCGGCAGATATCAAAAAAGAACAGGATCTGGTCAGCCAGGCCGATCATCTGATCTTCGTCTATCCGAACTGGCATGATTCTGAAATCACGATCGTCAAAGGATATAAAGAAAAAGTCTTCGCGAAGAAATTTGCTTACCAGGACGGCGCGAACGGTCTGGAAGGTCTGTTAAAAGACAAGAGCTACTTCACGATCATGAACTGCGGCTACCTCGGCGGCGGACGTGGTTATATCGGCGACGGCGTCGGGATTGAAGATGAAAAGTGGGATACTTACATGAACGCCTTCAAGGTCTTCGACGACGATACCTCAGCCTTCTGGGGCACGACCAACTACGGCCGGTTTGTCAACGACCGCACACCGGCGAATGAATCGGAAAACTATGGGGAAGAAATCGAGCAGCTGCGCTCCGATCTGAACGCTTTCCTGGACAAGGTTTACTTCAACTAAAAAATACAAAGACGCTGCGCTGGCGATGAAATGCCGGGCGCGGCGTTTTCTTTTTCCGCACGTTTACGGTTGTCATAAAGATTTAAGAAAATGCGAAATCCGCTATGTTATAATAGATAAGGTTATCAGATTATGTTTGGATTATGGAAAGAAAAAGGAGAGGAGAACCGTAATGGCAGAACCAAAAAAAGATTATTTGAACTCCCTGGCCTCTGAGATTGAGAAAAAGCCGGACAGCTTCAAAGAAGAAAAAGTAGAACGGATCGTTAAACCGAAGCGCAGTTTGGATCCGAAGATTATGATCGGCGCCGCCGCAGCTTTGATCATCGCGATCATCGGCGTGTATTTCCTGTTTTTTGCCCCAAAGATCAAGGTTGAGAACTTTGTTGGCAAAACGACCAACGACGTTGGAATCTGGGCGAAGGAAAACGGCATCGACACCAAGAATATCGTCATGAATCAGGTATATTCCATGGATTATGACGCCGACCAGATCATTTCTCAGAATAAAAAAGAAGGCAGCAAAATCAAGAAGGATTCAACGTTGATTTTCGAGGTGTCCAAAGGCGCTGATCCGGATGAGAAGATTGATTTCCCGGATATCAAGAGCATGACGCTTGACGAGATCAACGACTGGATCAGTAAGAACAAGCTGTCGAAGGTGAAGGTGAATACCGTGTACAGCGACACGGTGGAAAAGGATCAGGTCATTTCCTTCGATCTGAAATCCGTGAATGAAAACAACTTCACCCGCGGCACCAATCTGACAATCAGCGTGTCCAAGGGACCGCAGCCGGCCGGTGAGGTTACCGTCGACGACTTCGTGAAGAAGGAAGTGTCCAGCGCTGAGACCTGGGCGAAAAGCAAAAAGGTCGAGCTGGAGATCGTCGAGGTTTACCATGACACGATTGCGACCGGACTGGTCGTTTCCCAGTCGATCGAATCCGGCAAAACAATGAAGCAGGGCGATACGCTGACCTTGACCGTTTCCAAGGGGAAAGCCGTCAAGGTTCCGCAATTAGTCGGTTACACAAAGGATCAGCTGGAAGCCTGGGCTGCGAACAAGGAAAACGCGGTTTCCATCGTCAAAAAGGAAGTTTACAGCGATGCGCCGGCCGGCAGCGTGATCTCGCAGTCGATCAAGGCGGGCAGCCAGGTCGATTCTGGCACGGTTCTGGAACTGACGATTTCACTGTATATGCCGCAGCTGCAGACCAACAGCCGCGAATATCTGGGTAAGGATTACCTGGCTTTGAACGCATGGGTTGACGATGTCAATTACCGCGGCGCCAGCATTACGGCGGGCGCGTGGGACGGCGAAGAATGCTCGGACGAGTATCCGACACCGGGCCAGATCATCAGCTATCACTGTATGGCTAATGATGGAACCGATCTGCCGCACGGCTGCGATCGGCCATTGCCGCTGAACGCGAAGATTGGGTATAAGAAATCGACTGGCGGCTGTACGCCGAAGCCGGAGGAGCCGAAAGAGGTTCAGATCGGTCTGACGCCGCTGGGCTCGGAAGCTGCGATGAAGTCGTTCTGTGATACGAATAAGTTAGCGTGCAGCTTCAATTATGTATCTACAAAGGATCCGGAAGGTGCAGGCAAAGAAGATGGACAGATTCTTGTGAAGAAAGGCGGAGAGCCGGTAGACCCAAATACGAAGGTGAAAGCTGGCGACGCTTTAAGCATTGATGTATTCTATAACCCGGATAAGTTAAACGAACCGGATAAGGATAAGAACGACGGAACTCAAAACACCAGCGAGGGCAGCCCGGCCGCTGAATAAAGCGCCGGCTGTACCCCCGTTCTGTTGATTCCCTGAGTTTTAACCAGAAAGGAAGAATGAGAAATATGAATTTTTTCAATCGAGCGCTTAAAAATGTGACACGGAAGATGTCCAAATCGGTTCTTCTGGCCGTAACCTTTTTCCTGATTGGCAATCTGGTCATCATTGGACTGGGCATCAATAATGCGGCTGAAAATGCAAAAATTTTGACCCGTCAGAAAATGCGGGCGGTCGTTTCACTGGAATTGGATTATACGACCTATTACAATGACGCGGATAAGATTACCGATGACGATGAACGCGAAGCGTTTTATAAAAATTCGCCGCGGCTCACACTGGATAAGGTTGAAAAGTTAAAAGCGGACAGCCGGGTGAAGGCGGTCAACTTCATTTCCACGCAGCAGATGTATGCCAAGGATTTTGAATCGGTTCCGCTGAATAATGATTTTGACAAGAACTACAATCAGCAGGAAAACGCGGAAGCTTCTGTGGATGGTGCGGTTTCCATGATGTCTTATAACTGGAAGCCGGCGGATCTGCGCGTGCAGACTAACCAGTATCCGGATATGATCGAATTCCAGGACGGCACCTATGAGATGCTGGAAGGCCGTTTCTACACGCAGGAAGACATTGACAATTCCGCCGCGGTTGTTTGTATCCCGAAAGAATTGGCAGAACTGAACAATCTGCGTGTCGGCGATACGATCAGCGTCAACATCACTGATCCATCGCAGATTACGGAGATGGAAGGTTCTGAGCTTACGGAGGACGATCTGCTTCTGTCCCTGGAGGTTATCGGTATCTATAAAAGCAACGAGCAGCTGGATCCCAATTCCGACGAATATAAATGGATGGCTCGCTATGAATCGCCGCAGAACACGCTGTTGATGCCGGCGACCACGGCTTCCGACAAATATTATGATTTCTACGTTAAATCGTACCGTTATTACATGACGACGATGCCGGAGTATTATAAAGAAGAAGATATTATGTCGAAGGAAGACTACGACAGGGCTTCTAAGGCCGTTTATCTTTTAGAAGATCCGCTGCAGGTCGATCAGTTCGTTGAGGATTATCAGGATCAGACCGGCGATTACGTCATTCTGAATGCCAACAATGAAACCTTTAAGAAGCTGGCGCGGCCGTTGGATACACTGTCGCTGTTCTCCAACATCATCGTCTGGATCGTTGTGATCAACGCCGTCGTTATCATCACCCTCGTTACGGCCTTAACGCTGAAAACCCGGGAATATGAGATCGGCGTGCTGTTGTCGATCGGCGTATCCAAGGCGAAGATTGTGGCGCAGTTCTTTATCGAATTGGTCATTGTGGCGCTGATCGGCTTCACCCTGTCGGTGGCCAGCGGTTCGTTGGTGGCCAAGCAGGTCGGCAAGATGGTGCTGAACTACCAGGTCGATACGGAAAATAAATACGCAGATGAAAATAACAACAACAATAACTTCTATTATGGCGAAACGAATTATTTCACCGAGATCACCCAGGATGATTTGTTAGCGGAATACGACGTTCAGATCAGTCCGATGATCATTGCGGAAATCTACATTCTGGGCATCGGCGTCGTCTTCATTTCGATTCTGATTCCGTCGTTTATGATCATGCGGTTTAATCCGAAGAAGATCTTAATGAATCAGAACTAAGGAGGACAGAGAAAATGACAACGATATTAAAGTTAGAAAATCTGAACTACGGCTATGAAGACGGCGGCTTCCGGCGTCAGATTCTGAAGGATCTGTCCTATGAGTTTGAGCAGGGGCAGTTCTACACAATCCTTGGCCCGTCCGGCAGCGGTAAAACGACCTTGTTGTCGATCATCGCAGGACTGGATAAGCAGGAAAGCGGCAAAATCTACTACGAAGGGGACGATCTGGATAAGATCGGACTGTACAAGTACCGCCGCAATAAGATCGGAATTGTGTTCCAGCAGTACAACCTGATCAGCTATCTGACAGGATTGGAAAACATCGAACTGGCGATGACGGAAACGGATAACGCGATTCCGAAGAACCAGAAGGAAGTAGCGTATGCGCTGCTGGAGAAATTCGGCATCGTGAAGTCAAAAGCGGACCGA
>NZ_GG657552.1:116190-118530 GCF_000157995.1 Holdemania filiformis DSM 12042
CAGCGACGGAACAGGAGATCATTAAGATTTTCCGGATGTTGACGGAGGAATTCGGGAAGACGGTTATCGTCGTGACCCACTCCAACGTCGTTTCCCAACTGAGCGATCATCGCGTTGTCCTGAACGAAGGCCAGCTGAAAGATATGTAAGGATAATCCCGTAAAGGCTGGTTAAATGCAGCCGGGAAAGAGATTGAGGACCGGAGTAAAAGCACTTCGGTCTTTTCTTGTAATAAAATTGAAAGGAATTCTATATTTAGAATTCAGACTTCTATGGTACTATGAAGCTGTAGAATAGAACATGGCGGTCTCCGTCATGGTGGAAAGGGGAAATAAAGATGAATTTTTTCACTCGTGCGATTAAAAACGTTACGCGCCGCATGTCAAAATCAATTTTGTTGGCGGTTACCTTCTTTTTGATCGGCAATTTAGTCATCATCGGATTGGGAATTAATAACGCGGCGGAGCAGGCCAAGATTGAAACCCGGCAGAAGATGCGCGCCGTTGTCTCTTATGAAGTGGACTATGACGCATTTCGTAAATATGTAGAGGATCTGGACGAGGAGGCTCAGCAGGAAGCTTATAAAAACTATCCGTCGGTAACGATGGATGATATCAAAAACCTGATGAGCGACGAGCGGGTTAAAACCGTCAACGTCCTGAGCACCAATATGCTTTATTCCAATGGGTTTGAAACGGTACCGCTGAACAACGATCGGGAAAATAACGGCGGGGGAACGATGACCTATGAAGATGGAACAACCGTTGAATACATCGATCCGGATTTAAAGCTGCAGACGAACTACTTTCCGAATATGATCGAGCTGGAAGACAAGATGTATGAAATTGTCGAGGGACGGTTTTATAATCAGGAAGAAGTCGACGAAGGTAAAATGGTCTGCCTGATCACTGATAAGCTGGCCAGTCACAACAATCTGCGCGTTGGTGATGTCATCACCATCGATCTGGTCAGTAAGAATGATATGCGGTATTACGAACAGAGCGGCATCACGGAGGATGATATTCACATGAATCTGGAAATCATCGGCATCTATCACAACAACGATGAGCTCGATGAAAATTCTGACGAATACAAATGGATGAGCCGGTATGACTCACCGGACAATACAATCCTGGCTCCGGCTTTGGCGTATGGCAACGCTTATTACAACATGGGCATTAAGCAGTATGAATATTCCAAGGCCCAGAATCCGGAATATTACGTTGATTCCGAAACGCCGACGCCGGAAAGCTACACCTATGTCAACAAAGCGGTCTTCCTGCTGGACGATCCGCTGAATGTCGATCAGTTCGTCGCGGATCATCAGAGCGATCTGAAAGATTTCATGAAGATCGACGCGAATAACGAGACGTTCAAGAAGCTGGCGCGGCCATTAGATACGTTATCGCTGTTCTCCAACATCATCGTCTGGATCGTCGCGATCAATGCCATCGTCATCATCACGCTCGTTACGGCCTTAACGTTGAAAACCCGCGAATATGAGATCGGCGTGCTGTTGTCGATGGGCGTATCCAAGATGAAGATTGTGGCGCAGTTCTTTGTCGAATTGATCATCGTCGCGCTGATCGGCTTCACCCTGTCGGTCGCCAGCGGTTCACTCGTCGCCAAACAGGTCGGCAAGATGGTTATGGATTATCAGGTCGATACGGAAAGTCAGTATGGTTCGCTGGACGATCAAAACAACGGAACGATCTACTGGGGAGAAACGAATTACTTCACAGAGATCAGTCAGGATGATTTGTTAGCGGAATACGACGTTCAGATCAGTCCGATGATCATCGCGGAAATCTACATTCTGGGCATCGGCGTCGTCTTCATTTCGATTCTGATTCCGTCGTTTATGATCATGCGGTTTAATCCGAAGAAGATCTTAATGAATCAGAATTAAGGAGGACAGAGAAAATGACAACGATATTAAAGTTAGAAAATCTGAACTACGGCTATGAAGACGGCGGCTTCCGGCGTCAGATTCTGAAGGATCTGTCCTATGAGTTTGAGCAGGGGCAGTTCTACACAATCCTCGGCCCGTCCGGCAGCGGTAAAACGACCTTGTTGTCGATCATTGCGGGACTGGATAAGCAAGAAAGCGGCAAAATCTACTACGAAGGGGACGATCTGGATAAGATCGGACTGTACAAGTACCGCCGCAATAAGATCGGGATCGTGTTCCAGCAGTACAACCTGATCAGCTACCTGACGGGCTTGGAAAACATCGAGCTGGCAATGACGGAAACGGATAACGCGATTCCGAAGAACCAGAAGGAAGTAGCGTATGCGCTGCTGGAGAAATTCGGCATCGTGAAGTCGAAAGCGGATCGT
>NZ_GG657552.1:118767-129126 GCF_000157995.1 Holdemania filiformis DSM 12042
CCGCGACGGAACAGGAGATCATCAAGATTTTCCGAATGCTGACAGAGGAATTTGGGAAGACGGTTATCGTCGTGACCCACTCCAACGTCGTCTCGGAGCTGAGCGATCATCGGGTTGTTCTGAACGAAGGTCAGCTCAAGGATATTCAATAAAGAGGATCACAGAACGAATTGCTTATAAATTAAGATGGAAAAGAGAGGATCAGGGCAACCTGGTCCTGTTTTGTTGAAAATTTTCATGAAGATCTAAAAAAATGTCATGATTTTCTGAAACAAAGAGAGAAACATTGCCCGCGGCGTCTGATTTTATGATATCCTATAATCATTCAGCATCCCGGCGGTTTGGAAAAATAAGAACTGCCGCAAAAAGTCAACAGCTGAAAGCGAACGCGCGGTTTCAGCGCAAAAGCTAACTAGGAAAGCGGGGGAAGTTAGGAAATGGGAATGCGGAGAATGCGGAAACTCGTTTCCTGGATGGCCTGACGGCTGAAAACATCAGGTCATTAGGAAAATAGAAAGCGAGGAATACTTATGCAGGAGATTCAATTATTAAAAGCGATCGAACAGGATGCCCGGATATCCGTAACCGATCTTGCCGATATTTTAAACTCAACTCCGGAACAGGTGGACGGGGGAATGAAGAAGCTGGCCGAGGAAAAGGTCATCTGCGGATATCATACCGTTATCAACTGGGATAAGACAAACCAGGATCACGTCATGGCGCTGATCGAAGTCAACGCTTCGCCGGAGCGCGACTGCGGTTACGATAAAGTCGCGGAAAAAATCTACCGCTATCCGGAGGTCAGCAACATGTATCTGATTTCCGGACGGTCCGAATTCATCGTGATCGTCAAGGGCCGGACAATGCGCGAAGTCGCCGATTTTGTCGGTCAGAAGCTGGCTCCGATTGAAGGTGTTAAGGGAACGGCCACTTACTTCGTTTTGAAACAGTATAAAGTTGAAGGCGTGATCATCGATCAGCAGGAAGACGATCAGGAACGTCTGTTGGTGACTCCATGAATCCTAAATCATTGTTAAACGACGTCATCGGAACCATTCCGCCGTCAGGCATCCGCAAGTTTTTTGATCTGGCCAGCTCGATGGAAGGGGTTATTTCGCTGGGCGTCGGCGAACCGGATTTTGATACCCCGTGGCATATCCGCGAGGAAGCGATCTACGCGATTGAAAAGGGCCGGACATTTTATTCCGCAAATGCCGGACTGCCGGAATTGCGCAAGGAAATCTGCCGTTATCTGAAACGGAGATTCCAGCTGGAGTATGCGTGGAACAGCGATATTCTGGTTACGGTCGGCGGCAGCGAAGCGATCGATATCGCTTTCCGCTCATTATTGAATCCGGGTGACGAAGTGATCGTGCTGTCTCCGGGTTATGTCGCCTATGAGCCATGCGTTCGTTTGGCCGGCGGTATCCCGGTGATTGTGGAATTAAAAGAAGAAGATGAATTCAAACTGAAAAAGGAACAGCTTAAGCAGGCGCTGTCCCCGAAGACCAAAGCGATTTTAATGAATTTCCCGGGAAATCCTACCGGTGGCATCATGACAAAGGAAGACTTCAGCGAGATTGTACCGCTGATTCAGGAATCCGGGATTGCGGTGGTCACGGATGAAATTTACGCTGAGCTGACCTATAGCGGCAAGCATTGTTCGATCGCTTCGTTCAGCGAGATCAAGGATCAGGTGATTCTGATCAGCGGATTCTCCAAAGCGTATTCAATGACCGGCTGGCGGTTAGGTTATATCGCCGCGCACCGGGATCTGATCGCCGCGATGAATAAGGTTCATCAGTACGCGATCATGTGTGCGCCGACCATCAGCCAGTATGCCGGTATTGAAGCGATGGCCAAGGGCGACGGAGACGTTGAAATGATGAAGGATTCGTTTGAACGCCGGCGCAACTTTATCGTCAACGGTTTAAACCGGATGGGACTGCAATGTCCAATGCCGCAGGGTGCGTTCTATGTGTTCCCGTCGATCAAGCATACCGGAATGAGCTCGGAAGAATTCTGTGAGAAGCTGTTGGAAAAAGAAAAGGTTGCGGTCGTTCCGGGCAACGCTTTCGGCGCCAGCGGCGAGGGGTTCGTGCGGATCTCTTATGCTTACAGCATTGAGGAAATCAAGGGTGCGCTGGAACGAATCAGCCGGTTCCTTGAAACTTGTTAAATTATAAAATAAGCAAAGCTCTGAATTTCATGGATGAAGTTCAGAGCTTTAGTTTAAATTCCTCATCCTTTGGATAACGCTGCGGGATAGGTTTCTCCACGTTATCCAGATAAAACAAGTGATGAGATTTGCGGCATGAGGGACGTTCTAAGATTGCCACCAGGATGTGGGCGGCTGTTTTGTCATCAAACCTTCAATGATCCAGCCGGAAATTGATTCTCCGTCCTGCTGCGGCTGACGGCGGCACCACAGCCAGGCAGTCGAGGTTCCTTTTTTCAGTTGGGACATGCCGGGACCCGCGACGGTGAATTGCAGCTGAAAGCAAGCCTGCCCTGTCTGAATCTTCTGCGCCGTGATTTCGCAGTCGGAAATTCTGACGGTACTCCAGAATAAGAGCCCATTGGGATCTGCCGTTGTATTATAAAGGGAAGCAAGCCGGGCGTAATCCTGAGAAAGAACCGCTTCCTGATAAGCTTTGACAAGCTGCTCGGCGCTTTCCACCGGACTGCGCGGGGATTGATCGTTCTCCATCCAGCGCATCTGATCGACAAGCCAGGTCTGATCTTCGCTGATCAGTGTTAGAACAAGCGTATAAGCCGCAGGCGTGTCCCCATAAGAAGCGTTAATTTGAGCCAAAACCGTGTTGTCATTGATCGTCAGGATCGTGCAGCTTTCCAGTTTGCCTAATCGGGCTAGACCGTAATCCGTTCCGGTGACGGCCTGGTTGGCGGCGATGAACCGTTCGCGGCAGGCTTCGCTTAAATGGGAAGCCAGCGCTTCGCCGGCGCGTTGAAAGCGCAGCTTTACCACTTCGTTAACCAAATCGGTAATGACTTCTGTGTTTTGTTCTGCGAATTCCGGATTTTTCTGATTTTCAGCCTGCTGCTTCTGATAAACGGCAGAAACGGCGGTCAGACCGATTTCCTCAGGTTGATGCTGACAGCCTGTCAATAGAAATAAACTGAACAGAACAATCCATTTTTGCCTGGCTGTTTTCATAGGAAGATCCTCCTTTCTAGTATTATAACAGGCATGAATTATTTTCTGGCTTTATTAACCAAAAATATTGATAAAAGAAATCAAATGACTTAATACATGGGATTTTTTTAAACTTTATCTTGAAGTTGCGCGTTTAGCGATTGTTTTATCCAGAATGTTTTAGACGCAAATTTATCGTTCTGGATTATCAACAGGGTTGTACTTGAGGCCTTACGGACTATTCTTACGATTGTGAGATTTTTGAGTGCTGACGCCCCGCACAAGAGCCTTTCTAAAAAACAATTTGCACTTTAAAAAAGCCTAGTTTATACTTAATTTAAGCTGTTTTCTATAAATAAGGAGAAGCTATGAATAAAAATGAAATCATTAAAAATTATATTTTATCACAGATTCAAAGTGGATTTTATCATGCTGGAGAAAGTATTGAATCAGAAAATGTTTTAGCAGCTAAACTTCAGACCTCCAGAATGACAGTCCGTAAAGCAATTGATGAGCTGATCGTGGATAATTTATTGATTCGAAGGCAAGGAAAAGGAACGTATGTCCGAGAAAAGCCGAAATTTATGGAGTTCCAATGTGGAATAGGATTTACTGAGGAAGTTTTGAAAAGAAATCGTGTGCCTTCTACCAAGGAAACGATTATTACGGAGATGGAAGCTGATGCTTTACTGGCGGAAAATCTTCAAATTCCATTACGGGCTCCGGTTTGGAGTGTTCATCGTGTACGGTGTGCGGATAATGAAATTATTGCGTTGGAAGAAGAATATTTTACGAAAGCGTTAATTCCGGAATTAAATGAACAAGTCGTATCCAATTCGATCTATCAGTACATTCGAGATGAATATGGTTTGGAATTTAGTTATGCTGATCAAAAATTGGACGCCGTGGCGGCAGAGAAACGAGTCGCTGACGCATTGAATGTTCCAATTGGTCAGCCTTTGATCAGAATGTACATTATTGCCTATTTAAAAAATGGAACGCCGTTTAACTGCGGAACAACTTATTACCGCACTGATAATTTTACGTTAATTCAGACTGTATTTAAAAAGTAAAGAACATCCGGCGGTCATAAAATAATGAAGCTATCAGTACCCTTATGAAAAATCTTTTATTGTTTATTGAATGTGTTTTTGAAATCGATTCTTAAAGCGTAGAGAATCGATTTTTTTTACGCAATTTTTAACTTTGGAGCGTTAAGTATAGTTTTACGGTTGATTTCGCAGAGAAGAGAAGTTCAGTAGCATAGCGGCCTGGAGTATCGCCATTCAGGGAACTTGAATTGAATAAGCGAGCATTAATCGAAGTTCTTTTTCCTGAAAACATCTATCTGAAAGAGCTTGATCACAATAAACAAGCTGGCGCTGTTGTTGGCTGTGATTTTAATGCTGAAAAATTAAATTATAAGCGTTGTTTGAGAGTAAATAGGAAAAAGAATTAAATTTTAGAAAGAATAAAAAAGTTTAAAATAACATGTATTGACAACTTGTATATATAAGTTATAATGGTGACAAGGATGTGGCGCGCACTCCGATGTTGAATGAGAGGAGGCTTCTTATGTCTTTGGTCTTAACTCGTGTGGATGACAGGCTAATTCATGGCCAGGTAATCACAAGTTGGGTCCGATCCAATGATATACAAGTTATTGTGATAGTCGATGATAAAATAGCGACCGATAAAACACAGCTTTCTGTTTTAAAACTCTCCGCTCCTGCGGGAATCAAGCTCTATGCCTTATCCACTGAAAAGTATATTGAAAAGTCAAAACAGGGTATTCTTGATGCCTACCGCACAATGTTGATCTTTGCCAATGTTTACACTCCGTTACGCCTGATTGAAAACCAGGTTCCGATTCAGCTCCTGAATTTGGGGGGGATTCGCTTTCATGAAGGAAGCCGGCAGTTTACAAAAGCTGTATTCCTGGATGATAAAGAGATCGAAGTTATTCGAAAAATGGGAAAACAAGGTGTTCAAATTGAACATCGAATGCTCCAAACCGATTCCCCTGTCAATATTCTTTCCATGATCTGAAAATCATAATTAATAAAGTTTGGAACGAAGGTTTCCGAAGAAAGGATAATAGAAAAAATGATTACTGCATTGCTTGTATCATTGGTTGCCTGCGTATTAGCTGTTGAAGGAATGAATGGACAATTCGGATTTTCAAGACCATTAATAGCCGCTACAATTATTGGTTTGGTCTTAGGTGACGTTACCACCGGCGTTACAGTCGGCGTAACGCTGCAGTTGATTTTTATGGGAATTTCAGGGGTGGGGGCGGCAGTGCCTCCAAATCAGCTGATCGGCACCATTATCGCGACCACGTTTGCGATTGTCAGCGGAGAAGGTCCTGAAATAGCGCTGACCTTAGCTATTCCAGTTGCTGTCGCAGCACAGGCTGTTGATATTTTTGGAAGAACGATCAATACCTTCTTTATTCATGCTGCAGATAAAGCGGCAGCAGAAGGTAACTACAAAAAACTGGAACTTTGTCATTTTGGAGGATTATTGGTGATGATCTGTAAGACCTTCATCATAGTGTTCCCCGCCGTCTATTTTGGTATCGATGCAGTTCAAGGGCTTATTGCAATGATTCCTGCTCAGGTGCTCAGAGGTCTGGAAGTCTCTGGAGGTATTCTGCCAGCCGTTGGTTTTGGAATGTTGCTGACGATGTTGGATATTAAACATTTGATTCCGTTCTTCTTTATTGGTTTTGCACTAGCTACCTTCGGCGGATTCTCGATTGTGGGTGTAACAATGGTTGCTGTCAGTATCGCTTTAATTTATGATCACTTTCAAAAAAAGTCTGAAAATGATACGGAATCGAAAGATGATCTTGATGCTTTGATGAGCGAGTAGGAGAAAGAAAATGACAAATACAGAAAAATTAAGCCTGACCAAAAAAGATCTGAATAAGGTCTTGTTCCGCGGAATGTTGCTGCAATTATCTTGGAATTATGAACGTATGCAGGCATTGGGCTATTGCTACACAATCTTGCCGGCATTAAAGAAATTATATAATGACGATCAAGAAGGCTTGAGAAAAGCCGTAGAGCGGAATCTGGAATTCTTTAACACTCAGCCTTATATGGCTTATCCGATTTTTGGGACTACCCTTGCCATGGAAGAACGCCTGGCTCTGTATCATGATATTGATCCCAGTTCGATTAGCTCAGTTAAGGTTTCAATGATGGGACCTTTCGCTGGTATTGGTGATTCCCTGTTCTGGTTCACGATTTTCCCGATCTGTGCCGGCATCGGTATTAGCTTGGCAACAGGCGGAAGCATACTCGGACCGATTGTTTTCCTGATTATCTATAATGTATTTACAATTGGAACCCGCTATATTGGTCTTTTCCAAAGCTACCGGATGGGAATAAACTTTGTTGAGAAGCTTTCAGGATCTGCTGTTATGCAAAGACTAACGGAAGCGACAACAATTATCGGCTTAATGGTTTTAGGCGTAATGAGTGCGACCATGGTCAAAGTTCCGCTGGACTATGTTGTTGGCGAAGGAACGCAAGCCATGACCTTGCAGGGGATTTTTGATGGCGTGATGCCGAATTTAATCCCATTGTTGGTTACTTTAGGTATTTATATGGGAATGAAAAAAGGTCAGTCTGCGACAAAATTATTGCTTTTGTTAATCGTAATTTCCATAATCGGCGCTGTGATCGGCTTGTTCTAACTGTAAAGATTAGTCGGTGAAGATGATTTGTAATAAAGGAAGGATGAAAATATGCGTGTAGGAATTTCCAGAATGAACATCACACCAGCTCTAGGTATGTCTATGGCTGGCTTCCGAGAAAGGGATCATGGAGCGGAATCAATTCATGATCTACTTTATGCAACTTGTTATGTATTTGAGGATGAAGTTGGTCAGCGGGCAGCCTTTGTTACTTGTGATTTGATCAATATTGACGGTCATGTCCGGGATAAGGTTATAGAGCAGCTCAGCGGAAAATCGAAGCTTTCTGCAGAAGCAATCCTGATTCAGGCTACTCATACCCATTCAGGTCCTAGCGCATGTGCGCTTGAAGGACGCAACTACTTAGATGCAAAAAGGTTACCCAAGCCTGAGGAAAAAGCCTATTATTCATTTCTAATTGAATCCTTAGTACAAGGGATTCTGCAAGCAGAAGCTGATTTGAATCCAGCTAAAATTGGTTTTGCTGTAGGAAGTCTTCAGACGCTTGGAAATAATCGGAATGAACCGGAATGCTATATGGACGATTCGGTCAATGTGGTTAAAATTGACTCTTTAGAAGGAAAGTGCCGTGGTTTAATTGTTAATTTTGCTTGCCACCCAACCGTTCTTACCTATACCAGTTACACAATATCAGCAGATTTTCCGGGAGCGATGCGCCGCCAATTATCCGCAGTTATTCCAGATGCCGTCATTGCTTATTCTCAAGGCGCAGCAGGAAATATTAGTACCCGATTCACTCGCCGGGAATCCAGTGTGGAGGAAATGGAACGGTTGGCGATGGGTCTGAGCGGAGAAGTGCTGAAGCTGCTGAGCACGATGACAATGCAGGAAACGCTACACCTTCAGACCTCTCTTCGAAAAGTGAAACTGCCTGTCAAAACGTTCAAAAATGATGATCTTTGTGAACGGGAAATTACTGAGGGAAAGGCTTTGTTGAACCAACTGAAAAATGAAAATGCCGATCAGGCACAGATTCGCAAAGCTTATGTATCATTACAGGGTTATGAACGCAATCTGATGATCAAAAAGAATATCGGTGATTTAAAAGAAATTGAAACTATGATTCAAGTCATAGATACTGGTTTGTTTCAATGGATAACCTTACCTGGCGAGGCTTTCAGCGAGATTGCGGAAGCGATTAAAATTAAACCCGCCGTCATTGTGTGTGGTTATGCCAATGACTATGTTGGCTATATTTTATCTAAAGAAGGCTACAGCACTCACGGTTATGAAGTTGGGGTTTCCTATTTGGGAGAAAACGCGCAGGCGATTCTGATTTCAGAGTCATTGACAATGCTGAAAGAGATGGGACTTACGGCATGATTCAGTTGATCCTTGTCAGTCATGGTCAGCTCGGATTGGCACTGATCGAAGCAAGTCAACTTTTATATGGACAAGCTCAGGGACTATATTCCCTGAGCCTGTCACCTGATCAGTCCACATCAACTTTCCAGAAAAATCTGCAGTCAATAATCCAGAGAACAGGTTCACAGACTTTGATCATGACAGATCTCGAAGGTGGAACGCCATGTAACCAATCTCTGTTGGGAACAATGAATCAACCCGACGTCCTGGTTCTGAGCGGAATGAACCTGCCAATGTTATTGGAAGCGCTCAACTGCCGCCATGAATATGCTCTGCCAGAACTTGCCCGTCATCTTCTGGACGTGGGGAAAACAAACATTCTTAACAGCACGCTGCGGTTTCAGGAACAGCTGAAGGATGAAGGTGAACTGGATGATTTTATGAATTGAGCGGAAACGGGAAAGCCGCATCCAGCAGTCATTGTAAATATAGGAAAAATGAAAAAGTTTTATATGGAAGAGGCTGCGGATACCCGGCTTTGCAATGCAGGGACTGCGGGCTAAGCGTGAAGTTTCCAATGAAGAATCAAGACTAAAGAATATAGATTCATATCTTGGTAATTAACACTTAGTCCTGCAGGTTTACACTGTTGGAAAGCGAAAGAAATCTGTTTTCATACTTTCCAATAGATAAAATGGAGAAAAACAAATATAAAAGAAGGATGGATTACAATGATGGAAACTAAAAAATATTTAAAGTTTGTTCAGGAAAAACTTCAGGAAGTCATCGATCATGAAACGACGAATATAGAAGCGGCTGCGGTCTGTGTTGCCAATTCCTGCAAACAGGGCGGGCGTTTCTACGTTTTCGGCTCCGGCCATTCCCACATGGTGGCGGAAGAAATTTATATTCGTGCCGGCGGCCTGGCTTGGGTTAAGGCTATTTTGGCGCCAGAACTGATGCTTCATGAAATGCCCAATAAGAGTACTTATTTGGAGCGGATTCCGGGATATGCTTCATCGCTGCTTAATTTGTATAAGCTGGATGAAAAGGACACCCTGATGGTTATTTCTAATTCCGGAAGAAATCCTGTGCCGGTGGAAATGTGTTTGGCTGCCAAAGCAAAGGGCGCTAAGGTCATTGCTTTGACATCCATGAAACATAGCCAAGATACAGAATCCCGCGATCCTTCTGGAAAAAAGATGTATGAAATTGCCGATGTTGTAATCGATAATTGCGCTGAAAAAGGTGACGCAGCTTATTATGTTGAAAATTTCAACGTACCTCTGGGACCCACCTCAGACAGTATTGGAACCGCAATTGCTCAGGCGATCATTGTCGATACTGTCGATTTGTTGGTAAAGCAAGGAATTCAGCCACCAGTGCTGCGTAGTTCTAATGTCGATGGCGCGGATGCCTACAATGATGAATTATTTGACAAGTATTATGGGTATTGGAAGTAAGAATGAAAGCGGTATTATTTTGCGGAGGTAAAGGTAGGCGGATGTTTCCGTTTTCAACTTATCGACCGAAGTGTCTGCTGCCGATCGGAAACATTCCCCTCCTGAAACATTGGTTAATTGCGTTACAGGAAATGAGGATAGAAGAAACCATATTGATTTGCGATCCGGTAGAAGCCCGGCAGTTCAGGGGATTAACTGAGGAATTTCCATTTTCCAGAATCGTCAGTGCAGAGAATCGGCAAATATGGGAAGCCTTGGAAAATCTTTGTTCTGAACAACCTGTGTTATTAGCGAATGGTGATGGATTTCTTTCCGTACTCGATTTAAAACGACTTCTTTCTTCGTATGAAGAGAAAGGAAATAGCATATTATTGAATCAAATTGAAGATTTTCGAAGTACTGAATGTATATGTGCCGACGTTCAAGATAAAGTTGTATCGCTTTATGGACATCCGCGCGCTCACTATGTTAATGCGCAAAGTTGCGGCGTGGCGATCATAGATAATTCGGTACTGCGGTATCTTCATACGACACAATATGGTTTTCATAAACTTCCTTGCGGCGGAATGCCGGATTCTTCTTTCTATTTGGAGGAACTGCTGCAGAATGCGCTTGAGCATCAGATTGATCTGCATCCAGTTTTTGTCTGTGACTACTATACAGATCTGAACTTTCCTTGGGATATATTGAAGTCAAATATTCAGTAT
>NZ_GG657552.1:129330-143073 GCF_000157995.1 Holdemania filiformis DSM 12042
ATATTGAAGTCAAATATTCAGTATTGTCAGAAAATCGTTCAGGGGCAGCAGGACCAGCGTGCTGCCTCCGCAGAAATCAGTGAGAAGGCTATAATTGGCGGAAATCTTCAAATTGGAGAACGCAGCGTGATCGAAGCTGGAGTGATCATAGAAGGAGCTTGCCGGATTGGAAATGATGTTCGTATTGGAAGCGGATGTATTATTGGAAAAAATTGTGTGATCGGCGATGGGAGCCAGGTACTTCATTATGCCAAACTTTCAGATAATACGGTACTCGGTAATTATGTCAAGGTTGGCTTTACTGCAGAGATCAGCGGTGTGCTGTTTGACTATGTCGCTGCTGTGCATAACTGTGAAGTCTATGGAGTTGTCGGAAGCTACGTAGATATTGCAGCGGGTGTGCAGATGGCAATCCTGCGTTTTGATGACCAGATGGTTTCTAATACAGTTCTTGGCAAACGTTATGTAACTTCGCTGACCAACGGGATTTTCATTGGCGATCAGAGTCGAACCGGGGTTGGGAATATCTTCTATCCAGGGGTTAAAGTCGGCTATCAGTGTGCCCTGGGACCGGGATTGATAATTGATCATGATATTCCGGATCATCAGCTGGTTCTGCCTGAGCCGCAGCCGGTGCAGATAAGGAACTGGAACAGTGACCGATATGGCTGGTAGAGACCTTCAATAAGAATGAAGAATGGGTAAACACCTGGCTGGCGGGAGAGTCAGGTGTTTATTCGCAACTTTATGTAATAAGGTTCATAGAATGTCTTCTTATATGGTTTGGCCGCTAAAATAATACGACATCTATGGACTTTTTTTAATTCCTAAATGGAAAAAAGAGCCGCAATCATTGGACAAGGCATGCCCTGTTCCGATGATCCTTAATTCCAGTTTCGTTTTACAATGCACGGATACATTATGCAATTAAAAACATGTTTACTTTTGCTGGGGAGTTTGCTATACTAGATAAACGGGTAGATATAAAAAATATTTACTCCTTGCTTATCCGCCAAGCGATAAGCCAATAGACCATAAGGAGGTGTGCTACATGAAAAAGTATGAAGTCATGTACATCGTAAACGCATCCCTGGATGATGCAGCTCGTCAGCAGGTTATCGACGGACTGCACGCTATCATCACCGACAACGGAGGAAAAATCCTGAAGGTAGATGACTGGGGAGTCAAAGAGTTTGCGTATCGTATCGAAGACATGACCAAAGGTTACTACATGGTTGTAACTTTTGAAGCTGACAATGCAACGGTTAAAGAATTTGATCGTCTGTCCCGCATCAATGCGAACATTGTCCGTTACATGATCATCAAACAGGACGAAAAATAAGCGATAAAGAACTGAAGGAGGAGCTGTCATGATCAATCGTGTCATTTTAGTCGGGCGTTTAACCCGCGATCCAATGCTGAGAAAGACCCAGAGCGGACTTTCTGTCGCAACCTTCACCGTCGCCTGCGACCGTCGGTTCTCCGGCGGCAACGGGCAGGACCGGCAGACTGATTTCATCAGCTGCGTGGCCTGGCGGCAATCTGCGGATTTCCTCGGCCAGTATGCGCACAAAGGGGCGCTGGTCGGCGTTGACGGACGGATTCAGACACGGAACTATGACAACGCTTCCGGTCAGAAAGTGTACGTCACAGAAGTTGTCTGTGACAGCGTACAGCTGCTGGAATCGAAATCGGCTTCTGAAAATCGTTCTGCAACGATGGGCTATCAGCCGCAGAATGCTGGCTATGCTCAGGCGAACCCGTTCGGGGACGCTGCGGCGAACGATGGATTCGATGATTTCAGCGCTGGCCCGACACTGGATATTTCCAGCGATGACTTACCATTTTAATTGAAAGGAGATCGACTATGGCATTCAAAAAACAGCGTATGGGACGCAAAAAGGTTTGCTATTTCACAAAGAACAATATCACTTCGATCGACTATAAAGACGTTGAACTGCTGAAGCGGTTTGTTTCTGCCAACGGCAAGATCATTCCACGGCGGGTTACCGGCACGCGCGCGAAGTATCAGCGCATGCTGGCGACTGCGATTAAACGCGCACGCCAGATGGCTTTGCTGCCTTACGTTAACGACTAAGTTATGAAAAAGCCTCCATCAGTGATCTGGTGGAGGTTTTTGCCATTCACAGGAGGGACAACATGAATAATAGTGTAAGAAAAATAACCGACGGCGCGATGATGGTCGCCCTGATCGGCTTGTTTCTGTTTATAAACCGGCAGCTGGCCGGGCTTTTGGATTTGTACGCCGCATGGCTGGTACCGCTGCCGATGGTGATGTACGCGGTGAAATACGGATGGAAAAGCGCGCTGGTTCCGTTTGTTTCCGTTATTTTTCTTTCATTTATTATCGCCGGACCGCAAACCTGGTTTTACGTCATTACGGCCTGCGTTTGCGGCGTAGTGTACGGCCAGGGCGTGAAAAGCGGATGGAATAATCTGCGCCTGATGCTGACGACGATGATCTTTACCATTCTTTCAAATTTAATCACAACGGTTTTATTTGCGTCCTTTTTCGGTTATGATATAGCTATGGAAATTTCCGAAATGGGCAAAATGATGACGCAGATGTCGGAAAATTTCAACGTGCAGCTGCCGGCCAGCCTGGATATCACGGGATTTCTTAAAATGATCTTCGTCCTCTCCGCGGTGCTGACCGGCGTGATGGAAGGCATCATCGTCCATCTGCTTTCGAATTTCATGCTGAAGCGGATGAAGATCAAAGTCGCGCCGCCGAAGCCGTTAAGCGAGATCATGATTCCGAAGGCGCTGGCCTACGTCTGCTTTCTTCTGTTTATCGCCAGCAATTTTACCAGCCGGCTGGCAACGCTGCCGTCCTGGGCGACGGAGCTGATTCTGATCGGCGGGGTACTGGGCGCGCTGGTGCTGGTCTTTTTCGGGTATATCTGCTGCCTGGTCTACGGGGCGGTCCGCTACCATAAAAACGTGGCGCTGTTCGTCATTCTCATCACGTTCTTGATGCTGCCGATCATGCTGCCGCTGCTGGCGATTGTCGGCTTCCTGTATGTCACGACCGATATGCGGGAGAAAATCTTAGGGAGGTAACTTTGTGTCTGAAAAAATCGGAAAGCTCAAAACCTTGCTGCTGATCCTGATCGTCGTCGAATTGTTAGGCTTAGTCAGCCTGCACTTCCTGTTCGATCTGGATATCAAGCTCGCCGCTTTGTACTTCATCATCAATACGCTGACGGTGTATTTTCTTGTGCAGTATTTTCAAGAGGACAGCCAGAACCGGATGTTCGGCGTTTCCCGGATTCTGGGCAGCGAAGCCAAGGATGCTTTCCAGTTTGGCCAGATCGGGATTTTGACTTATGACGAAAACTACACGATCACCTGGATGAGCGAATTGTTCGCTGAGCGCGGCATCAACCGCATTTCCAAAAAACTGACGATGTGGCTGCCGGAGGTCAACGATCTGATTCAGGGGGATGTGGAAAACGTCCAGGTTCAGATCGACGACCGGACGTATGAAATCGCGCGCAAGGAAGACGCCCGGATTTTGTTTTTCCAGGATGTCACCGAACAGCAGCAGCTGGAGAAAGCGTATCAGGAAGAACAGGTCGTCGTCGGTCTGATTCATCTCGATAACTATGAAGAATCCACGCAGTATGAAGAAGAACAGGAAATTGCGATGATCAACAACAATATCCGCCAGCCGGTCGTTGAATGGGCGAAGAATCACGGCATGCTTCTGCGGCGGTTAAAGTCCGACCGGTTCCTCGTCGTTTTAAACGAACGGATTTTCAAGCAGATCGTGGATGAACGTTTCAGTATTCTTGCCCAGACCCGCAAAGCGTCCCAGCAGCTCGACGTGGCGATCACCCTGTCGATGGGCTTTGCCCGCGGAAGCAGCGATGTGGCGCAGCTGGATGAAATGGTCAACCAGCTGCTGGAACTGGCGCAGAGCCGGGGCGGCGACCAGGTGGCGATCCGCCGTCAGGGCGAGGACGTCAAGTATTTCGGCGGCAGCAGCGAAGCACAGGAAAAGCGCAGCCGTGTGCGCGTGCGGATCATGGCGCATACGCTCCGCGATCTGATCAAGAAAAGTACGAACGTTATTTTATTAGGCCATAAAGAGGCCGATTTCGACTGCCTCGGTTCGCTGATGTGTTTAAGCCGGATCGTCCAGGCATATGACAAGCCGTGCTGCATCATTTCCAAGTCCGGCGGGATGGAGGAAAAGCTCAGCGGGGCGATGAATCTGTATAAGAAGGAATTGGAGCCGCGGCATAAATTTGTTACGGAAAACGAAGCGCTGAACCAGCTGCGGGACGGGACGCTGGTCATCATGGCCGATCACCATCATCCAAGTCAGTCCAATGGCGCGCAGGTATTGGAAAAAGCCAAAAAGATCGCGATTTTCGATCATCACCGCCGCCGTACCGATCTGGATATCAATCCGATCCTTGTCTACATCGAACCGAGCGCGTCCAGCGCTTGCGAATTGATCTCGGAATTTGTGCCGTATCAGACGGGAAAAGTCGACTTTATCAGCGAGGAAGCAACGATTATGCTGACAGGGATGATGATCGACACCAACCGCTTTAAGGTCCGCACCGGCACCCGTACGTTTGAAGCCGCGGCGATGATCCGCCGCTGGGGCGCGGATCCGCAGGAAGCCGATAATTTATTAAAGGATGAATATTCTGAATTTGAAACGAAAACAAAGGTTTTAAAATTCTGTGAAAAAAGAGATAATGGTATTGTCATTTCCGCAGTGACGGACAATGAGATTCTTTCCCGGGCGATGCTGTCGCAGGTTGCCGATACGATTTTGATGATCAAAGGCGTGGAAGCCGCTTTTGTCATCGCCAAGATCAGCGATTCCCAGACGGCGATCAGCGCGCGCAGCCGCGGCCATGTCAACGTGCAGGTGATTATGGAACGGATGCACGGCGGAGGGCATTTGAGCGCCGCCGCGCTGCAGCGGGAAAATACGAGCGTGGAAGATTTACGAACCGAGTTGATCGCCACGCTGGACGAAGTAATGAAGGAGGAATAAACGATGAAAGTCATTTTATTAAGCGATGTCAGCAAGGTAGGCAAGAAAGGCGCGATCGTGGAGGTTGCCGACGGCTACGCCCGCAACTTTTTGATCCGCAACCGGCTGGCCGTTCAGGCTACAGCCAAGAGTCTGGAAATTCTGGACGAGCAGAAGGTTCAGGCGAAGTTGAACGAAAAGGAAATGGAAGCTCAGGCGCGCGAAACGGCGGCGAAGCTGGAAAAGATCATGCTTCAGTTCTCGGTTAAGAGCGGCAAGGAAGGCCGTGTCTTCGGCTCTGTATCGACGAAGCAGATCGCCCAGGAATTAGAGCGCAAACACGTCATTCATATCGACAAACGCAAGATTCTCGATACTGCGCCGATCCAGAGCCTCGGTGTCACCAATGTCAGGATTGAACTGTATAAGGACGTGATCGGGACAATCCGCGTCCAGGTTACAGGAAAAGAGTAATCGCGTATGCGGCAGATGCCCAGCAGTATTGACGCCGAACAGTCGTTGTTGGGTTCGCTCTTCATCTATCCCAACAGCGTCCGCATCGCGTCTGAAGAAGGACTGCGCAGCGAAGAATTCTTTTTAGAAGCGCACCGCAAAATCTACGCCGCCGTGGAAACACTCAACGGTGAAGGCAAACCGGTGGACGCCGTATCGGTAGCCAGCCTTCTGACCGATCAAGGTCTGTTGGCTTCGGTCGGCGGTCTGGAATACATCATGCAGCTGGCGGACAGTTCCGTAACCTCTGCCAGTACGAAATACTATATCGAACTGATCCAGTCCAAAGCGTTACTGCGCAATTTGATTGAAACCGCGCAGAATATCGCCGAGGAAGGGATGCAGAATGCCGGCGACATGGAATCGATGATGGACATGGCGGAAAAGCAGATCCTCGACGTGACGCGCCGCCGCAAGACGACCGATTTTAAATCCAGCAATGAAGTCGTAAATGAAGTGATTGAAAATATCCATAAAATGAGCGCACAGAAATCCGGCGTGACCGGCGTTGCGACGGGGTACCGGGATCTGGACAACACGACCAACGGTTTCCAGCGCGGCGACCTGATCATCCTGGCGGCCCGACCTTCGATGGGCAAGACTGCTTTCGCGTTAAACGTCGCAATGCAGATCGCGCAGCTCAACCATCAGGCCGCAGCGATCTTTTCTCTGGAAATGCCTGCCGAGCAGCTGATCTCCCGTATGCTTTCTGCTAAAAGCCGGGTTCCGGGCGGCCAGCTGCGCACCGGTTTTCTCAATAACAACGAATGGAATCAGCTCAATGAAGCGGCCGCGGATCTGAAGGCGACGAAGATCTTTATCGACGATTCCCCGAACGTGCGGGTTTCCGAGATTCATTCCAAATGCCGCAAGCTTCAGGCCGAACACGGTCTGGCCGTCATCCTGATCGACTACATTCAGCTGATTACCGGCAGCGGCCGCAACCCGGACAACCGGCAGCAGGAAGTTTCTGAGATTTCCCGCGGCTTGAAAGGGTTGGCGCGTGAGCTGCAGGTGCCGGTCATCGCTTTGTCGCAGCTGTCCCGGTCTGTTGAAAAACGTGAGGACAAGCGGCCGATGCTGTCCGACCTGCGTGAATCCGGAGCCCTGGAACAGGATGCCGACATCGTTATGTTCTTATACCGCGACGAATACTATCAGCGGGAAAAGAGCGAGGAAGGCACAGAAAAAACCGAAATCAACATCGCCAAGCATCGTAACGGTCCGACCCGTCAGATCGAGCTGGCATTTGAACGCAACATCAACGCCTTTTACAACTATGAGAATCAGAATGGGTAACGACCCCGAAAGGGAGGATTGAATGAAAAAATGGATACCGATTGCCGCCGCGCTGATCTTGAGCGCGCTGATTGCCGGACTGTGGTCATCCCTCTCCCGGGCGAATCAGGTTGTCACGGCGCAGGGAAAGGTGGAAGAAAGTCTGCTTCCCCAGCAGGTTGTAAGTCTTTCCGCTCAGCCGCGGGCGGTGAAAAAAATCTATAACGCCGGGAAACTGGTCGGCGTCGTCAACGATTACGCGAAAGTTGAAGCGCTGTTAGACGAGGTCTATCACAGCGTCTATGAAGATGATTTTCCCAATACCCGTTTGGAGCTGGGAGAAGATCTGATCGTGACCGACGAGCTGAGCTATACCCGGTATGAGAATATCGACGAGGCTATCTGCGCGTACTTAAAGGAAAACGATCTGTTTTCCGTCGAAACCAACCGGATTGATTTTTCGGATGAAAACGATGTGTACGCGACGATTTACGTTAAAAATCTCCAGGATTTCTATGACGCCCGCGATCAATACCTGTTGAATTTCGTGTCCAAAGAGACGCTGGATACAGTGCGGATGGGACAATTCACGCCGGAACTGAAGACCTACGGCACCCGCGAGGTCAGCATCGACGTGCTTGAGAAAATGACGGTGACCAGCGGCCGCGCTTCGTCTTCCAATATTTTAAAGGACAAGCAGGAAATTCTGCATTATTTAAGCTATGGCGCCGATCCGAATCTGGAAATGAAATATTACACGGTTGTGGAAGGCGATATGATCGACGGTGTCGGCACGAAGAACGGGTTGTCCGCTCAGCAGGTCGTGTCGATCAACAGCGATCAGCTGGACAATGTCGATCAGCTGATTCAGCCGGGGATGGTGCTCAACGTCACCAATTTCCAGTCTCCGATCACCGTGAGAGTTACGAAAGAGCGCGTCGCCAAAGAAGAAGTTTATCCGGAGGATCCGATTTATAAGGAAGATCCGAATATGAAGGAAGGCTCCTCCGTCACCGACGTGCACGCGCAGAATGGTTCGCGCAATGCGTTCTACGAGGAAGTCTGGATTAACGGGGAGAATACCGGCGGTACTTTAGTGTCCTCGATTATCACCCGCCAGCCGGTCCGCGAAGAAACGCGCGTCGGCACAAAGGTCATTCCAGGCTACGGCACCGGCACGTTCCGCTGGCCGGTCGACAATCCGTCAATTACCTGCCGCTGGGGCTGTTACAGCGGTCATCAGGCGATCGACATCAAGAATTCCTATAACCGCTACGGCAATCTGTATGCCGCCGACCGCGGCACGATCGCGGAAACCGGATACACTTCAATTAACGGCTACTATCAGATCATCGACCACAACAATGGCTATAAGACCTATTACGGCCATATGAACCGGCCAGCCTTCTTCAAGGTCGGGCAGAACGTCGAAAAGGGCGAGATCATCGGTCAGATCGGCATGACCGGGCGGGCCACCGGGCCGCACGTTCATTTCTTCATCATGAAAAACGGCGTGCGTCAGAACCCATGCAACGGGTGGCTGCCATGTTAGGCTCGATGGAATTTTACCTGTTGGCGAGCGGTTCCAAAGGCAACTGCTTTGTGTTAAAAACCGCCGCCACGCAGATCGTGATCGACTGCGGCACGACCAAGACTTATTTAACACGCAGTTTTCACATGATCGGTGTAGACTATCTGAACACAGAGGCACTGTTGGTCACCCATGGTCACCGCGACCATACAAGCCAGCTCAAGATGTTTTCCGGCGTTGAAGCCTATGCGGCCTTCGGTCTGGAAAACCGCGCGGATCAGCACTGGATCAAGCCCTACACGCCATTTCAGGTGGGCGATCTCAGAGTGACGCCGCTGCCGTTGTCCCACGATGCTGAAAATACTGTCGGCTTCGTGCTGGAAACGGCGCAGGAAAAGCTGGTTTACATTACCGATACCGGATATGTCCGGGAGGAATGCGTGCCGTTGATCGCCGATGCGGACTATTACGTGATGGAAAGCAATCACGATGTGGGAATGTTGATGCAGACCCGGCGTCCGTATCCGATCAAAATGCGGATTCTTTCCGACAGCGGCCATCTGTGCAACGAGGACTGTGCCCATTTGCTGACACGCTTAGTGACGCCGCGGACCCGTTCGATCTTCTTAGCCCATCTCAGCGAAGAAGCGAACCAACCGCAGCTGGCCTGGCAGGTCAGCGCCGATGCTTTGAAACAATGCGCCTGCCGAAAGGATCTGGTGCTGAAAGCCGCGGGCCAGTATGAAATACTCATGGGAGGATGCCGATATGAAGAAAGGCTTGATTCTGCTTACCGCCCTGTTGGCGTGCTGGAACTTAGTTCTGACCGTTGAGCTGTGGCAGGTAAAAAAAGAGAAAGCGCAAGAACAGCCGACGCAGGATCCGCAGCAGTCGACGCGTCCGGTTTCGGTCGTCACCTCGGATATCACCAAGATCGTCGAACGCAGTGAGGCGAAGGTGACCGGCGTGTCGGTACTGGATGAAACTGGCGAAGATCTGATTGCCAGCGGCAGCGGTACGATTTACAGCACGACTGCCGAGGCTGTCTATATCATTACCAATCAGCATGTCATTGCTTCAGGAGGACCGATCCACGTATCGTTTGCCAACGGCGAACAACTGCCGGCGGAGCTAGTCGGAGCGGATCTCTATACCGATCTGGCGTTGTTGAAGGTGATCCCGGATTTCCGGGCTGAAGCGTTTGATCTGGGCGATTCGTCACTGTGCAAAAAAGGCGAATGGGTCATGGCGATCGGCCATTCGATGGGAGCGGAAGCCGACGGCAGCGTGACGGTCGGCGTGATTTCCTCCAAAGACCGCACGATTTCCATGGATGTGGATAAAGACGGAACGGACGACTGGGATATGCTGGTGCTGCAGACCGACGCGGCCATCAACGCCGGCAACAGCGGCGGTCCGTTAATCAATATGAACGGCGAACTGATCGGCATTACGACGATGAAGCTGCAGGGAAATTCCACTGAAGGCATCAGCTTCGCGATTCCGATCAACGAGGTCACGACGATTGTGGAACAGCTGAAGGCCAGCGGCAAGGTCAACCGGCCGTTTGTCGGCATCAGCGGCAAGGACGTCGGTGCTTTGACCAGTTATCAGAAAAGCTATATGGGCATCAGTCTGGATCAGACTGAAGGCCTGTTGGTGACCAAGGTCGCCGAGGAATGTCCGGCTGAAAAAGCAGGCGTCCATGTCAACGACATCTTGATCCGTTTTGACGGATCGCCGGTGGACAGCTATAAGACTTTCCGCAAGCTGCTTTACGGCAAAACGATCGGCGATCCGGCCGAGCTGGTCGTCCTGCGCAACAATCAGGAAGTGAAGCTGAGCGTGACGATTGAATGATCCGGGTGATTGCCGTCGGACGCATCAAGGAAAAACCAATGCAGCAGTGCATCCAGGAATACCTCAAGCGTCTGCAGCCGTATTGTAAGACGGAGATTGTTGAAGTCGACGATATCGCGGCGCCGCAATCCAATTCGCCGGCACAAAACGAGCAGGTGAAGCAGAAGGAAGGCGAGCGGATTCTGGCGAAGCTGAAGAAGGATGAAACCGTGGTTCTGCTGGATTTAAAAGGCAAGTCGTACAGCTCGGAGCAGCTGGCGGATCAGCTCCAGCAGATTTTCAGTTATCAAGGCAGTCAGATCGCCTTTGTCATCGGCGGCTCGCTGGGCGTCAGTCCGGAAGTGATTGCCCGGGCTGATCTGCGCTGGAAGATGTCTGATCTGACGTTTCCTCATCAGCTGTGCCGTTTGTTGGTTCTTGAACAAATTTATCGAAGTTTCAGGATTTTAAATCACGAACCCTATCACAAATGAAAGCGGTGACTGAAAGCCCTATCGTTTCTTCACTTTCTTCTTGTAACACGTTCAAAAATGAGTTAAAATGAATTCAGGTAGAGCAGGAGGTAAAAAACAAAATGAAACAGATTTCTGTATTGGTTATTGATCCAGTTGGCTTACATGCACGTCCAGCAACGGTCGCTGTCAACGCTGCCAGCAAGTTTAAGAGCGAAGTGAAGGTTGCTTATAAAGGACGTTCCGTCAACATGAAATCCATCATGGGTGTTATGTCCCTGGGCATTCCGACACAGTCCGAAGTGACGGTAACCTGTGAAGGCGAAGACGAAGAAGTCGCAATCACAACAATCGAAGAAGTTCTGCGTGCACAGAAAGTAATTGCATAAGTTGGATTGAATAAGAAGATGCGCGGCATCTTCTTTTTTTTCCAAGGGCTATGTAAGCGCAAACATTGTCGAAATTGATCATCAAGGGAGGAAAAACTATGATCGAAGAATTGTATCAGCGGTGGCTGAATCATCCGCATATCGATCCGCAGCTGAAAAAAGAGCTGGCGGGCATGAGCGAGAAAGAAAAGCAGGACGCGTTCTATACGAATATTGAATTTGGAACGGCGGGCATGCGCGGCTTGTTAGGCGCGGGCACCAACCGCATCAACATCCACACGATCCGCAAGGCGAACGAGGGCTTTGCCCGCTACATCGTCGGCTGCGGCGAGGAAGCGATGCGGCGGGGCGTGGCGATCGGTTACGACAACCGCCACATGTCCAGTGAGTTCGCGCGGGAGTCCGCGGCGGTCTTAGCGAGCCATGGCATTACCAGCTATGTTTTTGAAACACTGCGGCCGACACCGGAGCTGTCCTTCGCTGTTCGGAATCTGAACTGCTTTGGCGGCATCATGATCACCGCTTCGCACAATCCGAGGGAATACAACGGTTATAAGCTGTATGATGAAACCGGCTGTCAGTTAGTGCCGGATTTAGCCCAGCAGGTTATCGATCAGGTCAATGCCGTCGAGGATGAATTGGCGATCGATCCGCAGCTCACATCCGCGCAGCAGGAGCTGATCCACATGATCGGCAAAGATGTCGATGAAGCTTATTATGAAAATGTGCTTTCGATTCAGTTAAATCCGGACGTCAACCGCGATCTGGTGGAAATCGTCTTCTCGCCGGAACATGGCACCGCCAACATTCCGGTCCGCGAAGTCTTCACCCGCGCCGGTTATCATTTCACGCCGGTTGAGGAACAGTGCACGCCGGATCCGGATTTCTCCTGCACCAAGACTCCGAACCCGGAAGAAAAGGGCGCTTACGAGCTGGCGTTAAAGCTGGCTGAAGAAAAAAAGGCCGATATCATTCTGGTCTGCGACCCGGATGCCGACCGGATGGGCGTCGGCGTGCTGCACGAGGGTGAGTATGTGCTGCTCAGCGGCAACCAGAGTGGTTCCGTTTTGATTGAATACATCCTTTCCCAGCTTCAAGCCAAGGGGCAGATGCCGCAGAATCCGGTGATGTTCAATACGATCGTTACCAGCGATCTGGGTGAAAAAATTGCATCGAAGTACGGTGTGGAAACGGAAAAGACGCTGACCGGCTTCAAGTTCATCGGTGAAAAGGTTGCCAAGTATGAAAAGACGCAGGCGAAAAATTACGTCTTCGGGTATGAGGAAAGCTATGGCTCCCTGATCAAACCGTTTGTCCGCGATAAAGACGCGCCGCAGGCTTGCCTGATGTTAGCGGAAGCGGCTTGCTTCTATAAAGCTCAGGGCAAGACGCTGGTCGACGTGCTGAACGGTCTGTATGCCGAACTGGGTTATTACAAGGAGAGCCAGACCTCGCTGACATTAAAGGGTCAGGAGGGCGCACTGCGGATCAAGGAGATCCTGGACACGCTGCGCAAGGACAAGCCGGCGCAGATCGGCGGTACTGCGGTCGTCGCGATCGAGGACTATCAGGAAGCAACCCGTGAGGAAAACGGCGTGATCGCCGCTTTGGAAGGCTTCTCCAGAAGCAACGTGCTGAAATACTATCTGGCTGACGGATCCTGGATTGCGATCCGGCCAAGCGGCACCGAACCGAAATGCAAGTTCTATTACTGCATCAAGGGGGCCAGCGCGCAGGATGCCGAAGCCAAGACCGAAATCATGCAGAAAGCGATTGCCGATTTAGTCGCATAAATGAAAAAAAGAAATCAGATCCCGAAGTTCAGGATCTGATTTTCTTTTTCAGCAGTTCTTTGACTTGTTTTCGCTGTTCGTTTTTGTCTTCAATCTGCATCAGAACGCCGAATAAACGGGTCAGTTCTTCCTCGTTCAGCATGACAAGCGCGCTTTCATCCCGTTCTGTCAGAACCATCCGCTGATTCAGGATGAACTTGATCAACGCCCGCTGTCCTGCTTCCCAGCCGTCATGAAAGCCGGCCTCCCGCTCTTTTTCCAGCCTGCGCTGTTCGTCAATTTTATCAAACTGTGCGCGCATGCAGGCAATCGCCATCCCGGTGTCTTTTAAATAATCGCCGCGGCTTTCTTTCTTTTCCGGATCGGATTTCTCAGAATGCGAATTCAGGATCCGCTGGCTTACGAGCGTTTCAATTTGTTCCCGCAGATCCTTGCCGTTTTCAAGAAGATCGATCATTTTGAGCAAGGTCCGGATGTCTTCTTCCTCAAGCAGCGGAATCAGGCTTTTCTCACTTTCTGTCAGCGTCATCCGCTGTTGAATAAGTTCCAGAAATAAAGCCCGCCGGCCTTCGATCAAGCCTTCCGTCCGCCCCGCTTTCCAGCCGTTATCCCACGCTTGTTCTTTGTTTCCACCCAGGACTAACCACTCGTCGATTTCGTCAAAGTAATCCCGGACCCGGTTCAGCAGCGTGTCGGTGTCTGTTAGAAATTCCAGTTCTTCTTCGGTCATCTGCGTGTCCTCCTAATATAATATTTCAATTGAGTTAATTATAACTCAAAATAGTTTTCCGATCAAGACTGTCCCAGTTTTAATCAATCCCGATCCAACTTTCCGCTGTCGCTTACAGGGAGGAAAAGGAAGGCCTCAACGCATTGATTCACTTCCTTTAAATTGGAATATAAATTC
>NZ_GG657552.1:144780-147858 GCF_000157995.1 Holdemania filiformis DSM 12042
GGAATATAAATTCAGAAAAAAATTCTTGAACTGAAAAAAGTGTTCCTGTATAATACTCCCATTGAACAAAGGGGTTCATGAAATGTCAGTTTTTCATGTCCCCTTTTTCTTGTTGAAACTGAGGTGAAGTCGATGCTGAAAAACAAGCGATTTTCCTTCCGTCCGATTCAGGAATACGATGTCCGGTTTAACCGGCTGATCTTTAGCGGATTGCCTGAAGAAATATCTGAACGGACTCCGCGGCGGGGATATATCCGATATCCGTTGTCCACACTAACAGAGGAAAGACAGGCGAAACCGAATGTTAACCGTATTGTTGGTGAATAATGCGTTAAGCGCAGAGACGTGTTTAAAAAGTGTAATCCGCCGGATCGGCGGACAACTTGTGGCCCAGGCCGGTACCCTGGCCGCCATGACGCCGCTGTTAAAGCTGCAGTCCCTGACGCTGGTTTTAATCGACCTGCCGTCCCAGGAAGAAACCGCGCTTCCGATTTTGTTAAAGCAGGCGAAAGCCTATCCGGACACATTTTTTCTGTTCTGGACGGCGTCTGAAAAACAAAGGAAGACGGAATGGGAGAACGTACTGTTGTGCGCACGTCCGGTGCGGTTGGATCCGCTGCTGAATCAAATCGCGGATCAAGCCCCGGCGCTGCTTCAGCGCAGTCCGGCTTTGAAGAGACTTGCGGCACAGAGCCGGCAAATCCGTCAGGCGAAGCAGGTATTGATGGAAAGAGGGATGAGCGAGGATGAAGCCCATCACGCTTTGGAAAAAATGGCGATGAATTTACGGATCAGCCGCGGCGAAGCCGCCCGGCAGGTCTTAACTGAGAACAAACAAAAGTGAGGAGATGAAAGTATGAAATATATCTTTGTAACCGGCGGCGTCGTTTCCGGGTTAGGGAAAGGCATTACCGCCGCTTCGTTGGGCCGGCTGCTGAAATCCCGGGGATTAAAAGTCGCATCCCAGAAACTGGATCCCTATATCAATGTCGATCCCGGAACGATGAGTCCTTATCAACATGGCGAGGTATTCGTCACCGAAGACGGCGCGGAAACCGATCTGGATCTGGGCCATTATGAACGATTTATCGACGAAGACCTGAACCGGTTTTCCAACCTGACGACTGGCAAGGTCTATTGGAACGTCTTAAATAAGGAACGCCGGGGCGAATATCTCGGCGAAACCGTGCAGGTGATTCCGCATATTACCAATGAGATTAAAAAATTTATTTATTCCGTCGGCGAGTCCTCCAATGCGGACATCGTCATTACGGAGATCGGCGGGACAATCGGCGATATCGAAAGTCAGCCGTTCATCGAGGCGATCCGCCAGATTTCACTGGAAGTGAAAAAGGAAAACTGCCTGTTCATCCATGTGACCTTGATCCCCTATATTGAAGGCAGCGGCGAACTGAAATCCAAACCGACCCAGCATTCTGTCCGCGAACTGCGCGCCAACGGGATCACGCCCGATCTCATCGTCTGCCGCTGCGATCAGCCGCTGCCCTCTGCTTTAAAAGAAAAAATCAGTCTGTTCTGCAACGTTCAGCCGGGCTGCGTGATTGAAAACCGCACGGTGCCGGTGCTTTATGAAGCGCCGCTCATGCTTCAAAAACAGCGCCTGTCGGACAAGGTGTGCGAGCTGCTTCAGCTGGATTGCCCGGAGTGCGATCTGCGCGAATGGAATCAAATGCTCGACCGGATCCGTCAGAGCCGCGAGCACGTCACAATCGGTTTAGTTGGGAAATATGTGAAGCTGCGCGACGCTTATTTATCGGTGGCCGAAGCGCTGCGTCATGGCGGTTATGCCAACGGCGCGCAGGTGGAAATCCGCTGGATCGAAGCGGAAACCGTTACTGAAGAAAGCGCGGAAGTTATCCTGGGCGATTGTGATGGCATTTTAGTTCCCGGCGGTTTCGGCGACCGGGGGATTGAAGGGAAGATTGCGGCGGCGCACTATGCCCGGCGTTATCAGATTCCTTATCTGGGAATTTGTCTGGGGATGCAGACGGCAGCGATTGAATTCGCCCGTCATGCGTTAGGCTATACTGACGCGCATTCGCGTGAATTTGATCCGGCCAGTCCGCATAAGATCATTGATTTCATGGCAGATCAATCGGATGAACTGGAAAAGGGGGGCACAATGCGGTTAGGCGCTTATCCTTGTCTTATCCAGCCGCATTCGCGCTTAGCGTCGATCTACGGCGGCCTCGAGATCCGGGAACGTCACCGTCATCGTTATGAGTTTAACAATGCTTACCGGGAAGAATTTGAAGCGCATGGGATGCGGATCAGCGGAACTTCTCCGGACGGCCGTCTGGTCGAAGCGATCGAATTGGCAGATCATCCGTATTTTGTTGCGGTGCAGTATCACCCGGAATTCAAGAGTCGTCCCAACAAAGCTCATCCGTTATTTTCCGGTCTGATCGCCGCGGCGCTGGAGCGTCAGAAGAATAACAGAGAAGGGTAAAGCACATCGCTGATTCCCGCTCCGCGCTTCACCGATATAAGAGCGTAAGGATAAAACCAATCCAGCTTTCTTGAAGCTGTTGAACAGATCCGCAAAGGAATCAGTTGCGCGAGATTCCCCCGGAAAGAAGCTGAAGGCCAGGCCAAAACCAGGCTGCTATTTAAAGAAAGTTCAGTTACTGCGCGCTGGAAACAGGAAAAGTTAAAAGAGTTACTTCGCGAGTTTCCAAGGTAATAAAAAACAGAACACCTTGAAAACCCTTGAGAACATCTTGATTTCAGACTGATTACAGTCAGCTGATAGTTTTTAGCGGGGACTGTCTTCTTTTCTATCCTCCTTGGCAAAGCGAAAGAAGATAAATTTAGAAGCGTAATTAAATTTATAAAAACACTTGAAATAACTCAAGAATGGAATATACTATGGGTGTAGGGACGCTTGAGAAAGCGATACCCGTCAGACACTATCTCTTATTTGAGAAGTGGTGGACAGATAAGTGCCGGTTACTTTTGGTGGAGTTTGCGGCACTTTTTCTTTCGAGTTCTATAATTTTTAAGATGCAGTCAAGACAGGTTGTCAGAAGCTGGGCAACCGCCAGAATGTCCCTTATC
>NZ_GG657552.1:148075-150836 GCF_000157995.1 Holdemania filiformis DSM 12042
CTTCAAAGAGCTCACTCTTAGATTATATTCATTTTCAGTAGGAAAGTATGAAATCTATTAATAAAGAAAACCCAGGTTATCCTGAAACATAACCGCTGCGATTTGGCAGAGAGATCAATCTGTTTTTTTAGGAAATTCCCACAATTTCACGTCAGAAACTCTATTATTACAACCAGTTGGCTGTATCTGACCATAAATTTAGCGTTGCCTTTTCTAATTTCTTTCTGTATTTTTTAATGTAGAAACCGGGTTTAATGGTTTGAAATAACGAGTTTCTATGTGTAAATGTAAACTAGAATACCACAAAAATAAACACCGTTTCGTGTTGGATTAAGACAGCATACTTATTTTCGCTCCTGAATAAAAATTTTGTTCAAACTTTAGTTCAAACGACCCTGGAAGTAGTTGACAACTTTTTTGTTTGAGCATATAATATTAACAGATTTAGACCGTTGGATGATATGATAACGCGCTGTGAGATCATGCTTCAAGAGGTGATTTCGAGCGCGTTTTAGCTTATTGACCCGAAAGTTCTAAATTCAATAAGGAGGGTATTTCATAATGAATACTGGAAAAGTAAAATGGTTTAACGCTGAGAAGGGCTACGGATTTATCTCTGACGACAACGGACAGGGTGATATCTTCGTTCATTTCTCTGGCATCAACGGCAGCGGCTACAAGTCCCTGGAAGAAGGACAGAAGGTTTCTTACGACGTTGAAAACGACGAAAGAAGCGGCAAGACACGCGCAGTCAACGTTACCGTTCTTTAATCAAACCAACCTACTTTGAGGCCTGCGGGCCTCTTTTATTTTATATAAAAGCGGAAAAGGAGAATGAAGCAAAGGAGGAACGCTGATGATCAAATCGTTCAATGACGTGGAAATGACTGAGGTCTACCGGCAGGCGATGAAACAGGATTTTCCGCCGGACGAATTAAAACCGCTGAGCCGCATTCTGGCGCAGAAGCGAAAGAATATCGCGTTGTGCTTAGGCTATTTCGAGCAGGATAAGCTGATCGGTTATGCCGTACTGGAACAAGACACAGCGCAGCGCTGTCTGTTGCTGGACTATTTTGCCATCATACAGTCATCCCGCGGGCAGGGGTGGGGAACACGTTTTTTAAACGAGCTGAAAACGATGTTTGCCGACCGGGAAATGATCGTCATTGAAGCCGAAGCCGCGCCGACGGAACAAGCGCGGAAGCGGATCGCCTTTTATCAACGCGCCGGAGCGCGGTTAACCGGGATCCGGCTGCATCTCTATCATGTCGATTACGCCGTATTGGTGTTGGATCTGGCGGCCAGTTTGGACGAGCCGCAGCTCCGCCGCCGTATTTCAGCACTTTATCAACGGATCTACCCGGCGGTTTTCCGCAAACTGTATCTGCGCATGAAATAAAGGAGGGCTTCACGATGACAAAAACGAAAGAGGAAAAACTTCAGGTGTTAGTTCAGCTGGCAGAGCTGTTCAATGAACATGAAATTCAATGGGCTGTCGGCGGTTCGCTGCTGCTCTATTTTAAAGGTCTGGTTTCCGACTTTCACGATCTCGATCTGATGATTGATGAACAGGCCGGCGAACAGGTTGCTCAACTGTTAGAGCCGCTCGGTACCCGCCGTCCGTTTATCCCATCGCCCGCCTTTCAGACACGCTGCTTTATGGAATTTCTGATCGAAGGCGTCGAAATCGATGTGATCGGCGGACTGGCTATCGTCAGCGAAGGTCACGTTCATGAGCTTCCCCTGCGCAGTGAGGAGATCGAGGAAGGATTCAGTCTGGAGGGACAGCGGATTCCGCTGCATTCTTTGCGGGTCTGGGAAATCTATTACACATTGATGGGACGAACGGAAAAAGCAGAGATTCTGCGCCGGGCGCAGAAGAAAGCGATATTTTGAAGGGACGGTGTTTTATCGGCTGAATGTAAAAAAGTCGGTTATCATTCAGCAATGACGGCAAAAACGGCCGGTTGGAGGATCGGCTGAAAACAAGGAAGCGGGCAAAACGCCTGCTTCTTTCGTTAAGGTAATCATTTCCAGGGGTGTTATATCGCTAAAAAAACAGGGAAAACCGGGATGAAAAAGGCTGAACAAAATGCGAAAGGGCTTACAAAAGATGACAAGAAAAGATTGAACTGTCGGGGGCAATGTTGTAATATGATAATAGATAGAACAAAGGCGGAAGCCGCTCTCTTTTTAATTCAGATCTGGAGGAATGAAGATCATGATGCTGAAAAAAACGCTGGAAGGAATAGACATGTTCAGCGGTTTTCGGCATAAAAGAAAAGAGAGAGAAACAGGAGGAAATCCATGAATCAGACAACACTCATTGAAAGCTTTCATCAGGGGCACTGCATTGACGCTTACGAGCTGTTCGGCGCGCATTTCACTTATGAACGCGTTAACGGTGTGCGTTTTACGGTCTATGCGCCGCATGCGCGCAGCGTTCAGGTCGTCGGCGATTTTAACGGTTGGAATGGCGAGAACGCGAACATGGAGCGGCTGCCGGAGGATCAGGGCATCTGGAGTCTGTTTATCCCGGATTTAAAAGAAGGTCAGCTGTATAAATACCGGATTGAGGATTCGGCCGGCAACGTTTTCGATAAGTCCGACCCCTATGCGTTTTACAGCGAGATGCGTCCGAACAGCGCTTCGGTCATCGTCAATCTGAAAGGCTTTCAGTGGAAGGATCAGATCTGGCTGGGCGAACGTTCCAAGAACTTCTCCGAGCCGTTGAACATCTATGAGGTTCACGCCGGCAGCT
>NZ_GG657552.1:150843-153403 GCF_000157995.1 Holdemania filiformis DSM 12042
GATCGAACCGCCCGGCGTGACCAGTCCGATGAAGATCAGCTGCACATAGGTGCCCAGAATCATCGCAGTTTTGACATCCCCTAAGATAAGACCGATGAACAAGGCGGAAACCAGCGGCCTGCCGATGCAGTACCAGCCGATCAGTCCGCCGCCGAGAAACGGCGTGTGAATATAAGTCAGATAGCCGAGCAGTGAAATGAGTGTTACCTGCAGTAGATTCATAACGGTCCCTCCCTATTTGATTTTGTTTTTGAATTCTTTGAATTCGATGCGTTTCATATCCGGAACCACCTGGAAAAAGATCTCAATGCCTTTGGCATCCAGATAATCCAGATCGTCGATTTCCGAGCGCGTCAGATAGGTTCCATCTTGAACGGTGATCGTATCGTCACGCTTCTGAACCGGTCCGATCATCAGGCTTTTCGGCAGCTCAGGCACTTGATCGAACAGGGCCCGGGCGATTGTCGGAAAGCGGAAGACAATCATCGTTCCAGTTTTACTGTTGACAGCTTCACGAATCGGTGCGGCAGCCTGGTCTATCGTATAGACCTCATTTTTCATCCCCGGCATCGCAATCTTTTCCACGACGTATTTCATCGCGGGATTGGTCGCAGTGAATTCGTCGATCACAATGATGTTTTTGATAAAGTAGTGCTGAACCAGACGGGTCATGCATTGGCCATGAATCAGACGGTCGTCGCAGCGAATGAGATTAATCATCATTTTCCTCCTCTCTTATGCGGATCATTCCGCTTGCCGTGGTGAGAAATTCAAATCATAGGACATCATCTCTTTTCTTAATTTTTATCAACACTCCAAAACTATTATAGTTGGAGTATTTTACTCCAATTCCAGGATACACCTGTTTTTACGGATACGCAATAGCTTTTTAAAAGATTACATTCTGAAGCTTAAGAACAAGACCAGCCTCATTCTGCTGGTCTTTACGATATCTTTTTATTTTCCGAATGAATTTTGATTGTTGCGGAAAGATTTCATGATATGATTAAAATGATAATTGGAATAATCATCATCAGAAGGAAAGGAAGGCATCCTTGTGTCTATTTACAGTAAGATTAAAGATAATTATGATGTGTTTACCAAGAGCGAGCAGCGGGTCGCTAAGTACTGTCTTGACAACTATACGGAGGTTGCCGGCAACACGTTGTCGCAGCTGGCGGAAAAAGCGCATTGCGGGGAAGCGACGGTCGTCCGTTTCTGCAAGAAAATCGGAAATGAGAGCTATCATGACTTTAAGGAAGAATTGACTGAGGAAACGCAGGAACATCTAAAGAGCGAGAACGACTCGTTTGTCACCCAGATCTACCAGAATCTTCGAACTTCGATTGAATATACAATTCAAAATCTGGATTTGGAACAGATCGATGAGATCGCTCAGCTGATGAACAAAGCGGACATCATTTTCTGCGCCGGTGTCGGCAACTCCGGTATTCCCGCGGAAGCCTGCGCGATGCGGCTGGTGCGGAATGGAAAGAACGGGATTTACTTTAAAGACAATCATTTTCAGTCGATTTATCTCAACGAGCTGAAGCGCAGCGATATTGCGATTTTATTCAGCGCATCGGGTGAATCCAACGATACGATTCACTGCGCCGAGATTTTGAAGCAGCGGAAGGTGAAGACGGTCTGCGTCACTTCGTCGGTCGTATCCTCGCTGGCAGTGCTGTGCGATTACTGTATTTTGTTGAAGCGCTGGCTGGGACCGCTGGGCGGCGGCAGCATGATCGGTCAGATTACGCAGATGTATATCGCCGATCTGCTTTCGACGCGGACGGGGATGATCGATCAGAAGACAACCTTGAAGGCGAAGGAAACGACGTTTGATTATATCATCGACAAGATGCGCAAAGAACGGATATGAACTATGGAAACTTGCCAACACAGGAAAGTCAAAGCTGAAGCTTGGATTTGATAAAAGAAAAGAAGAAAATGAGAAAACAAAACGATCCGCAAAACCTAAGGGGGTTGCAGATCGTTTTTAAATCCGGAAAAGATCAAAAAAAAGGACAAACCGACTTGTGTCAAAGTGGGCAACGGTGCGGAATCAGCGGGTCATGGATGATAAGATACGGGCGCGAATTTTGAAGTATGAAAACTATTAAAGAGCCGCGGCACTAAAAATGAAATTCTGACCTGCTAGTGGGAAGAACTGCCACGACAACAACGTATTGACTGTGGCAGCGAGTAATCTTCCTTCGCTTCTTTACAGTCAATATAAAATGACGGCCCGCATGACCGTCATCAAAAAACTTATACAGTTTACTTTTGACAAACTCCGGATCAGCTGCAAATCCGCTCTTTAAAGCTGTCTGCGCTGCACCTTGATATCGGACAACCAGAATCATGAATCATCTTCATTGCAATCTGCTCCTCCGTGTAATCCGGATGTTCTTCTTTGATTTTCAGAATCGTTTGAATGCAAGCTACTTTTTCCTCTAACATGTCCGCTATTTCAGCGGCTCGCATTCCTCTTTTTACACTTTTCAATGTGACTTTAACGGTCTTCAACATTAAACCTTGATCTTTGCCCCGTTCAAGA
>NZ_GG657552.1:154304-158805 GCF_000157995.1 Holdemania filiformis DSM 12042
GAACGGCCCTTATTGGCTAAGCTACCGCGAGCTGATGAAGGAGCTGATTCCGTACGTCAAGGAGCACGGTTTTACGCACATCGAGCTGATGCCGCTGAATGAACATCCGTTCGACGGCAGCTGGGGATATCAGGCCAGCGGTTATTTCAGCTGTACTTCCCGTTATGGCCAGTGCAAGGATCTGATGGAATTCATCAACGAATGCCACCGCCAGCACATCGGCGTTATCCTCGACATGGTTCCGGTGCATTTCGTCAAGGACAGTCACGGACTCCGTTACTTCGACGGCGAAGCGCTGTATGAATATCCGAATGTCAACGACGCCCACAGCGAATGGGGCACGATGAACTTTGACTTGTGGAAAGAAGAAGTCCGCAGCTTCTTAATGTCTTCGGCTTCGTTCTGGTGCGATCTGTACCACATCGACGGCATCCGCATCGACGCCGTCAGCAACATCATCTACTGGGGCGGCAACAAGAACCGCGGCACCAACGAGGGTGCGCTTGCGTTTATCCGCCGTCAGAACTATTATTTGTCGAAGAAATATCCGGAGGTCATGTTGATTGCGGAGGATTCCTCGGATTATCCGAAGGTCACCAAGTCGACGCTCGAGCTGGGGCTGGGCTTCGATTATAAGTGGGATCTGGGCTGGATGAACGATACCCTCAAATATTACGGACGCGATCCGATCTACCGCAAATATCACCACAACGAGCTGACGTTCTCGATGGCCTACTTCTATTCCGAACACTTCATCCTGCCGTTAAGCCACGACGAGGTCGTGCATGGCAAGCATACGATTGTCGACAAGATGTGGGGCAGCTACGATCAAAAATTCGCGCAGGCCAAAAACCTCTATCTCTATCAATTCACCCATCCGGGCAAGAAGCTGAACTTTATGGGCAATGAAATCGGCATGTTCCGCGAATGGGACGAAGCCCGCGAGATGGACTGGTTTTTACTGGGGTATTCCCGTCACGCGGCGTTCGCGCGGTATTTCCAGGATATCAGCCGGATTTACTCCCATCACCGGGCGCTGAGCCGCTATGATTATGATCATCAGTATTTCCGCTGGATTGACGCCGACAACGGCGATCAGAGCGTTTACAGCTATTATCGCGAAGATGAACAAAATATCATGGTCGTCGTGCTCAACATGACGCCGGCGTCTTATGAACATTTCCGGATCGGTGTGCCGCAGGCCGGATCCTACAGCGAGCTGATCAATACGGAAAAAGATATCTACGAAGGCTGCAATATGTGCAACTTCAAACCGGTGGCGACCGAAACACTGCCGGCGCATCACTTTGAACAATCGCTGGACATCCGCGTCGCACCGTTTGCGGGCATCCTGTTGATCTGCAAGAAAGCGGCGAAGAAAAAAGCCGCAAAAAAGGCAGAAAAAGCAGGCGCGGAGAAACCGGAGAAGAAAGCCGCGGCTGTTGATGAACCGGCGAAAACTACGGTAAAAAAGAAAAAATCGACCGTCCGAAAGAAAACCGAATAGGGAAAAAAGCATGGCCCCTGCAGCACACGGAAGTATCGGGGAATTCGCTGCAGGGGCTCTTTTCTTGAAAAAGATCCGATTAAACAGGAATCAGGATTAAAGGAAAAAACGAATAGTAACGCTGTTTTAGGTAAAAATGAAGAAGTAACCGCTTTTATTAACAGGAAGCGATTGCGTTTTAGGGAAAAACTGGTAAAATACACGCGGGAGGAATTTTATGTTCAATAACAAACAGGAATTCGTAGAAGAATTCACCAAACGGATTGAAGAAAATTACGGACGCTCTGTCGAACAGTCCCATCCGACAGAACGGTTTATGGTGCTGGGCGAGATGGTCCGTGATTTTGCGGGGATCCATTGGAAAGAAACCAAAGAGAAGATCGCTGCCGACGAAGCGAAGCAGATGTATTACTTTTCAATGGAATTCTTGATCGGCCGGCTTTTAACCAATAATTTAATGAACTTAGGCATTTATGAGCTTGTTCGCGATGGCTTGCAGGACCTGGACATCGACATCAACGAGCTGGAAGACCTGGAATCCGATGCGGGTCTGGGCAACGGCGGTCTGGGCCGCTTAGCCGCCTGCTTCCTGGATTCGCTGGCTTCGCTGCAGCTGCCGGGCAACGGCAACTGCATCCGGTATCAATACGGACTGTTCCGCCAGAAGATCGAAAACGGCTATCAGGTGGAGGTTCCGGATCAGTGGCTGAAACTGGGCAACGTCTGGGAAGTCCGCAAACCGAAGAGCGCGGTCGACGTGAAGTTCTGGGGTCATGTCGAAATGCGCAAAAATGAAAACGGCGAACTGATTTTCGATCATGTCGATGCGGAACACATCCGCGCTGTGCCTTACGATATGCCGGTGGTCGGTCATGGCACCAAGGAGACCAACACGCTGCGCTTATGGTCTGCGGAGGCTTCCGATATCATCCCGACCAATAAGGATTTCCGGCTGTATTTACAGGAGCTGCAGGAAATCTGTCTGAACGTGTACCCGGACGATTCGACCGACGATGGCAAGATCCTGCGTCTGAAGCAGCAGTATTTCTTTGTTTCCGCAGGCGTAAAGTCGATCATCCGCTCGCATCTGCGCGTTTATCCGACGCTTGACAACCTCGGTGAAAAGATCGCGATCCAGCTCAACGACACCCACCCGGTGCTGGCGATTCCGGAACTGATGCGCGTTCTGATGGACGAGTATCACTACGATTGGGATCACGCGTGGGCGATCACGAACTCTGTCATGGCGTACACCAACCACACGATCTTGTCGGAAGCGTTGGAAAAATGGCCGATTGCCTTCGTGCAGCGGCTGCTTCCAAGAATTTATATGATCATCGAGGAAATCAACCGCCGTTTCTTAAAGGAAGTCGCGGAGAAGTTCCCGTATGAGCGCGACATGGCTTACCGCGTCGCGATCCTGAAAGACGATCAGGTCCACATGGCTTCGCTGGCAGTCGTCGGTTCCCACAGTGTCAACGGCGTCGCGCAGCTGCATACGGACATTCTGATCAACGATCTGTTCCACGACTTTGTCCGGCTGTACCCGGATAAGTTCAATAACAAGACCAACGGCATCACGCACCGCCGCTGGCTGTTGTACTCCAACCCGCAGCTGCGGAAAATGCTTGACGAGCTGATCGGCGAGGGCTATGAGTATGATCTCAACGAAATTGAAAAGCTGATGGAGTATGTTGATGATCCGGCGATTCAGAATCAGTTTCTGGAGATCAAGCGTCAGCGCAAGGAAATCTTGGCGAAGCTGGTCAAAGACCGCTGCGGCGTCGAGATCGATCCGAATTCCATCTTTGACGTCCAGGCTAAGCGTCTGCATGCTTACAAGCGGCAGCTGCTCAACGCCCTGCACATCATCTACCTCTATCAGCGGATGAAGGAAGATCCGTCGTTTACGATTACGCCGACGACGTTCATCTTCGCGGCCAAAGCGGCCCCGGCGTATTACTTCGCCAAGAAAGTCATCAAGCTGATCAACAGTCTGGGCGATGTGATCAACAACGACCCGGCGGTCAATTCGATGTTAAAAGTCGTATTTATCCCGAATTACAGCGTATCCATCGCGGAAGTGCTGATGAACGCGGCGGATGTGTCCGAACAGATTTCCACGGCGGGCAAGGAAGCCAGCGGTACCGGCAACATGAAGTTCATGATGAACGGGGCGGTGACGCTGGGCACGCTGGACGGCGCCAACGTCGAGATCGACGAACGCGTCGGCCGTGAGAATGACGTGATCTTCGGCTTAACCGTTGATCAGGTGACGGAACTGAAGAAGAACTACAACGCCTGGGATTACTACAACGGCGACGAACGCATCAAAAAAGCGGTCGATTCGCTGGTGGACGGCACCTGGGCAGAAGATCACGACGAGTTCAAGCTGATCTTCGACGAACTGATGTATAAGAACGACGAATATCTGTTGCTAGCGGATTTTGACAGCTATGTCAAGGCGCATGAAGAAATTCAGCGGCGCTACGGCGACCGCGGCCAGTGGGCAAAATCCTGCCTGGTCAACATCGCGAAGTCGGGCTATTTCAGTTCTGACCGTACAATCCAGCAGTATGCTTCAGAAATCTGGCATATTACACCAGTCCGGATCGACGATAAATAAGGAAGTCTTCCCGTGTTTTTCAAAAAACGCGGGATTTTCTTTTGCTTTCCTTTAAAAAGTCGGCGGGAAATGCTTGTTGTGGACTGGGCTTGTCCATTATAATAGAAGAACAGGCAATTTCAATACGAGTAAAAGACGACATCAGAAAAGAGGGAACGTATGAAAGAGAATACAAGCATGGAAGCTTTTCTGGACGATTACGGGAAAATAGTTGTATATTTGTCACAGCGGTTTTATAACGGGAAAAGCGACCGGTTTTATCTGGAACGTCCGCAGGGGGAAGCGACGGCCTGCCAGATCCGGGAGCTGGAATCACATGAAAGCTATACGCGGTATACGCTGACGGGACCAGCCGAGGTTCAGATCGG
>NZ_GG657552.1:158825-174552 GCF_000157995.1 Holdemania filiformis DSM 12042
AGAAGCCCTGGAAATTGTGGAGGAACATGGACACCGCGCGGTGCTGCAATACCGCCGGATCGTTCAGACCACCCGGTTTGACGAGGACTATGCGTATGCGGGCGAACTGGGCGCATTCTGTGAGGAAAACCAGACACGGTTTGCGCTGTGGGCGCCGACGGCCTGCGAGGTGCAGCTGGATCTTCGCTTAGCAGACAAACAGGTGCTGGCCGCGATGACACGCGGAGAAAAAGGCGTCTGGCGTTTCACGGCGGACGGCGATTGGGATGGAGGAACCTACCTGTATCAGGTTAAGGTCAATGGGGAACTTCATCAGAGCCCGGATCCGTACGCGCTGTCGTCCACGGCCAACGGCCGCCGCAGCGGCCTGGTCAACTGGAAACGGATGGCGCAGATGCCCAAGTCCGCGCTGCCGCCCTTTACCCGTTACACCGATGCGGTGATTTATGAATTGAGTGTGCGGGATTTTACCCACCAGGCTCAGTGCGGAACGCGCACGCACGGCCAGTACCGTTCGCTGTGCGAAGTCGGTACGACGCTGCAGGGCAAGCCGACAGGCTTGGATTATCTTGCTTCGCTGGGCGTGACGCACGTGCAGCTGATGCCGGTCGCCGATTTTGCGACGGTCGATGAGGAACATCCGGAGCTGTTTTATAACTGGGGCTATGATCCGCTGCAGTACGGCTGTCCGGAAGGCAGTTATGCCAGCGATCCCAATGATCCGCGCTGCCGCGTTCGCGAATTAAAGCAGCTGATCGCCACACTCCATGCGCGCGGACTGCGCGTCAATCTGGACGTCGTGTTCAACCATCACTATGATATCCAGTTCTCTGCGTTCGGCCAGTGCGTGCCGTATTACTATTTCCGCACTACGCCGTCGGGTTTTCTGTCCAACGGTTCCTTCTGCGGCAACGATACGGATTCGATAAAACGGATGATGCGCAAGTACATCGTCGATATCGTGTGCCGCTGGATTGAGGTTTATGACGTCGACGGCTTCCGGTTTGACTTAATGGGCATTCATGACGTCGACACGATGAACGCCGTCGTCGCGGCGGGCCGCCAACTCAAGCCGGAGTTAATGGTCTATGGCGAGGGCTGGGATCTGCCGACGGCACTCAACGACGATCTCAAAGCCTGTCAGCGCAACAACGCGAAAATGCCGCAGGTGGCGCATTTCAATGATTACTTCCGCGACGTCGTCAAAGGCAAGACCTCCGATTTCGACGTGCAGGCCAAGGGCTATGCTACAGGCAACCTGTTTCAGGCCCACGATATGCCGTCCGCATTGTGCGCCAACACGCTGAACAAGGAAATGTATAAGATTTATCAACAACCTACCCAAAGTATCAACTATGTCGAATGTCATGACAACGCGACAAGCTGGGATAAGATGAAGGACTGCTGCAAGGATGAGGTGCGGGAGATCCGCGTGAAACGCCAGAAGCTGATGATCGCCGTGACGCTGGTCGCTCAGGGCGTGCCGTTTTTACAGAGCGGCCAGGAATTCTGCCGGACAAAATACGGCTATCACAATACCTACAACGCGCCGGATAACGTGAACCAGATCGATTGGGAACGCAAGAACCGGCACAATGAGGTCGTCGAATTTACCCGCGACTGTCTGCGGCTGCGCAAGCTGATCCGTGCGTTCCGCTTTGCCAGCACCGAGGAAATCGAGAGTCATGTCCATTTTGAAGTGACGGAAGGCCAGATGCTGCTGTATCAGCTCAACGACGTGGAAGCTTACGGCGGCTATCAGACGATCAAGGTGTTCTTCAATCCGTCGCTGACTGTGCAGTATGTCGAACTGGAGGAAGATTATCAACAGATTTTCAACGAAGCCGGCCTGTTGACCACGCCGGTCATGGTTCGCAATCTGGCGGTCAATCCGATCACCATGGTGGTCGTCGTCAAATAATCCCAAAGCGCGGGCAGCCGCGCTTTTTTGTGCGAAAAAGAAAGTGAACCAGAAGCGTTTATAATCGAATCCTCTGCGAAAGGCTGGGGGAGAGTCTGACAGAAGTCCTGCGGAAGGCAGCTCAGGATTTCTGTTTTTTTGCTTTTGTTCATGAATTCGCAAATTTTCTTGACAGCGGCAAGCGCTTTGTTATAATAAAACCGAACATGTTCGGTTTTGGAAAAGGAGAGGAACTATGAGAAAAAGAATTCAGATCATCTTGGCAGCTTTGCTTGGATTCAGCATGACTGCCTGCGCGAAAACGCCGGCGGCGGAAACAGAAGCCAGCGCGCTCAGCGGTGTCCAGGACGGCGTGTATGAAGGCGTAGGAACGGGCCATGGCGGAGAGGTAAATGTAGAAGTTGAAATTAAGCAGGAGAAAATCACGCAGGTCAGCGTCAAGGAACACCAGGAAACCGCGGGAATCAGCGATAAGGCGTTGGAAACAATCCCGGCGGCGATTGTAGAAACGCAGTCGCTGGCGGTCGATACGGTTTCCGGTGCAACCGAGTCTTCCAATGCTATTTTAGAGGGGGCAGCCGCGGCGCTGACGCTGGCCAAGGCGGATATCGAAATGCTGAAAACACCGCGGGAAACAACGGATACACCGCGGGAAACGATTGAAAAAGAGGCTGATATCGTCGTGATCGGCGGCGGTGCGGCGGGATTAACCGCGGCGATCGAAGCCTCTGCGGACGGCGCCAACGTGATTTTGATTGAGAAAACAGGCAGCCTGGGCGGCAGCACCGCACTTTCCGAAGGGCGGATCTTAGCTGCCGACAGCGTGCTTCAGCGGGAACAGGGAATCGAGGATTCACCTGAACTGTTCGCGGACTTTATGATTTCGATGGGCGACGGACTTGTCAACGAAGACAAACTGCGCCTGCTCGCGGAAAATTCCAGCGCGAATATCGACTGGCTGATCGCGCAGGGCGTTTCGTTCTCCGACGAGATCACCACGCCGAATCCAGCGATGAAGCCGAACCGGGGATTGATCGTCGACGGAAAAACCGGCGTGAATTTAATCAAACCGCTGGAAGCCCGAGCGCTGGAACAGGGCGTTGAAATCCTGCTGGAAACCCGCGGCACTCATTTAATTGTCAATGACGGCGTCATTGCGGGCGTGCAGGCAGAACAGAAAAATGCCGATGTGACGCTCAACGCACCGGCGGTGATTCTGGCAACGGGCGGTTATGACCGCAATCCTGAGCTGATGCAAGAATATTCTCCAACCTATGCCAATGCGCGGACGAATACCGGCGCCGGCAACACCGGCGACGGCCTGATCATGGCCCGCGAGATCGGCGCAAACATCATCGGCAACGACAGCGCGATTGCGCAGATTCTGCCTTATGGCGGCGCTTTGGGCGACTTGTTCACCTATTCCGGTCTGTTTGTCAGCGTCAAAGGGGAACGCTTTATGGATGAATCCAGCCCGCGGCCGGTCCGCACGCCGATCGTTCTGCGTGAAACCGGAGCTCCGGAGTTTTTCATCATTCTGGACAATGCCGGCGAATCAGAAGGCTTGAACGCAGCGCTGGAAGACGGCTCAGCGTACAAAGCGGATACGTTGGAAGCCCTGGCTTCATTGACCGGGATGGACGCCGAGCTGTTGACGGCCTCCGTGAACCGGTATAATGAACTCGCCTCTGCCGGCAACGATGAAGATTTCGGCAAAGCGGCCGAGCTGATGAGCGAAGTGACGGCTGCGCCGTATTATGCCGTCAGATGTACGATGAACACCGCCGGAACCTTCGGCGGCCCGCAGACCAATCTGAAGTATGAAGTTCTGAATACGACGGGTCAGGCAATTCCAGGCCTGTATGCGGCTGGGGAAGTCAGCACCGGCGATCTGATCAATAAAGAATATCCGGGCAGCGGCACCTCGATCGCAAACTGCATCAATTCCGGCCGGATCGCCGCCGCCAGCGCCCTCGCTTACGGCAAGACGCTGAAATAATCGGTTATTCAGACCACACCAACGCCGGAGTGATGGCGTTAAGCTATTTGGAATATTTAAAAAAAGAAGCTGGCTCACAAGACTGATCAAAGTCTTGCTTAGCCAGCTTTCATTGTATGGGAAAGAAGCGGAAGCCTGGGTTAAAGCGAAGCGTCAGAAACGGCGATCAGCTGGATCAAATGCTCCACCTGACACGATAAATTGCCGCGCAGATCATAATGGCCGTCTTCAATGCAGTAGCGGATCATGTTGCCGATGACGAGGATGAAAGAAATGATTGACGATGGCTTCGCATTCAAATTCCATTTTCATCTGACCCTGCGCCTGTGCTTTTTCAAGCAGCTCCCGGATGACCGCCCGCTGGCGCTCCAAAGGCAGCCGCGTATGATTGATGTTGTAGGTGTAGATGTATTTCAGCCGTTTTAGCGGCGTGTTCAGCGTGCCTTGAATCTGAAATTCCAGGTAGGTCCGCAGTGCGTCCCAGACGGCCAGGTTCTGAAGCTGGTTTTGCCGGAGCGTTTCCACCTGTTGAGCGTTCGATAAGTAAAATTCAATAACCAGATCGTCGATGGATTGAAAGTAATGGTAAAAACTGCCGATGGAAACCCCGGCCGCCTGGCATAACTCACGCACCGTTATTTCGTCAAAGGTGCCCGCATCTAACCGCAGCTGTGCCTGAGCCAGTATTTTTTCTTTGTTCGATGGTTTTCTCATGCGAAAATTATAGCATAAATTATGGTAAAATAAAGCCGGTACGTTTTGAAGGCCGGCGCGGCAAATGCAGCAGAAGCGTAAGCTGCCGGGAATTTCAAACGCAAAATAGAAAAGTCAGATTCTGAATTTGATAAGGAGGACCAGGATGATTTCAAATGTTCATTCCCATTCCCGCTGGTGCCGGCATGGCCGGGGAACGCTGGAAGAGTATGTGAAGGAAGGGCTGCGCTGCGGTCTGGAAGAAATGGCGGTGTGCGAGCATGTGGCCAGCGAACGGCCGATGGGTCCGCGGATGACCTGGGGCGAAATGCCGGCGTTTCTGGCGGAGGCGGATGACGTCATTTTGCGCTATGGTGATCAGATCCCGCTTTTCAAAGCGCTGGAATGCGAATATTTCCCGGAAGAAATGAATCGGTTTGCCGATCTGCGCGATCATCAGAACGTGAAGCTGTGGATTCTGGGACAACATGAAAGCGCCGATCATCGTTACGATTATTTCGCAATGCAGGACCGGGATCGGGAAACCCGGCAATATACCGAAGATGTGATCGCCGCGCTGAACACAGGATTCTTTCAGCTGCTTGCCCATCCCGATGTGATCATGGTGAATTACGAGCAGCCGACGCCGCTTCTGCTGGAATGCATGGACCGGATCTTTGCGGAATGTGAAAGACGGGGTGTGGCGGTGGAAATCAACGCAAACGGCCTGCGCCGCTCGGTTGGCTATCCGAACGCCCAGATCTGGGAACTCAGCAAGCGCTACGAGCTGACGGCGATCATCAGCTCGGACGCCCATGATCCGCGCAATCTGGTCGACGGCGCGGTGCGTCAGGCGGAACAGCTGGCGGCGGACTGGGGAATCACAGTGACGCCCAAACTGACGTTTTAAACAGGAAGCGAATCCAGTGAAACGACGCTGTTTCGCGGATGAGACTGACTTCGAAGCGTGATTGCCAAAGCTGCTGAAACAGTGTATGATTAAACGGATATCAAGTTGACGAGGAAAGCGAAAGGAGGCGGAAGCCGATGATTTCTGGTTTTTTACGATGGCTGACGCTGAGCTTCTGCCTGCTTTTATCCTGGAGCTTGCTTGCCATACCGCAGACCCGGCTGCCGCAGCCGGCCCTGACGATACAGACGGAGGCGGCCGGTGAGAAGGAAGCGCAGCTGCAAAGTGCGGAAACGCTGAATAAGAAACGCTCCGGGACGCCTTCAACGCCGTTGATGACCGGCGGTGTTCAGCCGGTCCTGGCTCAGACGCCGCTCAACTTGTGGAACGCCGTGCCGGTTATCCATCGCCGAGCACAGAGAGCGAAACCGAAAATTTTAGCCGTGCCGGTCGGCCGGTTAGCTCCGCCGGCTCCTGTTTGGACCTTTTAAAGAAAATAAACAAACAGGAGGAAAATCATGAATCTTTTACAATCACTGAGTCCCGACGGCCGCCAGTTAGCCAAAGCTGAGAAGCTGGCGAAGAAAATTGAAGCGCTGAGCGGGGAATACAAAGCCCTGAGCGACGCTGAGCTTCAGGCAAAAACCAGTCAGTTCCGCCAGCGCTTAAGCCAGGGCGAAAGCCTGGACGAGCTGCTTCCGGAAGCCTTCGCCACCGCGCGCGAAGCGGCGGAACGGGTGATCGGCGAACGGCCGTATCCCGTCCAGCTGATGGGCGGTGTCCTGCTTCATCAAGGCGATATCGCAGAGATGAAAACCGGCGAAGGGAAGACGCTGACCTCAATTCTGCCTGTCTACCTCAACGCCCTGGAAGGCCAAGGCGTGCACGTCGTGACCGTCAACCCTTATCTGGCCCACCGCGACGCCCAGTGGATGGGACAAATTTATCAGTTTCTGGGTCTGAGCGTCGGCTGCAACGACCGCACTCTGACTTCAGCGCAGAAGCGTGCGGCGTTTGCCTGTGACATCACCTATACGACCAACTCCGAGCTGGGCTTCGATTACCTGCGCGACAACATGGTCATGAATCTGGAAAGCCGCGTTCTGCGCGGACTCCATTTCGCGCTGGTCGATGAAGTCGACTCCGTGCTGGTTGACGAAGCCCGCACGCCGCTGATCATTTCCGGCGCCGGAGAAATGCTGGACAAGCAATATTTGATCGCTGATCAGTTCGTCAAGGCGCTGCGCAAAGATGAGGTTGAAGTCGATCACCAGGAACGTCAGGTCTATCTGACGGAAAAAGGCATCGTGCATGCCGAGCGGTTCTTCAAGGTCGCGCATCTCTACGATCACAGCCACGCCGATCTGGTGCATTATATCCAGCAGGCGCTGAAAGCCAATTACGTCATGATGCGCGATGTTGAATATGTCGTCGAGGATGGCGAGGTGATCATCGTCGATCAGTTCACCGGCCGTAAAATGGAAGGCCGCGAGTTCTCGGATGGGCTGCATCAGGCGATTCAGGCCAAGGAAGGGGTCGGGATCAAGCAGGAAACCAAGACGCTGGCGACGATTACCTACCAGAATTTTTTCCGTCTGTATGACAAGCTGGCCGGGATGACCGGTACAGCCAAGACGGAGGAACAGGAATTCTTAAGCATCTACAACATGCGCACGATCGTTGTGCCGACGAACAAGCCGATCGCCCGGATTGATTATCCGGACGCGGTTTATAAGACCAAAGGCGAAAAATACGACGCGATCGTGGAAGAAGTCGCACAGCTGCACGCCCAGGGCCAGCCGGTGTTAGTCGGTACCCCCTCGGTGGAAATCAGTGAAATCCTTTCCCAGCGCCTGACGCAGAAAAAGATCCCGCATCCCGTACTGAACGCGAAGAACCATGTGCAGGAAGCCGAGATCATCGCCCGGGCCGGGCAGAAGGGCGCGGTCACGATCGCGACGAACATGGCCGGCCGAGGCACCGACATCAAGCTGGGCGAAGGCGTCGTCGAGCTGGGCGGGCGTGGCCGTCTTAAGGGTGCGGAACGGCATGAATCCAAGCGGATCGACAACCAGCTGCGCGGCCGTGCGGGCCGTCAGGGCGATCCGGGCTTTTCCCGTTTCTATGTGTCGATGCAGGATGATTTCATCATTCAGTACGCTTCCGATTTGCAGAAGGAAAGCATTGCGAAGTTCTGCGAGGATAAACTGCCGGCGGAAAAGCTGCGCAAAACGATCGATCTGATTCAGAAGCGCGCCGAGGATCTGCATTACGATTCCCGTAAGCGTGTGCTGGAATATGACGATGTTCTGATGGAACAACGCCGGATTATCTTTGGTCAGCGCGATCAGATTTTAATCCAGGACGACCTCAGCGAACTGGTCGGTTCCCTGATGGATCAGGCGGCGGCCAGTCTGGCCGCGTCGCTGATGAACGCCAAACGCGCTAATCCTGCGCAATGGGAAACCATCCTGCAGGAAGCAAGCAAGACCTGGCTGCTCAGCGAGATTGATAAGGAGCTCGATCAAGCGAAGGACGAGAAGACCCTTCAGGCCATCCTGACGCAGGAATTCCATCGTCAGCATCAGCTGAAAAAGGATGAAGCACCCGAACAGATCGCCCAGCTGGAAAAGATGATTCTGCTTTCCGTGATCGACCATCAGTGGAACGACCACGTCGATTCGATGAACCGCCTGCGCGAGGGCATCTATCTGCGTTCCTACGCGCAGATTAAACCCGAGGACGCCTACCGTCAGGAAGGCTTTGAGCGGTTCACAAACATGATGGCCAACATTACCGATCAGGCAGTGCTGACGCTGCTGCACATTCAGAAGCGCGAGCCGCAGCCGCCGGTCAATCCGGAAGCTTAACTCTCGAAATCATTTCAAGAAAAAAAGAGAACGGCCGGTTTTCCATCTGGAAATTCCGATCCGTTCTCTTTTACGAGGTCTTGAGCTTAAGCTGACGATCACTCTGCGGCTTTAACCCAGGCGGTCATCCCAGCATCGCCGCGTAAACCTGGCCTTCGTGGGAATAAATCCGCAGGCAGCTGCCGCCCTCGTCGCTTTTCATAAAGCAGTCGGCGATCACGTCGGTTTCCGCATCGGTCCGGGTTTCGATCACCGTTTCCATCAACGCCTGCAGCGACGGTTTGTCCGTGATCACCTGGTATTCCGCCATTAAGATAAACGTCGGCTTGGATGCCTGCGATCCATCGAAGTCATAATGCACAGTGTTCAGGCAGTCGTCGAAGCTGCGCAGCGCTAATTGCCGATACGGCGGATTCATCATGTGGCGCAGGAAATCATACGCCTTTTCCTTATCCGGCGCGACGACGCACAGCCGCATCAAACCCGTCACCGCTTCGGGACACAGGGCAAAATCCGCCGCGGCCGGGCGGTAATCCATCATTTCTTTTAAGGACATGGTTCTTTGAAGCATGAGTTGCGCCTCCTTTGCGTTCTTATTATACAAAAATTGAAAGGGAAACGAAAGAAAGAAATCGGCGGGACGTGGTATACTGAAACCGTGAAAGGGGACAGGCGGTATGAAAAAGAAATGGAAATGGCTTTTAGGCCTATGTTTTATGTTGACGGCCTGTTCCGGAAAGTCGCTTGCGCTGCCTGAGGTTCTGGGCGGCAAGCGGGAAACAGTGACGTTCAGCGATTCGCTTTATCGCCCTGATCAGGAATTTGAAAAGATCAGCTGCGACGTCCGCGAGGGATGTTATGCCGTGGACAGCGAAATGGAAGCGGGACTGCTGATCGGCAATCTTGTCCGCAGCGGTCAGCGGGAAGCCGCGATCGTCGCGGATGAGGATCTGGATCTGGATAAAATTTTCATCTATGCCTTAGCGCTTTCGCCTTCGACCTTTGAAGCCCAGTACACGCAGCGGCGGATGATGAACGGCACGCGCCGCACGATCTTCACAGTCACGATGGAGGATGAGCAGCAGCTGCAGCGAAACCGCGTTCAGGCCCGCCGCATTGTAGAGGAAAACGTGAGTGCGGAAATGGATCAGACGGAAACCATCCGCGTGCTCCACGACTGGCTGGTGCTGCATACCCAATACGACGAGGAAGCCGTCGCCTTGAATGAAGAGGAACGCCGTCAGAGTCTGGCTTTCCGCGCCTCCGGCGTCTTTGAGCGGGGGAAGGCGACCTGTTCAGGTTATATGGAAGCGATGGATCTGCTTCTGGAGGCCGCCGGGATCGGCTCCATCCGTGTTTTCAGCAATACGATGGATCATGCCTGGAATCTGGTCAGTCTGGATGGGGAAATGCGTTACCTCGACGCGACGTTTGACGATCCGGTGCCGGATCAGCCCGGCCGGGTGATGTACGACTTTTTTCTGATCGAGCCGGATACGTTAAAACAACGAGGGAAATACGAATTCGATCCGGCCACGCCGACGACGATTTCCCAGACGGAATACGAAGCCTTTTTCAATTATTGTCTGCGGTGAAAAGCACGGCTCAGCCGTGTCTTTTTTGGGGTTCAGTGGACAAGCCTGAAAGAGGTGATATACTGAAGCTAAAGAAAAAAGTGGAGGTACAATATGATCATTCAAAGCACTCACGTCTGGATTGATGATTGTCTTCAGCCCGCTCAGCTGGAAATTGCCGACGGTCTCATTCAAGCGGTTTTGCCGTATGGGGAAAAGCAGCCGGATCACGATTATCAGGAGCTGTGGATTCTTCCGGGATTCATTGATATTCACACGCACGGCTGGAACCGCTGCGAGGCAGGCAAACCGACGCTGGAAGCGATGCGCCGCTGGCAGAAGCACATGCCGGAAGAAGGCGTGACCGCGTTTCTCGCGACCACCGCGACGCAGAGCCAGCGCCAGAACGAACAAGCCCTGCTGGTTCTTAGAGAAGCGATCGAAGCCCCGGGGGAAGGGGCGGAAATCCTGGGCATCAATATGGAAGGCAATTTCATTTCGCATCAGTTTCATGGCGCGCAGGATCTTTACACGATCGTTAAACCTGATCCGGAGGTACTGCTTCACTATCAGGATTTAGCCGGCGGGCATATCATGACGGTGACCTGCGCCGTTGAGTTTGACGAGGATTATGCGTTTGTTAAAACGGCCGCAGCGCATCATATCCGCGTTTCCTGCGGTCACAGCGGCGCCAGCTTTGATCAGGTCAAGGACGCCGTCGCTGCCGGAGCTACCGGCATTACACACTGCGGCAACGGCATGCGCCCCTTCCATCATCGCAATCCCGGAATTTTCGGCGCAGCCTTGAATCTGGACGAACTCTACGCTGAGGTGATCGGCGACGGAATTCATGTGCATTTTGAAACGGCGCATCTGATCGGAACGATGAAAGGCGCGGATAAACTGATCCTGGTCACCGATTCCGCTGAATGCAAGGATGATCCGGCGGCGGCGCAGTACAGCCGGGAAGGCGCATTCCGGCTGCCGGACGGGACTTTATTCGGCTCTGCCTTATATGTGAATCAGGGCGTGGATAACCTGCATCGCAAAGCCCGGCTGCCGCTGGTAACGGCGATTCATGCGGCGACGATCAACCCTGCGCGCTATTTGGGGGTCGATGACCGCAAAGGCTCGCTGGAAGCGGGAAAAGATGCGGATCTTGTCGTCTGTGATGAAAATATTCAATTGCAAGCGGTGTTCTGCAAGGGGGTTCGTCAGGCTTGATAAGCGGTTTTCCCACTGCCTAAGATAATTCAAAGAGAACCGGAAAAGACGGCCTTGCCTAAAAGGATTCATTTCCGGTTTTTTTATTCATTTTCCGGATTGACAACGTGAATGGTTGTGCTATGATACTCAAGACCAAAAAGGAATTCATTTTCCAGGGGGATTGTTTTATGAAAGCGCTGAGCTCCAACGAACGTCTGTTAATTCTGATCAACTGTTTCTACAACCTCGCCAACGCGATGTCGGCGGTCTTCATGAATGTTTATCTGTATGCCTATACCGGATCGCTGGTGGTGATGTCGATCTATACGATCGTGCGCATCGGCCTGTATCCGTTCTTCTTCACCATCGGCGGCAAGTGGGCGCAGAGGCACCGCTTCTCGCAGACCCTGACGGCCGGGCTGGTCTTCATCATGATCAGTCTGTTATTCGTCCTGGGCGCCAGCGATCAGTTTGAACGTGTTCCGCAGCTGGTCTATGTCGTCGCAGCGTTAGTCGGAATGGGCGAAGGCCTGTACTGGCTGAGTATCAACAGCCTGAACCAGATTGTTTCAACGGCGAAAACCCGCTCACTGTTTATCTCCGATATCGGCATTTTCAACAACCTGTCGGCGATCATCGCGCCGTTGATCTCGACCTTGATTATCGAGCTGGCCGGGACGGATACGGCGGGCTATGTGGAAATCTTCAAGATTGTCTTAGTGATCTACGGTTTGATCGCACTGCTTTCCACGCGCATCAGCGCCCGCAGCGTCAACCGCGGTTTCTCCGTGCTCAAACGCATGCGGCTGGACGATCCGCAATGGCGTTACTGTATGACTTCGACGTTTCTTTACGGAATGCGTGATTCGCTGATCTTAACGCTGGCCGGTTTGTTAGTGTATAATGCGACCAACGGCAGCGGCAGCGCTTATGGCAAGCTGCTGGCGATCTTCGCGGTGCTGACGATTCTGGCCTATGCCTGGGTATCGCGGACGATGCGCCGCAGCAACCGGATGCGCTATTATCAGATCGGTTCGCTGTTAATCGCATCCAGCACGATCGTGCTGGTGCTCTGGCCGACGCTGGCCGGGGCGATCTATTACGGGGTCGTCAACGCGATCGCCACGCCGATGTATGCCAATCCGTATACGATCATCATGATGAACGCGATCCAGGACTACGCCGACCAGGAGAATATCGTCGGCCGCGTGATCGCCAAGGAGGCCTATCTGTCGATCGGCCGCTGCCTGGGCATGGTGCTGATCGTGCTGTGTTCCCTCCTTTTGCCGGAAACGCTGTATCTGCCGACAGCGGTAGTGATGTGTTCGCTGTTCCCGGTCATTCTGACGCTCTATGCGACGGTTTATCATCGTGAACGCGACCGGCAGAAGCAGCTGGGTCTTGTAAAGTAGGGGTTGGTCAAGTATGCGTAAGCAGAAATTCACGCGCGATGAAACGACAACGATCCTCATCGCCTGTCTGTTTAATCTGGCCAACGCGATGTCGGCGGTGTTCATGAACGTCTATTTATACGCCTATACCGGCTCGTTAATCGTCATGTCGGTCTACACGATCGTGCGGATCGGTTTGTTTCCCTTATTCTTCACGCTCGGCGGCAAGTGGGCGCAGAAACACAGCTTTGCCGGACCGTTGGCCACAGGCCTGGTCTTCATCATGCTCAGCCTGTTGTTCGTGCTGGCGGCGCAGGATCAGTTTGCCGTGCATCCGGAGCTGGTCTACGGCGTGGCGGCGCTGACGGGAATCGGCGAAGGCTTGTTCTGGTTAAGCCTGAACAGTTTGAATCAGATCGTGTCCTCGCCCCAGTCCCGCTCCCGCTTTCTTTCCAGCGTCGGCATCTGCAACAACATCGCCGCAATCGCTGCGCCGCTGATCTCAACGATGATCATTGATCTGGCGGCTTCGGATACCGCGGGTTATGTGGAAATCTTCAAGATCGTCTTAGTGATATACGCCGGGATCGCGTTGATCTCGCTGCGCGTCAAGGCCCGCAGCGCGCCGCAGCCGTTCTCCGTGCTGAAACGGATGAAGCTGGACGATCCGCAATGGCGCTACTGCATGATCACGACGTTCTTCTACGGCATGCACAATTCGCTGTCGCTGACGCTGGCCGGGCTGTTGGTGTATAACGCAACCCAGGGCAGCGGCAGTACGTATGGCAAACTGCTGGCGTTCTTCGCCCTGATCTCCATTGTCGCGTTCGCGTTGGTTTCGCGCGCCATGCACCGCCGCAACCGCATGACCTTTTACCGGATCGGCGCCGTACTGATCGCTTCCAGCGCCGTTGTGCTGGTGCTCTGTCCGACACTGGGCGGAGCCGTTTATTACGGCGTGGTCAACGCGCTGTCGACGCCGATGTACGCCAATCCGTATCAGATCATCGTGATGAACGCGATCGCCGATTATGCCGCGCAGGAAAATATCGTCGGCCGGGTGATCGTGCGGGAAACCTATCAGTCGATCGGCCGCTGTCTGGGCATGGCGGCGATTGTGCTGTGCTCCTGGATTCTTCCGGAAACGCTGTATCTGCCCGTCGCCGTGATCTTCTGTTCCTGCTTTCCGATCGCGATGGCTGTTTACGCGACGATCTATCATCGCCGGCGCGATCAGCTCAAAGCGCAGGGATTGGTGAAATAGGACGAACAGTGCTATAATGAAACCGGAAAAAATCCGGTTTTTTATTTTGTCAGGAAGACCCTAAGGAGGAGTACGATGTTTCAGAATGAATGGACCCCGTTTTTGAAAGAGGAATTTCAAAAGCCTTATTTCCAGCAGTTATCCGCTTTTCTGCGCCAACAGTATGCGACGACGAAGGTGTATCCGCCGCGTCTGCAGGTGTTTTCAGCGTTTGAGTTTACCAACTATTCCGACGTAAAGGTCGTCATCCTGGGACAGGACCCTTATCATCAGCCCAATCAGGCGCACGGGATGTGTTTCTCAGTGCGCAAGGGCGTCAAGGTGCCGCCAAGTCTCGTTAATATTTATAAGGAGCTGCATGACGATCTGGGCTGTACGATTCCCCATCACGGCTATCTGATGAAATGGGCTCAGCAGGGCGTGTTTCTGATGAACACCGTGCTGACGGTCGAAGATTCCAAACCGCTGTCGCACCGCGGCAAGGGGTGGGAAGAATTCACCGACGAGGTCATGCGCAGGCTGAACGACCATCCTGATCCGCTGGTCTTTATCCTGTGGGGCCGCAACGCTCAGGACAAGGGCCGCTGGATCACCAATCCGAAGCATTTGATCCTGAAATCGCCGCATCCTTCGCCGCTGTCGGCCAGCTACGGCTTTTTCGGTACCCATCCGTTCTCCAAGGCCAATCAATTTCTGATCGATCAGGGCCGCACGCCGATCGACTGGCAGATTGAGGACTGAAATGACAACAATCCAGGAAGCCGTCGATTGGATTACAGCCCGGCATAATTTTCACCATGGCTTCGATCACTTTCAGCGATTTATGGCCAGCCAGGGCGATCCGCAGGACCAGCTGCGCGCGATTCATGTCGCCGGCACCAACGGCAAGGGCAGCACTGTCAGCTATCTTGCCAGCGTCCTGCGCGAAGCCGGCTATACGGTCGGCACGTTCACCTCGCCGCATCTGGTCGCCCATCAGGACCGGATCCGGATTCAGGAGCGCTGGATCGACGACGCCACGTTTGTCCGCTATGTCGATACCTACCGGGATTTACTGGAACAATGGGATCTGGCGATGTTTGAGATTGATTTCTTTTTCGCCTGTCTGTGGTTTATCGAACAGAAGGTTGATATCGCGGTGATCGAGGTGGGGCTGGGCGGTCTTCTGGACTCGACGAATACGCTGCGCCATCCCCTGTGCAGCGTGATTGTGTCGATCGGTCTGGACCACATGGAACGCCTAGGCAACACGGAGGAAGCGATCGCCTTGCAGAAAGCGGGGATTATCAAAACCGGCGGGCTGGTCGTCAGCGGCGTGACGCAGCCGGAATGCCAGGCGGTGATCAAAACGGTCTGCGCCGAAAAGCTGGCGCGGCTGATTCCGGTTCCCGTCGTTACGGTTCAGCCGGGATCCGAGGTTCACTTTACGTTGGAGGATCAGACCTATACGCTGCATACCCGTGCTCAATATCAGGCCCGCAACGCGGCGGTGGCCCTGACGTGTCTGCGGGCCTTGAAGCAGCAGGGAGCGTTGACCCTCAGCGAGAAAGCGCTGCGCCAAGGACTGCGGAAAGCAGTCTGGGCCGGCCGGTTTGAAGTTCTTCAGGAGCATCCGCTGACGATCATCGACGGAGCGCACAATGCGCCGGGAATTCAAGCGCTGTGCATATCCGTTCAAGATCTGCCCCATCCGCGCGTCATCGTGTTTACCGCGCTGAAGGATAAGGAAACCGAGGTCATGGCCAAACAGCTGAAACAGATCAGCGACAGTCTGATCATCACGCAATTCGACTATTTCCGTGCCCAGACGGGTGTACAGCTGGTGATCGAAGGCAGTGAATTGATCGAAGACTGGAAAACTGCGGTCCGCACAGCCCGCGACAAGGCCGGGGCTGAGGG
>NZ_GG657552.1:174770-175606 GCF_000157995.1 Holdemania filiformis DSM 12042
CACGGTAGTGATCACCGGTTCGTTGTATTTTATTTCCGAGGTTCGCGCGTGGCTGATGAACGCAGGTTTGTGAGAACGGCGCGGCGCTGGCAGCTTCTGTATTGGCTGGAAGTGATTTTACTCGTCAGCGTTTTGGCGGCGGATTTTATTGTTGAGTACAGGCTGGGCGTTCGCCGCCGGCGCGGCACCCTCGCCGGTGGTTTCCTGCTTGTGTTTGGATGGTGGTTTGCGATCAAACCGACCCGGCGGAAATTTGCGGGTGTTTGCCATCAGGCTGGGTTTCAGGCGGAGCTGAGCCGGCAGTTTGCGAACGTGAGCGCGGTGGAGCCTTCTACACTGGATATTGGCTGGGACAGACAGCTTGGTTTGGATCCTGTGCGTTATCGCTGCGAGTGGGACTGGGCGGTTCAGGGCGAAGCGCAAGGTATCCCTTTTCAAGTCGGGCGGTTTACGCTGCGGCGGGAGAGTGAGAAACAACCGGTGATCAAAAATGGACTGTGGATTCAGCTGAAATGCAGCGGGAACAAGGATGCGGACTGGCGGCATCTGCGCAGCGGCGTTTCCTTTCGCAGAGGACCGGCGCTGCCTGTGTTGGCTGAAACGTTAAAGCCGGAAGAAGGACAAGCGCTGAGCGAAATTGACAAACAGACGCTGCAGGACTGCGGGTTCGGTTTTGACGAGCTGCTAGTTCGGAATCAAAACGATCGGATGATCCTCGTTATCAAAGAAAAACCGCTCCGTGACCAGCCGGTGCTAAGAAAGCCGGATTTAACGAAGGATTCGGAGGGCGAACGCTGCGCCAGGCTGATCCGCGCCGCGGCCGGATCGATTAAAAG
>NZ_GG657552.1:176915-184394 GCF_000157995.1 Holdemania filiformis DSM 12042
GCCTGAAAATACGCTGAAATAACGGAATAACGGCCGTTATTTTATTTTTTATCAACCTTAAATTGGAAGCGGTTACGGTGAAGGTAATAATTTTAGTTGGAAATTAGAGAAATCCGGATAAAATTGATTTGACCGCAAAGATTGTGAAATAATTAGATGAAAGAGAAAATGAATTTGAAACCGTTTACTTTTTAATAAATTTCTGTTTTTGTCGCAAAATGACAAAATTTTTCCGGAAAAACGTTTAAAAAATAAGTTAAATTCGTTCTAACCCGGATTTTCCAGGCCGTTTCGCAAATAATTTTGATTATCAACTGAAAATGTACGTTTTTAAATTTTGAAGAACAGACGAAATATGATTTTTAATCTTTGAAAAACAGACGCGAACACGCTATAATAAAATCATAGAGAAACTATGGGGGCTAAAAGTATGAAACAAAATAATATGGTTGCCATGATTTTAGCGGGAGGACGCGGAAGCCGTCTTCTTGATCTTACAAAAAAAGTCGCTAAACCGGCAGTCTACTTCGGCGGAAAGTATCGTATTATCGACTTTCCTTTAAGCAACTGTGCCAACTCGGGAATTTCCGTTGTCGGCGTTTTGACGCAGTATGAATCCGTTCTGTTGAACTCCTATGTTGCCCGGGATCACCACTGGGGACTGGATGCACGCGACAGCGGTGTCTTCGTTCTGCCGCCGCGGGAAAAGGATAAGACCGGATTGGGCTTATACCGCGGCACAGCCGACGCGATCACGCAGAATATCGACTTCCTGGATCAGATGGAAGCGGAATATGTGCTGATTCTGTCCGGCGACCACATTTACAAGATGGATTATGCCAAGATGCTGGCGCACCACAAAGCCAACAACGCGGACGCGACGATCGCCGTTCTGGCCGTTCCGTTAAAGGAAGCAAGCCGTTTCGGCATCATGAACACGGATGAAACCGACCGGATTATTGAATTCGAGGAAAAACCGGCGAAGCCGAAGAGCAATCTGGCTTCGATGGGCATCTATATCTTCAATTACAAGACGCTGCGCAAATATCTGACCGCTGATGAAAAGGATCCGAATTCCGAACATGATTTCGGCAAGGATATCATCCCGGCCTTCTTACGCGACAACAAGGTTCTGACGGCTTACCGCTTTAAGGGCTATTGGAAAGACGTCGGAACGATCGACAGTCTGTGGGAAGCGAACATGGACTTGTTGAATCCGGACAACGAGCTGGATCTGGGCGATTCCCAATGGAAGATTTACACCGAGGACGTACCGACGCCGCCGCAGTTTATCGGCGAGGAAGCGGTTGTTGAAAACTGTTATATCAACCAGGGCTGTATCGTCAACGGCAATGTGAAGAACTCTGTGCTGTTTACCAACGTGGAAGTCGGCAGCGGCGCACAGGTCGTCGATTCTGTCATCATGCCGAACGCCGTGATCGGCGAGGGTGCGAAGGTAACCCGCTGCATCGTCGCGGACAACGTGGAAATCAGTCCGGGCGCCGTTGTCGGGCACAAGGACAGCGAACATATCGAACTGATCGCAAAAAAGAGAGTGAAATAAGGGGGACGGAAGTATGTGTGACGCATTAGGAATTATCAACTTTGAAGACGCCTGTGTCGATATCACAGGTCTGATGGATTACCGCCCGGCCTCTGCGATCTCCTTTCTGGGTCGTTACCGTTTGATCGACTTTATGCTTTCCAACATGACCAATTCCGGGATTTCCCAGATTGAAGTGTTCATTAAAGACAAACCGCGTTCTCTGATCGAGCATCTGGGCAACGGCCGGCAGTACAACATCAACTCCAAGCGCGGACGCCTGAGCATTCTGTATGGAGAAAACCGGATTATGTCGGAGGTTTACAACCACGATATCGCCAACTTCATGGACAACATCCAGTACATTGAAGAAGTCAATAAGCCGTATGTCATCATTGCGCCAAGCTATATGATTTACCAGATCGACTTCAATGAAGTTCTCAAATATCACGCGGAAAAGAATTCCGACGTCACCGTTATCTACAAGTCGACGGACAACGCCAAGGAAGAATTCATCGGCTGCGACACCTTGTCGATGGACAAGGACAAGCGGATCGTCGCGTTTGAAAAGAACCGCGGCAAATACAAAACCCGCAATGTTTCCCTGGAAGCGTATGTCATGACGAAGAAGCTGTTTTTGGAATTAGTCCGCAAAGCGGCCAACACCAGCTCGCTGTATTGGTTCAAGGATATCCTGGCTGACAGCTGCGACGATCTGCGGATCAACGGTTATGCGTTTAAGGGCACGGTTTACTGCATCAACAGCCTGCGCAGCTACTTCAAGGCGAACATCGAACTGCGCACGCATGCCAAAGCGCGTGAATTATTCAAAGAAGACTGGCCGATCCACACCCGCACCAACGATTCCGCACCGTCTCAATATATGCCGGAAGCGAAGATCCGCGGCTGTTCGATTGCCAACGGCTGTCATATCGAAGGCAACGTGGAAAACTGCGTTATCGGACGGAATGTCATTATCAAGCGCGGCGCGGTTGTTAAAAACAGCGTCATCCTGCCGGGAGCCTACATCGGCGAAGGCGCGAAGCTGGATCATGTCATCGTCGATAAAGCGGCGATCGTCAACCATGTTAAAAAGTTAGTGGGAACCGACGATTCTCCGATCTATGTCAAACGCAGAGATCGGATTTAAAGGAGGGGTCTTATGAAATCAGTATTGTTTGTCGCGGCGGAAGGTTTGCCGTATATCAAGACCGGCGGACTGGCGGACGTGATCGGCTCGCTGCCGAAGATCTTAAATGAAAAGGGCATGGATGCCCGCGTCGTGCTGCCGCTGTATAAACGAATTGCTGAAAAATACCGCGGCGAGTTCACGAAGCTGAAAACGATCCCGATCCATGTCGGCGTGATCGACACGGTTGCGACGATTTATCAGTCGCAATGGGAAAATGTTACCTATTATTTCATCGAACATGCCGGTTATTTTGAAAGAGACGGATTATACGGCTATCCGGATGATGGCGAACGCTTTGCTTTCTATCAGAAAGCGGTGCTGGAAATGCTGTGGGCGATTGATTTCTTCCCGGATATCATGCACTGCCACGACTGGCATACCGGCATGATTGCGGCGATGTGCCACATTCAGTATCCGGATGATCAGCGTTATCAGCAGATCAAACACATGTATACGATTCATAACCTGGCGTTCCAGGGTAATTTCCCGGCTGATGTGCTGACGGACTGCCTGGGAATTGACCGGCGTTATTTCGACGACGGCTCGATGCGTTTCCACAACGGCATCAGCTTCATGAAGACCGGCATTATTTTCTCGGATAAGATCACGACGGTTTCGCCGTCCTATTCCCAGGAAATCCTGACGGCGCAGTATGGCGAGCAGATGGATGAAGTGCTGCGGTTCAGACAGAGCGATCTGTACGGCATCGTCAACGGCATCGACACGAAGATGTGGGATCCGATGACCGATCCGGCGCTGCCGGCGCATTACAATGCGGAGACCGTACTGGAAGGCAAGCGGGCGAACAAAGCCGCTGTTCAGAAAGAGCTGGGCCTGCGGGTGGCGGACGACGTGATGATGATCGGCATCGTTTCACGTCTGACCTGGCAGAAGGGCGTCTATCTGATCATTGAAAAGATGGCGGATATCATGGGCCTGGACGTTCAGTTTGTCGTTTTGGGCACTGGTGAAACGCATATCGAGAACCAGTTTAAGATGATGGAAGACAAGTATCGCCGCCGTGCCGTGTATTACTGCGGTTACAATGACGAACTGGCGCACCGGATTTATGCCGGCTGCGATCTGTTCCTGATGCCTTCGCTATTTGAACCGTGCGGAATCGGACAGCTGATCGCGATGCACTACGGTTCGCTGCCGTTGGTTCGGGAAACCGGCGGTCTGCGCGATACGGTTCATCCGTACAACCAGTACACCAAGGAAGGCAACGGGTTCAGCTTTACGGCGTTCAACAGCCATGACATGCTTTACACGCTGCGCTGCGCGGCTGACGCTTACTACCTCAATCGGGCGGATTGGGATCAGCTGGTTCAGCAGGCGATGGGCACGGATGTCAGCTGGAACTTGTCGGCCGATCAATATACCAAGCTGTATAACGAGATGGATTAAGGAGCGGAAACGCTCCTTTCTTTTTGAAATTCCGAGGCTGAAAATTCATCAGCTCTCAGTGAGAATTTTGGGCCTGAAGAAGGGGAAAATCGACATTGCCGCACTCTTGTCTAAAGAAAGCGCTATCACCTTGATAAGATGATCACAAGCAGCTTTTTCCTAGTTTACTTCACTTCTTCCGGGTGTTATAATTTGAAATGTAAAAGGAGGAATTCTTAACATGGCAAAACAAACTGTTCGTGACCTTGATGTTAAAGGAAAACGCGTCCTGGTTCGCGTCGACTTTAACGTACCTATCAAAGATGGAAAAATTACCAATGATAACCGGATCGTATCCGCTCTGCCGACGATTAACTATCTGACGGAGCATGGCGCAAAGGTTATCCTGATGTCGCATCTGGGCAAGATCGATCATAAAGATCCTGAAAAGTGCGAAGCAGGCAAGAAAAAGAACAACATGGCTCCGGTTGCCGCACGGCTGCAGGAGCTGGTTTCCGGCAAAGTTACCTTCGTTCCGGTAACCCGCGGCGAAGAACTGGAAAACGCGATCGCGGCGATGAACGAAGGCGATATCGTCCTGATGCAGAACACCCGTTATGAAAAGGGCGAATCCAAGAATGATCCGGATCTGGCTGCGTACTGGGCTGGTTTAGGCGATCTGTTCGTTTCTGATGCGTTCGGCTCAGTTCACAGAGCGCACGCTTCCACCGTCGGTATTGCGACGCATCTGCCAAGCGCCTGCGGCTTCCTGGTTCAGAAAGAAATCGAGAACCTGAGCGCGGCGATCGACAATCCGAAGCGCCCGTTAGTCGCAATTTTAGGCGGCGCGAAAGTTTCCGATAAGATCGCTGTCATTGAGAACCTGCTGAACATCGCGGACAAAGTCATTGTCGGCGGCGGCATGGCGTACACCTTCTTAAAAGCTCAGGGAAAAGAAATCGGTACATCCCTGTTAGAAGAAGACCGGATCGAAATGGCGAAGGAATTTTTGGCTAAGGGCGGCGACAAGCTGGTCCTGCCGGTAGACTCTGTTGTTGCCAACGCGTTTGAAAACGCAACGGAAGTCAAGACGGTCAGCAATGACGAAATTCCAGCGGGCTTTATGGGCCTGGATATCGGACCGAAGTCTGTCGAACTGTTCAAAAAAGAACTGCAGGGCGCTAAGACGGTTGTCTGGAACGGACCGATGGGCGTCTTCGAGAACCCGGCTTATGCCAACGGCACCATCGAAGTCTGCAAGGCGATCTCCGAGCTGCCTGACGCAATGACGGTAATCGGCGGCGGCGATTCCGCGGCAGCGGCGATCCAGCTGGGCTTCAAAGATAAGTTCACGCACATTTCCACTGGCGGCGGCGCTTCCCTGGAATACATGGAAGGCAAGGAACTGCCGGGCATCGCAATCATTCAGGAGAAATAAATCAATGAGAAAACCAATTATTGTCGGAAACTGGAAAATGAATAAGACCTGCGCGGAAGCGGTCAGCTTCATCAATGAAATTGAACCGAAGCTGCACGACGGCGCAGATTACGGCATCGCGGCTCCGTTCACAGCGCTGAAGGACTGCGTCAATACGGCGAAGGGCCTGATCGTTGCGGCGGAAAACTGCCACTTTGAAGACAACGGCGCGTTCACCGGTGAAGTCAGCGTACCAATGCTGGAAGAAATCGGTGCGAAATGGTGCATCATCGGCCATTCCGAACGCCGCCAGATGTTCAACGAAACAGACGAAACGGTCAACAAGAAGGCTAAGCGTTTAATCGATGCGGGGATCACACCGATCCTGTGCATCGGCGAAACTGAAGCTCAGTTTGACGCCGGCCAGACCGAAGAAGTCATCCGTGCGCAGCTGAAGGGCGGCCTGGAAGGGCTGTGCCCGAAGTGCGTAGCCAAGATGGTTCTCGCTTATGAACCAATCTGGGCGATCGGCACCGGCAAGAGCGCGACGAAGGAAATCGCGCAGAACTGCTGCCACATCGTTCGCGACCTGGTTCGCGTGATGTTCGGCGATGAAGCGGCGGAAGGCGTCCGCATCCAGTACGGCGGATCCGTTAAGCCGAACAATATTAAGGAATACATGGCCATGGAAGATATCGACGGTGCTCTGATCGGCGGAGCTTCGTTGAAAACGGATTCCTTTGAAGAAATCATCAACGCTACAAAATAAGGTAAAATGACAAAATTCCCATCGATCCTCTGTCTATAATGAAGCCAAAAGGAGGCGTCGTTATGAAAAAGAGGATCGGCGGGATTCTGATTGTTTCCGGCGCCATCTTGTTGCTGAATCCGACTCTGGACGTCCAACAGCTGATGGCCGGCATGGAAACGATGCTGGTCAGCTACTGGCCGGTATTGCTGATCGTTCTGGGCCTGGCGCTGCAGAACGACGGCAGAAAAACAAAGAAAACACACCGTTAGCATTTGACTTTTCCCCGAATGAAAAAGGGAGAAGGAAAATAGAACAGGTAATCACAAGGAGGAAATTGAAGATGCCTAGTATTATTGATGTTTACGCACGCGAAGTCCTGGACTCCCGCGGCAACCCAACTGTTGAAGTCGAAGTGACGACAGAATCCGGCGCTTTCGGACGCGCGATCGTTCCATCCGGTGCATCCACTGGCGAAAGAGAAGCACTGGAACTGCGTGACGGCGATAAGAGCCGTTTCATGGGTAAGGGTGTAACGAAGGCGGTTGCCAACGTTAACGATATCATTGCCGACGCTGTCTTAGGCATGGATGTTACCGATCAGAACGCGATCGACAAAGTCATGATCGAACTGGACGGCACGAACGATAAGTCCAAACTGGGCGCGAACGCGATCCTGGGTGTTTCCATGGCTTGCGCACGGGCCGCTGCAGATTACTATGATATGCCGCTGTATAAATATTTCGGCGGATTCAACGGCAAGACGCTGCCAGTTCCGATGATGAACGTCTTAAACGGCGGCAGCCATGCGGATTCCACGGTTGATTTCCAGGAATTCATGATCATGCCGGTTGGCGCAACTTCCCTGAAGGAAGCTGTCAGAATGGGCGCTGAAACGTTCCACAACCTGCGCAAAGTCTTAAAGGGCAAAGGCTACAACACGAACGTCGGTGATGAAGGCGGCTTCGCTCCTTCCTGCGTTGAAGGCAATGAAGAACCGCTGAAGCTGATTGTTGAAGCGATCAAGGCTGCGGGCTATGTTCCGGGCAAGGATATCTGCATCGCGATGGACGTTGCGGCCTCTGAATTCTACAACGAAGAAACCGGCAACTACGATCTGGAAAAATCCGGACAGGGCACAAAGACCACGGATGAAATGATCGCCATGTATGAAGAATGGGTTGAAAAGTACC
>NZ_GG657552.1:184687-188800 GCF_000157995.1 Holdemania filiformis DSM 12042
GACGGTTTAGGCGAAAGAGACTGGGACGGCTGGAAGAAACTGACAGACAAGCTGGGAAGCAAGATTCAGCTGGTCGGCGACGATCTGTTCGTTACCAACCCGGCAATCCTGAAGGAAGGCATTGAAAAGGGCATCGCAAACTCGATCCTGATCAAGGTCAACCAGATCGGTTCTCTGACAGAAACCTTTGACGCTATCGAAATGGCGAAGAAGGCTGGCTATACCTGCGTCGTTTCCCACCGTTCCGGTGAAACCGAAGATACGACGATTGCGGATATCGCTGTCGGTCTGAATGCCGGCCAGATCAAGACCGGTTCGATGAGCCGTACAGACCGTATCGCGAAGTACAACCAGCTGATCCGCATTGAGGATGAACTGGGCCCAATCGCTGAATACCAGGGCATGGACTGCTTCTACAACGTTAAGAAATAAGCAGAATACATCTTCATTTGAAAAGACAGTCTTTCGCAGACTGTCTTTTTTCATGGGATTAAAGCCAAGTATAGGGAAAGAAGCGAAGCCGTCGGATTAAATCTCTTGTTCCTGGTGAACAATAAGGAAGAAGCACAGGGAATTCCCGCTTTCCTCCTGAAATTCAGCGGAACTGTTTGCAATTTGACTACGCCTTTGTTATAATAGAAAAGCGATAAATCTGAAAGGAGGATTAAGATGCTTGATATCTTATTGATGGTGGTGTCCGTGATTTTAATACTTCTTTCTCTGTTACAAAGTGGAAAATCAGACGGGATCAGCGGTGCTTTTACTGGGAGCGGCGGATTAAATCTGTTTGCCAATGTAAAAGAGAGAGGACCGGAGAAGATTATTTCCAATGCCACCCTGGTTGTCGGAATTTTGTTCTTCGTGCTGGTCATTGTGATTAGGGTACTGAACTAACGGCCGTCAACAGCGGCCTTTTTTCATATTATTAAAGAAATTCGAGGTGAAGTTATGGAACAAATAGACATAAAACAACAAATTGAAACAATGATTGCCGACGAGCACTATCGTCCGCTGAGTCTGGCTCAGCTGCAGGAAACCCTGGGGCTGTCCACGACCGAAGAATTCGTGGCGATGAATAAAGCAGTCAACGAACTGGCGGAACAGTATGTGATCGTGTTCAGTCAGAAAGGTAATCTGATGCCGGCCCGAATGGGCGGCTACTATCAGGGAGCGTTATCCGTTAATCGCAAAGGCTTTGGCTTTTTGGACTTGGAAGATGAGAACAGCATCCACATCACGGAAGCCAATCTGCACGGAGCGATGAACGGCGATGTGGCGATCGTTAAGAAACTGCCGTCTTTCTATGGCAGTGATGAAGGCGAGGTCATCCGCGTTCTGCAGCACAAGACGAACACCCTGGTCGGGACGTTTTTCACGTCTGTGGGCAAGGGGCTGCAGCTGCGGCTGGATGATGAGCGGATTAAGTCCCGGCTGATCGTCAAAAACTGGCAGGCTTTTAAAATGGTCAGCGGCACGAAGGTTTTATTGAAGGTCTTGCGCTACGGCGATCCGATGGAGCTGGAAATTGTCCAGCTGTTAGGCCATATAGACGACCCAGGCGTGGATATTCTGTCAGTGCTGCTGGAATACGATATCGATCCGCAGTTCCCGGAGGAAGTCATGGAACAGGCGCAGCGGACGCCGTCGCGCGTATCGCCGAAAGAAAAAGAAGGCCGCCGCGACTGCACCGGGAAAATGATTATCACGATTGACGGCGAGGATTCCAAGGATCTGGACGACGCGGTCTGCGTTGAGAAGATTGCCGGCGGTTATCGGCTGGGCGTTCATATCGCGGATGTTTCCCACTATGTTCCGGAGAACAGTCCGCTTGATCAGGAAGCGCTCAAACGTGGCACGTCCACCTATGTCGTCGACCGTGTAGTGCCGATGCTTCCGCACCTGTTATCCAATGGAATCTGTTCTTTGAATCCGAAAGTGCTGCGGCTGACGCTGTCGTGTGAAATGGAGATCAGCGAGGCCGGGGAAATCCTCAATTATGAAATCTTTCCATCCTTTATTAAGACAACGGAGCGGATGACCTATACCGCGGTGAACGCGATTCTGGAAGGCGAGGAAGAAGCCTGCCGGAAATACAAGAAGCTGACGGAAATGATCGGTTGGATGCGGGATTGTTCGCGGGCGATCCGCAAGCGCCGTCATGAGGCTGGAGCGATTGACTTTGAAACGCCGGAAGCGAAAATCATTTTAAACGAACAAAATAAAATTGAAGAGATCCAGGTGCGCGAGCGCAAGGAAGCGGAAATGATCATCGAGGATTTCATGGTCACGGCCAACGAATGCGTGGCCCGGCACATGAAATGGTTTGAGATTCCGGCCCTGTACCGGGTGCACGAAGCGCCGGAGCCGAAAAAGCTGCGGGATTTCGCGAAGATCGTCCTGTTGATGGGCAAGCGCTTTAAAGGCAGCGTTGAACAAATTCGTCCGCTGCAGCTGCAGCAGCTTTTGGATTCGTTCAAAGACGATCCGGCCTATCCGGTCATCTCGACGATGATGCTGCGAAGTATGCAGAAAGCGAAATATGATCCGCGCTGTCTGGGCCATTTCGGACTGGCGCTGGAAGAATATACGCACTTCACCTCGCCGATCCGCCGGTATCCGGATTTGATCGTTCATCGGATGCTTCACAAATACGGCTTCGGAACCGCATTGGATCCGGAAATGATGAAACAGGACGAACTGAAAATGGAGGAATATGGCAAACTGACCTCTGAGCGGGAACGGGCCGCGATCGAAGCGGAACGGGAAGTTGAAGATATGAAGAAAGCTGAATACATGGAGGATCAGATCGGTAAGATTGCCGAAGGCGTCATCAGCGGCGTCACGAAGTTCGGTTTCTTTGTCGAACTGGAAAATACTGTCGAAGGTCTGGTCCACGTGCAGAAGCTGACGGACGATTACTATCATTACGATCCGGATACGCTGAGCCTGAAGGGCGAGCGGACAAAGAAGATATACCGGCTGGGGCAGCGTGTCAAGATTAAAGTGACCGGCGCCAGTAAGCTCCATCAGGAGATCGACTTCGATCTCGTCCGGCCGCGCAAGGAAAAACGCGAGCCTATTCCCGCAGCGAAGAAAAAAGCCGGTCCCCGTAAGGAACCGAGCCGGCCTGCGGAACCGGCCCCGATCAAAAACAAACGGCGGCGCAACCGCCGGCGGAAACCGAAACCCACTCAAGCGTAAGGAGGAATCACGATGAGCGGTGAAAAAATCATTGCCGTCAACCGCAAGGCGTCCCATGACTATTCGTTGGAGGAACGCTTCGAAGCCGGACTGGTCCTGACCGGAACTGAAATTAAATCGATCCGTCAGGGGAAGGCGCAGTTTAAGGACGCCTACGTCAGTTTCATCAGTGGTGAAGCCTGGATCAAGGAGATGCACATCGCGGCCTATGATCATGGCAACCAGTTCAATCATGACGAAACCCGCGAACGGAAGCTATTGCTGCACAAGCTGGAAATCGTCAAGCTCCAGCAGAAGGTCAAGCTGAAGGGATATACCGTTGTCCCGGTTAAGCTGTATTTAAAGAATGGCCGGGCCAAGATGGAAATTGCGCTGGCCAAGGGCAAAGCGCTGTATGATAAGCGCGAAGACGCGAAGATGAAGGACGCGAAGCGGGAGATGGAAAAAGCGATGAAAGCACGGTGGTAAGCCGTGTTTTCTTGTCTGGTAACGAAGGCAGAAAAGGCTTTGTTTTCAAGCGAGTGACAGTGCATCTTCTTGAAACAAAGCACGAGATAAACTGATGGAAACGGTAAAATGGCAGTCCTGACTGAACCAAGATCAGTTCTTAAAGGAATAGGCGCTGCTTCTCTGAATGATCGGTGCAGAAGAAAAGCCGCAAGTTCTGGTAACCTGCGGCTTTCGTGTTCATTTCGATTAGCGGATATTGAATGCGGATTGAGCTGCTTACCAGCCGCTGCCGGAGGTACCGCCGAAGCCGCCGCCGGTAAAGCCGCCGCCCCCGCCTCCGCCGAAGCTGCCGCCATGCGGGCCGGAACTCGAGGAAACCGGTGCGGAGGTCATGGCTCGCTGGAATGAATTCATGTTGCGGTCCAGCCGGCTGAGCATGTACCACGTCGTCCAGCCATCCGG
>NZ_GG657552.1:189014-215469 GCF_000157995.1 Holdemania filiformis DSM 12042
CCATCCGGGCCATAGTACCAGGTCGGCGGTTCCAAGGTCAGACCCCGGAAATGTTCAGCCCAGATATCGGATAAGCCCAGCGCGTAGGCATAAGGCAGAATCGAATAGAAGTAGGTCGGATCGTCTTCCACCAACATGGCCAGACGGTCCTTTTCTGCATACAGGATGAAGTTCCGCAAGCCCAGGACTCTGCCGGTCAATCGTTGTCCCCGGTCCGTCCGCTTTTTCATAAAGATCGCGCAGCCGGCGCAGATCAGCGTGCAGAGACCTAGGAAAACCGGAACGATCCAGCCGTGACGTGCGGTCAGAAAGGCGATCGTCAATAAGAACGCCCAGAGAAGCGTAAGCAGAAGCATACCGAGGCACATTCCAAATTTGAATCCCCCGCCGCAGCTGTGCCAGCGCCGCTGCAAAGAATACCCCATAACGATGACGATGATCATCACGAAATACGGAATGATCAGGAATACGATTGCCGCGAAGCTGAATTCAACAGCGTAGAACTGCAAAGCCGCCAGAATCGCAATCGGCAGCGGCGCCAACAAGGTCAAAATTACCTGTAAGGTTGAAGAAAGCCTGGTGAACAACCGTTTTTCCGGCAGCCGGTAATAAGCGGAATAATCCTGGATCGCCTGGTTGAGATGGGTGTAAAACTTCTCTTCCAGCTGCTTTGTCGTCACGCTGTCGCGGTTCTTAAACAACGCATTGAACAACCGCAGCTCCGCCACCGGCGCATCCTCCGGCAAAGACATCAGTTTATTCAGCTTTAAGATTTTCTCCTGATCTTCAATCGTCAGGTAGCCGCGGTTTGCCCAATCCAGAATCAGCGACAAGACTTCCCGGTTCTGCACGGAACCGTTTAGAATCATGCCGACCTCGGTGCTGGAGATTCCCTCCGGCGCTGTGAATTCAACCGGAACGATCAACGCTTCATCGCGTCCCCACCGCATCAGACAGAAAATGCTGAACAGGGTAATCAAGCCGCCGAGGAGGGTCAGCGGCAGAGAATAATCGGCCGATTTTGGATAGATAAAATACTGATCAGGCAAATCCAGCTTAACCGTGATCCCCTCAAACGGCGCCAGCGCGGTTAAGGTTTCGCCGCTGAAGGTCGTTCCTTCCTGCTCAAAGCGGAACTGATCCTGCGGCAGATCGGAATAGAAGTACAGCTGGCTCGCGTCAAAGCTTTTCGGCATCGTTACCCGGAAGGTGACTTTCTCGATTGTTGTATCCCAATTGACAGAAATCAGGTTCCAGTAAAAGCTCTGGATGTCGCCCAATCTCAAATCACGGGTATGCACCTGATAGCGGATCTGATAGGTTTCTTCAGATTGGGCATAGGTATCGGCGCTGCCTAAGCGAAGGTTGTAATAATCATCCTCGTCGCTGAGCTTGGCTTCATGACCCGAGAGCACTTCGACGTGATCAATCGGAAAGACGTAGCTGCGGCTCATCACGGTATCGCCAATCCGCCATGTCACATTGCGGTAACGTTTAGGCAGCGTCAGATTTAAGCCGTGAAGGCGCTGCTGAAATTGAACGTCGAGCGTTTCCGTGACCGTGTAGACGCCGTCTTCGCTGACCTCAATCTGAATATCGTAATGATCGATGGTAAAGCCTTCCTGAGCCTGCACCGGCTGCAAACCGAGGAAAAGCAGAAACAACGTCAGAACGCTGAATAAAATTCGTTTTTTCATAAATTCCACTCCTTATTGTCCGGCATATCGAGCAGCCGGACCGGGGTTTTATCCCATGTCAAGGTTTAAAAAATATCGCGGAAAGCGATATTTAGAAAGAAACTTTGACGTTTTCGCGCTGGGCTTCATCCTTAACGACAAACAACGGCATTTTCTTAAAACCGCAGATCATCGCGACCAGATTGCTCGGAATCGTTTCCGTGCGGGTATTGAAGGCTTTAACCACGCCGTTGTAATACTTGCGGGCGTTGGCGATTTCCCCTTCCATGTCTTTCAGCTGCCGCTGCAGATCAATGAAGTTGGTGTTGGCCTTCAGATCCGGATAGCTCTCCGAGATCGCCATCAGACGGCCTAACAAGCCGGACAGATTCTGTTCCTGGGCGATTTTCTCATCCATCGAATGCGCGTTCATCGCCAGACTGCGGGCCGATACGACCTTTTCCAGCGTTTCCTTTTCATGCGCGGCATAGCCCTTGACCGTCTCGACTAAGTTCGGGATCAGATCGTAACGTTTGACCAGGTAGACGTCCATGGTGGAGAAGGCTTCCTCCACTTTATTCTTTAACGAAACAAACCCGTTGTAGGTCGCGATAAACCAGATGACCAGCACCGCGAGCACGACCAGTAAAATAATCCACATCATGCGTTAATTCCTCCTCTGTCGTCCCATGAGGACTTAATCTTATTATAGCATAGCTTGCGCCGGGACATTCCTATCCTGCCTGCGTTTTAAGAATTCTGAAAGAACTCGGGCTCAGATCATTTTTAGAATGAAGTGCAGCGTGAAGGAGAAACTAGGAACAGGGCGCAGGATTGATCCATGATCATGGAGGATCAGGAACAGCGGTGGACAGGCCTCTCTCTGTGATACGATGCAAACTGTTTATGGCGAAGGACAGTCGTCTTGATCGCAGATCAGGAAAATGATTGTTGGCAGGAAAGCAGAAAAGTAAAAGAAGTACGCTAAAAAATAAGGAAAACAGCGTTGAAAGGGTCTGAAATTTCGGCGCAGAACGGGAAAATGGGCAAAAAGGGTAAGATTAACGAAATTTTAACAGAAACTTAACAGTCATTTTCTTTTTTTCTTGGTATCTTTACCTTTGAGAGGAGTGGAAGAATGACGTTACAGGATATACAATGGGACATGATTTTAGGCGGCTTCGGGCTGTTTTTATTCGGCATCAAATTTATGGGGGATGGTTTAAAGAGCTTAGCCGGAGATAAGCTGCGGGATTACATTGATAAATATACGTCGAAACCGCTGATGGCAATTGTGATCGGGGCGCTGGTCACAATTATGATTCAGTCCAGTTCGGCGACGACGGCGATTACGATCGGTTTGGTGCGGGCGGGCTTAATGCGCCTGGAACAGGCGGCGGGGATCGTCATGGGCGCCAATATCGGCACGACGGTGACGGCGTTTCTGATCGGCTTGAAGGTAGAACAGTTCGCCTTGTTCTTTGTGTTTGTGGGCGGCGTGGTGATTTCGTTTGCCAAGCGGAAAAAGAGCCGCACGGTCGGCGAGATCGTGATGGGATTCGGCCTGTTGTTCTATGGCTTACGGATTATGGGTGATTCGTTGTCGATGTTGAAGGACATGCCGGAATTCATCGCCTTTGCGGAAATGATGGGACGGCAGCCGCTTCTGGCACTGTTGGCAGGCACGGTGCTGACCGCGCTGATTCAGGGCTCGGCGGCCACGATCGGCGTGGTGCAGAAGTTAGTGGAAGCGGGGGCGATGTCGATGTCGGCGGCGCTGCCGTTTGTGTTCGGTTCGAATATCGGCACGACGATTACCGGCGTGTTCGCGGCGATCGGCGGCAGTCTGGCAGCCAAGCGGACGGCAGGCTTACATACGTTATTCAATGTGATCGGCACCCTGATCGGCATGCTTCTGCTTCAGCCGTACATCCTGCTGATCCAAAAGCTGTCGGCGATGCTGAACATCGCGCCGATGATGCAGATCGCTGTCGCACATATCCTGTTTAACGTCGGGGCGACGATCCTGTTCTTCCCGTTTTTAAAGCAGATGTGTCAGCTGGTCAAAAAGTTGATTCCGGGACAGGAACCGGAACGGCTGGACATCAAGATCGACGATCTGGACGAGAAAATTATTCACGAACTGCCGGCTTCGGCGCTGGAGCTTGTCCACAAGTCGATCTTTAAAATGGTTGACGTTGTAAGCAAGACCGTGCAGGAAGCAAAAAGTTATTTCGTCAAGGGAACGGACGAAGAGGACCGCGAGATGATCCTGCAGTCGGAGGCGCTGATCAACAGCTTTGATGCCAAGATCACGCAGTATCTGATGCAGATCTCCAAGGAAAATTTATCGGATAAGGAAATGGCGGATCTGAATCTTAATTTGCAGGTGATTAAGAACTTGGAACGAATCGGTGATCTGACCGTGAACCTCGTCGAGTTCTTCGAGATGGTCAGCGAGGATCAGTCTTCATTCTCCGCCGGTGCGAAGGATGAGGTGCTGCAGATGTTCGACCTGTTTGATCACATGCTCGCTCAGTCCGTAAGAGTTTACGAATCGCAGGATTACACGCTCTATTCCGCGTTGCTGGAAGACGAGAATTACATGGATCTGCTGGAATACAAGGCCCGGCAGAACCACTTCGAGCGGATGAGCCGGCAGGAATGCAGCTCTGCGGTGGCAGGCTCCGTCTTCTGCGATATTCTGGGCAACCTGGAGCGAATGGCGGATCACACGTGCAACATCGCGCGCTGCGCGATTGAATCAACCGGGATGGAAGCGGCGGAGAAACACTGAGTCTAAAAACAACTGGAACAACAGGAAGGGCAAGGCGTTGGATCGAGTTGAAAATCGTCCGGCTTGGCGATTGACGCGGGCCGGCGGCTCGGGTACAATGAAGCCAGAAAGAAGGATCGGACAATGGAAAAAGTAAAAGTTTGCTGGGTGATTCCGACGGAGCCTTCGCTGCGGGAGTCAATTCAGGCGGCCTGCCCGCAAGCCCAGATTGATTTCTGTGAACGGACAGCATTAGACGAACAGCGGGTTGCGGATGCGGAGGTCGTTATCGGAAATCTGCCGAAACGCTGGCTGCCGGAGGCCAGAGCGCTGCGCTGGCTGCATCTGGAAAGTGCGGGGGCGGAACAGTACGCGCAGGAAGAACTGCTGGGCGAGGACGTGCTGCTGAGCAACTCAACGGGCGCTTACGGACCGGCGATTGCGGAACACATGTTGGCGGGCGTGTTGTCCATCTATAAGAAATTAAATCTGTACCGTGAAAATCAGAAGCTGCGGGTATGGAAAAACGAGGGGCAGGTACGTTCGCTGAAAGGGTCGTCGGTGCTGATCGTCGGCCTGGGCGATATCGGCCGGGAGTTCGGCTGGCGGATGAAAGCGCTGGGCTGCACCGTGACCGGCGTGAAGCGGACTCCGGGCGGTTGTCCGGATTATGTTGACCGGCTCGTGCTCATGGATCAAATCGAGGAAGAACTGCCAAACGCGGATATCGTCGCGCTGTGTCTGCCAAGTACGCCGGAAACCCGGCACTTCTTCGATCAGCGGCGGCTGGCGCTGACGCGCCGGGACTGCGTGCTGGTCAACGTCGGCCGGGGCGTCACGGTAGAAACGCCGGCATTGTGCGCGCTGCTGGATCAGGGACACTTCGGCGGGCTGGTCCTGGACGTTGTGGATCCGGAACCGCTGCCGATGAACAATCCGTTATGGGGCTATGACCGCGTGATCCTGACGCCGCATGTTTCGGGTAACTATAACCAGCAGAGCACTTATGACACGGTAATCGCGATGGCGGTAGAGAATTTGCAGCGTTATCTGGACAAGCAGCCGCTGAAATACCGGGTTGACCGGAAGAGCGGCTACCGCGTTTCTAACAACCAAGAATAATTTGACGGATACCGGATTATGCTATATACTGTTATAGCATAACAACTGGGGTTGTCATGGTTTCGACAGGTCTAAGTTGGATTCAGACTGCAGTGGGGCGGCTGCCTAACAGCCAACAAAAAATAACTGGAAAATCTTTTTTAGCTAATCTGTTCGGTGGAAACCGTCAGGTTGCTTTCGCTGCTTAATATCTCAGCATAGAGATTGCAGCTGCTGCCGGTGATTCTTTCTTCAGGTTGCCGGACAGTATCAGAAATGAAGGATAAGGAGATTCGGAGTCTGGACGGATTTCCCGACAATCAACAGACAAACTCAGATAGTTTTGTCCGTTAACATATCTGTTTTATAAGCAAACGGAATAAACTGTAGATGTCTGAATGGGGACTATTCCTGGACCGGGGTTCGACTCCCCGCAGCTCCACCAAAAGTCGAACAGCCGAGCGCTTGCGCCCGGTTTTTTTGTTATTCTGTAAACGAAATAAAGGCAGGTTGCTGGAGTTGATCCAGCTGTGCGTCGGATGGTTTCAAACGCGCAAAGGCTTGACAGCTTGAGCTTATTTTTCAGAAGTGGTATACTATACTAAACCACTAGAAAAACGGTGAAATTATGAATGAGGAAGTCTTTGTCACACGCCAGCTCGATCAGTTTGAATCGATCACCCAGGCTTTGGAGGCCCGGGGTTTTCATTATACGTATCCGATTCTGAATCAGTCGGTGATCGAAGCGAATAAGCTGATCAGCGAACAGCTGCAGATTCCGATCGCAACTCGGATCTTCAGCTATCGAAAGCTGCGGATCGTAGAGGAAAAACCGCGGTCGATCGAGCAGGTCTACATTGAATATGAAAAAGTTCGCGGGATCGAGGCGCTGCCTTTAGAAAACCGGTCGCTGTACCGCGTGCTGCGGGAACAATTCGGCTATGATATCCGCCGCAATGAGGAGGAGATCCGGATCGTACATGCCAGCGAGGAAGAAGCGCGGCTGCTGCATGTGGCGGAGGACGCGGAAATTTTGATGAGTACGGGTCTGACCTATTTGGATTCGGTGAAGCCGTTTGAGTATTTTCAAATTGTCGCAATTCCCAGTTTCTTTAAGTTCAGGAGCGTGACGACCGTATGAGTATGGAAAAAGCAGTTTATGTGCAGTTGATGGAAAATATCCTGGAAAAAATCCGAACTGGCGAATACCGTGTGGGCGAAAAAATTATGTCTGAGCGTCAGATGGCGATGCAATATGGGATCAATCGCCTGACGGTCCGCAGCGCGATCAAAAAACTGGTTGAGGAAGGCACGCTGGTATCCATTCAGGGAAAAGGTACTTTTGTCAGCCGGCTGCCGAAAAATGAAAAGAAAGTACCCTTTGGCGACGCTGAGAATGTCAGTCTAAGCCGCAATCTTGTGCAAAGTGGTTTCCAATCCACCCGGACGGTGTTGTCATTCAAACGGATTGAGAACCAAGGAGTCACCCAGGATTACTTTCCGGACAGTCCATGGTTGTATGAACTCATCCGTCTGTCGCGGATTGACGATCAGCCTTACGCCTTGCAGATCTGTTATTTTCCCGCCGCACTGTTCAAGCAGCCGGAACGGTTTAACTTTGGCGAGGGTTCTTTGTACACCTATATGGAGATGCAGGGACACATGCCGAAGACGATTATTTCCAATATGGAAGTTCAGGAAGTTCCTGCTGCGTATCAGCAGGTGATGGAAGCGGGGCCGAAAAAACTGGTCTTTGCTTACGAATATTTCGGATTCGATGAAAAACATCAGTTAGTAGAATTTACAAAAGCCTATTATATGCCGGAATATACCTCATTTAAATACGTAACAAAGAAATAGTGTGAATTTCACACTTTTTTTATTGCAATCTTATGACATAAGGTGTATAAAATAATTAAGTGGTATATCAACTATACCAGATGAATAAACTGGTATAGTTGCAACAGCCTTGTGAGGAGGAGGAAAATCTTATGTCTGCATTACAAGCTGCTTTGATCGGCGTTGTCGCAGCCCTGTCCGTTTTGGAAGGCGGATGGCTGGGAGAATGCAAACTCCGCGAACCGGTGGTTACTGGTTTTCTGGTCGGTTTGATTTTAGGAAATGTCAAAGAAGGCCTGATCATCGGTGCTCAGCTGGAATTGATCTGGATGGGAACGGCCTCAATTGGTCCGACGGCCGGTCTGAGTATTGGTACCGGCGGCACAATCGGTACTGCGGTCGCCTTGTCGACGGGTTCAGGAATTGAAGTCGCGATGGCCTTCGGCGTTCCGGTTTCGATTCTGATGCAATTTTTACAAACCCTGGTGGATACAGCTTATTCCGGACCGATGCACACCGTTGACAAACTGATCGACGAGGGCGGTAAGGACAAGCAAATTATCTGGATCCACTGGCTTTGCGGAATCCTGACGTTTGTGATGTATCTGAGTTTGACGTTTGTCGCGTTATACTTCGGCAATGAAGTCATCAATGTGATTGTTAACAATCTGCCGGCCTGGATGACGAACGGCCTGAATGCAGTGGCCAAAGTTCTGCCGGCACTGGGCTTTGCCTTGTTAATGAACCTGTTATTGGAACAGGACCTGATTCCTTATCTGATTATCGGCTTCGCACTGACCGCCTGGCTGGGTATGTCGATGATCGGGGTGGCCGCGGTTTCTGTCGCGCTGGCCTGGATTATCTATCTGCTGAAACGGGATCAACTCAATTCAGCATCTGAACCGGAAGAGGAGGAACTGTAAATGACAACGTCGATGACGACACAGGACACCCCGCGTAAGCTGTCCAAAAAAGAATTCAAGCAAATCTACTGGCGTTCCTTTACGCTGCTGGGCTCCTTCAACTACGAACGGATGGAAGGCTTGGGCTTTCTGTATGCAATGATGCCAAGCCTGAAACGGATCTGGAAGGATGATCCTGAAGGCTATAAGGCCGCGCTGCATCGTCACATCGCCGCGTTCAACATGACCGTTGCTCCGTCGCCGTTTGTCATGGGTATTGCGGTTGCGATGGAAGAACTGGCCCACGATAATGAGGATTTCGACGTCGAATCGATCAACGCCGTCAAGGTTTCTCTGATGGGGCCATTATCCGGAATCGGCGATACGTTCTTCTGGGGAATTTTCAAAGTCATCGCCTGTTCGTTAGGCGTCAGCTTCGCCAGCCAGGGCAGTGTGCTCGGCCCGGTCATCCTGCTTCTGGCCTTTAATATTCCGAACTTTATAACCCGGTATTACTGCTTGAAAATCGGTTATAACAACGGCAGCAAGCTGCTTGAAAATCTGCAGCAATCCGGTAAGATGCAGCTGTTCACCTATTGCGCCGGAATTGTCGGCGTCGCCGCGATCGGCTGTATGATTGCCGCCTGGATCGGTCTGGAATGTCCGATCGCCTTCACGATTTCCGGCAGCGAAGTCATCGTTCAGCAGTATCTCGACGAAATCTGCCCGCAGCTGCTTTCTCTGGGTGCAACGCTGTTAATTTATCGGCTGCTGAAGAAAAAGATCAGCATCATGAAGCTGATTCTGATCATCGTTGTCGTGGCGTTTATCTGCGGTGTGTTCGGTATTTTGGCATAAGGGGGAAATACGATGGCAATTGTTGAAGTAAGAATTGACGACCGGCTGATCCATGGGCAGGTCTGCGGCTACTGGGTACCGCATCACAGCGTGGAAAAGATCGTTGTGATCGACGATAAAATCGCAAAGGACGAGATGCGCAAGACGGCGTTGAAATTCGGCTGTCCGGCCAAGGTGAAGCTGTCAATTCTGGACGCGCTGACAGCCTCCGACAAGCTGAAGCGCAATCTTGATAAAGGCAGCCGGGTAATGCTGCTGGCGGCCGGACCTGAACCGCTGCTAAAGATGGTGGAGGACGGTTATACGATCAAGCAGATCACCGTTGGAAACTTGTCGGGAAAGCCGGGTTATCAGCATGTAAAAAAGACATTGTATCTCTCCGACGCCGATATTGAGAACTTCAAACGGCTGGCGGATCACGGCGTTAAATTGCTCGTTCAGATGGTGCCGGACGATGTGCCGGAGGATCTGGCGGAAATTGTCCGAAAACTGTAGAAAGGAACGAGGAAGAAATTATGGAAAAACCAACGGTATTAGGTTATATGAAAGATCAGCCGCGGGCGTTAAGGGCTGCCTTTGCGCACCGCGCGGAGTTTGTCGAGCCCTTTCGCCAGCTGTTTGAGGAGCTGCCGATCAAAAAAGTGCTGTTTTTCGGTTCTGGTACTTCCTACAACGCATCGCAGATTGCGGCTTACGAGTTTAAGCAATTGTGCGGTTTGGAAGCGCAGGCTCATTATCCAACGGTGTTCGCGCATTACGAACGCGCCGATTGGACCGGCCTGCTGAAGAAAGAAGAAATAATGTTTGTCGGCATCAGCCAGTCCGGGACTTCGATTTCGACGATCGAGGTCATGGAAAAGGCACGCAGCGAAGGCTATCCGACCGTAGCACTGACGGAGAATCTTGACAGCGAGATCACCCGGCATGTCGATCATGTCATCCATCTGCTTTGCGGTAAGGAAGAAACACCGCCGGAAACCCGCGGTTATACCGTGACGTTGCTGCAGCTGTATTTGTGGGCGCTGGCCGCAGCCGAGGTTCGCAGCACGCTGACAGCTCAGGAAGTCAGTCAGGCGCTGGCGGAAACTGAAACGTTTGTCAATCAGTTCGATCAGGTGATGACGGAGAGTGAAGCCTGGTATGACCGCAATGCGACGACGATTGTCAACAGTGACCGGATTTATGTCCTGGGCTACGGTATCGACTATGGTTCGGCTTTAGAGGGCATGCTGAAGATCGGCGAAATGCTGCGGCTGCCGACGATCGGCTATGAAATTGAGGAGTATTCCCATGGACCGACGATGGCGATCACACCGAAGCAGACTATCCTGATGCTGGGCTCGGATGAAGCGGAATGGAATCGCTGCCTGCAGTTTCGCGAAGCGTTCCGCAAATATACCGATCGCGTGCATCTGATCACGGTGAAGGATACGCCGGCAGACGATCGCGATTTAGTGTTCAGCGTCAAAGCGAATAAGTATCTGGCGCCGATTATGCTGACGATTCCCTTCCAGTTTGTCGCTGCCAAGGGGGCTAAGGATACTAACATTGATACCAATGAAAATCCGTTCAAAGAAGAACTGGCGCATTTGCCGGAAGCCTAAACGGAGAGAATTGCGATGAGCACAGGAATTATTGTGATGGGGCATGGTCATTTTGCCAGCGGCATTACTTCGTCGCTGGAACTGATCATGGGCTCTCAGCCAGATTACGAAGCGCTTGACTTTCCGGCGGAATCGGATAAGGAAGATTTAAAAAAGCGATTGAATACGGTGTTGGAAAGACTGGAAAGAAACGAGCAAATTATTATTTTGGCGGATCTGTTCAGCGGGACGCCGTTTAACGTGGCGATGGAAATTGTGACGGAGGAACCCAATCTGAAGCTGTATTATGGCTTAAATTTGGGGATGTTGATGGAATTGATCTCACGCCGGATGTTTCAAGGGGATGCAGAACTAAGCGAAGGACTGATTGAGATCGGCCGGCAGCAGATCGGATTGTTTGATCCGGAAGCCATGGAGGCTTATACGGAAACTGGCGAGGATGAGTTATAGAAAAAGCGAGGTCCAAGTTGGCGGTGATCAAAAATCAGGATCCTGTTCATCTTTTGGCTGGATAGTTTAAGAATAACCGCAGCCTGAAATTATCAACAATAATTAAAATAGAAAATACCGTTATCTTCATCCTTTTCAAGGGAGGGGACAACGATATTTTTTATAGAAACCAGGAATTACTCACGACATTCCTGCCTGCTTTTGCAACGTCTGAGCCAAGATAGAATCACAGAGATTCTGGAGATCGGGAAACAAGCGTTGTTTGTTATAACCCATATTATCCAGGAAACCAAGCGTTTCACGGCGTTCTTTATCTGACAGTCGGATCGAAATACAGCGGGCGCTGCGGCGAATTTCTTTCGCCGCTTCATCGCCCTCAATGGAAGACGGGATGGAGAACAACCCCGCCTGGGCGATCAGCCGGGCATTGCTGGAACTGCCGTTGTAGATGATTAAGCCCTGAGGCTGGGGATCGTCAGCTTCGATATTCAGTTCATTTAACGCGGCATTTCGTTGCTGAACTAGGGATATGAACTGGGCTTTATCACGAAGCTGGTTCAGAAATCCAGCATATTCCTCAATGAATTCAGTATCCGCTTCCCTTTTGGTCTGGGAATAACAACGATGGATTAAAATCTGTTCCTTAAGCGGCAGAACAAACAACTCATAATAACCATCGTCAGGCTGCTTATTTTCAGACAAGGCAAAGTATAAAGCAGTGAAAGGATTGTAAGTCCAGTCGATCAATCGGGTGGGAATCCCGTAATGCTGGGCACAGGCAACATAATCAAGCGTTTCCATCGTGCCGGATAACAAATTGGATGCCCGCTGCCGGAAAGCATGAAGCAGCGCGAATTCCTGATCTTTTAAATTAACGAGAGCTTGCGTTTCCCGGTCGTATTTGCGGCAGATCGAAGGATTTAATTCGCTGCGCCGGCTAATGCCGCGGAAAATATACTGATCGCTGCGGGTAAGGCGGATCAGATCGTTAATGAGAATTTTGGAACTGGTATAGTTTTCTTTGATGGGTGATTCGTCCATAAACGCCTACCTCCTGATTGTTGACTGTGGATTTTTGATCAGATTAATTCTATCATAAAATAAAGCGGGACCGCTGACAAGCAAAAACGCTGACTTCGCCGTAATCATCAAACCTGACGGCGTCTGGATGCGGACCTGCAGGACATCGCAAGTGCAGGGAGTAAATCAAACAACGAACAAAATTTTAAGATATCAGATCAGATAAAAGAAACAGACGCTGAGCGCGGGAAACATGAAAATCAAAGAGAAAACGTCGCCGGCGCCCGATTAAACGCTTGACGAAATGCGCTTCCCATTGTAAAATAATAATGTTACGTGCCCATGGCGCAATTGGATAGCGCATTTGATTCCGATTCAAAAGGTTGCAGGTTCGAGTCCTGTTGGGCGCACCATTGGTAATATAACGTTTGGATGTTGAACTCTGATGGAGCTTATGAAAGCTTAAATTCAGGGGTTAAAGACATCCAAATTTTTTTTGTCCGCAAAGTTTGATTCAGGATTTTGATATTGAATGGGAGTAGTTCAGAATTCTGGATTTATGCTATACTAAACAGGAAGAAAAGACGAAGATGAGGTTGAAATATGGATCGTAATTATGCAAAAGTGATGATTTCGCAGGCCGGTGAAAGCTGGCTGGATAAAGGGCAGATGTGGATGTACCGCAATAATCTGATCGGAATAGAAGGAACGCCGGAAAATGGAGCCCCGGTGGATATCGTTACGGAAAACGGGCGTTATCTGGGCACGGGCTTTTACTCGGAAACCAGTCATATCGTCGTGCGGATTCTGACTAAGAATCCTGAAGTGGTGATTGACCGGGAATTCTTTCAGCGGCGGATTCAGTTCGCTTATGCTTTCCGGAAAACTGTGGAGAGCGATAATCTTGCCAACTGCCGGCTGATTTTTGGCGAGGCGGATCAGCTGCCGGGTTTGACGGTGGATCGGTATAACGACATTCTCGTCACGCAGATCAGCGCTTATGGGATGGAAAAGATCAAACCGATGATCTATGACTTGTTGCTGGAAACGCTGCGGCAGGATGGTCAAACGATTCAGGGAATCTATGAACGCAATGATATCCAGGTCCGGGCCAAGGAAGGCTTGCCAATGGAAAAAGGCTTCTGGGGCGGCGTTTCCCTGCCGACGACAACAGTGATTAATGAAAACGGCCTGAAATTGAATGTGGATATCGAAAATGGTCAGAAAACCGGCTATTTCCTGGATCAAAAATCAAACCGAGTGCTGCTGCGGCAGATGGCCCATGGCAAGCGGGTGCTCGACTGTTTCAGTCATACCGGGGGTTTTGCCCTGAACGCGGCTTTGGGCAACGCGCAAAGCGTGGTCGCGGTCGATGTCTCCCAGACGGCATTGGATCAAGGCCGGGCGAATGCCGTGCTGAATCATCTGGAGGACCGGATTCAATTTGTGAAAGCTGACGTTTTTGAATATCTGGATCGCTGCGCGATGGGACAATACGATATCATCGTACTGGATCCGCCGGCGTTCACCAAATCCCGGAAAACGATCCATCAGGCGTATGCCGGCTATAAACGCATCAATTATCAGGCGATGAAACTGCTGCAAAACGGCGGTTATCTGATCACCTGCAGCTGTTCGCGGTTTATGGAAATTGATAATTTCGAGAAGATGCTGCGGGAAGCGGCGCAGGAAGCCGGCGTGACGCTGAAGCAGGTTTCCGTTACCCAGCAGAATCATGATCATCCGATTCTCTGGACAATGGAGGAGACCTCTTACCTTAAATTCTATATTTTCCAGATCATTGAGGCATAACCTGGCCAGAAGAAAAAGGTAGACGGGGAATGCAGGAAAACGTTTGACGAATAGCGCGGTAAGGAGAAAATAGCAGTCATGGAGCAGGAGAACTTATTATTACAGAATCTGGATCAGCTGCATACGACAGCGATGGGCGCTGAGCGGATCCGCAGAAACTTACAAATCAGGGAGGAAGACGTCGTCGGCTGGTGCCGTAAGCAGATCGCGTTGCCGCAGACCAAGATTCAGCGCAAGGGAAAAAACTGGTATGCGCTGACGGAAGACTGCCGGATTACGATCAACGCGCACAGTTACACCTTGATCACGGCTCATCGCGAGAAAGCAGGAGAGTAGGTTTTCCAAGGAGATTGGGTCAGCGAGAAGTCCCTTGCCGACGGTACTTTTGTCCTTTATAATGGGGATATGGGAAACCGTTAAAGAAAGTGGGGGCGTGATCGGCATGACAGAAGTTTTAGTGACAGGCAATATTTTTGTTCAAGTTTTTTTGAAGTATATCTTCGATCTTGTAGAAATTGTTTTATTAATCATGATTTATCGCTTATTGAAAAAGAAATGCGGCTGACGCTGTCAACAGGCATTCGGATAACGCTGATCAGCAGCGTTCCGGATGCCTGTTTGAATCTAGGATGTCTGTATTTCAGGAAAGGATGGAACGAAGATGGAAAGACCGGCTTTAAATCGATCGCTGGATGCGTCGACCTTTAGGAATCATTATTATCTGAAAGAAGAATTGGTCCGTTTTTGCCGGGCATCGGGCTTGCCCGTCACAGGCGGAAAAACAGAACTGACGGAAAGAATCGCCTGTTTCTTAGAAGGCAAACCGGTTGAGCGCGTGAAGGTGACGAAAGTCAGAACGAAGCTTGCCGGCACGCTGAGCGAAGAAACGCTGATCGAATCGCCATTTGTCTGTTCTGAAATCCACCGGGCTTTTTTCAAAGCGAAGACCGGTTCGTCGTTTTCGTTTAACGTCGCTTTCCAGAAATGGCTGAAAAGCAATGCGGGCAAAACGTATGGCGATGCGATTGAAGCCTATGCCCGGATTCGGAATGAGAAAAAAACGAAACAAACTCCGATCGATTCGCAATTTGAATACAATACCTATATCCGTGCTTTCTTTGCCGGGAATCCGGGTCGTTGCTTAAGCGAAGCGATTGCTTGCTGGAAATGGAAGAAAAGCCAGGCTGGAAGTCATCGCTATGATCCGGCGGATCTGATGGCTTTGAATGAAGAAAAGGGACGTCCGGAAAATGGAAAATGAAACGTTGGACACAGCGCTGAACGAAATCTCTTCGATCCTGCGGAGATGCGAGAAAATCCAGCCTCAATTTGCCGAGGGCAGCGCGCAGCACAGTCTGTTGAAAAACCGCATAGCAGCGCTGCAGGCTGCGGATCTCTTGCTAAAGCGCGAGCGGTGGGGTGAACATACGGATCAGGGAAAGATCCAGCCCTCAGCTGCAAGCGACGCTGTCAGTCAGAAAATTAAGAATCTCACGCGTGAGGATTTTATGAAAGCGCTGGCTCCGATTCAATCGATCATTCATAAATGCCGTACTGCTCAAGCGAAGCACGCGGAGACATCCGCAACCTTCCGCCGCCTGCAAAAACAGATTGACGCAATGACCCTGGCGGAGACCTTAATTCAAAAAGAGCTGGCTGCTGATCATTCATGGAATGAAGCGGATAAATTGTAAAAACAGTCTTAAAAAAACAAAAGTTCCGGTATTTTCCGCTGGCGGATTTAGAATAAAAGTGATTGAACAATGGCTAGTAGTTCAGATTCTTCTTTTAATCTTTCTGTCTTGTAAAAAGGAATTGATTTTTCAAAAAGAGGGATTCGAAATTCATTGAAAATAAGTCTTTTCTGCGCACATTTCAAGAAATTCTGCTAGAATGGTAAGGAACCTATTTTCAATGAAGAAGAAAAATCAGGGAGTGGGGGAGCGAGAGAATGATAAAAGATTTTCGTTTGGTCATCTGCGATATTGACAGCACGTTAATCACGTCAAAACGTATTTTAACGGAACGGGCGAAAGAGGTCATCCGCCGGCTGCATGATCATGGTGTTTATTTTGGCATCGCATCGGGGCGTTCAATTGATCAGCAGCTGCATAAGCAGGCGCGGGACTGGGGCTTTGATTTTGATTTTGAAGTGTTGATCGGAATGAACGGATCCGAATTGTGGGACGGTGTGCATCAGAAACGGTATGATTATTACAAACTGAAACGAGCGTGGATCAAGGAAATCCTGGAATTGATGGCGCCGTTCAATCTGAATCCGTTTATGTACGTTGGCGATAAGATGATGTGCCTGCGCGTTGATGAGGCAACTGAGCGCTCGTCCAAGAAGAACCGCACGGATCTGCTCGTTGTGGATGATATTTCCGAATTTTATGCGGAGGAAAACGCGAAGATTATGTTCCGGATGCCGGAGGAACTCATGCCGGAGGTGGTTGAATATGTCAGTAAGCATCCATCGCCGAATTTTAAAGCGTTTAAAACTCAGACGACGATGCTGGAATTTACTGATCGGCGGGTTTCCAAAGCCGTCGCGCTGAAACAATATTGTGAAATGAATCAATTGCCGTTAGGAGAAGTTATTGCATTTGGGGATATGAGCAACGATAATGAAATGCTGGAATGCAGCGGCTGGGGTGTCTGTATGGCTAACGGCAGCGAGGATACCAAGGCGATTGCGGACGCTATCACGGAAAAGACAAATAATGAGGATGGTTTTGCGGACTATATGGAAAAGCATTTTCTGCTTCCGCGCGGATGGTAAGCCGCGGATTTGTTTAAAAGCAGGTCAGAGAGCGTTCGAATCGAGGTCGGAAGAACAGAAGCACGAGCAGCGGGGACAGGTTTGTTCCTCCTCTGCCCGGTTTCTTAGCCGGCGGTCATTGGCCGGAAGGCAGGAAGTCGGGGATGGTATGCGAATGACGGCTTAGAGTTCTCATCAGCGTTGACAGAAAGCGCCGTGCAAAGAAGGGGAGTTTCAATCGGAAAGGAAAGAGAAGCGGATAAAAAGGGGATAGGATCTCAACCTTTTTGTGATTAGGTCTTGAAATCTTTCCGTCAATTTGTTAATATTTATAAGCAATGGGGTTGTAGCTCACCTGGGAGAGCGCTACACTGGCAGTGTAGAGGTAGTCGGTTCGAGCCCGATCAGCTCCACCATTAAAAAAACAGAGATATCCGCCGATCGGACAGCCGACTCGCAAGGATATCTTTTTTTGTCTTCCTGGTAAAATGAAAGGTCGACTGGCTTCTAAACAAGCTGATGGCATTGACGGTCTGTGAAATCAGGTTTATCCTTAGAGAAAGGAAAGTTAGCGCAGAGTGGGTTAACCGTTTGAAAACCCATTCCTAAATCAGGAAAATTCAGGTTTTCGACGAATTGAAATTCAAGATCAGATCCATAAATGAAAGGCGAAGCAGCGATTGGCTTTCAACCCGGACGGATCATGAAGTTCTTCGGCTATTCCGCATCTCGGCTTTCCAAACAGGAGGTCTGGCAATGCAAGAAAAATGGACTGAAAACGATCTGTTTCTTTTCCAACATCTGATTTCTGACGACAATGATTTAGAATATGCCGTGCAACAGAGCCATGATAGACAGTTTCCGGAACATGAAGTATCGAAGACTCAGGGGATGCTTTTATCACTGTTGATCAGAATGAGTAAATCAAAACGGGTCTTGGAATTGGGAACACTGGCGGGTTACAGTACGATCTGGATGGCAAAAGCCATCCCTGACGGCGGACAAGTGGTCAGCCTGGAATATGAACAGGAAAGATTTGAACTGGCTTCGCAAAATATCAGACATGCAGGTCTGCAGGATAAGGTCCAGCTGCTTTGCGGTCCGGCGGCGCAGTCGCTGCAGACGTTGATTGACGCCCAGACAGAACCGTTCGATTTCATCTTCATCGACGCGGACAAGCCGAATAACCCTTTATATCTGAAGCTGTGCCTGCAGCTGAGTCATCCGGGAACGGTTATCTTTGGGGATAATGTGATTCGGGACGGTGAGCTGTGCAACGCGAATAGTGAGGATCCAAAAGTGAAGGGGGTAAGGCAGTTCGTCGAAGATTTAGGACTGTCTGACCGCCTGGATTCAACAGGCTTGCAGACCGTGGGAATCAAAGGCTATGATGGATTTACGCTGACCCTCGTTAAAGCTTAATCGGTAAAGAGAGGCAAAATGCCGTCACTGAAAATCTGAAAAGGGATCAGGTTCTGATCGAATAGAATAAACAAAGGTACTTGGAGTCTGCCGCACACGCGGCAGGCTTTTTCAATCTATCCGGCATTGAGGGAAAAAGCAGAACTGCGGCTGCATAAAAAAACCTTTTTCCGCAGAGAACGGGTCAAAAGGTTTTCTTGATTATTTCAGCCTTTGCCGATGCCTGATTTTCTTTCCTTACCGAAGGTTTAATGGGAAGAGAATGACAATCGGTTTCTACTTTTTGTTTAAAAGATGCTTTTCAACCCAATCGGCGACGCCGTCCTCATCGTTGGAAAGCGCCAGATCGTCAGCGTAGGTTTTTAACTCGGCCGCGGCATTGCCCATCACGACGGCATGACCAGCCGCTTTCAAAATATCCAGATCATTATAATCGTCACCAAAGGCGATCACGTCGGAGAAGGACACTCCCAGATGGCTGCACAAATCAGTCAAACCGGTGAGCTTGGAAACTTTGCTGTTAAGAATCGCAAAATAATTGGGATCCTTGGCGTTATCGACTAGCTTGCAATGATAAGTTTCGAGATCGAACTGACGGATTAATTCCGGGTGCTGGGTAACGATGGAAATTTTGGCAATTTCAAAGGTATCGATCGTTGTATAATCGGTATATTCATGAACGTGATCGCCGGTGACCAGACTGCGGTTATTGGTCAGAATTACATCGGGGTAAGTAACGTTGACATGGGTATCCGGCAGGGTAAGCAGTTTGCGGATCAGCTGTTCCGCCTTGTCCGCTTCAACTCCGTATTCGCTGAGAATCTGATCATGGTAGATCGTCTTCGCTCCGTTCAGGGAAATGATGCCGTCTGCTTCAATGGCCTCCATGTATTCTTGGGCGCGCATGCCCGCCCGCCCGGTCGCCACGATCACCTTATGATCGGTTTCCGTTTTCAGCCGGCGGAAGATTGCCTGCGTGTACGCGGAAACTGTCTTGTCGGTGTGAAGCAGTGTCTGATCTAAATCAATCGCCAATATGTTCATGAATAGTTCCTCCTCTTATCACTGATGACATTATAGCACTAAAAAAATGAAAAGGGCGGATAACCGAACAATCGCGGAAGCAATAAGACGCGTGCGGGCAGGGCGGACGCATCGTTTTCGGCGTAAGTATAAAAAACTGGAAGATCCGCGTCGTGGCGAAGCTTCCAGTTTAATTTACTTGTTAGTTCTACGCAGCATCTGACTGGATAGTGCAGTGACCATAGAACGGTGTCAGTCCCCACATTTCAACACCCTGGACTGCAGTGCTCTTTAAGCCCGGCGTGTTGTAGTTGAATAACGGGATCAGATAGACGTTTTCTTCGATCAGATAACGTTCCGCGGCATGCAGCGCGTTCATGTATTCTGTATGATCGACCAGATATCCCGCTTCATCGACCATCTTATCGTAAGTCGGGTCATCCACGGAAGCAACGATCTGCTGCCCGGTTGTCCATAAATTGAGGAATTGGGAAGGATCGTCGCCGGCGCTGTAGCCGTAGCGGGAAACTTCATAATCTCCATTATCGACCTGATTGTAGAAGACACCGGATTCGACGACCGTCAGTTCACAATTAATCCCTACCTTTTGCCACATCTGCTGCAGAATCTGCGCGACATCCGCATGCAGCTGGCTTTGCGAATACTTGTAAACAATTTTCAGCGGATTGCTTTCATCATATCCTGCTTTGGCTAATAATGCTTTTGCTTCTTCCGGATTGTACTCCAGATATTTTTCTTTAGCATCTTGTTCCTTTCGGAAATCGCTTTCTGCTCCAGCTAAACCCACTGGGACATATCCGTGTAAGACGCGGTAGTATTCTTCGCTTCCGACAGCGCTGACAAGGGCGTCCTTGTCGATGGAAAGAGCTAAAGCCCGGCGGACGTCAACATTTTTCAGATAATCCGGACCCGTAGAGCCTGAATTCAAAGCGATGAAATAACTGGAAATTTGCGGGATTTTCCAAATTTCTTCAGGATTTGGATAACCTTCGGCAATGGTGGCGGTAATGTTGAGCGCCATATCAATTTCCTTGTTTTTGAACGCCAGGGACTGCGCGTCAGAATCTGCCATCACTAAGAATGTGATCCGCGGCATTGTGATGCTTTCGGCGTCATAGTAGTTGTCGTTTTTTACGACGACGGCTTTTTCGTTTTCATTGCATTCTTCCAGCGTGTAGGGGCCGACTGTCGGATAACCTGGCTTGAAGGCCCATGACGATTCGTGGGCGTCGGCGATGTCTGCGCGCAAAGGCCGCCAGACGTAGTTGGTCAGCATCTGCGGGAACCAGGCGCACGGCTTGATCAGTGTGAGAACTAAAGTGTTATCATCCGGAGTACTGACACCTTCAATTTCAATCTGGGTTGGGTCGAGATCCAGATTACCGGCAATCGCTTCGGCGCCGGCCAGATAAGTCATCGGATAGTAGATCGACCAGGAATTGTCTGCGCCATAAGTCAAATTGCGCAGAATACCATATTTGAAATCACCGGATGTCAGCGGCTGACCATCACTCCAGATAACACCTTCGCGAAGGGTGAAGGTATAGGTCAATCCATCGTCAGACACCGTGTAGTCCTGACACAAATCATGAACAATCTGATTGTTCTCATCCGCCCGGAACAGTCCGGCTGTCAGATGACGCAGGACGTAATCATTGACGGTTTCCTGAGTTAAGCCTGGATCTAAGGTTGTGATCTGGCCGCCGATGGCGACGGTCAGTCCGTCTTTCGGATCCCGGTTTCCCTGCGCAGCGTTTTGTGACGAACAGGCCGTTGTGAATAAAAGCATGACAGCGCATAGAAGGGTAAGCATTTTCTTCATCATTTTTTCCTCCTCAGAAATGAATCTGACAAACAAAAACCGCGTACTATTACATACGCGGCTGATTCACCGTTTTCTATGCAATAGCGCCTCTTCATTGAATGAAGGAGTGCTGCGGGTATTTCCTGCAGCCCCATAACAGACTTCTGCCAAAGTCTGCTATTCGGCGGTGGTTGCCTTTCTGAAAGAGTCATCGCCTGCCGGCTTCTCATTCCTACTCATCTGCACCGCTACCTCTACATGTTTCTGTTGTATGTTATTAGTCTATCCGTTATTCGCGGAAAGTCAAGCAGTTTTAGAGAATTTCCAGAAATTAAAATGAAAATTTCCATTAACTCATGAAAAATGAAACCATTTTTGATGTCATGTTTGACAGATAGCGGGAATAAGAAGCCCGGTAATAGAAGGAAGTATGAGAACAGGATGGAAAAATTTATAAAGTGTTCAAAAATTGAGGTCATAAAGTTGTGTTATTTAGATCTGAAATTGGAAAAAATAAAAAGCCCCGGAATCCGGAGCTTGGTTTTCATTGGAGCAGATGAGCGGAATTGAACCGCCGTGTCGACCTTGGCAAGGTCGCGTTCTACCATTGAACTACATCTGCGTAAATAATGGAGCGGGTGAGGAGAATCGAACTCCCGTAGCAACCTTGGGAAGGTTGTGTTCTGCCATTGAACTACACCCGCATTCAACTTATTCCCAAGTGCTTACTTATTATAGCATAATTTAAAAAAAATGAAGTCCTGAATTTTAAAAAATCAAAAAAAATTTTGCGCAAAGAGGAAAATCTGGATAAAAATTAAGATGTGAAATTACGTTTATTTCTCACATAGCAAGGCCGAAAAATAGAAAAAAAGGTCATTTTATGAAAAAAACAGAAATTTTCATAAATTTTATAAAAAAATCGGAAAAAAGTAAAAATATTTTGATTTTTCGCAAGGCTTTTTTAAAATTACCGCAATATTAGTAGTGTAAGCGAAAGGAGAGTGTTTATGAAAGAGATATTTCAAGAATACGGAGGATTAATCATCGCGGTAATTCTGGTCGGCCTGTTGATAGCTTACATCACAATGGCTGATACTGGATTTGCGGCGCAGCTGACCAGCGGGATCAGTAAGACCGTTGGAAACTTGCTGGATTTAGGACAGCATTACACACCGTCGATATCGTAACCCACAGAAGGAAAGCGCGGTGCTTTCCTTTCTTTTCACTAAAATGAAGGAGGAATAACAATGAGTCAATCCGTCAAGATTTATGGGCTGATTTTTCTGGCCTGCGTATGTCTGTTATTATTTCTGGATTTCGACCGCAAGTTGATCATGGAGGATTCGTTATTTGAAAGCGTGCGGACGACGCAGTTATCGGTTATGGATGAATCGCTGAACCGCGGAGATCTGATTGTCAATCATCATCTGACGGTCAATAAAAACAGAGTGATGCGGCTGTGGAATGCGAAAATCGCGGAGAATCACAGCACGTTGTCACAGCTGGAAGTGCGGTTTGTCGATATTCATGAAGATCCGGCGGCGATTGCCGTGTCTGTGCGTGAGTCTGGAAAAGCGGCGATGACCGCAGAAATGGATTCGCAATATGATAATGTCGTCATTATCGAAAGAAACGAGGGGGCAGAATGAAGAAATTGAAGCTTTCCAGTTCTTTTATTCAGCGGTATCGGCTGCTTCTAACGCTGATACTGACATTGGTTGTAGGCTTGTGCGGTTATAAGGTGTATGAAACGACGGTGCAGGCAGCCATTGATCCCGTGCTGATTCCCGTTGCGGCACGCTATTTAAAATCCGGTACGGTGATTCAGCGGGAAGATATTCAAATGATCGAAGTTCCGCGGCCGGTTGTGCTGGAAGGGGTTGAAAAAGACCCGGAGTTGCTTCTGGGGCAGGCGGTCGACACCTACAATGCCATTGCGGAAGGATCTCTGTTTTATGAAGCGCTATTGATTCCTAAGGAGGAGCTTCACGATGTTTCTGCTTTTCCGCTGCTGGAAAATGAAGCGGCGGTGACGATTGATGCCGATATCAAGACGTCCTATGCCAATTCCATTTTGCCGGGTCATCAGATTGATTTGTATTTTCAGGGCTATGCGACCCAAGCCGATGAATCGGAAAAACGGGTGTTGTACGGGCAGCTGGTGTCGCAGGCACGGGTGATCGCAGTCCGCGACAGCACAGGAAAGAATATTGACGCGCAGTCGGATAAGGCGACCAGCGTCATCGTTGTCGCGCTTGCCTATGAAGATGCGGATCTGGTTCAGCGGGCAAAATTCTTCGGCACGGTGCTGCCGATGGTAACCTATGGTTCACTGAATCCGGAAAGTCAGGCTGAAGATTTCTACGATATCGCGAAAATGCGCGAGCTGCTTTATCAAAAAACAATCGACGTCAGTCTGGTTAAAGAGGCGTTGGAAGATGAGTGAAACGCGGATATTTGACAAAATTGATTTCGGTGTCCTCAGTGATTTGCTGGTCCAGGAAGATATCCGCGATATCAACTGTCTGAATCACAATGAAATCTGGGTGACTTCCAATCATCATGGACATTATCGCCTGACGGATCGTTCGATTCAGGAAACGGAAATCAATCGCATCGCCAACCAGGTTGCCAACAAGATGGAAAAGGAATTCAACCCCGGCAGTCCTTGTCTGGAAGGGGATATTCATGATGCCGATCTTGATTTACGTGTCAGTGCGATTCATGAAGAGCTTTCCGTCAGCGGCGTGACGTTGGCGCTGCGTAAGGTTTCCCGCGCCAGTATGTTAAGCGAGGATTATTTAGTGGAAAGTGGATTCATCACACGCCCGGCGCTGCAGTTTCTGATTCGCTGCATTCGATACCGCTGCAATATGATTTTTGTCGGTGAAACCGGAAGCGGCAAAACGGAATTCTTAAAATTTCTGGCGACCTATATTCCTGTCGATCAGAGAATCGTCACGATCGAAGATTCGTTGGAATTCAATATTAAGGAAATTCATCCTGAAGCTTCGTGCAGTGCGTTCCGGGTGCGCCCAGGATTTGATTATTCGGCGATCATCGCGATGGCGCTGCGTCAAAACGTGAACTGGATTCTGCTTCAGGAAGCCCGCGGAAAAGAAGTTGATGATTTGCTGGATGCGATGTCGACCGGACATACCGTGCTGACGACCATGCATACCCGCGGTGCCGATACCGTCACGACCCGGATTAAGCAGATGATGAAAAATGACGCGGAGTCGATGAGCTCGCTTGAGATGCGCGTTTACTCTCTGGTCGATCTGGTAGTACATCTGAAAAAAGAAACCGGGAAACACGGCATTGTCCGCAGTGTTGACGAAATTATCGAATATCTTTACGATCCGAAAAGCCGTCAATGTACGCAGCATGTTCTGTATCGGGCCCGCACCGGACGGCTGAACCGCTGCTCGCCAGAACTGCAGCGCCGGTTAGGCATGACGGAAACCAAGGAGAAGAAATCATGCGCGGAATGAAAATCTTGTTTCTGGCGCTGGGCTTTTGTTACAGCGCCGTCGTGTTCAAACTGGATCGAAGTGACGGACAGAGGTTTCTAGAAACCCGAGCCATGCGGAAACTGAAAGAAATCTCATATTTTGGATTGATTCGCAGAATTGAAATTCTGGGCGGACATTATCCTGCCGGTCAGTATGCAAGCCAGGCGGCGATTCTGGGAACACTCTGCGGTTTATTGTGTTATGCAACGACCGAGCATTGGTTTTATTCAGCCGTCATCGCCTCCCTGGCGGTCTTCTTTCTGCCCTCCTTTTTCTATATGAATCTGAAACGCTTGGCTCAGGAGAAAGAAGAAAAAGAAATGCTGACGTATGTATCGACGGCGATTCTTTACATCCGGGAAGATAAAAACAGTCTGCGGATTTTGAAAGACTGCGCGGCGCTGGTGGAGGCACCGCTGAAGAAAGATCTTGAACTTTGCGTGGGGCAGATTGAAGCCAATTCCGACTTTGCTCAGGCACTGGATGATTTAGAAAAGAAATACGAATATTCGCAGGTCCGTAATCTCCATTTGTTATTGAAAGGTAAAAAAATTGAAGGCGGCCGCAACGAACAGCTTGTGGATTATCTGTTTGACAATACGGAGGAGAGTGAACTGCTGATCAACGATTACCGGCAGAAGAAGGCTGCCAGCCGTTCGGTATTTTACTTTATGATGATTTTAAACCTGCTGGCAGCGCTTGTAATGAAAAAAATGTTCCATTCTTCCATGTATGTTAATCTGGCGACGGAGACTTTCCGCTTCTGTATCTTTCTGTTTTATTTGCTGAACGCGGCGACGCTGTTCCTGTATGAATCCTGGTGCAGTCGTAACGACAAGCTGGAATAGAGGTGTATTTATGGGATTGATGTTAGCGCTGATGCAGCTGAGTGCATTGAGCTTATGGGGAATGTGGTGCTATCAGGCGGGCCCGTTTGTTTCAGAAACGGCGGCGTTGTTAGACCGCTGGATGGAATCAGATTACGCGTTTTACTGTGAAAAAACAGGGAAGGGATCACCGCGAGAGCGCATGCTTAAACGAATTCTCTACTCTTTCACCGCCGGCCTGGCTATTCTGGCGATAAAGAAAGGAACGCTGGATATGTTTTCGCTGGTCAGCGCGGTCTTGACGTCTGCCGCAGTTTATCTTGGCGATCGGCTGCGTTTGAAGATGATTTATATCCAGCTGCTGAGTCAGGCTAAAAAAGAATTTCCTTACTATCTGAATCATCTTGCGATTTTGATTCAAAACAATCCGGTTCCTAACGCGATTGAGAAGTCGATCCGGCAAGCCCCGGCAATTTTTCAGGAAGACCTGCGGGTTTTAACACATGAAATTCATACGCAGGGCTCAGATCTGCGGCCATATTTGAAGTTTGCTCAGCGGTTTTCGCAAATCGACGATATCGGGAGGATTATGCGGACGCTGTTCAGCTTGTCAATCACTTCGGAAAACCGTGAGCTGATCTTAACAGCGTTTTCTAAAATTGCGAATGAAAAGATTCAGGGCGCACGCCGGATTGAGCTGCAGCGTCGGATTGAAAAACAAAATATGATTCCCTACGTTTTGTTTCTATGGCTTGGCTTTGTAATTTTGAATATGATTGCTTCAATCCGTTTTTTCTGAAAAAAGGAGGAGAAGAATGGGTAAGGGTGTAGAAATTTTCGGCGGCTTATTTGTGTTTACCTTCTGTGTGCTGCTGATCCCGCAGATGCTGGCCTTTGCGGTTGGTTATAAAACGATCAATGAACTGACAAGCTCGCTGGTGGAAATCATCGAAGTTCACGATGGGCTGACGGAGCCAGCCAGGCAGGAAATTGAAACCTGGAAGCAACGAGCTCCGGAAGTGACGGTAGAAACGGAAAGAC
>NZ_GG657552.1:215601-238645 GCF_000157995.1 Holdemania filiformis DSM 12042
GCTTCAGGATCAGCGGTGTACCTATAAGGTGACGGGAAAGCTGCAGATTGAAGTTGCGCTGATCGGCTTGAAAACCGAATTGAAGGCTTCGAAAACAACGAAGCGGGTGATCTATTGAAAACGCGGAGAAGTTTAATTCTGTTGATTCTGTTCAACCTGATTTTGAGCATGACCGCGATCCGGGCGGATTGTACGGTAATGTTGTTTTATTCAGTCAAGGAATGGGTCAGTCATCAGGATTTTTGGGATAGCGAATTCACCGCTGATCAGCAGATGATGATCAATTCCCAGCAGATCACAGCGCAGTTTAACGCGCCGGGGACTTTTTCTTATCCGAAGCGTACAAGCTGGGAAGTGCTGGCGGGTTTAAAAACGCTTACGGTCAGCGGAAATGAAAATCCGGACGATCCTAATTTTATCTCTGCGCATTTTGGCAAACCGATAAAAATCAGGAACTTACAGCTTGAGGTTCAGGGCTGGAACGGGGCAGGGGAAGTGCTTGAGAAGTCGGTTTGGATCAACGCTGAAATGAACTGGGTAGACGGCCGGGCGGAGCTGACGGCTGGGGAAAAGGTGCTGAGTACAAAAGAGAAGCGGATTAGTTTACAACTGGATGATCGTGAAGTAAGCAATCTTTATGTGGTTTTTGAAGAAAGCGGCCCCCAGTGTCACTATGAATTAAGCTATTTTCAAATTCCGGATTACGCAGTGAAGGAGCATGTGCGCTGGACACCGGAAAAAATTGAGGAAACGGATATCCGGCAGGTTACGGTTTGTCTGGATGGGGGAACCTACGATCCTGACGGTACGCAGGGCGTATGGAAAAAGGAAAGTGCCGGCGTGTTCACGCCGTCGACTTCGCTGCTTGTTCAGCAGGAAGCGGAAATTCAGAATCAATCTGATTTCTATGATTACGGCCGCGGCGGATCGATCCCGGCGTATGCGAATCCAGAGGTGATTAAAGGCCTGGACAGCTATTCCAATCAAATCAGCGGCTGGTACACGGAGGAACAAGGCGGCGGTTTCCGATACCGCTATTATTCTTACGGATCTAAGGGAAAAGCCTGGCCCTGGATTGAGACCAGTCCGGGCTGGGGTGTGCAGTACACAGCAAATCCGGTTTACTGGTCTCAACAGAGAAATCTGCCGAATCAGATCTGGTCGAGCGAGGACGCCGGCTGGTGTCAGCATACGACAGGCAGCCGCAGTACGCCTTGTTTTAAGTATGAAGGACATAGCTCCAATTCGCGCTTGAATTCATACGACGTCACTGTCGTTACCTATAAAAATCTGTACGATCCGCAAGAACATTGGATCACGGAGACCGGATATGCGCTGCTGAACACCGTAACGGGTCAGCGCGATGATTTGGGACAATCCGACGGATCTCCGTTTGTTTATTCACTGGACCAGTCCGGACAGTGGCAGATCGAAGCGCGGCTGCAGGATGAGCGGGGAATACGGCGGCTGTGACCTCGGAGATCTTTTTAATTGATAATACGCCGCCGACTGCTTCTTTTGATCCGCAAGGCGGGAAAACTGGCTGAATCAGCCGGTTTCGGTCAAAGTTACCGCATTTGACGAACACTCCGGTGTAAAGCGCTGGCGCTGGGCTTTATCTCTCGTACGGCGGTCTGCATTATGGCCGCTACAGCGAATGGCTGCCGGCACAGTCAACCGTGCTGACGCTGGATCAGAACGGCTTGAACAGGATCAAAGTGGAAACAGAAGACCAGGCAGGCAACCGCGGCATAACACTTTCTGATCTGTACAAAATTGATCGTCTGCCGCCGCAGAGCGAACGCAGCTGGATTGAAGACGAGTCGGGAAAAATTCTGGCCGAGGACGGGCAGGTATTTACGAATTGGGTTAATGGAGAGGCCCGCCTGAGCGTCCATACAAGCCAAGTTAAAGATCAGCCGGCTGTATTTAACAGCGGCGTTGATTCTGTGACAGCGGATGCACCGCAAGGTGAAATAACCTTGAGTGAACAGGATGGAGTCTGGTCGGCGCCCCTGATCAACGATAAGGAAGGCCGGCAGACGTTGACGCTGACGGCCTGCGATCACGCGCAAAACTGCGCTGCTTTGGCGACGTTGGAGTGGCGCGCGGATCGGCACGGTCCGCTCATCAACTGGACATGTACGCCGGAAGACTGGACGAATACAGAGGTTTTAGTTCAGGTCCGGGCTGAGGATGAATTGAGCGGGGTTAAGAATGTAACGACTCCGCAAAAGCAGGTAGAAGGTGCTGCCGCGCAGTTTACGGTCAGTGAGAATGGAAATTATTCCGTTTCGTCACAAGACCATGCGGGAAATATCTCGACTGTTGACATCCCGGTCGGCAATATTGATAAGCAGCCGCCATGGGCAGTCTTTGATCCCTCGGAAGGGGAAACTGACGAAACGGCCATTGCTGTATGGATCACGCCGCAGGACGATTTAAGCGGGATAAAGCGCTGGCGTTATCGAGTTACCTATGACGAAGGCCAGTCCTTCATTAAAACATCCGCCTGGTTTGATCATGACAGTCCGCAGGCAATTGAACTGACGATGGCGGGGAAATGCCAAATTGTCGTTGAGACCCTCGACCGTGCAGGCAATGAAGGGATGTCCATCTCCGGCTATTACCAACTCAATGAAGGCGATGCGGCTGCCGGTCAGCTGTTAGCGCCTGCGACCCATCCTGGCGAAACAGAATACGCGGCGCTTCGCGCGGTGTGCGAGGGCTGCAATCCTCAAAAGCAACAGACGGTCACCGTCTGGCTGCAGGATGAGGTTATTCTTGAACAAACACTGCCGGCATTGCCGGAACAAACAGTTAGAATTCCATTTGAATTGAATTCACAGACGGGCATTCTGCGCGCCAGGGTTGATTACGAACTGGACAACGATCCTGATAATAACGAATTATGTCTGGAAATTGGCACGATTACTCGGCAATTTCAGCAAACAACGGAAGAACAGCTGGAATTTAACGGCGCGGTTATGTTCGCGGTCAGTCAGGGTGAAGAACAGAGAAGCTATCAGGAAACGCTGACATTGGTCAGCCCAAAAACGGATCACACGTATTTCGCGGGAGAAGGAATTGAAGCCGGGATTCAATATCATTATGTTAACGAATGCGCCGCCGTTATAAACTGGGCATGCAAACCAGATACAGCGCTGGTCAGCGTAGAGGCAAAAGCAATTTTTGATCAGGGTGCGCTGCCGGTGCGGGAAAAATATGCGGCGGGCGGGAATTACGAAATTCCGCTGCAAAGACAGGGTGACAGTCTGATTCTGCCAATGATGTGGGCAAGCCAATATGAAGGTCTGATTAACGATGAACCTGCTTTTGATAAGCTGGATGAAGATGATCAAATCCTGGAAGCCGGACATCGATGGTATACGGATCCTCTGAAAGAACCTGGAGAATTGCTTTATACGCTCCAGGGTGAAAAAGTGGGAATGAATGAATTTTCGTTTAAAATCCTGCGGACCGCCGTCATTGATTGTCGCTTGAAGGATCAGTATCGGATTAAATTTGTGGACCCGCAAGACTCGCAGACTTTCGATACTCCGCTATGGCGGCCGTATCTTGACTGGTTTGCGCAGCTGACGGGTAAATCTGCGCTGGCGATTAAAAATCTGGAAGGCGGGGCGGACGAATAATCGCAGCGGTAAAGTTTCGGTAAGACAGAGCTTTGTTGAAGTCAAAACAAATTAAAAGCGAGCCCAGCTCGCTTTTAATAGCGTTTAATAATCTTAATCGTTACGGAACATTTCCGATAGGAACCAGTTTCATCATTGCATCCGGTCGGCTGTGTCCGTTCAATACACTCTTTGTGTTTTTGAAAAATAATGGTTCGCGGACGGCAGGCAGGATCGCAATCATCCGGGCAGTTGTCTCCATTGCAGTCACAGTCACACTCGCAGTCGCAGTCATTATCGCAATCACAGTCTAAATCACAGTCACAGCTGCAATCACAGTCACAGCTGCAATCGCAATCGCAGTCACATCCGCTGCCGCCGGTTTCGCCGCCTGTTTCACCGCCGGTACAGCCTGTATCGCATCCGCATCCGCAGTTATTTCCTCCGCAACCACAGCCTTGATTTCCGCCGCAGTTGCCATTGTCGCAGCGGCAGCCGTCGTCGCAGTCGTCTTCGCAGCAATGATATACGACTTCATTCTCTGCCTGGATCTGGTCTTCAGGCGTGTCCCAGCCGTCGTCGTCGAACAAAATTCGCGGCTGTACTCTTTCCTTTCGCTGGTGTACCTTGATGTTAAGTTGTTCCATAGGCTAATCCTCCCTTGTTCAGTATCAGTGTATTCCAGCTTCGACAAGACGTTCCGAAATAATCAGGCGGACGGACAAGAGAATCAAGCGGTCAGCGGATTTCAGCGACGCGACGGGATGGATCGGAAACAAGTTTCATAGCATTTCAGACTGACGTATAGCAAGCACATTCGATTTCACAGGTTAACGAAAAGGATTTTAACCTTATCGTAAAACTGACTGGTCGGTGAGATTATCACCGCGGTGTCTGCGCAGTCATCTCTGTTCCGATTCTGTTAATTCATAGATCGCCGGTTGGCGGTGATCACTTTGTCAATACAAAGGGGACTGAAAAGGATTGCGGTCATTCCTGATAAAATGGTCCGACCGGGAAGAAGGGGCGATCAGCCGCTGTCAACTTCCAAAAGATATTCATGATGCCGGCTGGCTCTCCCTTTTTTTGTTTGCGGCTATCCGGCTTTCTTTCCAACTGAAAGCTCACTGGGAGCACGAGCGGTTTTAAGGCCTCAAAAATTTTTGAAAAGCAACATAGAAACAGGATCCAGCCGGATTATCTATCGCAAAGCACATCCAAGTTTGAGACTGGTCTGAAAGGATCCGATATTTTTTTATCTGCTTTCATATCTCAAAAATGAAAAATTTACAATTTATGAAAAAGTTTTATTTTTTGCTTGACAACCCCCACTCTGCGCTGTAAACTGGGGTTAATCAAAATCGATGAACAGAAGAGTAATCATGAAAGCGGTCGAAAGCGAGCGAACGAGGGTGGAAGGTTCGCGGCCAAGGCATGATGAAGCGCATCTGGGAGATGGAATTCTGAACAAAATAGGAATTCACGTGTTTCCGCGTTAAGGATTGAGGGGGTTGGCATTAACTGTCAGCAACTAGAATGGTACCGCGATCAATCGTTTCTAGAATGTTAGAAACGATTTTTTTATTACTGCGGACTTAGTCTATTGCGGCTGTTATCGGCATACCCTACGCCTGCGGAGTTTCATCTCCGCGGTCAAACAAGTAAAGGAAGGGAAAGAAAATGAAGAAGCTAGGAATGATTCTCTGCGCGGCGATGCTCATGCTGGTCAGCGCATGCTCCAGCGGCAATGGAGGCGGTTCAGCTACAACGACAACCGGAACGGATCCGGAAAATCTGAAAGTCGCGATCGGCGGTCAGATTACAACCTTAGATCCAGGGTTAAGCACAGAAACCGTCAACAACTATGTTTTGCGGCATACGACAGCCGGTCTGTTCCGTCAGGATGAGGAAAACAACATTGTCAATGATTTGTGCGACAGCTACACAGTTTCCGATGACGGCCTGACATACACCTTTAAATTAAAAGAAGGTGTTATCTGGAGCGATGACCAGCCGCTGTCGTCTAAAGATTTTGAATATGCGATTCTGCGAAATTTGACTTACGGCGCGGAAAATTCATGGGCTGTTTACTACCCAAGCTCTTATTTGAAAGGCGCGGAAGAAATTCTGGCTGACGACACATTTGATCCGGAAAACGACACGATTGAGGGAATTGAAACGCCGGATGATCAGACTCTGGTTCTGAATTTGAAGAAACCTTGCGCCTGGTTCCCGCAGATGCTGACCAACAACGTCTGGAAGCCGCTGCGCGCTGATTTCGCTACGCAGCATGATTCCTTGTGGGCGCTGAAACCGGGCTACCCGTCAGTGGGCGCTTATGTATTGAAAGAATGCAATGAAAATGAAAAAGCAATCGTTGTGAAAAATGATAAATATTATGACGCGGATTCCGTTACGATGCCGCAGATTACATTCTTGGTCATGAGCGATACAGATGCCCAGGCTCTGGCGTTTAAGAACAACGAAATTGATATTGCACTGTCGATCACTCCGACATTAGCTGAAACTTATTCCAATCCGGGTGAAATCTGGAATAAACCGGATGTTTCCAACTACTTCCTGGCCATCAATTCTGGTTCCACAGGTCCGGAAACAATGCAGAATGTCGATGTCCGCCGCGCGTTAGCTCTGGCAATTGATAAGGATGCGCTGGTCACCGCGGTAGGCAGTTCTGAATATTACAAAGTTCTTAACGGCTACATCCCGGAAGGCTTAGCCGGAGCAGAAGGCGACTTCCGTTTGGAGGAAGACGCAAAGGAAAAATATTTGGAATATGATCCGGAAGAAGCGAAAGCTCTGCTGGCCAAAGCAGGATATGATGAAAGCAATCCGCTGAAGCTGACTTACAAATATTCGCAGACCCAGCTGCATGCCGATGTTGCGCAGATTCTGCAGCAGATGTGGCAAAATGTAGGCATTGACTGCGAACTGACCGTGGTTGAATCCGGCGTTTTCTATGATCAGATCGATAACGGCGACTTCGAAATCTGCCGCTATGGCTACAGTGCGGGTGATGATCCGTCACAGTATCTGAGCTTATGGACAACCGGCCAGCAGATTGTTGCCGCGGTGGATGATCCAGCTTATGATAAGATGGTTGATGAAGCGGGATATCTGGTTGATCACACAGAATACATGAACGCACTGCACGCGGCTGAACGGTATCTGGTTCAGGAAATGGTCTATGTTATTCCGCTGTTCAATTACAATACGCCATGTTTGTTGAAAACCAATGTCAAGGGTGTCCAGATGTGGGGACTGAATCCGTTCTTCGGCAGCGTTACTGTCGAGGCTGCGGCTGAGTAATCCGAAACGAAGCAAGGATGGATAACGCCATCCTTCTTCTTTTTTACAAAGGCTCAAAGTCTTGCGGCAATTAAAAACTGACTTGCGGATGACCCTGCCAAATTCAGATCGGCAATGGGTTTGCAAAGTTTTCCGGCAGGGAAGGCAGTGTTAAATTAGAGGATTAAATATAAGGAATATTCAAATCATACAGAAACCAATGAAAATGTTTTCATGAAAAATAAAATAATATTTCATGAAAGTGTTGACAATTAATCTCATGGGTGTAAAATTAAGAACAATCCAGAAAGAGAATGGGGGATTCTATATGAAAAAGTGGATAGCCTTAGTTTGTTCCTGTATGCTTCTGTTTGCGGGCTGCAGTACAAAAGAAGAAGGAACGGCTGGTTCCGGCCAGACGTCGACACAGGATCCGGTAAAAACAAATGAACTGACCGTTGCGGTCGGGGCACAGTTTACGACCTTGGATCCGGCGTTGAATTCCGAACTCATCAACGGGTATGTTATGCAGCATACTTACGGCACTTTGTTTACTAAGGATGAAGATAACAATCTGATTCCGGATCTGGCGGAAAGCTGTGAAATAAGCGACGATGGCCTGACTTATACCGTTAAATTAAAAGAGGGAATCCAGTGGAGCGACGGTGTTCCGTTAACAGCGGAGCATTTCCGTTACGGAATTGTCCGCGCGCTGACCTATGGCGCTGAAAACGCATGGTCGATTTACAATCTGGTCACGTATCTGGACGGCGCTGCCGCTTATGAAAGCGACGATACCCAGGACGCGGAAAGTCTGCAGATTCCGGGGGTTCAGGCGGTTGATGACACAACGCTTGTATTCCAGCTGACCAAACCCTGCGCTTTCTTTAAAGCCTTGATGAATTCCTACGCTTTTATGCCGGTCCGCGCTGATTTTGCGCCGCAGCATGATTCCACCTGGTCGTTCGCTCCAGGCTATCCGAGCGTCGGTCCTTATATTTTAGAAGAATGCAACGAAAACGATAAGATTATCGTCACCAAGAATGAAAACTATTACCGCGCTGACGAAATCACACTGGATAAGATTACCTTCCAGGTTATGACGGATATGGATGCTCAGGCGCTGGCGTTTAAAAATAACGATATCGACATTGCGCTGCGTGTGAATTCTTCGCTGCCGCTGACTTATGAAAACAAAGAAGAATTGTGGAAGGTTGAAAGTCCGTCTAACTATTTCTTAGTCATCAACAGCGGGCCGACAGGTCCGGAGTGGATGCAGGATGTGCGCGTTCGCCGTGCGCTGGCCTTGGCGATCGATAAAGAAGCGATGGTTACCGCGGTTGGCGATCCTTCATATTATGTACCATTAGACGGATATGTGCCGAATGGTTTGAAAGGCGCGGAAAAGGATTTCCGGACGGAAAGCGACGAAAAAGAGAAGTTCCTGGAATATGATCCGGAAGAAGCGAAGAACCTGTTAAAAGAAGCAGGCTACGATGAATCAAATCCGTTAAAGATCACGTATAAGTATTCCCAGACGACGCTGCATGCGGACGTGGCGGCAGTGCTGCAGGGAATGTGGAAAGCGATCGGCGTTGACTGCGAACTGGAAGTTGTCGAATCCGGCGTTTATTACAATCAGATCTTCAACGGTGACTTTGAAATTGCCCGTTACGGCTACACGGCCAGCGATGATCCATCTCAGTTCTTAACGTTGTGGACAACAACCCAGCAGCAGACGCCGGCGGTCGATGATCCGGAATATGACAAGATGATGGATGCCGCAACCTATATTGTTGATTATAACGAGTACATGGAAGCGCTCCATAACATTGAACATTATCTGGTTCAGGAGCAGGTTTACCTCATTCCGCTGTTTAACTATGGCGATCCAATGTTAAAGAAAACCTATGTCAAAAATACGACGCATGTCGGGGCGACGCCATTCTACGGCTACTGCACGATCGAAAAGTAATGACTCTTCAGAGGTCTGGCTGTCCAGACCTCTTCCCCTGTGGGGGAAGAAAACACAGGAAAGAAAAGAATGGAAAATGTTTCAGAAAACAATATGAAACAAATTGACAAGTAACTTAAAAGAAGATAGAATAAAACTATTACAAAAACTTTGGATTCAATCTGTCCGGTCATGCTTGAATCGACAGTTTTTGCAGGAAAGGGGGCTTTTTTATGTTTAAGTATGTATTAAAACGAATCGGCGTTGGAATTCTAACGTTATTTATTCTGGCGACCGTGACCTTTTTTTTGATGAAGATTATACCAGGTTCGCCATTTGCCGGTGAAAACACAAAAATTCCGGCTTCTGTTCAGGAAAAACTGATGGCGAAGTACAACCTGGACAAACCGGTGCTGGAACAATATGTGATTTATATGAAAAGCGCGGTTCAGGGAGATTTCGGTGTTTCGACCTTCCGTAAAGGCCGCAGTGTTAACGAGATCATCGCGATTGGCATGCCGGTAACGGCGAAGCTGGGCTTTGTTTCGTTTGTCATTGCGATGGTCGTGGGGATCACGCTGGGCACCGTTGCAGCGTTTACCAAACATAAGTGGGTTGATAACCTGGTCATTGCCATCGCGACGGCCGGTGTCAGTATTCCAGGGTTCTTGCTGGCGCTCCTCTTAATGATTGTGTTTGGCGTCTGGCTGCACATGTTCCCGATTGTGGGATTATCGAGCTGGAAGCATTATGTGCTGCCGGCAGTTTCCCTGGCGCTCTCACCGATCGCGATGATCGCGCGTCTGACCCGTTCCAGCATGATGGAAGTTATGCGTCAGGATTATATGGTCTTAGCCCGCTCCAAGGGATCTTCACAGCTGAAGGTTATCGTCAAGCACGGTCTGAAAAATGCGATGATTCCAGTCATTACCTACGCCGGACCGCTGATTGCTACGCTGATGACAGGTTCATTCGTCATTGAAAGTCTGTTCTCGGTTCCGGGCATCGGCGCGGAATATGTTACGAGTATTTCCAACCGTGACTATACGATGATTATGGGGCTGACGATTTTCTTTGGGGCCTTCATCATCATCGCCAACATCATCACCGATATTTTAAACGCTGTCGTTGATCCGCGGATCAAGCTGGACAGCTAGAAGGGAGCTAGCGATGGAAGAAAAAGAACTGATGCTGGATGACAGCATGTTTGAGCCGCTGGACAGCAGCGAGAAAAACAACGAGTTTATCGCCGTTGAAAGCAAAACCTATCTCCAGGATGCCTGGCGGCGGTTTAAAAAGAATAAGCTGGCTCTGTTCGGATTGATCTTTTTGATCTTAATCACGCTGGCGGCGATCATCATTCCGATGGTTTCTCCATTCACTTACGACGGCCAGGATCTGGCCAACCGCAACGCTCTGCCGAACATGGTGCATCTGATGGGGACGGACAAGCTGGGCCGCGATATCATGGTGCGCGTCATGTACGGCGCACGGATTTCCCTCACGATTGGTTTTGTCGCCGCGTTTTTGAATCTGATCATCGGCGTTATTTACGGCGGGATCAGCGGTTTTGTCGGCGGCAAGGTCGATATGATTATGATGCGGATTGTCGACTGCATTTACGCGATTCCGTCGATGCTGTATGTCATTCTGATCATGATGATTTTTGGTTCGAATATGTTTTCGGTTTTGCTGGGCATTTCCATTTCCTCCTGGGTCGGCATGGCCCGGCAGGTTCGCTCGCAGATCCAAACGCTGAAGCAGCAGGAATTTTCCATGGCGGCGTTTGTTATCGGCGCCAGTAAGAAGCGGATTCTGTTTAAACATCTGATCATCAACTGTATGGGACCGATCATTGTTTCCGCCACGCTGATGGTGCCGAATGCGATCTTTACCGAATCGTTTCTGAGTTTTATCGGTATCGGCATCAGCGCGCCGCAGGCCAGCTGGGGCACTTTGGCTTCGGAAGCCCGCGGATTGGTTCAGAGCTATCCGGTCCAGATTATCTGGCCGGTCGCCGCGATCTGTCTGACGATGCTGTCGCTGAACTTCATCGGTGACGGTTTCGGCGAAGCATTGGATCCGAAGAAGAGATAAGGAGGAGAACACCATGAATGAACTGTTAAAAGTTGATCATCTGACTGTGGATTTCTCCACCGATCAGGGCACCGTTCACGCGGTCCGCGACGTCTCGTTCAGCGTTTATCCGCAGGAGGTGCTCGGCATCGTCGGCGAATCCGGTTCCGGCAAGAGCCAGACGATGTATTCCGTCATGGGCTTGCTTGCGGATAACGGCAAGATCACCGCGGAGGATATTTTGTTTGACGGCAAGAAAATCCATGAATCCGCGTTTAAGAATCATACGGAATATGAAAAGACGATGCAGCATATCCGCGGCAACGACATGGCAATGATTTTCCAGGATCCGATGACGTTTTTGAATCCGGTTCTGAAAATCGGGACGCAGCTGATCGAACCGCTGCAGAATCATACGAAGATGTCGAAGAAAGAATGCGAACAAAAGGCGATCGATCTGATGCGCCAGGTCGGCATTCCGTCTCCGGAAAAGCGAATGAACCAATATCCTTACGAGTTTTCCGGCGGCATGCGGCAGCGGATTATCATCGCGATGGCGCTGGCCTGCAATCCAAAGCTGATCATTGCGGACGAACCGACAACTGCGTTGGACGTAACGATCCAGGCCCAGGTGCTGGAACTGATTCAGGATATGAAGGAGAAGCTCGGTTCCTCCGTTATCATGATTACCCATGATCTGGGCGTCGTGGCCAGTCTGTGCAACCGGATTGCGATTATGTATGGCGGCAAAATTGTTGAAATCGGCACGGATAAAGAAATCTTTTACGATCCGAAGCATCCCTATACTCAGGGGCTGCTGAACTGTATCAACAATCCGGAGGACGATGACAAAGACCTCCAGCCGATCCCGGGCTCACCGCCGGATTTATTAAATCCGCCGAAGGGCTGCCCGTTTGTCGACCGCTGTGAAAAGGCCATGCGGATCTGTAAGGAACAGATGCCTTCCGCTACCGCTTTTTCCAAAACACATGAATGTGCCTGCTGGCTTAATGAATTGAAGAAAAGGGAGGGTAAAAAATGAACAGCGAAGTCATTTTAAAAGTTACCGACCTGAAGACTCATTTCGACGTCACCAAGGGCATGTTTGCGAAAAAGCAGATCGTAAAAGCCGTCGATGGGGTCAGCTTTGAAATTCATAAAGGTGAAACCTTCGGGTTAGTCGGCGAATCCGGCTGTGGAAAGTCGACGCTGGGCCGCACCATCGTTAAATTATACGAGCCGACAGCCGGAACGATTGAATACAAAGGTCAGGACATCACCAAACTGAAAGGCAAGGAGTTAAAAGAATTCCGGAAATCAGTCCAGATGATTTTCCAGGATCCTTACGCATCGCTGAATCCGCGAATGACAGTTGGTGAAATCATCCGGGAACCGATGGATATCCACAACATTTACAACAGTTCAAAAGAACGCGAAGACCGGGTCGTGGAATTGTTGAAAATCGTTGGATTGAAACCAGACCATATCCGCCGCTATCCGCATGAATTCTCCGGCGGCCAGCGGCAGCGAATTTCGATTGCCAGAACGCTGGCATTGAATCCGGATTTCATCATCTGCGACGAACCGATTTCCGCGCTGGACGTTTCCATTCAGGCACAGATTATCAACCTGTTGAAGAACATCCAGAAGGAATTGGGCATTTCCTATCTGTTCGTAGCCCACGATCTGAGCATGGTCAAACATATTTCTGATCGGATCGGCGTCATGTATCTGGGCAACATGGTGGAGATCGGCGAAAGCAGCGATCTGTATCACAATCCGATGCATCCTTACACCAAAGCGCTGTTATCGGCTGTTCCAATTCCGGATCCGGAAATTGGCAAGTCCAAGAAGCGGATCGTCCTGCAGGGCGAGCTGCCGAGTCCGCTGGATCCGCCGTCAGGCTGTGCTTTCCGCACCCGCTGTCCGTATGCGACCGAGGAATGTGCCAAAGCCAAACCGCAGCCTTCGATCATCAACGGCCGTCAGGTTTCCTGCTTCCAGTTTCAGGCTGGATTGAAAAGATAAGTTTTACGACACGGGATTTCCCAGGAAGTTCCGTGTTTTTTTATTTTTACAAACAAATGAAGTTGATAGGCAAAAGCCATAAAAAAGATTACAATGAAAGCATAGAGGCCGGTTGAAAGGGATAATTTATGTTTAAAGACGACATGGATGAAATTAAACGCATATTGAAAGAAGGTTTGCTTCGTAACAACGGGAAGTATATTCTGCTCGCGATGACCGCTCTTTTCCTTTTCCTGTACAATCAAAAACAGGAAAGAATCACGCCGCAGCTGCTCTCGATGGAAGTCTTTGGATGTAAGAATTACACCGTATCCAGGAAAGAGGCTGATCAAGATCCCAAAGGAAGGCAGACCTATCGGATTGGAATGTCATGTCAAGAAGCTGAAAAAACAAGCCTGGTTGTAGACGCTGTTTTATGGGTCGCCGAAGATGAAAAATGGCTCCAAAATCAGATGTTAACAGAATTCAAAACGGCAGCGGAATCGGATAAAGAAAGTCAAAGCCCCTGTGACCAGGGATGTTTGCGCTCACCTGTTTCGGTGGATACAGCCACATTGGATTCCATAACAAATTCACCGGAAAATCTGGAACAGACGCAGAATGGCTCAAGCTCGGAATTGAATGCTTTCCAATTTCCCGGTTTAGAAAGATCCTTTTTCTTTATCAGACAGAACGAACGCGTTATGGCTGTGCAGTTAAGTCAACAAATGCAATTAACAGAAGAAGAAATCGAGGCCTTGCTTGGCTTATTCAACGCAGATCTATCGTTTATTCAAGAATATTAAAAACATAGGACTTTCTTTTTCCCGCACAAGCGGCGAAGAAATGAAATAAAGAAAGGATGGAAAGTCAATGGAAAAACAAGCCTGGATTCAACATCTGAAAAGTCTGGAGAAAAACGCGATTATCGCCGCCACCGGCCGCGCCGCTCACCCCTGTGCGCAGCTGCATTCTAAGATCGGCGGAATCCCGGATTTGCCGCCGGATTTTGTCTGGCCGTATTTTGAGAATGTTCGCGGATGGGAATCTTCCACACCTCACCCGCTGTCATTCATCGCACAGATTCTGTTAGAGGACCTGATTCCGTATGATTTGGATCATCTTTTGCCAACGAGCGGAATTCTCTATTTCTTTTTCGATTTAGTAGAATATGAAGAAAACGAACAATGGGATCGTAATGTATTTTATTATGACGGCGATTTAACGCTGCTTAAGCCGCGCCCGCTGCCGGAAGAATTAACGGGGGAAGAACGGATTCCGGAATTCAACATGACTTATCACACGCTGATCGATCACCCGGGCAATCAAGAATACAGACAGTTTTATGATGTGGAAAAGAAATACGAGGAATGGGACGAACGTTATGAGGAGGACGCGGCGCTGGCTGGGTATCCGCCTCGCTCCGATTATGATGATCGCGTTTTCAAATTCCTGGGCTACGGGGATATCATTCAGAATGAGGTGTTGAGCTCAGCTGTTTTTATGCATAAGTCACTGAGTCCCGATGAGGAAGAAACACAGCCGCAGGATTGGATTAACTTATTCCAGACAGGCTTTCTGCTCAGCTCCGATTATGAACAATATTGGTTGGATGCCGGCAGTCTGTATTTCTATATCCGCAAGCAGGACTTAGCCCAGCGGAACTTCCATCATGTCTGTGCGTTTCATGAGTGCGGGTAATGGGAGTCGGTTGTCCCATATAAATTTGAAAAACAAGGTTACAAAACGACTGGAAGGCACCGGTCGTTTTTTCTTATAGTAGGAAAGTGAATCTCAGGCTTAAATCTGGCCCGCTTATGGGAAAAAATATGCGTCCATATCCTGTCCTGAAAGCGGCGCGGATAAGCGATGAAGTCCCAGGGGTTCCTGTTTACAATGAAAGTAAAGAAAGGGGGAACCGCAATGAAAAAGAAAATTGTCGGGCTGTGCGCTTGTCCTGCAGGGATTGCCCACACCTACATCGTCGCAGACAAGCTGGAAGGCGAAGCAAAGCGGATGGGCTACGAAGCCAAAGTCGAAACGCAGGGGTTTGCCGGGATTGAAAACGAGCTGACGCGGGAAGATCTCAACGAAGCCAGTCTGATTATTCTGGCGAACGACATCGCGATCAGCGGTGAGGAACGCTTTGAAGGCTACGAAGCAAAAACGGTTCATTCCAGTATGCACGAAATACTCCACCACGCTCATGAAGTGATCGAACGTTTTTTTGAAAAGGAGGGATGATCGATGAGCAGCACCTCAATGAAACAAGGCTTTACTACATTCCAGAAACATCTGATGACCGGAATTGGTTATATGATTCCAGTGATCGTCGCACCGGGGATCGTCATGGGCGTAGCCCAGGTTGCGGCTTCGATGTTAGGGCTGGATATTAAATCGGCGGAAGCCCTGGCCAGCGTCGACGCTCTGACGCGCTGTCTTGCCTGGATGCAGCAGGTCGCTGGTCCGCAATGCCGTGATCTGATGTATCCGGTGCTGGCAGCCTATATTTCCTATTCCATCGCCAATCGCACCGGCCTGATCGTCGGCTTCTTCGGCGGTCTGCTTTCCGTCCTGTCCGGCGCCGGCTTCTTCGGCGCGGTGATCACGGGTTTCCTGGGCGGCTATCTCATGAACGCTTTGAAAAAACGCATTAAGGTCAGCCGTACCTATCTGCCGGTTATGAACATGGTCGTCTATCCGCTGATCGGCACCCTGGCGGTTTTCCTGGCCTGTTACTTCGTGATCAATCCGCTTGGCAACTGGATCACGCAAAGCATTGTATCGCTGATCGGCGTGATTGGAAATCTAGGCGGTGTGGCCGTCAGTTTCATTCTGGCCGCAGGCAATTCCTTTGATATCGGCGGTCCGGTTTCCAAAGGGTTCATGGCGATTACGCTGCAGCTGGCGGATGCCGGCTTCTCCAAAGGACCGCTGTCGATCGGTTCTGTCGTTCCGGCAATCGGTTTCGGTCTGGCAACGTTGCTGGATAAGTTTGTCGTTCGCAAACATTTGTTTGATGAGGATTTACAGGCCAGCGGCACGCCGGCGTTAATCCTGGGCCTGCTGTGCGTTGCGGAAGGCGGCTTACCGCTGTTGTTGTCCGACTTGCTGTTCATGATTCCGATCAACTGCCTGGGCGGCGGTCTGGCCGCGGCGTCCGCTTATCTGTTCGGCGTTCACATGCCGAAAACTGTGCCGGGCGGCATCCTCGGGGTACCGTTAATGGAAAAGCCGTTCTTATATATGCTTTCAATCTTGATCGGCGCGCTGACCGTTGCGGTGCTGGTTCTGCTGCGGAGGATGCGTCTGGCTCAAAAAGCAATGAAACAGAAGGAGGCTTAATATGACACAAAAACGATTTTTATCCGCAACGCCAAGCGAGTTAACGGCGATGAGCCCGACTGAATTATTAAGCGCGATCCGGATGTCTGAAGGACGGATTATCCGCGCTGCAGCCCGGATCCGCGGGGCCAATCTGGTCGATCATGTCACCAATGCCGAACTGGTCGCTGCCTTTGGCGCCGATATTGTGAATATCGACACCTACGATCCGTTCAATCCCTACATCCCCGGCTGGGCAAGTAAAGATCCGGCACGGGACGAGGAAACGGAACAGAGCGTTCAGATTCCGCTTGGTCAGGGGTATACATTCCAGGAAATTAGCGAGATCGTGGGCCGTCCGTTATCAATCCTGATGTTTGCGTGCAATCCGGAAGACGTTGAACGGACAGAACAGGTCTATGGCAAAGGAATCGTCGCCACAGCCGCGCGGATGATCGCCGCCCGGCGCTTAGGTGTCAAGCATATCTGCGTCTCCGGCTGGGCTCGTCTTGAATCCTTTACCGAACTGTTTACCGCGGTACGTCAGGAATTGGGAGATGATCTGATTCTGCAGTTTAACCGTCCGCACGGGCCGGGCATCCTGAATCAGAAAGCTGGGTTTAAAGAGTTGATCACGGAGGAGGAGATTGTGTCCTTCATTCAGGCTGGGGTCAATATTGTTGGGATTCCCGCGCCGGGTTCACTGCCGGGCTGGGATCTGGCAAAATGCAAACACTATGTCGACCTGATTCACGAACAGGGCGCATTGGCTTCGTTAGGCGTGCATACTTCTCAAGAAGGCGCATTCCCGCAGACGGTGGAACAGATCGCACTGTATGCCAAAATGGCCGGCGCGGACATTCATGACTTAGGCGATTCCGGTTATAACGAACAAGTTCCGGATCCGCTCAACATTTTCCATTATTCCATGGCGATCCGCGGCCGCCGGCATACCTACCGCCGGATGGCAATGTCGGTCAGACGTTAGGAGGCGAAATATGCTACCGTTAATTCAATGGATCGAACGTGTGCCTGAAAAAGGCCGTCTGTTAATCGCGACCCGCAAAGAAAACCTGCGGCCGTTCGCTGAATATCTGGCCGACCGGCTGGATGATCTGAACGAGCTGGTCTATGTCGGTTCCGGCAGTTCTTATAATTCTGTTATGAGTGTGAAGGGCTGGATTGAACGGATCACAAAGCTCAAGGTATCCGTGATGACTCCCAATGAATATCTTTATGACCGGACTGTCCGCAATCCCAACGCTCTGACAATCTTTCCTTCCCAATCCGGAACCTCCGTCACAACGCGCAAGGCGCTGCAGTCCGCGCAGCGGCAAGGGCTGCCAAACGTCGCTGTCACGCAGAACCCGAACCAGTATATGTCGCAGGAATGCGGCGTGCACGTCAATATGATGTGCGCCGATGAGGAATACAAGATGCGCACGGTCGGCTATGTTTCCGGAATGGTGGTCCAGCTGTTGATCGCGATGGAAATCGGTCTGCGTCGTCATACGATCACCGCGGAGGAAGAACAGAAACTGATTGCGCAGATAGAAGCCGCGCTGATAAACTGGCCGCAGATTGAGACTCAGGCGATGACCTGGTATAAACGAAATGAAACGCAGCTGCTGAATTCGGCAATGTTCGCGGTGTACGGAATCGACGGTCTGTGGGGTGCGGCGCTGGAAGGCGCTTTGAAATTGATTGAAATCGGCAAGGTTATGTCAATTGGCTATGAGCTGGAGGAAGGCATGCATGGTCCGACGCTGGGCTTTCATTCGCATCTGTGCGTACTGGTCATGAACGACGGCGGCCGGGAAAATGACCGTGCCCGAGGACTGGCCCGGTTTGCGAAATGCGAGTTCGGCAACGGCTTTTTGATCGGTGCGAATCCGATTGACGAATCCGATCTGGCGTTTACACCGCAATCCTGCTTCCCGGCGCTGGAATTTCCCTGTGCAATTCAGGTGCTGAGCTGGTGTCTGGCTCAGGCCAAAGGTGTCGATTTGACGCTGCCGATCGCGCAGAATGAAAAACCTTACTTCCAGACGCATCAATATACTGAGAAGCTTTAAGTCTTGAGTTCGGAATTAGTTTGTGCTGATAACGCAAAAGCTCATTGAAATTCAGGAAACGCTCGCTTCATGGTGAATTCTGATCCTGCCAGCCAGACCACAATCCATTGATTAAGAAGGAACGGTTTCAGAAATATTGAATCAAGCACGGGAAAAGACGGTTGAGCCGGGAAAACGCCTGACGAGCGGGATCCAGCCAACAGTCTTTTTTTATCAGAAAATGGATTATGTAAAGGAATGGGATTGAAAGGAAGCACTTTTCCCATGCCTTTGAATTTCCAACCGCGCTGTCATCCGCGGGGATTGGTGTTGAAAGATAAAACAGGACTTCGTCAGTTTCGATTCAAATAAAAGGAATATAACGACGGATAAAGGAAAAAACACGTTCTGGATAAACGCATGATTCCTTGAGCGCTTTCCAGGACGTGAGGTTAGATTATTCTGTTTCGATACTTTCAAACAAGATGCGCAGGAAGGTGTCGGCCTCCGTCTGCCGGGTTAACCGCTGGACTTTCTCCGGATCTTGAATCAATCGGTAAATCATAGGAAATACACATTTATTTTTCTTGACGGCGGGATTGATAATTCCGATAAATAATAATTGAACGCGGGATCTTCCCCACATCACTGGTTCTTTCAGTATCCCGACGGCCAGCATCGTGTCGATCGGAACGGAAAGGAAACAATGCGGGATCGCAACCGTTTCTGTGATTTCTGTCGAAGACATCGCTTCCCGCTCTTTGATCGCTGTCGCAAACGCTTCGCTGATCAAGCCCGTTTCTACCATTGAAGCCGTCAGAGAATCTAACGCTTCCGCTTTGGTTTTCCCTTCGACCGCCGGAAAGAACAGTTCCTCTCGGAACAATGAACGCAGATACTGCAGCGACGAATAATTGTGGATCATGAATTCAATCTTATGAATATCCTCACTGGTGACCATCGGACTGATTAAAATTGACGGCAGCGGATTATTTCCTGCCGGCAGCGGGACGGTGGTGATAATAAAATCGACGTCGATTGCGGAAAAGTCAGGCAATTCGTAGGAAGCGAGGACGTCCTGAATGACCAGCTGAGGGATTTTCCGGCTCAGGCGCAGCCGGATCAGCTCCGAAGTCCCGATTCCGCTGCCGCAAACGATCACCGTTCGGCATAACATTGCGGCTCTGTCTTTTTCCAAGGCGGCCGCAAAATGCAATGCGATGTAGCCGATATCATCGTCGTTGATTGCCAGATGATGTTTTTCCTTTAACATTTCACATCCGATCAACGAATAATTGTAAGCTTCGACATATTGTGATTTGATCAACGTCATCAGGGGATTGGGCAGCGTGGCTTTCAGATAGTAACGCGAAAAAGAGGCATATAAGTGTGTCATCAGTGCTTTTCTCAACTTTGCATCACTGCGGAAGTCGACTTTGCAGAGATTCAGAATGTTGTTGAGCATGTCGTCGACCAGCTCCCGCAGCCAATCTGCGGAGGCCAGCGCTTCATCCGGCGGCAGCGGGGTACGGTTGCCTATGATTGAAGCGAAGTACAATCGCTCTTCGTCGTTGATCACCAGCGGACCGCAAAAGAGATCCAGGATTGCGGATGCCGCCCGTTGAACAGCAGGCTGCAGCGTTTCACTTAAGCTGGGCAGTGAAAGCCGCAATTGGGCTCCACCCTGAATCCGACACAGACTGACCATCAGATATTTCAGGCAGTAATGCACAAGATCTTCTTCCGGCGGAATGCCTTCCGCTTTCAGAATCTGACAGATCTGGCTGACCGATCGGCTGAGCGCAAACGGCATGCGGGCGAGCAGTTCCGGTTCGGCTGAAAGAAAGGAAGCGGTCACAAACAAAGTTTTCACCATGAAATTGCGGATATCAACTTCATCCCCGACAATGTAATATCCATAATAGGGCCGGTTCGCTAAAAGAATCCCGTTTTCTTTCAGTGTCTTTTTGACTTCAACCATCAGCTTATTCAAAGTAGAACGGGAAATGAACAGTTGATCGATCATTTCCGACTGCGAAATTGTCGGATTCACAAGCAGACTTTTCAAGATTCCGAATTGCAGCTCGCCATTGTTTTCGGAGAACTCAAAAACCTTTGTTTTTTCCTGTAAGAAAGCTTCAAAACGAGCAGCGTCGATAATTTCCAGCCGGTAACCGGTCTTATCGGATAGGATGCGGGCCCCGTGTTGTTCCAAAAGCGGAATTAACTCGGCAATGTAACGCTTGCAAGTACGGGCGGATAACTTAAGCTGCTGGGCAAGCATGCCGCTGGTCAGCGGAGAATGTCCCCGCTTCAGCAGTTGGATCAGCTGAAACATTTTTTCGTTCAGCATGGAGCTCACCTCCTTGCGTCACAGCTGAATGTCGTTGAACAGAGCGTAGATCGCCGCGGGTTGATCCAGCTCGCGGAGCTGACTGACAAAGACTTCGTCGACCAGTTTGCGGGCAAGCTGGGATAATAAACGGATATGTGTGTTCTCAGCGTTGGACTGCGGAACGGCCAATACCAAAATGAGATCGACTTCCTCCTCAGGACTCCAGCGGACCGGGTTTTCAAGATGGGCAAAGAAAACAGACGGCTGGCGGATCGATTCCAGCCGGCAGTGGGGAATGGCGATCCCGTCACCGACTCCGGTGGAAAACTCCGCCTCCCGATCCCATAAGCCTTTGAGAAACAAAGCTGCATCCGCGATGATCTCCGCTTCCGCGGCCCAGCGGCTCGCTGTCTGCAGAACTTCTGCCTTGGTAACGGCCGGGCAATGTAAATGAATATATTCTTGTTTTATAATTTCACTCATGAACTGTACTCCTTCTGATTCCATTGTAGCGATTCCGGTAAGGAACTTCATTTTCTACTTTTACGCCTCACGGTGACAGAAAAGAGGGATGTTTTGAAAGGAAGGTAAGTCTATTATAACAAGCGGGTCTGTGGTGAGAGCCTGGGGAAAAGATGGAAAAAATTACCAGTGCAATGAAGGGTTGCGAAAAGGATAAGGTTGAGAGCGGCAGCAGAATTACAAAATGTGCGAGCAGGCCAAAAACAGTATGATTTTGATAGCCAAAGCAAGATAGAAAAACGGTATTCGGAGGGGAAATCAGTTATAATCAAAGTAGCTTGAGATTGTTTCTGCGCGGGGATGAACGACGATGGTAAAAAACGAAAATCCGATGACATTGCTGAGGAATTATTTTAAAAAGGGATGGGAACGCAGCCGGGAACGCCGGAAATGGCGAAACCGGTGTCTGCTGAGTATACTTGTCGTTGCCCTGGGTGCTTATCTATATTTCAAATACCAGGATAGAGTATCGCCGGTCTTGTTATCGCTGAAACCTTTCGGCTGCGATCATTTCACAGCCAGCGGTCAGGATGCGCATCACGATGCTCTGGGAGAACTCAATTACTCAGTGCAGCTGCGCTGTGAGGATACCGGCAATCCTTTGTCGGCAAGCGTGTCGCTGATCGAATCGGCACGGCCTTCGCAGCTCATGAATTTGATGAAGCAGGATCTGCGCGGCTATCTGAAAGGACAGCGAAATGCACAGGCGCCTTGTAAAACAGGTTGTCTGCGGCTGCCGGAAGAAATTGACGAAACTTGGCTTGCATCGCTGACGTTTGACGAAGGCCAGATCCTCAAGGATCCACAGGCGGCAATCCGACAGATCCGGCAGGCGCAGATTCCTGGCACACAGGACACCTATTTTTTCCTGCGGCGGGAAAATCGTGTGATCACCGTGCAGCTGACGGGCGAAGCTCCGCTATCTGAATCCGCGCTGAAAGAGCTGCTTTCCTTGTTTGACGCCGATTTCTCCTTTTTAGATAAATGAGTTGGCTGGCGCTTTTGGATGCGCTGTTCATACTCCTAAACTTTCATGAAGACCGGCGTTTATCCACGCCGTTTTTCTTTTCCCGCATAGACATGAATGAGGAGGTGAGATCAATGGCAAAAATTATGGTTTATGATCCGGACACCAATCAGATTTATACAGAATGGCGGGAAGAAAACGATCCGATGCCGTATTCCTACGGACGGACGTTGTTAGTCCGGGAGTTCCGCGGTTCCAGCCGGTCCACGGTTTTCTGGACGACGACCACGGCGATGGAAGCCTGGAACGCCACCCGCCGCACCTACGGCGCGGCGATTCCGGTCGGTTATGCGTTTAAACGAATCTGGGAGGGCGGCCACGGCCTGCAGTCGCAGCACTATGTCGGCGTTTCCTTTGACGTCGGCCAGCGGCTGTCGCAGAGTCAGCGAAATCAGATCTGGCGGACCGCGAATAACCTCGGCGTCTGGGGGTATGTCGAACCGCTGTCGATGACGCCGACCTGGGTTCACTTCGACCGCCGGTATGCCCGTGGCGCCTGCGGCGGCACATCGGGATTTCCGACGCTGCGCGAAGGTTCGGTCGGCTGCTACACGCTGGTGCTGCAGGACGCGCTGAACGCGCTGGGGTATTCGACGCGCTGGCTGGACGGTAAATTCGGCAACGCGACCCGGACGGCGCTGATTCAGTATCAACGCGACAACGGCTTGGGCGCGGACGGCATCGCCGCTGCCAGACCTGGAAACGCATCGCGGCGGAAGTCGTCGGTATCGGGCGAACTCCGACGGTGATCGATCCGTAAGCCGACAAGGCAGGTTCACGCCTGCCTTACATAAGTAAGTAAAGAAA
>NZ_GG657552.1:238908-240389 GCF_000157995.1 Holdemania filiformis DSM 12042
AAAATTGAGAATGGAGAAGCCTGGAAAATTCCACACTATTAAAGAGGGAAAAAACGGTAATCCCGCTCAATGAAGGCGTTTTCTTAAGGAAAGAACGAAAAAAAACAAATGAAAGCTAATTTTCAACTTTGCAAAAAACATTTCTATGCTATAATCATTGAGTCTTATCGTATATCTTCACAGGGAACAGCGTGAAGAGTTTCTACCCAATGGCTATATATTGGACTACGATAGAATTCAAGGGACAACTCTGTCTGTGACTTCTATCGGTTTGGTAGAAGTTTTTTATTTGAAATCAGGAAGGGGAACTCATGAAAAAACAGTCAACAATCCTGCTGATCGCGCCGATCACGATCCTGCTTGTGGTCGTGCTGATCCTTCCGCTGCTGGCGGTTCTATTACCGACCGTATTTGAAGGCGGAGCGGTGACGTTAAGCCGCTACATCGCCTTTTTCCAGGATCCTTATTACATCAAAATCTTTGTCCGGACGCTGCGGATTGCGTTAGTCTGCACGCTGGTCTGCATGATTCTGGGGATTCCGACGGCGTATTTTATTTCCCGGGTCTCAAAGAAATGGCGCGGTATTCTGATGTCCGTCGCCCTGTTTCCGATGCTGACCAACTCGGTCATCCGGGCCTTTGCCTGGATCAACATTCTCGGCAAGAACGGCATCGTGAATCAGATTCTTTCCGCGCTGCATCTGGTCGATCAGCCGCTGTCGATGCTGTATACGGAATTCTCCGTTCTCGTCGGTACGATCTATCTGTTTCTGCCGTTGATGATCATCACTTTGGTCGGCGTCATGGAAAACATTGACAACGATATGATGGAAGCGGCGGAAAGTCTGGGCGCCAGCCGGCTGCTTTCATTCTTTAAGGTCATTCTGCCGATGTCGATTCCGGGCATCATCACCGGGGCAGTGCTGGTGTTTACCGGCGCGATGACGGCGTACACGACGCCGCAGTTATTAGGCGGTCCGAAAAACATGCTGCTGTCGACGCTGATCTATCAGCGGGCGATGACGCTCAACGACTGGACCGGCGCGAGCGTGGTAGCGTTAGTGATGATCGTGACGACGCTGATCGTCATGAAGGGACTCAATGCCATTGCCGGCCGGCTGGATAAGCGGGGTGAAAACTGATGCGTAAAAATAAATTTCTGACCGTCTATGCCTGTCTGGTGTTCGGCTTTCTGTTTCTGCCGCTGGCGATCATTGCGGTGACGGCGTTCAACACGGCGCCGACGATCAGTTTCCCGATCTCCGGCTTTACCTTCAAATGGTTTGCCAACGTCTTCGCGACGAAATCCTTCCTCAGCGGCTTCCAGCTCAGCTTCATGCTGGCGATCGTGGCGACGCTGATCGCGCTGCTGGTCGGAGTCCCGGCCGCTTATGCGCTAAGCCGCAACAGCGTCAAAGGCAAAAAACTGCTGAAAAGCTTCTTCTTATCCCCGACGATCATTCCGGGCATCGTCGTCGGTT
>NZ_GG657552.1:240708-274144 GCF_000157995.1 Holdemania filiformis DSM 12042
TTATATCAGTTCATCGTTCTGAAGCTGAAGCTGCCGGTCATGCAGGGCTTACTGATCGGTCACTTCCTGGTCGTGCTGCCCTATGTCATCCGGGTTGTCGGTTCCGCGCTGGAACAATTTGATTTCTCGATTGAGGAAATGGCCTGGACGCTGGGCTGCGGCAAGGCGCAGGCGTTCTTCAAGGTTGTGCTGCCGAATATTTCTTCAGGGATTGTCGCGGCGTTTATGCTGGCGTTCATCAATTCCTTCAACAACATTCCGGTTTCCATGTTTTTAAGCGGGCCGGGCGTGCGGACGTTGCCGACGGCGCTGATGAATTACATCGAATATTTCTACGATCCGACGGTTTCGGCGGTCAGCGTGCTGCTGATGGCGGCGACGATCGCGATCATGTTTGTAGTCGAAAAGACACTGGGCATCGGGGCCCTGACGAAGTAGGAGGAAAAGCATGTCAAAGGTAACCTTAAACGATATCAACGTCAGCTATGACGGCAAAACCCAGATCCTCAAGGGCCTGAATTTAGAGATCGGCGAAGGCGAGCTGGTGTCCTTGTTAGGACCTTCCGGCTGCGGCAAGACGACGACACTGCGGGTCATCGCCGGATTCATCATTCCCAGCAGCGGCCAGTTGTTTGTCGATACGGAAGAAATGACGAAAGTGCCGGTGCACAAGCGCAACTTCGGTCTGGTTTTCCAGAGCTATGCGCTGTTTCCACATTTAAGCGTCTATGAAAACGTCGCGTTCGGATTAAAGCTGAGAAAGATGGAAAAGGCGGAAATGGATCGCAAGATCAAGGAAATCCTGGAGGTCTGCGATCTGACGGAGTACGCTCAGCGCTTTCCGAAGCAGCTCTCCGGCGGGCAGCGTCAGCGTGTCGCGCTGGCCCGGGCGCTGGTCATTGAACCGCGCTTACTGCTGCTGGACGAACCGTTGTCCAACCTGGACGCGAAGCTGCGTCTGAACATGCGCGTCGAGATCAAGCGGCTGCAGAAGAAGCTAGGCATCACGACGGTATTTGTCACTCACGATCAGGAAGAATGCTTCTCGATCTCGGATAAAGTTGCGGTCATGAACGGCGGCGTGATCGAACAGTTCGGTACACCGGAGGAAATTTACTCCCGGCCGAAAACGGAGTTTGTCGCGCGGTTTATCGGCTTTGAGAATTTCATCCAGCTGCGCAAGACTCAAGCCAATACCTACCGGGCCAACGACGGCTCCCTTTTCACCGCCGAGATGGATTGCGGAAAGGATGAATGCCTGGGCACGATTCGTCCGGACGATATCCAGATCGTCACGAATGAGGAGGCCGCTGGCAACACTGTCACGGCTAAAATCGAAGTCCGCACCTATTTAGGCAAGAGCTATCAATATGAGCTGAGCACGCCGATTGGGCGGTTAGTCGTTAATGACGGCTCCGGTGCGCTTTACAAAGCCGGCGACACGATCAAAATCCAGCTGCCGGCCGCGAAGATCGTATTGGTTTAATTCCGGTTAAACCGGGCCGCAGGGAATCCGCCGCGGTTAAAAAACCACTCTGCTTCTGAGAAGAAACTGTGTCTTTCCGCGAAACTCCAAGGGAAAGTAATCGGTTTTCGCTCAGGATTCCATACGAGAACAAGCTGACATTTTAAGGAGGAAAGAAAATGAGAAAGCTGATGATTTCGCTCTGCGCTCTGGCCATGATTGCGGCTGTGAGCGGCTGTTCCAGCAAGCCGGAAGGCGAAGGCAAGACCGAAGGCCAGCGCACGCTGACCGTTTCAACCTGGGGGTTAAGCGAAGACGTGCTCGTTGAGGATGTGTACGGTCCGTTTGAGGAACTGTGCAACTGTAAGGTCATCCTGGAAACCGATACGACGGCCAACCGTTATACCAAGTTGTCCACCAACCCGGATTCCACGGTCGATGTCATCGAGCTGTCGCAGGCTGCGGCGGCCAACGGCTATGTCGCCGACCTGTTTGAAAAGATCGACACCACCCAGATTCCGAATCTGGACAACATTATCGAAGGCGCGAAATCAACGGTCGCCCAGGGATACGGTCCGGCTTATACGCTCAACAGCATCGGCATCATTTATGATAAGGAAGCCGTCGGCTTTGAAATTACCAGCTGGGCGGATTTGTGGAAGCCGGAACTGGCAGGCAAGCTGTCGATTCCGGAGCTGTCGACGACCTTCGGTCCGGCGATGGTTTACCTGGCTTCCGACTACAAGGGCGTCGATATCACAACGGATGACGGGACAGCGGCGTTTGAAGCGCTGAATGAGCTGAAATCCAATATCGTCAGAACCTATTCCAAGTCAAGCGATTTGGCGAACATGTTTGCGGCCGGGGAAATCGCGGTTGCGGTCGTCGGCGACTTCGGCGTGCCGGTCATCAAGAATGCGGCTCCGAATGTAGAATTCGTCGTCCCGGCCGATTACACCTACGCGAACTTCAATACGATTGATATCAACAAGAACTCCAAAAACAAAGATCTGGCTTACATGTATATCAACTGGCGCATTTCCCAGGAACTGCAGTCCGTCACCGCGGTTACGCTGAATGAAGGCCCGGTTAATAAGAACGTGGAACTGACGCCGGAACAGTCCGCGAATATGACTTACGGCGACGTAGCGGAACGCGCGAAGTCGATCGACTATTCGTTTGTCAACCCGCTGATGGCACAGTGGACGGATCAGTGGAACCGCACGATCAACAACTAACATCTGGAAATTTTCCTGAAGGATCAGGAAGCAACGACAAGGCAGGGTCCAACACGGGTCCTGCCCTGTTTCAAATCAGAGGTGAAAGGAGAAAATCGCATGAGTACAATGAGAATCCGCAACGCCCGCGTGTTCAACAGCTATACGCAGACATTTGAGGAAAAAAGCGTGCTGATCCGCGACGGACAGTTCGCGCAGCTGCAGGAAACCAAAGAGGAACAATGCTGTCCCGTGGATCAGGAAATCGACGCCCGGGGGCGCTGGATGATTCCCGGCTTGATCGACATCCACATGCATGTTGAAAGCTCGATGACCATTCCGACCGAATTTTCTCGGCAGGCACTGTCCTTCGGCGTCACGACGGTGGTCGCCGATCCGCATGAGATCGCCAACGTGTTCGGACTGGCGGGCATCGAAGCGTTCATGGCCAGCGAGCCGGTCATGGATATTTTCTATGGAATTCCCTCCTCCGTCCCCTCCACCAATCCGGATTGCGAAACGACCGGCGGCGTGATCGGCTTAGAAGAAGTGGACAAGCTGCTGGACAATCCGCAGATCCGCTGCCTGGGCGAAGTCATGAACTTCAAGGAGCTGGTCAGTGGGGAAGACACGCTGATCCGTCAGATTATCGCGCTGTGCAAAAAGAAACGGCCGCTGCTGCCGTTAGAGGGACATTGCCCGAAGATCAGCGGGGCGGATCTGGCGAAGTTTATCGCTTCTGGCGTCAATGCCGATCATACTCAGCAAACTCCGGAAAGCATCGTTGAGAAAATCACCAACGGAATGTACTTGGAAATGCAGGGCAAATCGATCCAGGAAGACACGATCCGCACGCTGATGGAGCATCAGTTCTACGAATATTTCAGTTTGGTGACCGACGATGTGATGCCGGATCATTTCCTGCACGGCCATCTCAATCAGGTTTTGCTTTCCGCTGTGCACTGCGGCCTGCCGATGGAAAAGGCCATTTACTGCAGCACCTTCACCTCTGCCCGGCGGATGCATCTGGACGACCGCGGGGTGATCGCTCCGGGGAAAATCGCGGATTTCGTGCTGCTGGACAGTCTGGAAGACTGGACTGTGCATCAGGTTTATAAAAACGGCGTTCTGGTCAGCGAACCGCAAAGCGGCTACGCGATTGCAGAAAAACCGGCTTCCTTCCCGCCGGAATTTTACCATTCACTGCATCATAGGCCCTTGACGGAAGACGATTTACTCGTCCGGGTTTCCCTGTCGGCGAAGTCGGTGACTGCGCAGGTCATCGAAATTAATCCGCGGGCGACATTTACGCGGCTGACGACTGCGGAGCTGCCGGTGGAAAACGGCGTTGTTCAGTGGCAGAACCGCGGGCTGGCGCTGATGGCCTGCATCGAGCGTTATGGCAAGGGCGGACAGATCGCGCTGGCGTTCACGACCGGAGGAATTCAGAAAAACGGCGCGGTTGCGTCCTCCTGGGCGCATGATCATCACAATCTGATGGTCATGGGCTCCAATGTTCCGGACATGATTGCGGCGGCCAATCATCTGCTTGCGATCCAGGGCGGCTACTGTGTCTGTGTTGATGAGAAAATCACGGCCTGCGCTTCATTGCAGGTCGGGGGCATTGTTTCCGATCAGCCGCTGGCGGAACTGGCCGGGCAGATCGAAGCGGTGCGCGCGGCAATGGAGGATCAGCTGGGGTATGTTCATCACAATGCAGTGATGTCGTTTGCGACGCTGTCCTTGCCGGTATCGCCGGAGGTCAAGCTGACGGATAAAGGATTGTTGATCGGCAAAACACTGGAATTCATTCCGCTGATCAAAGAGGAACACGCATGAGAGTCCGGATCGAGAATGTGACGCTGGTCACAACGGATGAAGCCAATCGTGTTTTTGAAAACGGCTGCCTGGTCTGGGAAGACGATACCATTTTGGCGCTGAATGATTTCAGCATGGATGTGGACGAAGTGATCGACGGGCAGGGAGGCCTGCTTCTGCCGGGGATGGTGAACACGCATTGTCATCTGGGGATGATCCCGTTCCGTTCGCTGGGCGACGATTGCCCGGACCGGCTGCGGCGGTTTCTGTTTCCGTTGGAAAACGCGGCGATGACGCGTGAGCTGGCGCAGGCTTCGGCCCGCTATGCAGCGGCGGAAATGATGCTGGGCGGCGTGACGACGGTGTTCGACATGTATTATTTTGAGGACGCGCTGGCGGAAGCGATGGTCGGGATGAACATGCGCGCGGTGCTGGCGGAAACGATCGTCGACTTTGCCAACTGCGACAGCGACGTCCCGTATGGCGGACTGGCGCTCGGCGAGCGGTTTATCCGGGAATGGAAAGGCCGGCATCCGCTGATCACGCCGGCGATCGGTCCGCACGCGACCAATACCAACAGCGCTGAAGTCTTGAAGCAAGCTCAGGCGATCGCGGAGCGCTTCGACGTGCTGCTTTCGTTGCATACGGCGGAAATGGATTATGAGATGGAAACCTTCCGCCAAGAGCGGAATCAGACGCCGGTCGAATATCTGGAATCAATCGGTTTGTTAAGCCCGCATCTGGTTGCGGCGCACTGCATTCACGTCAACGATCAGGATCTGGCGCTGATGGCGAAACATGGCTGCCGGATCGCGCACTGCATCGGCTCGAATATGAAAGCGGGCAAAGGGATTGCGCCCTTGAAGAAGATGGTGGCGCATCACATCCCGGTCGGATTGGGAACGGACGGCGCTTCCAGCGGCAACACGCTGGATTTGTTCGCGCAGCTGCCGTTAATCGGCAAAGCGCACAAGACGGCCAACCATGACCGGGCATTGTTTCCGGCGAAGGAAATTCTGCCGCTGGCGACGATCGGCGGGGCCCGGGTACTAAATCTGGACGATCAGATCGGTTCGTTAACGCCGGGGAAAAAAGCGGATCTTGTGCTGGTGGAAACGCAGTCTGCCAACATGTTCCCGATCTACGATCCATTCTCAGCTCTGGTTTACAGCGCCCATGCGGGCAATGTGGATTCAGTCTGGATCAACGGCGTGCAGACAGTGAAGCACAAGCAGCTGGTTCGTCAGGATCTGCGCTGCCTGCGGGAAGATCTGGAAGCGAAGATGCAGTTCTTCAAGGCTGAAGCACTGCGGCGGAGCGAGGATTTGTAAAAAAGCTTAACCATAAACTTAATTGATCTGAAAGTTATTACGAATGAGAGCGCTGATCTTCAGCGCATAAATAAGAAAAGACCTCAGAGATTCTGGAGAACCGGAAAATCTGAGGTTTTCTTTTTTATTCAACCTGCGCATTATTCAAGTTAAGAATTTCTAATTTCCTAAGTTTATTGTCTGCCGAGGCTCAAAAAGTACCGGCTTTACCAATGAATACCCAGTTTTAAATTATCCGGGAATCAGAGCCTGATTCTGTAGAGTTTTACTAAACCTCAAAAGTAATTTTACTTTTTCCATTTTCTCAGGAGGCTTTTTTGAATTTTGCGCAATATTAAAGATATAGGGTCATTGATTAAGGGACTGCCCGTCCTGGATGGATCATTCTTTTGATTCATTTGTTTTTCGAGCTTGCTTTTTTCAGCTCTGAAAAGGAGGGGTTTTCTATGAAATTTTCCATGGAACTTTTGTCTTCTTTAACGATAAGGGGCATTCTGGCGGTTGCTCAGCTTCTGACAACCAGCCTGGACTGCATCTTAAAAATTATAGAACTCAAAAAAAGTGCCGCATTCCGTCGCAAGGATAACCGGCACTTATCTATCCACCGCCTCCCTTCAATGAAGAGATAGCGAACGATGGGTATCGCTTTCTCAAGCGTCCCTACATCCTTAGTGTAGGCCATTCTTGAGTTATTTCAAGACTTTTTATAAGTTTTTATCAAGTCTCAACTGAAAAGTTAAGTTTCACTTTTGAAAGCGGAAAAAGAAAAATTCCACAGAAAATAAATTTCTCGAAAACTCGTTCTTTATCTTACTTATTGCTTTTGATTCCAAAACCCGGACTCGCGGAATAATGCAGGATCGATCAGCTTGGGATCGTACATCACCTTGGCATGGTTGACTATCAGTTCCTGATCAAACGCCACTTCCCCGCTGGCTTTGTTGATCGCTTTGCGCCGCACGATGTTATGCCGGTAAGCGCCGTCCTTTTCCCAGGTGAAGCCGCTGTCCTGTTCATAGATATGGTATTTCAGCAGCTGCGGATGATCGCAGCGCAGCTCGCCGCACAAATAGCGCTCATTCGTTTCAATCACCAGCTGAAACGTATCGGACGTGCGGTTTTCCACCTGGTAATCCAGATAGTTATAAACGATAGAAGTCCCCGTTCCAAACGGCACCTGACGGCCGAAATCAGGAAACAGATCAAACCGGCCGTGGTGGTGATGCTCGGTGATCGTTAAGGAGCTGTGCAGCACCATCCAGTGGATCAGATTGGTCATCTGACACATACCGCCGCCGATGCCGGAGGACGGATGATTGCCGGAAATCGTCAGACCTTCCCGATATCCTTTTTCCGCTGTGCACTCGCCAACGCAATGCCAGAACGAAAAGGTTTCACCCGGCTGGATCAGTAAATGAGTGAGTTTGGGAGCGGCCAGGGACAGATTGACCGCCTTGTTTTCCTGCAGCCGCTGATCGACGTTGCCCAGCTTTCGGCGGATCAGCGAATTATGCCGGTTAACAACAACGGGCAGTAAGGCTTCGCTGCGCGTTTGGGCAAAGTGAATCTGATGAATCTGGTCTTGAAACTTCCGTTTGAGAATTTCTTTTTTCCGCGACAGTGCGTAGGCCTGCGGACCAAGCTGATATAAATGTAACCGCTGCATACTGAGTTTCCTTGTTCCTTTCCCTGATGTGCTGCTCTGCAATTTTGAAGTTATGAAAACGGAGAATGATCTTCAAGTTTTCTGCAAGAGAAAGCAGTAGCTTTTCTGAATCCTTCCTTATTAACGATATCCTATCAATAATATTGACAAATGTCAATGTAAGAAAACCAGGTTTTCTGCTTGTGTCCTGCGGGAGTTTGTTTATAATAATACACAGGAGGGTTTTAAGTATTATGAAAACTGTATGGAATAAGACGCAGGGCGAACAGCGCGAAGCCTTGTTTGCCTTCAACGAAGCGTATAAGCATTTTATTTCCGTATGCAAAACGGAACGCGAATGCGTGCGGGAAACAGTCCGGCTGGCTGAGGATAACGGCTACCGGGATCTGAATGAAGTCCTGGCGGCCGGCGCCAAAATCCAGGCTGGCGACAAATTGTATGCCGTCAATAAGGATAAGGATATCGCGTTATTCGTGATCGGCAGTGAACCGCTGGAAGCGGGCATGAACATCGTCGGGGCGCACATTGATTCCCCGCGCCTGGATCTGAAGCAGCATCCGATTTATGAGGATCAGGGACTGACGCTGCTGGATACGCATTACTACGGCGGAATTAAAAAATATCAGTGGGTCGCTCATCCGATGGCGCTGCACGGTGTCGTCTTCAAAAAGGACGGCACGCGGATTGAATTGAACATTGGTGAGGACGAAAATGATCCGGTTGTCGGCATCAGCGATCTGTTAGTCCATCTTTCCGCCGATCAGATGCAGAAGACCGGCGCGAAGGTCGTGGAAGGCGAAGACTTAAACGTGTTGGTCGGAAGCATCCCGGCCGAGGGCGGCGAAGAAGAAAAAGAGCCGGTCAAGAAAGCGATTCTGGCGCTGTTAAAAGAAAAATACAACATTGAGGAAGATGATTTCCTGTCTGCGGAAATCGAAGTGGTGCCGGCGGGCAAGGCGCGCGATTACGGGCTGGACCGCAGTCTGGTTTTAGGCTATGGTCATGACGACCGCGTCTGCGCCTATACTTCGGCGCTGGCGACCTTCGCCATGGAAAATCCACAGCGCACCAGCGTCTGCCTGTTAGTCGATAAAGAAGAAGTCGGAAGCAATGGCGCCAGCGGCATGCACTCGCATTTCTTTGAGAACACGGTTGCGGAAATCCTGAATGCAATGGGTGATTACAGCGAGCTGAAAGTTCGCCGCGCCCTGCAGAACAGTAAGATGTTAAGCAGCGATGTCAGCGCCGGCTACGATCCGAATTATCCGTCGGTCAATGAAATGAAGAATACGGCGTTCTTAGGCAAGGGGATCGTCTTTAACAAATATACCGGATCCCGCGGCAAGAGCGGATGCAATGACGCCAATCCGGAATTCATCGCCGAGCTGCGTCGGATCATGGATGAGGAAGACGTCATGTTCCAGACCGCTGAACTGGGCCGTGTTGATCAGGGCGGCGGCGGAACCATCGCCTACATTCTGGCTAATTACAACATGGAAGTCATCGACGCCGGCATCGCCGTGCAGAACATGCATGCGCCTTGGGAAATCGTTTCCAAAGCGGACGTCTATGAAGCTTACCGCGCTTATGTTGCGTTCTTGAAGAAAGCGTAAGCAAGAGGGGACTTTAAAACTGAAATAAAACCGGTTTATCCAAGCTCCGCGAAGACGGCGGAACGAAGGTAAACCGGTTTTTTCTTGTAACCAATGGGAAACTTTTGGGCGGAATGAAATGCGAAATTTATTTTTCAGCCCATGATTTTCCCGGCGACAGCGCGCCGCCCATGCCTTTGGCAATCAAGGTGAAATAGCGCTCGCGGTCTTTCGGACTGTCCGGAAATTTGCCGTCGGCGACATTGACGGCTAAATTCAGTGTGGTATCGATGACAAACTCCCAGAAAACCTCGGATCGGATTAAAATCGCGCTTTTGTTCAGTTCAACGAAGTGATTAAAAAACGCAAAGGACTCCGTCTGACCACGCATGACGTCGCGGGTATAGAATGAGGAATGACGAAACTGAGAGTAGAATTTAGCGTGATCACCATGGGATGTGAAATAACCGAAATATAAAAACCAAAGCTCACGGATGTTCCGCCGCAATGAAAATAATTTAACGTCCACTTGTTTCAGCTGCGCATCCACCTGTCTGTCGACATGATAAAAACATGCCGCTAACAGCTCCGGCTTACTGTGAAAGTAATGAAAGATACTGCCCTCGCTGATTCCACATTCCTTTGCGATTCTGCGTGTGGACAAATTTTCCAGTCCTTCCCGGGCGGTCTGGGCGATTGTAATTTCTAAAATCTGGCCTGCGTCGATCGTTTGTTTTCTCATGGCTTTAGTATAGATGATTTTACTGAAAAATGCGATTAAAAACTGTATTTTAAAGTTAACTGTTCAAGTCTCTGTGATAAACTTTTTATTGAGCGAACGCTCAATAACGATTGAGGAGAAAAAGAATGAGGAAGTTACTGCAAATCTTATGCTGCATTGGACTCTGCGCGCTGCCGCTGGAAATGTTTCCGGCGTCTGTATCCGCAGAAACCGTGGGGGACGGAGCGGAATTGATTGAAAATGTTGAACTCCTGCGCGGAGATTCAGCGTTAAACAACGGGGACAGCGTCGCTGCGGCGGATGAGCTGGTTTTACGCTATACACTGAAGCCCTTGGACGAATCCATGAATCTTCCGGGCAGCGAGTGGGACATCGCAATCCCGGAGTATCTTGAAAATAACCATCCGGCTCTGAATCAGGAAATCAAGATCGGCGGACAGACGATAGCGCGGATTACCGCCGGAGCGCGAAAGGATCAGATCAAACTGACGTTTGAACAAGAGCTGGGCGAACTGCCGATTTATGAAATGAAGTTTGAGTTTGGGGCCAGGTTGGCAATGGACGAAATTGACGGCCGCCAGGAAGCGGCAATTGGCCTGGTAGCGGATCACACAGTGCGTTTGAAAATCACGGACAATGCCATCAAGGATCCCGCGGTCACCGGGAAAAGCGGCGTTTATGAGAAGACCGGAACGATTGCCTGGACGGTTTCGTTAAGCAAGCAGATCGCGCCGTTTGACGAGGATCAGAACGCTCTGAAGTATACGACAGGATTTCTGTTTTGCGATGAACTGACGGACAAACAAACTTATGTTGATAACTCGCTGACGCTGAAGGTTGGAGACCGGGAAACCCACCCTGCGGTCCAGGTCGACGGGCAGACGCTGCGGGTCACGCTGGATCAGCCGTTAAGTCAGGAAGGATCCATCACATACAGGACGATGCCCTCTTCCGCGGTGTTTGTCGGAGATGATGGGCAGCTGGCGGACCCTTCTCAAGGGATGAAAGTAACCAACACAGCTCAGCTCTGGCAGCCGGACGGTTCCACAAAACTGTCCGAGGCGCAGGGCGAGGTGCTGGTCAAGGGTGACAGCTGGCTGATGAAAACCGGTGAAAGCTACGATCTTGTCAACAAGACCATGACGTGGAAGCTCGTCGTTCACACCCAGTCGCTGCCGTTGGAATCGATCACGATTTATGACGAGCTGGAAGATCGCTTACGCTTTAACCCGGCCGATGCCAATGTGATGGTCAACGGGACTTCAGTTGCTGCCGGGGTTACGCTGAATCCGGCCTTTGACGGGCGAAGCGGCGGCGATCAGAAGCTGCTGACGATCGATCATCCGCAGGAAGCCGAATACGTGATCACCTATCTCACGCACTTCGATCTCGATCTGACGGCGCAGAATGTCAATACGAATCTGAAAAACAAGGCGTGGCTGGAGATCAACTGGGATCCCGATGGCGCAGGCCCGGAACCTGTCCGCCCTTACGGTACGCCGGTTATTGAAAAAAACTACAGACTGCCGACCAGCGTCGTTGAGAAATCTGCGAACTACAATGCCGCAACACGCCGGATTACCTGGACGGTGACGCTGAATAAGAATCTTCTGGACGTCAAAAACGGCACGATCACGGATACGCTGACCACAACCAATCAGAAATATATCGGCAACCCCGAAGTGATCACACCGAAAACCGGGTATACGATCACGATCCAGCCGCTGGCCGATAAGACAACCGCGGCGACGCAGGATTATGAAGTCCTGATCGCCAATGCCGCCGGTGAAATGAATACTTTTAACGAAATGATTGTGTTCCAGTATGAAACAGAAGCGACCGATCCGCTGTTCTACGCGGATAACGCGAAGATGAAATTCGATAACAAGGTGGCCTTCGGTTCGGATGCGATTCCGACGCTGACCGCTTCTGCGCAGCCGCAGTTTTCCAGCACGGTGCTTCAAAAGAGCGCTGAAGGCTATGATTATCAGACGCATGAAATCCGCTGGAAGATCGTCGTTAATCAAAACGGCACGGAGCTGACGGATGTTCAGGTTAAGGATGCGCCGCCGGAGTATCTGCGGTATGTGGAAAACAGTCTGACTGTCCGGTATGCTTCACAAAACAAAGATGTTCCGATGACACCGGTAATCGAGAAGAACGAACTTCAGATCGAGCTGGGCACGCTTCATGAACAGGTCACGCTGACTTTCAGAACAAAGTTGGACGCGAACGCGAAGAATCTGCCGGAAGGCTTCCGGTTCGATCAATCCAATACGTCCAGCGACGCTAACGCCTTGTTAGCGCTGACCAATACTGCCGTTTTGGAAAAGCAGGAAGGCCAGCCGGTCAGTCACACGGCCAAGCTTGAGATCGCGAATACAGCGTTTGATAAATCAAGCGTCGTTCACAGCGATCAGTACACCGTAGACTATACGATCAAAATTAACCAGGCCGGGGCAGATCTCAGCGCGATTTGTCCGGACGGCCTTGTCATCACCGATACGATGAGCGAGGCATTGCTTCTCGATCCGGAAAGCGTTGTTTTAAAGCAAACTGAAATTCAAACCAACGGCGATTTCAAGGAAACGAATACGATTGAAGGAACCGCCGTTCAGGTCAATGGTAATCAGGCGGTGTTTACGCTGCCGTCAACATTGGATCTCAACGGTTCCTATGTCCTGCGTTACTCAGCCTTTGTCAACGTTGCTTCCAAAGGAGAGTTTGCGTTGTCCAACCAGGCAAGTATGGGAAATCAAAGCAGCGGTCTGGCGAATAACGACGCGATCCAGTTCCAGTCGAAGTATTCGGCGGGCTCCGCGACGCGGATTCCCGGCCGTGCCAGTCTGGAATTGACAAAAACTGCGATTGACGACGATACGCCGGTTGCGGGAGCCGAGTATGGACTGTATGCGAAGAATACCGCGGGTGAACAGTACTTGATGCAGAAGGCCGTTACGGATAGTGCGGGGAAAGTGATGTTCACCGCTTTGAAAATAAAGGCAGGCGAGAACGAATATACGGTTAAGGAACTGAGCGCGCCGCAGGGCTTTGTACTCGACGATGCGGAATATCCAGTCACGATGACCGCGAAGGCTGGCACGATCCAGACGATGAAGGTCAGCGACGCGCGGCTGCGCGGGGAGGTTGCCTTTCTGAAACAAGATCAGTATGGCAAGCCGGTCTCCGGCGCGCTCTTTGCGATTTATAAAAACGATGCCGGCATAATGGATGAAACGACGCAGCTTTCTCAGGCTGCCAGCGATGATCAGGGCCAAGTTCATTTCATGGATCTGGATTTAGACCAGACTTATGTAATCGCGGAATTGAGCGCCCCGCAGGGGTATGATAAAACCGAAGAATTGTATGAAGTCACGGTGGATGCTGACGGGGTTTCCAGCGCGCTGAAGGAACAGAGAAGCGGGCAGGAAATGCACGCGGTCGTCAACCAGAAACACCCGGCACCGCCAGCTCCGGATCCATCGGAATCTGAAAATTCAACCCCCTCCGTTCCGGCTGCAGTTTTGCCGTATACCGGGGATCGGGAGTTTGTGCTGGCGCTGGCTGGCGGTTTCGTTCTGATCGCTGCGGGATTGGCGCTGACCCTGAAAAAGCGCCGCCATTCATGAAACAGAAAATCTTTGGACTGATCCTGATGGGAACGGGGATTCTCCTCGTTTCCCTGACGCTGGGCAGCCGGATTCTGGAACTGAACCAACGGAAAACGCTGATTGCCCAGACTCGCGCTGTTATAACGCAGCGGGTAGAAGAAGCCCAGGCGGCGGAATTCACCGGGGATAGTTTTTCCTTTGCGGAGGGGCCGGCGCTGCTGCGGATCCCGTCGCTGAATTTAGAAGAAGCAGTGCGTGAAGGCACCGCGGCAGATACGCTGAAATTCAGCCTGGGGCACATGGAGAACACCGGGGATCCGGGAAGTGCGGGCAACTGCGTGATCGCCGGTCACCGCAATGTTGTAGGCGGATTCTTTCACGATCTGCCTTCGATCGCGATCGGCGATGAAGTCATTCTCGAGCACGGCGGCCGTCCGCTTGTCTATGAGGTTTATCAAACGTTGACCGTAACGCCGCAGGACGATTCTGTGCTGTTGAGCGACGGGACGGGACAGCTGACGCTGATCACATGCAGCTCGGCGGTCGAACCGACGCACCGTTTCGTCGTCCAGGCCCGGCTGAAAAGTGAGGAAGAATAAAACTGCCAGTCCGATCGAATCGCTGCCGGCCTTTCAAAGCTTAATGTTCTTTTTCCTGCGGATAGAGAGGAAGAAGAACTTTTTTAGTCGTTGTTTAGCCGTTGATTTGCATAAATAGAAAAGCGAAACGCTAAATCCCTTGCAGGATTGTAAACGTTTCGCGCATAGACAGGTTACGTTGTAGTTTATTCTAGCTATTCCATTTCCGGATCGGTTTCGTCCAGATGCCCTTCATCCAGATAATACTGCGTATCTTTGACGATCACGCGGGTCAGAAGCAGTACGGCGATCAGATTTGGAATCGCCATCAGCCCGTTCAGCGTGTCCGCAATTGTCCAGACCAGATCGAGCTTCATCGTACAGCCCAGATACAGCACGACGATCCATAAAACACGGTACGGCTTCAGGATCTTCTTGCCGAACAAATATTCCATACACCGCTCGCCATAATAACTCCAGCCCAGAATTGTCGAGTAGGCGAACGTCAGGATGCCGAAGATCAACAGCGGCGTGCCGATAACGGGAATCTGCGCAAAGCACAGGGTCGTCAGTTCACCGCCCTCCAGGCCGATCGTAGAGATCGCGGGGTTGGCGATGATGCTGGAAACGAGCACCAGGCCGGTGATCAGACAGACGACAACGGTATCCCAGAACGTGCCGGTCGAGGAGATCAGTGCCTGTCGAACCGGATTGCGCGACTGCGCGGCGGCAGCGACGATCGGCGCCGAGCCCATCCCGGATTCATTGGAGAACAAGCCGCGTGCGCAGCCATACCGGCAGGCTGTCATGATCGTGCTGCCGATAAACCCGCCGGCCATCGCCCGGGGTGTAAACGCCGCCTGCACGATCAACTCGATCGCCGGAAGCAGATACGCCCGGTTATAATACAGAATATAGAAGCAGCCCAGCGTATAAAATAACGACATGAACGGAACGAGCTTTTCACACACGTTGGCGATGGATTTAACGCCGCCGAAGATGACGAGGAACGTCACCGCCGCCAGGACCAGACCGACCAGCGAAGCGTTGAAATTAAAATTGGTAACCAGCGCGTCGGCAATTGCGTTGGACTGTACGCTGCAGCCGATGCCGAACGCCGCCAATCCCGTCAACAACGCGAACGCCACGCCGAGCTTGGGATGGCCGATTTTTTCCAGGACGACCATCGCGCCGCCCAGGTAGGTGCCATCTTCCGTTTTGCGGCGGTATTTGACGGCGATCAGACTTTCCGCGTATTTGGTGGCGATGCCGAACAATCCGGTCAGCCATGTCCACAACACTGCGCCCGGACCGCCGGAAACAATCGCGGTCGCCACGCCGATGATGTTGCCGGTGCCGATGGTGGACGCCAGCGCCGTTGTCAAAGCCGCGAACGGACTGATATCCCCTTCGGTTTTATCCGGCGTGACCGACAATTTAATTCCCTTGAAAACCCAGCGCTGCACGCCGCGGGTGCGGATCGTCATCCACAGATGCGTGCCTAAAAGCAGAAGAATCAACGGCGGTCCCCATAATATCGCGTTGAACTGACTAAAAATCTCATTTAATAATTCCATAATTCAATCCCTCACCGGTTTATTTTACCTCGCGGGGATGGAATCGGAAAGTAAAATTTACCGGGAAGCAGTAATTTTAAGCGTAAAACCTTTGTCCTTTGGCTGCGGATTGGGTAAAATGAAGAACAGAGAAGCCGGGTTTTTCTTGGGTTCAGCGTCAGATGACGCGTTGAACACAAACCGGCGGACGGCATCGAAGAAAAGGAGGCTTAAGGAAATGGAACTGATCAAACCCGATTACCGCGGAGGAATCTTAGGTGTCATCAATGCCTGGCGGAAGGAGCTTGGATTAAGCGTTCATCACCCGGCGGATCCGCAGGTGAGCGCCTGGCTGGCTGAACATCAATGGAATCAGATCGTCGTGCTGTTGATCGACGGGATGGGTTCCCGGCTGTTGGAAACCAAACTGGAAAAGGACAGTTTTCTGCGGACGCATCAGCTCAAGGAAGTGACGACGGTGTATCCTTCGACCACCTCGGCCGCGACGACCAGCGTGCTCAGCGGGAAATCCCCGGCGGAAAACGGCTGGATCGGCTGGCATCAATATTTTAAGGAACTGGATGATTCCTTGATTTTGTTCATGAACCGCAGTTATTACGGAGAGCGAAGCTATCCTGAATACTCGTATACGCATATCCCGTTTTTGAATCAGAAGGATGAGCTGACCCGGATGGGGAAAACGGCGCTGGAGCTGTATCCGGCTTTCCGTGAAGGCGGAGCGCACAGCTTCGATGAATTGTGCGGTCAGATCGCCGCGCACAGCCAGGCACAGGACGCGCAGTTCATCTACGCCTATTGGGATCACTTCGATTCCCTGATGCATGTGAAAGGTCCCTCGGATCCGGCGTGTGCGGAAGAACTGAAGCAGATCGACGAGCGCTGCCGCAGGCTGGCCAGCCAGCTGGATCCAAGGACCGGTTTGATCATCATCGCCGATCATGGACAGGTCGACGTCGACAACATCAACCTGAGAGAGGAGCCTGAGCTGTTGGACTGCCTGCGTTTCGGCCCGACGGTGGAACCGCGCGGCACGGCGTTTTTTGTGAAGGATGGCCGGCTGGCGGAGTTCACGGAAAAGTTTGAACGGAAATATGCCGGCCGGTTCCTGTTGAAACCTTCGCAAACCTGGCTGGACGAAGGCCTGTTCGGTCCGGGTCCGATTCATCCGCGGACGCGGGAATTCCTCGGCGATGTGTTTGCGGTCGCGATCGGTTCCAGCTGTTTGGGGCTGTGGGAAAACGGGAAGCCGCCGTTTAAGGGGCAGCACGCGGGTTTAGGCGTGGAGGAAATGATGATTCCGGTCATTCTGGCCGCGCGCGAAACAGAGGATTCGGATGCGTTGGTTTGATCCGGAAGACCGCAGCGAAGCGGTGATCACGGCCCAGCGGCATGTGAAAAGCAGTCATGGCACCTCAGCGCCGCCGGTTCTGCCGGAGGTGTGCGTGCTGTTTGAAATGGGGCGGGCGCTCGATCAGCTGCGTCAGGATTACCCCTGTGAGGTGATCAGCGAACATCTGCCCTGTTTTCTGGATAATCCGCCGTGTCTGAGATTGCGGGATGCTCCGCATGTTTGCTTTACGAAAGGCGGCTATGGCGCGCCGGCGGCGGTTGATACGTTGGAAACTGTGCTGGCGCTCGGCGTAAAGAAGGTGATCGTCGCCGGCTTGTGCGGTGTTTTCGATCCTCGGGCGCAGGTGGGGGACGTTCTGATTCCGGCGCGGATTTACAGCGAGGAAGGTACGTCCAGACACTATGTGGAAAACGGCGAATGGGCGGGGGCGGATCCGGCGCTGTGCGCTTTTCTGCGTCAGGTGATGGCGAAAACGCTGCCGGTCAAAGCTTTGGATACTGTGACCACCGATGCGGTGTATCGTCAGACGATGAACAAGGAAGCCGCCTGGCGTGCGCTGGGCTGTGCCGGAGTCGACATGGAAGCCGCCGCTCTGCTTCAGGTCTGCGCGGTTTACGGCATCCCGGCCGCGGCGATGTTGTTGGCGTCGGACGGTCATCCGCTGCCTGAAACCAACACCGGCTGGAGCTGGGGCAGCGTGAACTTCGCGGAGGTCAGAAAACGCTGCATCGATCAGATCGTTCAGGCCGGCGTGCAGCTGGGGAAAGAAATCTGAATTGCGGGCTAACGAAAATTCCGATTCCATCAACCTGTCCTTTTACCGCTTCGCTGTTTTTCCTGGAAAACAGCGAAGCTTTTCGTTTTTCCCGCCCGATTTCTGCTATACTGAAACTGGAAAATAAGGCGTGCAAAGATGCGCGGAAAGGGGTTGGCAACATGATTCGCAAAGCGTTTAAAATGAAATTATACCCTGGCAAGGAAGCGGAGTACAAACGGCGGCATGATGAGCTGTGGCCGCAGATGAAGCAGATGATCCATGACTACGGCGGGCATGACTATTCGATTTTTCTCGATCCGGAAACATTGACGTTGTTCGCGGTGCTGCAGATTGAGGATGAGGAACGCTGGGCGGCTTCGGCCCAGACGGAAATCTGCCGGAAATGGTGGGATTCAATGGCGGAGCTGATGGAAACAAACCCCGACAACAGTCCGGTCAGTGTGGACTTAATCCCGGTGTTTTATTTGAAATAGCGGGAAAAGAGAGGATCAGAGCATGACGGAACGTCTTGATTTCTGATCCCAATATTCATAAGGAGGAAAGAAAATGACGGTTTCATCAGAAAGATTTCAGCTGGCGGCTGCGGATTACGCGCTTCTGGGAGTCGATGTGGAAGCGGCGCTGAACGCGCTTGCCGGAATTCCCATCTCCATTCATTGTTGGCAAGGCGACGATGTGATCGGCTTCGACGGTGCCGGGGCGGTTTCTGGCGGGATTCAGGCGACCGGCAATTATCCCGGCCGCGCGCGGAATTTCACGCAGCTGAAGCAGGATATTGAAACGGCGCTGCGCTTGATCCCCGGACAGCACCGGCTGAATCTGCATGCCAGCTATGCTGTGTTTGAGCCTGGCCCAAAGGTGGACCGCGATCAGCTGAATCCGGAGCATTTCCAGCCGTGGATCGATTTCGCGAAGGAAAACGGACTGGGGCTGGACTTCAATCCGACGCTGTTCGGACATCCGCTGGCGGAGGCTGCGACCCTTTCCAGCGAAGATGAAGCAATCCGGCAGTTCTGGATCCGCCATTGTCAGGCCTGCATCAAAATCGCTGAAGCCTTTGCGGATCAGCTTGAGGACACAAGTCTGGTCAACATTTGGATTCCCGACGGATTAAAGGATATTCCAGCCGACCGGACGTCTCCGCGCGCCCGCTTAAAAGCTTCGCTCGATCAGATTCTGACGCTGGATTATGACCGCTCGAAGGTGAAGATCGCCGTAGAATCGAAGGTGTTCGGCATCGGGATCGAAAGCTACACCGTCGGCTCGCACGAATTTTACATGAACTACGCCGCGCGGAACCAGCTGCTTTGCCTGTTGGATTCCGGGCATTACCATCCGACGGAAATGATCAGCGATAAAATTTCATCGATGTTATTGTTCAGCGACGAGTTGGCGCTGCACATCAGCCGGCCGGTGCGCTGGGACAGCGATCACGTCGTGCTGTATGACGATGAAACGCGGCAGATCGCTCAGGAAATCATCCGCAGCGACGTTCGCCGGGTCCGCATTGCGACCGATTATTTTGATGCCAGCATCAACCGCATCGCAGCCTGGGTGATCGGCGTGCGCAGCGTTCAGAAAGCGCTGCTCAACGCCCTGTTAACGCCACAGGCAACGCTGGCCGAGCTGCAAAGACAGCGCCGTTTCACCGAGCTGATGGCGCTGCAGGAACAACTGAAAATGGCGTCGCTGGGAGCGGTCTGGGATGTATTCTGTCAACGTCAGGGCGTTCCGGGCGAGTCGGAATGGCTGAAGGAAGTACAGGACTATGAATGCCGTGTACTGGTAAAACGAGAGAAAGAGGAACAAGCATGAAATGTTTAGAAACACCCTGGATGCAGGGCATGATTCGGATGTGCGGCGATGGCTTCCGGCAAGGCTGGCACGAGCGCAACGGCGGCAATCTGTCGTACCGCATTCCGCAGACCGAGCTTGAGGTGATTCGCGATCAGCTGAGCTTTGATCAGCCCTGGCAGCCGATCACAGCGAAGGTGCCGGGGTTGGCCGGCGAGTTCTTCGCCGTGACGGGAAGCGGCAAATATATGCGCAACATCGAGCTGAATCCGGCCGCCAATCTGGCGATCATTGAGATCAGTACCGACGGCATGCAATACCGGATTGTCTGGGGGTTGACCGAAGGCGGAAGACCGACCAGCGAGCTGCCGACGCATCTTATGAATCATGAGGTGAAAAAACGCGTCACGCAGGGGAAACACCGTGTGATCTATCACGCCCATCCGGCCAACCTGATCGCCCTGACGTTTATCCTGCCTTTGGATCCCGCGGTCTTTACGCGCGAGCTGTGGGAAATGGCGACGGAATGTCCGGTCGTGTTTCCGGAGGGCTTAGGCGTGGTGCAATGGATGGTGCCGGGCGGCCGGGCGATCGCCGAGGCCACGAGCGTGCAGATGGAACAGGTGAACGCCGTTGTCTGGGCGCACCACGGATTGTTCTGTTCAGGAACCGATTTTGATGAAACGTTCGGCTTGATGCACACGATCGAGAAGTCTGCCGAGATTTTGATCAAGGTGCTTTCCGTCACTCCGCATAAGCGGCAGACGATCACAACGGAGGATTTCATCGCGCTGGCCGAGGATTTTCACGTCACGCTGAATCCCCAGGCGCTGCATCAAAACGACTGAGCGGCTGTCCGGCGGATCAAATTTCAGGAATAAGTTTAAATGAAGTTTTCGGAGTCAGACTTCACAAAAAATATTGAAATAAGAAACAAGGAAGTAATGAAAAAGGGAATGAACGTCAACGATCGGATGGAGGATCTTGAATGTTCGTTCCCTTTATCATTTTGCGAAACGTAAGAATTAAGCCTGGATCTCAGAGATAATATTTCTGCATTCTTTGTAAAAACTTGTGGGTAATCGGATAACCGGAGGCTTCGCCGATAACGGAATCCATGCCGCAATAAGGACAAACGGCTGTCCCTGCCGGATCATCAATCCACACTGTAATTTCCCGGGGATCAAAAATGGCAAGACAATAGAAACATCCGCAGCGTTGATCCTGAAGTCACTGTGCTTTGTGATTCGCGGAGAAAACATGACCTTTTTCAAGCTTATTCATGACGGGAATCCTCCGATGTTTGTTTTTCTTCCTTCATCATCTGGCGGCATTGCTGAGGACTGAGACCAAAGCGGTTTTTGAATACCCGGCAGAAATAATGCTGCGACGTGAAGCCGCACTGTTCGGCGATTTCCCACATCAGATACGGCTCCGGACTCAGCAGCATCGTCCGCGCCTTTGTCAGCCGTTTTTCGTTGATCAGTTCGCTGAACGTACAGTTGACCTCTTCTTTGATGATCCGCGACAGATAGGAAGCGGAAACGTGAAATTGTTCGGAGAGCTGATTGAGCGAAAACTCGCTGTCCGTCGCCCGGCGATCGATTTCCTGCAGCACCTGCGTGATCATCCGGCGGTCCTGATGCTGCGGGACCACGATCCGGGAGGTTGTGATCTCCTGCTGAAGCATCGCCGCGCAGCGATCCAGCACGGCGCTGAGCTGTTCCTCGGTGACCGGCTTCAGCAAGTAATCGACGACATGGTAGCGGCACGCTTTCTGCGCGTACTCAAAGTCGCTGTAACCGGAGATGATCACAAACCGCAGCCGCGGATCCTCATGGTAGCGCTCAATGACTTCCAGACCGCTGACTAACGGCATGTTGATATCCATGAAGACGATCGACGGCCGCAGCTGTTCGATCATCGCACACGCTTCTTCTCCCTGGGCCGCAGCGCCCACCACTTCCATATCCTTACGGCAGTGGCCGATCATCTTGGTCAAGCCCCGCCGGGTCATCGCTTCATCGTCGCAAATCAATATTTTCCACATCATGATCCTCCTCAATTGTCGGAATCCGCACCGTAACCACCGTGCCCTGTCCGCTCGTGCTGTCCAGTGTCAGTCCGTAGTCCTTGCCATAGGTTAAACGAATCCGCTGGTGGACGTTGACCAGACCGAAACCCAGACTGCTTTTTCCTGTGTCGAACGCCCGGCGCAGCTGGCCGAGCGTTTCGGAGTCCATCCCCACACCGTTGTCGCTGACCTTAATTTCCACGTCTGCACCGCGGCGGCGCGCCTGAATCGACAGCGTACACGGATGCGGGCACGGCTTGATGCCATGCGCAACCGCGTTTTCCGCCAGCGGCTGCAGCAGCAGCTTCAGCATTAACAACGATTGCGTTTCAGGCGAAGCTTCAATCGTGAAATCAAACTGCTCCGCAAACCGCATTTTCTGAATTTCCAGATAATACCGGACGTGGTCCAGCTCACGAGGCAGGGGAATGAACTCGTCGCCGCGGTTCAGGGAAATCCGGTAAAAGCTGGATAACGTGCTGATCAGCTGAAGCATGTCTTCATCGTTGTGATCGTAAGCCATCCAGTGCAGCATATCAAGCGTGTTGTAGAGAAAGTGTGGGTTGATCTGAGCTTGCAAGATCCGCAGCTCGGCCCGCCGTTTTGCTTTTTCCTGATCGAGCAGCTGGTTCATCAGCCGCTGGATCTGGGCCGTCAGCTTGTTGAAGGAACGGGCCAGCGTCGCGATTTCATCACCGCCTCGTTCTTCTGCCCGGATGCTCAGATCGCCGGTTCCGGCCTGATCCATCGTCGCGCACAGCTGAGCCAGCGGCCGGCTGATCGTGCGGGAAAGCAGGATCGCCGCGAAGATCGTCACGCCTAACAAGACGATCCACACCATCGCCAGCGTTCCTAATAAAGAATAGGTGTTCTGCATCAAGACGGAACGCGGCACCTGCGTGCATAAAAACCAATCCTCCGTCATCGGAATCGGCGTGAAGTAGAAAAACGAATTGCCGTCCGAGACATAACGGGTGGATACCGGCGGATCTACTTTCAGATGCTCGGCGAACTGCGCCAGCTTCGCGCTGCTCAGCGCTTCCGGCAGCACGGTGTAGTTGCGTCCCTCGCTATCCATAATCCACGATACCCCGTCATAGAAATCAATCCCCTGCGCCAGCTCCGTCAGCCGGTTGAGCGCGATCGCGCCGTTGATAAAACCATACGGTACGCCGTCTTTGCGCAGCGGATAACAGATCAGGGCGATCGGGGCGTTGTCGGTCTTGGAGGTGACCGGTTCGCTCAGAATAAACGGTTCATCGCCGGTCATCGCGCGTTCAAAATAATCGCGGCCGGATACGTCGATCGTCTTATCCTGGGCTACCCAGCCGATCCCATCGCGCATGCCGATGGCGAAGGTGCCCCATTGATTGCCATAGCGCTGTCCGACGTCGGCGTTGAGCGTTTCGACAAACGGCCGGATGTTGTCAAAGTCCATCGACTGCACCGCCGGGCTGAGCGCGATGATTTCCAGTTCGCTGACACGCTGGGCCAGCCAGTCGCCGGCTTCGCGGGCTTTGGCATCGAACAGCTGGACGCTGGTGGAGGAGACCAGCTGCTGATTGGCGTGGGAAACGGTCAGGTACACAAGGCTCATCAGAACCGCAAAGGCGGCGGTGATCAGCGCGCTGAACGTCACGATCATTCGGGTTTTAAATTTCATGGGGATCACCTCAGGTTGATAAAGTACAAATTTCCGAAAATTTGTGCAAATACAAACAAGTCCTGCCGGGCTATAATGCTAATGTAATCACAAATAAGTGATGTTGTCAAAGGGAGGAAAAAGAAATGAAGAAAGTAACTCTTTTGGCGTTAGCGGGCGTTATGGCGCTGAGCCTGACCGCTTGTTCGCAGAAGCCTGCGGAACAGCCGAAGACCAGTGACGAGCCGAAAACCGCGGACGTCAATACTGAAGCAGACGTAATCGTCTTGGGCGCCGGCGGAGCCGGCATGGCGGCGGCGATCACCGCGAAGGAAAACGGCGCGAGCGTTCTCGTGCTGGAAAAAATGCCGATGGTCGGCGGCAACACGCTGATCTCCGGTGCGGAAATGGCCGCTCCGGGCAACTGGCTGCAGGAAAAGGAAGGAATCGAGGATTCCGTCGATCTGTTCTATGAAGACATCATGAAGGGCGGCGACAATATCGCGGATCCGGAAGTCGTCCGGGTTCTGGCTGAAAATGCCCTGAGCGCTGCGGAATGGCTGCGCGACGACGTGCATGTTCAGTTCGAGGATAATATGTTATTCTTCGGCGGTCATTCTGTCAAGCGCAGTCTGGTTCCGCTGAACGCCAGCGGCGTAGAACCGATTCAGAAGTTAAAGGCTAAATGCGACGAGCTGGGCATCGAAATTCAGACCGATACGCCGGCAACCAAACTGATCCAGGACGAAGCGGGCAAAGTGATCGGCGTCGAAGCGCAGCATGACGGTCAGACTCTGACCTACACCGCTCACAACGGCGTGATCATCGCTACCGGCGGCTTTGGCTCCAATCTGGAAATGCGCAAGCAGTACAACCCGATGATGGATGAAAAAATCCTGTCCACCAACAGCGTTGGATCGACCGGCGACGGCATCACGATGGCGGAAGCGATCGGCGCGAAGCTGGTCGACATGGAATGGATCCAGACTTATCCGACCTGCGATGCGGAAACCGGACGCTTACTGTATGTCGGCGACGTCCGTCTGGACGGCCGTGCGATCTTAGTCAACCTGGAAGGCAAGCGGTTCGTTGAGGAACTGGAACGCCGCGACGTCATCTCCAAAGCGGTCACGGAAACCACCGACGGCTTCTCGTATCTGTTCTGGGATGAAGCTTCGATGGTCGCTTCCGGCGTCCGCGAGCAGCATCAAAACGAATATGATGATCTGATTGAACGCGGCATGTTGGTGAAAGCCGACACGATTGAAGAAGCGGCAGCGCATTTCGGCATCGACGCGGAAAACCTGAAAGCCACAGTTGCGAAGTATAACGAATATTGCGAAAAGGGCAAGGATGAGGAATTCAACAAGCGCGGCGATCTGATCGCCTTCGGCGAAGGTCCTTACTATATCATGAAGTCGATCCCGGCAATCCACCACACGATGGGCGGCATCAAGATTAATCCGGAAGCTCAGGTAGTCAACGTTGACGGCAACGTCATCGAAAATCTGTATGCGGCTGGCGAAGTAACCGGCGGCATCCACGGCACCAACCGTTTAGGCTCCGACGCGATTGCGGATATCATGGTCTTCGGCCGGATCGCAGGCGCTAACGCGGCAGCGAACAAATAAGCAAAAATTTAAGTTCAGCCGGTATTTTCTGAAAAGAAAACCGGTGATCAAGGAAATCAAAAGCCCCGTTCTTTCAGAAATGAAAGCTGCGGGGCTTTTATCTGTTATTCTTCCGCTCCTTGATCAAAGCACTGCCCGGAACCAAGGCATCCATAAAACAGAAACATGCGATTCCTAGCGTTGTTCTCAGCCTTCATCCTGCGCCAATATTAAAGCGAGTCAGTGCTATCCTTTTATTTCTATCAATCTAAGCGCCGCTTACAAACGGCTCAGCTCTTTGAGAATTTCCCGCAGCGCCGTCTGCACGTCCTGATCGCTTAACGGCCCCTCCGGCAGTTTGACGACCTGGTCAAAACCGAGAATTTCGGCCTGGGCAACCTGGGTTTCCGCCGGCGTCACTAAAATCGTGAGCATATCCTCATGATGTGCGATTGCCGCGGCCTGAGGCAGGGAACTGGGGGAGGCCGGGGACAGCGGTTTCTGCCGGAAGCAAAGCAAAGCGTCCGCGTGCCGCAGCCGCTCCCGGAAGCCAATCGTCGACATTAACGCCGCGACGCTGTCCTGGCACTTTCCCTGCAGCAGCGCCTGGATCGTATAGCCGAGTCCGTGACCGGCGGCCGCGCCCGGTTCGGCCGCCGCGGAAGTTTGCTTCAGCCAGCGGATTAACGGGGAAGCCGGCACGGTGTTCCGGTATAAGTCCTGGGGATCGCACAGCGCGATGAACGTTAAGCCGCGCAGTGTCTTTTTTAATTCCTGGTCGTCCGCCTGAACGATCTCCCCCCGATCGTCAAAGATAAACTTCATCCCCAGCGCTTCCAGCATGCCCAATCCGCCGTCAGCCGGACCCAAGGGACTCAGCACAAGATAAAACCGGCGGCATCCCTGCGTCAGGGCATGAAGAATCATCGTGCCGTAAAGCCGCGAATCAGAAAGCCCATTCAGCTCGGAAAATTCCAGGATCGCATTGTTGCCCCGGACGGCGTAGCTGATTTTACGCGCGGATAGAGCAGGATCCGGAGGCAGCGTAACCCGCTGGCAGACCGACTGACCGATCAGCGCATCGACATAGCCCTGCGCGCCATCGCTTAAATTACAGGAAACCGACTGGCATTGGGATACCGGTATGAACGTCTGCAGGATCTCGGTAAACGCCCGGGCATCCCAGCCGTTGTCAAAGGGCTCAGCCGCCAGAACTAACCGCGGCCGCAGCGTCTGGCGCAGGAAGAAGCGCCCCTGCAGCTGAACCGGCTGATGATCGCTGGCCATCAGCGTAAACCCTTCTTTAAGAAAGAACGGCAGCGAGGCCAGTAAGACGATCACCTGGAGTTCGAAATGATGATGTTTTTTTGCATAGCGGCGGGCCTGGTGCAGCAGTTCGCTGGATACGCCTTCGCCCTGATGCTGCTGAACGACCGACAACAAGTCGATCTGCCAGCGCTGGGGATCGAGCGCCAGAAGACCGATGATCTGGCCGCCGTCATCCTCCGCCGCAAAGATTTCCCATTGCGGCCGGGGTTTATTCGGCACGACTTCCGAAACGTCCCAGCTGCACGCCTTGACGCAGGTCTGCCGCGGAGCGTGCAGCATTCGCCGGCTGGAATCGAAAAACTCTTGAATCTGCTGCCGCTGACCGGCAGGGTTATGACGAATTTTCATGATCTACCTCTTTTGGCTGTTATTCCCATTCTATCATAATCCGGACTCGGGGAAAATGTTCTTGACAGCGCTTTCAGAAAAAAGCTGGATTTTCTTATTGTTCTCGATCAATGGATTGATTTCGTTTCAGCCAGGCTGCCCATTCTTCCTGCAGCCGCCGGGGGGCCTGACAAATACTTTCCTGCTTGCTCATAGAGGGTTTCTGCAGCACGAGCACATCGCGGAAGCCCGCTTCCAGCAACGCTGTTTTCGCAATTCCCAGCTGGCCGCATACCGCCAGCACCGGCACGTTGGCCGCCTGGGCATGGTGCAGAATACCTAAGGGAACCTTGCCCTGCAGACTCTGCGAGTCGATCCGGCCTTCACCGGTGATAATCAGATCGGCCTGGATCAGTAGTTCGTCTAACTGCATCCAATGCAAAAGCTGTTCCAGTCCGCTGCGGATTTCACAGCGGAACACTCCTTTTAACATCAAACCGCAGGCGCCGGCGGCGCCCAAGCCCGGCTGCGCGGCGAGGGAACAGTTCTGCCAGGTCTCCACTTTGCGCGTCAGCTGTTCGGTATTGCGGTCCAGCTGCGCGATCAGCGCCTCGTCCGCACCTTTTGGCGGGCGAAGACCCGGGCCGCACCGTTGGTTCCGAATAAAGGATTGGTGACGTCGCACAGACAGATCAGCCGCACCACGGAATTGAATAATTCACAGTCAGAAAGATCCAGCGCTTCAATTTGATCCAGCGTCGCTCCGGTAGGCAGGAAGGATTTTCCGTGATGAAGAAACCGCACGCCCAGTGCCGCCGCGATTCCACAACCGCCATCGTGCGTGCCGCTGCCGCCTAAGCCGAGATAAATCGTTTGGCATCCCGCGTCCAGGGCAGCCTTGATCTGTAAGCCTGTGCCGTAAGTCGTCGCCAGCGCCGGATTGCGGGGATGGCATAAACCCAAGCCGCTGCACTGCGCTAGTTCGATGACCGCTTCCGCTTCTCTCCGGGCCCAGGCCGCGGTCAAAGGCTGCCGCTGCGGATCGCAGAAGGTTCCTTCCTGACGGAGAAATCCGCCGTTTTTTACAACGGCTTCGACTAAGCCTTCGCCCCCGTCGCTGATCGGCAGCACGGTTACCTCCACTTCCGGAAAAAGCTTGCGCGTGGTGATGGCAATGCGTTCTCCGATTTCGCTGCTGGACATACAACCTTTAAAGGAGTCGGATGCGACGATAATTTTCTCCATGATGGACCTCCATTTCCGTTTTAAGATGTTGCTTGTAAAAAAACAAGACGGCAGTTTCCGTACAATATTCTTAAATTGATTATAACATTATTCAGTCCCATTCCGGCATTCAGAAGAACATTGGATTCACGTTTTCTCCGACGGGTCTAGGAAGCCGGATCAAGGAAAATTCAGGCGTATCAGTAGGCAGAAATAAGAAAAACGGGTATGATAAAGCTAATCAGAGAAAAATGAAAGAAAGGACGAACAACTATGGAAAAAGCCTACGATTTTAAACTTAACGACAGCGAGGGCAACGAAGTTGCGCTGCACGACTTTTTAGGCCAGAAGGTCGTCGTTTATTTTTATCCCAAAGACAGCACGCCGGGCTGCACGAAGCAGGCCTGCAGCTACCGCGATCATTTCACGGAACTGGCCGCACGAAATCTCAAGGTGATCGGCATCTCCAAAGACTCCGCGACATCTCATCAGAAATTTATCGCTAAACAGAGCCTGAATTTTACACTGCTTTCCGATCCTGACCGCATCGCGATCGAAGCCTACGGCGTCTGGCAGGAAAAGATGATGTATGGTAAAAAGGTGATGGGGGTGGCGCGCACGACGTTTGTGATCGACGAGCAGGGAAACATCTTGAAACGTTTTGATAAAGTGAAGCCCGATCAGGATGTCGCGCAAGTGCTGGCATTCATCGACGGATTGGAAGGACAGAATTAAATTTCCAATTCCGATTTTTATAACTTTCAACAGGATAATCGGTCTGGAACAATTTTGATTCCAGACTTTTTAAGTCGCTTCGGGGATGAAAAAGGCGTCGTTTTCAGCATAATTAAATAAGCAGGAAAATAACGGAAATGTAAGCGCTGTGATCATTTCTGTGACGAACATTGTCGAAATTAAAAAAATAAGGATATTATTCATTTCAGCATATTCACTTTTCCTAAAACATAGTATAATGATGATAAGCAAAGGAACAGGATGGGTGATCAGGATGAATAAGAAACAAACAAAGATCATCGGCAATACGCTGGTGGAAGAATATGCCGTGCCGCTGAAAACAGAGGAAAACGCGACGCTGCAGCTGTTGGAGTACGCTGACCGGATTGCGAATTTAGATGCGTTTATTGTGGATTATATTCGGCTGGAAGAACTTCAGATGTATTCGGAGGACCGGGGCATTCCAGTCTATACCGATGTGGAAAGTCTGGCGATCGTCAAGCATGATCTGGCGAAAGAGTCGATTCGCACATGTTTAGTTAAGGGGTTCTACATGAACATTGATTTGTCGGTCATCGTCGATATGCAGTCAAAGACGATCCGCTTTAACCGCAGCCGGTTCAGCACGCTGAACACCGATGACATCATCGCCGCGGTGGCCGGGACGCCGCAGCTGTAATCAGTAAAACAGGACATTTCTGAAAGGAGATGTCTTTTCTTTTTGCGTGAAAAAAGGTAAACTTAGCGCTGGATAAAGGAGGAATCGCTTGTGGAAACAATGGAATTAAAAACCGCGATTCTGCACAGCCTGGATATGAATCTGGGGATGCCGGTGGTATCGCAGGTGGAATTGGAACCGACGGATTTTTTGAATACCTATCTGGAAAAACGGCTGCAGCGTCTGGCCGGCAGCGAACATTGCCGCACCAGTACGACGGCCAGCATCGGCGGGGTCAGTCTGGATGAGGTATTGAAAGCCTCGGACTGGCAGGCATTTTATGAATTCACGCTGCAGCTGCTGGAAAAGCTGTTCAACTACCGCCAAAGCAACGGCGGCCAGAGCGCGGACGTCCTGTTCGCGCTGCTGGAAATCGACCGGCATTTAAGCTTATATGTCGGAATTCTGGATTACCGCAGCTCGCTGATTCATCATCTCAGCCAGGATGAGCGTCAGACCCGGCTGGAGCTGGTCGAGTATCAGACGACGCTGCCCGGCGCGTCGGCCGGGGTAAGCTTCGAGTTCTGCACCGATCTGTTCACCGGGCTGACACAGCTGATCGAGAAGAAGGAAAAAGGCTTTACGCCGCTTTCAGAGCTGCTGCTGAACCAACAATTTGAAATGACGCCGAAGGAAAAGATCAAGGCGGCGCAGAAAATCGTGCAGGAAATTCATCCCAGTGACGATCTCACCGAAATGAACCGCCGTGTTGAATTCAAACAGAAAGTCGCGGAATCGCTGCAGGAAAAAGAGGAAGTCAACCTGGAAGAAGTCTTTGAGGAAATCTATGTCGATGATCCTTCAACGCTGTTTGAAGCGAAGGCGAAGCTGCAGGACCGCGGTCTGGATCAGCAGCGGATGGTCGTGACCAGCTCCGCCTACGACGCCAAGCTGAAAAAGCAGAAGCTGGTGACGGACAGCGGGATATCGATCGTTCTGCCGATCGATTATATGCACGATCAGAGCCATGTGGAATTCATCACCAATCCCGACGGCAGTCTGTCCATTCTGCTGAAAAACATCACGCATATCTATGATAAATAAAAGCGAAGGACGCCGGAACTAACTTCGGCTTGGAAAAATGCAGGGCAGAAGGGATTCAAGATGAATCCCCGGATCATTTCAGCCGGCCTTGTCCTGGCTGGCGGCGGCGGTCATTCAAGGTTGGAAAAAGGAATAAATGTAAAAAGTTACACTGCAAAATGTAAAAATTCTCTTTTGATCAGAAACATAGCGATTTCCGTCTTGACAACCGATTCAGTTTCGCTTAAACTGAATCCATATTCAAAATTCAGTGAACAGGAGAGTAGCTTAAGATATCCATCAGCGAGCCAAAACAGAGTGAAAGTTTGGCGGCACTGTCGAAAGCGAAGCGCACCTGGGAGAAGTTCAGATGAAAAAAGTAGTCTGAAACGTGAGTCTGCGTTAACGAACGAGGGGGTCGGAACAGTGGTTTCCGGCAACTAGGGTGGTACCGCGATGTGAGTCGTTCCTAGATTAGAGGAACGGCTTTTTTGTTTGGAAAAGAGGGGTAATATGAGAAAGATGAAAAACACGTTGATCCTGGCCGTTATGATTTTCTGCCTGTGGATCACAACCGGATTGTCGCTGGCGGCTGAGGAGGAACAGCCGGCTCAGGGCAATCCCGCCAACCGGCTGGAGGAAATCCTGCAGCGGGGCAAACTGATCGTCGCGACGTCGCCGGACTTTGCGCCGCAGGAGTTTATCGACGATTCCAAGAAAGGTCAGGAGCAGTATGTCGGCTCGGATATCCTGATGGCGCAGTATATTGCCGATCAGCTGGGCGTCGAGCTGGAAATTCAGGCGATGGACTTCGCGATGGTGCTCAGCTCGGTCGATCTGGGCGAAAGCGACATGGCCATCAGCGGCTTCGGCTGGAAGGAAGACCGCGAGGATTCCTTTGAATTATCCGACGGGTTTAACAAAACCGGAGAAGCGGCCTGTCAGGGGCTGATGATCCGCCGCGCGGATGCGGAGAAGTATCCGGATCTGGCCAGCTTCGACGGGAAACTGATCGCGGCGCAGGCCGGCTCGCTGCAGGAAAACTATGTGCAGACCCAACTGCCGCAGGCGACACTGGAAACGATCACGTCGATGGACATCGGCATCCTGAGTTTAACCACCAACAAGGTGGATGCGCTGGCTTCCGACTGCGACGTGGCCAAAGGCTATGTATCCAAGGACAATTCGCTGATCTTAGCGGATGCGCGCTTTGATACGACGCTGGAAGATCAGCACGCCGGCAACGTGCTCGCCGTCAAAAAAGGTGAAACCGAGCTGATTGCCGCGATCAACAACATTATTGCGGACATCAACGAAAAGGGCCTGTACGAACAATGGAAAAACGAAGCCAAGACGCGGGCTTCCGAGCTGGGCATTGAATTCGACGGCTCCGAAGGCGTGGCGAAGAAGTCGCCGGGCGTCATCCAGGTCTTCCAGGAGAATTCCGGCATCTTCATGAGCGGCTTGTGGGAAACCTTGAAGCTGGCGGCAATCACCGTCTTCTTCGGTACGATTTTCGGGGCGCTGATCGCGATCATCAAGCTGTCAAAGAATCCGCTGCTGAAATTCATCACGGCGGTGTATGTGGAAGTGCTGCGCGGCACGCCGATTCTCGTCCAGCTGTATATCTTCCGCTTCTTCTTGCCGATGGCCTTTCCGTGGCTGAACCTGTCGAAATATGCCTGCGTTGTCATCGCGCTGGTCTTCAACAGCTCCGCCTATGTTGCGGAAATTATCCGTTCCGGCATCCAGGCCGTGGACAAGGGCCAGAGTGAGGCGGCCAAGAGTCTGGGCATGTCCAACCGGCACATGATGATGAAAATCATTCTGCCGCAGGCGGTCAAGAACATTCTGCCGGCGCTGGGCAACGAGTTTGTCACGATGATCAAGGAAACCTCGCTGGCTTCCACCTTCTATATCGGTGAACTGATGTATACGCGGACGCTGTTAATGAGCACGAAGTTCTATGCCTGGCAGCCGCTGATCATCATCGCCGCGATCTACTTCGTCGTGACCTTCGTCTTGTCGAAGGGCATTCAATATATGGAAAAGAGGATGAGCGTCAGTGATTAATGCAGGAGCAAAATTAATTGAAGTTAAGGATCTGAAAAAGAATTTCGGATCGCTGGAAGTTTTAAAAGGAATCAACGAAACAATTCATAAGGGCGAGGTCGTTTCGATCATCGGCCCGTCCGGCAGCGGCAAGTCGACGTTTCTGCGGTGTCTGAACCTGCTGGAAAAGCCGACCAGCGGCCAGGTTATCTTTGAAGGCGTGGACATCGCCGACAAAAAGATCAACATCGATCACCACCGCCAGAAGATCGGCATGGTGTTCCAGCACTTCAACGTTTTCCCGCATTTAACCGTGCTGGAAAACATCACGATCACCCCGACGCTGGAAAAGAAGGTTCCGCAGAAGGAAGCTGAAGAAAAAGCGATGAAGCTGCTGAAGCAGGTCGGCCTGGAGGACAAGGCGCACGAATATCCGCGCAAGCTCTCCGGCGGTCAGAAGCAGCGGCTGGCGATCGTGCGGGCGATGGCGATGGAGCCGGACGTTATGTTGTTCGACGAACCGACCTCGGCGCTCGATCCGGAAATGGTCAAGGATGTTCTGGAGGTTATCCAGCAGCTGGCCGAAGGCGGCATGACGTGCGTGATCGTTACGCATGAAATGGGCTTTGCCCGTTCAGTCAGCGACCGCGTGCTGTTTATGGATGAGGGCGTGATTGCCGAACAGGGCAGTCCGGCGGAAATCTTCGATCACCCGACGCATCCGCGGACGATTGAATTCCTGAGCAAAGTGCTTTAAGAAACAGACGTTTCTGACAGGATCAGGACAGGGCGTGGGGCAAACCGGAATAAAAAAGGAATACCCCGCAGCCGCTAAGACGAAACTAAAATCGGAGGTGCCTCAATGAAAACAACCTTTCAGTACGATCATTACTATACTTATTCCGAGCTGACCGAAGCGCTGCAGACGCTGGTCAAAAACCATCCGGATTTACTTGCGATGGAATCAATCTGCAAGAGTGAAAAGGGCCGCGACGTGTGGGCGCTGACGCTGACTAATAAGCAGACGGGCGATCCGCTGGCAAAGCCGGCGTTCTATATCGACGCCAATACGCATGCCGGGGAAGTGACCGGTTCGATGGCGGCGCTGCATACGCTCGACGTCTTATGCACCAACTATGGCGAAGATGCGCAGCTGACGCGGCTGGCGGACACGCTGACGTT
>NZ_GG657552.1:274278-286007 GCF_000157995.1 Holdemania filiformis DSM 12042
TTTATTTGTAACCATTTTCAAGATTTAATCCAAGTTGCTGGAAAGGATCTTGAAATTACAGCGGGTTCAAGTCTCTGAATAAGCAATTCTTTAACTTACTTTTGAGCTTGAGTTACTTTATTTTCTTTGTTTATAACAGAAAAAATTTGGATTTTGCCCCTGTAAGGGGCAAAACTGAAAATAGGAAATAATCAGGATATGCCAGATAATAAGGGAGAAAAGAGGCGAGATTATGGAATATCCTCATTTGTTTTCCCCCATTCAGTTGAATAAGCTGACGCTGCGCAACCGCATCGTCGCCGCGCCGATCGGAGAATTGTACGAACCGAAGGCCCGCGGCGGGGCAGGTCTGGTTGTCTGCGGTCATACGATTGTGGAACCCGGCCGCAGTTCGTTTGCCAGCGGCGAGGAACCAACGGCGTTTTTCAAATATGAAGTGGAAAAGACCCGGCAGAAGATCCGGGCCTGTCATCGTTACGGCGCGCGGGCGTCGATTGAAATCTTTCATGCCGGTCAATATGCCCGGGTCAAAGATCATGCCTGGGGACCTTGTTCGCTTATCCGTGAAGACGGTGTCGAGGTCAAGGCGCTGGATTCCGCGGAAATGGAGCGGATTGCCGGACTGTTCGCGGAAGCCGCTCAGCAGGCGAAGACGCTGGGTTTCGATGCGATTTTTCTGCATTTCGGCCACGGCTGGCTGGCCGCGCAGTTCTTGTCGCCTTTGTTTAATCATCGAACAGATGAGTACGGCGGAAGTTTACCGAACCGCGCCAGATTCCCGTTGTTGATCCTGCGGAAAATCCGGGAAGCTGTGGGTCCGGAATTTCCGGTAGATATGCGGATCTCCGGCGAGGAATGCGTACCCGGTTCCATTCCCTTTGAAGACACACTGGCGTTTATCCAAATGGCGGAACCCTATATTGACGGCGTTCAGATCTCAGCCGGGCTGGATATCAACCATGAGGGCAACGTGCACATGGCAACGACGAATTTTAAGGAACACATGCCGAATCTGAAATGGGCAAGGACTGTAAAGAAGACGTGTCCGGGACTTGTGGTTTCAGTTGTCGGTGCGATCATGAATCCTTCTGAAGCCGAACAAATATTGGCGAACGGTGATGTCGATCTTGTTGCTTTCGGCCGGGCTTTTATAGCGGATCCCAACTGGCCGAACAAGGCACGGGAAGGGCGGACATGCGATATCGTACCGTGTTTAAGATGTCTGCAATGTTATCACATCGCGACTAACCGTCAGAACGTCGGCTGCAGCGTCAACCCACGTTATTGCAACGAAACACTGATTCCTGAACGGATGATCCCGGCTGAACAGGCTCAGCGAGTCGTCATCATCGGCGCCGGGCCGGCTGGACTCAACGCCGCGATCACTGCCAGCCGCCGCGGACATGAAGTGATCGTGCTGGAAAAAAGTACAGAGATCGGCGGAGCGCTGAATACGATTGCGCGGGAGTATTATAAGGAAGACATTCGCAGTTATCGGGATTACTTAACGAATCAGTTTGCCCAATGCGATATCGACCTGCGCCTGAATACCGCGGCAGATCGTTCGATGATTGAAGCGCTGCATCCGCAGGCGCTGATCATTGCCTGCGGAGCCCAGCCGGTAACGCCGCCTGTTCCCGGAATTGATCAGTCCTTTGTAATGGGCTTTACCGAAGCTATTCATCATCCGGAACGGATCGGAAAGCAAGTCGTGATCATCGGCGGGGGAACGATCGGTGCGGAGATCGGGCTGGAATTGGCTGAGCGGAAAGGACGGCAGGTAACAATTGTGGAAATGACGGACACGCTGGCTTCACAGGGAAATCTGCTTTACCGGATCGCGCTGCGGCAGAAGCTGGATCCGCTGACGAATTTCACGGCCCTGACCGAAACTCGCTGCATTCAGATCGGCGATCATGAAGTGGAAATTCTCCATCAGACAGAGCAGCGGAAGCTGAAAGCCGATACCGTGATCATCGCTGCGGGTGTACGCACCAACCGGGCTTTTGTGAACAGTCTGTATGGGATTTGCCCGCAGACCTTTGAGGTTGGCGACGCGCTGCAGCCGCGCAAGATTCAGGAAGCGGTGTTCGAGGGAACCGGCGTGGCGTTGTCGATCGAATAACTTCCGATTCGTGTATCGTTAAAGAATGCATAGGCAAATAAAAAAGCTTGATCATATCGCCCATCCGCAGCGGGAATCAAGCTTTTTTAATAGTGTTTTCCCTATCCTTTAGTTAGAACGAATTCTGATTCCAGTTCTTCTCAAGACAGGAAGGACAAGGTTTCCCAAGTGATCTGCCTGTCTGCTTTTTATCTCATACCATTCGCGGTTTGATCATTCAACGGCGGCCACCTGCGTGCCGGTTAGTTTGTCGTGCAGCATGAAGCGTTTCGTTTTCAACAAAAGCAGCACGGAAACCAGGCTCGCGGCCAGACCGAAAACATAAACTCCCTGAATCAGTCCGGGATTCACGAACCGCGTCAGCAGTGTACGTACCAGAAATGCCGCGTTGTTAAACGTCTGTTCCAAAAAAAGAAAACACAGTGCGCGTCCACCCAGCTGTGCCGGGGAAGCCGGCTTACCCTCCCGATGAGTAATACGGATCTGCGCCAAATGCTTGCCCGGCGTCTGACCCTGGAAACCAGGAACAAGCATCGGAATCATTATAAAATAAGCCAGCACTGCGCAGCTGGAAAGACAAACCGCGGTCATGGCCAGACCGGATGAAAGGTCAGTGATGGAAGACGTGACAATCAGCTGACCCTGGGTCAGACTGACAACCAGGGTGATGATCAGGTTGCCGCACAAAGCGGAACCATACCAATCCACGGCGGCCGCCAGAAACCGCCGCGGCAAGGAAGCTGCCGGTGTGGCTTTTTGCCGGATCCGCTTCGGTTTTGTTTCCGGCTTTTCAATGCAGGCCGGGTTTGTCGTCTGTCCTTTTTTCATGAAGATTCCCCCTTCTTCAATAACACGATACCAACAAGCTTGTGAACTCCTCAAAGCTGGTGACTTCCATCATTTTGCGGAAGGTTTCCTCGTCCTTCATGATGTGAACGATGAAATCAAAAATATTGGAGAACTGTTCTTTATCCTTTTCCATCAACGATAACATGAAGACCAGATTGACCTGGTTGGCGCCCCACTGGATCGGCCGCGGATTGACGGAGACGGCGATCGCGCTGGATTTTGCCTTGTTGTCGAGCGGATGAGGAATCGCGATGTTGCCATAGGCGGAGGGGCTCAATTTCTCATGATAGTCGATTTGTTGACGATAATCCTCGTCGACATAACCGCCGGCCGTCATCGCTGCGCACATGACTTCGATCGCGTCGGTATGGGTGGCAAACTGACGGCACGCGAAGAACAAATCCGGGTGAAAGAAATACAGAATTTTCTCGCGGATGAAGTCTTTCATCTTCCGCTTTTTGATCTCGTCGATCAGCTCGAAGATCCGGCGGATATCTTTCTCTGACAGAAACTGGTCGATTTGATAGTAAACGAGCGGCTGCACCTGCAGCGCGCACGGAGCGGTGGACAGCACCAGATCGGCCGGCGGCAGCGGCTGGGGCAGGGCGGTGTGCGTCAGCACGTCGCTGATCAACAAACTTTCCGAGAAGACCGCAGATAATTTTTTGATCAGACGCTGACCAATCTGTTGATAATCGTTGCACAGCACCAGACAGCTGATTTTATCGCTTTTAGCCCGCGTTTCCTCCATCAGTACGCCGATGTGCAGCGTGATGTAGGCAATTTCATCTTCCGGCAGGACGTGGCCGGTGAATTGATAGATGACGTTGGAAATATGCACGGAAATCGCGTAGATCAGCGGATAATCCGTCTTGATGCTTTCAAACTGCAGGTTGGTGATCTGGATGTCGTTTTCCAAGCGCAGAAGCAGATTTTTTAAATGAAAAGCAAACTTGATCAGAAAGCTTTCGTTATTCAAATCAATACAATAAGTGTTTTCGACCGACTGTACGATGTTGTCCAGCAGTCGCTGAATGTCAGCTCCGAGGATGACGCTGATCTGATCGTAGGCGATGGCGGACATTTGCGAGGACACAGCGCGGGTCATCATCAGCACCGACGCTTCATATAAGTCGTATAACGTGAAATCCGTATCGTAGTTTTCTTTCAGCAGCACGTACAGATCATTGACGATGCTCTGAACATGCGCCGAAGCCAGATTGAGCATATCGGCGTGAGATACCAGCTCCTGACGGGACGCGTTAAATTTGCGTGCGGGATTGGAACTGCGCAGTTCAACGGTCAGCGCGATATGCAGCACATAATTCAACAGGCTGTAATCGTCCAGGAAATACTCGTATTTGTGCATGACCTGTAAGATCAGCTGCTTGATCCGCGCCAGGCTGACCGATGTGAAGATTTCCTGAATTCGCTCCAGGCTGAAATAAGAGCTTTTGATCTCCTCGTTGATCAGACTCAGAATCACCGCCCGTTTGTCCTTGGCCAGACCGGTGATGTTGACCATATCGTTTTTGGTGTGGATATTCAGGTGGAATTGCATGAGATCGGTGCGCATCCGCGACAGCTCGTTCTGCAGCGTGATCGGTGAGATGCACAACTTGTCCGACAGATCGCTGATGGACATCCGCTGGTTTTGTAAAAGCAGCGTATTGATGATATAGCGCTTGCGTTCCTCATAGCTGGCGGGAATCGTCTGGGAGGGCAGAAAGCTCAGAATTTGCGCAGCCTTTAGCTTGTCAATTTTATATCCCTTGTTGCTGGAAAGAATCAAAGCGCCGTATTCCTTGTTCAGCTCCGCGACGCTGTACTTGACGCTGCGCACACTGAAGCCGAAGCGCTGGGCGATCATCGCGGTTGTCGTCCAGCCTGTCTGATGGTTCAGAAACGACACGATCTGCATCTTGCGGTCTAAATTCGCCATACAATTCAACCCTTTCTGTCCTTTATTGTACAAGGGAACGCCGGCGCGTACTTACCGGCTTTTGCCCTGTGAGCGGGCAAAGGCAGACGTTGAATCCGACCGCGCTGCGCTTTACAGTTAGGGTGCAAGCAAGGAGGTCAGAAAACGTGACGATTCAGGAAGTAAACAATCTTTCATGCATGATTATCGCGAATGCCGGGGATGGCAAGAGCAGCTGCATGGAAGCGCTCGATTACGCGGAAGCCGGCGATTGGGAAGCGGCGCGGCAGGCTCTGGCCGTCGCTGATGAAGCGATCGTCAAGGCTCATGAAATTCATACGAAGCTGTTGGTGGAGGAAGCCCGCGATCCCGCTGCACTGCCGATGACGATGATGCTGATCCATGCGTCTAATCATCTGACGGCGGCCGAGGTCAGCCGGGAATTTGCCGAAAGGCTGCTCAAAATGCAAGTTCAGAAAAACGGGGAGGAGGTGAAATAATGGTCAATATCATTCTTGTCTGCGAACATGGCGCCAGCACAAGCATGCTGACGGATCGGATGAAGGACGCCGCGAAGCAGCTGGGCGTCGACGCCGTGATCAACGCCTATCCCTACACGAAGCTGGACGAGCTGATCGACGGGGCGGACATCGTTCTGTTAGGCCCGCAGGTCCGCTTCAAAAAGAAAACCTTCGATGCGAAATACGCGGAAAAAGGCGTGGAATTTATGGTTATCGATACGGTGGATTACGGCATGATGAATGGGGAAAAGGTACTGAAAACGGCATTGGAACATCTCAAGTCCTGACTAAAAACTGAGTTTATTTGAAAAGAGGAGAAAATACAATGGATACATTGATGGAAAAAATATCCAGCTTCGTTGAACCGTTGGCGGAATGGGTCCACAAGATGACCTTCTTAAACGCCATGGCCGAAGCGCTTCAAGTTCTGCTTCCGATCACGGTGATCGGTTCCTTCGCCTGTCTGTTCGCGTTTATCGACGTCGGCGGGTGGCAGGCATTTTTAGGCGCGAATCCGATGATTCTGATGGTCTTTATGAACGCTCAAAGCTGGACACTGAGCATCATCGCGTTTTACACCGTGCTGGTGCTGCCGTATTTGTACGCAAAACGGCTGGGCATGAACGAGCCGCTGGCCTGCGTGCCGCTGACCGTCGCGTCGTTTCTGCTGCTGACACCGACGGAGCTGTACACTGCGATCCCATCGGCCTGGCTCGGTCACTCCGGCATGTTCTCGGCGTTTATCATTTCATATCTGGTCGTACGGTTTGTCAAGCTGTGCCAGGATCACAATGTGACGATCAAGATGCCGCAGGGCGTTCCGCACTATATTGAAGCAACCTTCGCCGTGCTGATTCCGGCGTTTATTCTGGTCTTCGGCTGTTCGCTGATCGGTCAGGCGCTGGCGGCGACGCCGTATGAATCGATCCATCAGCTCATTTACACGTTTATCCAGACACCGCTGTCCGGTTTGGGCACCAGCTTCTTCGGTCTGTTAGTCACCGAACTGGTCATGACGCTGGCGATGTTCTGCGGCATTCACGGTTCCTCGGTCGTTCCGTTTATGGACGCGCTGGCAACGGCGGCGAACGAACAGAACATGGCGGCGATGGCAGCCGGTTCCGCTTTGCCGAACATCTATACGACCGGCTTGCTGAACTCCATTCAGATGGGCGGGATCGGCGCAACGCTGGGATTGGGCATTCTGTTATTCTTCCTGGCGAAATCCAAGCGCTACAGGCAGCTGTCGCGGGTCGCGATTGTCCCGCAGATCTTCAATATCGGCGAGCCGTTATTGTTCGGCATCCCGATCATGTTGAACCCGTTGCTGTTCATTCCGTACATGCTGGGCGTGATCGCGAATACCTGCATCGCTTACGGATCCGTCGCGATTGGTCTGTGCGCCCGGTTTACCGGCGTCAATCCAAGCTGGACGATGCCGGGAATCCTGCAGGGAATCCTGACCTGCTCAGTTCCGTGGCAGGGCGCGGTCTTGCAGATCGTGATTCTGGCGGTCGATATGCTGATCTGGTATCCATTTGTTAAAATGATCGACAAGCAGGCTGTGGAAGAAGAAAACAATGCTGTTTCTGAAGCTGCGTAAGCAGCTTCTTCACTTTGATCAAGCAAGTTCCGAAGGAGGATCCGGAGGATTACCTCCCCAGGAAGACTCTGATTCTCCCGCGGACGGAATCCAGTCGGATTCTGAAAAGAAAACTGGAAAACCAAGAAGAAAAGCCGGGAAGAACACCGCCCGGTCCGTTAAAGAACAAGGAGGAATTTTATGCTTCAGATCGGATGTCCCAAAGCGAAATTGCTGAAAGAAAAAATCGATCAGCTTGATTTTGAATCGATCCATTTCGAGGTTGTCCGCCTCAGCGGGCTAACGCTTCAGGTCACGCATAATGCAGCCAGCGACGAGGCCGCAAAGGCAGCGATGAAGAAATACATTAAAACAATTTCGGAGCTGGCCAATCTATATATCAATATCCAGCTGATCGACGCGCAGGGGCGGATTCTGTGAGTCCGCTGCATTTAGGCGATCCTGCGCTCACCCGGAAAATGACGCGGATTTACGGCTGGATTCTGCCCGGCTGCTTCGCGGTGGTGACGCTGCTGCTTTTGTCGGCGCAGGCCTGGCTGGCGGCAATTCCGCCGCTGCTGGTCGCTCTGATGACGCTGCCGCCGTTAGCCCGGTATCAGCGGCTTCGCTCAGGCGGACTTCGATTTCTGATCGGCGCCGGACTGACGTTGGTGACGTTCTGGCTGTCCGGATTGTACGTTTAAAAGATTTACTGAAAAGAAAGGCAGGAAAAATGGAATGAAGACCCCTTACCCGCATTTATTCTCACCGCTGCAGATCCGCGGCCTGATGTTGAAAAACCGGATTATCGCTGCGCCGATGGGAATCATCCCCAGTCATAAAATTATTTCGAGCGTGAATTACGGCGGGATGAGCGCGCTTGACCGCTCACTGGGCGGCTGTGCGATGGTGCATACCGGCGGCATGAATCATCTTGATAAATATGAATTGGATACAACCGTGGAGGATCTCAGCGTCGCCCATCAGAACGGAGCGCGGGCCGCCTATGAACTGGAATTCTTTTCGCTGCCGGATGAAGAAGGCTTTGTCCGCGGTCCCAGCGCGGGGATCCGGTTTGACGGCATGAAGATGAAAGCTTTCGATCGGGAACAAATGGATCAGCTGATCGCCGATCAGGTGCGGCGGGTCCGGGGCTGCCTGCGGTTGGGTTACGATGCCTTGACCCTGCATTTTGGCCATGATTCCCTGTGCGGGCAGTTTTTATCGCCGGTGTGGAATCAGCGGACCGATGAGTACGGCGGTTCACTGGAAAACCGGATGCGTTTCCCACTGGAAGTGCTGCGGGCGATCCGTGCGGCGGCGGGACCGGATTTTCCGCTGATTCTGCGGATATCGCGCCAGCTCACCGTTCCAGAAAGCTATTCTGAGAATGAGATGGCCGCGTTCTTAAAGGCGGCGGAAGGGCTGGTCGATATGGTGAATATCAGCTGCGGGATGGATGTAGTTCACGCGGGCAATGTCCATGCGGTACCGACGATCTTTGAGCCGCATTGCTACAATGCGGAATTCGCCCGGCGGATCAAGCAGGAAACCTCGCTTCAGGTCTGCCTGGTCGGCGCGGTGATGAGTCCGCAGGAGGCGGAAGCTGTGATCGCAGAGGGGATTGCCGATGCCGTGATGTGCGGCCGCAGCCTGATCGCTGATCCTTACTGGCCGAAGAAAGCGCTGGAAGGCCGGGATGCGGATATCGTTCCCTGCCTGCGGTGCATGCATTGTTATCATATCGCGACAGAACACTGGAATATTCAGTGCAGCGTCAATCCCCGCTTCCGCCGGGAAAACCGGGTGCCGCTCATTCCGCAGCCGGCGGCCAAACGCCGGCGGATTGTGATTGTCGGGGGTGGTCCGGCCGGGATCCAAGCGGCGTTAACCGCGGATCAGCGGGGCCATGAGGTTATTTTAATCGAGAAGCAGTCCAGGCTGGGCGGCGCATTGAAATGGGCCAGTGCCGGACCGTTCAAAGAAGACCTGCGGCGATATTGGGATTATCTTCTGCATCAGGTTCGCGACAGTACGATCGACGTCCGCCTGAATGAAACCGCGACGCCGGAAACCGTGGAAAACCTGAAACCAGACGCGCTGATTCTGGCGCTGGGCGCTGAACCAGTTCAGCCGCGGATCGAAGGCGCTGAACACGCGGTGCAGGCGCTGGCGGTGATTGAAAATCCAAAGCTGGCGAAAAGACGCTGCGTGATCATCGGCGGCGGCACCATCGGCTGCGAACTGGGACTGGAGCTGGCGGAAAGCGGACATGAGGTGACGATTGTGGAGGTGTCCCAACAAATTTATGCCCAAGCCAATCATCTGACGCAGACCGCGCTGTTTCAGCATTTTGAACGGGCAGAATCACTGCACACGCTGACAGGATGCGCTTGTGAACAGATCGGTCCGGACTTCGTCGACGTTTGCGATGGTTCGGGTCAGCGGCAGCGGCTTGCGGCGGATACCGTAATTCTGGCAACCGGCATGAAAGCACGGAAGTCAGAGGCGATGGCGTTTTATGGAATTTGTCCGGAAACGGCGATGGTCGGTGATTGCAACCGTGTCGCAAAGATTCTGGAAGCGACCAACGAGGGTTATTTTCTTGGCGCAACGGTGTAATCGCTTATTGGCGGAGCATCAAAGGAAGAAGGCAGGCGAAAGTCTGTCTTTTCGTTTTCTTTGAAATTGTTGCCGGCTTTGATTGTCTTTCTTTTCTAGCATTGGTAATCACTTTCTTTACCAATGTTGCAGGGATTGGCAATGTCCCCTATAATGGTTAACGAAAGTGAACGAAAAGAATCAGATTATGGATAAACTTCAAGTCGTCGTAGAAAAAAATAAATGTATTGGCTGTTCCTTGTGCGTGAAGACCTGTCCGGCGCATAACTTGAAAATCCAGGAGGGCAAAGCGCAGGTCATCCTGGAAGACTGTTTGTTCTGCGGACAGTGTGAGGCAGTTTGCCCGCGCAAAGCGGTGACGGTCAGCGGGTATGATCATGCGCCGCAAGAGAAGAATAAAGAGGAAAGACTGAATCCCGGACAGGTTTTAAATACAATCCGGTTTCGCCGGACTGTCCGCCAGTTTCAAAATAAGCCGGTCCCAACGGAAGTGGTGAAGCAGATACTGGAAGCGGGATGGATGACGCATACGGCTGAAAACAAACGAGATGTTTCCTTTATTGTTTTAGATCAGGAAAAAGAACGTATTGAAAAGCTGGCCGTCAATTTGTTCAGAAAAATAAAACCGCTAGCCGATCTAATTAATCCGCTGGCGCGTAACAATGTCATCGACGATCATTTCTTTTTCTTTAAGGCCCCGCTGGTCATCCTGGTTTTGGCGGAAGATAAGACCAACGGTCTGCTTGCGGCGCAGAATATGGAATTTGTCGCGGAGGCGAACGGCTTAGGTGTGTTGTTCAGCGGCTTTTTTACAATGGCTGCCAACCTGTCGCCGAAAATAAAAAAAGCGTTGCAAATACCGAAAGGGAAGAAAGTTGCGATGACCCTGGTTATGGGGTATCCCAGCGTGCGTTATCTGCGCTCGGTACCGCGAAAGGAGATGAATGTCCAGTGGAAATGAGGCACAAAGCGGTAGAATGCGAAGTACGGACAAAGCAAATCGCGGAAGGGTTTCAGAACTGCCGCAGCGCTTTTACCGCGATTGGCGATGAAACCCGCCAGCTGATATTACAGGTCCTGTTGGAAAGTGATTTATCAGGAATCCGGGTGGGTGAGATTGCGTTAAAAACCCATCTCACACGGCCTTCGGTTTCACATCATCTTCAGATTTTAAAGGAAGCCGGGATCGTCGCAATGCGTAAGGAAGGCACAAAGAACTACTATTACTTAAGCATGCAGGAAACGCAGTGGAAAGCGATCGCAGATTTAGTCAATTTAATCTACGAAAGCGTGCGTCATATCAGCGAAGACGCTGACAGATAAGGGAGGAAACAGGATGATTTGTTATTTTTCAGGAACCGGCAACAGCGCGTATGCCGCGCAGCGGATCGGCCGGCTGACGGGCATGGAGGTTCTCGATTTGTTTGAAAGGATCCGGGATCAGGATTACTCGCCGCTGCAAGCCAGTCAGCCCTGGGTGATCGTGACGCCGACCTATGCGTGGAGAATTCCGCGGATTGTCAGCGAGTGGCTGGAAAAGACACCTTTAACCGGGAATTCCAAAATCTATTTTGTCATGACCTGCGGCGGCAGCATTGGCAATGCCGGAGCTTATTTGGAAAAACTCTGCGAACGGAAGAAGATGGATTACCAGGGCTGTTTTCCGATCGTGATGCCGGAAAATTATATCGCGATGTTTTCTACACCGACGCCAGAGGAAGCGGAGAAGCAGCTTGCGGCAGCTTACCCTGTCATCGAGCAGGCCGCACAAAGTATCAAAAAAGGTGAATGTTTTCCTGAACTGCCGAGAACGATGAAGGACAAATTGAACAGCGGCATCGTCAACGATTTGTTTTATCCGATGTTTGTCCACGCAAAGAAATTTACAGCTACCGAAGCCTGCGTTTCCTGCGGTCAATGTGTTCAGGAGTGTCCGTTGAAAAATATTAAATTGGAAGCAGGACATCCTGTCTGGGGCAGCGACTGCACGCATTGCATGGCCTGCATCAGCCGCTGTCCGATGGAGGCCATCGAATATGGCAAGCATACGCAAGGTCTGCCGCGCTACACCTGTCCGGAATCCCGATAAAGAATGGAAAAAAGCCAGTG
>NZ_GG657552.1:287050-289092 GCF_000157995.1 Holdemania filiformis DSM 12042
CGTTCTATGTCATTCCGCGGATCAGCGTGGACGGCAGCGAGGTGTATCTGACTTCGCCGTATGACCTGCGTTCCGCCGACCGGCCGTATCTGACGCCGGTGCAGCAGCCGGGGTTGGTGCCGGAAGACATGGATCAGGACGGCGTGATCCGGATGATGCGGATCAAGGACAAACACGGCGCCTGGAAGATCAGTAAGGCACACCCGCAGTTAATGGAAAAGCGCAAGCCGGACGAGCGTGAAGGCGAGTTCTACACAGTCGTCAGCGAAGGCGTGCTGAAGGGCGCCAACGGCAATGAGATTCAGCCGGCTCCCACGTTATGGGGATTGGACTTCAATCGCAACTATCCGTTCGGCTGGTTCCATGAATCCCGCCAGGCCGGCGCCGGGGCTTATCCGTTAAGCAATCCGGAAAACAAAGCGGTGGTGGATTTTGTCTTAGCCCATCACAACATCGGTGCGGTCGCCACGCATCATACCAGCGGCGGCGTGATTCTGTACCCGCCGGGAACCCGTCCGGAAAAGAGCGCGGATCCTGACGATATGCGCCGGCTGCGCGAGATCGCGGCAATGGCGACGGAAGAAATGGGCTATCCGGCGATCAATATTTTCGATCATTTCATGACGGATCAGGAAAATTATTCTTCCGGTGCGTTTGACGACTGGTGTTTCCAGGATCAGGGCATTCCTGCCTATACGCTGGAGCTGTGGAACCTGTTGGAACGAGCCGGCTGCAAGATCGACTGGGACCGCCGCGATGCCAAGAGCGAAGCGGAATGTCTGGATACGATGGCGAAGGTGATGGCGTGGTGCGCGGAAAACGCTCCGGAAAGCATGGAAGCGTGGACACCGTATCAACATCCGCAGCTGGGATTGGTCGAAATCGGCGGCCTGAATCTGAAATTCACAGAGGAAAACTGTCCGAATGCCTTCTTATTGCAGGAAGTGGAAAAAACGACGAAGTTCTGTCTGCGCTACGCTCAGTCGCTGCCGCAGCTGGCGATTGACAAGACAAACGTGAACTGGCTGGGCGCGGATCTGGCGGAAGTGACCGTCACGATTTCCAACGCGGGCTATCTGCCGACCTATTTAAGCCGGGAAGCGAAGCTTCTGGGCACGGCCAGACCAGTCAAGGTTTCGCTGCAGGGGCAGATTGAAAGCTTCATCGCCGGGCATGCGATTATGGAAATCGGCGATCTGGAAGGCTATTCCGGCGTCAACGCCGAGTATCGTTCCTGTGAAGTCACCACCGGCGCTCACGCGCCGCTGACGCATACACTGCGCTGGCTGGTGCAGGCGCGCAAGGGGGCGGAGATCACGATTACCGCATTCCAGCCGAAAGCCGGCCGTGCAGTCGTAAAGCTTGTGTTGTAAATGGCTGCGGACTCGAATTTAAAAATCAGAAGCAACAGGGGAAATTGACGGGATCACCGCCGATTTCTCCTGTTTTATTCTTGCGATCGGATTGCTTGATGATTTCGTTGCAAGAAACTTGATCTGTGATAAGATTAAAAGAATCAGGAAGGATGAGTTCATGAAACAAATCAAAAAAGAACCGCAGGCCCCGCGCCTGCCGCTGGCATTAGAAACCGTTGTGCTGACGTCCGCGCTGGCCGCTCAGGAAAAATTGATCGGCTTGGAAATCAACGACGATCTGTGGCCGGAGGAAAAAGCGCTGGGGAAGGAATTCAGCGAGTGCCGGCTGACGAAAGTGACAATGGCGGCGATCAGCGAGAAGACTTATTTTGTCGACGTGATTTTCGATCATTGCGATTTTTCCAACTGTCAGCTGAGTGAAAGCACGCTGCGGCGGGTTGTGTTCGATCATTGCCGCATGACCGGCGCGGATCTGTCGCGCTGCGTGCTGCAGGACGTGGTATTTCTCAACTGTGCGCTCGATTATTCCAACTTTGCGTTTTCCAGCTTTAAGAGCTGCCGCTTTGCGGATTGCATCTGCACGCAGTCTTCGTTCAGCGAGGGGAAGTTTACCGCCTTTGAGATCCAGCGGTGCAAGCTGGATGAAAGTGAGTTTTTCCACAGTCA
>NZ_GG657552.1:289589-291209 GCF_000157995.1 Holdemania filiformis DSM 12042
GAATTTCTATTTTTTTTATCTTTCATTTTACTTTTATTGGGAATAGGCTGTTGCGGGCAGCGGCGGATGAAAGAATCCCGGTGGTTGCCTCTTTCGATTCGCGCGTCTGTTTTCTGGGAATGAAAAAGCTCAGAAGATCAACAGGCGATTCTTTTTCGATCGCTGTCATCATCAGACCCGGACGGAGGAGAATTGGACCGCGATAAAACGGGGGCTTTTCGGACGGGTGACGAAACTGTAAGTTGGCTGTAAGCTCAAACGATGGAGGATTGCGGTCAACTCTCTTATAATGAAGCCAGAAATCAAGGAGGAAAGGCTTCATGAAAAAAAGAACAGGATGGCTGCTTATCAGTTTAGGTCTGGCGGCAGGCTTGCTTTGGTGGTTTAAAAAACAAAAGGAAGCGGACGATGATGATTAAGAATCTGCGCTGGCTCGCCGCGATGATGTTCGTTTTCGGCGGCATGAGTCTTTGCCTTTTGGATCGGTACAATCCGATGCTGAATTTGATCACGGATATTCTGCACCAGGGCAGCCGGCTGATGCTTCGCTGAACTGCCGCGGCTGGAGCACCAATGCGGTCACGGCGTCCGGGCTTAAATCCACTGCGAAATCGGGACTGGCTATCCAGTCCTTTTCAATTTTTCCGATCCCACGATCAGGATGTAATCCGCGGGACAGCGGATCGTTAGGAAATCGGAATAATTATTTTTCAGGCTGAAATTTAATTTCAGTTCCGGCGCCGCGGGAACACAAATCCGACCAATCTTTGTAGCCCTTAAGCCTAAGTTCTAAGGATGGAGTAAAACAGGCTTATTTGGGGGAATTATTACCATAGTCGAACGAGTTTCGTCCCGGAAAGAGATTGCGGTTCCGATGCCCCTATGCTAGAATTATTATAATAGATATCAGGCAGAGATAAAAACACTCCCCTAATTCTTTAAGCAGTTCAGACAACTGGTTGGAAATCTTAAAATTAACAATTCGTTTTCGATTTCTGGCGACAGTCCAAGCAAGGCGGATGAAGCGGGGGAATAAAGATGACTTCACAAAAAATAATCCTGATCGTAGAAGATAATGAAATTAACCGGGCGATGCTGCGCGGAATTTTAGAGTCGGAATATAAAGTCCTGGAAGCGCCGAATGGGTTAGAAGCGCTGAAAGTGCTGAATGATCAGAAAGATAACGTTTCCCTGATCTTATTGGATATCGTGATGCCGGTCATGGACGGCTATACGTTTTTGTCGATCCTGAAAAACGATCCGTCAATTTCCTCGATTCCGGTCATCGTTGCGACGCAGAATGATAACGAATCCGATGAAGTGGCCGCGCTTTCTCATGGAGCGACGGATTTCGTTGCCAAACCGTATCGGCCGCAGATCATCCTGCATCGCGTCGCCAGTATCATCAGCCTGCGCGAAAGCGCTGCGATGATCAATCAGTTCCGCTACGATCGGCTGACCAGTCTTTACAGTAAGGAATTCTTTTACCGGCGGGTGCGCGAGGAGCTGCAGGCACATCCGGATCGGGAATATGATATGTTGTGTTCCAATATCGAAAACTTTAAATTGATCAGTGATATTCTGGGCGTACCGGCAGGCGATCAGCTGCTGATCAGCGTT
>NZ_GG657552.1:291629-294622 GCF_000157995.1 Holdemania filiformis DSM 12042
GCCGAGATGATCCAGGAAAAAATCGGAGAGCGCGGGATCTGCGGCCGGCTGAGCGCTGACCAGTTTGCCTGTCTGATCCGCCGTCCGCAAGCCTATCCGCAGGAATATTTTATTCACGCCAACAGTGAGATCAACACGCTGGCGAACATGCAGAACGTCGTTGTGAAGTGGGGCGTTTATGTCATTCGCGACAAACAGGTGTCGGTGGAACAGATGTGCGACCGGGCCTTATTGGCGGTACGCCGGATCAAAGGACAGTATAACAATTACGTCGCGGCCTACGACGATACGCTGCGCAATAAGCTGCTGCGGGAACAGGCGATTACCGACAGTATGGAAGCTGCGCTGAAAGAACGGCAGTTTGTGATTTATCTGCAGCCGAAATTTCAGATTAAAGATGATCAGCTGGCGGGCGCCGAGGCGTTAGTGCGCTGGAATCATCCGCAATGGGGGTTTCAGTCGCCGGCGGAATTTATTCCGCTGTTTGAACGCAACGGATTTATCACCAAGCTGGATCAGTATGTTTGGGAACAGAGCTGCGCGGAGCTGCATCGGTGGGATCAGGCGGGATATCCGCAGATTTCAGTTTCGGTGAACGTGTCCCGGGCCGATATCTACAACAGCGATTTGATCGACTTTTTGACTCGAATCCTGAAAAAGTATGAGCTGCAGCCTTCCCGGCTGCATTTGGAAATCACGGAAAGCGCCTATACCGAAAATCCCGGTCAGATCATCGCGACGGTGGAACAGCTGCGGACGCTGGGCTTCGTGATTGAAATGGATGATTTCGGCAGCGGGTATTCGTCGCTGAATATGCTGAACCAGTTGCCGCTGGATATTCTAAAGCTGGATATGAAGTTTATCCAGAATGAAACCGCCAAACCGACGAACCAGGGAATTCTGCGGTTTATCATGAGCCTGGCGCGGTGGATGAATTTAAGCGTCGTTGCGGAAGGCGTGGAAACCCGGGAACAGCTGGAACGGCTGCGGGAAACCGGCTGCGATTATGTGCAGGGCTATTACTTTGCCCGGCCGATGCCGTGTGAGGAATTTGAAAAGCTGCTGCGGAAGCAACACGAGCAGGCGTCGAAAAAATCGCTGGAAAATTCGCTGCCTCTGCCCGATCAGCAGAAGCCGATGCTTTTGTTAGCGGATGGGGACATCCGGTATTGTGAAGAAATGCGCGGCGTCTTAAGTCAGCAGTATCTTGTCCAGTGCGTTAGCGACGGTCAGAGTGTATTGCAGTATTTGGATATGTACGCTAATCAGATCCGGCTGATTATTTTAAGTCTGGACTTAAAGGACCCGGAGGGGATCGACGTGCTGAAAACGCTGCAGCACCGCATTGAGGTTCGCGATATTCCGATCATTGCGACCGGTTATTGGGATGATCAATGGGAGGAAGCGGCGCTGGATATCGGCGCGGATGATTTTGCGGGCAAACCGCACACCCCGATGAGTTTATGGAAACGCGTGCAGCGGACGCAGAGTCTGAGCGTTTTGCGGCAGCAGGAACAAATTCTGCGCGAGGAAGCTTACCGCGATTATTTAACCGGGCTGTTAAACCGCCGCGGCTTGTCTGCGGTTTGCCAGGCGCTGCGGCAGGATGACGCGCCGCTGGCGCTGTTCCGGTTTGATCTCGATAATTTGAAAAAAGTCAACGACCAGCTCGGCCGCGATCAGGGGGATCAGCGGATTCGTCAGTTCAGCCATCTGCTGCGTTCCCATTTCCGGCAGAGTGATATTCTGGCGCGGCTGGGGCAGGATGAATTCATCGTCGTCATGAAGAAGACGGCGCGCAAGGAAGCGGTCGTCAGAAAAGGGGAAGCGTTGGGGCAGGCGTTTGTTGAAGCCGGATGGAATCAGGATGTGCCGCTGACGGTTTCCGCCGGCATCGCAATGTGGGATCTGAGTGAAACGCTCGATGAAGTTTTGGCGCGGGCGGACAGCGCGTTGAAATGCGCGAAGGTCGGATGTCAGAGCCGCTGCCGTTTATGGGAGGAAGCGAATGTATGGGGGATCAGGAGCGAAATTGTGAAAAAATAGTGCGGGCCTTCTGCAATGCCTGGTTTGAAACACAGGACGTCGGGAAAACCGCCGGTTTTCTCTGCGCGGACATTGATTTTATCGGAACCGGCGAACAGGAATTTGCCCGCGGACTAGATGCGATGCGGGCCTATATCATCACGGATATTCAAGAGCTGGATGAGCCGTTTTCAGTTGCTTTTCCCGTGATGAAATGCCGTCTTTTACAAGCGGATTTGGGTTCTGTTTTTACTGAAATGATTCTTCAAAACTCCCAGTATGCCTGGCATCTTCGGGGGTTTTTTATCTTGCGGCGGCAGCGCGAGGGGTGGCGGATCTTAAGTCTGCATTTTGCCGAGCCGGGCCGCAGCCAGCAGCGGGGTGAACACTATCCGCAGACACTGGTCGTGGAACGGCTGCGCCGTCAGCGGGAGGAACTGCTCAACGACACACTGCCGGGCGGAATGATGGGCGGCTACATAGCCGAGGATTTTCCGTTTTATTTCATCAATGATCAGATGCTGGCCTATTTGGGGTATCAGGATGAAGCGGAATTCATTGCGGATATCCAGGGAAAGATTATCAACTGCATGCATCCGGATGACCGCCGGCGTGTCGATGCGGAAGTGATCGCCCAGCTGGAAACCGGGGATGAATATACAGTCGAATACCGGATGAAGAAACAAGACGGAAGTTATATCTGGGTTCACGACTTAGGCCGGCGGCTGCGGGCGGAGGATGGACGTCCGGCCATTTCGTCGGTGTGCTACGACATCACCGCCCAAATTCAGGCGCAGGAAGAAGTGCTGCGCTTATACAATAACATTCCCGGCGCGGTTTTCCGCTGCCGCTATGATGAAACGCTGAGCCTTGTCAGCGCTAACGACGGCTTGTTTGATTTCATCGGCTATACCCGCGCTGAATTTGCCGAACTGGGCAATCAGCTGGCGGCGATTATCGAACCGGAG
>NZ_GG657552.1:294799-306028 GCF_000157995.1 Holdemania filiformis DSM 12042
CTGGCGGCGATTATCGAACCGGAGGATTTTCCGGATGTCGTCAGGCGGCTGCGCGAACAGCTGCGGCAGGCCAAGACGATCCATATTGAAAACCGGCTGCGCTGCAAGGACGGCAGCGTGAAGTGGGCTTCAGTCAAAGCTCAGCTGTTTATGGAGAACGATGAATCCTTTTTTGACTGTGTCTTCATCGACATCACGGAGGAAAAGCAGCTGCGCCGGCGTGAAAAAGAACTCTATGAGCGGGAGCTGCGTTATTTCGTGGAAGCGGCCAGCGGCAATCAAAGCGGGCAGGGCCGGCTGAACGTGACGCAAAATCTTTTGGAAAGTTATTTGACAACGGCGAATTTCGCCGTAGCCCAGGTGGGCGACAGCTATGATCAGGTGATCGCTCAATTCGCGCACTCCTCCATGGATCAGGACACCGGCCTGCGGATTGAGAAGCAAATGCAAAGAGAACAGGTCCGGGCGGATTATGCCGTCGGCAAGAGCGAATATCACTTCGAATTTCTGCGCAGTACGCGCGAGGGCGCGTTCTGGAGTCATACGACATTCCATTCCTGTCTGAATCCGGAAACCGGGGAACTTATTCTCTTTTTCTATACGCTCGATATCACGGAGCAGAAGCTGCAGGAACAGCTGCTGGATCAGATCGTCAGCCTGAATTACGATATCATCGCAGAAATTGACGCGCACAGCGGACAACTGCGGATTCATGCTTCCAATGATCCGATGGTTCCGGCCGAGGATCAGTTTTCACTGGCGATTGAACAATTCGCCAGCCGTTATGTCAAATCGGAATTCATTGCGGAATATCGCCGTCAGCTGGATCTGGACCGCATGAAACGCACGCTGGCCGAACAAGGCCCGTATACATTCTCGGTGGAAATGCAGGATGATCAGGGGCAGACCCGCGTCAAAGTCTATAAGGTTTTTTATCTTGACCGTCAGCTGGAGCGTCTGTGCGTCACGCGCAGCGACGTAACCGAAGTCGTGCGTCAGGAACAAACGCAGAAAGCGGAGCTGGCAGCCGCGCTGAATGCCGCGCAGCAGGCGGATGCGGCAAAGACAGATTTTCTATCGCGGATGTCGCATGAGATCCGGACTCCGATGAACGCAATTCTGGGAATGAGCGCGATCGCCGCCCAATCGCTGAACGATCCGGACCGGGTGGGCGAGTGCATCGAAAAAATTCAGCTGTCCTCGCGGTTTTTGCTCGGCTTGATCAACGACATTCTCGACATGAGCCGGATTGAAAGCGGCAAGCTGCTTCTGAACAACGGGCCGCTAGTTACACGCAGGCTGATCGAAGGCGTCAGTACGCTGTGCGCCGGTCAGGCCGCGGCCAAGGGCGTTCGTTACCGGTGTGTTGTCGATCCGTCGCTGCAGACGGAATACACCGGCGATTCAATGAAGCTGCAGCAGGTTTTGGTCAACATTCTAAGCAATGCGGTGAAGTTTACGGATTCCGGCGGCGAGGTTGTCCTGCACGCCAGTCAGGTTCAGGCGAAAAAAGAGAATGCCGTGGTCCGGTTTGTGATTCGCGATACGGGCGTCGGCATCAGTCCGGAATTTCTGCCGCATCTGTTTGAGCCCTTTTCACAGGAGTCGACGGGAACGACCGCGGCGTATGGCGGCAGCGGATTGGGACTGGCGATCTCCAAAAGTGTTGTCGATCTGATGGACGGGCGCATCAGCGTGCGTTCAGAAAAAGGAAAAGGGACGGAATTTATCATCGAGGTCAAACTGGGTGTTGTTTCCTCCGCGGCAGAAGTCTGCGGCTGGAATTCGGCTGATGCCGCTTCAGTGAATCAAAATCCGCGGGATCTGGATTTTACCGGCCGGCGGATTCTGTTGGCCGAAGACAACGTGATCAATACCGAGGTGGCGGTGCTGCTTTTGCAGGCTAAAGGCTTCTGCGTCGATACCGCGGAAACCGGCGAACAGGCGCTGCGGTGTTATGAGGCCTCCAGCCCGTATTCCTACGACGCCATTCTGATGGATATCCGGATGCCGGTGATGGATGGCCTGAGCGCTGCCGCCGCGATCCGCCGCTGTCCACGTGCGGACGCTGCGCAGATTCCGATTATTGCGATGACAGCCAACGCCTTTGATGACGATATCGCCAAGAGTCTGGCGGCGGGGATGAACGCGCATCTGGCTAAGCCGATCGACCCGGATTTGTTGTATCAGACGCTCAATGATTTAATCGGGAACAAGGAGGAAAACCCATGGCGGACGTTAAAATAATCATGGAAACTTACGGCGTGAATTACGCGCTGACAATGGAACGGTTTATGCGGCAGGAAAAGATGTATGTGCGAATCCTGGGCATGTTGTTTAAGGACGAAAGTCTGGGGGATCTGCGGCAGGCGCTGCAGGCGAAAAATCTGGACGGAGCCTTTCAGGCAGCGCATACGCTGAAGGGGGTATCTGGAAACTTGGGGTTAACGCCGTTGTATGAGGCGGTCTGCGACATCGTGGAACCGCTGCGGCATGGGGAAAAGCGTTCCGATTATCCAGCCATGTTGGAAAAGATTGAGGAAGAATTCGCGAAGGTCAGGCAGATGCACGAAGAACTGACTGCGTGTCAATTATGAAAAGCAATTCCGCGGCACTGTTTGTCCGCACAGCTGCCGCACAATGGCAACCGGTGAACAAAACGGCGCAAAGCCGGAATCAGGATCCGGGTTTCACTGAATGGCTGGGGCAGGTCGACAATAACGAAAAACCGGCAGTCTGGCAAAATCTCCTCACCCAGACAAGCTATACCGCGGAAATCCAGACGTTCGAGATTGCCGGGGAGGCCGTGGCGCTGCTGACGCTGACGCCGGAGGTTCCGGCTTTTTCCACAATGATGGAGAAGCTGTGGGGAGCGGTTGCCTGCGGCTTGGTGGTCTGTCAGATCGACAACGCGCAGCCGCTGTATGTCAATGCGGCTTACCAACAGATGTTCGGCGCGCCGGCCGCGGATTTTAAAGCGGCGATGGAAGCTGTGCATCCGCAGGACTGGCCGGCTTTGCAAAGCGCGCTGGCGCAGCTGCGGGATCAACGCGGCGCGCTCCAGCACAGTTTCCGCGTCTGGGATGCGGCGCGGAAAACGTATCGCTTTATCCGGATCGACGCCTCTATCCGCACTTTGCCGCAAACCGGCGCGGTGCTGGTGGCGCTGCTTCTGGACGTCAGCGAACAATTCACCTTACAGACGCAGCTGAACACTGCCAATCAGAAAATGCAGGAGATCATCAACGCGATTCCCGGCGGCGTGGCCATTTACAAAGTAACGGATATTTTCGAAACGGTTTATTTCTCGGACGGCGTTCCGGCATTATGCGGATATACCGCCGAGGACTATCATGCGCTGAGGCTTCAGGATGCCGCGCTGCGAATCTATGCGGAGGACAGCGAGCGCGTCGTGGCCCGGGCGATGGAGGTTGTGCGTACCGGTATTCCGGCGACTTTGGAATTCCGCAAGGTGCACCGCGACGGGCATCTCGTCTGGGTGCGCGTCCAGATCAGCGCCCTTGGCGAGGACGAGGGGCATCCTCTGCTTCACTGTGTTTTCCACAATATTTCTGATTTGAAGGAAGCCCAGCTGCAGATGAATCATCTGGTCAATTCCATCCCCGGCGGAATCGCCAGCTACAAAGTGGAGAACAATGTTTTTATTCCAACGTTTTTCTCCGACGGCGTGGCGCAGCTGACCGGTCACAGCCCGCAAGAATTCCAGGCCATCACCGGACAGAACGCAATGCTTGCGATCTATCCGCCGGATCGTGAACGGGTGGAAAAAGCGGCGCTGCAGGCGGTAGTCAGCGGTGAGGTGCTTGACGTTTCCTACCGCAGCCCGCACCGCGATGGCTCCCTGATCTGGATTCATCTCAACGGGCGGCGGATGGGGCCGCGCGCGGAGGTATCTCAATTTTACGCGGTGTTTACTGGCATGTCCGCGGAAACACGGCTGTATCAAAGTATTGCCGATGAATCCTCGGACGGAATCTATGTGATCGGCAAGCATAATTATGAGCTCTATTATGTCAGCGACAACCACCGGATCTTTGCCAAGGATCAGCAAGCTGGCGGGCGGAAATGCTACGAGGTGCTTTTCGGCAAAAAGCAGCCCTGCGCTTTCTGTACGCTGAAAAGCCATGCCGCAGACAATGAGGAACACGAAATGTCTGTCGATCAGCCTGACCGTTTCTATGCCACACGCTTCCGCGAAACAGATTGGAATGGGATTGAGGCCTATATCAAGCATGTTCGGGAAATTACCGGGGAGGTTCGGGTGCGCCGGGAAAATGAACGGCTGGCGCAGTATTTCCAGACGGTCGTCAAAAATCTGCCAGGCGGTGTGACCGTGATTCAAAGCCGTCAGGCGGGACAGCTGGTGCCGGAATACATTTCCGAGGGTTTCGCGGAAATGGCCGGTATGAGCTACACGGCGATGTGCCAGGCAATTCAGCAGGATTTTACCGCGAATATTCATCCGCAGGATCGGGAAATGGTCCGCGGCCAGCTGCTGCGGTTCATCGCGGAGCGCCAGCCGCAGGGGGAAATCGTATTCCGCATGCTGAAACAGGATCAAAGTCAAATCTGGGTCAGCAGCAAGCTGTCGCTGATTCTGGATGAGGACGGGACGGTGCATGTTTACGCCGTGCATCACGACATCACCAAGGAACGCCTGGAGCAGCAGCGGATCCGGCAGCAGTATAACGAGCTGATTCTTGAACACTACCGGACACCAGGTGAGAACGCGCTGGTCGCAGGTCATTGCAATATCACGCGGGGCCGGATTCTGGATATCATGGACTATACGGATTCCGATCTGCTGGCAAGCTTCGGCTATGACCGCGAGGTGTTCTTTAAGGGACTCTCATCCCTGATCGTCGAACCCGGTCCGCGGCAATATTTCCTGGACCACTATTTAAACGAGCCGGCGCGGCGGGAATTCGCCGCCGGCGAAACGGTTCAGAGGCAGACGTGTTTTGTACAGCTGCCCAAGGAAAGTCAGGGCCGCTATGTCGAGATCAAGATGAACATGGTATCGACGCCGGACACCGGGGATGTAACGGGAATTCTGACCGTTACGGATATCACGGAAAAGACGATCTCCAATCTCATTCTGCACCAGTTGTCAAAAATAAATTATGACTTTGTCGCCGATATTGATTTAGGCCGCGACACATATAAGATTCTGTCGCAGAATGAACAGACAAGTCTGCTCAACGCGACGCATGGCTGTTATTCGCAATGGATTGAACAGCTGTTGGAAAGCCATGTGCTGCCCAAGGATAAGGAACGGTATGAGAGAAGTCTGAAACCGGAATATCTGAAATCACGGCTGCAAAACGAAGACTCCTTTACGTTTACCTTTTCGATGCGGGATCCCAGCGGCGAGCTGCGGATGAAGAACGCGACGGTCTCGGTCACGGACCGGCGGCTGAAACGGATCTGTCTGTCACGGACTGACATCACCGAATCGGTCCGCGAGCAGCAGGGATTACTGCGGGTGGCTGCCGTTACCTTTGAACTGGCCGGTTTTATCGACATCACCTCGAAACGGCTGATCGTGCATACGCGCCAGACCGTTGTGGAAAACCTGCCGCCGTATGTCGTCGAGCATTACGATGAAGCGATGGATAAGTTTGTCGGCCAGCACACCCAGAAGGAAGGTCTGGAGGAAATCCGGGGGCAGTTCCGCTTGGCGGCGATGCTTGACAGGCTGAGTCAGGATCCGCAAGGCTACGATTTTCTGTTTCCTTATCAAGACGCGCAGGGAGAACGGATTAAAAAGGTCAGCGTGCTGTGGGGCGACGCCGATCATCAGACGGTCTGCCTGGTCCGCGCGGATGTGACGGAGATGCTCGCGGCTGAGCGCCGGACCAAGAAAACACTGGAAAACGCCTTGATCCAGGCCGAAGAAGCCAATCGGGCCAAAAGTGATTTCCTGTCGGCGATGAGTCACGATATCCGCACGCCGATGAACGCGATCATGGGCATGACGGCCTTGGCAACGGCGCATCTGGGCGATTCCCAGCGGGTTGCCGACTGTCTAAAAAAAATCACCTATTCGTCCAAGCATCTGCTGAGCCTGATCAACGACGTCCTCGATATGAGCAAGATTGAACGTTCGCAGATAACGTTGAACCGGGTGCGTCTGCGGATGCCGGAGGTGATCGAGCAGCTGGCGGCGATCATGGGGCCGCAGGCCCGGATCAAAGCGATCCAGCTGAACATTTCCGCTAATCAAATTGAACATACGGTATTCTATGGCGATGCGCTGCGGATCAATCAGATCTTAATTAATATTTTAAGCAACGCAGTGAAATTTACACCGGAGGGCGGCACAATTGATTTCATCGTGGAGGAAATTCCAGGCAGCGATCAGAATCAGGTCCGCTACCGGTTTACGATTCGCGATACCGGCATCGGCATTGAACCGCAGTTTTTGGAGCATTTGTTCGATCCGTTTGCCCGCAGTTCGCAAGTCGGACAGATTGAAGGGACCGGTCTGGGCTTAAGCATTACCCGGGGCCTGATCGAGTTAATGAACGGCAGTCTTCAGGTGGAGAGCCAGGTAGGGCAGGGTTCGACGTTTGTCATCGAATTGGCGTGTGAGCCGGAGCTTAACGGAAATCCGGACGGCGAGAGGCCGGCGGAAGGAAGCTTAAGTCCGCAAGCGGACACAACTCTGGAAGGACGGCGGTTTCTGATCGTCGAAGATAATCTGATCAACGCGGAAATCTTAAGCGGCATCCTGGAATTGGCCGACGCTGAATTTGAGGTCTGTTACGATGGAAAACAGGCGGTCCGCCGGTTCAGCGAACAACCGGAAGGGTATTACGACGCAATTTTGATGGATATCCAGATGCCGGTGATGAACGGTTATGAAGCAACCCGCGTCATCCGGCAATTAAAGCGGGCGGATGCCGGACAGATTCCGATTGTCGCTATGACAGCCAACGCCTTTGCGGAGGATGTGGAAGCCTCCGTGGCGGCCGGCATGTCGGCGCATGTGGCGAAACCGATTGATCTGGATTTATTGTACGCGGTATTGAATCGGGTGCTGCCGGAGAAGACGAAAAAGTTGAATTCATGAAGAGAGAACCGCGGCTGAACTTGGCTGCGGTTCTTCATTTTGTCAGTTGGTGTTTTTTTCTTCTATTGAAAACGCGGCGCGGAAATAAAAATTCTTCCTTTTTGAATGGAACTTTGCTATAATAATTAAGCAATGCACCGGTGGCGGAATCGGCAGACGCGCACGTTTGAGGGGCGTGTGATTTATTCGTACGGGTTCAAGTCCCGTTCGGTGCACCAGTTGAATTCAATTTCCCGGAAGTTCCGGGGTCGAAAGTCCTGAAATCAGGGCTTTTTTGTTACTTTTGCAGGCAGAATCTAACAGTTTTGTTAGAGAGAAGAGAAGCCGTGGCGGGAAGATTTTCGGTTAGTGTATAATAAGATCATATGAGGAGGGATTGGGATGTTTAAAATCTTGATTGTCGAGGATGAAGAAAAAATCCGGGTGGAGCTGCAGAACCTGTTAAACCGCTACGGCTATGAGGCGCTGACGCTGGATGATTTTCACGAGGTCGATCAGCAGATTCTGCGGATTCAGCCGCATCTGGTCTTGCTGGATATCAATCTGCCGGAAATGGACGGCTATATGATCTGCCGCTCGCTCCGCCAGCAATCTTCGATTCCGATCCTGATGGTGACCAGCCGCAGCAGCGATCTGGACGAATTAATGAGTATGAGTCTGGGCGCCGACGACTTCATCACCAAGCCTTACAATGTCCAGATCCTTCTGGCGCATATTCAGGCTGTTTTAAAGCGCGCGTATCCGCAGGATCAGGGCCGGCTGCTGGAAGTCAACGGTGTTACGCTAGATTTAAGCAAGGGCTGTGTGATGCATGAAAATCAAAGCGTGGAGCTGACAAAAAACGAAATCCGAATCCTGTGGCTGTTAATGCGCAAGCAGGGCACGATCGTCAGCCGCGACGAGATCATGACCGATTTATGGCAGTCGGAGGAATTCGTTGACGACAACACGTTGACCGTGAACATCAACCGGCTGCGGCGCAAACTGGAAAGCATCGGCGTGAGTCCGGATTATCTGTCGACCAAACGCGGGCTGGGGTATCGGATATGACGTTCAAAGAATTTCTTCAGGACCGCTGGGTATTCCTGCTGGGGCAGACGATCTTTTTGCTTTTCGCCGGGGTGCTGCTGCGGTTACTGCGCGTCAGCGGGTTCGCGCTGGGGTTTTTAGCGTTTCTGTATCTGGCGCTGATGCTTGTCACGCTGGGGGTTGAATTTTACCGCAAGAAGACCTTCTTCGACCAGATGTTTCAGCTGTTGGATCAGCTGGAAGAGAAATACTATTTGTCGGAAATCATCGAATCCCCCAATTTTGTGGAAGGGCAGAAGCTGACGCAGCTGTTCCGGGTTGTGAGTAAGTCGATGAACGATACGATCGCCGACTACCGCCGCCGCAACGAAGATTACAGCCGGTACATTGAAACGTGGGTGCATGAAGTGAAAACGCCGATCGCTTCCTGCAAGCTGATCATTGAGAATCATTCCGATCCGGTGACGCGTTCGCTGGAGGAGGAAGTCGACCGGATCGATCAATACGTTGAACAGGCACTGTATTACACACGGTCCACCGTTGTGGAAAAAGACTATGTGATCCGCCGCTGTTCGCTCGATCAGATCGTCAGCCAGGTGATCAAAAATCACGCGAAGACGCTGATTTCCCGGCAGTTCTCAATAGAACGGGAAAATCTTGATCAGACCGTCTATACCGATGTGAAATGGATTGATTTCATTCTCAGCCAGATTGTGACCAACACGGTCAAATACCGCACGACCGAGAAGCCAGTGCTGCGGTTTACGGCGAAAGCGGATGAAAATCAGGTGACGCTGCGGATTGAAGACAACGGCTGCGGGATCAGCGCCCATGATCTGCCGCGGATCTTCGACAAGGGTTTTACCGGGGACAATGGCCGGCAGGTAGCCAAATCAACCGGAATGGGGCTGTATCTTGTCAAACAGCTCTGCGATAAAATGAATATCGGGATTCAGGCTGAATCGCTGCCCGGCCGGGGAACCACTTTCTTGCTGACGTTCCCGTTATCCGGCTTTCTGCTTCCGGAATAAAATGAGAAAATGGGTAGTACACTGAGAGCGGAAAGGCTGGAAAATTTTAAACCGCGGGATAACGCTTGATTTTTCATCGCCCTTGATTATAATAAGGACGAAAAGAATGGGTGAAGCATGATCGAAAACAACGAAAAACAAACCGAGCTGGTCGGACTTTTAAAAAAGTACGCGCAGGCGACGCTGACGCGGGAAAAGGTGCAGTCGATGCGTGGTTATCTTCAGCATGGGGATACGACGACGCTGGATCACGCGATTGCCGTCGCGTATTACAGCCTGATGCTGGACCAGAAATGGAAGCTGAACTGCGATAAAGGGAGTCTGGTGCGGGGCGCCTTGCTGCACGACTATTTTCTTTACGACTGGCATCAGCCGCACAAGGAATACGGGCTGCATGGGTTTACGCATCCTTCAACGGCGCTGCGCAACGCGGTTCAGGATTTTGATTTAAACGCCGTAGAGCGCAACATCATCGCCCGGCACATGTTTCCGCTGGTGCCGATTCCGCCGCGGTATCGGGAAAGCGTGATCGTCTGCCTGGCGGATAAGTTCTGTTCGCTCAACGAAACGTTCAGCCGGCAGCGTTATTTAACGTTGGTCCGACTGCTTTCCGCCGCGTTAATTTTCCAACGATGAAGCGTCCGAAGGGACGCTTTTTCTATAAGGAAAGGACATCACAGAGAAAAGGAAAAACTCTTTGGAGCAGCTTTCTGCACAAGCGTTTTAACGCGATGATAGCCCATTCTTTTTCATTCTGGATGAAGAACAGGATCAGGCTAAAACTAAAGAGAGAGAGCGGATGAAGATCAAATGAAAGGATGAAAATGGGAATTGAAACTTGAAAATAATTCAACTTTCCTTTATAATAGATTCAGATTCCAATTTACTTCAAACGGGAGATAAAATCAGGATCAGGCATCCTGACGGAGGCTGAAAGGAGGCTTGACAATGCAGAAACAGCGCGTGATTCTGGCGATCGACCTCAAATCGTTTTATGCTTCGGTGGAATGCGTCGACCGTGCTTTGGATCCGCTGACCACCCATTTAGTGGTTGCGGATGAAAGCCGGACGGAAAAGACGATCTGCCTGGCCGTTTCACCGTCGTTAAAGAAGCTGGGACTGGCGGGCCGTCCGCGTTTGTTCGAGGTCGTTCAGAAGATCGCTTTCATCAATGCGCAGCGGCGCCGGGAAGCACCGCACGGGAAGCTGACGGGTTCGTCCTGGGATGCGTTGACACTGGATCAAAAGCCCGGGCTTGCGGCCGCTTACATCGCTGCTCCACCGCGGATGGCCCGGTATATTGAGGTCAGCCGTCAGATTTATCAGCTTTATCTGAAGTACGTATCGCCGCAGGACATCCATGTGTATTCGATCGACGAAGTGTTCATGGACGTCAGCGCCTATTTGAAGCCGTTAGGCATTTCCGGCAGAGAGCTGGCGAAGCGCATCGTTCAGGATGTGCTGAAAACGACGGGCATTACCGCGACGGTTGGCATCGGCACAAATTTGTATTTAGCCAAAGTCGCGATGGATATCGTTGCCAAACATGTTGAGGCGGATGCGGATGGAACACGGATCGCCGAACTGGATGAAATGAGCTATCGCCGGCAGTGCTGGACGCACCGGCCGCTGACCGATTTCTGGCGTGTCGGCCGGGGTTATGCTAAAAAGCTGGAAGCCCACGGCTTGATGACGATGGGAGACATCGCCCGCTGCTCCCTGGGCAGCCCGGATCAATTCCACAACGAAGCCTTATTGTATAAGCTGTTCGGCGTCAATGCCGAATTGTTGATCGACCACGCCTGGGGCTGGGAACCCTGCACGATCGCGCAGATCAAGGCCTACAAACCAGTTTCCCGCAGCCTGGGCAGCGGACAGGTGCTGCATTGTCCTTATCCGGCGGAGAAAGCGCGGCTGATCATCCGGGAAATGGCGGATCTGTTAGCACTGGAATTAGTCGAAAAGGGACTGGTTACCGATCAGCTGGGGTTGTATCTCGGGTATGCCGCCGAGAATCTGCGCGATCCGGATCGCAGGCGGGAGTATCAGGGACCGGTGACGACTGACCGCAAT
>NZ_GG657552.1:307028-309170 GCF_000157995.1 Holdemania filiformis DSM 12042
TTCTTTTTTCAAAAAGAGAAAGCATTGTTTTTTTTATTTTCAGATACTGAAGACCGCGTAGAGTGAATCAATGCTTTTAGCACAGAGTAAACCCAATCTGAATCCTAAATTTTAAGTGAGTCAATATCGCGATCGTTTTTCAAGGGATTTTTAATTGGCTCAACACGATAAAAACACGATGCAATTCCAGGTAGACATAATCATTCGGTGGCATTCTCCAATTTTGATCGTCTTTTCTTCTATCTAAGCTCAGATTGAAAATACGTGTTCCTCTCTGACGACTGGACTATGAGATTATCGTACACGAGGGGAGTTTTTTTATTTACGCAAAATTACATGAAAATATCTTAAGCTTTCATAACAAGCGCGGATAATGAAAAAACTTGGAATTAAGAGATTCTATAATCTGGAAATCAATCCGTTTCTGCCCGGTCAACAGGCAAACGGCAGTGTGGAAAACGATCATGGAAAACTGGATAATGAGGGCAGAAAGCGAGGTCAGTTATGAAAACTTCTTTTCCTCATTTATTCAGTCCAATTCTAATTAATTCTCTGATGTTAAAAAATCGTGTGCTGGCGGCGCCGATGGGCGTGCCGAGAGCACATTTGGTTTCGTCCACCTATTATGGCGGAATCTCTTTGCCGGATAAAGCTAGAGGCGGCAGCGCCGGCGTCGTGGTATCCAGCTATGGTCCGGCGGACATTGTTGGAGCCGGGAATCCCTTTGATAAATATGCCCGCGATGTGACGCGGGAAACGCTTTCCGTTTTGGAAGAAGGCGGGGCGGCCGGTATCATGGAATTCAGCTTCCATCCGTTAAAAAATCCGGACGGCACGGTCCAGATGCCTAGCGACGGAATTTGTTATACCGGCGAAATGGGCAAAGCCATGACCGTTCAACAAATGGAAGACCAGATCCGGGATTTAGCGGATAACTGTAAAAAGGCGAAGGATTTTGGATTTTCAATGATCATGCTTCATTTCGGACATGACAGCCAATGCTGCCAGTTTCTCTCACCGGTGTGGAACCGCCGCACCGACAGCTATGGCGGCAGTCTGGACAACCGCATCCGGTTTGCCCGGGAAGCCCTGATCGCTGTGCGGCAGGCCGTTGGTCCGCGCTATCCGATCATGATGCGGATCTCCCGCCAGCTGATGGTGCCGGAATCGTATTCCGAAGACGATATGCTCTATTTCCTGAAACAGGTGGAAGATCTGGTGGATATTGTCAACGTCTCGGCCGGGATGGACTGTTACGGCGGGACTGTTGAACACTATGAAGCTAACGTTCATACCCATACCACTGTTTTTGAACCGCAGTATTACAACGCAGCATTTGCGCGCCGGGTCAAGCAGGAATGCAGAGTGAAGGTTGCACTGGTCGGCGGGATCACAGATCCTGCGGTTTGCGAACAGCTGATCGCAGAAGGCAGCACGGATCTGGTTATGCTTGGACGGCAATTGGTGGCGGATCCCGACTGGCCGCAAAAAGCCTGCGAGGGCCGGTCTGAGGATATCGTTCCCTGTTTGCGGTGTCTGAATTGTTATCACATCGCGACGGAACACGAAAATGTTCAGTGCAGCGTCAATCCCCGCTTTCGCCGGGAAAACCGTGTGCCGCGGAAATTGGAAAAGACTGTCAAGCCTAAAACAGTCGTCGTGGTCGGCGGCGGACCTGCCGGGATGAAAGCAGTGCTGACCGCTGAGGAACAAGGCCATCGTGTAATCTTGCTGGAGCGTGCGGCCCAGTTAGGCGGCCAGCTGAACTGGGCAGATTATGACGACTATAAAAAAGAGCTGAAAGCATATCGGGAATATCTGATCCGGCAGATCGTCAAGTCCAGCGTCGAAGTGAGATTAGAGACCGAGGCGACGCCTGAAATGATCGCTTCGCTCGCACCGGATGATCTGATTCTCGGCTTGGGAGCGGAGTTTATTACGCCGCGCATTCCCGGCGCGGAATATGCCCGCCAGGCGGTGACGCTGTATCCTGAACTGGATTCGGCGCAGGGACGGTTTGTGATCATCGGCGGCGGCACGATCGGAACCGAGCTGGCTCTGGAGCTGGCAGAACGGGGGAAAGCGGTCACGCTGATCGAAATGTCAGATACGTTGTCGGCCAAAGGCAATAAACTGTACCGG
>NZ_GG657552.1:309403-311583 GCF_000157995.1 Holdemania filiformis DSM 12042
AATAAACTGTACCGGATCGCGCTGCATCAGCATCTCCGCCGCTGTTCAACCTTGACCTGTCTGCTTCAATCGCAAGTGTTGGAAATCAAACCGGATGGCGTGGAAGTCCGGACCCCGCAGGGAATTCAACAGATTCCCGCCGATCACATTCTACTTGCGGTCGGCCTGCGCTCGCGAACGGAAGCAGCCCAGCAATTTTATGGGATTACGCCCAATACCGTGATGATCGGCGATTGCAAGCGGGTGGCGAAGGTCATTGAGGCGACGCACGACGGTTATTTCGCGGGTACGAATATCCGCTAGATCAAGATTAAGGAAGGAAAAAAGGAGAGCTTATGTTAAGAAGTGATTTTCTGTGGGGCGGAGCGGTAGCTGCCAACCAATGTGAAGGTGCCTGGAATGTAGATGGCAAAGGCCTGAGTACCGCGGATTGCATGACGGTCGGCGGGATCGGAAAAGTCCGCGAGTTTACCGACGGCGTGCTGCCTGGCGTTTATTATCCTAACCATGAAGGCATTGATTTCTATCATCATTATCAAGAGGATATCGCGCTGTTTGCCGAGATGGGCTTCAAGTGCTTCCGCACTTCGATTGCCTGGACGCGGATCTATCCTGACGGCGACGACGAAATCCCCAACGAGAAGGGGTTAGCGTTTTACGACGCGGTTTTCGACGAGTGTTTAAAATATGGAATCGAACCGGTCGTCACGATTTCCCATTATGAAACACCCTATGCGCTGGTAAAAAACTACGGCAGCTGGCGCAGCCGGGAAATGATTGGTTTTTATCTGAAATTCTGTGAAACGATTTTCCGCAGGTATAAAAACAAAGTGAAATATTGGATGACCTTCAACGAGATCAACGTACTGCGTCTGCACAGCGAAATGAGCGCGGGGATCCGGATCGGAAAAGACGAAAACGCCGAGCAGATTCAGCTGCAGGCAGCCCATTACCAGCTGACCGCCAGCGCTCTGGCCGTCAAGCTTGGCCATGCGGTTAATCCGGATTTCAAAATTGGCATGATGATGTTGTATCCGACCTTTTATGGTGAAACATGCAATCCGGCCGATCAGCTGGAATGCATGCGCCAGCTTGATCCGCATCTCTATTTCTCGGACGTGCAGGTCCGCGGTGCGTATTCTTCCAAGGCGAAAGCCTATTGGAAGCGGCAGGGGTTGACGCTGGATATCACGCCGGAGGATGAAGCGGCGCTGCAGGCCGGAACTGTGGATTACATCGGATTTTCCTATTATAATTCCAACGTGGCAACCGCCCGGGAAGTAGAATTGATTGGCGGCAACATGTTGAACGCGGTGAAGAATCCCTACCTGAAGGCCAGTGACTGGGGTTGGCAAACCGATCCGATCGGTCTGCGGATCGCGCTCAATCAGTTGTATGACCGGTATCAGATTCCGCTGTTCATTGTGGAAAACGGTCTGGGCGCGGTGGATACGATTGAGCCGGACGGCACCATTGTCGATGATTACCGGATTGACTATCTCCGTCAGCACATCGAAGCGATGAAAGCGGCGGTGGAGGAAGACGGCGTCGATCTGATCGGCTACACGCCGTGGGGCTGCATCGATGTCGTCAGCTGCGGCACCGGGCAGATGAAAAAACGCTATGGCTTCATTTATGTCGACCGGGATGACGAAGGACAGGGGAGCTTAAAGCGGTTGAAAAAGAAGTCGTTTGACTGGTATCGTAAGGTCATTGCTTCCAATGGGGAAGAACTGTAAAAAGCAGGGAGACGCAAAGCGATACCATTCCTCCGGTTAAAGTGCAGAAAGAGAAATCGCGGCAATGAAAAAGCTTGGCAGGGCATGAAACATATAAAAAAGATCTATTAAAAAGAAAACCGGCGGGAAACAAGCCGGTTTTCTTGCTTTCAATCCGAGACTCCAAATCGCTGAATTGAGAAATAGGCAGCGATCTAAGAATTAAGAAAGTCTCAGATTTTCATTAAGTGATTGTTGGATTCGCAGAGGATTTGCGTTCTCGAATGAATCTCAATTCTTTAAAGTTTTACTAAAACTCCAAAGTAATTTTACTTTTTCCATTTTCTCAGGAGGCTTTTTTGAATTTTGCGCAATATTAAAGATGTAGGGTCATTGATTAAGGGATTGCCCGTCCTGGATGGATCATTCTTTTGATTCATTTGTTTTTCGAGCTTGTTTATT
>NZ_GG657552.1:311953-315101 GCF_000157995.1 Holdemania filiformis DSM 12042
TTCAAAAGAAAAAACGCCGTCATCCGTCACAAAGATCACCGGCGTTTATCTGTCCACAGCTTCTCTTCGATGAAGAGATAGCTTACGACGGGTATCGCTTTCTCAAGCGTCCCTACACTTATAGTATATGCCATTCTTGAGTTATTTCAAGAACTTTTTATATCAGTGATGGTACTCCAATTTCTTTCATGAAATGCCTGTCAAATAAACTTAGATAAAAGTTCGATATCTATTCCAAAGTGAGTTTAACGAAGAAAAAATATGAATTTAACTTTGTAATACGCTCTGGGTAAAAAAGGAAATGTTGATCAACAAGAAAAAAATTCTTGCAATCTGAATGTGGATCCGCGCTTAATACTTTGCTTAATCGCTGGTCATCAAACCTTCGTTTATCTTTCGTTGTTTCTTCAATTAAGCCTGTCCCTTTTAAGAAGACCGCTATTCGCTCTCATCGAAAATACGGTATAATGAGGATAAATTTCAGGAGGAAATCCATGGTGCATTTAACGAGAGGTACAGTCCGGATGATTTGTCTGGACTTAGACGGCACACTGTTTACGCCCCGCAAAGAGATCAGCGGGCGGAGCCGGAAAGCCATAAAGGGATGTCTGGATTTGGGGATGGAAGTCGTGCTGGTGACCGGACGGCCCTATTTGTTCGCAAAAGGGGTGGCGGCGTCGATTGATCCGCGCGTAGACGCGATTGGATATGTCGGCAATTACCGTCGCATTCAAGGCGTGGCGCAGGGAACCCCGATTTCACAGGAAACGGCGCTGGAAATCCTGCGGCTGCTTCAGCGCGAGCATGTGTGGATGCAGGCGAAAACATTTCATCACGTCTATGGCAATTCGCTGAATCTGATCCAGCCGGATTATCAGAAGGTCACGCGGCATAATCCGCCTGAGGAACAGATTGAGGTTCACTCTTGGACCCGGCCGCTGCGGCAGATCGAGAGGTCGAAAGAGCCGGTATATAAAATCATCGCGCTGGGCGGTCTTAAGATTAAAAAGCTGAACCGTCTGCTTGCGCCGATCCCGGGTATTAAAGTTTACAGTTACGCGAAAACCAATTTGGAAATCGCTTCCGATCAAAATGATAAAGGCACAGCGATCCAAGCCGCTGCGGCACAGTTAGGAATTTCATTGGAACAGGTGCTCGGCGTCGGCGACAGTCTGAATGATATGGAAATGTTTAACGTCTGCGGCATTAAAGCGGCAATGGGCAACGCGTCTTCCGCGTTGAAAGCTCAGGCAGATCTGATCACGGACACCAACGCTCAGGAAGGTGTTGCCAAGCTGTTGGAATCCTTGCTTTGAGCTTGGCTTTCCTGACGGAATAATAAGAAAGAAAAAGAGGGAGGAATGAAGATGAAGTTTTCAGAATTAGCGGCCCAGCGGTATTCTGTCCGCCGCTTCGACAGTCGGCCGGTCGAGCAGGACGTCTTAGATCAAATCTTGGAAACAGGACGTTTAGCGCCAACTGCGAAAAACCTGCAGCCGCAGCGGATTTATGTTGTCCGCAGCGAGGCTCTGTTAGCGAAGCTCAGAACCATTACGACGATGACCTTTGACGCACCGCAGGTCTTGATCATTTGTGCGGATCCGAGCGAAGCTTGGGTTAATCCATTCAACGGCCGCAGTTCAGCGGAGATGGACGCGTCGATCGTTGCCGCACACATGATGCTGCAGATGCAGGAGCTGGGGATCGGCAGCACGTGGGTCTGTTGGTTTGATACGGAAAAGGTAAAGCAGGCGCTGGCCCTGCCGGAAAGCGTTGAGCCGTATTGCCTGCTTCCGTTCGGCTATCCCAGCGCCGGCTGCCGCCCTTCCCGGCAACACGATCAGCGCAAGCCGCTGGATCAGACAGTGCAGTATCTCTAATTCAATCCTTTCGCTGCGCAGGTCTGAAGCGCAGTGTTTGTTGATCTATTAATTCGGAAAGAAAAGCATTCAAAGTAATTCTTGGAATGCTTTTTCAGCTTGCGTAAAGACGGATCTTTTACCTGGGTCTATTGTTGTAAACCTGACGCCATGCTATAATACGAGAAAGAAACAATTCATGGGAAAGTTAAAGTTGAATGGGGGAACTTGTATGAAATTCAGAAATGCACGAAGGCTTGGGATCGGCCTTTGCTGGCTGATCAGCTTAATCAGCTTAACCAGCTGTCAAACGGATCCGGCGAAAGGCTCAAATGAAAAATGGCTGAGCCAGAACGATTCACAGGCGGTCATCGTCGGAGAAAACTATTACATGCCGGATTTTGATCAGAATCAAATTATGATCTGGAATTTTTCAGATCAGTCGCTGAAAAACTGGGATTTCTTCCAGGACGCGCAGATGCCGTCGGGAAAGATCCGGAGGGTTACTTCGCCGGATGCCAGCCGGCTGGCAATCTGGACACAGAACGAGGAAGAAAACACCGATATTTATGAACGAAATCCAATAACCGTAAATCTCTGGAATCTGAAAGAAAAGCGGGTGGAAAAGCAGATCATGGCGACCGGCTCGGGTCAGATGCAGGGGCAGGATCTATATTGGATCAAGGAGAACCAGCTGTGGCATCAGTCTGTGGATGAGGATTCAGCGGAAATGATCGCCGATCTCAGCGCGGAAGCGACGGATGCGAATAGTATGTCGGTAGAAGCGATTCTTGAACATACCGTAATTATCTCTGCGGATTATTCTGTCGAAAAATCTTCCCGGGCTTACTTTAAAATTGACCGGGATGGGAATACGCTGAGTTCCTTTGAGGCGGAACCGGGAGATTGGGGAGAGTATTATTCCGTTGCTTATTTAATCGGCGCAGATGAAGAAAAACTCTATTTTCAAGTCTACGGATCCATGAAAATCTATTACTTCTCAACGGATCATGAGGGCAAAAACGCGGAGTTGATTCAGAGTACAAATGAAGGAACGCTCATCCGCTCCCAGCCGGCGTTATCGCAGAAGGGATTTTACACCATCGTCACCAACCGTGAAATCGGTAATTTTGATGAACCGCGGCAATGCCAGGTCATCCGTCAGAATGGTTATGATAAGGAAAGCGTCGCTACGCTGAAATGCCTGGAAGAACTGCGCTGCACACCGGTGGGTGGCTGGTTAAAAATTCAGGGATATTCAGGCGACGGCGTAAATCATGTTTTTCTTG
>NZ_GG657552.1:315290-337359 GCF_000157995.1 Holdemania filiformis DSM 12042
GTCGGAACCGAAAGGGTTTGAATTCAGGGATATTCAGGCGACGGCGTAAATCATGTTTTTCTTGTCCAGCCGCAAACCGGGAAAATGTTCACGGTCGCCGAGGCGAAGAACGAATACTATCAAAGTTTGGAAGAGGCGGCAATGCAGGGGATCGATCAGCCTGTGGCGTTTGACAACGAAGTGCGCGAAGCCCGGGGTTCATCCAAGGATCCGGGCGCGTCGTTAACTCATTTTGGAACTGCGCTGGAAATACAGGGAAATGCCGTCATGATCAGCGCCAATGGAAAACAGATCCAGCAGCTGAATCCGGAAACCGGTTTGATCGAAGAATGTTATGTTTTATCACGGTCGCGTTATCCGGAAGGCAGGATTGTTAAGATTCAAAATAACGGCGGACGGTTGTTTGCGGATATCTCCTGGCGCAAAGCAGACAGATTGACTTCAACGACGCTGATTTTGGATTCTGCGACATTCGAAGTGACGGCGGAATTCAACGACGTCGGCAACTATACCGTAAATCAAGATCAGATGATCGTCGCGCAAAGGTCCGATTGGAGTGCGCCGGAGGAATACTGGCTGATCCATTTAGCGACGCAAAACAAAGTGAAATTGTTTGACAGTGCATCGTTGAATCCTGAAGGAAATTATAACTTTTATGTAAGCAGTCTGGCTTATGATGAAACCAAAAATTGTCTGTGGCTGACCGCAGGTTATGCGAACGAAAGCTATTTATATCAGTATTCTCTTGATGACCAAACGCTGCGGCTGCGGGCGCGGCCGGATCAGCTGAATACCTGGAACGAACAAAGCTTTATGCTTTTTCCGACCGCGGATTCCCAATTTGTGCTGGGGTTGTGGCAGGCTGAGGATATGGTAGGGGATAATTTCGACATTTATGAATTTGACGGAAATCATGCGGAGTTGATCGCCAAGGACCTGCCATCCTGGGGGGATATCCACTTAACCGAAAATGGCGCGTTCACCGCGGAATATTCGCAATGGGATTGGAATCAGCCGTATCAGGATATCAATTCAGCGTCATATCGGGAATATTCGACAATTTATTACCGCAGCGGCGAGCAAAAGGAAGAACTGTTGCAGCTGGACAGCTCGTCCGTTCAGATGGCCTATCTCCCTGCTTCGCGGAAGCTGTGGCTGCGGGCGCGGGAAGAGTCGGTAGAATATCCGCAGGAATTGTGGATTACGTATCTATTTGATTTAGATTCCGGCGAGTTGCGGAAAGTAAACGAGGAAAGCTTTAATATCTATGAGTAGGCAGAAAGGAATGAGATCTATTCTTTAAGCTTCCGTGACGTCATATCAATCAGAGAACGCGTTGGAAGGTTTCATCCCGAAAAGCGGAAGCTTTCTCAAGGAAATCATTTTCAGCTCAGCTAAAATACGCTATAATCTTTACCAGAGAGTGGAAAGAGGTGATCGCGATGCTAAGTTTTGAGAAAGTGTTGGAAGCCATTCCTGAACGGGTGCAGATGCGGCTGGTTCCCGTCACGTTTGAACCCGGCGAGACGATCATTGAAAAAGGCGCGCCGGTGACCTGCGGCTACATTTTTACCGAAGGGGTACTTGACGTTCAAAGCGTCAATACGCGCGGTATCGCTTATACCTATGTCACGAATTATGAAGCCCGCTTTGTCGGCCTGATGGAAATTTTCTCCGATCACCATCGCTACTGCTGCACGCTGAAAGTGGACGAGCGCTGCCGCGGCTACCGCATCACCAGGGAAGATTTATTTATTCTGTTGTCCGACTGTGACCCCTTCAAAGAATATCTGATCTGTTATTGGGCGAATCAGTTTTATGAATCCTCGATCAATGAATCCCGCTATCCGACCAACTCGATGAACATTAAGCTGATCGACTATCTGCTGCGGCTGTGCGACGCGTTGAAACCCAGCGGCGACGTAATCCGCATCAAGATCAAGCGGGAGGGAACTGGCCGCTTTTATGGGCTGTTCCCGCCGGACGGTTTACCGGCTTCTGAGTCAGTTCAAGAATGAGGGGCTGATTGGTAAGGAAGGGAACACACTGACGATTACCAGCGACCAGAGAAAACGCTTACAAAAGAAACGTGAAGAATAATATGAAATATATCAAAAGTGACATTTGTCACTTTTTTTGTAGGCTTTTCCATGATATAAAACTACTGTATTTGTAAGCGTTATGCTTACCAGGAGGGAAAAGATGAAAAAGTTAGGACTTCTCTGTACCGCCGCACTGCTGACTTTGTCGCTGGCAGCCTGCTCAGGCAATGGTGGCAAACAAGGCGGCACAGACAACAACGGAGGCACAGCCAATACCGGCGACAAGCAGCTGAAAGTGGCGATCGTTCTGTCCACCGGGGGACTGGGCGATAAGAACTTCAACGACATGTCATACGACGGTCTGACCCAGGCTAAAGCCGATTTCGGAATTGATTTCCAGTATGTTGAACCAGAATCAGCCAGTGATTTTGAAGCAGGCTACCGCCAGTTTGCGGATGCCGGCGTCTATGATTTAATCATCGGTCTGGCGACCGATCAGAACGATGCGCTGACCGCGGTTCAGGCGGATTATCCGGATCAGAAATTCTCAATCATCGATTCGTCAATCGAATTGCCGAATGTCAGCGCGGTTTCCACAAAGTGGCAGGAACAGACATTCCTGTGTGGTGTTTACGCGGGTTTAGGCACGCTGTCCGAGATGCCGAAAGCCAATGCGGACAACGTTGTCGGCGTTATCCTGGGCATGGACAACCCGAATCTGCGTTCCGGCGTTGTCGGCTTTGAAGCAGGCGTAAAGTATGTCAATCCAGAATGCGAAGTCCTGACGGCAACCGTCGGCAGCTTCAACGATTCCGATAAGGGAAAGAACATCGCGATGTCGATGTACAACAAGGGCGCGGATTTCATCCAGCACATTGCCGGAGCTTCCGGACTGGGCGTCTTCAATGCCGCGAAAGAAGCTGACCGCTATGCGTTCGGCGTCGGCGGAAACCAGAACGCGATCGAACCGGATTATATCCCGGCAACCTCGATCCGCAACGTCAACGAAATGGTCTACAATGAAGTCAAGGCTTTAGTTGAAGGCACATGGACCGAAGGCGTTAAGATCAGCGGCTTAAAGGAAGAAGCGGTCGGCTATTCCAATGAATTCTCCAACGTTGAAGTCCCTGAAGATATCGCGGCGGCGATTGCGGATATCAAAGCCAAGATTCAGAGCGGCGAACTGGTCATCTGTGAAACAGAAGGTGAACTGGACAGCTGGGTATCTTCCAATCAGTATACAAAATAAGCTGAAAACAAGTTAATTTTGTAAAAAGAAAAAGGAGGAAACAATGAACAGTGTAGAAATGATCGATATTGTTAAGCAATATCCATTAGTGCGAGCTGTTGATCATGTTTCCTTTTCTTTAGGTCAGGGAGAGATTCATTCCCTGCTGGGAGAAAATGGAGCCGGCAAATCGACGCTGATGAAAATCCTCTACGGCATGACTGTGCCGGATGAGGGAGAAATCCGTGTTAACGGCGAGCCGGTCAAGATCAAGAGCCCGAAAGACGCGATCCGGCTGGGGATCGGCATGGTGCACCAGCATTTCATGCTTTCCCCGGTGATGAGCGTTACTGAAAATATCATCGTCAACCACGAGCCGCGCAAAGGCTGGCTGATCGACGAGAAGAAGGCCGAGCAGGAGATTCAGGCACTGATCGACCGCTTTCACTTCAATATCAATGCCAAAGCCAAGGTTCAGGAATTATCCGTCGGCGAGCAGCAGCGCGTTGAGATCCTCAAGGCGATCTACCGCGGCGCCAATATTTTAATCCTGGACGAACCGACGGCCGTGCTTACGCCGCAGGAAGTCGAAGAACTGTTCGTCATCATGCGGAATCTGAAAAAGGATAACAAGTCGATTATCATCATCACGCACAAGCTGAAGGAGACGCTGGCGATCGCCGACCGGATTTCCGTTCTGCGCGATGGGAAAATGGTCGAATCCGGCCTGCCTCTGGGCAACGTGACAACCAGCGATCTGGCTAAAATGATGGTCGGCCGCGACGTTGAACTGAACGTGCGCCGGGAAAATACGAACATGGGCGAGGAGTTTTTCCGGATTCAGGATTTACAGCTGAGCGAGCGCGGCGTGCAGGTGCTTAAAGGGATCTCCTTGTCAATCCGCAAGGGCGAAATCCTCGGCGTCGCCGGCATTGAAGGCAACGGCCAGACCGAACTGATCGAAGTCCTGACCGGTCTGCGCAAAGCCGATTCCGGCACGATGACGATGGGAACGGAAGCGATTCGCGGAGATGCCCACGCCTTCTTAAAGCATAAGATCGGACACATCCCGGAGGATCGTCTGAGCCGTGGTTTAGTCGCGGAAATGTCGATTGAAGACAATCTGATTTTAGGCTATCATGACGAACCGCAGTTTCTCAAACAGGGACTGCTCCAGAAAAAGAATATTCAGAGCTACGCCGAGGAAGCGGTCGGCGAATACATGATCAAGACGCCGAATGCGCGCGAACTTGTTTCCTCGCTCTCCGGCGGCAACCAGCAGAAGGTGGTTATCGCCCGGGTGTTCAAGCAGAACCCGGACGTGCTGATCGTTGCCCAGCCGACCCGCGGAGTCGACGTCGGCGCGATGGAGTATATTCACCATCAGCTGCTGCGCTTACGCGACGAGGGTAAAGCGATTCTGTTAATTTCAGCGGATCTCGATGAAGTCCGCTCGCTGTCCGACCGGATCGCCGTGATTTACGACGGCCGGATCGTCAGCGTTCAGCAGGCCGAGGACACCGACGAGCTGTCGCTGGGCCTGTTGATGACCGGAGGGAAGGAGGAGCACCATGAGCAAGCTGTCTAACCGGCTGATGAAAACCAGTCCGATCGTGATCTCGCTGGTGTCCTTCGTCCTGGCGATTCTGGTCAGCTGCGTGATCATGCTGCTGTGCGGCTATGATCCGATCTTCGCCTATTCTGTCATTATCGAAGGCTCGCTCGGTTCCGTGCGTTCCTTGACCAACACCTTGATTCAGGCGACGCCGCTGATCTTTACGGGTCTGGCGTTTATGGTCGGCAAGAAAGCGACGCTGATCAACCTCGGCGTCGAAGGGCAGATGTATACGGGCGCGATGGTTGCGGCGTTGGTCGGCATGACGCCGCTGCCGCTGCCGGGCATCCTGCATCTTTTCCTGGCGCTGGTCTGCGGCGTGATCGGCGGCGGTCTGGCCGGCGCGCTGATCGGCTTTCTGAAAGTCCGGTTCGGATCCAATGAAGTTATTACGACGACGATGACCAATTTCATCATCATCAATTTCTGCGATTATTTAGTCAACTATCCGTTAAAAGCCGAGGGGGCGGTCGCACAGACGAATAAAATCGTCGACGGCGCGCTGTTAGGCAAAATGATTCCGGGTTATCAGCTGACCTGGGCGATCGTGATCGCGGTGCTCGCGGCCCTGATCGTGAAATTCGTGCTGGAAAAGACCCGCTTCGGTTATGAAGTCCGGGCGGTCGGCTTAAACATGAAGGCTGCGGAAACGGCCGGCATCAAGGTCGGCGGCGTCATGATGAAAGCGATGCTGTTCAGCGGCGCGCTGGCCGGTCTGTGCGGCGCGGTGCATGTCACCAGCGTCGGCAAGCGCTTCATCAGCGGCTTTTCGCCGGGATACGGCTTCAGCGGTATCTCCGTCGCGGCCTTGGCCAGCGATTCACCGTTAGGCATCATTCTGGCGGGCATCATCTTCGGCGCTTTAAAAACCGGTGCGATGTATCTGAACATGATGAGCCAGATTCCGACGGAGTTTGTCAGCGTCATTCAGGCATTGGTCGTTATCTTTGTTTCCGCGCCGCTTTTGATCCGGGCCTTGATCGGCGCGGACCGCAAACCGAAGAAGGGAGGACGCAGCCATGCTGAATAATATCACAGGCATTCTGAGCACGATGTTCTCCATGTCCATCCCGCTGATTCTGGCGGCGCTGGGCGGTGTGTATTCCGTGCGCAGCGGCATCATGGCGCTGGGCCTTGAAAGTATGATTCTGACCGGCGCGTTTACGGCTGCCGTCGGTTCGTTCTATTCCGGCAGCGCCTGGATCGGTCTGTTGTGCGGGATCTTGGGCGGCATGATCTTCGGATTATGCCACGGCCTTCTGTGCATCCGCTATAAGGTCAATCAGGTCATCAGCGGCATCGGCCTGAATCTGTTAGCCACGGCGGCGTCTACGCTGCTGATGCAGATCATCTGGGGCAACAAGGGCAATTCCGAAGCCGTCGCTTCTGTCAACACCAAGCTGACGTTCTTAAAGGATATTCCGGTGCTCGGCGATATTTTCAGCCGCCAGTCAGTGCTGCTGATCTTCACGATCCTCGTGTGCATCGCCAGCTGGTTTATCTTATTTAAAACGCCGTTCGGCCTGCGTTTGCGGATGGTCGGTGAAAACCCGAAGGCTGCCAGCAGTATGGGTATTCCGGTCCGGCGGATGAAGTATATCGGCGTGTTGGTCTGCGGTGCGCTGGCCGGTCTGGCCGGGGCGTATCTGTCGATCGACAGCCTGAATATGTTCGTGCGCGATATGTCCGCCAGCCGCGGCTACATCGCAATTGCGATCGCTATCCTGTCGCGTTACAATCCGCTGAACGTCCTGTTATGCGGCTCACTGTTCGCGCTGTGCGACGCGGTTCAGATTTATGTCCAGGGCTACGGCATTCCGTCGCAGCTGGTTCAAATGATCCCGTACATCGTCACCCTGCTGGTTCTGGCGTTTGGCGTCAAGAACATTCAGCCGCCTGCCGGTGTTGGTAAATATGAAGACGAATAAAGGAGGAACTATGGAACATTTCAAGAGTACGTCCGTTGAAATCACGGATATCTGGCAGAGCAGCTGCCAGTACCCGGATGTCACGGTCAACAGTAAGAACGAAGTCTTTGCGGTCTGGGAAAAATATCTCGATCACACCGAGGTGATCCGGTTCGCGCAGATGATCGATCGTCATCCGCACAATGAGGTCCAGATCTCCGGCTCAGGCTTAGCGCTGCGGCCAAGCCTGCATACGTTCAACGACCGCGTGATCACCGCCTGGTCGGAATTTGAGAATGGCGTGTGGAAGCTGTGCGTCCGCGAATACCAGGACGGTGTGTTCGGCGCGATCCAGGTGATCGACGAGGGCGAAGCACTGTTCTATCCTTCCGTTAAAGACGACGGAACCCATCCGGTCGTCGTATACAACCGTCAGGGCGTCGGCTTCAGCGATACGATCGTCGCTACGCTGGGCGAAACAGTGACGCTGGAAAAGGTCAACACGGCGGTGAAGACGTATCGTCCATGCTTTGATCATGACGGCAAAGGCCATTGCTTTGTCGCTTATGATCTGTATAACGGCGTGAACTATGACGTCGTCGTGCGCGTTAAGATCGACGGGCAGTGGAGCGAGGAAGTCAAGCTGAATCAGACGGCGATTTACAGCACGCATCCGGTCATGACCCGGGTCGGCCAGAAGGTCACGATCGCCTGGTATGAAAACGGCAAGCACTGTTATTTCAGCAACAACGTGATCGACGTGGAAGTAAAAGACGGCCAGGTTGTCACGTCCCATTACGCGGTGCTGACGGAAAACCGCAACTGGTACAACAACATCGACATCACGGCGAACACCCAGGGCTATACGGTGGTCACCTATACCTGGGGAAAATACAACGCGATCGTGCGCGTGCGTGATTTAGAAGGCGTCTGGTCGGAACCGGTCGTCATTACCTACAACGACAGCCAGTGCGCCGTGCGTCCGCATATCGCGCTGGATGAAAGCAATGTTCTGCATTATATCTGGCAGTTCGGCAACAAGAACGGCCACATGCACCGTTACGCGTCGATCGTCTACAACGAAGTCGCGCTGGACGTCCTGCCGCAGTTCTATGATTTAGAGATCGAGAAGAAGATCGATCAGTTCGTGCAGCCGATCCCGGCGGAAAAAGCGCTGGACAGCCGCAGCGAAGAAGAAGTCGCGGCCTGGCTGAAGAAGAACGGCTATGAGAATCTGACGCTGACCTTCGGCGATATTCACGGCCAGTCCAACCTGTCCGACGCGCTGGGCGAGATTGATCAATATTATCACTACGCGATCAAGGACGCCAACATGGATTTCTGCGCACTGACCGATCATGACGATTATCCGGATATCGCGACGGATTCCGAATGGGAATGGAACCGCACGACGCGCAATCTGTTCAACGGAGAAAAGAACTTCGCCGTGCTGTTGGCCTATGAATGGACATCCAACGAATACAAGCATGACTTCGGACACAAGAACGTTTATTATCCGTCCAGCACCGGCGGTCTGTACCGCAGTACCGATCCGGAAGGCAACAACCCGACAGTTCTGTTCGCGAGCATCAAGAAGGACGGCGGTCAGTGCATTCCGCATCATCCGGCAGCCAACTGGGGCCTGGTATCCGCGGCGACGGACTGGGATTATCATGATCCGGAAGTGCAGCGCGTCGTTGAAATTTTCTCGCGCCACGCCGACTATGAGAAATTTGAAAACCAGTCGAAGTACACAAAGAACATCATGAAATTTGAACGCCACTGCGCTCAGGACGCGCTGGCCCGGGGTTATCATTTGGGCTTTATCGCCGGTTCTGACTCGCACCAGATGGAGCATGGCATCGAAGGCGGAATCTTGGGCGCCTTCGTTCCGACGCTGACCAGCGAAAACGTCTGGAACGCGATCTACAACCGCTTCACGTATGGCACCAGCGGCGCCCGGATTCTGGCTTCGCTGAAGATCGGCAGTCATCACATGGGTGAAGAAATCATGATCCCGGCCGGGGAAGCAGTCAAATTGGACGTCAGCGTGCTGGCGGTCAACGAGATCCGCACGGTTCAGATTATTAAGAACAACGAAGTGTTGGTTGAGATGGAAGGCTGCGGCTGTGCGATGGACTTCACCGTAGAGGACAGCGAGCGCGGGGAAGAAGACTTCTATTACCTGCGCGTTGAACAGATCGACGATCACTGCGCCTGGTGTTCGCCAATCTGGGTTACCCGCGGATAAGGCTTCACAAAGCAGGCGGAAAGCAGAGTTCGGGAGGCATAAAAGCTGGATTTCCCTTTACCACCGGCAGAAAACAGCATCACAGACAGAATAAGAACAAATCAAGTACGAGCAGTCCGGCCTGATCCGCCGATCCTGCTCGTTTTGTTTTCTATTATAAAAAAACGGAGAAAGTCTTCCCCAAAGGGCGGCCTTCTCCGCTTTATTAAATTGTGAATTCGTCTGTTTATTTACAGTCGAAGCCCTGATCCTTCATATCCTGAACGACCTTGTCAAAGCTCATGTCTGTGTTGGAAAAATCAAAGCCCAGATTCTTCAATGTATCCGGATCGGCTTCTTTCAGGTTCATTTCAATGGTGGCGATGATCGTGTCTTGAATTTCAACCGTTGTCTTCACGCCCTTCATGTCTTCCGAGATTCCCGACTGGGACAAGATGGCGTCGATCATCTGTGCTTTTTCTTCTTCCGTGATCGTTGCGAAGTCAATGTTGCCGAACATCGCTTTGTCATAAATCATCTTCAGAGAAAGAACGGTGATTTCATTGTTTTCTGCCTTTAAATCATAAGTAGCCGTCATCAAGCCTTCCTGCGTATAGCTGCAGGACGCATTTTCGGTTTTCGGTGTGCTGGAACAGCCGGCGATCAAGAAACACGCCAGAACAGTAGTAATAATTTTCTTCATTTTTCCTCCGTGTGCGGAATATCCGCAATCTTACAGTTTTCCGTCTCCATCCTCGCCTTCGGCAAGTCCCTGATTCTGATCAAAGCGGAATACTGCTTCCTGTATTATAAACGATAAACAAAAATTTTTGTATTCCAAAATAGGAATCCGTGATTTTTGGCGAGTTCATTGATTTTCATAAAATGACTTCAATAAAAACAAGAATTATTGATCAGCAGACATCCTCGGCCTGCAGGCAGCGCTGTAAAAGTGATATAATAAACGCATAAAGGGGAATCACTATGGGAAACGCAGAAAAACAAACCAAGCAAAAAATTATGACGATCGCCAGGGAACATTTTTCACGTTACGGATATGCCGGAACCAATCTGGAAGCGATCGGAAAAGAAGCGGGATTAACCCGCGGACCGCTTTATTATTATTTTAAGAACAAAAAAGAATTATATCAGACGGTTATAGAACAGGAGAAGGAAACGGTTATCGGGCAATACCAGGAAATCTTTGAACAACCTTGTTCAATCTTTGAGAAGCTGGAAAGAGATATTATTTTCTGTTCTTCCACGCCGTCACTGCTGCAAAAGATCGGTTTTGGGGGACAGGGGGAACCGGAGATTCCGATTCAGGATTACTCGGAAAAGATCTATTCCCTGAAAAAAGAAGCATTCCGCCAGGCTCAGCAGATCGGAGAATTGCGCGCGGATGCCGATCTGGAAGAAATGCTTTGTTTTCTTTATATTTACGTCTATGGAATTACTGAGCTGCGCAAGACGGAAAGCTCCGGTTGGATTTTAAAGCGGCGGACACTGCCTCAGGACGCCCGCCTGTTTGTCGAAATCTTTGCCGCGCGGTATGGGACGGAAGCACGGGAATAACGCATAAATTTTATAAAGAAATCAACCTGAAAACCGATCGTAATGATGGGTTTTCTTTTAGACTTGTTAAAAATTATGCACAGATGTATAATTGTGATAAAGAAAACATGCATGAATGCATGTGAAGGAGGGAAAAGAAATGAAGAAGCTGATTTGTCTGCTTCTGGCATCGCTGCTGTGTCTGGCAGGATGCTCTACCACGCCGAAAGCACCGGCCGCAGAGGGCGAAAGCTTGTTTAAGGCGGGAACCTATACGGGGGTTGGCGACGGGCGCAACGGACCGATCACCGTTGAGATGACCTTTACAGCCGGCGCGATCGAATCGATCACGGTCAAAGAACATACGGAAACGGCGGGTATCTGTGATCCGGCGATTGAAAAAATCCCGGGCGCAGTCGTTGAAAGTCAGAGCCTAGGTGTTGATACCGTCGCCGGAGCGACATTGACCAGTGATGGTATTTTGAAAGCCATTGAAGACTGCGTTGTGCAGGCGGGCGGCGATGTTGAAAAGCTCAAAGCCGCAACAGAAAAAACGCCTCAGGCCAAAACGGAGGAAAGCCGTTCAACGGATGTCGTCGTTGTCGGTTCAGGCATCACCGGAATGTCCGCGGCGCTCAGCGCGAAAGAAGCGGGTGCAGATGTCGTCGTCATTGAAAAACAGGCGACCACCGGCGGAACGACCGCGATCGCGGGCGGGTATTTAATCAGTATCGACTCCAAGCTTTACGACGACAGTGACTTTGATGATTCGCTGGAAACCTTCCGGAAATACTGGGATGAGCGGATGAGCTATTCCGGGCAGGAATCGGGATATCCGGATGAGGAACGGTGGGAAGCTATTGTATCCAAGACCGGCGAAACCGTTGACTGGCTGCAGGAAAAGGGCGTGACGTGGGAAGCCTTCACCGGCTTCGGACCGTATCCGACAGCGCACAATCCGGCAGGCGGACGCGGTTTGATCGACGAGATGGTCAAGATCGCCGAAGCTCAGGGCATTGAGGTCATTACGGAATGCAAGGGTGAGAAACTGGTGCTGGACGATCAGGGAGCGGTCGTCGGCATCGTTGCGGAAACCTCTGACAAGGTGATTACGTTCAACACCGCAAGCGTTGTTCTGGCGACTGGCGGGATCTCCGCAAACGCGGAAATGGTAAAGCAATATTCGCCGAAGGTCGACAAAGCCGGAACGATTTCTGTCGCGGCGGCCGGCTCAACCGGCGATGGCCTGACGATGGCGCTGGAAGCGGGCGCCGTGCCGTTTGATTCGTTCTTTACTTCAATCTGCGCGACGACAGTGGACCCGGCGTTGGCCAGTCAGGTGGCGGATGCATCGAAGCTGACGACAAACAAGCAGCTGGGTGTAAATGCGAAGGGTGAACGGTTTGCCAGCGAAGCCGCGGTTTACTTTGACGCTTTGGGTTCGGATATGATTCAGGATGGCAATGCACCGTTTTACTACATTTATGATTCTTCTGACGCGGAGATCGCGAAGATCCTGGAACAAGGCGCAACTGCGGGCGCAGTAGTCAAAGCGGATACGATCGAAGCTTTGGCCGAAGGCATGAAAGTCGACGCCGCAACCTTAAAAGCAACCTATGACCGCTACCAGGAACAGGTTGCTGCGGGGAAAGACGAAGATTTCGGCAAAGCTGCAGAAAATCTGACATCGCTGGAAACCGCGCCATATTATGCCGTTGTTTTCTATCCGACGACGTTTGGTTCACAGGGCGGCGTTCTGACCAGCGAAACCGGTCAGGTGCTCAACCAGGCCAAGGAAGCGATTCCGGGGCTGTATGCTGCGGGTGAAATGAGCAACCGTTACTTCTACAATGAGAATTATGTTTTGGCCGCTTCATTGGGCCTGTACGCAACGACCGGCCGGATTGCCGGCGCGGCTGCGGCTGCGAAATAGTGCGCAGTCTGAGAATTCAGAGAAAACAAAGTTTTTTAGAAATACAAACGGGTCAGGACGTCACATCGGCCTGAATCAATCCTGAATGCTTGAGAAAATGATAACAGAAACAAGGGCGGCGCAGACCGCAGGGTTCAATCCCTGTCGGTTCGCCGCTCTTTCATAATCGGTGAACCAACAGAGGCTTGATTTTTGCCCGCAGCCGCAGAGGAAAGAAGCTGGGGTGAACAGAAAATTAGTTAAAACTAACAGAAAGGTGAAAAAAATGCGGGTATTTTGCCTGCAAATTCTCTTTAGGAGTTCAACTAAATGTAATTTACCATAGATATCAAGCTTCAATAATTGAAAGTTACAATAAGTTATCACGGTATTCCCTATCATGAATAAGAAGACAAGGACGTATCAGGGAAACGATCAAAGAACATCCCAATCGATGACAGAATGGCAAAGCAAGACTCAGATAAAAACCCGCCGGTTCTTGTCAGCGGGTTTCTGAGCGTTGATTTTTGAGTTTTAACACGATTTTAGCTTGGCATACAGCGCCTCGTCCAGACAAGCGCTGCCGGCTTCCGCGTTGGCCTTCGCCTGAGCCGGTGATTTTGCGCCGGGAATGACGACCGGACAAACTGGATGAGACAGGATATAGCGCAGACTGGTCTGGATCAGGTTGTCCTTCCCGGCCGCTTCGATTACGCGGTCCAGCCGGTCCATTTTCTGCAGATAGACTTCCCGCGCACTGCCGCCTTCGTTAAACGGCGTGCGGATGGTGTCGGTGAAATGTGTTTCGCGGTTGTAGTGTCCGGATAAAATTCCCTGTGCCAGCGGTCCGCGCACGAGCACGCCGATGTTGTTTTCCAGGCAGTAGTCCAGCATGCCGTTGGTTTCCGGTGTCTTGTTGATCAGCGAATAATCCAGCTCGACCACCTCGCAGGTACCGCGCCGGTTGAATTCTTTCAGCACGTCCAGATGATCGGTCGAGATGCCGTAATGCCGCACCTGTCCGCGCCGTTTCAGCTCCTCGAAGCCATCCAGCCACGGATCCACTTCCTCCGGCTTCAAATCATTGAGATGACACAGCGCAACGTCGAGATAGTTCGTCTGAAGACGGAATAAAGAAGCGTGGCAAGCTTCGATCACGATATCGGCGCAGGTAAACTGCATTTCGCCGCCGAAACGCTTGGCCCAATTGCCGAATTTTGAGATCAGCACGACATTTTCGCGGATTCCGTCCAGCGCCCGGCCGAGCCGTTCTTCCGAGCATCCTCCGGGAATGCCGTAAGCGTCGGCGGTATCGAAGACGGTAATGCCGCTATGATAAGCGGCGAGGATCGTATCTAAAACTTGATGATCATCCAGTTCACCCCATTGATTGCCAATGTTCCAGGTTCCCATGCCTACCGCGGAAACCTCCATGCCAGTTTTTCCAAATTTTCTTTTCAGCATTGTTATCCTCCTGTTTTTTCCTATTATATCATATCCCGTGCCGTCCTCGACCGGCCGCTTTCGAAATTAAACCGGTCTCCTTCTCTAATCCAGGAGGACGCCCAGCGAAGACTGTCATTGTGATTTTTAAACGCTTCAATTCCATGGTAGAAAGCTGAGTTTGGATCAGGCTGTCAAAATCACCAAGGATTCGCTCCTGTTTACCGTTAGAATAAAGCAGCCGGGAAAAAAATCAGAATTTCTTGCAGAAAGTCGCGAAGAAGTGTTGACAAAGAAGCTTGGCAGACTATAATAATAAGTGCTAGCACTGATGAGATAAGAGTGCTAAAATGAGCGATAAGGAGGAATTACGATGATTAGACCATGTAATGATTTTGTGCTCTTAGAGAAAGAAAAGGCAGAAGAAAAAACCGCCAGCGGAATTATCCTGACGGACAAAAACACTGAGAAACCAACCGTAGGCAAGGTTCTGGCAGTCAATAACGGCCATGAAGTCGACGGCAAGCATGTCGAATGCTGCGTCAAAGTCAACGACCGCGTCATTTATGAAAAGTACGGCGGAACCGAAGTCAAGATCGACGGACAGGAATATCTGTTAGTTCCGGAATCCAAGATCATGGCGGTTATTGAATAACAACAAACATTAAAAGGAGGAATGAGAATATGGCAAAGGAAGTCCGTTTTTCTAAAGATGCCCGCGTGGCGATGATGAAGGGCGTCGATACACTGGCCGATGCGGTCAAGATCACGCTGGGTCCGAAAGGCCGCAATGTCGTTCTGGAAAGAAGCTATGGTTCACCGTTAATCACCAACGACGGCGTAACGATCGCAAAGGAAATTGACTGCGAAGATAAGATTGAAAACATGGGCGCGAAGCTGGTGCTGGAAGTTGCTTCCAAGACCAACGATACCGCCGGCGACGGCACAACGACCGCGACGCTGCTGGCGCAGTCGATGATTCACAAAGGCATGAGCAGCGTGGAAAAGGGAACCAACCCGGTCCTGATGAGAAGCGGTATGGAAAAAGCGGCGAAGTTCATTGCGGACAAGCTGCTGGAACAGACGCATAAGGTAGAAACGAACCAGGATATCGCTCAGGTTGCCGCGATTTCTTCCGGTTCTCAGGAAGTCGGCGAAATCATTGCGCAGGCGATGGAAAAGGTCGGCCGCGAGGGTGTTATCACCGTTGACGAATCAAACGGTTTTGAAACGGAGCTGGAAACCGTTGAAGGCTTACAGTATGACAAGGGCTTCATCAGCCCGTACATGGTATCCAACCGTGAAAAGAACGAAGCGGTGCTGGATAACCCGTATATCTTAGTTACCGATCAGAAGATCAACACGATCCAGGAAGTCCTGCCGCTGTTGGAAAAGATCGTCCAGACCAACAAGCCGCTGCTGATCATCGCTGACGATATCGATCAGGAAGTTGTTGCGACGCTGGTTCTGAACAAACTGCGCGGCACGTTCAACGTTGTCTGCACGAAAGCGCCAAGCTTCGGCGACAACCAGAAAGCAATGCTGGAAGATATCGCGATCGTGACCGGCGCGAAGTATTTTGCCAAGGATCTGGCGATGGAGCTGAAAGACGGCGAAATCGAAGACCTTGGTCATGCGAACCGCGTTGTCGTCAAGAAGGATGACACGACGATTGTCGGCGGTACCGGCGATAAGGAAAAACTGAACGAACGGATCGCGGAACTGAAGCTGCAGATTGAAAACACGACTCAGGAATACGATAAGAAGCGTCTGAACGAACGGCTGGCGAAGCTGACGACGGGCGTGGCGATCGTCAAGGTCGGCGCAGCGACAGAAAGTGAAATGAAGGAAAAGAAACTGCGGATCGAAGATGCTTTGAACGCGACAAAAGCGGCAGTCGTTGAAGGCATCGTTATCGGCGGCGGCGCGGCTTTGGCTTCAATCTATCGTGAATACCGCGATGAGCTGAAGGGTGAAACTCCGGATGAACAGAAGGGCATCAGCGCTGTCTTTGAGGCAATCCTGAAGCCGCTGTATCAGATTGCGGAAAATGCCGGCTATGACGGTGATCAGATTGTTTCCCGTCAGCTGACGGAAGGCAAGAACGTCGGCTTCGACGCCAAGAAGGGCGAATGGGTCGATATGTTTGAAGCCGGAATCGTAGATCCGACGAAGGTTACCCGCAACGCACTGCTGAACGCGGCATCCATCTCGGCACTGTTTATCACGACAGAAGCAGCGGTCGCAGAATTACCGGAAAAGAACGCTCCGGCGGCTCCGGCAATGCCGGACGGCGGCATGTACTAAGCCGAAATTCTCAATCTTAACTCTGTGTTTTAAGGGCAGACAGCACAATCCCCCAGTGCTGTCTGCTTTTTTGTTTTTCAGCTTGACGGCGGCTTGAGCCTTGGTTCTGAATGAAAGCGATTTCTGCACAGGATAGTTCATGGTATAATAAATAAAAATGGGGAGGACAGAACAGATGGCAGGGGGAAACGCACAGCTGGCTTTAGACCGTGTTGAAGCTGGCGAGAGCTTGGCAATATCAAAGAAACACACGGCGCTGCCGCCGGGATTGACGCGCGGCATGTTGATGAAGGATGTACTTCGAATCGCCGGCCCATCGTTTGTCGAACTGACGCTGACGCAGCTGACGTCGATGGCGGATCTGATGATGGTCGGTCAGCTGGGGGCGTGGGCAATCACGGCGGTCGGCTTAACGACGCAGCCGAAATTTTTAATGATGACAATGTTCATGGCGATGAACGTCGGGGCGACGGCGCTCGTCGCCCGCTACAAAGGCGCGGAGCAGCCGGCAAAGGCGAATGAAGCGGTGCGGCAGGCGCTCATGCTGACGCTGGTGATGTCCATTGCCGCTTCGGTTGTCGGCTTTCTCTTTTCGGAAACGATGGTCCGGTTTATGGGGGCTACGGAAGAACTAAGCTTGACCAACGGTACGGTTTACTTACAAATTCAAATGGCCGGCTTTGTGCTGATGGCGCTGACCACCACGATCACAGCGGTACTGCGCGGCGTCGGTGATTCCAAGACAGCGATGAAATACAACGTCGCGGCCAACGTGATCAATATCATTCTTAACTGGATCTTAATTTACGGGAATCTCGGTTTTCCCAAGATGGGCGTTGCCGGCGCGTCGTTAGCGACGGTGATCGGCCAGACGGCGGCCTTCTTCATGGCGGGCTGGGCGTTGATGAAAAAAGGCGGCTATCTCGAATTCAATCTGCGTGAAAAGTTTAAGCCTGATCGGGAAATCCTCACGAATATTTTTGCGATCGGTCTGCCGGCGATGGTCGAGCAGCTGTTTATGCGCTTTGGCGTGATCCTGTATTCCAAGACTGTCGCTTCATTAGGCACGGTCGCGTTTGCGACGCATAACGTCTGTATGAACATCCAGGCGCTTTCCTTTATGATCGGTCAGGGCTTCGCGGTGTCCTCGACATCGCTGGTCGGCCAGTCGTTAGGGAAAAAACGAACCGATATGGCGCACCATTACGGCAAGGTCAGCCAACAGATCGGGATTGGTTTTTCGCTGGTGCTGGCGCTGATCTTCTTTGTGATCGGCGGTCCGATCGTGTCCCTTTACAGCAACGAGCCGGAAGTCATTGAGCAGGGTACGCGGATCTTGATGTTTCTGGCGCTGATCCAGCCGTTTCAGGCTACGCAGTTTATCCTCGCCGGTGTCCTGCGCGGGGCGGGGGATACGAAAACTACCGCCGTGGTTATCTTTGTCACAACGTTGATCGTGCGCCCGCTGCTGGCGATGCTGACGGTGTACGAGCTGCATTGGGGCTTGTACGGCGCCTGGATCGCGCTGGTCGCGGATCAGCTGCTAAGAACGCTGTTAATCTGGCTGCGGTACCGCGGCGGCCAATGGCAGCTGATGAAGCTGAAAGGCGAAGCGGCATAAACTGGAAGAACGGAAAAAGGAGAAAACACATGGATAAAATTCAAATGGCAAAGGGGAAATTGGCGCGGGGACCGCTGCCGGCCATGTTCAATTCAGAACAATACCGACAGGTCGAGGCCTTTCATCAGACGTTGAAGCAATACGCCCCGACGCCGCTGATCAATTTGTCAAAGCTGGCGGAAAAACTGGGGATTCAGGCGATTTTAGTGAAAGACGAATCCCATCGTTTCGGTCTGAACGCTTTCAAGGCTCTGGGCGCGAGCTATGCGGTGCATCGATATCTTGAGCAACATCCTCACACCCAGCCGGTCTTCGTGACGACGACCGACGGCAATCATGGTAAAGGCGTAGCGTGGGCCGCACTGCAGGTCGGCTGCCGGTCAGAAATCTTTATGCCTAAAGGCACGGTCGCCAGCCGCGTGCAGGCGATCGAGGCGCTGGGCAACGCCAAAGTCACCGTGACCGAATGGGGTTATGACGATACCGTGCGCTGGACGCGCGATTACGCACAGCGCAACGGCTATGTTTTAGTGCAGGACACCGTGCTGGAGGATTATCATGAAATTCCCCAGAACATCGTGCTGGGCTATACGACGATGATCCGCGAGGTTGTTCAACAGATTGAGGAACAGGCGCTCGCCAAGCCGACGCATGTCTTTTTACAGGCCGGGGTCGGGTCGATGGCCGGGGGCGTGCTGGGCTGGCTGGCGGATACGTTAAAAGCGGAAATGCCGGTCGCCTCGATCATCGAAGCGACAGACTCCGCCTGTGTCTTCGCTTCCTGTCCGCAGGGAAAGCTGGTCTCGAAAGCCGGTATCACGCCGACGATCATGGCCGGGCTGAACTGCGGGGAAGTCAATCCGGATCTCTTTCCGGTGCTGCGCGATTACGCGGCGTTTTACTTCGCCTGCGCGGATGAAGTCACGGAGGCTGGAATGCGGCAGTACGCTGATCCGCTGGCCGGAGATACCGCGATTGTCGCGGGCGAATCCGGGGCTGTCGGACTGGGACTTCTGTTAAGCTTGTGCCAGGATCGCCAGTATGAAGCGATGAAGCAGGCGTTAGGATTGGATGAACATTCCGTCGTGCTGCTTCTGAATACGGAAGGCGCGACGGATCCTGACGATTACCGGCGTGTTGTCGGCCGCGATCCGCAGACGGTCGGACAATGAACGGGGAGCGGGGGCGGTCGGTTTCAACCGGAGTGATCGCCGCGGTTCTGATCGCGATTGTAGCTTTGAGTATCTTCTTTCAAAACCTGGACATTTTCTTTCCGCAGCTGTTGGAGCCGGATCCGCAGACTCCTCCGCCGGTCGTGCTGGAGCTGCCTTCATTTCTCGACGGCTGTCTGCGCAATGAAGAAAATACTCTGACGATTTATGAGGAAGACGGAATCGTGCATGGGGATCAATTTTATCAATGCGAAATCAACGAGCTGAGCGAAGCGGATGAGATTTTAAAGAAACAAGGACTAGCTTCCATCAACTCACAGGAAATCCATTTTTCAATGTCAATTCAGATCATCCGCGATCCCATTCGAAGACAACAAGTTCTGACTGAGGAAATGATGGACTGGCAGCGGCTCCTGCAATTTGTCGGTTGTTTTTATCACTGCATCCGGCTGACGGAGATTGAAATCACGGAAGACAACATTTTGGATTACGCGGTACCGTTAGATGCCGGGGCCTGGCAGGTCGATCAGATCTATCAAATCGATCAGGAAGTTTTCGGTACCATCGGCGACCGCCTGTTTATGTTTCATATCGCGGACGTGCTGATCCCGCACGAACCTTCGGATGAAGTTGTGCTGCTGGACGTTACGGATCCGCTCATCATCAATAAGATTCGTCCGTTGATCGACATCGAAATTCCGCAGCCATGAGAAAGGACAAAGAGAACCCGAAATTTAGAATCAGAGCAGGATAGAAAGCGGGTGAGTTATGCACAAAATAGAAATCGTTAACGCGCATGAGGGGAATTTGAGAAACGTATCGCTGACGCTGCCGAAGGAGAAATTGATCGTTCTGACCGGGGTGTCGGGTTCCGGCAAGTCGACGTTTCTGATCGACGTCTTGTTCAACGAATGTCAGCGTCAATATCTGGAAGCCATGGGAATGCAGGGAATTCCCAAACCGAAGGTCGACAAAGTCCGCGGGGCGAGTCCGGCGATCGTGATCACCCAGTCCATGGCCAATAAGAACCCGCGCTCCACGGTGGGGACGCAAAGCGATATTTATACGGATCTTCGGATGCTCTATGAGAAATTGCACAGACGAACCTGTCCGCATTGCGGCGCGGTGATCGACGCGGCGGCCTGCAAGGAAGAAACGGAAAAGCACGGCGGGGATTTTCATGTTTTCATGCGCTGTTCCCATTGCGGTGAACGGATGGATAAATTGACCCGCACTGATTTCTCGTTCAATACGAAAGAAGGCGCCTGCCCGGTTTGCGAGGGATTGGGGAAAATTCATACAGTCGATGAAGACCGGATCCTGGATCCGGCGCTTTCTTTAGAGGAAGGCGCCGTCCGCTTCTGGGAAAAACGGTATGGCGAATATGAAATATCGCTGTATTACGCCGCCTGCCGCGCTTGTGGCTTGGATGAACCGCGGCATGTGCCGGTTTGTCAATTCACCGAGCCCCAGCGAATTTTACTATTGGAAGGCGGCGGTAGTCCGCAGTTCTCATCCGCGCTGTCAAAGAACGGCCTGCCGGAATCGGCGGATTCAGGAAAGTTTGAAGGTGTGATGGTCAATCTGCGGCGGCGCTGGGCAGAAAAAGGGGGACAGGCTTGCGCGCTGGACACATATTTTCAGGTCGTGGACTGCCCGGCCTGTCATGGCGAACGTCTGAATCCGTTGAGCGCTCAGGTGACGGTGAAGGGAACCCGGCTGCCGGAATTATCCGGTCTTTCCTTAATCCGCCTGCAGAGCTGGATTGAGGCGCTGGACTCCACGCTGACCGGCGAGGCGCGCCGTCTGGCCGAGGATTATCTGCGCGATATCCGGACGAAGCTGAACCGGCTGATCCGGGTCGGTCTGGGCTATCTGACGCTTGACCGGCAAATCATCACGCTTTCCGGCGGGGAAAGTCAGCGGCTGCGGCTGGCGGCGGCACTGGATCTGGAAATGTCCGGCCTTTTGATCATGTTGGACGAACCGACGGCCGGCCTGCATCCTCAGGATACCGAGGGGCTGATCGCCATTCTGAAACATCTGCGTGATTTGGGGAACACCGTGCTGGTCATCGAACATGATCCGGATGTGATGCGGGCTGCGGATTACCTGGTCGAATTCGGGCCGGGAGCCGGTATTCATGGCGGGAATCTCATCGCCTGTGAAACACCTGAGCAGCTTCAGTCTGATCCGGCGTCCCTGACCGGGCTTTGGCTTGCTGAACCGGCGAAAATCACTTCGCAGCCGAAAACCGCGCAGGGCTGGATCACCATCAAAAATGCCAGTCAGTATAATCTGCGGCATTTTACCGCCGCTTTTCCAACCGGGTGCCTGACCGCGGTAACCGGGCCTTCCGGATCAGGAAAATCCACCCTGGTATTCGAGGTGCTTGCGGATCGCCACGGCGGTGCTGAAATTGCGGGATTGGAACAATTTGAACGAGTGGTAACGATCGAACAAGCCGCGATCACGCGGATGAAGCGCTCCAATGTTGCGACGTACAGCGGTCTTTATACACTGATCCGCAATCTCTTTGCGAAGACCGAGGCGGCCCGTGCTGCGCATTGTCCGGCTTCTCATTTTTCATTCAACACGCCGGGCGGCCGGTGTGAAAACTGCCAGGGCATGGGGTTTGTGGAGAACAACATGTTGTTTTTTGCCAACGTTGAAGTCGTCTGTCCGGTTTGTCATGGCCAGCGTTTTAACGAAACCGTGCTGAACGTCAAATACAACGGCCGTTCGATCAAGGAAGTCTTGGATCTGACGGTGGAAGAAGCCGTGGAATTCTTTGCCGGACAGACTAAATTGATCCGGATGCTGGAGGTGCTGAGGGAAGCGGGCTTAGGCTATCTGCCGCTGGGGCAGCCGCTGACGACGCTATCCGGCGGAGAAGCACAGCGCTTGAAGCTGGCAGCGGAATTGATTGAAAATCACGGCGGGAAGAACCAGCTGTATTTAATGGATGAGCCGACGACCGGTCTGCATCCGGCGGATATCGGACACTTCCTGAAGCTGCTTCTGCGCTTGCGGGATGC
>NZ_GG657552.1:337618-339585 GCF_000157995.1 Holdemania filiformis DSM 12042
GGTCATACCGTGATTGTTGTGGAACACAACCCGCAGCTGATCCGGGCCTGCGACTGGGTGATCGACCTGGGGCCGCAGGGCGGCGATCAAGGCGGCCAGCTGATGTTTGCCGGGACTCCGCAGGCTTTAAAAGCGCAGGGGGAAAGCGCTACGGCCCGGTATTTATAACGCAGACAGCACTTATTTTATTATTTCCTTCTGATTCAGAAACGGCGGGACTCGCGCAGACCGCCGTTTTTCTTTCTGTCATGCAGAAAGCAAGCCTGTCAATTCCGCTGTAAGTTCCTCTTTTATATCGAAGGCAAATGAATTGGCCGGGATAGGAACCAGCCGGTCAGGAAAAGAATAGAGATAGGGGAAAAGAGAGCTTGACTTGCGGCTGATCCGGAGTATACTTAGGAATGATCGTATACAAGTAAACTAATCGAGGAGGAAAAACGTCGATGAGTAAGATACGGATACCCATCTCCAACGTGGAACAGATGCTGAAAGGCTATGCCCGTCTGCGCGAGGCGTACAGCCGCTTCTGCGCTCATTCCGCTGCCGGCGAAGCGTTTTCGCCCAATGAAATGAACGTTCTGATCTTTCTGTCGAACAATCCGTCGATCAACACAGCCAAGGAACTGACCGTGACCCTGGGCGTCTCCAAAGGCTTAGTCTGCCGCAGCGTGGACGCACTGGTGCGCCGCGGTTACCTGACCAGTGAGGAAGATGCGAAGGATCACCGGATCCTGCATCTGCGGCTGACGCAGAAAGCGGCTCCGGTAATCGGTCAGATGCGTGTCAGTATGGATCATTTCTCACAAACCGTGACCCGCGGTATCTCGGAAGAAGAACTGGCGGTGTATACCCGGGTTCAGCATCAGATTTACGCCAACATCGAAGCGATGACCAATCGGAAAGGGGATTAACTATGATTCAATCGAAAGAAACAAATTTAGGGAAGGACCGTGTCGGACGCTTATTCTTTGCGTTAGCGGTGCCGGCGATCACTTCTCAGGTCGTAAACGCACTCTACAACATGGTCGACCGGATGTACATCGGCCATATTCCAGGCTCGGGGGCGTCGGCGTTAACCGGCGTCGGCGTCGCGTTTCCCTTAATCATGATTATTTCCGCGTTTGCGGCGCTCGTCAGCATGGGCGGCGCCCCGCGGGCTTCCATCATGATGGGCAAGGGCGATAACGAACAGGCCAACAAGATTTTAGGCAACTGCTTCACCGCGCTGGTCATCACTTCCGTCGTTCTGACGGCGGTCACGATGATTTTCTGCGAGCCGCTGTTAATGATGTTCGGGGCCAGTGAAAACACGATCGTTTACGCGAAGGCGTACATGATGATCTATGCCGCGGGCACGATTTTTGTTCAGCTGACGCTGGGCATGAACGCATTCATTTCCGCCCAGGGGTTCTCCCGCATCAGTATGTTAACGGTCATCATCGGCGCAATTACCAACATTGTGCTCGATCCGATCCTGATCTTCGGCTTCAACATGGGCGTGCGCGGAGCGGCGTTGGCGACAGTGCTGTCGCAGGCGGTTTCGACGGTCTGGGTGCTGCAGTTTTTAAGCGGAAAGAAGAGTCAGCTCAAGCTGCATCCGAAATATTTCAACATCGACGCCAAGATCCTGTTCCCGGCTCTGGCGCTGGGCGTTGCGCCGTTTATTATGCAGTCGACGGAAAGTTTGTTGGTGCTGTGCTTTAATTCCTCCCTGCTGAAATACGGCGGCGATCTGGCGGTCGGCGCGATGACGATCCTGTCCAGCGTCATGCAGTTCTCAATGCTGCCGCTGCAGGGCTTAACCCAGGGCGCGCAGCCGATCATCAGCTTCAATTACGGCGCGGGGAATATCGACCGCGTGAAGAAAGCGTTCCATCTGTTATTGGCGAGCTGCCTTGTTTACGCGACGGCGATGTGGGCGCTGTGCATGTTGTTCCCGCAGATGTTCGCGGCGATCTTCACCAGCG
>NZ_GG657552.1:339952-348453 GCF_000157995.1 Holdemania filiformis DSM 12042
GGATTTATATCGCGGCGGTATTCTTAATGGGTGCACAGCTGGCTTGCCAACAGACGTTCATCGCGCTGGGCAACGCCAAGATTTCAACTTTTCTGGCGTTATTGCGGAAGATTATCCTGTTGATTCCGCTGATTTATATTCTGCCGAATTTCATTGAGAATAAGGTGTTTGCGGTCTTCGTGGCGGAACCGATCGCTGATACGATCTCGGTCCTGGTCACGATCACGCTGTTCTTCCGCTTCTTCCGGGCGGTCGAGCATGAACAGATTCACGCTTAAGCCGAATCCAGGAAAGCAATATTGTTAATAAAGCGACGTTCTTTGCGTTGCTTTTATTTTGATTTTTAAGCAACGCTTTAGAATAGAGAAAGTTTTCTTTGCTAATTTCAGAATTTTTCCATTTTACCGAACAATTCGATATCGGAATTAAGGTAAGAATATGCTATCCTTTAAGTAAAGAAGACCTTGAAGGATCTGAGGCAGGGAGCTTGCAATCACAGAGGATCAAGGGGAGGAAGGAACAGAAAATGAGAAAAATGAAAAAAAGCAGGATTCTTTGGCTGGCAGTCTGGCTTTGCCTGGCTCTCAGCGGCTGTGCTAAAACAGAAAGCGCGTCTGAGATTATGGCAAAAGTCCAGGCGAAACAAATGCAAAGCGAGGCGGTTCAATCCGTGACCATGAAGGGTCAGATGAAGATGACTGCGCAGGGAGTGTCGCTGGAATTTCCGATGGATCTTGTAATTCAGACGCAGCCGGCAGAGAAACAGGGTGAACCTGTCGTTTATTTTAGTTTTTCAACCTCATTTATGGGGCAGTCCATGGAGATGAAATACTGTGTTCAGGATCAGGTGATGTACAGCGAAGTGAATGGAGAACGCAGCAGCCAACCGTATGCCTATACGCCGGAAACGGCTCAGGAGCTTCAGCAGAACGTGAATCTGGAGAAGATGGTCAACGCCTTTTCCGTGAATAAAACCGGAACGGGTTATGAGCTGGTCTATGAAGCGCAAAGCTTTGCCGAGCTGGCGGATCTGTTAGGTGCTTTAGGGGATGCGGAACCTGATCTGGAGGCCCTGCAGGAATTGAAGCAGCAATTTGAAATGATCGATCAGACGGTGACTTTAAACGAATGGAAGATGAGCTTTCAGGTGTCAAAGGATTATCAGATGAACGGCGGATTGATCGTCGTGGACGCGACCGGCGATGTCGAAGGTACAGAAATGAATTTCAGCATGGAAATTAACGTAAGCGTTCGTACGGATCAGCCGATGACCACGATGGATCTGTCAGATTGGTCGTTGTAGAAAATCATCCTGGATCAGCTGGATACGAAAAAGCACAGCGGAGTTCGAATGTTGTTCTTCCGGTTTCCGGATGTTGCGAATTTCGAAGAAATGAAGGTTGACGTATGAAATGGAAAAAATTAGAGATCACCTTGATCGTGCTGATGATCCTGTCAGGCGCAGGCTTCTGGACGTTTAAAACACTGCGTCACCAGCCGTATTCGCTGACGCCGGTGACGATGACGCGCGAACAGCTGAGCGAACAAGTGGATCTCGACATCACTTTGATCAACGAGTTGTTCCGCGATGAACTCAACCGTGAAATCGCCCCGGCCGTCGCGGAGGTGGATTTCCGGGGCGAGTGCTTTACGATCGGCTACGCTGCCCATTTTACAGAAACACCGGTACCGATTGGTCTTTTGTATGAAGGCAAGGGGAATAGTCCGCTTGGCCGCGGGATCTCATTGGAGCTTTACGTCAGCGACCGTGATTTGAGTTCGGTGATGCCCCTGTCAAAAATGATCACCTGGCTGGGCCCTGAACGACAGCTGGGCATGCTCGGCTCAACGGCGGCGATCCTGGAATATCATCAGGAAGGAAAAACAATCCGCGGTCAGTTTCATGTCAAACACGGCGATCTCTTTTATCTGGGGGAGCTGAAATATTACGATTCCGCCATGACCGGAGATTGGGAACACGATCAAAAGATCTGGGAAGCCGCGCTGGACCAGCTGCTTCCGTTTCTTGCCGAATAAACAAAAAGGATTGCTTTATGGCGATGATCTCATCCCCAAACGCAATCCTTTCTTATTGTTCAAATTTGACGATCGTTGGCTTTTCTCTACAAGCCGCATTTCAGTTGCGCGTTGCAGTTGGTGCAGGTGTTGCAGCCGCCGATTTCCTCGACGATGCCTTCCAGGCAGATCGGGCAGATGTCGCCGACTTCCACGCCGATGTTGCGGTCCTGCCGGTCTGCACGCAGATCGGTTTTCTTTTCCGCTTCCTGCGTCTTTTTGACCGGAACGCCGAAGTCGCGTTCGATATCCATCTGATCCCAGCTGTTTTCTTCTTCGTTGCTTAACGTCAACACCTGGGAATCACGCGAACCGTCGACGTACACGGTGCCGCCTTTCGCGCCCCCCGCATACAGCCGTTCATAGATGTGCTGAACCTGGCGGACGGAGAAGCCGCGCGGGGCGTTGACGGTTTTGGAAATGGAGGAATCAATCCAGCGCTGAATCGCGCATTGGGTATCGGCATGTTCTTCCGGCGTCAGTTCCATCGCGCTGACGAAGAACTCCGGCAGCGTGTCGCGGGTGTAGCCCGGGTTGAGCGCCAGCCACTGATCGACAATTGCGGCGTTGACCTCAATGAATTTGCCCAGCCGGCCGGAACGGAAATAGGAGAAGCTGAAGTACGGTTCCAGACCTGTGGATACGCCGACCATGGTGCCGGTGGATCCGGTCGGAGCGATCGTTAACAGATGAGAATTCCGGATGCCGTATTTCAGGACGTCCTGGCGGATATCCTCATCCATCTGCTTCATGTAGCCGGTGTTGATAAACGCTTCGCCACTGGTAAAGAATGGGAAGCTGCCTTTTTCCTTTGCCAGCTCGACGGAGGTCTGATAGGCCGCGCGGGCGATGCAGTGGAACACCTGATCGATAGTTTCCAACGCTTCCGGCGATCCGTAGCGCTTGCGGTTCCAGATTAACATGTCGTGCAGACCCATGACGCCCAGGCCGACGCGCCGTTCGCCCAGGGCCTGATCTTCGTTGGCCTTGAGGAAATACGGCGTACTGTTGATGACGTTGTCCTGCATCCGGACGGTCAGCGCAACGGTTTCTGCCAATTCATCAAAGAGAATCCGGCCGTCTTTCTTGTCGACAAAGTTAGCGAGGTTGACGGCGGCGAGATTGCAGACGGAATACGGCGCGAGCGGCTGTTCCCCGCACGGATTGGTCGCGACGACTTTCTGACCGTAGGCTTTGGCGTTGGTCATCTTATTCGCGTTGTCAATGAAGAAGATCCCCGGTTCCGCGGAATAGGTCGCGCAGAAGCAGATCAGATCCCACAGATCGCGGGCGCGGATCGTGCGGTAGGTCTTGATCGGATACCCCAGGGCCTCCCATTCGCGGACGTCGCCGATCTTATGCCAATGGGTGTCGTAGGCTTCTTTCTGCTGCGGAGTATAATTGGCGATGTCCGGGAAGCGCAGATCAAAGGTGCCGTCCCGTTCGACCGCCTCCATGAATTCGTCGGTCAGCGTCACGGAAATGTTCGCGCCGCTTAAAAATTCCGGATTGACGACCCTCCAGCCGGCCGCCTTCCAGCAGCGTTTGCTGAGCATAGTCCAGCACGTCCGCCGGCGTGTTCTTATTTTCGATCAGGGTTTCCAGCATCTGTCGTTCCAGCCGCGAAAGCGGGATGAATTTCAACTTGCGCTGGGCCAGCTCGCGGACCTGTTCGTCCTTATTATTTTCACTCAGCCATTTCAGGACCCGCGGATTCTGCATTTTAGAAATGATGAACTCGATGATATCCGGATGCCAGTCCGCTAACATAATCATTTGCGCACCGCGCCGCGAGCCGCCCTGTTCGACCAGGTTGGTCAGGTTGGCGATGTCGTTCAGCCAGCTGACCGCGCCGCTGCTGCGTCCGCCGACGCCTTTGGCCGGGGCATGCTTAGGCCGCAACGTCGATCCATTGGTGCCGACGCCGCCTCCGCGCGACATGATTTCCATGACTTCCTTGCGATGTTCCGCAATGCCGCCGCGGGAATCCTCGACAAACGGCATGACGAAGCAGTTGAAGTAAGTGACCTGCGTGCCGCTGCCCGCACCGAACAAAACCCGTCCGGCCGGAATAACGTTGAGCTTCTTTAACTGCTCGGTAAATAATCCGGCGTATTTTTCCCGCTGAGCCACATCGGTCTCCGGCTCGGCCAGCGCGGTGCCGACACGGCGGGCGATCTGTTCATAGTAGATTTCCATCGGCTTGTCGATTTCCGCGAACGGCCGGCGGATTATCCCGGTGATCGATTCCTGCTCGTCTTCCAGTGTACCGCGGAATTCTTCTTCAATTTCGATCGTTACGCTCTCTTTTTCCCAGTCGATCGCTTTGACGACGCCGACACCCCGGGCCGGATATTTCGGATCCTCTTTAATGACGGTCAATACGATGTCGCCGACGCCCAGCGTTCTGAGCTCCCGATCCTTCTGGGCATAGCGGTCAAGCATGACCAGCCGTGAAACACCGGCGTGAATCGTATGATCCTCCGGTTGGATTTCAGTTAAATACGGAAAAAATTCCCGGATGTCCTGATTGAGTTTAACGATTGTTTCCTTGCGATATCCCATAATCTAAATGCTTCCTCCTATATTTAAATTTCCGAACCTGCCGCACTCTGAATCTGCAGCGCATAAAAATAATCGCTGATCCGGTTCAAATAGACGCCCAGGGACGGATCGGTCTTTCGAGTTTCCTGCAGCTTCCACCAATGCCGCTCAACCCGCCGGCTGATTGCCCGCAGGCGGTTAAGCGCCGCGCTCTCGGGATTGTCGAATGGATAATGAAATCTGAATTCGCCGGCCGCTTTGACATTGGATTCAATTTCAATTTCCAGCATCCGGATAAAACGCCCCAGATCGGCTTCGCCATAACCGCTCAGCATCGCGCTGGCGGCGCTGAGCTGGGTTACGATCTGCTTCATTGATTTCCGGTATCCGGAAAATCCGCTGGCTAGCACCAGACATTCGGCGCTCAGCTCGTCCAGATCGCCCAGGACTTCAATTAACGGATCCGCTTTGGAAATCCGTCCCCCCTGAATTTCAGTTGTTCCCTGATCCCCGGTTTTCGTGGTAACGATCATGTTTTCACCTCGCTTCGCCTCTGCCGTTTACGGGCCATTGCTTCCATTATAAAATGTTTTTGTCCAGAAGTCATAAAGAAATCGCGATTGGAACGATTTTCATAATTTCTTCGAAAAAAAGTGAGGTAAGCTTACCAGGTTTCATTTCATTTTCATAATTCATTGGTCCTCCGGAAGGCGGGAAGGCAAAAGATCCGGGCATAAGTTTCTCTCTTGGCGGATAAACTGAAATGAAGCATGTTGAAGACGCCAGGAGGAAATCCTAAAAATTGGAACAGACAGCCGCGGTGTAGTGATCTTGACCCGGGGCAATACTATCACTGAACTTGAACTGGGAAGTTCAACGGTTTGGAAGGAGGAATCGCGAGGATGAAAACCAATTTTGATCCTCAGGCTCAGAAGGCGATCCAGTCCGCCCGCACAGTGGCGCGGCAGATGAAAAACACCTTCATCGGAACGGAGCATTTATTGATCGGCATTCTGCAGACAGATCATTCTGCATTGCAGAAACTGCTGAGCGAACGCGGGATTACCGCCGAACAGCTGAAAGAGGATATTCAGGTGCTGTTCGGTTTTAACGAGGAAGAAACACGGCAGACCGAGTACACGCAGACCGTTCAGGAAATTCTGGAGAAATGTCTGGTTGAAGCGGCTCGTTCGACACCGCCGGTCATCACGCTGAAAATGCTGACGCGGACGCTGCTGGAAACGCCCAATAACGTCGCCTCGGAGCTGTTAAGGCGGTATGATGTGGATATCGCCGGATTGATCGTGGAGCTGAACCGGCAGGATATTGATAGTCTGAATTCGATCCGGGAGCTGCGCAACCTGAACCAGTGGATGGCAAACCGGCCTTCCAATATCGTTGAACGGCAGGCGCAGATGAATTCGATCATCCGGATTCTGTGCCGGAAAGAAAAGGCCAATCCGCTGCTTTTGGGCGATCCGGGCGTGGGGAAGACGGCGCTGGTGGAACAGCTGGCTAAAAGTATTGATCAGGGAGAGGTTCCTGACTGCCTGCGCGGCAGCGTCATCTTTGAACTCAGCGTCAACGGTCTGGTAGCGGGGACCAAGTACCGCGGCGAGTTTGAGGAAAAGATTCAGAAAATTCTGGATGCCCTGCGGCAGTTCCCCCAGGTCATTCTTTTTATTGATGAAATCCATCAGATCATCGGTGCGGGTAAAGCGGAAGGTTCAATCGACGTGGCCGGGGTGCTGAAACCAGTCTTGGCCCGCGGGGAAATCCGCTGCATCGGCGCGACGACGTATGATGAATATCTCAAATTTATTGAAAAGGACCGGGCTTTGCAGCGGCGCTTCCAGCCGGTCATGATTGAGGAACCGGATCTGGATTCTGCCCGGCGGATGATCGAGGCGAAGATTCCGGAATATGAGCAGCATCATCAGATCCAGTTTCCCATGGAGCTGGTCGGTCCGCTGATGGAAAGCACGCAGTATTTCATGCCTTCACGCAAGCTGCCGGACAAGGCGCTGGACGTCATCGATCTGGCTTGCGCCAGCGCGCGGATGGATCATCGCAGCACAGTCGCGCAGCGGGATGTCGATCAGATTCTGGAGCAGCTGACCGACGTGCCGCTGCAGGACCGTTGCCGAAAGGATCGTGTGATGCAGCGGCTGCGCAGGGAACTGATCGGTCAGGAAGAGATTCTGACGCAGATCGATCAACAGCTGCAGTGGATGGAGCTGGGGGTTGTGCAGGACCGGCCTTTGGGGGTGTGGCTGCTTTGCGGCAAACAGGTTTCTTTGAAGCAGCGGCTGGCAAAGGTGCTGGCACAGCTGTACTTCGGGCAGAACGACCGGCGGATTGAAGTGGATATGATGGATTATCAAGACAGTCAGGCGGGTTATCGGTTCGTGCATGGTCAAGATCAACAGTATTCGTTGTGGCTGGAAAAATTGCGGCGTTCTCCCTACTCGTTGTTGTTTATCCGCAATCTGGACGCTGCCCGGCCGGAATGCGCGGCTATTTTACGCAAGGGCATCGAGCAGGGACTGATCGAGGAAGAAGCCGGGCGGAAGGTGGATTTACGGCATTGTCTGATTCTGCTGGACACGGAACAAAGCCGGACAGTATCCGGACTTGGATTCCAGGCCGTTTCTGTGAAAATGGAGAATGAGGGCTGGGATGAAATCGCCGATGCGATTTTGGATTTCCGGACGCTGGACAGTGCGGAAATGGAAACGCTGGCGCGCCGGCGGCTTCAGGAAATCACCCGCCAAATGCCGCAGCTGGCCTTTGAGCTGGGCGAGGACACGCCGTTTGATATCGAAGGGGAAGATCCGGAAAAGATCGATCGTCAAATCCGCTCTTATTTGACGAAGCGTTTTAAGAAATCCGCCGGCTGAATTGCGTAAAAATGCGTCAGGTATTGTGAAAAACTGCTTGGTCCATTGCCGGACTGAACGGGGTGTGATAAAATAAGCACTACCAAAAGGACGAAAAAGAGGGAAAAGGATGGAATATTCAGCGTTAATTGTGGCTGCCGGACAGGGGCGCAGGATGAATCTTGGCTACAACAAGGTGTTCTACACCTTTGCGGACGGAAAGAACGTATTGGAAAAGACGATGAGCATTTTCGAAGCTGATCCGCGGTGCAGGCAGATCGTCATCGTAACGCAGCGTGAGGACTACGTGCGCTGTATGCGCAACCGGACACAACGGGGGAACGTCGTGTTTGTCGAAGGCGGAGCAACCCGTCAGGAGAGTGTGTTTAACGGATTAATGGCGGTCAGCGAGGACTATGTGCTGATCCACGACGGCGCGCGGCCCTTTCTGGAACAGGACTGTCTGGACCGGATCTGCCAGTGCTTAAGCGAGCATGACGCATGCTTGTTAACGGTGCCGTGCAAGGATACGATCAAGGTCATTGAAGACGGAAAGATCAAGGAAACACCGAACCGCAGCCAGCTGGTGCAGGCGCAGACGCCGCAGGCGTTTAAGACGTCGCTGATTCTGCGGGCGTACCGCAAGGCACGTCAGGAAAAGGTACAGGCGACCGACGACGCGCAGGTCGTAGAACTGTTGACCGGCGAAGCGGTGTACGCGGTGCTGGGGTCGTATAAAAATATCAAGATTACGACGCAGGAAGATCTGCGTTAAGTAGGAATTATCCCGGTCAGTGACATTGACCGGTTTTTTTTGAGTCTGAAAATGAAAATTATGAAAATAACCGCACGCCCTTGAAATAACTCAGGAACGGAATATACTAAGGGTGTAGGGACGCTTGAAAAAGCGATACCCGTCAGACACTATCTCTTATTCGAGAAGTGGTGGACAGATAAGTGCCGGTTTTCTTTGCTACGGATTGCGGCACTTTTTCTTTCGTA
>NZ_GG657551.1:0-29522 GCF_000157995.1 Holdemania filiformis DSM 12042
GCAAACCGGCGAGGTTCTCGTTGAAGACCTCGCCAGAGAGCTTGACCTTTCGCAGACAACCATCCGCCGTGATCTGCAAAAAATGGAAGACATGAAGCTTGTCCATCGTTTCTACGGCGGAGCCATTCTTAATAAGGACACACAGATGGAACCAACGATGAACGCGAAGCATTTAGTGAATATGCAAAAAAAAGCGGTCATTGCCAAATATGCCGCTTCGTTGATTCAGGATAACGATATCGTGTACCTGGACGCCGGAACAACCACCGAGATGATGATCGATTACATCCATGCCAAAAATATTTTGGTGGTTACCCAGGCTTTGTCAATCTTAGACCGTTTGTATGAAAGGCAGATCCGGTGCTACACATTAGGAGGGTATATCAAGTTTTCCACCAACATTATCGTCGATAACGACACGATTGAGAAAATGGCGGCGATGAATTTCAACATATCCTTTCTTGGCTGCAACGGAATTCATTCCTTAGTCGGGTTTTCCACCACCAACGAAATCGAAGCCATGTTGAAAAAAATGATTATCTCCCGGACCAAATCTGCGTATATTCTGGCGGACAGCAGCAAGTTCGATCAGATCAGCAACATTAAATTCGCAGATAAAGAAGATGCGGTCATCATTACCGACAAAGAATTGGATCCGCAGGCTGTTTCTGATTACGGCAAGGTGATATCCATCGTTGAAAGCGCAGATAGATCGCGGTAATTTCAAACCAGAAATGGGTTTCAATTCCAGGTTCTAATCCGTCCGCGTCCAAAACAGAAAAAAGCTGGCACAAAGCATGAAAGAATGCTCTGAATTGCCAGCTGTTTTTTATCGCTAACAAGCAAGTCCACTCCCAAAAAGGAAATGATGATGCAATTCCGCCTTTCATTGAAAGACAAAGTTTCTCTCAAGACCTGCCGGTTATTCCTCGTCGCTTTTCAACAAAATCCCGCCGACGTTCGTCCGGAAGGTCTGGAAAGCCGCCCAGGCGACCGGTGAAGTCTCGAACACCGCCACTGCGGCATCCAAAACAGCTTTGAGATCCCAGGCAATAAAATCAAGGTATCCGCAATGGATTCCCGATGCACCGCCCAGCCAGGTTACGGCATCCCTTCCTGCCTTTTCGCTGATTTCCGCTTCCAATTCATCACGGAAATCCAGGATCGCTTTCGCCCGGTCTTCCCCTTGGAAACCGTCGATCGGATAATAGAAGAAGCCAGCCCCGATCCCCTCTTTATGCAGATTGTCCACCGCCTGCGTCATTCCCTGCAAATACTGCTGAATCAGTACCGGGCAGCATGTCGAACCGACTGTCACATCGCCGCGCACCTGCTCTAATCTTTCCTCGCCCGGTTCCATCCGGTAGGCGGTATAGCTGTTCAGCACGCGCGCAGGATCGCGATTCAGATCCAGCCCAAGCCCGCGCAAAGCTTCCGGCAGTTCCGCCAGCGTCATGCCCGCGTCACTTTGCGGCTGAGATACCAGCTTAACCTCGTCAATCACCGCCATTGCGGCGATTTCTCCCAACGTCTGGTCGATCAAAATGGACAAAATCCACCAAACCTGATTTTCATTTTCCGCCATGAGCCCCGCCAGCGCCGGGCAGCTTACCGCCAGCGACACCGACTTTTCACGATGCTCCGTGATCCAGACCTGCACTTCATCGGCCGAGATTTCCTGTCCCGCAATCCGCAGCGCCGCTTTGGGCGCCGGCTGACGGCCGACCATCACGTTCCAGTGTTTTTTCAGACTTTCCGGCATCTGCTTCTGATAATAATCCAGCGCGATCAAGCGGACCCGATCACCCTCGGGCGTTAAGATCAGATCATAATGATCCTGATTGCAGCCCATCTCAAAGGCAACCTCTGAAAATGCCGGATGAAGCAGCCGGGTCGTCTGACTGATGATTTCTTCACTCTCAATCCGGTTGCGCATCCTGACCCGCAGCACCTGTTCCTCACTTTCAAACAAGCACCAGCTCTCCTGCACCCGTGTCCGGAACGGCTTTTCAAAGCGGGGCAGCGCTAACCGGCGGCGGCAGTCCTCAATAAATGCCAGCGTATCCTCATCCTCCGGCCGGGCCTCCAGCGCTCTTTCAAAATAATTCAGCGCCGGTCCCTCCTGATCAAGATAATAATACGCGTAAGCCATCCTGAAATTCCAGTTATGATCTTTTCCTAACGGCTCTTCGACCGTTTTTAATAACGCAATGGCTTTCTCAAAACTTGCCTGGTCATTACTATCCGCGGCGTTATTATACGCTTTCGCCAGTTCGCTGATCAGTTCAGGCGTGAGCTGATTTTCTTCCAGCGCTTCGATTGCATGAATGATCTGACTGTATTGTTCGTTTTCGTTCCAGAGTTCGATCTGTTTCCCTAAATCCATATGTCATCCTCCTGAAGATCAGCGCCGCGGAAATCCCGGCTGTCTTGATCTCAATTCTTGCTTAATCTCGTTCTTCACGCTCTCCGCTGAACCGCAGACAGCCCCGGCCGGCCGCCTTCGCCTGATACAGCGCCTGATCGGCATGGAGCCAAAGCTGGTCAAACCGCTCCCCCTGCTGAGGGAAACGGGCAGCGCCCAGACTGGCGCTGACGGGAAACGTCAGCCCTTTTTGCCGCCGAAGCTCTTCCCAGACCCGCTGCAGCCGCTCTGCTTCCTTCTCAATCGCCGTTGTTTGCAGAGCTGAGCTTCCGGCCTGTTCTTCCTTTAAATAGAGGATGAACTCATCCCCGCCGATCCGCCCGCTTAACGCCTGGGGAAAGACGGTTTGGATTGCCTGGCCCAACGTTTCCAGCACTTGATCGCCCAGCGGATGTCCGAATGTGTCGTTAATCTGCTTAAACCAGTCGATATCCAGCATGATCATGACGCCCGGATCTCCTTCCTGCATCGCGGCCGTGATCTGCGTTTCAACCCAGCGGCGGTTTAACAGCTGCGTCAGCGAATCATGCCGGGCATTGTATTCCATCTGCCGGTAGGACTCTTCCAGTGCGCGCGTCTTTTCTTCAACCAGCTGTTTCAGCTGGCGGTTAGATTGTTCCATTAAACGATGGGGGAAGAATTCATCCGCCCCTTGTTCGGGATCCGGAACGGACTGATGAACATGCAGGACTCTCCATGCGTTGTTCATCGCGCGCAGCAGGATCGTAAAGCGGAACCGGCCGATAAATTCCAGCGGATTCCCCGTTTGTTCCCGAACCCGCAGCTCGCCGATCACCAGCACGCTGTCCGCGCTGATCCACTGGCTTTGAAACCATTGATCTTCAATAATAAAGGCTGTCGTGCGGGCGTCGATTTCCGCGGAAATTTTATTAACGAACTGTTCGAGATTCCGGCTGACCTCATGTTCCCCAGTACCGATCACAGTTGTCTCCGGTACGAAACAGTCACCCAGGATCGCGTAATTTTGTTTTTCCAGATATTCATGCCAGAGATACTGGCAAAAAGCTTCGGGGGACGGCAAATTTTTCATGCGATCAACTCCTTTTTAACGTGTTTTCGATCTTTGCTTATTCGTTAAGTTCCGGCAGAAGGCCGGGGAAATTAAATCCCTGTTTGATCTAAGCCGGATCCGTTCATTTTCTGAATCAGCTGTTTCTATTATAACGGACTTCGGATTAAATGTCTTTACGCAGCGAACGCAAACTCACGGAAATCAACCGTTATTTTTTCTTTTCGCAAAATGGACAGTTTCCGCATTTTAGGCTACAATCAGTACCAGGAGATGAGCACGATGTCAAATTCCCGGATTTCCTTTTCCAGAACAGCGCTGCTGCACGGGCTGCAGATGACGGGATTGTTGGCGGGAGCGACCGGGATAGGCCTGGTTTTCCGCCAGCTGGGCTTCCCGGAAACCAACGTCGTTCTGTTATATTTACTGGCAGTGCTGCTGACAGCCTGGATGACCCGCGGTTATGCCTGCGGCGTACTGGCTTCGCTGGCGGCGACGCTGGTCTTCAATTACTTTTTTACCGCGCCCTACTGGTCGTTGTCCGTCGATGATCCGAGTTACTGGATCACATTCGTGATCATGACCATTACCGCCTTCATCACCAGCACTCTGACGTCCAAAGCCAAGCTCAACGCGCAGAACGCGCTGCAGCGGGAACAGGAAATCAAGACGATGTATGCGCTCAGCCGGCGGCTGAATGAAGAAATCGACATCCGGCAGATCGCCCGCCTGGCTGCCGAGGTGCTCGCCGGCGTTTTGCAGGCCGAGGTCCGCTGCCTGTGTCTGGATGAAAATGAACAGCCGGCAGCCCTTTATGGCGCCCGGCCAGGTCAGAGCGCAGTGCCTCTATCCGGCGATGAAACCGCGGTTAATGATAAAACCGGACTCCCGCCGAGCGGGGACACCGTCGAGCTGCCGCTGCAAAACAACGGCATTCGGCTGGCAGTGCTGCAAATTCCGTTAGAAACCATGAACACGATCAGCGAGGCCGACAAACAGCTGGTTCAGTCGCTGAGTGAAACGATCACGCTGGCAATGGATCGCTTCCGCACCGCAAAACAGAAAATCCGTTCGGAGGAGGAAGCGGCTCAGGAACGGTACCGAAGCAATCTGCTGCGGGCGATTTCCCACGATCTGCGCACACCGCTCTCGGCGATCATGGGCAGCGCGGAGATGATCCGCGGCATGAGTCAGGAAAACGATCCGCGGTACGACCTGGCGCAGGGGATCTATCAGGACGCAGACTGGCTGCATTCGCTGGTGGAAAATATTCTCAGCCTGACGCGCATTCAGGACGGTCATCTGAACCTGCATCTGGAAAAGGAAGCAGCCGAGGAAATCATCGCTTCCGCGCTCGATCACATCGCTAAACGAGCGCCGCAGCGCACGATCCAGGTTTCCATTCCGGACGAGGTGCTGATGATCCCGATGGATGGCAAGCTGATTCAGCAGGTGCTGATCAATTTACTGGACAACGCCCTGAAACATACCCGGCCGCAGGAGGAGATCACCTTGACGCTGCGGCGGGAACAGAACGAAGCAGTCTTCACCGTTCAGGATGAAGGCGAGGGGATCGCCGAGAAGGATCTCGAACATATTTTCCAGACTTTTTATACGACGCGCACACGCCGGGCGGATGCACAGCATGGCATTGGTCTGGGCTTGCCGATCTGCGAGTCGATCGTACAGGCGCATCACGGAACGATCAGCGCCCGCAACCGGACTGACGGACACGGCGCGGAATTCACGTTCCGGCTGCCTTTGGAGGAAACACGATGAACAAGTTTACAGCCCGGATCCTGATCGTCGAGGACGATCCGCAGATCCGTAATTTTATCAGCTATGTCTTGAGCGCCGAGGGCTTTGCCAGCGACAACGCCGCGACGGCGCAAAGCGCGATGACGCTGTTGGCGGCGAATGTTTACGATCTGATGCTGCTGGATCTGGGACTGCCGGATTACGACGGTATGGATGTAATCCGCAAGGTCCGCGAATGGTCGGAAATTCCAATCCTCGTCGTATCCGCGCGCGATCAGGATCAGGAAAAAGCTCAGGCGCTGGATGCCGGGGCTGACGATTATCTGACCAAGCCCTTCTCCACAACCGAGCTGATGGCCCGGATCCGCGTGGCGATCCGGCATGCTTTCCGGCAAAACACCGCGGCGGTCCAGAAGGTGCTAACGGTCCGCGAGCTGTCGCTGGATCTGGAAAAGCGCCAGGTTACACTGCGTGGCCAGCCGCTGCATCTGACGCCGATGGAATACAATCTGCTCAGTTTATTCCTGCGCAACAGCGGAAAGGTCTTAACCACCCGTTATCTTATCAGCGCGATCTGGGGCAGCGGTTATGGCGAAGACACTCAGGCCCTGCGGGCCTTGATGGCCGGACTGCGGCGCAAGATTGAGGAAAATCCCGCGAAGCCGCGCTATATTGTCACAGAAATCGGCGTCGGCTACCGGCTGGTGGAACAGGAAATTCAGAAAGGACCCTACTAATGCAGAAAATACAGACACAGGAAACACTCTCAGCACTCAAAAGCGGTGAAATCCTGATGACCCGGAAGGCGGATCAAATTCAGTTTTGCGCGTTGGTGAACGATCGGATCCGGGTTCAGAACGCGAACAGCCGCTACACGCTGAGCATCGAGGAATGGCAGACATTATTCTCCGACGAGGAATTCTGGATCTACGAACCCGTACAGGCCAGTGAAATCTCGCTGGAAAAGGACGTGGAATACTACGGCTGGAATCATAAATAGCCTTGAGAACAGCTTGCTTCATCTCAGTTTCTTCTAAACGGAACTCAACTTCATTAACCCTGACTGCTGAAACGGTGAATTTCCTTTTCAGCAGTTTTTTTGCGGCTTAACCTGATATTTTGGCCTTCAATTATTTTCAACACTACGTGTTTATTCTCACACCATTCTCACATCGCCGGGCAACTTTCTCACACGAAACTCACAGCTTTTACGGTATTCTGTCTTCGTGAAAAGGAAGCGGAGGTCTTCAGAATGAATGAAAGCGAAAATTCCATTCCTATGGAAACATTAATAGAAAAGATCCGAATCGCCGTTGGGCTGCGGGATTACGCCGGCGGAGAACTGGAAATTGCCAAGGCGATGCGCGATCATCCGCATTCGCCAATCCCGCATAACCTGATGGGAATTTTATTCGTCAGTCAACAGGAACAGCTAATTGCGCTGAAGCATTTCCGGGCCGCGGCGGCGCTTGATCCGACCTATCTTCCGGCCCGCTGCAATCTGGAATTGTGCGCGTCCATGAACGCTCAGGGAAGCTTCGCTTACTCCGTAAGCGACTGCCGGGAAGTTTCATCGAATCCCTGGACTATTCTCTATGATGAAAAAGGCATCGGCCATGTGGTAAGGAGGAAAACTTCATGTTAAGCCTGAACTTATTTGGCAAATCAAAGCTGACGGTCATCGTCGGCTGCGGACGGCTCGGCTCCACGCTGGCAAATCAGCTGTCAGACGCGGGCAAAAATGTGATTCTGATCGATCAGAACGAAGCCGCCTTTCGTAAATTATCCCCGGCCTATGCCGGACTGATGCTGACCGGCGACGCGACTGACCGCGCAACTTTAAACCAGGCCGAGCTGAATCGCGCCGATCATCTGGTGATCGTCACCAACAACGATAACACCAACATCATGATCGCGCAGCTGGCGCGGGAATGCTTCCGGACGCCGCAGATCATCTGCCGGCTGTATGATCCGCAGCGGGAATGTGTTTACCGGGAATTTGGAATTCAGACGCTCTGTCCGACGAGACTTTCAGCGCTGGCCATCGAACGGCTGTTAGCGGATTGCGCTGCGATCCCGGATGGAAAACAAGAGGGAGGTTACTGACCATGAAAAAGCGAATTCTGATCATCGGCGGCTACCATAAAGCGCAGCGTCTGGCCCGCTCCTTCCTGGACAAGGGCTACGACGTCACTGCGATCAACAAAGATCCTGCCCATTGCCAGGTTTTAGCGCAGATGCGCGGATTAACGGTCATGACGGGCGATGGTTCCAAACCGTTCGTGCTGGAAGACGCTGCGGCGGAGCAGGCGGATATCGCGATCGCACTGACGCCGCGGGATGATGATAACCTCGTGATCTGCCAGCTGTGCAAGAAATTGTTTCATATCCGCAAGACAGTTTCCCTGACTGCCAGTCCGGAGAAAGTAAAATTTTTCTACAAGATGGGCATCGATTCCGTCGTCTGCGCCTTATCCACAATAACCAGTATCGTCGAGCAGCAGGCGTTTCTCGACGAATTTACAACACTGCTTCCCCTGAGCGGCGGTCAGCTGCGAATTTCCGAGCTGCGGCTGCCGGCTTCCTCACCGGTGATCGGCAAAACGCTCGGTGAACTCCAACTGAGCCGTGAGGTGATCATCGCGACGATCCTGCGGGCGGACCAGCCGTTAGTTCCCCATGGCGACACGCGGCTCGCGGCACAGGACGTCCTGATCCTGATCGCCGCCGCCAGGCAGGAGGCCGCCGCGGTCAAGGTGCTGACAGGGCGATGAAAAAGATCAAAAAAGCGATTTCCTGCAATGCGGATCTCGCCGGTAAATTCATGATTTTGTGCGGTCTGCTTTGCGCTGTTCCGCTGCTGACGGGACTCTTCTTTCCTCTTCAGCCCGGAGAACTGGAAGCTTTCGGTATCCCCGCCGGCGTCTCCATCCTGACGGGTTTGGGCGTCTGTTGGCAAGCTCGCGCCCAAGATCCCGATGTGCCCCGTCTGCTGCAGATCCAGAAAAGCGGCAGCTTTGTCTTGTTCGCCTGGCTGTACGGAATTCTCATCGGCGCTTTACCCTTCGTCCTGGCCGGCCGGCTGAATTTTATCCAGGCCTTGTTTGAATCAGTCAGCGGCTGGACGACAACCGGCTTGTCCGTGCTGGATGTGTCTGAGGTTTCACCGATGTTTCTGTTTCACCGCGGCTTCATGCAATATTGCGGCGGGCTGGGATTCGTGATGGTGATGACGATGTTCGTTGTGAACCGGCAAAGCATGAATTTGGTGCTGGCGGAAGGGCATTCGGATCAGCTCGCTCCGAATCTGAGCCGGACCGTGCGGCTGATCTGTCTGATGTATACGACATTTCTGGCGCTTGGCACAGCGGCGTACAGGCTGGCCGGCATGAATGTCTTCGACAGCCTGATCCACGCGATGTGCGCCCTGTCAACCGGTGGGTTTTCCACCCGCGCGCAAAGTATCGGCTACTATCAAAGTCCGTTGATCGAATTCATCACGGTGGTGCTGATGTTGATCGGCACGACGAATTTCGCGGCGCTGCTGCTTCTGATGCGCGGACAGGTGCGGAAGTTTCTGGCCGTCAGCGAGATCCGGTTTCTGGGTCTGATTCTGGCGGCGGCGATCCCGTTAACGGCGTTAGTACTGTTATGCGCCGCTTACACCGGACTGCCCGGCAGCTTCCGGATCGCATTCTTTGAAGTGATTTCCGCCTTGTCGACTTCCGGTTTTTCCACCGTCGGCTATGCGGACTGGCCGCAGGCGGCGGTGTTCCTCCTGATTTTGATGATGTTGATCGGCGGCGGTATCGGCTCGACGGCGGGCGGGTTAAAGCTGACGCGGGTGTATCTGATGCTGCGGGGACTGAGCGATCATCTACGCCGCCAAAGGGCTCCGCGGCAAACCGTTTCCTGTTCGTTCTATACCCGGCCGCAGGGGAAAACGGTCATCGATCAGAAGCTGCTGGAAGGAACCTCGTGTTTTGTCTTTTGTTACTTCCTGATCTATTTAGGCGGGACGTTCCTGCTGATGCTGACGGCGAACTGCACGTTGATCGAGGCGATGTTCGATTTTGCTTCCGCGCTGGGGACTGTGGGATTGTCGATCGGCATTACCGGTCCGGCCACGCCCGCGCTGGCCTTGATTGTGGAAATGGCAGGCATGCTTCTAGGACGCTTGGAGATCTTCATTCTGCTGGCCGGGATCCGCACCTTGTTCCTGCGCTTAAAAATCGCGATTTGCCGGTAGCGGTTTTGTTTCGAGATATGCGGAAAACACGGGCTTGACGAAAAGAAAGGCAATTTCCCCGCTTTCTTTCCGTTTCTCAATCTTGAGAATCAACCGGGGCTGTTCTATAATGAGACCAGGTTATAACAGCTCATCATCTGGTTGAGCGTTTCTACCCTCTGCCGTAAATTGTGGATGATAATCCGAAAGGGTTAGACTCTGCATTTACGGCTTTTCAATTCCCTTTTATTTTAAACCGCGTGTGCGCCAAGGAGAAAATCATGAATTATCAAATTTTAGATCTGGAAACTTACAAGCGAAAGAGTCATTTTGAATACTTCAGCCAGCTTGCTTATCCCTATGTCGGCGTGACCGCCGATGTCGAGATCACTGAGTTCCACGCCAAAATTAAAGAACAGCGTCTGCCATTCTTCCTATCCTTCTGTTACTGCGCCGCTCTGTGACGCTGATCGGTCACACCTCGAAGAAGCCGGTATTTCTTATCATCCAGCCGCAATCCGAACCTAAGCGCCGGACGCCGCCCCGCAGGGATGGCATCAATGCCAGATCCGATCACGATTGTTGATCGACATCGCTACGAGTGATTCTAAGATTTTCAAACCCTTTACTCAGCGTCACCGTAAGCTTCTGCCAAAAGAAATTGAACCCAGAAAATTCACGCTGACAAAAGACGGCGGTCTTCATCGTTTCTTTTCACACTTGAGGTTCACGAAACAATTCCATCATTTCAGTGAACGAAATCAAACTGACATGGTCCAGTGTTTCCGCCATCTCACGGCAGCCTTGCGTAAATCCGGTCTTCGCAAACAAAAATAAGTGAACTTCTGTGTAAGAAAACAGCTGGCTGCGGCTGACTAATGTTTTTAACACGCCTTGATCGACCTTTTCATTCGTCCATTTACATTCACCGAACAAGGCCGTTGTTTTATCCTGAACACCCATAATGTCAATTTCCGTCTGTTTTTTTTCGCGGGGATCTGTTCCCCACCAACGACCCAGCTCTGAAAAAAACACAGGTGATCTGCCTGCCAGAAGCAATTTCCAAAGATATTGCATACAGATCTGTTCAAAAACATTTCCCATGTATTCTGATAAATAGGGCTCGATCCGCTGAAAAGCCAGTTCTTTCGCTCCGCGGGAAATAATTGAGCTGTTCTGTGGAACAAACCGGTACCAGAACCGGAAAAGATTGTCGCTGATCGCATAGACAGCCTTTCGGGAAGCCTGATCACCATACGGTATTTCCTTTTGAACCAATCCCAATCCTAACAGATTCTTCAGATAGGCGGCACAGACATTCGTATTTTCGCCAACCTTTGAAGAAATCTCCGACAAACGGGAAGCCCCGTTAGCAATGGCTGAAATGATCGCATTGTAAAGGGCAGGTTCACGAACTTCTTGTTTCAGAAGATTTTCCGGCTCCTCAAATAAGGCGGACGTCGGATCTAAGAATGTATTCTTAATATTTTCAGCGACGCTGAGCCGATCGTCAATCTGTAGCAGATACTGAGGCGTCCCGCCCACCGCTCCGTAAACAAGCGCTTGTTCTTCAGCGGAGTAGCCGGGGAAACAGCGGCAGACTTCCTCAAAATCAAACGGCAGGATCTTCATTTGAGCCGTTCTCCGGCCATAAAGCGGAGCCTTGTATGCCAAAACATGATCTTCCATATAAGACATGGAGGATCCGCACAAGATAAGCATAAGTTTAGACGTTTCTTTATATTGATCGATCAGAAGCTGGAGTGTGGAAGCTAAGCTGGCAGAAGCTCGGGCTACATACGGGTATTCATCAATGACCAAAACCAGCCGCTGATGTCCGGCAAGTTGAAAGACCATTTCTAAAGCTGCCTGAAAGGAAAGAAACGTCGTCTCAGCCTTGAACCCTGTTTCCATTTCCAAAATACTGCGGCTGAAATTCTCTAAATTCTGTTTAGCATTACTTTCTACACCCATAAAATAAATGGCTTTTTTATCGTTGATAAACTGATTGATCAACGTCGTTTTGCCTACCCGGCGGCGGCCGTAAATCACGGCAAATTCAAAACGATCCGATTGATAAAGCCGGTCTAAAGCAGCGAGCTCACGAGTTCTGCCAATAAACATCCGGTTCTCCTCCTTATCCTTTTAATTCACTATAAAGTAAATGATAAATTTAGTCAAGTATGATTTGGCAAATCGTATCTGACTAATTTTGTTGATAAGAAAAGTAGGCATTTACTGTGGATTTCTCGGTTCACGGTTGCCTTTGATCGTCAGTTCCATGGATTCCAGCTGATGAAACAAGCATTCCACTTCATCCTCAATCTGACTGCGGACCGCTTCTGAAAACGGTTCAAGGAATTCCGCGATCGCTTTGTCATATTGATTTTTATACTTTGTGTTCAGCTGTTTCCAGTTCACTGCCCGAAACCAGGACAAACGTTCTTCATGGATCTTCAGCTGGCCTTGAATCATCATCACAGCCAGAATGGGATATCCTGGATAATGCTGCCACAGCGTCGCGTTGTCGTTGCTGGAATAGCCGTTTTCCAAAAACTTGACCGTGTACCGTTTGGCGTGATCTGAGGAGAGAACATAAGCGCGGTCTGCCTGAATGTCAATCCGTTGATCAGCCACAGCGCTCAGCGCTTCGTAAATTTTTGATAGAGGGGGATTTTTTTCCATGCTTGACTCCTTTATTTTTATTCTTCTATTATACCCTGTCCGCGAACGCTGCGGACTTTTTTACTCAACTCGCCTCGGATTCCGTGCTGACGCCTTCCTTCAGAAATTGATTCAGGCGACGATTTCTCACAAACGGCAGATAGAGGATCAGGCAAATCCCCTGACCGATCGCAGAAAGCAGGCCCAGAGCCAGGCTTTCGCCAAAGAAACCGAATGCCAGCGTCGAGATCAGCCGGCCTGCCGTCATGATCGACGTTTCCAGCGCGACTAACCGGCCGCGCATCTGTTCCTCGCAGCCCAGAATCATCGCCGAGGAAACGATGATGTTGCCGATTGAATTCAACAGATTGGCGATCAGATACGAAACGCATACCAACGCCGGATTGCAGCTCAAGGCGGTGATGAACGAGGCGAGGATGCCAAGAATCATCGGCAGTAAGCTACACAGCTTATCGCGCAGCGGTTTGGGCAGCATTCCGGGGATAAACGTTCCGGCTACCGCGCCGACGCTGCCGAAGGTCAGATATAAACTGTAAAATTCATCAGCCAGTCCCTTCTGCTGCAAAAACGGCAGTGTTACCGACGATAAGCCGGATACCAGCACATTCCAGGCTAAAAGCAGAAGCAACAGGTCGCGCAGGGATGGATTGCCAAACGTGATCTGTAAGCCCTCTTTGAAATCGTTGAAAAAGGAACTTGACGCTGAGGCCGGGACTTCGGTCGGCCGCAGTGTGATGAAACATTCCGACAACGACGAAGCCCAATACAGCACGCCGTTGACGATCAACAAAGTTGCCGGCCCGCACATCAGCGCCAACAGGCTGCATATTCCCTTGCCGGTCAGGTTGATAACCATGAACAACCCGGTGTTCCACGACTGTGCCTTCATGAACTGGCTGCGCGAAACAACGAGGGAAAACGCAGCCGTCGCAGCCGGGTTAAACAACGCATTGCACAGCGCCATCGCCGCCGCACACAGAATCAGCACCGGCACCGATAACGGACGTCCCCAAAACCACATTCCAGCCAGCACCAGCGTCACTCCGCGGATAAAGTCCATCAGCACCATCATCCTTTTCTTGCTTCGCCGGTCGACGATCGGTCCCAAAAATGGCGTGATCAGTACGGAAACCGCCATGCTGATGGAACTCATGACGCTCATCATCATCGTCGATCCCGTCTGTTTGTAAACCCAGATCCCGGCCGCTATGCTGAACAGCACGTCGCCGAAGCCGGAAAACAGGTTGCCCTGAAGCAAAAGCAGATAGCTGCGGTTGCGCAGCAGCGGCTTTTCGTTCTCCTCCATTCGTTCCTGTCTCTTCCCATTCTCTGGAGCTTCCTTTAACGCTTCATCCGTTAATGCCTGCGGCATTTCTGCTTTCGTTTCTTTCTTTCTCATCTTGATCACCCGGCTTCACTATAACAAAAACAGGACCCGTAAGTCCTGCCTTTATCCATGGATCCAAATTTCGCGGATCAGCGCCGGTTTCCGACGTTTTGTAATCTGCTCAAAATCCGCCAGCCCTTTGTAGCTGCCGCTCTGCTGCACCAAAGTCAGAAGTTCATCATGAAGCAGCGGAATCAATTCCTGCGGACGATAGACCGTGTCTTCAATCTCCGGCAGAATCTCTTTCAATATGCGCTGCTGCAGTAAGCCCGGCGCTTCCCCGGCCTGCTTCGCTTCATAATACCGGTAAATAGCCAGCGTTCCGGGCGTCGTCCAGCGGTCAAGGTAGACCTGCGCCAGATTCAGAATCCGCATTGAATCCAGAGGACAGTGAAATAAATGCGGCAGATAGTACAATGCCAGATAAGGGGCCTGGACTAACGCCCGGTCAATCCGCTCCGTCCCCTTCTCGTCGCCGCCTTCGCACAGGCACAGCCCCAGCTCCATCCAGCCCTGGCTTGTCAGCTCCTTCGGCAGCGCAACCAGCGTCTGTTCAAAGGATCCGCTCCTGCGAAATGCGTCATCTGGATCGAATTGCTTCCAGATCCGGAAGCGCATGATCTCCGTGAGGGTGCGCACGGCATCCGGTAACGGAAACGAACCGCTTAACACCTGATTAAAGCAATCCAAGGCTTCCGCCTTGCGGTTCAGTGCGGAAAGGAAGGTACCCTTGCGGTGCAGCCAGATCCCGTCATGCGGCTCGCACTGCTCCAGCCGTTCCAGTAAGGTTTCGGACAGTTTCCGATCCGTCCATTGATTGATGTTGATCTGCCAGAACAGGACGATCATCATGACGTATAAATCCTCATCCAGCGCCTGGGCCAGATCAAGATACATGGAAATCTGGTTTTTCAGCTTCGCGTCAAATTCGCGGTACCGGATATACAGCGGTTTGTGCGGCTGCGTATCCGGAAAGGCAAGATGCTCGATGATCAAGGACAGGCACAGCTGCAGCTCCATCGCGATCACCTGCGTTGTCGGCGGCAAGGCTTCGATATCCGTAAGCAGCTCACCGAGCGCTTTCTGATCGAACTGTTCGTAAGCCTGCTTCAGCCGCTGGATTCGTTCTTTACGCAAATCAACCTGTTCGGGTTGTTTTAACGGCGTTTTCCCCAGTTTTCTGAGCAGCAGCTCCAGCCGTTCTTCATCCTGAATTCCCTGGCCTTGTTCCAATTTATATAACGTCATCCGCGAACAAATCGCTTCCCCCGCTTCATCGAGGATAAATTGATCCTGGGTCCAGCCGCCGGTCGGATCTTCCTTTAAGCGCTGACGGCGGTGGATGCCGATCAGCACGCCGGCCAGGCGTTTCGTTTCTTCCTGCATACACTGTCCTCCTCTGCCGGATTCATAAGTCCCTGTCCAGCCGCTTCGTTCAGGCTATTCGCCCAAAGCTTCCAGAATGGATTCCTTGATAAACGAATAGCGGCGCACATAGTCGTTGCGGATCGTGATCAGCCGGAGTTGATGCGCCTCACAGATCTGACGCTTTTTCTGATCCCGGCTGCGGACCTTGGCATCGTTGAAATGCTCCGTGCCGCCGACCTCCACCGCCAACAACGGCCGGTGACTTAAATCATAGATCACAAAATCAAAGTGAGCCTGGTTCCCGTACATAAACAGCTTGCGATCTCCGTCATCCAATTCCAGGACGTCGGTGATCTTGACCTTCTGTTCAACTAAAATCTGACCGAATACCGATTTGATATGCAGAAGCGTTTTCAAAAACTCATCTTCCGCAGCCGTGTTGAAATATTTGAAATTCTTGACCTTGGACTGGAACAGCTGGCTTTCCCGCGCACTGATCCGGGTTTGGCCCTGCTTTCCAACATACTGCATCAGTTCCAGCAGATCGTTGGTTTTCCCCTGGGAGAGCCGGGCGATCTGGGCCCGGTCGGCGATCATGATAAAATGCTGCTGAGCGCGGGTAACGCCGACATTGATCAGCTCCTGATTGTTTTTCACCCAATCGAACGTACCCTGAGTCGTCGATTCTGTCATCGCACAGCTGAGAATCACCGTGTCCTTCTCATCGCCCTGGAAGGTGTGGATTGTTCCAACCTTGACGAAGTCAAGGTCCTGTTCAGACAGAACCCGCCGGATCATCTGGGCCTGACGGCGAAACGGCGTGATCACTGCAACCTTCTTCTGGGGATGATCGCGGATTTGCCTAACAATCTCCGCGACTTCTTCCATCGCCACGTTTTTCTGCTTCTGCGCTGAGGAATGCACGTCGATCAGCGTCAGCGCATCCGGTGAGGACGGCGGACCGCACATCACCAGCTCCCCGCCGTAATATTTCTGATTCGAGAAAGCGATGATCGGATCCGCGCAGCGGTAGTGATGTTTTAACAGGATAAATTTTGAGATCGTATCGATTTTCAGCATCGTGCTGAGGATCGAATTCATCTTATAATCGTAGGCCTGGGGAATATCGTAATCCCACACCAGGCGGGTGTTGCGGGAAGCGGGCAGCGTGATGACCGGCTGCAGCTGGCTTGGATCGCCGACAAACAGCGCCCGGCGGCACCGGGCCATCGGCAATAAAGAAAGCGGATTGCTGCACTGTCCGGCTTCATCCATAATCATTAAATCAAAAATAGGTTCCGCGGTGGCCAGCTTGCTGCAGGACACATTGGTGGAAATCAGAAATGGAAAACAGTCCAACACTTGATCCAACCCTTCACGTTTCTGAATCAGCGCCCGGAATTCAAGAAACCGGTCTTCCGGATTGGGAATCCGGACGATGGACCGCAACGATTCATTGCGTTTGTTCAACAGGCGCTGCAGCACAGCCCGGGATTTCAGATCGAGAAACCGCAGAACCTCGCGGGGATCCTGCACTGCCTGAATTTCATCTTCGCTCACGCCTTCCAGTGTCTGGCGCTGACGGCGCAGTCCAGCGAGCTGGCTTTCGATCGCCATCGCGGTCATCTGCGCGCTCGGCTCCTGCCGGCTGCTGAACCGCAGCTGGCTTAATACCCCTTCCAGCGATTCGATCTGTTCATCCAGCTCCAGACGGGTTTCGATCTGATCCAGCAGCTGATTCATCTGCTTGCGGCTGCCGGCCAGTTTCTTCGTCAGCGTTTTCAGTTCTTCCCGTTCTTCCCGCGTCGGCGGACAGGCCTGAGCCTGATCTAAAAGCAGCTTGATCTGCACCAGCGCTTCCTCGATCCGCTGATTGGAGCCTAAGCGCAGGATTGGAAAGGGTATCCGCCGGTCACCGCTTTGCAGGGAGTTCAGCTTGCGGTCCAGATTGTCGATCGCTTCGTTATTGTTGGAAACAACCAGGGCGGTCTGATTATTGAGGAAGCAGGAAAGCAGCACGTTGACGATCGTAGCGCTTTTTCCAGTGCCCGGCGGCCCCTGGACGTACACAACATTTTGGTTCATGGCATTGTAAATCGCCCGGAACTGATTGATGTTGACCTGCGATCCCAGCGTCAGAACCGGCGTCTTCCGCCGGCGGCTGACTTTTTCCGGCATCCCGAAGAAGGCTTTCAGCGGGGCACAGAGCGTCTGATTCTGCATCTGGTTCTGAATTTCATTGTATTCTGTTTCAATATTGATGTTCATCCGGCGCTTGAGCTCAAACAAATACGGCCGTTCATCCACGGTTTCGCCCCGGCTGCAGTTCACCGCAATCTGTTCGCTCATCATCGCGGCCTGAGTCGGATAGCGGTCGATGAATTCCCCAGCCGAGCAGTCGAGATAGCGCTGCAGTAAAAAGCGCGGCTGATCCTCGTCGTCGCTGACTTTGATGTTGAAGCCGAGATCCGGCGAAACGATCAGCCGGCGGTGAATCAGATCGAGCAAAAGATCGCGGTAAACGATCGGAATCATTCCGTCCCGCCGCTGTAAAGCCAGTACATTGATCGCCAGCTTCAGCCAGGCCGGAGCTTGTTTTCGCCGCTGCAGGCGCAGCTCATTCTGCAGCCGCCGCACCATCTGATCAAATTGTTCCAGCCCCAGCGGCATCGCGTTCTTCTTTAGAATATCGGGATCCAGACCGTCGACCAGCGTATAGCTGTGAACGGAGGTGTCCTGATCCAACAGGTAGCATTGCCGGTAATAGCCGAGCACCCGCTCGTTGATGCCGGTATATTCCAGAAAATCAAAGTCGTTGTAATGCGCGCGGATTTTATCGATCAAGGCTTCCTGGAGCGGAAAGATTGTGCTTTCGATGACCCGTGCCGACAGGATTTTATCAAAATAAACCGTCCCGTCCAAAACATCCCTCGACTTTTCCGGATTGAACATTTTCACTTTCATTCTTCGGCTCGGGATTTCGATATCTTCGATCGCAATCCAAAAAAATGTCCGCTTCTGATCGGTCGTGTTGTCATACTCGATCTGCAGCCATTTCCCGCTCTGTATCGATTTTGAACACTCCAGGGCCTTGGAATTCATAGATTGACTTGCTCCTTAAGTTGATTATACCACAGCCGTTTTCAAATAGAAAAGCAGACCGCGCAAAGGGTAGGCAACCTTAGGGCAGTCTGCTTACACAACCAGGATTGAAAGAGAATTATCAATAACGCTGGACAAGCCTGCACTTGATCCGTCGCAGTTAACGAAAAGAACCGCAGAGTTTTGCTTTTCGTTCAGTGCTTATTCCCGCAGGCTTGGACGAAAGCCGCTTGTCCGTTCATCAGGAACGTTATGATTTCAGGAGTGTTTACGGGAATCGGGATGGATTCCATGATCTTCCGCAAAGCGGATTCCGTAAATTGCGGCGGGTTGTACTCAATCTGATTTTGAATAAGAAATTCCCGGAAGGCGTCGATCAGCCGATCCTGCGATCGATCTAAATTTCTGGGGTATCCCATCGCGATCAAAGAAAGATGATTATCAAAGTTCGGCGCCATTCCCAGAACCTCACCGGTCTTCCGGGATCGTAAAATGCCATAATTCATCCCATGGCGATGGGGATTTCTAACCATAGCGTCCAGATACAAAAGATCTAAATATTGCCTGCCGCAGTCTGGATTCAGATTCTTCAACGTTTGATAATTCAATGTGTAATCATCCGTTTGATCACCGATCAGCGCGGCCGCCGGTTCAAAATTCATTTCCTGTTTCGTAAAATCCTCGGACATGATATAGTCTTCATTTAATCGGTAGACCGCCATGTCCATGCCTAAAAAACGTCCGAGCTGAGCACAGAAGAATTCGCTGAAAAGTTGTTCAGGACTGCCTTGCTTGCTTAACCACCAGACTCCATCAACAAGCTTCCAGCCTTTTTCAAAGCTGCCGATATTGGTTAACTCCGGAGTGTGCGAGGATCGCGGATCTAATCTTTGAGAAAACACCTCTAAATCTCCCGCTAAGGCAAGATCGGAATAGGTATCGGTTTTAAAGCGGATATCCTCATACGTCAAGGCATCGGTATCTAATTTGATCCAATAGTTGTCCGTAATACACGCAGCTCTGACTGCCATAGTTGTGGATAACTCATCTTTACGCTGCAGCTGAAGTGCTTTTTTGAGCAGACGGGAATGCACGCGATCGCCGTCAATCGCGCGGCTTTTGATCCATGTCAGCAGATCGCCATTTCTGCGAAAATAATAAGGAAGGCAGTCGCTGCGAAGTATTTTAAGCTGATTTTCCTTGATGATGGCGACCGGCAGATCTCCGCTCATCAGCAATCCGTTGATTTGATTCATAAACAGCCCTCCTTTTTGTTTATTCTATTTTCAGCGATCCCAAAAAGTTTGGCAATGCCTGCCTGCTTTTCTATCAATTCTGCGATGACTCAGCATTTTCTGAACGTCAAAGCTTTACTTCAAAAAAGAGATCCGTGCCTTATAAATTATTTTTAAGCAGAGAAATCAGCTTATTCCATAGCTTCATATTTTCTAATAACTGCGTCGATTTCATCAAGCGCCGCCTGATGTTTCTCCGGATCTTCGATAAAGCCGAGAAGGATTTCATCGAAGGTCTTATTTTCACTTTTCATTAAGAGTGAGTTGAGTAAATTTTTAGAATATTGACCTTGGGTGATGGAAACCCAATATTTTGTTCCATCAATTTCTGCTTTCCTGATTAGCTCTTTTTCTTCCATTCTCATTAGAAAAACAGCGACTGAACTATCTTTCCAGTGGTTGGGATACGCTTCACGCACCCTTTTATAAATCTCATGACAAGCGATTTGATATTTGTTGTTCCAAAACAATTGAAGAATTAAATTCTCAGAATTAGATGTTTTTTTCATATAGCACTCCTTTCGCTACAATTATATTATATTTTGTAGTTATCAAAAGGATTTTTACTAAAGTAAGCCTATTATTTCTATTCCCAGCCTTCAGCTTGTAGATTCAACCTTTTTGATTATCATAGATTCTACGCCCTGTCATCACTCTTCAATTTTCTTTCACTCAGTTTTAACTGTACTCTATTTACTGAGAGGCCCGGCGGCGTATCCTCGATTTCCTTTCCCGCAGCTGCCGCTGAAGGACAGTGGATGTTTCCAATTCCGGCATGCGCCGATGCAGCAACCGGTGCGCTTTCATCGTGTCCCGGGTTTCAATAAAATAAATTTCTCCGCTCAGGGTTCGAATTCGGATTCCATCCCGGGTATTCCACTCTGCCACCTCGCAGAATGGAATTACTGTCTCCGCCTGCGCTTTTTCCGGAAGCAGGACGATTTCTTCAGCACCGATACGGGCGCAGGTTTCATCCTGAATGCTGAAGACAACGATCAGCACCGCAAGGGCAAAGATCAGGCCGGGAATCATCAGTGCGGCATTTCCGGAAAGGATCATCACGATGGCAAAGAAAGCGCACAGTCCTGTTGAGATTTTTGGCTTCGTTTTGATCCGGATGCCGGCAGCCTCATTCGCCGTTAATTCTTTCATTTTTAATTCTTTCATTTTTACCTCCATTCCCGTGTTCTGCGCGGTCGTCATTATAACCTTCAAGGAAGTTGAAACACTTTACTTTCACGCTTTATTCCTCCACATTTAATATTTTCCGCAGCGTATTCAAATTGGGCTCGCCGATCAGCAGGCTGCATTTATCCGGGTCAATCAGCATCGCCTGCAAACCCATTTCATAGTTCTGCAGGTCCAGATACGCAGCGGCCTGAATAAAGATAATATTCTGCACAAACCGCTGGTTCCAGGAAACCGCATTTTTCAAGATCAGGAAATGAATTTGATTCACTGCCGATGCTTCGATCACGGCGACCAGCGCCACCCGGTAGCCGCATTCACAGGTCAGCCGCTTATCCTGATCCGTCAGGAAACTGACTGGATGCCTGAATTCCGGCATCGGCGCCAAAAACCGTTTGGCGATGTAGCGGAAAACTTCGTGCTTAGATCTCAGATCCAGATTCGGCGTGAAACATTCCGGAGTGAGCTGATGATAAAACCAATAAGCGCCGCAGATCTGGGTAATCCGGTATTCCGTCTGCGGCTTCATCGTATTGACCGTACTGTACGACTGATAGAAAACCAGCTTTTCACTGCGGGCTGCCAGCTTGCGGTCATTGATCAGGATGACGTCAAACTGATCGTAGATTTTTTCAACTTCATATAACTCGCAGGAAGCAATTTGTGCCAGGGAATCCTGATATCGTTTTTGAAGCTGTTCGGCATAACGCCGGGCTTCGCAGAGGCCGTATTTACTCGTGACCAAGACCCGCTGCTTCTTCCTCAGCCGGCCGCGGTCCAGCCCTTCCGCGATGCAGACGGTCAGAAAGACCATCTCCTTATCCGCAATTCTCGTATGAAGCTTATCTTCCAGCAGCCGGGAAAGCTTGCGGCTGTATTCGGCGGCAGTGATCAGCTTGCGCTTTATACGGGTTACGCCCATATACTGCCGGCTGATGTCAAAATGACTGCGGACCTGAAAGCCCCAGAAAAACAACGACAGATTTTCCATCAGGGCATCTGCGTCCTCAAGCCGGCCGCCGTCATAAAAATCTTCTAAAATAACGTTGGCCGCCAGCTTGCAGAGCGCATAGGCTTCATTGTCCATTTCCTGAATCATCAGATTTCTGCGGCTGCCGAAGGAAATTAAAATCATCGCCAGGAAATAGCTGTCATCGCGCAGAAATTCGTAATGATAGCGGCGGTCCAGCAGGGCAACGATCGCCTCCGCCGCGCTGAATTCCACGTCGTAGCTCTCCAGCATCCGCTTTTCTTCCTCGGTAAACGACACACATTTGTTAAACTGATTGCGCCGGTAGGAAATCCAGAGCGATTTTGACATGTATTGAAACAGCAGCGACGGGACGCTCAGGGTTTCGCTCTGTTTGAAAAAGCTTTCCAGCGCTTCATACACGTTTTCCTCAAATTCAGGGTTGGTGATCTGGCGGCGGATGTTGTCCGGGATTCCCTTGTATTCCGGATTGACATAGATTGTTTTTAAGGCTGCGATGCGGATTGCGATCTCATTGCCGTTGACCTTTAATTTCCCGTTGGCGAAGTTCATCGTGTAGTGACTTTTGAGCGAGGTGCCGTTGGATTTTTTGATCAGCGAGCGGATTGTCGATTCGCTGAAATAAAGCATCTGCGACAGCTTATAAAGCGTGACATCCTTCATCAGCATTGCCAGAAGACGGATTTCGCGCTCGCGGAAATGGATAAGCTCCCGCTCCATCGTGTTGACGTCATAATCCAGATCCTTCATAAACTGCCTGAACTGGCAGGCATCCTTGACCCACACCTTGTAGCCCTTCGTATGCGTGCTGACCAGTTCAAAAAAATCATCCAGTTCCTCGGAAAACAGAACCTGATTGATCCGTTTGATATCATCGCGGATCGTCCGCTCGCTCACCCCGGTGACAGCCGCCAGCTGCTTGCCTAAAATATAGGTATCGCTGATGGACAGATAATGCAGGATATTCTTTTCGCGGGAAGTAAAATGATAGACCATGGATTTCCTCCTGTTCTGCAAAGAATCCTCATCAAAGGCAAAATGCTTTCAACGAGGATTCTTTCAATGACTTAATTATTAAATAAATGCTGGATGATCAGGGCGACAAATTCTTCCGCCTTGCCTTTCGGCAGCTGCGTTGAGATTCCGTCATGACCGCCGCCGAATTCGCTGGCTTCGACGACATAGCCGTTCTGGCCGTTCGCATAGCCCCAGACAAAGCACACCTTAGCCTGGGAGCTCTTTTTGATCTGGCGGCCGAAGGCGGATACCAGCTCGCATGGCAGCACGACAATTTCTAAGTCCTGCATCCGCAGAATCGTCGCTTCCAAATCCATTTTAACATGACCCGCTTTGATTTTCCGCTGGAAACCATTGATTTCCGAGATCAGCCACTTCCGCTCATCGTAAGCGACCGCCTGTTCCAGCTTAGCCTGGGAATCGGCCAGACGGGCTTTCAGCACGTCGATGTCCGGGTCGTATTCGATTGGAAAGACAAACGTTTTTGACTGCGGATGGGCAAGGGTCAGGTCCAGCTTTGTATCAAACTGGGAAATCTGCCGGGCGATGCCTGAGCTGACACGCTTCAGTTCATTGAAGTCATTGTTCTGGCGGTACAGCCGGTTGGACATATCGCCGGCATTGCCGTTGCAGACAAGCGGCGTGACGTTCAGATATGGAATCAGCTCGCGCCGGACGGCAGCCAGCAGATCGCCTGAAATCTGGTATTCTTCCGGAGAAAGCACGGTGGAATGACAGGACATGTTCACCAAGGCCGAGATGGTGGCGTCGGACTCATCCTTAAATTCGATCACAACAATCGAGGTATCGCCGTATTTGTCCTTCGCGTTGCGGTTGCCGTAATATCCCTGCGATTCGCCCTTCGTGCACTGCACGCGCGCCGCTTCGTGAAATTCCTTATTCATCGTTTCCTGCGCGCCGTCGATCAGCTTCTTGAGAACCTCCTTGCGCCACCCATCGTCATGCGGCATTTCCGGATTGCGCGTCAGCAGCAGCGGAGCGGAATGACTGTGGTCCGCGCTGAGGATGATGTGATCGTAAGGAATGTGCAAAGTTTCGACGATGTGATACTTGAACAGATGGACAAAATCACAGTCAAAATTAGAAATATCCGCCTCGATCCATAAAAACGGCTTCCCGTCGATCTGCAGTCCCAGCATAATCGCTTCGATTTCATCATGAACGCCCTTGAACTTCTCCGTCCGCATGGCGTGTCCGGCAATGTATGTCGGATGATCGGGCGTGATGTTCACGCTTGTCGTAGTCGTAACTTTTACCATAAAATCCTCCTATTCGTCGCCGTCCTGAAATTCGACGGTCACTTCCCGCATGAATGCGATCGAATCGCGGCAGCTTTTTACTTTTTCGGATATGAGTTCCGGGGTAACCGACTGGGGCTCCATCGTGATCATCTCCAGAAGCAAGGGCAGGTTCAGTCCCGTGACAATATGCACGTTCGTTCGGTTCTGCAGCTTCAGCATGATCTTCTGGTTGACGCTTCCCCATAAAATGTCCGTGAGCATCACGACGACATCTTCCTCGTGAATATCCTCAATCCAGGCGTCCAGCTGCGCTTCCACGTCCGATTCCGGATTTTCCTCATAAAAGGGAAAGATCTGAATGAAGCTGACGTCCTGGGTAAACAGCTTTGCGGTTTCCCGCATGCCCCGGCATAAGCTGCCATGACTGGCCAACGCTATTTTAAACATGACTTTCTCCTTTAATTAACAGTTGTTCCAATACGGCATTGACGTGATCCGCGCAGAAGGCCGCCGCTGAGCGCAGCGGATCGTCATTTCTGCCGATATAATAGCTGTGATCAAACAGCTGCAGCATCTCAATATCATTTTCATCATCCCCGGCGCAGGCAATCTGATCTGCGCTGATGCCAAGACTGTGCGCCAGCCTGAGAATTTCGGAAGCCTTAGAGCGTCCCTGAACCAGAACCTCCGCCTGTTTATCTCCGGTTTTGACCAAACGATAGCCGGGGAAACGGCTTAGAAATTCTGTTCTGATTTGGGGATACAGCTCCCAGCGGTCCAGGTGCAGGCAGATCCGGCTGATCTGCATCGTTGTTACTTTCTGTACGTCACCGATCAGGAAATCGGCAACTCCATTCAAATCACAGATCCGGTCGGTGCGCCGCCACTTTTTCAACAGCGCCTCCCGGCTTTCCGAGCTGCTTCCGCAGGCTATGCCCTGATCCGAATACAGCGTCATTTCCAGACCGGGGTTGTTCTGCGCAAAGGCGTAGACCGCTTGGATCATGTCCAAGCTGAACGACGCGGCTTCTTTCTGGCGGCCGTGGCTGACAACATTGCCGGAATAGCCGATGACCGCGTCGAATTGAAATTTCCGGATTCGTTTTTGAATAAAGGACGGATGCCGCCCGGTCGCGACGATCAGCCGCAGGCCCCGGCAGCGCAGCTGTTCCAGCAAAGCTGCAGTCCGGTCGTTTAAATCTGCATTCGGCACATCCTTGGGAACCAGCGTGCCGTCAAAATCCAGTGCTGCCAGACGAATCCCGGACAGACCGCCAGTTTCGCCGATCCGCCGGGTAGCTGGCTTAGGCAATGACGCCAAAGTAGGAAAGCAGAATCGTCACGACGATCAGAATCCAGACCATCTTAACCGTATTCATGCCCTTGATTTTAGTTAAGCCGAAATAGGTAATCGCGGTGACCAAACATGGCAGCAGCGCCGGCAGAATGCCGTCCAGAATCGACTGAATCGTCTGCGTCGCATCGCCGACAGTGATCGCCAGCGGCGTCGTGACCTTGACCAGCGAAGGAATCAGAGCGCCGATGACGATGACGCCGAGCACAGAAACCGCGTCGCGGATGTTGTTGAGCTGATCCTTGCGCGAGGTAATCAATTCCGCGCCGCCGTAATAGCCGACTTCGATCATCTTCTGACGAACCCAGGTAATCAGCGGGGTAAAGATCGCGATCATGATGATGCTGGTAATCCAGTTGCCCTCAATCGCTGCATAAGCGGTCATCGCACCCATGACGACCTTCGGTATCGTGTTGAACAGCGCATCGCCGATGCCGGAGAACGGACCCATCAGCGACGTCTTTAACGAAGCCGCCAGCTGCAGGGACGAGGGATCGCGGTCCTGCTCGATTGCCAGCGCCGCTGCGGTGATCGCGGCACCGAAGTAGGTTTGGCAGTTGAAGAATTTCAAATTGTTCTGGAATTTTTTCTGCATCAGCTCCGGATCATCAGCGAACCATTTTTCAAAGAATGGCCCCATCGAATAGACGCAGGCAATTCCCTGCATCGCTTCGTAGCTCTGACTGGCCTGGGCAGTAATGGCATAGCGCAGCGAGAATTTCCGCAGTTCTTTTTTAGTCAGCTTTTCATTCTTTTCACTCATCTCCGATACCTCCTGCATCCACGTTCAGATAAGCGTTGGCTGCCGCTTTGGACTCTTTTTCCATGCGTTTAAACAGGACGATTGCAATAACTGCGCCGACCAGAGTAATCGCCAGGATCGACTGGCCGAAAAAGACATACAGCACAAAGCCGAGAAGCAGATAATGGAAATTTTCCTTCACCGGCATGTACAGCATCAGTAAAGCCATGCCCAGCGCCGGAAGCACGCCGGAAACCGTGCCCAGCGCACTGGTCAGCCAGACCGGCATATAATTGATAATCAGCTGAACAATCGGCTCGCCGAACAGTAAGAAGATGATGACCGGCAGCGTCTGGCCTAAAGCGGCGCGGCCGAAGCCGTATTCGCCGATGAGAATATCGCGGTATAATTTCTTGTATTCGCGTTTCTCGACATGTTTTTCAGCACGGTGATACCAATAGGAATTGACCGTCTTGGCAATGACGTCCAGCTGAATGCCCAGCGTGGCGACCGGAACGCCGACCGCCATCGCCAGCTCCAGCGGAGCGTCGGTGCCGGAAGCGATCGCAAACGGAACGGAGATCCACAGGGCCGTGTTGAAATTAGGAATTGACGCGCCGCCATAGGCCGCCAAGCCCATGGACATCAGCTGGAAGGTACCGCCGATCAGCAGCCCGGTTTTGACATCCCCCATAATGAAGCCGGCGATCAGGCCGCGGAATACCTGCTGGCCGCCGAATTTCGCGACTAACTGGACATTCTGCCCCAGCGTTCCGATGACATGGCAGGCAAGAATCAGCAGTATGATCTGTATCGGATTAAACATTCGTTCTCTCTCCTCTCCTCATGATTTACGTTTGTCTTTCATCACCTGATAGAAATCAGCAATCGCGTCGTCCGCCGGCTGCAGCTTGGCTTCCAGCCTGACCCCTTTTTCATGCAGCTGTTCCAGGGCGGCGGCTTCCTCATCATTCACGGTGATGTAGCGGCTGATCACGACCGAATCTGCGGTCTTGTCGATGTTGCCGAGATTCCCCAGTGTCAGCGATGGAACGGGTATCCCGTTATCCACCAGGGTTAAGAAGGTTTTGGGACTTTTGGCGACGATCATGACGGCTTGATTTTGATAGCGGTCAGCTTTGAGATTTTCAACGGCTTTTTCGTGAGTCAATACGGACAGGAATACGCCGTTGGGTGTGGCCATGCGCAGTGCATTTTTCAGCATCGGATTGTTTGCGCTTTCGTCGTCGATGCACAGGACACGCTCCACATGGAGCTTCGGAACCCACATCGTTGCGACGCAGCCATGCACTAAGCGGTCGTCAACACGGCAGTTTAGAATATTCATTGAAATTCTCCTTTCTGCGCCTATTCTAGCATCCAGGCTGTCAAAGAAATCATTCCCAGATTCCGCTTAAAGCGGAAATGCTTTACATCCTTTTTGTCGAAAACAAGAAGAACACATGGCTTATCTAAATTGAACGTCAAATGAATTCGAGTGTTTTTATCCTGTCTTAAACGAAATCGCGAACCTAATGAATATAAAACATCTGCTTTCTTATGTCAGTTAATGGCTCAATCAGAAAGTGATCCAATCATTGAAAGGAAAAAAGCAGACATCCGGGTTTGTTAACCTGAACATCTGCTTTCATTTTATGAGTGATTCAATGCTGAACCGATTTCCTTCATTCTTCGCTGGTATGCTTTCCGCCTTTTTTGATCAGCCAGAACGCAGCTCCGCCAACCAAGACCAACACGACTCCGCCAATCATCATCCACGGTGCTGCAGAAGATTTTTCTTCTCTTCTATAATCCGGAGTTAACTCCGAATTCTGCGTCGGTGTCGGTGTTTCAGTTTTTGGCTCATCCTGAGCTTCAGAATTCGGTTCTTCCACTGGTGTTGTTTCTTCTTCGGTTTCTTTATTACTATGTTTGCCAAATAGAGAATTCCAGAAGTTTCCCGTTGATTTTTGTGTTTCCTGAGGTGCCGGAACCGCAGGATTGGCAGAGTTCACTTCATCAGAAGGCTCTGACGGCGTATCCGGTTTCGGATCGGCAATTCTGCGGGTAATCGCATAAACACCTTCGGCAACAGAAGTCTTGAAGACCAGTTCATCGCCTTCAATCTTGAAGTCGGAAATCGCCTGATAGGAAACGTTATAGCGATATAAACCGATCTCTTCTTTCTTGCCTGTGAACGGAATTCGGATTTCATAGTCAGGCAAGCCTCGCATCCGCGAGCTGACCACTTTCAACTGCCAGACTTGAACGATTTCCTGTTGATCGAAATTCGAATGATTCGCAGTGACATCGCTGACAGTCAGGGATTCTCCGCTGGTAAACAAGCCTGTGATCTTAATGCCCTGATCACTGGTTAACGTTGTTTCCGTTGGTGTTTCCACCACCGTAACCTGAATCGTTTTTTCCGCGATGTTGCCTGCGGAATCTGCGACACGATAGGTCACATGATAAACTCCAGCTATGGATGGATCGACGTCGTTGGCAACAATATGTTCCTCAGTCAGGATGAGATCCTGATCTTCAACGTCGCTGACCGTTGCGTAATCGAGCGGATTGAAACGGCTTCCCTGTTCAATCGTCACATCGCTGGCCGTAATGACCGGCGGATTATCGGTTAACGCAGTTACTGTAACGTTGACCGTCGCGGAATGTCCGCCATCGCGGGAAGTTACAGTAACGACTGCCGTTCCTTTCCGCAATGCGGTAAGCAAGCCATTCTGATCAACCTGAACGACCGAATCGTTGCTTGTGGTGTAAATCAGCTGTTTATCAATCGCATTTTCCGGAGTTACCGTCGCCTGAATTTCTGCCGTCGTCTTGATTTCAAGCGTGATTTCGTGCTGTGCGACCTGGACGCTTTCGACCGCAATGATCTCCGCTTGATAAGCTTCGATTCCCGCAGACAGTGCGCTGACCGCCTGCTGGATTTCAGCGCTGGTAAATTCGCCCTGAATTAAAGCTTCTGCCTGACTGATTGCAACTTTCAGCTGCTGATAGCCTGCATAGCTTCCGACTAATTCTTCGTCATAACGGCTTGCCAGTAATTTTGCTTCAGTGAGCGTATCCACAATCCGCGGATTGTAGTAGGCTTCAAATTCAACGATACCATAACCGCCGTTAGTCGCTGTTCGTTTGATTCCCTGGAATTTAACGTATTTTACTGTCATTTCGCTGCAGTTAATAATATATTGTTTATTCTGTCCGTCGGTGACGTTAGCCATCACTTCAAAGTTTTCGCCATCGTTGGATCCTAAAATCTGATATTCTTTGCCATACACCGTTTCTGAGAACCAGGTAATCCGGACTTCATTGATTGTCCGGGCTTCCGGCAATTCCATCAATAACCATTGATCCTCAGCTTCCGCTTCAGAGATATCTTTATAATTGGATGCCCAGCGAGTCGTATAGTCCTGATCGACTGCTCCCTGTGGTGTTACTCCGTTAGCTGAAACGGTGGACGAGGCGGTTGCAACAGCGCCGATCATCAAGTTCTCCGTCCCCTTGATATCCGCGTCGACCTTGATGGTACAATCAGCCTGATAACCACCTTCTTCTGTCGTCGCAGTTATCGTCGCAATCCCGATACCATGCGTGGTCACAACGCCGGTTTGATCGACGGTGGCTACGCTCTCATCGGAAGAAGACCAGAGAACATTTTTATTGTTGGCA
>NZ_GG657551.1:29681-49926 GCF_000157995.1 Holdemania filiformis DSM 12042
GACCAGAGAACATTTTTATTGTTGGCATCCGCAGGTTCAATGTAGGCTTGAAGCGTCACTGTTTCGCCGCGCATGACTGCTGCTTCGCTCTGATTTAACGCGATACCGGAGACCTTCGATTCGACAGTAATCGTGATTTCAGCGCTGACCTCATTGTCCAGAGCGATCGCTCTGATCGTTGCCGTTCCGCCGTTAACCGCCTGGACATAACCAGATTCATCAACGGAGGCAATCTGCGGATCGCTGCTTTCCCAACGAATTGCTTTGTTGTAAGCATTGGATGGCATTACCGAAGCATGCAGCTGCAGGCCTTCCGTTTTTCCCAGCAGAAGATCATCGCCTTCAGTAATCACAACTTGTTCAACATGCAGCACCGCGGCGTTAAAGCGGCTGCAGGCGCTTTCGACTTCATTGACAATCCGCGCCAGTTCCGTATCGTCGTAAGCTGCGCCCTGCTGAATCAGCGAATTCCCAGCCGCAATTGCTTTTTCCACTTCGCTCTTGACCTGGCTGTACATCGCTTCGGAAACAAAGGCGGATGCATCGTTATATTTTGTTAATAACGCCTGCGCTTTTTCCAGAGAAGCTGTCAAAGACAGATTTTCATAGGCTTCCAATTCAACAATGGAATAGCCGCCTTGATAATGTGAACGTTCAATTCCCTTCATCCGCAGATACTGAACCTCAGTCCGTTCAAACGTTAACGTATCCGTTCTTCCCGCTTTTCCGGCATTCTCAATCACTGCGTGATAAAGGTCAAAGTATTCTTCGCCATTCAAGGAGCCTTGAATCTTGTATTCGCGGGCATTGGCCGCTTCCCAGGTAATGACCACCTGGGAGATCGTCCGCTTTTGACCAAGATCGATATCCAGCCACTGATCATTTTCAGCGGCCTTGGTTTCCGCACTCAGGTTGCTTCCAATCAGGTCATTGGACTGTGTATAAGCGGAAGCCCAGCGTGAGGTGCTGGCTGTATAATCGCCGTCGTTGGCATACTTCGCAGCCCGAGCATCATTGACCTGACTGCTCGCCGTCGCCGGATGCGCACCATGAGCTTGGGAAGCGTAGTTGATCGACTGGCTGTCATAGGTCGTTCCCAGCTCAATCTCGCGCGGCTGGCCATCTTTCAGGTTGAAATTTACCTTCAGGGAAACTGAATTGCCTTCGGCCCGGATGATCTGCGCCTCTCCGCGCAATACATCCAGGTGCTGCAAATTCACATTATCGAGGGTCACTGTCGCTTCACTTAACGAGCGGGTAGGATCACTGACAGCCAGACGGATCTTTTCAGCGTTGTCTGTCTTTTCGATGATGATCGACAACGGCTTATCCACCGTCACCTCTCCAGCCGATCCCGCAATAAAGAAGTTCATTGCGATCTGTCCGCTGGCCAGATCCTTGACCGCATGAACGCCGCCTTCCTGTTTGATAATTTGAATGTGCTCATCAGCCGCATAGCCTGCCGTTTCTTCCTGACTGGCATTTGGCAGCACGATGTAAGCATATTGACTGTCGGTTGGTTTCTGCCCATGCTGGACAGCGAGCGATAAGAAGTTGTTGGTTCTTTCCGTATAATCCGTAAACTTGGCCAGCTTATTCACGTCGTTCCAGGTTCCTGTCCGGGTTTCCTTTTTAATCATAATTTCGGCGGGATCCAGGAAGACATAGCCGATGGCATCGCCGGCATTGCCTTCCAGCCAGGCATAAGCCGGATGACTCAGAACTTCTTCGCCATTCTCGCTTAATTTGACAACGCCGTCGACAATCAAGCGATTGGATCCGTCTGCCTTGATCTTACGGTTATCCACAATCGTTTCTACTGTGGCAACCTTGGAATCGCTGCCATCGTTGGTAATCCCGGTACCTAAGAAAATCAGCTGATCCCCGAAAACGAAATAGGACTTGTATCCGCTGATTCCTGAACGACTTCCACTGATATTGGAGTCATTGCCGGTTCCGCTGGCGCTTGGCTTGCTGAAAGGTTTATTTCCAGTCAGAATCAAACCGGTAACGCCGTTCACGCCATCCAGGGTCGTTCCGCCTGCCCAGGCAGACTGCCCGCTGGTATTAAAGCTAATATCCTGATGCGCCGTCGTTACCCCGCTGACCCGGTAATTATCGACAGTTGCGAAATAGTGATCGTTATACTGACTGATGTCTGATGTATAGATCTGGGTATGGCCCATGCCTTGATAACGGCCCTTATTGTTTTCATCGTTACCCTGTTCCGTGTTATACATCCGATTGGATGAATTAGAAACTGTAAATGTGAAATTTTTACGATGAACTACCGTTCTATCCATATAAGAATAGACATTATAACTGTTCTGACGAGTTGCGGTCTCCACATCCTCCGTATTCAGTAAAACCTGAACCCGGATGTAATCGCTGTAAGGAACTAACGAGAAATCCTGAGTTTGCGGCTGGCTGAATTTCTCCGCCGCAATCGTTTTAATCTGCGAACGAAGCTCTGCCGCCGATTCTGTATCCACGGTTTCCGCATACTGCAGAATGGTTCCCATCATCTTCATGCCCATCGTATCGCCTTGCTGCGCCATTCGGGATACCGCACGGCCGCGGACTAAGTCGAGCACGTTGCCGCCGTAGGAAAGGAACGGAATGAAGGAATCTTTTAAGAACGTTTCATACAAAGCGACATCCTCCGGACTGACCGCATGCTCCGTAAAGTTCAGCATGATCAGACAGTTGGTCAATTCGTCCAGCAGTACAAAACCGTAAGATCCATTATACGGAATGGACGTATGCTGGATAAAGCTGCCGTCTTTATAGAAACCATCGCCGGAGGTGACATAGGTGAACAACAGTGCCATGCAGGACTGCGCATGTTCCAGGCGTTCGCTGTTGCCCTCAAAGGCTGCGCGTTTAATTACGATTGAAACTTTATCGATCAGATTGGCGCCCGTTTCTTTTAAGCTGCTGTTCAAGCGGTAATCCGCCTTGGGAACAAACCGGTCGATCGTTTTAACAATTTGCTGCTTCATGGCTGCCGGTAATTCCTCAGCCATCAGAAAAGCCACATCCATCATGGAGCGTGGGCTGCCGATTTCCCAATCCCACCAGTTTGACGAGCCCTTCTTTGTATCTGGTCCGTATTTATTCGCCAGGACAAATTCCATGGCTTCTAAAATCTGAATCCGGACTGTTTCATCCTGATATAAATCAGACAATGGTGTGCGGTACTGCGTCGCGATCATTTTCAGCCGATCCAGCGCTTCAGTGACCTTCGCACCCATTTCCGCGTCATTCATCGCCTTATCCGTCCACAATTCCTGCGTGTTCGGCGAGAGCGGATCTTTCATTGTATTTAAGTAATTCCGGGATTTTCCATCGAGACTCCGGACATTTTCAAGATAGATTTCATCCTGGAAGGTACCGGAAGTATCGCCAACCAACTCGCTGGCCCAGTAATTCATAATTTTCTGATAAGCGGCGTCCTTTTCACTGCTTTCAACCAGGTATTTAACCGCCTGCTGCAGCGATGCCAACGCGGCATCCACGGCATCCTGATCCATTTCTGCCGAGCTTAATACAGCATGGGCTTCGATCAAAGCTTTTTCTACCCGTGCCCAGCTGGCCTGCGTGTATGCCTCAGGAAGCAAGGTTTCCGCTTCGGCGATTGCAGTTTCTAAAGCTTGAATTTCGATTTTATCACTGTAAACCGTCAGCGGAACAGAGGACCGCATCAACGGTTGGGATTTGAGCGTTGCCGTAATGACCGTATTTCCCCGGCCCAGAGCGGTAATTTTACCTTCTTCATTCACGGTCGCCGCTTTCGGATTGGAAGAAGACCAAATCACATCCTGATCCTCGGCGTTGGCTGGATAAACTGCCGCTACCGCTTGCGCCGTTTCGTTGACCGCCAACCGCTGCGCTACAAGCTGGACATCCAGCGATGATGCGGAGACTGGCAGCGGTTCCGAGGTGCTCACAGGAATGATCTGAAAATCATCGACCCAGAAAGTGCCGGTGCTCACTGTTTTTCCAACTGTATCTTTTAAGAACAGATTTACTAAAGACTTCGCTCCATCAGCTTTGTATTCTTCTTCAAAATGAGTCCATTCTACAGCATTTTTAATAGCATGTTCCTGATTAAAAATCTTTAATTTAAAATTCTCAGAATTCATATCCTGCGTTTTATACCAGAATGAAATCTTATACGTCTGTCCCTTGATAAACGGGTAATTCTGAAGTTTAAAATAAGCCTCTTTTGTCGCACCTTCACGCTTTTCAACACGCACGGAATATTGACCTTCATGCTTATCCACTGCATCCTGATAGGCCATATAATATTGAGCTAATGTTTCGTTGCCTTCATAGACTTGATAAATCCACGGTTTGGTCTTCATGTCGTTTTCCCAAACCGCTTTATCCCACCACACCGTAGTATTCGGCTGATCCGGATGCGGAACGACGATCGGTTCCCAGACCTCAAATCCACTGTTATCAAGGATATTCTCATTCGTGGTATCCAAAGCATCGTTAAACTGCCCCAGCACCTCAATTTCCCGCAAATCATAAATATCCGCCGTCTTTTCCAGTAGTTCCAGCTTGATATACCGGGCATTCCCTACCGTTAGAGAATCAATCGCTTTAGCATCGCTCACATCTGCGGTCTTTGTCCAGTTCTTCCCTGTAAAAGAAGTACTGATCGTATAATGGGTTGGTTTCTGATCACCCCAGATCAACTTAACCTGAGCATTTTCAACGACATGATCAAGCTGCAATGTAATCTCAGCGGTCGCTTCGCTGCTGGTCCAGCCTTTTCCATATTGATAATCTACCAGCGCAAAAGCCGAAGTTCCTTCATCGCTTGAGCTTGCCTCCACTGCTGCGCCTAAAGCACGATTCTGACGCAGTTCGGGTGCTTTTTCATCAGAAAGCGTAAGATCCGCCGTCAGCATATAATGATCGGAAAGTTTGTTATTCACTACTTTGATATTATCAATTTCAATATTTTTCGTAGCCAGAATATTATCAACCGCAAAGACCTTCATCGCAGGATCATCATCCGGCCAGTAGGTTCTCAGCCATTGATCATCATGGCCGTTAGCCATATTGAAATAATCCAGCAAGCGGGAAAACTCATAAGTATCCTGATCGGTATTAAAATCGCCCATAATCACTTTATACTCAACAGGATCATTCGCAATCTGTTCCGCAAGCTGCGCCATTTGAACCTGGCGAAGTTCCCGAGCAGTCATCTGCTTCGGAGTCTGCGCGCTCAGATGGACGTTGTAAAGCGCAATCTGTTTTCCATCTTTTTCGACGACAATGCGCTGAGCAACCTTCGTCGCTTCCAGTTCATAAGTTTCCAGCGGACTTGCCGATGATTTCAGAATCGGATACTGAGATACGAATCCAATACCGAATTCCCCTCCCTCATAGTCTCTGAATTTTGCAAAATCAGTGTGCACCAATTTTGTGCTGGTTAATCCGGCCATCATATCGATATTGTTTCGATTGTTGAACATATCAACTTCCTGAACTGCGAGCACTTCAATGTTGTTCTCCGCAATTACATTGGACATCGCAGCCAAATCCGGATGTTTATTCGCTGCGATATTCCAGGTTCCAACGCGCAGCGTTACTGGTGCTTCAGGCGATTGTGCAAAAAGCGGCGTCGCCTGAGATGGAACAATCACAGTCAGTGCCGTGACCAAAGCTGCCAGGAAACTAAGCAGTTTTTTCATCTGTCTTTCCTCTCTTCCCCATGCTTATTCGTCCTGTCTTCATTCCCATCCCTTTATGTTGGAAATAAACGCAAAACGTGTAAGCGTTAACATATTTTCAATTTAGCATGCGGAAAGAGGCTTGTCCAATAAGCATTTTCAATCCATAAGCAATTATTACTAATCTATAAATTATTCTTATAAATTAACAAAAACCTTTTCACAAAAGGGTTGTTTAAACATCAGCCATATAATACAAAGGAAAATAAACTCATTTTATTTCAACTTTAATTCCAATTCCGTCTTTTACTAAAGGTTGTTTTCAATTCACATTTCAAGGATTATATTTGTCCCTTTTTATCTCTATTTTGACTATTCACTTGATTTCCTCGATTGCGTTATTCAATACTTGGAATCGTTAATTTAAAGCTCGTCAGGAAAAAAAGATTTCTCAGTTTCGATTAAGAAATCCTGTTTATTTTATTTCTGCAGCACCAGTGCTTTCACTAACCCAAACCATTCCCGCACGGTATACATCGGAATCAACAAAACCGGCGTTTTTGAGTTCACGGCACTGATTTGTTCGATTCCCAACTGTTTTGCCAGAATCGAAGCACGCAGCTGATGAAAGCTGTCCGTGACGATCACGACATTTTCACTTAAGTTGTTCTGACGCAGCAGCTTTAAAGAATATTTCAGGTTTTCACCCGTATTGCGGGCTTGATTTTCCTCCAAAATTCGATTCGTCTCCAGCCCGTTTTCCACAAGCCAGTTCTTCATGATCGTGCTTTCCGCATAGTCCTCGCCATTGCCCTGGCCTCCGGTCACAATGACCGTACATTCCGGATTTTCATTAGCATAGTCCAGCGCGGCCTGAAGCCGCCGTTCCAGAATTAAGCTCGGCTGATCCGCATTGATCTTCGCCCCCAGCACAATCACGGTGGTTCCCTGATCCTGGGAAGCAGAAATATGCGTATTGGCTGCGTTTACCATGAAGCTGATCAAAATCAGAACCAGTACGCCGCTGATCATCCAGATACCATTCATCCATCGCTTTCCAGAATTCCCCAGTTTTTCATGGATTAAGCCCTCGCTGATCAGCATTGTTCCTAACGTTAGAAAAAAGGCATTGCCGAATTGCAGGGAAACCGTAATCATTGTCAGGCAGGCATAGGCTAAACAAATAATTCCTAAAATCACCATAACTATTTTTCTTTTCATCCTTGATGCCTGCCTTTCTGACGTTAGAATATCATATTTTAAGATGAATATCCGGAATGTCAGAAAACCTTAAGTTCACCGTAAGAGTCCGCGATGTTTCTTTATCAATTCGTATGGATCTTACGTCTATTTTTAACATTCTCTTTCATCTTTATCAAGAAAGCAGCTCGTCATTTAGAAAAGAAGTCCCGGATAAGGTTAAAGAACAAATCAGATCTTGTTCCTCTTTTTTCTAACGAAAAACCGGCGTTCAGCCGGCTTTCTTTCTCCTATTCGCGATTTTTTAATTCTTCCAGCAGTTCCGTTTTGATGGCGTTGAAGGCTTCCTCATCAGAAGTCAGCGGCACGCAGGTGCCAAAGATATTCGCCAGTTCCAATTCGGTCTTCGCTTTATTCATTCGCAGATTGATGCCCGATTCATCCGCATGATAACGCTGACGGATCTGTTTCTCTAATTCGTCCAGACTTGTCGGAACCAGGAAAAAAGCTTTGTTGTCCGGATGTTTAATCCGGATCTGTCCAACGCCCTGCGCTTCAATGGAAATCAGGACATTCTTCCCCATTGCTGTCAAAAACTCCACATGTTCAGCCGGAGTCCCATAGTAATATCCGTTGAATTCAGTATACTCCAGCATCCTGTGATCCCGAACGGCATTCGCAAAGTCCTTATGATTAACAAAGTAATAATCCCAGCCGTCTTTCTCCGTTTCCTTCTTTGGCCGTGTGGTCAAAGATATGATATCCATTAAGCCCAATTCTGGATCGTCCAGCAGCTTCTGACGTACCTGATCTTTACCGATACTGCTGACACCGCTCAAGATGACGACTAATCCTTTTGCCATAAATTCGCCCCTCCCTCAGATTTCATAATGTAGTTATACCGCAAAACGCTGACAATGACAAATATTTTCTTTTTAATTGTAAAATTTTCATCTCAACATGTTGCGTTTACAAGCATGACTCTCTGCGAAATCTGTTCTTCTGAATCTATTATAACAAGAAAACTTCAGAACCTGCATTAGATTGAGGAAATATTCCAACAGATTGCCTGATCTCTTTCTCAGATTCTGGCAAGAACTTCTTTTCAAAAGAAGTAAAATGAATTTTATCATCCATGTTGATTCAAGAATGATAAAATAATGACAAAATAATGATAGAATAATGATAGTAAGTCTATGAAGGAAAGGAGTTGTAACCCGATGGAGACAATGGAGATGAAAAAGAAACTTCCTGTCGGAATTGAAAGCTTTGAAAAAATCAGAACCGCGGGATTTTATTATGTTGATAAGACAACGATGATCCGGGATCTGCTTCAAAAGTGGGGAGAAGTCAATATTTTTACGCGTCCGCGGCGTTTCGGTAAATCTTTAAACATGAGTATGCTGAAAGCTTTTTTTGAAATTGGAACCAATCCCGATTTGTTTAACGGATTAGCCATTGCCCGGGAAACCGCTTTATGCAGCGAATATATGGGAAAATTCCCGGTCGTTTCCATTAGTTTAAAAGGTGTTGAAGCTGACACTTATGCAACTGCCCGCAAATTGGCAGTAAAAGTAATCAATGAAGAAGCCCGCCGATTACAATTCTTATTAGATAGCGAAGTCCTCTCTTACGAAGATAAAGAACTGTTTTCCCAACTGTTGAAAAAAGAGATGGATGATGAAACTTTATGTTTTAGCTTGCGAGAACTGTCAGAACTGCTGCGTAAGCATTTCGGACAAAAGGTCATCATTTTGATTGATGAATACGATGTTCCCCTGGCGAAAGCCAATGAAAAAAACTACTATGCGCCAATGGTTTCTTTAATTCGAAATTTATTTGAACAAGCGCTGAAAACAAATGAAAATTTATATTTTGCGGTTTTGTCAGGATGTCTGCGCGTCGCAAAAGAAAGCATTTTTACCGGCCTGAATAATCCTAAAATTTTCTCAATTACAAATGTGCGTTTTGACGAATATTTCGGTTTTACTGACACCGAGGTTAGAGATCTGTTGAACTATTACCATCTCGATAATAAATATGAAACAATCAAAGATTGGTATGATGGTTATCGTTTCGGCAATATCGACGTTTATTGCCCTTGGGATGTTATCAATTATTGTGACGAATTACTCGATGATCCGTCGCTGGAGCCTAAAGATTACTGGTCGAATACCAGCAGCAACGATGTCATCCGGATATTTATTGAAAAAGTCGACCGTGGTTTAACCAAAAGTGAAATTGAGGCGTTGATCGCGGGGGAAACAGTTTCTAAAGAAATTCATGAAGATCTGACCTATAACAAGCTCTATGAATCTATCGATCATCTTTGGAGTGTTTTATTCACCACCGGTTATTTAACTCAGCGTGGAAAGATTGATGAAAAAACTGTACAGCTGGCTATTCCCAATATGGAAATCCGTAAGCTCTTCATCAATCAAATTATGGTCATGTTCAAAGAACAAGCTGGCCGTGACGGTGAATTATTGAACACTTTCTGTTCAGCATTGGCTGTGGGTCAGCCGGATGAAGTTGAAAGTTGCTTTAACCAGTATTTAGAAAATACCATCAGTATTCGTGACACATTTGTTCGTAAACCTTTGAAAGAAAACTTTTATCATGGTATTTTATTGGGAATTTTAGCGTTTAAAAACGGATGGTATGTTCAATCTAATAAAGCCGCCGGCACAGGTTATGGCGACATTCTGATTCAAATGGAAGAGCTGAATATTGGGATTGTGATCGAAGTCAAATATGCGGAGAATGAAAATCTTACCGAGGTTTGTCAAGATGCTCTGCGGCAGATTGATCAACAAAAATATGATGCTGAACTGAAAAAGGAAGGATTCTCTCTGATTCTCAAGTATGGCATTGCCTGTTGCCGAAAGAAATGTAAAGTCATGGTAGTCAAGGAAGAAATTCCTTCTTTGTAATATTTAGAAGAATTGCGGTAACCTTAACAAGAGGTTCCGCAATTTTTGTTATCCAATTGTTTTCAATCAACCGTTAGGATCTCTATGCATCAACATAAATATCAGAAAAGAGAATCCAGTATAAAACCGAATTCCCTTTTTGTATCGATCTTCATTATTTGATTCCATTCAAATTCTGTCCGTCCTTACGCAGCAGAGCTTCCAACAATCGTGCGAAGCCGTCCTGATCATGCGGAGGGGCAATGATGTCGGCAATCTGCTTCAAAGCATCTGCACCGTTTTCCATAGCCACCTTCATTCCGCTGGCTTCCAGTAATTCCAGATCATTCAGGCCGTCGCCGACCCCCAGGATTTCTGCTTTCTTCAGCTGGTATCGCGCAGCCACCGCTTCAACGCCCAGACCTTTATGCACATTCAGCGGGACAACTTCCAGATAATACGGACGACTCCGGACAAACTTCGCCTTTGTTTTCAATTTTCCCGGAAGAACAAGCGAATCCAACGTTTCCGGTTTATCGGCGATCATGATTTTACAGATATCTGACCGTTTCAACAGAGCTTCAAACTTCGCGACCTCCAGCGGCATATTCGTAATGAAGCTGTCCCGCACCGTATAATGTCCAATTGGATTCAATCCCGTTACAATGGAAATCGGAGATTCCAGATGAAAATTCACGTTCATCCTGCGCAGCTCAGCGACAATTTCCTGCAGTGTTTCCGGCTCAAAAAAGGTTGCCTGCAAGACTGTGCCTGTACCATTTTCATACAGTACGCCGCCGTTGAAACCAACGCTGCAGCACGCTCTTTGGTTCAATCCCAAAGCCTCAAGATAACCCCGCATCCCTGGAAAGGGCCGGCCGGAACAAAGTACAATTTGAATTCCTTGCGCCCTTGCTTTACCTACTGCTTCCAAAGTCCGCGGCGTCAGCTTCATCCCGGCGTCAGTCAACGTTTGATCGATATCGGTGATGATGCATTTAATCATTGCTTAAATCTTCACCGTTGCTTGCAATCACTTTTTTATACCAGTCAAAGCTCTTTTTCTTATATCGCCGGTTGGTGCCCTGACCGGCATCGTTGCGGTCAACATAGATAAATCCATAACGCTTGGACATCTGACCTGTACCGTTAGAAACCAAATCGATCGGTCCCCAATAAGTATAACCGAATAATTCAACGCCGTTGTGGATCGCTTCTTTCATCGCGGTGAAGTGGTCGGTTAGAAATTCAATCCGGTAATCATCCTCAACCGTTCCCTCTACCAGTTCTTCCTTCAGGCCCAGGCCATTCTCTGCGATGAAAATCGGAACCTGATACCGGTCATACAAATCGGTTAACGCCAGATATAAACCATCCGGATCAATCGACCAGCCGGAAGGCGTCAGCTTCAGATATGGATTGGTCTGCCCGGTTGAAACAATATCCTGGCGGCCGATCTGCTGCTGATCTCCATCGACGAGCGCGTCCGATTTATTGGTGTCCTTCTGCACGGATTCAATATAATCCTTACCCGCAATCCGGGACCGGTAATAGGTAAACGATAAGAAATCGACAGGATTTTCTTTGATGATCCGCATATCTTCTTCTTCATATTCGATCTCAATGTGATGTTCTTCTAAATACTGCCAGATATAGGATGGATATTCTCCGCGCACCTGCACATCAGGATAGAAATACGATTTCTGCTTGCATTTGGAAACCACAACGGAATCCTTCGGATCACAGGTGATCGGATACATTGTCTTATATTCGATGACAGAGCCAACTTGAGCGGCCGGATCGGTTTCATGAATATATTTTGTCGCCAGCGATGACGCGACAAACTGATGATGGGAAGCCTGGAAACATTTCTGCTCGAGATTTTCACTGTCGGCGCGGATACCGGCGGTCATCCACATCATCGGATAATTGACATTATTCCCGATCTCGTTAAACGTCAGCCAGTAGCTGACCTTGCCGCGGTAGCGATCGACGATTGTCCTGACAAATTTCATATAGAATTCAATCCACTTCCGGTTATCCCATCCGCCATATTTTTTCACCAGTGCCAGCGGCATTTCATAATGGGAAATCGTGATCATGATCTTCATGTTCTTGGCGATCAATTCGTCAAACATTGCGTCATAGAATTGCAGGCCGGCTTCATTGGGTGTTTCTTCCTCGCCGGTTGGATAAATTCGCGTCCAGGCAATTGAAGTGCGGTAGACGTTCCAGCCCATTTCCGCAAACAGCGCGATATCCTCTTTATAATGATGGTAGAAATCAATCGCTTCATGCGTGGGGTAGAACGGCTGATCCTCCTGCGGTCCGCCGAAGATGCCGTGCGGCTGAACGTCTGCGACGGAAGGCAGTTTGCCATCCGCTAAATAAGCTCCCTCATATTGATTGGCCGCCGTGGCTCCACCCCACAAGAATCCCTTGGGGAAACCCTTTGGCGCTTGAATCTCTTTTGTATTTTTCATCTTATTTGTCCTTTCCTTCCTTTATTTGATAGGTCGCAATCCGGCTTTGCCCTTTTTTGACAAAGCCGCTGCGCTGTATATCGAGCTGAAAAGCATCGGCGTTGGGAAACAACGTCATCGTTGTCATATCCATTTCTTTCTGATTCATGAGATAAGAATCGAAGCGGATAATTTTATCGCCGCGCTTTACTGTATCCCCTTCCTGAACATAAGCTTTAAAACCCTTTCCCTGCAAGCTCACCGTATCAATTCCGATGTGCACGAGTATTTCCAACCCATCGGGATTAACTAAGCCGAACGCATGCAGAGTCGGATACAACATCGTGATTTTCCCGTCGCAGGGGGCGGCGACAATTTCACCTTCCGGCTGGACCGCCGCTCCATCGCCCAGCATTTTCTGCGCGAACACTTCATCCCGAACTTCGCTCAGCGGGAGTAAACGGCCGCTGATGACCGCGGTGATCTCGGTTTGCGGACAGCTTGAGGCTTGTCTTTTGAAAAGATTCAGCATCGGCGTCAGTCGTTCACCGTTTTCCCGTTATACAGCACAAAGGTGGCCAGGAAAGAAACGAGGAACGCCGCGATCACACCCGCTACAATCGCCATCATCGTATTCTCGAAAATGACAACGCCCAGAATACTGGAATATCCCATGGAAAAGGCTTTCGCCCCCATAAATCCGGCAACCGCCCCGCCGACCAGACCGCCGGCCACAACGCCGAAGATCGGTGTTCTTAAACGCAGATTGATGCCATAGAGCGCAGGCTCGGAAACTCCGGAAATTATCGCGCCGATCGCCGCGGACAGCGCGCTGGATTTCAAATCTTTATCTTTCGTTTTCAGCATGACTGCCAGACAGGAACCGCCTTCTGCGATGTTGTGCAGAATCCAGCCTGGACGGAAAACATTATCGTAGCCGACCGACGTGAATAATTCGGTCATCGGCGCGACCATTAGCATGTTGACGCCCATCATGACTAAGAAATGGATGAATCGCCGCAATGATGCCCGGCGCAAAGCCTCCGACATGAGCCTGCAGCCAGACAATACCGGTCACAATCCAGGTACCGACGACAACACCAGCCGGTCCCAGAATTAAAATCGTCACCGGATAGCCGACCAGGAATACACACAGCGGGGCAAAGACGGACCGCAGCATCCCAGGAATCACACGGTAGAAGAATTTCTCCAGATAGGCTAACAGAATCGCTGAGAAAATCGCCGGCAGCAGCGAACTGGAATAACTGACCAGCTTCACCGGCAGCCCCAGCATCGTGACCGGATCCCCCGCTGCGACCATCGCCGCAAAATCAGGATAAAGCAGTGCGGCCGCCACGGTGATCGCAAACGCCGGATTGGATTTCAAGACGCGGGACGCGCCGTAAGCAACCAGAATTGGCATGAAATAGAATGGCGCCTGCGACATGAAGTTAAACAACATATACGTCGTGCTGGACGTTACCGCCGGATAGAAATAGGAAGCCAATGACAGAATGACCCGCAACATGCCCGCTCCGAATAAGACGGTAATAAACGGCGTCAAGGACGCGGACATGAACTGAATCGCCTTCATGAAATAATCTTTTATTGTTTTCTTTTTTCCCTTCAGCGCCAGATCTTCCGTATGGTTTTCCGCCACGACATCGCCGGTTTCGACTTCGTAATTCTTAACGATTTCGTCAAACACCGGAAACAGATTTTCCCCCAGAATTACCTGATACTGACCCGAGCCATAAACCACGCCCAAGACGCCGGTCAGCTGTTTGATTTCAGCATCCTTCGCCATTGAGCGGTCCTTGAGTACAAACCGCAGCCGTGTAACGCAATGTGATACTGTATGAACGTTGCCGGAACCGCCGACGTTTTCCATAATCGCCGCGGCTAATGCAGAATAATCAATTTTAGCCATAAGTTTCTCCCTTCGCTATTACGCTTTATGACTTCCGCCCTGCTGATCCCACAGCCGGACGATATGAATCATCAGATATAACCGATCTTCATCGGTTAGCGAGTAAGCATAGTGTTCCAGAACATAGTTAGAAATCAGATCAACACAGCGGCTGGCTTGCTCATAGCCGGTGGAAAACTGGGATAACATGGACCCCAGCGATCCTTCGCTGCGCCGGACTTGTTCAAAAAGGATGCTTCGCATAAAGAATTTCAGATGGATAATGAAGCGGGAAACCGCCATGGAATCTTCATCCAGCGTCAGATCCAATGTTTGCTCCACAAGCTTGATGATTTCGCTGACACCCTGCATAATCCGCAGCGCATCATGGTTCGGTCTTTTTTCCGCGGCGGTAATCAGATGGAAGGCAATCGACGTCGATTCTTCCCGTTTCAGCTGGATATGCAGCGTTTCGTTGATCAGACGAACCGCTTTTTTTCCCACCTCATATTCATCTTTATAAAACCGCTTCACTTCCTCGTTGACCAGCGCCGGCATATCAAAGCCGGCTTTGTACTGATTGACGCTGAATTGAATATGGTCCGCCAAAGCTACGACCAGATTCACATTAAACGTCATTTTGAGATCTTCCTGCGCGATGTCAATAATCCTCTGCGTCAGCTCAATGATCTCAAAGGGTACCTGTTCAAACAAAGAAAGCAGCTGCGGGCGGGCAGATCCATCGACCAGTACATACGTCTTCATTACTTCGCGGCTGTGGATTACGTCATACTTCTGCTTGCGGAATCCCAGCCCTTTGCCGATCGCGACAACTTCGTGGCCTTTGAAGTCCTCGGCGATGACAATGTTGTTGTTTATGATTCGTTTGACCAGCAGCGTATCTTTCAGCATAAGCTCAAACGAGTCTTGTCCTGCATCATCTTTTCCTCTTGCCTCCTTCCCAGAGAAGAACAAAAAAAGGCAAACTCCAAATTGGGTGTCCTCTCAACAACCCATTGGAATTTGCCCTAATCTTAAGATTAAGTAACAAGTCCGGTTTCTATTTTTGTTCCTAATTTTATTATAATGAAAGCGATTGCAGATTGTCAATAGTGATTTTACGTTTCCATTATTTACATCGATATTCTACCCTTTGCTTTATTATTGCCGGATTTTTAATCCTTCCCTCAACGATTCAACGCAGCTCCAATAAAATCAGCTAAACACGAAATACTCAGCGGACTCCGGCTGCGGTTGCCGGACTCTCCATCCGCGCCTGGGATTGCATGAATTCAATAAACAGCTGCTGAGCCAGCGTGATTTCCTCGTCCTTCCGTGTGATAGCGTAAATTCCCCAATCATCCGTTTCACCAAGATTCAGCGGCAGGACCTTAACCTTCGATGGGGAAGGATGCGTATCCTTCCGATAATCCGGGAACGCAAAGCTGACCGACCGGTTCTCCAGCACGAGGTTGCGTGAAATATTCACATCCGCGGTAATTATGGAAAACGTCGGTGAAAAACCATTCTCATGACATTTCTGCACATAATAGCGATGCAGATCATATTTTTCTCCAAAACCGACCATCGGCACATCCTTTAAATCCTGAAACGTCAGCGATACTTTTTTTGCCAGCGGATGATCGACGTGCATGCACACATGCAGATCACTCTTTTTGATCAGACAGTAACGAAACCCCTGTATGTAGGCCGGCGTGGTTCCGATCAAGCCCAGATCGGCTTCGCCTTCCGTCACATGCCGCAATATCGTTTCATTGTCTTCTTCCTTCGTCGATAATAAAATGGAAGAATATGCGGTGGAAAACCGTGCAAAAATCTCAGCTGACAAATTCAAAACAATGCCGGCGCCCATGACGATTTTAAGTTCGTTTTTCTTATCTCCGGCCTGTTTCATCATCGCTGCTTCAAACTGACCGAAAGCGCGGACAATTTTTGCCGCTTCCTTCTGAAAAATCAGCCCTAACGGCGTTAAGGCCAGCGCATTCTTCCGATTGATCAGAAGCGGCGACTGCAGCTCCGTTTCCAACTGACGTACCGCCTGTGCAACCGCCTGCCGGCTGATATATAATTCCTCTGCCGCTTTGGTATAATTCAATGTCCGGCTGACGGTCAGAAAATAACGCAGATGCTGAATGTCCATCCGAACTCCCCCCTGTCTTTCTCCCGGCAGTTAATTTGATCCTTCTTGCACAAAGTAAGTTTCCCTTGCGCTGACGCAAAAAAAGACTGCTTTTTTCCGGATCCGAAACCGCCTACAATATCAATTAAAGAGCATTGTGCATTTATTGTCAATCTTATAAAAGCACAGTTTGACTCGAAAACACAAGGAGGAAGGAAATGAAAAACACGGACAAACTCGCGCAGGGAATCTCCCGGCGTGACTTCATCAAAGGTGCGGCAGCGGGGGCTGTCGGCTTAGCGGCCGCCGGCATGCTGGGCGGCTGTGCTTCAGACAACGATGCGAAAACCCCGGAGGCTTCATCAGCGCCTGTCAACAACGATGTCTTAACCGCCGATATGATGGCGCAGAAGAAATGGTCATTTGAAATTGCACCGGATCCAATCCCGGATTCTGAAATCAAAGAAACGATCGAACATGACATCATCGTCATCGGTTCCGGTATGGCCGGCTTATGCACGATGTGCTCAGCTATGGAACAGGGCGCTGATGTTCTGATGTTCTCCGCCGGCTCCCAGCCGTATTCCCGCGGCGGTTCCAATCATGCGGTAGGTTCCAAATATCAAAAGGCCAAAGGTATTGATTATTCGCCGGAAATTGCCCGGGAAATCGTAAAAACGGAACAGACCTCCGGCACTTATTTCATGGATAAAAAGAAATGGGAACGATGGATCAACAACAGTGCGGAATCCGTCGACTGGATGATCGACAAAATGGAAGCGAAAGGATTGCATGTCTGCCTGGAACCTGGCTATTATGATCCGGACGGAGTCCTAACCGTGCCTAGCGCTTCGCACAATTTCTGGAATGAGGAACAGCCGTTCGGCGCTCTGTTCGGCGCACCGCTGCAGGCTCAGGCCTATGCCAGCCACATCGCGGACATGGGTGGAGAAATCCATTATAAGACCGTCGCAAAATATTTGATCCGGGAAAATGACAACACCGGACGCGTTTCCGCTGTTGTTGCGCAGAAGGAAGACGGAAGCTATGTTAAATATGTCGGCCGCAAGGCGATCGTGCTGGCTACCGGCGACTTCTCCCGAAATAAAGATATGATGGCCAAGTATTCGCCATGGGCTTACGAAATCTTTAAAGATACTTTATCGGATGAGATCGATTATGATGCAGGTCTGGTCTATAACGGTTTAATGCCGGGCGATGGTCAGAAAATGGGACTGTGGGTCGGCGCTGCCTGGCAGAAAACCTATCCTTGCGCTCCGATGATCAACGGCGGTGTGCCAGGGCCTTCGCATGCGGTTATCTCCAATTTCTGGGGCTTGAATCTGGATATCCGCGGTCAGCGTTTCCAGAACGAAGTCACCAACTTCGCTTATGGCGCGATGTCGGTTCTCCAGCTGCCGCAGCGCACCGCTTTCGGCGTCTGGGATGTCAATTATGCCTATACCCAGGATCAGTGGGAACCGTTCGGCCATTGCGTTGACGAGGAAAACGGCATCAAAGCTTATTCCCCGGAAGAATATATTGAAATGTGGAACAGCAACTCCAATTATTTCAAAGCCGATACCCTGGAAGAACTGGTCGAAAAGATGTATGAGGGTTACAGCGATGAAGTGAAAGCAAATGCGCTTGCCAGCATTAAGCGCTACAATGAATTTGCCAAAGCGGGCAAGGATGATGAATTCCATGTGAACCCGGAAGTGCTCTATCCGATCGAAACGGCTCCGTTCTACGGTTCCAAGGTGACAGGCGCTACCTTCCTCACGGTCTGCGGCGGTCTGCGCACTAACGATCATCTGCAGGTCTGCGACGCTGACGATCAGCCGATTGAAGGTTTGTATAACACTGGCATCATGGTAGGCGATTTCTATGCCAACTCCTACAACTTCGTCATGCCGGGACAGAACTTGGGCGCCGTCTGCTGCACGCTGTCCTATCTGTTAGGCCGCGAACTGGCGGAACTTTAATTTAGATTTTAAATCCGGCAACCTTCGGTTCGCCGGATTCTTTTGTTTATGGATTCAGGCGGAAGGAAGTCGGAATAAAGACATGCGCTAAAGACTCTCCCTTCTCAATAATCTCGAAATCAATGCCCGAATTCTGGACGGACTGAGAGAAGAAGTAGCTCCGCTGCTGATCTTCCGTAATGAAAACATAACCATAAGACTCACTGTCCAAGTCCTCGGCAAATCCCTGGCCTGAGTTGAAGCATACAGGGATGGGGATTACTTTCGAATTGGCATTGATCAATAATTCCTCGATCAGATCGCGCAGAACTTCACCACTGACCATTTCTGTTTCATATAAAGGGCCGTTCAGATAACCGCCAATGGTCTTTTTGGCGATCAGCGGTTGATCCGCTTGCGGAAGAAAGTTATGGTAATCCGCAGCCGGACAGGCGCTGCGGTCAACTACTTCGCAGGCCACCTTCCTTAAGAGCATTCCAGAAAAACGACTGACAGCCTTACAAGCTTCGATGTCGACAAGAACCGGTGCGCTGTCGGGATCCACCGCGCGGCTTTGCGTGAAAATATTTCCGTCTGCGTATTCAGAATAAGGATAAAGCGTTAAATATTCTGTTCGATCTAATTCTTCCTGAATCGGCGGACCTGCGATCACCGTCGCTGGCGCGGTGGTCACCGTCACATCGCCCTCCTTATCCCGCAGCGTAAAAACGAACCGGAAGACTTGATCCTGATCAAACTGAAAAGAATCCAGGGCGTAGATCAGCACCCTTTCCGTTCGAATTTCTTCCTCGGGTATGGTCGATCCATCTGTCGGAAGCAGCTGTTCTTTCCATCGCTTCCATTGATTCCCCTGTTTGATTTCAACGTAATTCTCGATGATTTCATACTTTGGAGAACGGACTTGCGGATCAAGAATAACCGCAATTTTCCCCTGCTTATAAAATTCTTCCCGGCCGCCAACAATTTGCACGATATACCTTGCTTCTTCCGATACGGAAGTTTCCTCTGGTGTCATACCGGTCGTCGTCGCACAGGAACAGAGCCAAAACAAGTTCGCACAAAACAAAATGATCCTTTTTCCCATGCTTTTCTCCTCCTTTTCTCAATCCATTATCAAGGTCGATCCAACTGCATATCGAATACCGATGTCAGTTTCTTAAACTGCCGGATGCAATCCTGTTTTTTCATCCTTTCGGCAGTTTCCGCATTCCCGGAAAAGGCCAGAAAAAAGACGTCAGTGTGCTGATAAGTTCGCCAATCACCCATGATGGTCAAATCTGCAATCTTATTTATTCCAAGCATATCATAGTGTTTTCCGAAATAAATTTCCCATGGAGTTTCACTGTCACAAAAATGAAGTCCGCCTTCTAAGGCACTCACCAGACCTTCCGTTTTTTTAATCTGGCAGGCCTGACCGTCGAACTCGATCAGGATAAAATCAGGAGTGCTCACCAGTTTTAGGTCACCTGCCGCCTCTGTCTTTTCATCGGCGCTGGTAAAACGAACGATTGACAAGGTTTTTTCGCCTTGAAATTCACGTTCAGAAATGTAAAAAGCCATGATCAAACCAAACGCAGTCATCAGCGAAATAACCGAGATTAAAATGATGATCAGAGCTGGCTTTCCCTTCATGGTCATTCCCCCTATCCACAGTTCTTTGTTTTTACAAGAATGACGTCCACATTATAAGAGGTAAACCCTCCGCAGATTGACAGGTCATGGATTCTGATTTCATTATAACTAGTTTCTATCAAGAAAGGTGAAGAAACTTTTATCAGAGAAAAGTATTTAAATTTTGACTGCCAAAAACAAAAAATCCCCTTAGCAGGAGGAAAATCTGAAACTACTTTGCTTATTTAATATTGTTATCGTACTTCACTGTTTATTCAAATCCTGGCGAATACGTTTATTTTTAAGCCTGATGAAATAAACCACGCTTCTTTGAAA
>NZ_GG657551.1:50378-60363 GCF_000157995.1 Holdemania filiformis DSM 12042
GAATAAGAGATAGTGTCTGACGGGTATCGCTTTCTCAAGCGTCCCTACACCTATAGTATATTCCATTCTTGAGTTATTTCAAGAACTTTTAATACATTAAATTTCAGTTGAGTTATCGTTTGCGAAGCAAAAGAGTGAAAGTCTTTTTTTCCTTATTATTAAAAAACAGATCCTTATCTGTGCTGCGGCCTATCGGCCTGGGTTCGTTAAATCCACATCTTATAATGAACGGAATTTCAGTACCGCGAAATTCTTCCTGCTGCCGCTGTGGAAGTCTGCCTCTCCATCAATTTCTTCCGTTGCCAGCCATTCCACACAAAAACCGCAGCGGCTTTCGCTGCGGTTGCCTTCTTTCCTGATTTCTGACTTGAGAAAACCAGAGACCCGTAACTTAGATGAAATATTCAACAGACTTCTTCGCCGACAACTTGCCTTCGATAAAGTCACGTTTTACCGCGGTATCATACGAGCGTGCATTGTACTCGCAGACAAATGAACAGCGCATACAGTTGATGCACTTGGTCTCATCAATTTCCAATGTCTGCGGATCGATCGCACCGGTCGAACAATTCGCTGCGCAGGCTCCGCACTGAATACAATTTTCCGCTTTGAATTCTTTCGGTGCTGCCGAGATTTCCTTCGCAAAATCAATTTCCGGCATTCCTTCGATTGTAATCGCTTCGATAGAGCCGCTGTTCAGCTTATCCATGATCTTGCCCGCGAATTCAGCCATTATCTTATTATCATCAACGTTTGGCCGGCTGTGTCCTGCCTTGGCGACGCTGGCAAAAACGTGCGGCGTTACCAAACCGATCGCGCCGACGACGACAAATCCCTGCTTGGAAACGATGCTCGCAATGTTGGCATAAACATTCTCAGCTGCACGGTTTCCAAAAGCGCAGACAACAACGCACGGGGTGTTATCGCCCTTTAAGTTAGTAAACAAGCCTTCAATCATCGGGATCTGTCCGCCATACGACGGCGCGGCGACGATTGCCAGATCCTCAGCTGCAAACGTTACTTCTTCTGTCCGGGATGTCGCGTTGGTCAGATCCGCAAACTCTACATCATCAGAGAACTTCGCCGCTAACATTGCCGCAGCATTTTTTGTTCCTTCTGTCGGCGAGAAAACCGCGACTTTCACATGCTTGGATTTCGGCGCTTCCTGCGGCGCCGGCGTTTTTTCCTCTGCGCAGCCGGCCAGTCCCATCAGTGCAGCTCCGGCAGTTAACGCAGCGGTTCCTTTAATAAAATTTCGACGTGATATTTCCTTCTTCATTTCTATTTCCTCCTCGTCTCTTCCATTGTATCAGGGTTTGTTCAATTTTCAACAATCAATTGATTATTTTTACAATCATTAGATTATTTTATTTAACCAAACGAGAATTATGCTATAATGACAAACAAAGAGGACACGCCTATGAACGAACATAACGCTCTATTAAAGAAATCCCGGATGACCCGTTACTTTATTGACGCTGTGATCACACTGTCGGATGATATTCCGGTCGATGCGATCACGCTGCGCCAGGTCGCAGCCGCCGCCGGCTACAACAGTGCGACGCTTTACAACTATTTTCAAAATATGAATCAGCTGATCGCCTTCACGCTGATCGACCGGATGAGCCGGATCTGGATCGACGCTTCAAAGTTACAGGGGCAACTGGACGGTTCGCTGAATCACTATCTGGGGCAATGGCTCGCCCAATGCCGCGAATCTTTCCAGCACCCTCAACTCTTTTTGTATTTTTTTCAACTGGAAGAGAAAGCGCAGATTTACCAGCGGATACCCGACTATTTCGCGGTCTTCCCCGAGATTCGCGAACAGCTCAGCCCCGGACTCTTAGCGCAGACTGAAGAAACAGACTTCGCGCGAAAGAATCAGAATATTCTGCTTCCCTGCGTCACGGAGGGTTATTTCCTGTCAGTTGATGTGGAAAACCTGATTGCGGCAGCCGATATTCTGTTCGGCGGCATTCTCTTACAAATCCTGCGCCATCGCACAGATCCCCAGGCCCCGATCCACTACACGCAGGTCTTCTTCCGTTTCCTGCATTCGTTCACTGATGCTTATCGGCAAAAACCAAGTCCGGAAAGTGACAAGTTATATGAACAGATCGAATGCTGGGATCCTTCTTTTTCCTTTCTTAATACCTTTTTGATCTAACTTTAATCCTTTTATTTTTAAAGGTTTCTTTCGGAAATCACACATTCCGGAAGTTTTTTTATTCCCGCTTCTCCGATTCATTTTCTTCCTGCGCTCTTCCTTCTTTTAAAACAATGGCCTGTCTTTTCGCTAATCTTGCTTTCAATCCGCAGAATCACACTTGTGAAAAGTCCGCGGCGGGTGACATCCTTCGTTAAGACAGACAATTGTCGGTTTTGTTTGTGTTTAACGCAAACAAAAAGGCATACGATCATGCCTTTTTGCCTGGGAGGTTTTTGAAAGGAGTGAATTTCTCATTTTCATTCTTGTTCGTGATGCTTTAGTTCTTCACAGGAAGAATCCTCCATTATTTCATCTGATCCGCAAAGAAGTGGACGGTTGCCTCAACGACGGCATTCTGGACGTCCGGATCATTGCCAAATTCCCCGGCTCCAAGCGAGTGTGTGCCGCGCGGCACATCCAGATGAGTTGTGATTTTAGTGTTGACCGCCGCCTCAAAGATTGGGTCGGTGATCGCCTTGGTTACGGTGTTATCCTGCCCGCCGGTGACCACCATCAGACTGCCGGTATAGGCGCTGAGATTGACCATTGGTTTGGCTTGTGCGGATTGCACTAAGAAGTCGTGCGCAACCGGAACCTCCTGATTCCAGATCCGGATGGCGGCGACACCGCTGTCCGCGGATTCTTCGATCAGTTTTCTAATCGTTTCCTCATCGCCCATGCTTGTCAGCGACTTCAGCCCGTCGGCCGCAGCCGGTGCCCACAAAACGGTCGTTCCGATCTTTTCCTCGCTTAAATACAGCGAAGTCACGCGGCCGCCCATACTGTACCCCAGCATCCCAATGCGATCTTCGTCAAGCTTGTAGTTCGCGCGGGCATATGCGAACACGCTGGCAACGTCATCGTGCATATTTTCCAGCGTATAGGCCATAAAATCTTCCTGACTCTCGCCGCAGCCTGGAAAATCCAGCCGAAGACTGGCAATGCCCTGCTCGGCCAGGCCTTTTGCGACATCAGTAAACGCCCCGCTTTCTTCCTTACTGCCCTGGAAACCATGAGCGAAAACGACTAACGGATAACCCGCTTCCGGCATGTCCGCCGGCAAGTCCAGAACAGCCTGGATTTTAGTACCGCGGACGGAATCGATCTCAACCTTCTCGCTGGTCGGCATTTTCACGATTTCCGGCAGGTTCTCCGGGTCCGGTGTTGGGGTTGACGTTGGTGCAGGAGTAGAAGCGCATCCGGCTAAGCTCAGGCACAGGCTCGCCGCTAATAAGCCATGACTCCAAGACTTCATAATTCTTCCCCTTCCGTTTCGATAACATGCTGATACCAGGCATAGCTGTCTTTTTTCACCAGCTTGCGCGTACCCTGACCGTTATTATCCACATCGACATAAATCAGGCCGTAGCGTTTTTCCATCTCGCAGCTGTTGCCGCTGACGATATCAAACGGCGACCACAGCGTATAAGCAAACAATTCCACTTCATCCTCTATCAGTTTCCGCATCTGCGCGATATGCTCGCGATGATAGGCGATGCGGTAATCGTCATGAATCTGACCTTCGCTGTCCAAAGTTTCTTCCACACCGATGCCGTTTTCCGCGATCATCATCGGTACATGATAACGATCCCAATAAGAGCTCATCGCGATATACAACCCGGTTGGATCGATCGTCCAGCCCCATTGCGTTGCTTTCGTAAACGGATTGGCCACCTTTTTTCCGGAAGCGTCGACGCAGTGTGAATAATAATACGCCACCGCCAGGAAATCCATCGTGTTTTCCTTGATCAGCTCCGCGTCGCCCGGCTCCATCCGAATCGTAATGTGATGTTCCTTAAAATAACGCTTGGCATATCCCGGATATTCTCCGCGCAGCTGCACGTCGGAATAGAAATAATCCTTCATCCGGTTTGCCTCCAAAGCCTGCTCGCAGGCTTTGGGGTCACTGTTCAGCGGGTAAGTCATCTGATCGGCAAGCATGACGCCGACCTGGATCTGCGGATCAATTACCTTCGCCGCCCGGACTAACAGCGCATTCGCCACAAATTCGTGATGAACCGCCTGGTACTTCGCCGCCGTGAAGTCCTCGTATTCGTCCATGATCATGCCTAACGAGCTGAATGATTCGCCGAAGATCAGATTGATCTGGTTGACAGCGATCCAGTACGGAACTAAATCGTGGAACTGTTCAAAACAGGTCCGGGCATAATTCACATACATTTCGATCGTCTCACGGCCATACCAGCCCTGATGATGCTGGACGATCGCCAGCGGCATATCGTAGTGCGACAGCGTGACAATCGGCGTGATCCCGGCCTCATGCAAGGCTTCAAAAACCTGGCGATAATAAGCTATGCCCGCCGCGTTAGGCTGTGCATCATCGCCATTAGGGAAAATGCGCGCCCAGCTGATGCTCATGCGGAAGGCCTTAAAACCCGCCTGCTTCATCAGCTCGATGTATTCCGGATAGCGATGATAGAAATCAACCGCCTCATGCTTGGGATAATGGTGAACCGGGTGATCGGAGAAAACATCCGCCACCCGTTCCGTTAAGGATTGCCGTGTATAATTGACGTTGCCGCCGTGCGCGTCGTGCGCCCGGCAAATCTGGATATCAGCGACATTAACGCCTTTGCCGCCTTCCTGCCAGCCGCCCTCCATCTGGACTGCCGCGCTGGCGCCGCCCCACAGAAAGGTTTCCGGAAACTTCGCCATCGTTAACCCTCCTTTTCCGTCAGCTTGCGCATGACGACTTCAAAAGTCAGAATCAGATCGGCAGTCAGCTCGATCTCGCTGTTGATCGTCATCAGTGTATCCTGGGCGTGATTAAATAACATGCTGTATTCATAGCAGATACCGCGGGCTTCATTCTGGATGATTTCCGTCTGCGCCCGATGCGCTTCCGCAATTTCCTTTTTCGCCGTTTCCAACAGCGAACGCGCTTCAGTGAAATTCATCTCCCGCATCGCTTCGCGGGCCTGCTTGGCATAGTTACGGGCGTCGCCGGCGTGCAGGATGATTCCCATCGCGGCGCTGACCAGGGCTGGCTGTGTGTTTTGTTCGCTCATGCTTCTTCCTCTTCCTTTAACACTTTCATTTCGTGGGCCTTAAAGAAAGGATACCAAATAACCCAGGATACCGCAAACAGGACAACTTCCAGCAGAATGACCCGGAAATCACCATGTGTCGCCAAGAAGGAACAGATCGGCATCGGCAGCTGATTGACGTTCATGACGGCATGCGGGATGGTGACCAGCCCGGCCTTTAAGACGAACCAGACGATTGTCGGGATAACCAGCGAGTTGATCCACATCGGCAGCATCAGAATCGGATTCAGCGCGATTGGCGCGCCGTAGACCAGGGGCTCATTGATATTGAACAGTGACGGAACCAGCGCTACCTGGCCGAAGCGCTTCAGGCGCTTGCTTTTGGAACGACACATCATGACATTCAGCGCCAGCGTCACACCCATGCCGCCGATAAAGATAACGCTGAAGGTGATATTGGAAGTATAGATATTGGTCGGTGCCAGACCGTTGGCAAAGGCTTCCGCATTGGCGGTGATGCCGGCCAGCGCAATCGGCGTCGTGATCGGATTCATAAACCAGCTGTTAACGCCGAAGGAATAGAAGAACGCCGGAATAAAGATACATAACAAGAAGCCCGGGAACGTCTGTCCAATCGCGATCAGCGGACTGAACAGCTGCGTGATCAGCGCGAACAGATCCAAATTCAGGCCATAGATCAAGGTCGTAGTCAGCACGAGTACGACGATGCCCGGAATGACCTGGTTCAGCCAGCGGACTAAGAAATCAGGAATCGCTTCCGAATCCTCAAACCAATGCAGCTTGAAGTAAAGATTACTGATCACAATCGTCACGATCCCCGCGAAGAATGCCGGAATCATACCGGTCCCGCCGAAGCGGCCGAAAGCTACCTGGAACTGGAAATTTTCGATTGACGGACGAATGATCATCATGAACATCATCAATGAGATCAAGCCTGTTGAAACGCCATATTCGCCGAAGCCGTATTCCTTTGCGCCGTGATAGCCGACTAAGAAGACCAGCGTCAGCGACATAATGCCGAAGCTGAACGTGTATACCGGCGATAAATCCGGCAAGAACGGCAGATAACCGGCGATCAGATTGTAGATGGAGACTAACGATCCCAGCAGCAGGATCGGAACGTTAGCCATCAGTGCGCTGGAGAGTGCCTTGATGATTTTTTTATCCATAAACTTGGCAACTTTCGGGGCAAAATCGCTGCCCAGCCATTGAATCAACTTATCCATGATTGAATTCTCCCTTATTCTTCTTAATTGCTTCCATGCTTAATTCCATCAACCCTTTGCCATCCAGTCCAGCGTACATTTCTTTGGGAATGACGATCACCGGCACATGATACGGCTCGCACAGCTGCGTCATCTCCGCTTTCACATATTCCAGATGCGGACCCAACAGAAGCAAATCGATCGCGTTCACGTCATCCTGAACGCTGTTCTTATTTTTAGCTTCGATCTTGGCGACGACATTCATTTTCTTAGCGGCAATCCGCATTTGCTGAGCGAGGAATCCGCTTGACATACCCGCGCCGCAGCACAGCAGAATTCTGATTTTATCCATCTTGATTTTCCCTTCCTTTTCGTATGAGAACCGGTTCTTACGCTATCATTATTGCGGATAAGGGGATTCCTTTCCACTCTCTTTTTTCACTGCCTGAGTGAAAACTCCAACAATTTCATACCCGCGGTGAATTTCATTGATTGAACCCGGCGGGATCTCATGCGTATAATAAGATCAACAAAGCACCCGTGTTCAACCTAGATTTGTTCTCAAAACAGGCGGTTGCCGGATGAAAGCTCCGACATTTCAGTCTGTCGAACAAGTGGGTTGTTAACAACGTCCATCAAAAATACCACAATTCTCGTTTCATCCAATCGGAAGGAGGGAAACCGAATGGATCCGATCAAAGAGAAAATCATCCTGCAGCTGCAGAAACAGCCGGAGCCGATAAGCTCCACGCGTCTGGCGGAACAACTTCATGTCAGCAGCCGGACGATCAAGAATCACATCAAGGGGATCAATCAGGAACAGCCCAATTTAGTCCAGGCAACGGCGAAAGGGTACATCTTAAATAAGCAAATGTCGCTGCCAGTTCCGGAAGAAACGCCGGCTCAGTCCTATGAGGAGCGGTTTTCCTACATCACGCATCTGTTTTTTGTTGATCACGCATCCTCGCTGAATCTTTACGATTTATGCGATGAGCTGTATTTGAGCTATTCCTCGATGAAACAGCTGATTTCCAAGGTGAATCAACAATACGACGCTTACGATTTGTCTTTAAAATGCAAGAACGACACGATTTTTCTCGTCGGTACCGAGCGTAACAAGCGACGCTTTCTGACGCAGACCTTATATAAGGAGGCAGCCGGCCACTTTGTCGATGCCGCGATGTTGAAAACACATTTCCCGGAAATCGATATCGCGTATCTGCAGACGACGATGCACAATATTTTCATGAAGTATAATTGTTATATCAACGACTTTGGGTATACCAACCTGCTTTTACATATCACGGTTATTCTTGACCGGATCCTCAACGGCAACGCCTTCAGCGAAACCAACGGCCGGCAGGAAACAGTCCATCCGATCTGTGAGGAATTGATCGCCACGTTTTCCACCCACTTCGGCGTACAATTTAATCCGCTGGAGCGGCAGAATATGAACGAGCTGATCACCGCAAACATCAATTTTATGCAGCGCAAAGATGATGAAACATTAAAAACGATCGTCGGGCCGCAGATTTTTAAGCTGACGCATGAAATTATCGACGAGATCAACCGCCGTTATCACTTGCAGCTGAACAAAGAAACGCTGTTAGTGCCGTTATCTCTGCATTTCAAGAATCTGTTCTATCGCTCCCAGCAGCAGACCAGCCTCAAAAATCCATTATTGGAAACGATTCAATCCTCCTGTCCGCTGCTTTACGACTGCGCGATCTGCATTACGGATTATCTCGACGAACATTTCAACATTCAGATCAGTCCCGATGAAACGGCCTATCTGGCAATGCACATCGGCGCGGATCTGGAACGGCAGCAGAAGGACATCAAGAAGTTGAAATGCGCGCTGCTCTGTCCGGATTATCAGCAGAATCAACAACAGATTTACAACTGTTTGTTAATCCATTTTGATTCAGATATCATTATTCCGACGGTTGTTTCGTTTGAGGAGGAGCTGGAGGATAAAAGCTACGAGCTTCTGTTTACCACCGTGCCGGTCCATGCGAACCAGGGCTTTACGATCCTGCTTCCGCCGATGATCAGTGCGATGAATCTCAAAGAGATTTACAGTCAAATTCAGACTGTTCTGGACCGCAAAAAAATGCAGATCCTGACGGAATATTATCCGCAGTTTTTCTCGCCTGCCTTATTTTATCTTGACAAACAAGCGGACAGCCGGCGCGAAGACATTCTGAAAATCTTATGCCGGAAGCTGCGTAACGAACATTTCGTTTCCTCTCACTTTCTGGATGAAGTGCTGAAGCGGGAGCAGGCAGCCACCACTGCTTTCGGACAGATCGCGATTCCCCATTCAATGAAAATGGACTGCGAAAAAACCGGACTGGCCATCGCCATTTCCCCCGCCGGCATCCAATGGGGAACACAACGCGTGCATATCGTTTTATTGATTGCGATCAACGAGAAAGACTCGCATTTATTTAAGGAATTATACGAAGCGTTGATCCTGCTTTTCTCCGATCCGTCGATTCTGGAAGTCCTGCGTCAATGCAAAACCTTTGAGGAGTTCACCAACGTCATCTTCAGCTATACGATGTGATTTAATTCTTAAACCTAATCTTTAGGACTGGAATGTCAAAGACAAAACCATTTAAACGACGAAACCCCCGCCTCTTTTAACCGGGGGTTTTTGTAATCCTGATTTATGAATGCCGATTTCACAGGAAATTACACTGGAAATGAGCAGCTTTCTGCGGCCGGGACAATTTAATTTCCTCGATCTTGGCGTATTCCTAGCCATCGCTTACCTGATTAGCTTTTTCAGTCCTCACTTCATCATTATTTGATTGTTCAATGTCTTGTACCAATCAATCCTGAGAGAAAGAGAACTGGGTACGATTATCCGCTTGATGCTTTGAATCAGATAGCTTTTTAAGTTGATCCTGAAGATCTTTCGGGGTATTCATTCTATTTAAAACTTGGACGATCTCATTCACTTCTTCTTCATTTAAATCATCTAAAACTTTCTCATCGTTCTCCGTCAGCTCCCATTTCTGCCGCAATATATCCTTCAGCAGTGAAACTTTTCCTTTTACGAACCCTTGAACCAGACCTTTTTCTATGCCTTTTTTATACACCGTCTTTTCATCCATCTCGTCATATTTCATCCGCATCTTGGCAATCGCATAACTGGTGTCCTTTAGATAGTCCATCCGCTTTTCTTCCATTAGATTATCTCCCTCGATTAGTCATGAGAAAATGAAAACTGAGCATGATTCTCGGCTTGATGCTTTGGATCAGAAAGCTTTTTAAGTTGATCCTGAAGATCTTTCGGGGTATTTATTCTATTTAAAACTTGAACGATTTGATTCACTTCTTCTTCGTTTAAACTATCCAAATCTTTCTCATCACTTTCCGTTAATTCCCATTTCTGCCGCAGTAACTCCTTCAACAAGGATATTTTCCCTTGTTTCACGCCTTTCTTTACACCTTTCCGCATCCCTTTTTTTATGCCTTTTTTATACACTGTCTTTTCATCCATCTCGTCGTACTTCATCCGCATCTTGGCAATC
>NZ_GG657551.1:60992-82389 GCF_000157995.1 Holdemania filiformis DSM 12042
TGCTCATTATAACTCAATACCGTATCACTTTCAATTCCCTCTTTAGTCTTTTAACAGACTTTACAAACAAACACTGACCCCTTTTTCTTTTCATCGCAGCGTTACAATTCCTTCTTTATTTATTTTTGTTTTTCAATCTTTTCGCCTCTGATCTTTTTTCTTCCAGATCCTTTGCCACCCTTCGGGAACTAGCCTAAAACATGATATAATAATTAAGAAACAGCCGCGTGCTTCAGCCCGGTTCCGACAATTGATCGAAGGGCATAACAAAATAACTGAGATTCTCTTTATGGATCGGATATTGCGGTGCCGGTTTATTTAACGAAAGGAAGCCATGATTATGAAAACAGAGAAACGGGAATCTGTTGAAGATTACCTTTGTTCATTCCCGGAAAAACAGCGTGACCTGTTAAATCAGCTGCGAATGCTGATCAAAAAAACGATGCCTCAAATTGAGGAAAAGTTATCCTGGGGTGCGCCGACCTATGTTCTGGAAGGTCGCTATTGCCTGCAATTTGCCGGATATCAAAAACATTTAGGTTTCTACACAAGCCCGGCAACGATCAGACAATTTCAAACTGACTTAAAGCCCTATAAAACCAACGAAAAAAATACGCTGCAGCTTCGCTGGGATCAGCCGCTTCCCGAAGATTTACTCATCAAGATGATCCAATTCCGCGCAGAAAAAGTCCGAAGAGAGTCCCTGAAATGAAACTGAAAGCTGGTTGTTATGTCCCGTTTGCCGAACGATTGCGGGAAGAATATAAAATTAATGGCGATCAAATGACTGCCAACATCGGCACCGACAAGATCGAATCCCTCATGCAGCATTTCATCGCTGTCCACGATGAACCCCTTTTCTTTATCCTGGAACTGCCGACTCAGGCAGAGAATGAACAAGAAATCCGGCCTGGCGTTGTGGAAAAGCTGCATGTCGATGTATACTATCTTGACGGTTGTTCTCAAGCTGCGGCGCTCACCCTTTTAAAGCAGACAGGACCACTTCTGATTAAAGACGGACTTTCGACCTTTGGTTTTGGCGGTTTGGAGAGCGGCGATGAGATTTTGTTCAGCAAATATAACATAGTAACGATCTTCGGTCAGAATCTTCAAAGCTACGCAGAGTTCTTCGCGGCGCATCAGATCCGGGAAAATCCAAATCTGCTTACAGCCTAGGATCTTTTTGATCCGCAGCATCCTGGTGTCAGTAAAAGTGTCACTATTGAGGGGAAGGACATCTATTCCATCCCTGAGCAGCTGAAAGATTGGAGGCTGTACCTGGCTCAGCGGAGAGAAGAAAATTAAACATAAAATTTAACAAACAGAAACGAGGTCAAGCTATGAAATACTTTTCGATGTTAATCAAACCGGCGTCCAGCTTATGCAATCTGCGCTGCCGTTATTGTTTTTACTGCGACGTCGCGGAAAACCGGGAGATTCCTTCTTATGGCGTGATGAACGAAGAAACGATGAAGATTCTGATCGATAAAACGCTGGATTTCTTCCGAGAAGAAGTGACGATCACCTTCGCTTTTCAGGGAGGGGAACCGACTGTAGCGGGACTGGATTATTTCCGTCGGTTTATCCGCCGGGTCAACCTGAAGAAGAAAAGCTATCACCTTATCCAATACGCGCTGCAAACCAACGCGACGCTGCTGAATGACGAATGGATCCGTTTTTTGAAACAGAACCGTTTTTTAGTCGGGGTATCGCTGGACGGTTATGCCGCTCAGCACAATGCGATGCGTCCGGATGCCAAAGGCCAGGGAACGTTTGCCCGCATTCTGGAAAACATTGAAAAGCTGCGTCAGGCAAAGATTGATTTCAACATTCTGACGGTATTAACCCGTCAGCTGGCGGAGCATCCGAAAGAATTATTTGAATTCTATCTTGAGCATCATTTCGATTATATCCAGCTCATTCCCTGCCTGCCGCCACTGGAGGAACTGAACGATCCTTATTCCCGACACCGCAGGCTTTCTTCCGGTTTTACGACGAATTTTTCCAGTTGTGGCTGGAAGAACTGAAACAAGATCATTACATCAGCGTAACCTTATTTGATAATCTGATCCCGCTGTTTGCGGGTGTCCCGCCGCAGCAGTGTGGTTATCTCGGCTTCTGCAGCATGCAGTTTGTCGTGGAGAGCGACGGCAGCGTCTATCCGTGCGATTTCTATGTGCTGGACGAATACAAACTGGGCAATCTGCGGGATTGCAGCCTGGCTGATTTATCGAAATCAAAGATCCTGTCCAGCTTCCTGCAGGGACCGCGCCGATCGACAAAGCTGTGCGAAACCTGCCGCTATGCGCAAATCTGCCACGGGCAGTGCAAGCGTTTGAATATTTGTTACTTCGATGAACAATTCTGCGGCTATCAAGCATTTATCCAGAAACATGAGGCGATACTGAGACAGCTGGCAATGACTCTGCGCAGACAAGCGTAAACCTAAATTTATTGCAGAAAACAGCAAAAATCAATATAGTATTTCATTTGACTTTATTGAGTTATTCTGATAAAATTCAAACCATATTGTTAAACCTTTAAATTTATAAAACTACAGCTATATTTTTTAAATTATTAATTTTACTTCCGATAATACTTTTTGTTAACCTATAATTGCTAATTATAATTATATGCATTTATGTTATCTGCAATCTAAGCAGCAATGGAGGTAAAATATGAACGAAAAACTAAAAAAAATGCTGACATCTGATGAAACATCTACATTATTATTTCGCTTTGCATATATAGGAAAAAAGGAAGAACAGATAAAGTATTTAGCTGAGCTTGCTAACCTCGCTGAAAAAGAAATTTGGACAAGTCCTGATGGAAAGGATTATGATATTTTGCTCAATTATCTTCAATATACCTTTGATAAAGCCGCTAAAGATGATTTAGTATATTTTACGCCGAACGACGATTATGCTGCTTTTAATACAGGCTTATTAACAGAAAACGGGGAAGATATCATATGTATGTTTAACAAATTTACAGGAAGTCAAAAGTTTGCAATGCATTTATATGGTTTTAAAAAAGAATCTGACTATGAATTTTTAAATAATTTTGCAGAAACTCCCCCAGTTGTCACCTACTTTGATAATCCAGAAAAAATTTACTTTGATCCCAATAAGAAGGTTGTGAAAAATCTTGATCATATTTTACAAGATCATACAGATAGATTCAGTGACGAATTAAAAAATAAAGGCAAGCTTTATATTTCAGCTCTTTTATCTTCAGCTTTAGATTTAACATTGAAAAGATGCAAAAGAAATTACAGAATCGCTGTTCCACAATACTACAACGATGAAATTACTTATCTCCTTCCTGTAAATCTAGATGGTCATAAAATGGCCTTAGCTGTCGGATATGTTAATAATAGATATCGTGTAAATACAATCTTTACACTGAGCATGGCCTATAAAAACGCAAGATTACTTATGAAACCTGAAGCAGATTGGTTAGCTTTAGAATGAAAAAATAGCCTCTAAGGCTATTTTTTCATATTAGTAAATAATAGAAGAACTTCGTAAAATAAACATTCCCATTCACTGAAAATTAGTTATTTCATCCCTCACACGATATGTGCTTTGGTATATTTATATTATGCTCAAAATAATTATTTGTCAATTGAAACAGCACACGTGAATTACTTTATTTGGCTCACTAGTTTACAATTCCATCCGAATGAGAAGTTCTTACCTTCCTCAACAATCAATTCCAAATTTTTAAACAAACCGGATTCACACGATCTGCCTGCTTTATTCCTTTTTCACTTGGTTTCCAGCACGGCATTGCCTACCCAACCCAGTTGGCCGTTCATTTTACAGAACGACCGGTCCGCGTAGGTCTGAATGACCGCGACTTCCTCCCCTTGGCGCAAAGCCAGCCAACAGCTTGTGCTGTTAAAACAATGGGGCTTCCCCTCGATCATCCGCAGCGCGCTGCGAGGGATTTCCAACAAGCGCTGCGTTGCTTTATGCCGCACGCGCAGAAACTCGTTGTTTTCTTCCACAACTTCGATCTCACTTTCAAAATACCGCACGAATACTTGTTGATCTTCTGGGGTTGCCGCTTGATCCGCAAGAACCCGACACCGCGGCAGGCGATCGGCGCTGGCCGTCTGAAATTGTCGAAAGTTTCCGTCTTGAACGATCAGAGCGTTCAGCTGACCATGCGCATGCATCCCGCATCCGCCGTCAATCGCCAGAATATTCCGGTCTTTCAGGAAATGTACACCGCAATTTCCCTGTCGGTCGCTTAACGCCACCGTCGGCATGTGGCCCACGATCACCGGGTATGGAAATTTCACGGAAGACTTTAACAAAAAATCATTATCTTTTAAAATCAGGCACGGATCATTATTTGTTAAATCCTGAGCGTCCTGAAGACTGGAATGCACTGCGGCATAACCCGGACCGGCAGCGATCAGCGGCAGATCCCGCAGGAATACAAATTCCTCGGCATACGCCTCTGTCAAACGCCGGCGCAAAGCTTTAAAATCTGTCTTTTCATCGATCGTCATGCCCTGTTCACAGGCCATCTCGCTGATCAGCGACCGCCGTGTACGCAGATAACCCAGCTTCATCGGCAGCGGTATTTTATCCTCCAGCAGCTGTTCTGCTTCATCGTTATTCCCTTTTAACACGATAACGCGTTCGTTGCGCGCCAACGTCATTACCCACCGCAGCGTTTCCAGACTGGCGCTGCCTTTTTCGATCAGATCCCCCAGTAGAAACAGAGTATCCTGTCCGGGAATATAATGAACTTTTTCCAGCAACACTTCCAACAGGTCTTTTTCGCCGTGGATATCTGAGATGAAAATTGCCCGGTGATCGCGGAGATCCTGAATCCGGAGTAAAGAACGATCCAGCATCAGCCGCGGACGCCGCTGTGTTTCAGCCAGCTGCCGCGTTTATAGTAGATAAACAATGTGACGGCCGACAACGTCCAGGTCAGCGGATAACTCCAGAACACGACGACGATCGAATTGACGAACATCATCGCCACCGCCAGGAATACCTGCCGGATGATGCAGTAATAGAAAACATTGATCAGCATCGGCACTGTTGTATTCCCCGTCCCGCGCACCGCGCCGGTCAGCACCTGCGCAATATTCAGAATGGAATAGAAAGGAACCAGCGTGCGCATCATCCACGATCCATAATAAATAACGTCCGCTTCCTGCGAAAACATCCGGATGCACAGATCTGAGAACAGATAAGCTGGAATTCCGATGGCGATGACGATGCCAATCCCCATGAACATACAGGTATTGATCCCTTTTTTAACCCGTTCAATCTGCTTCGCGCCCATGTTCTGACCGACAAACGTCGTGATCGCCAGCATGAAGCTGTTGACCGGCAGGCCGAGGAAATTATCAAACTTGTTCGCCGAGCTGAAACCGGCGATTGCCGCCGAACCAAACCGGTTGACATACGACATGACGAGCACATTGGAGAACGAAACGATCATCTGCTGCAAACCGCTGGGAATCCCCAGCCGCACGATCTGCATCAACATCGGCTTATCGATCCGGATTTTTTTTGGAATAATCTGATAGCTTTCCTTTGACCGCAGCAAGGTGACCGCCACCAGAATACAGGATACCGTCTGCGCGATCAGCGTCGCCCAGGCCACTCCGGCCACGCCCATGTTCAGCTGGATGACAAACACCAGGTCCAGAATGATATTCAGCACACTGGCAATCGTCAGGAAGCACAGCGGACGGCGCGAATCGCCGACAGCCTGCAGGATCCCGGCCCCGGAGTTATACAGCATCGTGGGAATAATGCCCAGGAAATAAATCCGCAGATACAGCACCGCCATGTCCATGATATCCGCCGGCGTCCCCATCCATTGCAGAAACAGCGGCGTCAGCGTAATCCCGGCCACCATCATCAGCACCCCGAACAAAAACGTAAACGCCACAAACGTATGGACGGCAATATGCAGCTCCTCCAGCTTCCGCGCGCCGAAGAACCGCGAAACCAGAACGCCCGCGCCGGCGGCGACGCCCATAAAAAATCCGATCAACATGTTGATCAGCGGTGTGCTCGCGCCGACCGCAGCCAGCGCCTGATGTCCGACGAAATTGCCAACGACGATCGAGTCGACGGTGTTATAGAGAAGCTGGAATAAATTTCCAAGAAGCAAAGGTATTGAGAATAACAGAAGTTCTTTCCAGATCACGCCGGAAGTCATAAGTCCACGTTGTTTTGATGCCATGTCTTTCCCCCTTAGTCCTTTTTCTATTAATTAAAAGTAATTATAATCCGTTTCGTTCAAATTGTTAATCCTTCCCGGCAATTTCTGTATCCGGCAAAGGCCAGCGCAGCGTCACGAAACCACCCCGTTTCGTGGTTGTTTTTAACCATAAGGAAAGATCCGCTTCCTTGATCTGACTCTCGTCAAAAAACGTGATCACCCCAGTCTGCGGGTCCAGCCCGCTGATCATCACCCAGTGCCAGTCGTCGATCCGCTTCTCCGCCCCCGCGCACAGATTGAGAAAAGCCGCCGGCTCATCCCGTTTTAAAGCCTCCTCCAGAAAACGGCTGACTGTCGTCCAATCTGGCCTTTGCGCCGGATCCTCCGCGACTTCCAGCGCCCGGATCTCAAAGTTTTCCTTTTTCACCGTGCGGTATTTTTCCAGGCCTTCCGTAAACATGGAAACCCGGTTCACCCCGCCGCGGCCGGGTGTGATATAGTTCCACAGCTCATTCATCTGATCGAGCAGTGACTGCCGCCCGGAGTACAACGCCTCCCGTTGCTTCATCCGCTGCTTCTGCATCTGATAAAAGATAAGCGAGGCGGCCGCTGTCGGACCGCAGCCTGCCTTCCGCTGCCATAAATCGCCATACCATTCCTGATTCGCGCCCCAGCTCGTCTGCCCGCTGATGGGATCGGCCAAACACATCGCTTCGGGAAATAAAATCGCTGTCATTGCTTCCGCCCCTTTCTTCCTGTGTCCTCTTTTCGATATCCCTTATCATAGTCCTATCCGGGTGGAAAAGCAAACGCCTCCCGCCCTTTTAGACAGCTCCTTCCTGCGTCTTTTCTTCTATATAAAATTCTCTCGTAAAAACCTTACGGTTCTTCTGAAACGGCGACGGCTTTTCTTTCCAACCCGGGTGAAGATGGTATAATAAAGGTAATCAAAGTTCGTTGTTTTTCACATTACCCAATTGGCTGGACTTTCAAATCATTTTTCCAGTCAGATCAGGGATCACGCTGCGCTAATCCCGTCCAGATTGCTCCAGCTGTCGTTTCATTTCATTTTCATGACAGAAAGGAAGGAGAAAAATGAAAATCAAAAATACGGTCACCACACTGTTGAAAGTCATCGGACTGATCGCGCTGTTGTTCGCCATCAACGCCTATCGCAAGGCCTTGCTTCTGTTTAATCCCAAAGTCTTGATTTCCGTTTATTTCTGCTTTGGCCTGCTTTGCGGATTCGTTTTCCATCACAAGGACTTCCGCAAAATTTCCGGGACTTCCTTGATCGCCGCCCTGACCGCCGGGCTGATCTTCTTATTCCTGCTTTCGCTGACCGGACGGCAGTTCAACGCTTTCCATTTCATCCTGATCAGCGATGTTTCAATGACCGCCGCGGGTTGGGGGTTCGCCGAAATTCTCTTTTCCGGGGAATGACTCTATCTTTTGAAAATGGAATCTGCTATAATCCAGATAAGTTAATATGTTAAGTTAAGGAGTGAAGTGAAATGGAGTACAAGGTTGCCAAGTATTTCCAAATCGAACAGGATATCATTGCCGCCATTAAATCCGGCCAGCTGAAACCGGGCGATAAGGTCGACAGCGAATCCGTGCTGAAAAAGAAATATAATGTCTCGACCATTACGGTCCGCAAAGCATTTACCGATCTGATCAACGAGGGCTACCTCACCGGGATTCAGGGACTGGGCACCTTTGTTGCCAAGAAGCAGATGATCCGCGGACTGACCTCGCTCAGCTTCAGCGACGAGCTGCTTCAGCAAGGTTATGAAATCGACATGCATGTGGATAAAATTGAACTGATCACGAACGCTCAGATCGCTGAGAAACTGACGATTGATCCGGAGCAGCCGATTCTCTGCGTCCGCCGGATCCGTCTGGCAAATGGAGAACCGATCGCTTATCAAAGTTCGTTTGTGGACAGCCGCCTGCTTACGCTGGAACAGGCACAGACGGTCTACGAAACCAAATCCTTCTACAAGACGCTGGCCCAGGTCAACGTGACGCCCGTTTGGGTTAATGAAAACTACTCGGTCCGGGAGATCGGCAATGTTGAGATTGCCCGGCTCATGAACATCCGCAAGAATACCGCGACGTTCTTCGTGAAGCGGCTGACCTTTGATCAGCGCGATGAAATCATTGAATACGCAGAGACCTATTTCAACAAGGATTGGTATTCCGTCACGGTCAATATCAAAATGTAGAGGACATTCTTCGACAGAATGTTCTTTTTTTAACTGAAAGGGCTTGCATATTCCAAGGGCGCACCGTATAATGAAATCAGTTAATATGTTAACATATCAATATTACAAGATAATGGAGATTGTTCGTTAATATACTGACTGAGGAGGAATGAAGATCTATGGAAATTCAGAATTATAATCAGTGCTACGAACAGGCGGTCGTCGATCTGTGGAACGCCTGTCTTCCCTGCGATCCGCTGACCTTACAGAAGTTCCGCAAGCAGGCGCTGCTGGACGACAACTTCGATCCGTCGCTGTGTTATGTGGCGTTAGCGGATCAGGAAGTCGCCGGTTTCCTGTTAGCCACCCGCCGCAAATTCCCTTATCTGGAACGGGGAACGGAACCGGACCGGGGCTGGATCAACGTCTTGTTCGTCGAAGCCGGACATCGCCGCCAGGGAATCGGCCGGGCCTTAGTCGAAAAAGCCGAAGCCGACATGAAGGCGCGCGGCGCTAAAAACATCACGGTCGCCGCGTACAGCCCGAATTATTTCTTCCCGGGCATCGACAAGCAGAACTATCCGGAATCGGCCGCTTTCTTTGACGCGATGGGCTATCAAAGCGGCGAGGAAAGTTACTCGATGTGCAAGGATCTGCATGGTTACCAGCTCGATGAAGCGGCGCTGGCCCGCAAGGCGAAAGCCGAAGCCGCGGGTTTCCGGTTCATTCCGTTCAGCTGGAAATATTGCGTCGATCTGCTTGAGTTTGCCAAGGTCGAATTCGGCGGCGGCTGGAAGCGCAACCTGCTGATCAGTATGCAGAACAATCTGGCCGAAGACAACGTGCTGTTATGCGTCGATCAAAACGATCAGCTCGCCGGCTTCTGCATGCGTCAGATGGACGGCAATCCGATGCGGTTCGGTCCGATCGGCGTTATGGCCAGCCAACGCAACTGGGGCCTGGGCAGCATCCTGCTCGATCTGATGCAGCTGGAAATGGAGAAGCGCGGTATCTATCACATGTATTTCGTATCCACCGACGCGCCGGGACGCCGTTTCTACGAGCGCCACGGAATCACTGTTTTCCGCACCTTCACCGATTACCGCAGGAATTTAGATTAACTGAAATCTGCACGAAAACCATGCTCTATTAAAGAAAGGAAGAACACATTATGACATCAATCCAACGCGTCGTCAGCATCGGCGCCCATTCGCTGGACGCCGAGCTGATGGGCGGACCGCTGATTCTCAAATATGCCCGGCAAGGCGCACACTGCACGCTGATCCACGTCACCCAGGGGCGGCTGGAGGATCCGGCCGCAACGGAAGAAGCGAAACAGGCTTACCTGAAAGATCTCTTGACCATGAATCAGAAAGCTGCGGAAAAGCTGGGCGCCGACACGATCTGGCTCGGCTACGTTTCCAGCAATATGCCTTCGCTGGAGGACTTCGCTCAGCGGATGGAACAGTATTTCGTCGATGAGAAAGTCGACCTGGTCATCACCCATTGGCGCGGTTCAATGCACCCGCGGCACATCAACACCCACGACGCCGTCGTCACCGCCGTCAAGCGGCTGCGCGAAAAAGGCAATCCGATCCGTCTGGTTTACGGCGAAACGTTTGAGGATCTCGTCGGCTTCCTTCCGCAGGCCTACTTCACGCTGAATCCAGAGGAAGTCACCCAGTGGTACGGCGCGATGAAGGAATACGCCGTCTTCCGCGGCGAGGTCAACGACTTCCCTTACCAGCAGTATTATCCGACAATCGGCAAAGTCCGCCAGATTGAATCCAACAACAGCGGCTATACCGTCGCGTATATGTACGCCAGCCTGATCGAACCGCAGCTGTGGTAAAAAGAGAGGAGAAATGACCATGGGAAAAATTGTAGTCCGCGTCGATGACCGGCTGATTCACGGCCAGACCATCGTCGCCTGGTGTCCGACCTTGGCGATCCAGGAAATCATTGCGATCGACGACGAAAGCGCCAAAAATCCAATGCTGAAATCGATCATGACAATGAGCGTACCGCCGCTTTATAAAACGCATATTGTCACCACAGAGGAAGCCCGCAGCCTGTTAAGCCAGGACAGCGGAAACAACCGTCTGGTGATCGTGCGCTTCCCGAAGCAGCTGGAAGACCTGGAAGACACCGTTCTGAAAGCCGACTTCGTGATGCTGGGCAACATTGCTAAACGTCCGGATTCCGTGCATAAGGTTTCCGGCGCAACCGGCATCTTCTATCTCAGCCAGCAGGACGTGGAAGTCATCGACGCCTTGAGCGCCAAAGGTGCGGACGTCTGCTTCCACCAGCTGCCGAACACCACCCGGACAAGCTGGGATGCTTTCCGCAAAACGATTGAATAGAAAGTCAGAGGGGTAATTATGTCAATCATTCAAATCATCCTGATCGCAATCTTTGTGTATCTGGGATCCATCGGTTCTATCGTCGGCAACACCATCGGCTGGTACACCTTAGGCCGTCCGTTAGTCGCAGCGCTGGTCGTCGGCGTCATTTTAGGGGATATTCAGACTGCCATGGCCGTCGGAATTCCGTTACAGATCATGTATATGGGCAACGTCACGCCGGGCGGCGCGGTTGCCTGGGACTTATCGTATGCCACCTACATCGGTGTCGCCGCAGCGATCGTCTTCGGTCAGGGGATGGACGCTACCGGGGCGATCGGTCTGGCTGTGGTCTTCGCCGGAATCGGCGGACTGGTCGGTCAGGTCATGTGGAATTTGTCGTATGCCTTAAACCTGCCGCTGAACCGGGTTGCCGCAAAATATGCAGAAGCCGGGGATACCCGCAAAATGATCGTTCCGAACGTCTTCATGGGTCAGGCAATCGGTTTCTTATGCCGCTTTGTTCCGGCAGTGCTCGTTCTGACGTCGATGACGGCCGCTTCCGGTCAGGCTGATTTCGCAACGCTGATTCCGGGCTGGGTCACCACTGCGCTGAGCATTTTCGGCGGCATGATGGCTTCGTTGGGAATGGGCATCATCTTATCGTTCTTGTTAAAGAAGAAATATCACATCGTTATCTTCTTAGCCGGATTCATTCTCGTCACTTATTTCGGTTTAAGCACGATGGCGGTCGCGGTTGTCGCGATCATCACCGCAGTTCTCTACTATGTCGCAGCCTCCTCGCTGGCTGATCGGAAAGGAGCTTAATCATGGCTAAGAAAATCAGTGAAAAAACATTAAAGAAATCCTTCCGGACCTGGTTCCTCTGGAACGGCTGTTCCCAGCAGGCGGAATCGATGCTGGGTATGGCGTTCGGTCAGGCAATGGCCCCGGTCATTGAAGAATTATACGATACGAAAGAAGAACGGGCAGCTGCGCTGCAGCGTCATATTACGCTGTTCAATACCGAAGCGCAGGTCGGTTCGATCTGCAACGGCATTGTCTGCGGTCTGGAAGAAGCTAACGCTAACGGCCAGTGTACGCCGGAACTGATCAGCAGCGTCAAAGTTGCGCTGATCGGCCCGACATCCGCAATCGGCGATTCACTGTGGGTTGCGACGATCATCCCGATCCTGCTGACAATCTGCCTGTCGATCTCTCAGGCTTCCGCCAATATGCTTTGGCTGGGACCGGTCATCTACATGCTTGTCTATCCGATCGGCACCTGCGCACTGAGCTGGTTCCTGTTCAAACTGGGCTATAAGTCTGGTCTGGAAGGAATGCAGACGTTTATGGCGACCGGCCGGCTGAATTTACTGACGGACACGATGACCGTCCTGGGCCTGATCGTTGTCGGCGCCCTGACCGCATCCTTCGTTTCCTGCACACTGCCGATTCAGATCGTCAAAGACGTCTATGACGCCACGACCAACACGATTCTGGAAAGTCAGGTACTGTTCAACGCCGATTCCGTACTGAACTCCATCTTCCCGCAGATCCTGCCGCTGGGCCTGACATTAGGCGTCTATGGTTTGTATGCGAAGAAGAAATGGTCGCCGTTGAAATTGATGGGACTGATCCTCGTTCTGGCGTGTGCCCTGACCTTCATCGGTTATGCCACTGGTTTCTACGCGTAAATTGATGTTTCTGCGTTAACCCTGAATCTTTCCGGTTTATCCACGCTTCCGGCCTTCCGGCCGTGGATACTCCATCCGCGCTGCTTCACTCACAGCCTGGATGGAGTTTTTTTATGGAAAAAGGACAGCTGTGAATCGCTGTCCTGCTCTCTATTTTATTCAGCTTTGCAAGATAAATCAAAATTCCTTCCGACACCCCTTCTGAGCTCTATTTTTCAACTCACTCGGATCCTTGACCAAGACGCTTTTCCTCCTCCGGTTCCAAGGGTATCAGATAGTTTTTTAAATCTTTGGGAAACAAACGCCGGCAATAGGCGTTATGGATTGGGACGAAAAATAAAGTGGATGCCAATGCCGCCAGCTGTGTAAGCAGCTTGTTTTGAAACGGATCGGCTTCCAGGAACAGACTGATCAGAATCGACAACAGGAATAGAATGGTCAATCCGCCGGTTGTGCGCTTCCGCAGCACTTTTTTCAGTTCAGGATTAGCCTGGTATCGTTTTCCGTCGATCATCCCAATGCCGTTGAAGCTCATTCGCATCACCTGACTGAACAGCCTTTTTTCTTCATAATTCATGTTCGGATTGATTTTCACTTTCTGCCTGACTGCCAACCTTCTCCGCCGGCGTTGTTCCATCGGATAGATGAAGGAAAGGATTGTTTGCGGCCGCTTCCTGTAAGGTCGCAAGCAGCGCGTCTGCGTAGCTGCCTAAATTGCCATGCAATTCTTCCCTATTCAGGAATCCTATTTCAATCTCTTCCTGCGTGGTGCTCAACATATCATAGAGCGCGTCGAGATTCTTCCCATAATAATCGGGGAAGATGAGCTGATCTTTGAGCTGTTGATGCAGCGTCTGTTTATCCCGGCAACTGCGGCCGTCGATCAAAGCACGCTTCATTCGTGTCCCCTTACCGCTTCAAAGCTTGCGTAATGATCGTCGGAATAATATATCAGACCGTCGTCGGAAAAGACAAGGCGTTCCTTTCCCCGGTAGCCGCCTTGATAGTCAATATCACATTCATACCAAGTCCGGCCCTGAGCGCTGGGAAGCAGTCCTTCACGGTTGCCAAAGCGGTCGCCGCCGATGGATTTTCCTTCGGCCACGTCCCACAGATTCCCTTTCGCATTATCCCACCCCAAAGCCTGGGCTTCCTTTTTCGTAATGTAGTTCTCCGGCAGATGTCCATAGGCTTCCAGATACTCTACGACTTCCTCCTTCGTGGAATACCAGCCGTCTTCCTGGACCGTTATCGTTTCTTCTGTCGGCAGAGGCACCGCTGGCGTGATCTGCGGCGTCGGTGATGAAGCACATCCCAGTAAGCTCAGCACCATCATTAGCGCCAAGCCTAATTTCAATCTCAGTTTCATAAACACGCTCCTTTTTTACCATGATAAAACAAAATGGAAAAGAACACAAAGTCCATTCCTCTCTTTCCACAACATAAAAAGATTTGTTTCTTCTTTAATCGTCATTTTTATAAGGAATTTCTTGAAGCTCACCTTTTCCTGGTGCTAGAATAGGAACGTTGTTGGCTGATGAAGCCAACAAAGAAAGAGGGGATTTGTTGATGATCATTGAAGGAAATCCAAAAGAACTCGCCGCGATGGAACAATTCCATAACGGCAATCGTCAGGCCGGTCTGGCGCTTCAGGAAGAATTCGCCGCCGCTTTCCGCGAAGAGTACAAGGAAAAGGATCATTGTCCATGCCGGAAAGCTTGCCGCTATCATGGCAATTGCAAGGAATGCGTCGCTATCCACCGCGCTCATCAGGAACATGTGCCGAACTGCATGCGGCCGCTGATCAACAAGAAGCTTAAGCTGCTTTCCGAATTGACGGAACACACCCTCGCCCGCGAAATCGAAGCACCGCAGGAAATTGAACGGAAAGAATTCCAGACCGTAAAGTAAAAAAGAATTTCTCACAGTCCTGAACGGTTTCACCTAAACAATCTGAACTGACTTAGCGACAAACAGCCTGAAACTTCCATAAACCGGAAATCTCAGGCTGTTTTTCATTTTGGTTTCCAAACTGGCGGAAATGATAAGCAGGGAGATGAAGTTCAGTTCGCAGAATCGAAATTGAATTGAGCAGTGAACTCTGTCATCTCGTTGCTTTCCAGGATAAACTTCCGCAGCTCCTTTTTCTTCGCGGCTTCCACCGTCTGCGGGTCCAGAAAGACCAGACAGCTGCGTTCGGTGCCGAATACCGATTCACCCCACACCACTTCGCCGTCTTCCGTTCCCGCTAAATCCCGGTAGACGCGTCCGCAGAAGGTTTCCATTTCAGCGATCAGCTGCGCGGCGCAAGCTTCCCGCTGGCGAATATAGACTTCCGCTTCCTCAATCGGAATCCACCAGGCGTCAACCAGAACCCCGCCCTGAGTAACCGGGTAGCCCATAAAGGTTTCCGGGCCGTTGTGTTTGGCTTGAAGTTTTCGGTTCAGCGCCCGAATTCTTTTCTTTCTTGAATTCACTGACACTGCCGCTTAGCGCCGGTCATTGCGTTGAACGATATTCAAAAGACGCAGAAACTGAGTAATCGCGACCGCCAGTGCCGCGACATACGTCATCGCCGCCGCAGACAGCACTTTCTTGGTCGAGCCCACTTCCTCGCTTGTCAATAATCCGCAGTTTTCAATCGCGGCCACCGCTCGATGGCTGGCGTCAAATTCAGTCGGCAATGTAACTAACTGGAACACGACGCTCAATGCGAAGCAAGCCACGCCGATATACGCGATCGTGATCGCCGAACGTCCCATGCTGGAGAAAAGCAATCCCAGCAAAATCAGCGGCGTGGACATCCGGGATCCGATATTCGTCAGCGGAATGATCGCGTTACGGATCTTTAACGGCGTGTAACCCTGAGCATACTGGATCGCATGTCCGGCTTCATGCGCGGCCACGCCAACCGCGGCAGTAGAGGCGGAACCATAAACGGAATCAGAAAGCCGGATAACATTGGAACGAGGATCGAAATGATCGGTCAGATTTCCTGATACCCGTTCGATCCGGACATCGTACAAACCATTGGCATCCAGCACTTCCCGCGCCGCATCATAGCCGGTCATCCCGTTGCGCGTGCGCTGCTGGCTATATGTGCGGAACGTTGAATTCACCCGGGCACTGGCCCACATGGAAAATCCGATCGCCGCCAGAACTAATAAATAAAAAATATCGTAAAATGCGTAGAACATAGACATTCCTCCCTATCAGGCAAGTTTATTCTACACGATTTCACGATACTTTCCACTAGACAACCGCACAGCTTTGTCAATCCCAGTGACAAACCGGGAATTTCGTAACGAAACTAACCAAGAACCGTTCTTTCCAGTAAGACTTGTCCGTCCTTATCCAAAGCCCGATAGATACCCGGCCAACAGGAAACAGACGCCTCCGGAATTTCCAGGGCAATCAGCGCAAAATCATCATGCCACTGTTCCACAGTCCACGTTAAACCGTTATTCAGTCGGGCTTCCACCCGATCTACACGCGGATCCCTGCGCACGATCACTGCCATATAAATTCCGTCATTTTCCACCATTTGAAGATCATAGGCTTCCTCCGAATTCATCACGATGTTGATAAAACCGCCGAACGGCTCATAAACGAAGCCTTTCCGCTGCGCGCCCATGACTGCGATCTTATCTTGTTCCTGATTGGTATAGAGATAGATGCGCTTATTGCCGATCTGAACTTCCGCGATCTTTTCCTCAGGATAAAAATACAATCCCCGCAAGGAATCCTCCACGCATATCTGAGGGGAAAAATACCATCCCTGCGTCAAACCAAGAAAGGTCAGACTGGCTAAAATGACACAGAAACCGATTCCCAACTGAGCGCTTCGTTTTAGTTTAATCCGTTTCATGGTTTTCTCACTCGCTTATCTCGATTTCTTTTGTTGCAGAGAGGATCATGGATAGATCCGCTCCTCAACAAGATTTCCCTGCACATCATAGGCCCGGTAGGTTCCCTCCCATGTCGCCTCTTCAGAGTTTTCCAGTTGCTGGACCTTGATGGAAAAATCATGCTCCCATTGGTCAAAAACAATTACTGGCCGGCCTTTACCGGGATCCATTTCCACCTTCATGATTTCAGGCTGGCTGCGATGGATGACAAACAACTGATTTTTCCCATCACTCAGTCCGTCGATTTGAAATGCTTCGTCAGCATCCGCATAATCATTGTGTGTGCTCCCTCCAGTCGTGATATAAAAGATACCCGCCGTCTTCCGTGCGCCATGCAGTGCATATTGATGATCATTGGCGTACAGATAATAATAGCGTTCTCCAATCTGAACCTCGTCGATCTTTTCAGCCGGACTAAAATACAGTCCCCGCAGCGAATCTTCCACGCACGCCTGGGGTGAAAAATAATATCCACTTATCCATCCCAACACGACAAGGGTGATCAGAACCAAGGCTGCGCCTATCAGAATCTCTCTTTTCCTTTTCATTTTTTCAGCTCCCATTGTTTCAGGTCTAACGTTACCCGCTGTCCGTCGATCAAGGAAAGCTCAATCACGCCGGAAGCCGGCGCTGTAAAAGTAAGCATTCCTTTCGAGCCGAATAAAGAGGTCGCTTCAAAATAAGGATAGACCGGGAGGCTGTCGTCTCCATTTTGGATAGAGAAGAAGTCCACCGACCACCCGGAACGGGAATAAGACAGCTTATTGCGGATATGATACGTTAAGATTAACTCTCCTTTATCAGATTTCCAAAGGGCATCCAACGTCACGGTATGTCCGGCTAATTCAACCTTTTCATTCACGACTGCGATCTTTTCGGCCTGGTTAGGAGTCATAGGCAAAAGGTATTGAATTTCATTCCATCCTACGGTAAGCAACAAATAAACTAAGACAATCCCGGCAATCGCCGCACAGGACATCGTGATCAGCCAGAGCCATCCTAAAAGCGGATGATGAATTCGGTTCAATTCCCGTCCGACTGCCTGCGGATCCCCCATTCTCGCAGCCGCTTCCGCCTGCGCTTGTTCCGGGGTTAAGCCTTCTTCCTGCATCAGATCTTCGGCACTATCCTGCAGATGAGCGCGCAATTCATCGCTGATTCGGCCGCGGTCCAGAAAGAAATGAACCTGCGCCGTCACAGCTTGGACATAAGTTTCAATCGGATTCATGATCCGCTGCCCTGAAACGAAAGCACCTGATTGACCGCCGAAGAAAAATGAGACCATTGTTCCTGCTGGACTTCCAACTGCTTGACGCCCCGGGCCGTAATGGCGTAGTACCGGCGCGTACGTCCGTTGACTGTTTTGTTTTCCGAACGGATCCAGCCTTCGTTTTCCATTTTGTGCAGAATCGGATACAACGTACCTTCCTTAAAATCAAAAGCGTCGTTCGACCGGTCTTTGAGCGTCTTGATCAGCTCATAGCCGTAGCGCTCCTGTTCCTTTAACAAACTTAATACCAACAAAGCAGAACTGCCGGCGATCAAGCCTTTATCATAATTCATAAACAGCCTCCTTTCATACCTAGAGTTTCTATGCTTTTATTATACATAGTATTTCTAGGTATTACAAGGCAAGATATTTTTTTGTTCCAGCATTTGATTTTTTATTTTTAAAAGTTATGACAAAAAGTAGCGCATGCCAAAGATCGGATAGCACTACTTGTTTGTAAAACATGGATCAGATCTATTTTCAGCCGGAATCGTTATTCCATTTCTTCTTGTATTGGAAGGAAGCATTCCAGATACCGTGTTTTCTCCGCCTCCATTTTCGACTGCAGAATGAAAGTAAAATTGATTAAGGCATACCCTTTCAGCTGATAATTATGCCTTTGAGCGTAGGTCAGCAAAGGTTCCAAAATCCGGGGATCGACGCCTTTTTCATCATGATCCTTTAAATACGCATGCAAACAGGGAACGCCGCCCAAAATTCGGATTTCATTTTTCCCGATTTCCTGGCTCAGCTCCTCATACATTGCCAGCGGAACCGTCATTCCCCATTGCACAGGATTGGATTCATAAGGACTTAGATTTATTAAGTAATTGGTCTTGGCGAAAGGCAGATATCTCGTCCAATCGGAAAATAATTCGACATCTTTCCTATTTTCTTCCAAGCTGTTCTCTACGACACAAACCCGCGGCATCTTCATCACGGAGATTTCACCAAGCTGGCGTTCAATATGATTTAAATCCTGAAGATCCTCCTGGAGTTGATCCAACAGCCGCTGTCTGCGCTTCATTTCTTCCTGAATGACATCCGTTTTATTTCGTAGTTTTTCTCTGATTCCTGAAAGATCGTCAGTGAAGCATAATTCTCGTGCTTCCTCCAGTGAAAAACCATAAGCGCGGAAATAAAGCAGCCGGTGCAGTATGCTGGCTTCCTTATAAGAATAGACCCGATATTTTCCAAGGATAGCCGGATCAAGCAAACCTTTTTTGATATAGAATTTTAAGCCTTCCGGTGACAGACCCCAGAGTTCCGCAAAGGTCCCGGTTTTATGTTCCATAAGGATTTCCCTCCCTGCTTTTTATATTCAATGATTGCGATCATGTCCTTTTATGATTTCAATTACAGTATAAAGCATTTCTTGAAAAGCGAAAAGATGCCTCAAAGAACGGCATCCTTTTTTTATTCCCAATCTTTTTGATTCTGGAGGATATGACCGGCCGCGATATAAGCCATCACCAACGCGGGGCCGATAGTCCCGCCTGCTCCGGCATATCCCCGGCCCGGACCGCCAAAGCCGGTAAAGTTACCGCAGCCATACAGTCTTCCGATCGGCCTTTCAGAAATATGCAGGCACTGTGAAGCTTCGTTCATTGCCGGACCGCCAACTGTGCCCAGCATATTCGGCGCGATTTCCAAAGCGTAATACGGTGCAGCGTCAATCGGGCCAAGGTTCGGCTCCATCAGCAGCGACATATCACGCATCCGGTTGAACATCTGATCTATGTATTGTTCACCACGGTGGAAATCCGGATCTTTCCCCTCGGCACAGTACTGATTCCAGCGGGCAACTTCAGCCTTTAACCCTTCCGGATCAATTCCTGCCTTCTGTGCTAATTCTTCGAGACTGTCTGCTTTAATTGCGTAAGACGGGACGCCATCGACCAGATCACCGATGAAATAATCCACAGAGAAGCCTTTGATCTCGTCTACGAACTTCTGATCAAAAATTTCGAAGGCTGGTAAATTGGTTTTCCCATACGGGGCAAAGGTATCGAATGCCGCAAACGGCAGCCACAGCGCGTCATAGCTGGCCGATTCATCACAGAACCGGCGGCCTTTCTGATTGACGACAATCTGCCGCGGGAAATAGTGGCCGAAGACGATATTTGCCGGGCTGTTCATCGCCTTTTGTTCCTCAGCTTTTGCCTTGTATGTCCATTGACCAAAGCATTCCGACATATTCATCAGCTTCGGCGCCAGTTCCATCGTAGCTTTTAACATCGTCCCGTCATTGGAACTCAAAGAGCAGGCATATGGAGTTTCCACCGCCAGGAATGAATTTTTCATTTCGTCATTCCAGTCGAAACCGCCCGCACCGCAGACGACTGCTTTACGCGCTTTGATCGCGATCGGCCTGCCTTCCTGTTCGCACAAAATTCCCAAAACCTCCGGCACATCGTTGGCATCGTAACGCCAGACATACTTGGTTGCCTTCGTCGAAGTCAGAAGCTTACCGCCGCACAATTCAATCGCTTCTAAATAAGCATTTTTCCATTTCGTTACGCCGCCGTAGGAAACGGAATGGCTCGCATTGGTCACGCTGCCTTCCCATTCAGCCTGATAATCGCCAAACAGACCGCTTACCTGCGAATGAACAGGTTCGCTGCAGCGGGCAAAAATTTCGTCATAATAATCAATCGTCGGCTGTGAGTTATCGATGTACGCTTCCAACTGAGCGTCGGTAATCGGAATCTCCCGGCAGCAATTGCGCAGATAGCTCATCATTTTTTCTTTGGTATCGCCAGCTTCCACAGACCATTTGTTCATCGGGAACCATCCGCCTCCGCCGGAAAAACCGGTTGCTCCTCCGCCAAAGGCGCTGGCTTCAACGCATATCGTTTCCAGACCCTCGTTGGCAGCCCGGATCGCCGCATAGCTGGCTGTACCGGAGCCGATGACAACCACATCACATTCGTAGTCCCATTTTTCCGGTTCATTGAAGATTTTAGCGGATGCCGGCACTGATGCAGTATTCTGGCAGCCGCTTAACAAGTTGGCACCGACCAATCCGGCTGCCCCCGCTGCCGCGCCTTTGATGAAATCCCGTCGGGTGATGCCTTTCGTTTTGTTCTTTTCCATTCTTTTTCCCTGCCTTTCCAAAACTGAACGTCTTTCGTTATCTTCATCGTAAGCTCGGTACCAAGTACCGAGTCAAGCCGCAAAGTTCAAAAAATAACAAGTCGAACACTTTTGTTTGCGAAAGGAACGAAATATCATGGAAAGTCAGTTTGGCCGGCAAGCGGGTAGTCGATCCCTTAACCTATTTCTGATCGGCCGCTCATTCTGACTCCTTGATCAGAAAGATGTTTGGGGCGATCTGTGTTTCCCGGTCTTCCTTTGATTGACAGCCAGAAGTCCCGCCAGTTCCATTCCATAGGCGATGAAGCTGACGAGCATCCCCCATTTTCCATATTGAATCACCATCAGGATGAACAGGCCCAGGCCAAACTCCGCCAGCCGCTTCACCGAATTATCTGCGAATAACCGCCGGAACAGCTGGGCCAGAATCAGAAAGACTACAACCAGCTCGATCAGTGCCAGAACCAGCTCCAGCGGTCCGAGAGTAGCATAAGCGGCGCTTAATATCGCGGCCGATGCCGCAGGAAGCTGGGCAGTCTGACCGCTGACCTCCAGTAAGCCATACTGAATCAGCGGAGAATAACCAGCCATTGTCACGACAAACGTATTGATCAGCGCATAGCCGCCGTAAATCAGACTGATTCTGCCGAGCGAAGACGGACGTGAATGGCGG
>NZ_GG657551.1:83033-115029 GCF_000157995.1 Holdemania filiformis DSM 12042
TACACAACGCGGCGGTCAGCGTCCAGGTCAAGACCGCCGTTATCAAATAAAAGACCGTGGAGGCGGGCGTATCCAGATTCAGCGACCAGGCATTTTTGAACACATTCAAAAACAGATTCGCGGTTAAATAAAATGCGACTCCCAACAAGACGCCTGGGATTTTCGGTTTCTCTTTCGCTGTGAGAATCAGCGTGAGCGGCAGAGCCAGCCCCATAACGCCCAGGACTGACAACAAAATCAATTTCAACATGGCTGAGTTCTCCTTCCCCTTTGAAACCGATGAATCAGCGGACCGGTCGTGACAATGGAAATCACCGTACCGACGCCCGCGATACCGCCGGCCAGACAGCCCAGCACCGTCAGCGCCAGATCCGCGCCCCAGCGCAGAATCGAATACGATATGCCCAACCGGGCCTGTGCTGCATGAAGCAGGCTGTCCAGTCCATTCATGCCCAGCTGACAGCGGATCAGCATCGCCAGACTGAAAGCGTACACTGTCTGCCCGATAAGGAAGACAAGCAGGCGTCCGGGCAGACTGATTCCGGCGATCAGACCGCCGGTCAGCACCACTGTGCCGTCAATCGCGAAGCCAGTGACCAGCGCTGAAATCACAGTGCCGGACCCAAAGTAGTTCCGCGCTGTCAAAAACGCCGCCGCGATCAAAACCAGATTGTACAGCCGCGACGCCTGGCCATAGCTGATATGCAGCTGGCAATGCAGCCCATCCTGGAAAACCGTGACCGTGTCCGAACCGATATTCGCGTTTAAGATCAAGCCGACGCCCGCGCCGATGCCCACTCCAGCCAGCGCTGCCAGAACCGCTGTCTTCCACGACAGACTAGAGATCCGCTCCATTCGTTTCAATCACCCGCTTATACCAGTCAAAGCTCTTTTTCTTAAACCGTTTCCGGCTGCCGGTGCCGTCGTCATTCAGATCGACATACACAAAGCCATAGCGCTTGGACATTTCATTGGTCGTGCAGCTGACGATATCGATCGGTCCCCACGCGCAGTAAGCGAACACTTCGACGCCGTCGCGGATCGCTTCCTTGATTGCCTTGAGATGCGCCCGCAGATAATCAATCCGGTAATCATCCTCGACCGTTCCTGCTTTCAGCTCATCCAGCGCTCCCAGTCCATTCTCCGCGATCATCAGCGGCAGCTGGTAGCGGTCATAGTACACGTTGAGTGAATTGCGCAATCCCAGCGGATCGACGCACCAGCCCCAAATCGAAGCCGGAAGCAGCGGATTGCGGGAGATATCATTCAGATCCGCTGTGTTGTGAACCGCTGAATTCATCCGCGAGTAATAATAGCTGAATGCCATATAATCGGCAGTATAGCTGTGAATCAGATCCAGTTCCTCCTCCGTCATCGCGATGTTCAGCTGATGATCCTCAAAATACCGCAGTGCATACCCCGGATACTGTCCGCGGATGCGCACGTCGCCATAGAAGAACTGACTCATCTGATTCTTCTGCAGGGTGCTGAACACATCCTCCGGCGACGCGGTTTCCGGATAGCAGTTATGATCAGAAATCATCATACCGAGCTTGAATTCCGGATCCATCTCCCGTCCCAGCTTGGTCGCCAGCGAACAGGCGACAAACTGATTGTGAATTGCCTGGTATTTCGCTTCTTCCAGGTTGTCGGCCTGATCGCACAAAATTCCCAGGGAATTAAACGATTCGACATAAATCAGATTAATCTGATTGATCAGAATCCAATATTTCACCTTTCCCCGATAGCGCTCAAAACAAGTCCGGGCAAAGCGGGCGTAAAATTCGATCAGGCGTTTATCGCGCCATCCGCCGTATTCCGTCACCAGCTTTAACGGCAGTTCGTAGTGAAACAGCGTGATGATCGGCTCCATGCCGCTGGCCACAATCGTGTCGATCAGGTCGTCGTAGAATTGCAGGCCTTCTTCATTAGGCTGCGCATCGTCGCCGTTGGGATAGATCCGCGCCCAGTTGATCGAAGTACGGAAGGCTTTCAGTCCCAGCTGCTTCATCAGCGCCAGATCATCCTTGTAGGTATGATAAAAATCAATGCCGCTGCGCTTGGGGAACTGCCAGTCCTCCTCGATCGCTAATAATTCGTTTAACCGAATGCTGGTCATTTCTGAATCCGCGTCGCGCTTGCCACCGCGGACTAAATGGGGATTGTGCCAGTCTACGTCCGGAACGGACAGCCCTTTGCCGCCTTCGTTCCACGCGCCTTCCGCCTGGTTGGCCGCGATGGCGCCGCCCCATAAAAAATTGTCTGGAAATCCGTGTTTCATCGCTTCCTCCTTATTCACATTTCAATTTTCACTTTCACATTTCGCACTCGTGTGTTTTTTCCGACATCCTGCTGGGCTTTCCGCCGCTTGATTGTTGAGCCTGAAACAGCCTGATTGGAAAAGAAGCTGCCTGGGATGCAGGCAGCGGTCTGTCGTTTATGCGTGCCGCAGGAAATACAGTTCGCTGAGTTCTTTGATCAGATCGATCGTCGCCATTGTCGTCATCAAATGATCCTGAGCATGCACGACGATGATCGAAAACTCGGCGTGCATCTGTCCGGCAGCCTCCTCCTGAAGCATCGCGTACTGCGCTTTGTGAGCCTCGTTAATTTTATTTTCCGCTTCTTCCATCTTCGCTTCATAGCCGGCGTGATCGTTCTGTTTCGCCGCCTCCAGCGCTTCGTAAGCGGAGCTTTTTGCGTCCCCGGCATACGAGATAATTTCAAAAGCTGTCATTTTGATATCGGTCATGTTTCTGCCTCGTTTCTTTTGTCTTATGCGGATGCGTGGGCGGACGCTTCTAATTCAGCCGCTTCCCCGTTTTCCTGCTCGATGCAGCGTTTTTCATAAATTTTGAAGAACGGATAATAGATCACCCAGTCGATGGCGAACATCACGATGACTAACAGGCAGGAGCGCCAGTCCAGCGTCGAGATGAACGCGCCCAGCACGGTCGGCGTTGTCGAGGTCAAAAACAGGAACGAATGATTGACCAGCCCCAGCGAGGTGCACAGCCAGCCCAGCAGGATATTGGCAGACGGCGCTAACATGAACGGAATGACCAGAATCGGATTCAAGAAGATCGGCAGGCCGAAGATCACCGGCTCGTTAATGTTGAACAGCGACGGGACGATCGCCACCTTGCCGACGGCGCTGAGCTGTTTCGACTTACTCTTGACGCACATTGCGCACAAGGCCAGCGTGGAGCCCGCCCCGCCAATGCAGGAATAATACGCCCAGAACGACTGGGTATAGACGTGCGGCAGGGCGTTCAGTGCGGTACCGGCCGCGAAGGCTTCGGCATTGGCAGTCAGCGTGACCAGCTGGAGCGGATCCAGAAGCGGCCCGACGACCGTCGTCGGATGAATGCCGAACGAGAACAACAGGTTTTCAAACGCGGTCAGCACGGTGACGGCGACCGGATTTTCCACTGCTACGGTAATTAACGTGAAGATGTACTGCCACAGCTCCGGCAGCAGCTTGCCGAAAGCCAGCTGGGAAATCACGCTCAGCGCATAGAAGAGTATCAACGCGTAGACATACGGGAAAATCGTACTGAACGTATTCTCAATGACCTGCGGGACGCTGGGCGGCATGTGAATCGTCCAGCCCTTCTCAATCGAAATCCGCATGATTTCCACCGATCCCAGGGCGACCAGACAGGCGACCAGAATGCCGACGGAGCCCAGATAGGCAATCGACATCGCGCCGGAAATGACCGGCGAGGCGATCAACAGATAAATCGAGGTCGCGCACACCGCGAAATTGACGGCGTTCTTTTTATAATGCTCGGCCAGCGAATACGCTACGGTGAAACAGATAAAAATCGAGATGATGCCCAGCGTCGCTCCATACGGCGCGTAACAGATGTCCTTGAAGTTCGTCGACATCTGGAACCAGGCGTTCATAAAGGCATCAAAGAAACCAACGCCGGTCGCGTAGCCTTCCTGCCACGGGCACTTATAGATTAAGAAAGCAATGCCGCCGACAAACGTAAACGGCAGCGCGCTGACGACGCCGTCGCGCAGTGCCAGAAAGTGCGGTTCGGTTCCGAAGAAGGTCGCCATCGGCATACATAATTCTTCAAACCGGTCGAGGAATTTCTTTTTTTCATGCTGTTGTTTCGCCATGGAATAAAGTCCCCCTTTTCCCTTTTATTTTTGTTTCGCCTGTTCGCTGCGGCGAATCTGATCCAGAATCGCCTTACCGTTGCAGCGGCCGAAGTCTGCCGGTTCAATGTTCATGACCGTTAAGCCCTCATACGGCTCGGCCAGACTCTGCACCGTTTTGATCTGATAGCGAATCTGCGGCGCCAGCAGGACATAGTCATATTTTCCCATGACCTTCTTCGCATCCGACAGCGACTTCGCTTCAATTGTCCACGGTTCATCCTCTGTCAGGTTTTCTTTCATTTTCTGCAAGACGACGCTGGTGCTGGAACCACAGGCACAGACCAGTAAAATGTTCATTGCGTATCCCTCCTCTTGGTTTCTGACTTATTTATACCACCGGAAAGAAATCGGTGTAGGAAAGGAATTCCCTATCGAAAAGGTAAACTTTATTTGAAGAATTTACCTTTGTGTTAAAGAAGATAAAGACAATTTCAAATTTTATAATTGTTTATAATGGAAAAGAAAAGAGGGGCGTTTTATGTACGAAAAAGACCGGCTGGTCCTGCTTCAGAAGCTGATGGCTTCCTCGGAACCGCTGTCCAGCTCAGCGCTGGCTTTTATGCTGAACGTCAGCGTCAAGACATTGTTGAAATACATCAATCAGCTCAAGGATGAATTGATGGAAAACGGGGCTGATATTTTAATCAAGCGCGGATCGGGATCGGTGCTGATCGTCTACGATCCGGATAAATTCAATCATTATGTCCAGTCTTTAAGCGTGGGGGAAGGGGACGGCGTCGGCTCTCCGGAAAACCGCAAAAAGTATCTGCTTGCCCGGCTGATCACAGAAAACGAATATCTCAATTTATATGATCTGGCTGATGAAATTTATATTTCTCCTTCCTCGCTGCGCAAGGATCTCAAGGAGCTGAAGCCGACGCTGGAACGCTATCATCTGACCCTGCAGCACAGCCACAGCAGCGGCTATCGGATCACCGGCAAGGAAAAGGATATCCGCCGATGTTTGTCCAAGGAAGCGTCGATCAGCGGAATCATCGACTTCCTGCCGCAGGAAACGATGTATAAATCCAGCCAGCTGAGCCTGATTCAGCACGTCATCGCAGAATCGCTGATGAATGCCAACATTTCAATCACCGCCGATTCCTGCAGTGCCCTGTCGCTGCATATCCTGATCGCGATCAACCGCGTGGAAACCAACAACCTCATCAACCAGGAAGTCAGCGAAGCCATGCGCCAGTCGCTGGAATACAAAACGGCGATTGATATCAACCGTTCGATCGAGGAAATTTTCCATGTGTCGCTGCCGGAGGCGGAGCTGTGTTATTTTGCGTTCCATATCAACGGAAAAAAGAAAATCAACGCCGATCATGAAAGTCTGAGTGAAGATCTGCCGCAGGATGCCGTGATCTTTTATAATTTATTTCTGCGCAATATCTTGAAGCTGTCCAAAATCGATTTGTTTGAGGACAAGGATTTACGGGCGAATCTCTTAACGCACATCGTACCGTTTCTGCACCGGCTGGATAACAATATGCAGGTTACGCAGTCGAATCTGTCATCGATCCGCGACGAATTTCCGTTCGCCAACGAACTGGCGGTCTGCGGCCTGTCGTTTATTCCCAGGAAGTACGGCATCGCCGTGTCTGAGGAAGAAATCATGTACTTCACACTGCACATCGCGCTGGCTTTGGAGCGGGGACCGGAAGCGCGGGTGAAAGTGAATATCGCCGTGATTTCCAACGATATTTCCAGTTTGTTTAAGCTGATCGCTTACCGGCTGAACAAAACACTGGCGGATTTTATCAATCTGATCAAGCTGTTTGATGCGAAATCGCTGGATGCGGAGGAGTTAAAAAAGTTCGACGTCATTCTTAACGCGACGGAAGTAAATCTGCGTTTCGATAAGCCGACGTTAAAAATCCAGCCGAGTCTTTCGGAGAATGATCTGCATATCCTTCGCCTGATGCTGAACAATCTGAACGAGAAGTTTCATCTGGACAAACTGATCCGTCCTGAGCTGTATCTGGAAATCAGCGCTTCTTCACGTCAGGAAGCCTTGATGAAGCAAATTGAACACATTCAAAAAAGTTTGCCGCTGCCTGCGGATTTCTATGATTCCGTCGCCGCCCGGGAGCGCATGGGGACAACCGAATATAACAATAAAATTGCGATTCCGCATCCGTTAAACCCGGAACAGCTGCCTAATTTTATTTCCATCTGCAAGCTGAAAAAACCGGTGACGTGGAACGCGAAACCGGTTCAGATTATTTTCTTGGTCTGTATCAATGAGAATCAGGCATTGACACGGATTTTCTTTGATAAAATCTCCAAAATTATTCAAAATAGTCATCTGGCTTTTGAATTGTTGGAAACGAGGAATTATGATGAATTTATGGCAAAGTTCAGCCAGTTCTAAAGGAGGGATTCGATGTTCACTACCTTTCCCAGCTGTCAGTTTCAGGCTACCCATCCGCAAACTGCCGCTGAAATAAGGGATTATCTTAAAGGCCGCTGGAACGCTGAAACGACAGGCTGCTGCCGCAGGGAGGGATTGAAATTTCAGTCCGGCGATACGTTGGTCACGGTCTGTCTTAGCTGCACAGCGATTCTTAGAGAACGATTTCCTTCTTGTTCAGTCATAACGCTTTATGACTTGTTGGAGCAGGATTGTGAGTTTTGCTGGCCTGATGCGCGCCAACAGGCAATCACAGTCCAGGACTGTGCCCGGGCAGATGCCTCTCTGCGCCGTCAGGTCCGCGGCCTGCTGACGAGAATGAATTATGCTGTGCATGAAATGGATGAGGCAGCACCGCCCACCTGCGGTACCCTTCTGATGAATCCGATCAGCGATCGAAATCGGCAGAGCGCACCGGCTTACTTTAAATCGCTGCAGGCTCAGGTAAAAATTCTGGATTCTGCCAAGCAGCAAAAGCTCTTGCAAGCTCAGGCTGGTTACTATCCCGACAAGCAAGTGGTCGCCTACTGCAACAGCTGTTATCAAGCGCTGGGTTCTTTGAATATCGAGCGTTTTCATCTGTTAGATCTGATTTTTATGAAAGGCTGATCCGCAGCTGTCCGTAATGAGTATATCTGGGATGTATGATTTTTTCTTAAAGTTTTATCACCAGAACGTGTGGGATGAAAAAACTAAATAATTTAAAATTTCTGTCAGTCTTAAGACCTTTTCGAGCGTATCACGCACGAAATTCATCGTTCTGGCCTGATCTGCGAGTTCTGTTCTGTTGACCTCAAACAAACGAAAGACCTCCTTTATCTAATAGTTTTTCAATATTTCTGGGAACATACAGATTCCATTTTACATCCAATACCGGGCTCTCATTTTTACAGTCTTCATAGAGATAGCGACAGCTTTTCCGATATTCTTTCCTGCAGAGTTCAAAGAATTTTGGGCTCAATTTCATATTCGGGAAAAACGTACAAAAGAAGCCTGCTTTCTGCCATAGAAATTGATTATCAAACGCCGTTAAGACCGCAATCAAATTTTCCTCATTCACAACAGTGATCATGGAAAGGCAGCGCAGCAGTTCTTCAAGGCCGCCGATTTTATCAAAATCCTTAATGTTATCCGCAATCGTGCGCTCAAGATCTGTGACTCGAATCCGTCCGGACTGTCGAATCCCTAAATTTATTTTTGGAGATACACGCCGATAGTATCTCCCGTCGAAATCAAATGAACGGAAACGATGAGCAGATGTCACATAGACATCCGCAAACACTTGATTAGTCAGTCCGTAATACTCAAATGCTGTGTGATGAGAAACGCAGGCATCCGCGGTTATTCCTGAGGCAATCTCAAAACTATTGCAGACAGACGTGCCAGTTTCAAGATTCACTGCCACGTAGTAATTTTTACGAACGTCGGTTATCCATCCTCTTTTTTTATATGTGTAAAGCAAAGTATCCGCAGTCCGGATATTATGCGTAAGAGCAGCAACATCCTCACGACTGAAACATCCCATCTTTAAAAGTTTTACATAATAATCCATAGGCTCACCTCTTTTTAAAATTGACACAATTTACTTTATTATACAAGTAATTTGTGTCAATTTTAAAAGAATCATGATTAAAATTCAAGTTCCTGTAAAAAATTGAGATCTCAGTTTTAAGCAGAACTGAGAATAAATCATAATTCAGACTGGCGAGCGAAGTCTTTGTCAGCATTAAAGACACAATCAGAATTATTAAATCCTATATTGATTATAGCAGGATCCGCAGGCGTATTCATCTCATTTGAGTTCCATTAGCTGAAACCCTTGTTTATATTTCATTACAAAAAAATCCTCTGCCCCCTGAGGGAACAAAGGATTGATAATTCATTGTTCTAAATTACCGCTGAACACGCCCGGAGCCGTCGCCGCCCGCCAGCGCTTCAACTTCCTCGGCGCTGACCAGATTGAAATCACCGTTGATCGTGTGCTTCAATGCCGAAGCCGCGACCGCGAATTCCAGAGCTTCACCCTGCGTCTTCTTGGTTAACAGGCCGTGAATCAGGCCGCCGGAGAACGAATCGCCGCCGCCGACCCGGTCGATGATCGGATTGATCTCATACCGCTTGGACTGATAGAATTCCTCGCCGTCATAAATTAACGCCGACCAGCCATTATGCGTGGCGGAGAAGCTTTCGCGCAGTGTTGTGCAGACCGTCTTGAAACCAAACTGGACGCGCATCTGCTCAAAGATTGTCTTGTAGCCGTTCAGGTCCAGCTTGCCGCTGGAAACATCCGTGCCTTCCGGCTTAAAGCCCAGGCACAGCTCCGCATCTTCTTCATTGCCGATGCACACGTCGACATACTGCATCAGATCTTTCATGACCGCCTGCGCTTCTGCCGGTGTCCACAGCTTTTTACGATAGTTTAAATCGCAGGAAACGGTAACGCCGTGCTTCTTCGCCGCGATACAGGCCGCTTTGGTCAAAGCCGCGCCGTTGGCGCTGATCGCCGGCGTAATGCCTGACCAGTGGAACCAATCAGCCCCTTCCATGATCTTATCAAAATCGAAATCATCGACCGAAGCCTCGGCAATCGAGGAACCCGCACGGTCATAAATAACCTTGGAAGCCCGCATCGACGCTCCGGTTTCCAGATAATAGATGCCGACCCGGTCGCCGCCGCGGGCGATGTAATCGGTATGCACGCCATACCGGCGCAGGGCGTTCACCGCCGACTGGCCGATTTCATGCTTCGGCAGCTTGGTGACATAATACGCATCATGACCATAATTAGCCAAAGAAACCGCAACATTCGCTTCACCGCCGCCGTAAACGACGTCAAAGGAATCAGACTGAACAAAACGAGTATTGCCCGGTGTGGACAAACGAAGCATAATTTCGCCTAATGTAATGATTTTCATAATTGAGATTTACCCCTTTCCTTATGCCGCATTTTTCAGATGGATCGCAAAGCCGCCGATTTCACCTTCAAAGTAAGCAAATTTCAGATGACCCTTGGCATCGAACTGTTTCGTTTCTTCAACGAATTTGTAACCCCGCGCTTCAAAGTAACGGACTGCACGGTCCACAGAATTCACAGTATAACAAATATGTCCATGCGTGCCGCGGCCGTTTTCATTCATCACTTCCACGGTCTCGCCCGCAAAGAAGCTCTTGGACGTGGCGCGTACATCGCACTGAAGCAGACCTGCCATTTCGTTCGCAATCCCCGCGGAGGTCGACGGTGTGGCGTTGATGCCGACATGATCCAGCTTCAGCCCCAGCATCGTCTTGACTGCGTTCTGCGTCAGTTCCTTAATCTTATCGAATTCCCCGTTGGCAATCAGCTTGGAATCGATCATCCAGGTACCGCCGCACGCTACGATCCGATCATAGGCCAGATAATCGCAGATATTATTTTCCTTAACCCCGCCGGTCGGCATGAAGTTGACGTTCACATACGGAGCCGCCAGCGCCTTAATCATTTTCAGGCCGCCTAACGGCTCAGCCGGGAAGAATTTCACCGTGGTCAAGCCAAATGACAACGCTGCTTCAATATCGCTGGCATTCGCGCAGCCTGGCAGAATCATGATGTTTTTAGACTGGCAGTAACGAACGATCTCCGGATTCAATCCCGGCGAAACGATGAACTTCGCGCCCGCTTCGATCGCGTCGTCGACCTGCCTGGTCGTCAGAACGGTGCCTGCGCCCAGGATCATGTCCGGGAACTTTTCATTGATGATCTGCATCGCCTGCTTGGCATGTTCAGTACGGAACGTCACCTCAGCGACAGGCAGTCCGCCTTCGCACAGCGCCTTGGCCAGGGGTTCAGCGTCTTCGATCCGGTCGATTTTGATGACCGGCACAATGCCGATCCGGCTGATTTTTTCTAAAATTGCATCCATGATTTCCACTCCTTTTTCTTGAATGAGTTGATACACTTCTAGTATACATGCTTTCCCAGGTTTGTAAAGAGATGTTCTAAATTTTTTTTAGATATTTAGTAATATACTAAAAATATTTTAGGTTTCACTCGGACTATCTTGACAATTTACCACTCCTCTGAAACAATATTCGTTAGAGAATAAAGGAGGGATCGCCAGTGAATTCAATCGAAGAACAACGTCTGCTTTTTTCTCAGATCCTGGATCTGTTGGAACATCATTTCGGACCGCAATGCGAGATCGTGCTGCACGACAACACGAAGGATTACGCGCATACGATCATTGATATCCGCAACGGTCAGATCAGCGGAAGAAAGATTGGCGACGGCGGCGGAGCCTGGGGGCTGGAGGTTCTTTCCAGCGAACAAACCGATACTCACCGCTATAATAAAGTCATGGTGACTGACGACGGCCGGATCATCCGCAACAGCTCGATTTTCTTTCAGGACAGCGAAGGGAAGAATATTGGTTCGCTGTGTCTGAATACCGATATCACGCCGCTGGTGGAAGCGCAAAAGAACCTGGATGCGTTTACCCTGCTTCCGCAGGAAGAAAAAAAGATTGGCGAGGAACCATTTACCAACGACGTCAATCAAATTCTGGAGCTGCTTCTGCAGGAATGCCGCAAGCGGATGGATAAGCCGGCCAAGGAAATGAATAAGGAAGAAAAAATGGAAATCGTGCGCTTTCTTGATCACAAGGGCGCCTTCCTGATCACCAAGAGCGGCGATAAGATCTGCGCTTTCCTCGACATTTCCAAGTTTACGCTTTACAGCTACCTGGATACCATCCGCAAGGAAGATAAAGAATGAATCCCACGCTGCGCAGCGCCGGCTTAACCTGCCTGAAGTGCCTTAACGAAGCAGGATATGAAGCCTGGTGGGTGGGCGGCTGCGTGCGCGACACATTGCTGGGCCGGCCGGTTCAGGATGTCGACGTGACGACTTCCGCTTTACCTGAACAAACGATCGTCTGTTTCCGCAATGCCGGCTATCCGGTCATTCCGACGGGATTGAAACACGGCACCGTGACGGTCATGATTCAGGATATCCCGATTGAAGTCACTACTTACCGATCTGATTCTGATTATCAAGATCACCGTCATCCGGAATCTGTTCGCTTTACACGTTCCTTATGGGAAGACTGCGCACGGCGGGATTTTACGATCAACGCGCTGTGCTGGCATCCGGATCTCGGACTGCGCGATTATTTCCACGGCCAGCGAGATCTGAAAAATAAAGTCATTGCCTGCATTGGTAATCCTTACCAGCGGTTTGATGAGGACGCGCTGCGAATTCTGCGAGCATTGCGGTTCGCTTCCACCTTAGGCTTTGCACTCGATCTGGGTACGCGTCAGGCGCTCTTTCATCAGGAAGAATTGCTGCGGGTGTTGTCTGCCGAGCGCATTGCCCGGGAAATGGAAAAAATGGTTGTCGGACTCCGCTGGCCGGAAATCTTCGCCAACAACTATGAAATTCTGGCGGTTCTGTTTCCGCAGCTTCCTGCCTTGCAATCACCGCAGGCAATTCAAAAAGCATTCGATACGTTCCGGTTCTGTCCGCCGGTGACGCTGCCCCGGCTGGCCTGTTTCTTTCTGGAAACAGAACAAACGCCTTTGGTCTATTGTATCGATCAGGCTTTACATTGGACTGGACAGCTGAAATTTTCTAATCAGAATAAGAAAAATCTGATCCAGCTTGTCCGTTATCAGAATCACCCGATTCCTCAGGACCGCGTAAGTCTGCGGCTTTTGATCCATGAACTTCCGGATCGATTCGGAGAATGGATTCAGCTCCAACAAGCCTTAAACCGGCTTACGCCTGAACAAGCCGCCCACCTGATCGCCGCCAGCGAAGAAATCCGCGGACACGACTGCCTGACCCTCAAGCAGCTGGCGATCAACGGGGCCGACCTGATCGCCGCCGGCTGTCCGCGTCCTCAGATCTCCGCACTTTTAAAGCAATCGCTGAACGCGGTGATGGAGGATCAGATTCCGAATCAAAAAGCTGCGCTTTTGCGCTTTGTCCATCAACAACGAAAGCCGGAACACCAGGAGTAAATCCCTGGGGAACCGGCTTTTTTGTCTTCTTAATGATTTATGAAATTAGACGCTCTTTTTCTTCCCGCCGTTAATTCCAGTTCGTTGTGAAATAACCGTTTTCCTGAACGAATTCCAACGTGCGCCACATTTCCACGGCACGGGTTAATCCTTGTTCATAATCCGGCATCGGCCAGCGGAAGAACTCGAAGGTCGCGGTACCCGGATAATCGATGGCTTTGAGCGCTTCGATCACTTCGATCCAGTTCACCGTCCCGAAACCGATCGGCAGGTGCTGATCCTTTTTCCCATTGTTGTCATGCAGATGTACTTCGTACAGCTTCTTCCCCATGCGCTGGATCGCTGCCGGGATATCCACACCGTCCACGTTTGCATGGCCGACGTCCAGACAGAAACCAACGTTCTCCAGATTCACTTCTTCCACCAGCGCAATCAATTCGTCGATCTGACTGTAAAAACGTCCTCCGTAGATATTCTCGACCGCCAATCGAATTCCTTTCTCCGCCGCTCGCTGACCGAACCAGCGCAGGTTTTCCACAACCCGCCGGTGCGTTTCTTCCGCGCCCCATTTTTCTAACGACGCCTGATGAACGATTTTATTCTTCTTAAACCCCCCGTCGGAGAACGTCCCCGGATGGACGACGAACACGCCTGGATCCAGGACACTGTAAATATCCAGGCTTTTCTGCATATAATGACGAACCCGCTTTTGTTCAGGATCCTCCTCGTCCAGCACCGAACCGACGAAATGATAAGACGACAGCTTCATGCCTTTCCGGACAGCCAGCGCGTGAATCTGATCGGCAAATTCCTGATCTTCGGCCTCCTTTTCCGGATACACCTCCTGATCCCAATAAGTATTGAACGTATGAATTCCCAGTTTCAGCGCCATTTCCATTAACGCTTCCGCTTTGTTGAGATCCAGCTTGCCTTCGGCATTGCTAAAATCAAAGTGCAGTGAACATTCTCGCATAAAATTAAAGCTCCTCTCTGGATCTTATTATACCGCAGTTTTTCTCTGACTGAACGACCTTCGGGTAAATCTTCCGTTCATTCCCACCGAATAAACAAACAAACCAGAGATCCTTTTCATCCTGATCCCTGGTTTGCATTTCTTGATTTCATTCTATCTTGCTGGTCGATCTAGTTTTTCTATTCCTCTTTTAAAACATTTATAAGTCTGGATAAACGTTCAGCTTAATTCAAGTCCCGTTTTGCTACATTGTGAACGATCTGCTTGGCCAGCGCTTTTCCCTGGGCAAACGAACCGTCGATGCCGCATTCGCCGGCTAAAACTTCTCCAGCCGCAAACAGATAAGGAATGGCCTCTCCGCTCTCCTTAACCACCTGCATCGTATCATAATCTACGACCAGGCCGCCGATGGTAATATGCGCCGCAGGAACACACGGATAAGCATAATATGGACCTTTCGCAATTTCACTGTTCGGTTCAAATGTTGTACGGCCAAATTGCGAATCCTCATGGGTTTTCGTCATTTCGTTATACGCCTTAACCGTAGCTTGCAGAGCCTGCGGATCCGCGTTAATCTGCGCCGCCAGTTCTTCCAGCGTATCCGCTCTGAACAGTCTTCCATTTTTCAGCATTGCTTCCACGTCACTGCCACCCTGTGTTCTGCCATCCTGAATTCCGCTGTTATTCGAACTGGAGATAATATAAGCTTGATCGCCGGTCTGTTCAAAGATCGCCGCCGAAATATCCCAGCGGGTTCCCGTTTCATTCGTAAACCGCTGACCTTCCTGATTGACCATCAGACACGATGCCGTATTCCCAACAATCGCTTCTGTAGACCCAGTTTTTCTATCGGCCATCGGGAACATCATTTCCGCTTCCATCTGATCGACAGCTGCGCCTAATTTCTGCGCCATGACAATGCCGTCGCCCGTCGCGCCTGCAGTATTAGTGCTTAAAACGTCTTCCGTCATGCCTTCCCATAGCTCATTGTATTCCACTAACATTTTGCCATTGCCCGCAAATCCGCCCGTCGCTAACAGGACGCCCTGACGTGCCTTAACGTTATATTGAGTTCCATCCGCACTGACCGCATGGACACCGGTCACTGCGCCTTCCTCGTCGACAAGCAATTCCGTCACCGGTGTGCTGGTATAAATGTCAATCGGATACTGATTTTCTTCAATGTTCTTTTTTAAATAATGGAAATACCCTTCGCCTAAGTAAAAGTCTTTAATATTCGTCCAGCGCGGCCAGCTGTATCCGACAATTCCATGGGCCTTTTCCCATTCAACGCCCATCTCTTCGATCCAATTGTCGAATTCCTGCAGTGTTTCCGCAAAATACAAATAATCTTCGAGGTTGCCGCCATCTGTGCGAACTCCTTCGATCGCCATCCATAACGGACTGTCGAAAACCTTCGTGCGATCGGTAGCTTTCCAGGCTTCAACTTCCGCCGTAAATTGATCCCAGACCGCCGCTTCTTCTTCGCTTTGCGGTCCCTCTTCTAAAGCGTTCAGTACTCTGGCTTCATAACCCGCATCATTGTCAGCCTTGAGTTCTTCCGGCAAGCCCAAGTTTTCAATAAAGCCGCCGCTGACGATGGCATTTCCACCGATATTCGCCTGTTTTTCAAAGACGACGACGGAGTCCGCTCCTTCATCCGCAGCGCTGACCGCCGCAGCCATACCAGCTGCGCCGGCGCCGACAATCACCAGATCGGTCGTCAAATCAATGACTTCTTCCGACTTCTTGGTATTATTCGCTGCTTGCTTTAACTGTTCAACATCACCGCCGGCCTGTCTGACGGCGTCCGCTGCAGCTTCTAAAATCGCATCCGAGGTGATCGTTGCTCCGCTGATCACGTCGATATTCAAACTCTGTTGATCCACAATCTGTTGCGGAATCTGTTCCAACGGTGCATCCGAAATATTCGGTGTTTCGTGATGCTCCGTCACTTCGGCGGAAATGATCGCTTGATCGGAAAATTCCATTGTCAGCGCAAGTTTTCCCCCTTTTCCATTTTCGGAGATGCCGGTATACGTTCCGGCCTGATAGGTCTGGCCTTCCGGTTGTTTCGCAGACTGCGAACAGCCGCTTAACAGTGAAGCTGCCAAGCCAAAAGCCAGGACTGTTTTCAACACTTTCTTCATAAGTTCCTCCCTCATTTCCTCTCTATTCTACCAGTCTTCCTGAGGGAACCTCCGATCAGGTTTAGAATTCATTTCCAGTTTTTGAAAAGATTTTCCAAAACTGAAAATCACTCTTTTTTAACGTCTTCAAAACAGGTATACTAATGACAAGACCCGCAAAACGAAGCGGACAGGAGCCTTTATGTTAATCTATTATATCTTGAATTTATTAAGCAATACTCGTTCGCGGAATGATACATACGGGACCATCGCCCGGCAGTTAAGCCGGAATATTTCGAAACTGGACGACTATTCCCTGACAGCGCTGGCTGAGATCTGCAGCGTATCGCCTGCTTCTTTATCCCGTTTTACCCGCTTAATGGATTACCGCAATTACAGCACAATGGCCAACCAGCTTCAGGAGGCAATCCCGGATTACGTGCATGGCGACGGACAGCTGCTTATCAAGAGCCCGCTTCCCCATGAAAAGGGACAAACCGCCATGCGCAGGCAGCTGGATCAGATGAATGAGCTGGCCTATCAAGCCGTGCAAACCATCGATTTAACAGAAGCTGCCCGTTGTTTAATCCAAGCCCCAAAAGTCGCAGTCTTTGGATCGCCAAAACCGCAGGCCGCCTTGATGCTGCAAATGGAGCTGGGGATGCAGGCAATCGAATGTACGAATTATTATGCGCCGGAAGATCAATATCCCGAGATGCAGGCGTTAGAGGCTGGCTGTACCGCAGTTGTTTACGATTGTTACGATCATGACTCAATCCTGCCTTATATCTTATCGCTGCGGAAACCGGACGTAAACCTGATCTTAATTTCCTGCTCAGAAAAACTGAAAGCTACTTATAATCCGGATTTTTTTCTGGCCTATCCCAATCTGAACTTTGCGATGAATCTCGCTTTAGCCGATCAGATTACCCTTTACCTGGTTTCTGAATTACAGGCCGCCGCCGCGGCCGAAGCCCGGTAAAGTTTTTCCTGCCCGCTTTGCTTGGAGCGGGGTTTCTTTTTGTTATTCCGTTTGTTATTCCATTGATTATCCAGAGGTTCATCTCGACCAGAATGCGAGTTCTGCGTTTCTCTCCAAGTTCACATTCTTCTCGGGAATGAAAAAAGAAGTCTTCCAAGGGGGAGGACTTCCAGTCTTTGACGTTTTCGAAATTATTTCTTTTCACTTTGGAATTGGAAGCGATGAAGCAGCTGTTGAAACAACAGAACCTCGGCATCGGAGAAACCGTCCATGCACTGCATACAGTAGCGTCTGAACTCGGTTTGGATGAGATCTGAAGCGGATTTCCCTTTCTCTGTCAGGAAGATGTTCATTACTCGGCGGTCCTTGTCATTGCCTATCCGCATCACGAGATCTTCACTCTCCATTTCTGAAATGATTTCTGAAATTGTGGAGCGCTTGCTTGCGGAAATGACCGCAATTTCCTGTTGATTGATCCCGTTATGATCAGACAACAGATGCAGGATTTTGAGATGGGATAACTTCAGATCCAAAACTTTCAGCGCGTCCGACTTCACTTCGTAAAACTGCTTGATCAGATCGGAAAACATGATAAACGCTTTCGTATCTAAATTCACTACGTCCCGAATTTGATTCATGAACTCACTCCTTTCTTTTTTCTTATTATAAATCAAAAGTCCAGACGAACGATAGAATTTTACCGAATTCAATGTGAATTAAACGTTTTATTTCACTTTTCAGGCTGGACAAAAGAAAAGAACAGGAATCCTGCTCTTTTACTTAAGAATCGGTGTGATTTCAATCACTGGAATTTCTACGGGATTGTAGATTCGCGGTAAATACCACCGCTGGCACAAACCGCGCGAAACGACCAGGTCTGAGTTCTGTTCCCGATACAAACCGCCGGCCCGCTTCGGAAACCAGCCTTGCCGGGGCGCGAACAAGCCGTTAATCAGTCCCGGAATCCGGACCTGTCCGCCATGGGCATGTCCGGACACAATCAGGTCAAAACCAAACTGCGCGTAGATTGGCGACCGTTCCGGCCGGTGCGCTAACAAAATCGTGTATTCCGGACAATCCTGCATCGATCCCAATTCGTTCATCAGCTGGACTTCTTCCTGTTGATCCCGGTCAATATACGCATATTTGCGCGGATCGTCAACGCCGCACAGCGTCAGCCTCGTCCCGCGAATTGTGATTGTTTCTCTGGTATTGTCCAAAACGGTAATTCCAGCCTGGCGCACCCGCGCTTTGACCTCCGGCAGCGTGATCAGAGTCTCGATATTTTCATGATTGCCTGTGCAGTAATAACACGGCGCTATCGCTGAAACCTGATCGAGAAACAATTCCGCACCCCGCAGCGGTTTGATATCGTCGATAATATCTCCTGGCATGAGAATGAGATCGCACCGGGACTGCCGCAGCTTATCCAACAGCCGCTTTTGATCCGGACCATAGACCGTGCTGTGCAGATCGGAGACGACCGCCAGTCGGACCGGCGCTTTGATTTTCGGACTGGACAGCGTATAGGATCGGAATCGAATTGGAAAACTGACGAGCCAGCCGATCAACAGATAGGCGGCGGCCAGGCCGAGAAAGAGAAGGGCCAGCTTCATCGCCCGCCTCCTTTTGTAATGCCTGCGGTATCGTTATGCGGTTGTTTCATTCTATTTCTCCTTTTATTCAAAGGGACGGCTTCCGCGTTAAAGCCGCGGGAAACCTTTCCTTTTTAATAATCGCCCATTGCGATCATTCCGTCGATCACCTTCTGGACGCCGGCGATGTTGGCGGCTGTCACATAATCCTTCGGATCCAGCTGATATTGCCGGATTGCTTCCTGGCATTGTTTATGAATAGAGATCATAATCCCACGCAGCTTGTCGTCGACTTCTTCAAACGACCAGGCCAGACGCATGCTGTTCTGGCTCATTTCCAACGCGGAAGTCGCGACACCGCCGGCGTTGGACGCCTTGCCCGGGGAGAACAGGATTCCCTGCTGACGATACAAAGCGATCGCTTCGTTATCATTCGGCATATTCGCGCCCTCAGCGACGAGCTGGCAGCCCGCATCGATTAAGCGTTGAGCGCGCTCCTTGTTGATCTCGTTCTGTGTCGCGCATGGGAAAGCCAGATCAACCTTCAGGTTAGCGTCATAGACCGAGCCTTCATGATATTCGCCATGCCCCGCCATTTCCGGATACGCCGAAAGCGAGGTGCGCAGCTGTTCCTTGATTTTCTTCACGGTATCCAGATCCAGCTGTTCATCGACGATATAGCCTTTAGAATCACTCATCGCGATGACCTGAATTCCGTTCTGCAGCGCTTTTTCCGCGGCGTAGATCGCGACGTTGCCACTGCCGCTGACAATCGCTTTCTTCCCCTGCGGATCCATCTGCGCCGCTTTCATCATTTCCAAGACGAAGTAGATCAACCCGTAGCCGGTCGCTTCTTTGCGTGCCAGACTGCCGCCATAACCTACGCCCTTGCCGGTTAACACACCACGCTCGCTGACGCCCTTCAAGCGCCGGTACTGACCGTATAAATAACCGATTTCCCGTGCGCCGACGCCCATATCACCGGCCGGCACATCGACGTCCGGACCGATATGCTTGGACAATTCAATCATAAAGCTCTGGCAGAAGCGCATCACTTCTGCATCGCTCTTGCCTTTCGGATCGAAATCACTGCCGCCCTTGCCGCCGCCGATTGGCAGCGTGGTCAGGGCATTCTTGAAGATCTGTTCAAACGCCAGGAATTTCATCATCCCCAGTGTCACCGCCGGATGAAACCGCAGACCGCCTTTATAGGGGCCCAAAACGCTGTTGTATTGAACACGGTAACCGCGGTTGACATGCATCTGTCCCTGATCGTCCATCCACGGCACTTTAAACTGGATAATCCGCTCCGGTTCTGTCAAGCGTTCCAGAATTGCCATTTTCTCATATTCCGGATGATGATCGAAAATCAGACTGACCGATGTCAGCACTTCTTCCACCGCCTGCAGAAACTCGGGCTGCGAGGCGTCTTTTTGTTTCAGTTGATGTAAAACTTGTTCACAATATGAATTCATTGTTATCCCACCTTTTTTATTATGATATGCTACTCGGCCTGAAAATTCAATGAAAAAAGAGGGACATTCCTTTCGGATATTCCCTCTCTCGTTCATTTTAGACCGCTGGTTCAGCGTGGCTGCCGAGCATTTCTTCCGGAAGCTTGACATCTTCTTCCAGATCGACGGAACGTTCTTCCCGTTCCTCGCGCAGCTCCGCTGCCCGTTCTTCGATCATGCGCGTCGTTTCGCGCTCGAATTTTGAGCCGGTTCCCGCTGGGATCAGCTTGCCGATGATAACGTTTTCCTTCAGACCGATCAGATGGTCGACCTTGCCCTTGATCGCCGCTTCGGTCAGGACCTTGGTGGTTTCCTGGAAGGACGCCGCGGACAGGAAGGAATCGGTTTCGACAGATGCTTTTGAGATACCCAGCAGCGTCGGCCCGAAGACCGCCGGATGCTTGCCCGCTAACAGACAAGCGCGGTTGATGCCGGTGATGTTGTTCAAGGACAGCGTCTGACCTGCGCTTAAGCCGGTGTCGCCGCCGTCGATGACAATGATCTTCCGCAGCATCTGACGGATCATAACTTCGATGTGCTTATCGGAAATTTCAATACCCTGGGAAGCGTAAACCTTTTTGACTTCCTTCAAGATATAGTTCTGAACTTCCATTACGCCTGCGACTTCCAGCAGTTCCTTCGGGTTAACCTGACCTTCGGTCAGCTTATCGCCCGCAACAACCTGGGACCCGACTTTCAGCCAGGAACGGATCGTCTGCGTCAGATCGCATTTGTGTTCGATGCTTTCCTTTTCGTTGGTGACCACGATGCGCATGCCGCTCTTGTTTTCCAGTTCGCTGATCTCGGTGATTTCACCGTCGATCTTGGACAGAACCGCGACATGTTTCGGGCAGCGGGCTTCAAACAGTTCTTCAACTCGCGGCAGACCCTGCGTGATATCACCGTCGTTACCGGAAGCGACGCCGCCGGTATGGAATGTACGCATGGTCAGCTGTGTGCCTGGTTCACCAATGGACTGCGCGGCCATGATGCCGATCGCTTCGCCGGCTTCCGCCAGCTTGCCGGTCGCCATGTTGCGGCCATAGCACTTGCGGCAGACGCCGTTGGTGCTTTCGCAGGTAAACGTATTCCGGATATAAGCTTGGGTGACGCCGGCATTGACCACACGCTGCGCCATCGCTTCATCCATATAAGTATCCGCTTCGACCAGAATTTCACCGGTGTTCGGATCAACGATCGCATCTTGGCTGTAACGGCCGATTAAGCGTTCAGCCAACGGTTCGAGGATCGTGTTGGTCTTGCGGTCGACGATATCCTCAACCAGATAGCCGCGGTCGGTTCCGCAGTCTTCCTCGATGATGACGACATCCTGAGCGACGTCGACCAGACGACGGGTCAGGTAACCCGATTCAGCCGTCTTCAGCGCGGTATCGGTCAGACCTTTACGCACGCCGTGAGTCGAGATAAAGAACTCGGACACATTCAGACCTTCACGGAAAGAAGAGTAAATCGGAACTTCGATAATCGAAGGCTGGTATTCCTTCTTGGACTTCGACTGTGTCGGACGGGCCATCAGACCCCGCATGCCGCACAGCTGAGTAAAGTGGGATTTGTTGCCTCGCGCTCCGGATACCGCCATCATGTTGATCGGGTTCTTACGCGGCAGGGATTTCATAACGGCATCGCCAATTTCATCCTTGATATCCGCCCACAGCTTCGAGAAGTGGCGTTCCCATTCCGGCGGCGTCAACATGCCTCGGCTCAGCAGCTTATCCAGCTTATCCGCCTGAGCGCGGCCTTCCTCAACATATTTCTGTTTGTTCGGAACGACATTGATATCCGCCAGGGATACGGTCATGCCCGCAACCGTGGAATATTCAAAGCCGAGGTCCTTGATGTTATCCATGATATCGGAAGTGCCTTCCGTTCTGTACCGGTTGAACACTTCAGCGATGACGTTCGACAAATCCTTCTTTTTGAATTCCGGATTCAGCGGCATGGCAGCGATCGCTTCCTTGATGTTTGTGCCTAACGGCAGGAAGAACTTATCCGGCGTCGCCTGTAAGCTTGCCTTGTTGACATCGTTGATATACGGGAAGTCTGCCGGGAACATTTCATTGAAAATGACCTTGCCGACTGTCGTTACCAAGTACGAATGATTCTGCTTCTCCGTGAAGCAGCTCTTATGCAGAGCGTATCCCGGCAGGGCAATGCGGGTATGCAGATGCACCTGCTTATTCTGATACGCGATTAAGACTTCGTTGGTATCCTTGAAGACATGGCCTTCGTTGGTGCCGAACCGGCGCCACATTTCAGCCGCTTCATGATCGCCCAGCGTATCCAGGAAATCAGCCTTCGTAAAGAATTCGTCGGCCGTTTCTTCCATGTTCAGATAGAAGTTGCCCAGGACCATGTCCTGGCCCGGCGTAACGATCGGCTTACCATCCTTCGGACCCAGAATGTTGTTGGAACCGAGCATCAGGATTTCCGCTTCGGCGCGGGCTTCTTCGGACAACGGCAGATGGACAGCCATCTGGTCGCCGTCAAAGTCGGCGTTGAACGCGGTACAGACTAATGGATGCAGACGGATCGCACGGCCTTCGACCAGCTTCGGCTTAAATGCCTGGATGCCCAGACGGTGCAGTGTCGGCGCACGGTTCAGGAAGACCGGGTGATTATCAATGACCTGTTCCACGACGTCCCAGACACGCGGATCCTGGCGGTCGATCAGCTTCTCCGCTGTTTTCGGATTGCCGGCGATGCCCTGGTTCACAATTTCATTGATGACAAACGGCTTGTACAGCTGAATTGCCATTTCACGCGGAATGCCGCACTGATACATCTTCAGGTCCGGTCCGACCGCGATAACGGAACGGCCGGAGAAGTCGACACGCTTCCCTAACAGGTTCTGACGGAAACGTCCCTGCTTACCCTTTAAGGAATGCGACAGGGATTTCAGCGCCCGTCCGCCCGCGCCGGTGATCGGCTTGGAACGGCGGCCGTTGTCGATCAAAGCGTCGACCGCTTCCTGCAGCATACGTTTTTCGTTCTGAACGATGATCGCCGGGGTTCCCAGCTCCAACAGCTTCTTCAAACGATTGTTTCGGGTGATGACACGGCGGTACAGATCGTTCAAATCGGAGGTCGCAAAGCGGCCGCCGTCCAGCTGCAGCATCGGGCGTAAATCCGGCGGAATGACCGGCAATACGCTTAAGACCATCCATTCCGGCTTGTTGTCGGAATGCCGGAACGCGTCGATGGTTTCCAGGCGCTTGATCAATTTCTTACGCTTGTCGCCGTTCGCGTTTTCCAGTTCTTTAATGACGATCTCGTGTTCTTTCTCAATATCAACCTTTTCCAACAAGGTCTTGACCGCTTCCGCGCCGGTCTGGGCGACAAAGCTGCCCGGACCGTACAGTGCGGTGTTCTCACGGTATTCTTTTTCTGACAGGATCTGTTTGACAGCCAATGGCGTATCCATCGGATCGGTAACGACCCAGGATACGAAGTAAACGACTTCTTCCAGCGCCTTCGGCGTGATGTTGAGCAACAGGCTCATGCGGCTTGGAATGCCGCGCAGATACCAGATGTGCGCAACCGGAGCTGCCAGTTCAATGTGACCCATCCGTTCGCGGCGGACAGAACTCTTGGTGATTTCTACGCCGCAGCGGTCACAGATTACGCCTTTATAGCGTACTTTCTTGTATTTTCCGCAATAACATTCCCAGTCCTTGGAAGGACCGAAAATCCGTTCGCAGAATAAGCCGTCCCGTTCAGGTTTTTGAGAACGGTAGTTAATCGTTTCCGGCTTTTTGACTTCGCCATAGGACCATTCGCGGATTCGTTCCGGGGATGCCAGACCGACCTGAATGGCGGCAAATTTATTGACACTCATCGCTTACGCCTCCTTTACTCAACGTCTTCGTCATCAAATCCGATTACAGCCGCTTCTTCCGGCAGATCCTCCTCGTCGATGACCTGGGCCGGAACCTCGGCCGAGGTTTCGGATACGACGTTCTCCAGGGCTGCAACTTCATTAATCTCGTCTGCTTCCATCTTCTTCATATCGACTTCCAGACCTTCTTCATCCAGCATCTTGACGTCGATCGCCAGCGCCTGCAGCTCATGCTTCAAGACGCGGAACGATTCAGGAATGCCCGGTTCCGGCAGATCCTTGCCCTTGATGATTGCTTCGTAGGTCTTTGTGCGGCCGACGATATCGTCCGACTTCACAGTCAGGATTTCCTGCAGCGTATGCGCGGCGCCGTAAGCTTCCAGCGCCCAGACTTCCATTTCGCCAAAACGCTGGCCGCCGTTCTGCGCCTTACCGCCTAACGGCTGCTGCGTAACTAAGCTGTACGGTCCGGTTGCACGGGCATGCAGCTTATCGTCGACCATGTGCGCCAGTTTAATCATATACATGACGCCGACAGAAATCCGTTCGTCATACGGTTCGCCGGTCTTGCCATCGTGCAGCACCAGCTTGCCGTCCTGGGAGGTCTGTGCTTCTTCCATGATCGATTTCAGTTCATCATTGGAAATTCCGTCGAAGACCGGCGTCGCAAACTTCACACCCAGCGTCTTCGCGGCCATGCCCAGATGGATTTCCAGAACCTGTCCGATGTTCATACGGGATGGAACGCCGAATGGGTTCAGCATGATATCGATCGGTGTGCCATCCGGCAAATATGGCATATCCTCGATCGGCAGGATCTTGGAGATAACGCCCTTGTTGCCGTGACGGCCGGCCATTTTATCACCTTCAGAAATCTTACGTTTCTGAACGATATAGACTTTAACGACTTCATTGACTCCCGGCGGCAGATCGTGACCTTCGTTGCGCTTGAAAATGCGGATTGAATGAACGATGCCGGCGCCGCCATGCGGTACTTTCAGCGAATTGTCGCGGACTTCTCTGGACTTTTCACCGAAGATCGCCAACAACAGCTTTTCTTCCGGGGAGATTTCGCTCTGGCCCTTCGGGGTGACCTTACCGACCAGGATGTCGCCTTCCTTGACTTCCGCACCGACCATGACGATGCCGCGGCCGTCGAGGTGGCGGCAGGCATTTTCGCTGACGTTTGGAATATCGCGGGTAATTTCTTCAGGTCCCAGCTTCGTTTCGCGGCATTCAATGTCGTATTCCTCAATATGAATAGAAGTGTAGACATCGTCGCGGACCATCCGCTCGGACATGATGATCGCATCTTCGTAGTTATAACCGTGCCAGGTCATGAACGCGATCGTCACGTTCTGGCCTAACGCCAGCTCGCCTTTTTCCATTGAAGGACCGTCGGCCAGGATATCGCCGCGTTCCACACGCTCGCCATGCTTGACGATCGGCCGTTGGTTGATGCAGGTGCCGGCGTTGGAACGGCGGAATTTCTGCAACTCATAAACACGCTGTTCCCCTTCATCTTCGGTGACGACGATTTTATTCGCGTCCACATAGGTGACGACCCCGTTGCCGGTGCAGATGCAGGCACTGCCGGAGTCCCGCGCAATGCGGTGCTCCATACCGGTTCCGACATACGGAGAATGCGGATTCAGCAGCGGCACAGCCTGACGCTGCATGTTCGCGCCCATCAGGGCACGGGAAGCATCATCGTTTTCCAGGAATGGGATACAGGCGGTTGCGACGGAAACGATCTGTTTCGGTGAAACGTCCGCCAGCTCAACCTGATTGCGGTGAGCCATGATTGTTTCTCCCGCTTTTCGGGCAACGACCATGTCGTTGATCAGACGTCCCTCATGCACTTCGTTCGCCTGTGCGATGACGTAATCGTTTTCTTCATCCGCCGACAGGTAAACATAGTCTTCCGTGACTTCGCCGTCTTCTTTAACAAGACGGTACGGCGTTTCAATAAAGCCGTATTCATTGATCTTCGCATAGGTTGTCAGGTTGGAGATCAGACCGATGTTCGGACCTTCCGGCGTTTCAATCGGACAGATTCGGCCGTAATGGCTGTTGTGAACGTCACGGACTTCGAAGCCGGCGCGCTCACGCGTTAAGCCGCCTGGACCCAGCGCGGAAATACGGCGCTTGTTGGTCAGCTCAGCCAGCGGATTCTGCTGATCCATGAACTGCGACAGCTGCGAGGAGGAGAAGAACTCCTTGATCGCCGCGGTCAGCGGACGGATATTCGTTAACTGCTTCGGCGTCAGACCTGCCGCCTCGGCAATTGACATTCTTTCTTTAACGACCCGTTCCATTCGGCTTAAACCGATCCGGAACTGGTTCTGGATCAGTTCGCCGACCGTGCGGATCCGACGGTTGCCCAGCATATCGATATCATCGACGCTGCCGACGCCGTCCATCATGTTCAGCTCATAGCTGTAGAAGGCGTACATGTCGGAAATCGTGATCGTCTTTTTCTGGTTGATCGGGTCGATCGCCACGATCTTGATCGGATTGCTGCAATCGGCGGATGTCGATACCTGGATCGTCTGTACGGCCGCGCCGACCAGCCAGGCTGTGATCGCCTGATTCTGATGTGCGCGTTCGATGATGACCTGCTGCTCGGAAGCGCTCAGCTTCGAGTAATCCTCATCCGGGATGTAGCGGTCAACCACCAGCTCGCCGTTGTTGGTCATGTCTTCGTTATTCGCCGTCAATCGGCCGATCACGAAGAAACGGTGACCGTAATTCAGGACCGCAGAGGCGTTTTCTGCCGTCAGCGCGACTGGCTTGGCCACCAGTCCGGAATAAACGCGGACTTCCTTGACTTCCTTCGCCAGGGCTTCAATATCTTTTTCCGTCAGAACGGTGCCTTTTTCAAACAGGCGGTCGCCGCACTCGACGTCGTTGGCCAGAATCCGGCCGATCAGTCCCAGACTCCAGGACGTATCCATCATGGAAGTATCTGGATGCGAGAATTCATGCACGAACGGGAAAGCTGTTACATGGCTGCCCTTGAGCATTTCCACGCGCAGGACGTTTCTTTCCTTCTTCGTGACAAACGTGCCTTTTTCAAACAACACTTTGCCTTCGCCGCTCAGAACGTCTTCGGCCAAATAGGTGCCTTCCATCCGATCCGTCAGCGACAGTTTCTTATTTAATTTATACCGGCCGGCCTTGGTCAGGTCATACCGGCGGTGATCGAAGAACTTGGCGTTCATCAAGTTAACCGAACCGTCGATCGTCGGAACTTCATCGGAACGCTGGTTTTCATAGATTGCCAGCAGCGCCTCGTTGCTCGTCTTGATCTTATCGGCGGCCAGCGTATTGCGGATTTCTTCATAGTTGCCGAAGAACGAGGTATATAAAAGCATATACAGGTTCAGGAATTCGCGCGGTTCACCCTCAACGATGTTCTCTTCGAACACTTCGAGTCCCAACGCTTTTAAGAACCGGCGGATTTCCGCCGTATCAAAACCGTCTTCGCTCTTTTCCAGGTTCAAGGACATACCGATTGCCTTGAACAGGATTGTGGATAAAATTTTACGTTTGCGGTCGACTGACATGTTGACAATCCGGCCTAACGCCGCCTTCTTGCCGTCAGTCATGAACTCCAGCCACGTGCCGCGGCTTGGGATCAGTTCACAGTTGTAGCTATCTTTGCCAGTTTTGTCTTCGGAAGCAATATCAAAATAAGCGCCTGGCGAACGTACAATCTGAGAAACGATAACACGTTCAGCGCCGTTGATAATGAAAGTTCCGGTTTCCGTCATCATCGGGAATTCGCCCAGGAAAACGTCTTCCCACTTTGTCAGTACTTCACCGGTTGTATTGTCGACCATTTCCAGCTCCATTTTCGCTTTCAATGGCGCGGCGAAATTCGCCTCCCGGTATTTGCACTCGTTGACGGTATACTTTGGCGTGCCGAATTCGTAATCTACGAATTTCAGGCGAATATTTCCACCGTAGTTCTGAATCGGGTAAATATCTTCAAAAACTTCCCTGATGCCTTCTCTGATAAACCATTCAAAAGACTGAGTCTGCACTTCAACCAGATCAGGAAGATCGAGGTTGCCGCTGACCTTGGAATAATTCCGGCGTTCTGCCTTTTTACCCAGTTTTTCAATACGGTAGTTCTGCATTTTTTCCATGTACGCCATCCTTTCATAACAGTGTTAACAACGGCTAAAAGGGCCTAAAACCCCCTTAACTTTTATACATTTTTGCAATTTAATATAGTACCAAACTTAACACAAGTTGTCAATCTGTTTTTGTCGATTTTAAAATGTAATATCCCTTTTCCTTGTTGATCACTTCGCAGTTGCCAAATATTTCCTCTATTTTAGCTTTAGCGCTGAGCGCGCCCTGCTGCTTGCGGATCACCACATACAGATGTCCCTGCGGACGCAAATGGTCATACGCCTGCTCAAACATCGCATAGATCACTTTCTTGCCCGCCCGGATCGGCGGATTGGTCAGAATATCGCTCAACGTTTCAGTGACATTCCCAAAGATATCCGATACCCGAACTTCAGCCTCCACGCTGTTCTTCTGCGCATTAAGAACAGCCAGCTCGACCGCCCGGGGATTGACATCCACCATCAGCATTTCAGCGTCCGGAAACATTTTTTTCACCGTGACGCCGATCACGCCGTAGCCGCAGCCCAGATCTAATATGTGATCTCCCAGCGGTTCTTCTTTTATCGTTTTCAACAGGACATACGATCCAAAATCCACTTCACTTTTACAGAACACGCCGTTATCCGTGATCAAAGGGATAATAAAGCCCGAAAACCGGAAAGAAATCTCCTTCCGGTTTTGTGGTAGTTGACGATTGTCAGTAAAGTAATGACTCATTCGATCGCCTCCCATGGGCTAATTGCATTCCGCCGTCATGACGGAATTGTTCTGTTGTCGGATTGTACGAAACTTATTTAATTTCGACAGAAGCGCCGGCATCCATCAGTTTCTTCTTGATTTCTTCCGCTTCTTCAGGCTTGATGTTTTCCTTGATCGCGCTTGGGCACTTGTCAACTAAGCCCTTCGCTTCAACCAGGCCTAAGCCAGTGATTTCACGAACAACCTTGATGACGCCAACCTTCGAAGCGCCGACTTCCTTCAGGAATACGGAAACTTCAGTCGGTCCTGTAGGCGCTGCAGCTTCAGCCGGAGCCGCTGCTGCAACCGGAGCCGCAGCCGTTACGCCGAATTCTTCTTCGATCGCTTTTACCAGTTCGTTCAGTTCCAGAATTGTCATCTCTTTCAGAGATTCGATGATTTCAGCATTTGTTAACTTTGCCATGTTCTTATTCCTCCTTGGTCAGTTTTGTTATTCAGCAGCTGCTTCTTCAGCAGGAGCAGCTTCTCCGTCTTTGTCAGCGACTGCTTTCACAGCGCAAGCGAAGCTGCGGACAGGCGCCTGCAGGCAGCTCAGCAGCATCGACAGCATGCCTTCACGGTTCGGCAGGCTGGAGAGTTCCTTAATCGTATCGACGCCGACGACTTTACCTTCGACGATCGCACCTTTCAGAACCAGTTTGTCGTGCTTCTTGGCGAACTTCGCCAGCACGCGGCTTGGCGCAACAGCATCATCAGAGAATGCGATTGCGTTTGGTCCGGTCAGCTGTTCTGTCAGTTCGTTGAATCCGGCAGCCTCAGCGGCACGCTGGGACATGGAATTCTTGTAAACCTTGAATTCAATGCCTTCAGCCCGCAGGCTTCTTCTCAACTCAGTGACTTCGGCAACTGTCAGACCACGGTATTCAACAACGACTGTTGACTGGCTGGCGGTCATTTTTTCCTGAATTTCGGAAACGACTGCCTTTTTAGATTCTAATACCGCATCTTTCATTCCGTACACCTCCATTTTATACTGTCACAATATACCTGAATATAAAAACCCGCACTCAAGACAGCACGGGTTTTGAAAGTTCAAAGTTGATCTTCCTACCTCGGCAACCTGATTAAGCCGTTAGGCCGTTGCTGTCTATGGTATATTGATAACAAACTAATTTTAACAGGGTTTGCGTAATTGTCAAGCAATTACTCAGCAGCGACACGAATCGCCGGTCCCATCGTTGTGGAAACCGTGATGCTCTTCATGTAGTTACCCTTGACTGCCGCCGGACGTGCCTTCGCGATCACGTTGTACAGCGCTTTCGCGTTTTCCGCCAGCTGTTCGTCAGTGAAGGAGCACTTGCCGATCATAACGTTGATGTTGCCTTCTTTGTCAACACGGTAAGTAACCTTACCTTTCTTGATTTCATTGACAGCGTTGGCGATGTTCATCGTGACGGTGCCCGTCTTCGGGTTCGGCATCAAGCCCTTAGGGCCCAGGATCTTACCCAGCTTGCCGAGTTCACCCATCATATCCGGAGTCGCGACGATCACGTCGAATCCGAACCAGCCCTTTTTGATATCTTCCAGGATTTCCTTGCCGCCGACAAAATCTGCGCCGGCATCCTTGGCTTCCTGTTCCTTCGCGCCCTGAGTCACGACTAAGACTTTCTGGGAGCGGCCTGTGCCGTTCGGCAGAACCATCGCGCCGCGGATCTGCTGATCAGCGTGACGTGGGTCAACGTTCAGGTTGAAGGAGATTTCGACGGATGCGTCGAACTTTGTTGTGTTGATTTTCTTCGCCAGAGCTACCGCTTCCGCCAGGCTGTACAGCTTCGCTGCGTCGACCTGCTTCAGGGCCTCTGTGTATTTCTTACCTCTTTTTGCCATCGTGATGTCCCTCTCTTATTCCATACCTTCGACAGCGACGCCCATATTGCGCGCTGTTCCGGCGATAATCCGCATTGCTGCTTCTACATCATTGGCGTTCAGATCCGGCATCTTGTACTCAGCGATTTCTCTGCACTTTTCCAGAGAGATTTTTCCGACGATGTTGGCTTTGGCACTGCCCGATCCGGACTTGATACCGGCAGCCTTCTTGATCAGAACTGAGGCTGGTGTCGTTTTCAGAACGAAATCAAAGCTCTTGTCTTCATACGCTGTGATGATGACAGGAACGATATCGCCTGCACGATCCTTGGTCGCATCGTTAAATGCGTTGCAGAACTGCGGCATGTTGATGCCTGCAGAGGCCAGCGCCGGTCCCGGCCGGGCTCCGCCTGCCTGGAACTGGAGCTTACAAATCTTTGCAACTTTCTTGCTCACAAGACATTCCTCCTTAAAATTGATTGTCTGTGCTGTGGTTAGTGGACAGGTGCAACACCGTCCTCCCACGCATAATAAAACTTGCTGCCTTCGACAGCATTACTATTCTAAGCAGATTTAACCCTTTAGTCAAGGGATATTTTCGATTTTGGCCGGATTTATCAACGCGTCACACGAATGACAGGATCGCCGGTCTTAACCACCCCGGGCTTGGCAATTTCCAGCTGATACCCGCCACCGTTGGTTACGACCAGCATCGTCGTCAGATCGATATGATTTTTTTCCATAAATCCCCGATCAATCCGGATCAGCGGTTCTCCCGCCCGGACTTTTGCACCAGGCTGAACATAAACTTCCAAGCCTCGGCCCTGAAGCTCCACTGTATCCATGCCGACATGCAGCAGCACCTCAACGCCATTGGCGCCTTTTAATCCGACCGCATGACGCGTTGCCGCTACAAGCAGCACTGTGCCGGTCAGCGGCGACAGAATCTTTTCGCCTTCAAAACGAAATGCAATTCCCTCACCCATCATCTTCTGCGCAAATACCGGATCCGGCACTTCTTCCAAGGGCAAACTGATGCCGTCAATCGGTGCCAGGATGTCGCAATACGCAGGTTTCTTAAATAAATTAAACATGGCAGCCTCCTTGCGCAAGCTCATCCAAAGTTCTGCTTAGATTGATAAGCAGGAAAGATTCGGATGATTTGCGATGTTTCATTGTTCTCATTTTAAAGAATACCGTTCTAATTCGCAACGGTTAATCCTGTTGTTTAAGGATTCCTTCATTTTTCTCTGTTCTTTCTACTTATTTTTTCTGAATTCAGGTTACTTTCCTGATCTCAAATTCTCAAGCTTTTAGATAATCAGCCGCTTTGTACTGGCGGTGTTGCCGATGTCTTCAGCCTAAATTACAAAAAGCCGGAATCCATGCCTTTCTTGGGACGTATTCCGGCCTGGCATACATAAGCAACGCTCAGCTTAAGAAACAAAAGTAATCCCGCTGCCTCATCTATTCGCCGATCAATTTCAACAACAATTTCCATAAATAGAAATTAGAATAGGAAGCTCGATACTAGTTTCTTATTCTCGTTGCAATCTGATCCGCGGTCCATTCAGGATGTTCTTCATGACAGATAAATATCTGACGAATTACTGTTTCATCTTCATCTAAGATCTCCGCGATCTCTGAAATAGA
>NZ_GG657551.1:116064-132595 GCF_000157995.1 Holdemania filiformis DSM 12042
TCAATCGCTAAAAATCAAAAATTTTTATGAAAAGTGTTTCATCCAGTTCAAGATTTCCCGGGACTCCGCCGGCGTTATCAAAGCCCTTCCTTCACTTCCCCTTTCTAAAAAAAAGAAGGCCTTTTAAACAGACTTCCTCGGATTTCATAGGTAGCTGAAAAACAATTTCCCCCATGAGTCTTCCCTTTTCATCCTCACGGAAAAGAAAAAAGGAAATTGAACATGGCTGTCCGATTTCCTTGTGTATTTCCTTAAGCTTTCATATCTATTAATGGAATAAATTCTTTACCCGATCCCAAAAAGAAGTCTTTACTTCCGGCTGTTTTTCCACCGTCGTTGTTTTTTCTTCCGGCAGTTTAATTTCATCCGTCTTCATGATGAACTTCACCGAAGTTTCCATCGTGTCCGCAGCGCCGGCGTAGCTGCGGTATTCCTTCGACTGATCCAGCGCCGCTTTCGCGGTATCGAGCACATCGTTCAGATCGTCCATCGCATCGGTGACTTTCCCGCTTAACTCGTCGATTCCTTCACGGCTGAATTCGTCGACGCCGTCGTTCAATTCGCCGGTTTTCTCCGCCAGCTCCTGCGTCGCGTCTTTAAACTTATTGATTGCGTCGGTAATATCCCCGGAAGCGCCGTTCAGTTTATCCAGCCCGGCATTCATCGCCGCCGTTCCGGCCGCCAGCTGATCTGTGCCTTCCTTCAGGTCCTTTAAGCCTTCCGGCAGCTGCTGCAAGCCGGCCAGCGCGTTTTTCAGTTCATCGACGCCGCCGATCTGTTCGATCATGCCGTTGATGTTGTTGATCATCGCCGTCATTTCCGTCGTCAGCTGCTGCGCCTGGCTCATCAAGCCCGCCATTTCCTGAACCTTCGCGCTCATCGTATCCTGCACGGTCTGAGCGATCTGATCGACCGTTCCCACCGCCGCCTGCTTACCATAACTACTCATCGTATCGACGCCGGCATCCACCGCCTGGCCTAAGCCGGCCGTGATCATTTCCTGCGCTGCGCCCAGCTGAGAGTTCAATTGTTCGCCGACTTTTCCCGCAATCGCCTGAGTTAAGTCTGGAATTTGCTCCTCAGCCACGCCCTGTTCCGCCAGCGCAGAGCCAATCGCGGAGACTAACGCGTTCTGATCGATTTCCACATTCACCGGCGGTAAATTCTGTTTTACGCCGGCCCTCACCTGCTCGGTTACGCCGGCCCAGGTGTTGTTAAACGCCTCGCTCTGACCGGCTGCCCGAATCGCATCGCCGGTTGCCTGCGGCATCGCTGCCAGCGCCTGCATACTGCCGGCCAGCTGTTCCATTAACGCCGAAGCGCCCTGCAGCTGCGTCAGGCTGCCGTTCAGCTGTTGAAGCAGTCCCATCAGTTGTTCGTCTGTCAGATTGTAATTCTGCAGCATCGCCGTTAACTGCGTCTGGATCTGACCAACGCCGCTGGACAGCTTCTGCGCCCCTTCCTTCAGCGCCTTCGATGAAGTCGCGGCAGTATTTAACCCGTCTGAGAATTCCTTGTATTTTGACTGGAATTCTCCCATCTTATCGTTCAGTTCGATATTCGCATCATGCAGCTGCACCGTACCGTCTAAGATCTTCGCCGTGGCGTCCTTCAGATCATCGACACCATCGGTCAGCTTATCGAGATCACTGCGGTCGACCTCCTTGTCTTCCAGATTGGAAGTCCCGGCCGCAGCCAGAAGAATCGACGGCATTTCAAAGTTTTCCACATTCGCCGTGATCACGAATTCATCTTTCAGCTTATCCTTCACGTCATCCAGCGCGCTGACGTCGGAATCCCTCAGCATCTGGCTCATCCCCGACACCGTGGCCAGGGCGACGATCTGATTCTTCGATTCGTTCAAAATCAATCCGTCTTCCGCCTTTACATCCTTAAACGTTTCGGTCGGCAGATCGGTGACAATCGCGCAGGGGAACAGCGTGGAAATGTATTTCGTCTTCCCATTGATCGTTTCCGTCGTTTCCAGATGATTGATCAGCTTGATCGTGATCGTCAGAGAGCCGCTCTGGCCGACAATCTCGTGCGGATCTACAGTCTTGCCATTGAATTGGTAGCTGACCTCCATCGTTAACGGCAGTTCCGCCGTCGTTGTGCCCTGGTAGTACAGGTCATGCTCGTCGGAATTCCATACCAGCGATGTGCCGTTTTGTTCAGGCAGATCATCGCCGTTGATATTCTTGATATTTTCCAGGATACTCTGATCCGCTGTCTGGCGGAAACCCTGTTCGTTATGCAGCCATTCGCTGACGGTCGCGGATTTCAGCTGTCCCTGCCAATCCAGAAAGGCATAGACGGTTTCTTCCTTTTTCGTACCTTCGTCCGGCTTGTCCTCCGCCCGGACCGGCGTGCACAGATTCAGCGCCAGCACCCCGGAAAGGGCCAGCGCCAGCCAACTTCCTTTTTTATTCATCGTGATTTCTCTCCTTTTTTATTCAGAAATTGAAATGATGTTTTTTCGATAACGCCGCCGAAGACCATCAACAAGGCCGGCAGCACGAATAGAATGACCGCCATGCTGATCAGCGCACCCCGCGCCAACATGCCGCACAGCGAGCGGATCAAATCGATTTTGGAAACCAACGACACGCCTACGGTGGCCGCGAAGAAGCTTAAGCCGCTGGTCAGGATCGATGAACTGCACGCGTAGACCGCCGTCTGTACGGCCGCTTTCCGCTCCTTGCCCCGCCGGCGTTCCTCCTGATAGCGCGTCATCGTCAGAATCGCGTAGTCGATCGTCGCGCCCAGCTGGATCGTCCCAATGACGATGCTGGCGATAAACGGTATCGTTTCCCCTTGGAAATAAGGAATGCCCATATTGATCGTGATCGCCATTTCAATCGCCGCGACCAGCACAATCGGGACGCTAATCGACTTAAATGAAATTGCGATGATCAGGAAAACTGCCAGAATAGAAACAATGTTGACCATCTGAATATCGTGATCGGCGATCAGCACCAGATCGCGGTTCAGCGCGCCCTCCCCGGTGACTAACGCCGTCGGATCGATCGCCTTGACGCGGTTTTCCAGCTCGGTGATCTGCGCGTTTTGTTCGTGCGTCGCCGAGGTGTAGCTGGAGTTTGCCATGATCATCTTCCATCCGCCGGCGTCGAAGACGGAACGGATGCTTTCCGGAAGCATGTCCTCAGGAATCCCGGCGCCTAAAAACCGGTCTAACGTCGCAACAGAATTGATCCCGTCCGTCGTTTCAATTGCTTCCAGCACAGCGTCCATCTGCGTGCTGCTGAGCTGATCGCTGACGAGGATGAAGTTCGTCGTCGGCATGTCGAATTCATCGCGCAGCTTCTGTGTACCGGCGGTGGATGTCAGATCCTGCGGCAGCGAGTCCAGCAGGTTGTAGTACACGTCGGTTTTTTTCTGCGCCGCGGCAAACGGAATCAACAGCGCGACGGCCGCGATCAGAATGCCTTTATAGTGGGTTGTCGTAAAGTTGGCAACACCTTGCAGCTTGGGAATTAAAACCTTGTGCTTATGTTTGTGAATCGGCTTATCGAAGACCAGAATCAGCGCCGGCAGAATCACCACGGCCGAGAACACGCCCAGCACAACGCCCTTCGCCATGACGACGCCCATATCGGTGCCCAGCTTCAAATCCATGATGCACATCGCTAAGAAGCCGGCGATTGTGGTCAGCGAACTGGCGCTGATCGCGGTAAAGGTGTTGACGACGGCTTCGGTCATCGCTTCCTGACTTTTCAATCCCTTATGCAATTCCTCGTCGTAGCGTTCCAATAAGAAGATCGAGAAGTCCATCGACACCGCCAGCTGCAGAATCGCCGCCAGGGCGGAGGTGATATAGGAAACCTCGCCTAAGAAAATATTGGTTCCGAAGTTATACAGTACGGCGTACAGGATCCCCAATAAGAAGATGAACGGCGCCACACTGTAACGTAAGCCCAGAAATAAAACGACTAAGGATAATCCGACCGCGACCGCCACATACAGCGGCAGTTCCTGTTCGATCAACATTTTCGTGTCGTTGATGACGGCCGCCAGACCGCCTAAGAACATCTGGGAATTCATCAGCGATTTAATCTCGTCGACGGCCTTCAGCGTCCGGTCGGATCCGTTGCCTTCCTCAAACGTAACCATCATCAGCTGGCAGTCGCCGTTATCCAGCATCCCCCGCAGGTCTTCCGGAATCATTTCCGAAGGCATGGTCTGTAAGAAATCCCCCAGCCACATCGCATCGCGGACGCCGTCGATCGCGCGGATTTTGTCCGCGATCCGGTCGACCTGTTTCTTCTCCATGTTTTCAACGGTAACAATCGCCATACTGGCGGAATGGAATTCCTGATCCAGGATGTCCTGACCCTCGATGGAATCCAGCTGATCCGGCAAATAGCTCAAAATATCATAATTGATGCGGGTGTTGATATAGCCGATCAACGACGGAACCAACAGCACCGTAGCCAAGACCAGAATCAGAATTCGTTTTTTTACGATCTGTTCTGCAATTTTTCTCACTGCAGATCACTCTCCCTTTCAAATGACTATCGGTCATTACGTCAGACAGAATACCCCCGAAATGACTGATGGTCAATAGACGGATCGGCCATTTTGTCTAACGGATTGACTTTTAGTCATTTTGATTTGACACTGCTTTAAGGTATGTTACAATGAGGCAGAGGAAGTGAGTTTATGGCCCAGCGTACATTAAAACAACAGAAAGAACAGAAGCAAGGCGATCTGTTAAATTCCGCGTATCAGTGTTTTCTGACCAAAGGCTTCGCCAAAACCACAATTGACGATATCGTCCGCCGTGCCCAGGTTGCCAAAGGTACGTTTTACCTGTACTTTCATGATAAAGAAGACATCATGAAACACCTTGTCATCCAGATCAGCTCGCAGATCGTCATCCGGGCATACACAAAAACAAAGGAACGCAACATCCCGGATTTCCTGCCGGCGGTCTTGTGCTTCATCGATACGATCATCGAGTATTTCAAAGCGAATAAAGCGGTGCTGAAACTGATCGAGCGGAATTTCTCCTGGCCGTTAGTGATGGAATATCTCAGCGAAGGCAATCAGGAGGAGATCACGCAGATCCTGGAGGAATTATTAAATTATCCGCAGCTGCGGCGGTTTGACCGGGACGAGGCGTTCCGGATGATCTACATGATTGTCGAGCTGGTCGGCTCGGTCTGCTACACCTCGATCATCGAGGAACAGCCGGCGCCGATCGATCACCTGAAGCCGACGTTATACCGAATGGTGGAGAAAATCCTGATTTAAAGACAGAAAACGCAAAAAAGCGAAACCGACGGAATTCCGGCAGGCTTCGCTTTTCTTATAGTTCAAATTTACTTGTTTGTCTTGCTTATTTATTTTGTTTGCTTCATTGGGCTGCTTTACCAGTGGGTTTCACTTGTTTTTCTTGCCTGCCCGTTTGGTCTTTTACCCTTTTTCTATAAGATTTGATTCAGGTTGCCGTCCGCGTCGCTAAGCAGTGCTTCCGCTTCACAACGGCTGACATGCTTCAGTTCCATGATCAAGGCTGGTTTGATCTGATAATTACACTCGGTCAGCCGCGCCTGCGCCGTTTCCAGCGTACAGCCCGCAGCCTGAGTCAGAATGTAGGCCAGACGGGCGCGCATCTTGTCGCTGACCGGGGGCACGTTGATCATCAGATTCTCATACACGTTGCCCAGCTGGGCCATCGTCACCGTCGTGATCATGTTCAGGATCATCTTCTGGCAGGTTCCCGCCTTTAACCGCGTCGATCCGGTAATCACTTCCGGGCCCGGCGTGGGCGCCATGACCCGATCGCAAACCTCACTGACCAGCGAATGCTTGTTATTGACCAGTCCGGCGCAGGGAATCCCCTGCTTTTGGCACCAGGATAGCGCGCCGATGACATACGGCGTCCGGCCGGATGAGCTGATTCCGATCACAAAGTCCTTAGCCGTAACCTCCCGGGCCTGTAAATCCAGCGCGCCGTTTTCCGCGCTGTCCTCCGCGCTGCCGTCGGTCTTCATAATATCGGTAAAATTACCCGCCACGATGGATACAAATTCGCCGTGGGTGCCGAAGGTCGCGTTGGCCTCGTAGGCGTCCAGCATGCCCAGATAGCCGGAATGCGCCGCACCGGTAAAGATGATCCGGCCCCCGCGCCGCAAAGCGGCGATGCACTGTTCAATTGTTTCGTTGACTTCCGGCAGAACCTCTCTGACCGCTTTTGCGCAGGCTTCGTCTTCCTGGTTCATCAGCGCCGTGGATTCCGCGACGCTCATGTGCGGCAGATTCATCGACGCGGGATTGCGTTCCTCGCTGGTCAGCGTCATTAAATTATCGCGCATCAGAAGATCCCGATGATCGCGCCGACCGCCGCCACAACGATCAGCAGCGCCATGACTTTCGTCGCTTTGACTTTCTTGTTCTTCAGCAAATACAGCGTCCCCAGCGTCAGCGCCAGCGGAAGCAGGCCGCGGAACAGCTTGTCAAGAATATCCGTCTGCACGCTCATGCCGGCGCCCTGGATGTTGATCATCAGCGGTGTCGACACACTGACAAACCCTGCCGTCAGCGCACCCATGACAATTGCGCCCAGAGCGCTGGCCCCGGTGATCACCTTTTTGATCAGATTGCTTTCCAGAATCCGCTGCAAGCCTTCCTTGCCCAGCTTGTAGCCGGTCATCCAGACATAATACGCGATGCTTAACATGATCCCCATCATCAAGACGGCATAGACCAGCGGTCCGGCCAGACTGCCGGAGGACGCCAGCGAGATTCCGATCGAAAGCAGGATCGGCGTCAAGGTTCCCTGCCACAGCGTATCCCCGATTCCGGCAAACGGTCCCATCAGACCGGTTTTAATGCCGTTGATCGCCTCATCGGAAATCGGTGCGCCGTTGGCCCGTTCTTCTTCCATCGCGATGACCATGCCATTGATCACGCCGCCGAAGTGCGGTTCCGTATTATAGAACTCCATATGCCGCTGGACCGCCGCCTTGTATTCTTCCGGGTTGTCCTTGTACAGTTTTTCAATGATCGGCGCCATCGCGTGGCAGAAGCCCGTGCCGGCCAGCCGTTCATAGTTATAATTGGCGTGAGAGAAGAAGGTCCAACGCCAGAAGGACTTCACAACGTCCTTCTTACTCAGTGTTTTCCGTTCTGTATTCTGTTCCATAATCGTTCCCTCCTATCCGTTCTCTTTCTGCAGCTGGGTGTAGAACCAGGCGATGATGAAGCCCAGCACGGCAATGACGATCGTATCCAATCCGAGATATACGCTTAAGATAAAGCCAAGCATGTAGAAGGCCATACTGTTGGGACGGCTGATCGAGCGCAGATTCATCGCCACGCCCAGGGCCGGCAGCACGCCGCCGATGACCTGCAGGACATGCAGCACGTCGTTGCTTAACATCGCAACCAGGCGCGCCATATAATCCGCACCGAAATATGCGCCAAGCATGACCGGAATAACACTGATCGCAAACGCCACGATCTGCGGCGGAACAACATGCAGGAAGCAGACCTTCTTCAGATCGCCCTGCTCGGCCGCTTTATCCGCCATGTGGACAAACGCGACGTCAATCGTCATGTGCAGTACCCAAACCACTGTGCCTAACAAGCCAAACGGAATCGCGATCGTGATCGCGGTTGCCGGATCGACGTTGCCGACGATCGCAAACGCCGTGCCCAGCACCCCGGCCAGACCCGGATCCGATGGAATCGTACCGCCGGCTGAAATAAACGCGATGTACGGCAGCTGAATCGCCGCGCCGATGATGACGCCTTCCGCCGGATGCCCCAGAATCAGGCCGACCAACGTCCCCGCTACTAACGGCTTCTGAAACAAGCTGGCTGAACCGAGGACGGTCGTCCACGGCGTTCCGATGATGCCCAGATAATAAACGACGCCCATCAGAAAGGCTTGAAACAACGAAATACTCACATCCATCACCTCTTCTAATTAAATAAACCGTTTGAAATCCATTGCCGGATCTTCCGCTACCATCTGAATTTCAACCTGAATCCCGCGCTGGATCAGCTGTTTCAGCTGATCGATTTCCGCTTCGCTAGCCGAGATATTCTTATAGACCGTTTTCCGTCCCGGCTTAATCCCCATGCCCCCGATATTAACCTTCGCCAGCTTGACGCCGCTGTCCGCCAGATGGACGTAGGCTTCCGGGGTCTTCGCTAAAATAATCGCTTTGTCATGATCCTGCAGTCCGGCAATCACCGCCGCGCTGTCCGCCACTGTCGTCACCTGCGTCACAATGTTGGCAGGAACCAGCGTTTTGATGATCATCGTCAGAAATGAATCGTTAGCGGTAACGTCGTCGATGACGATGATTTTGTTAGCACCGGTATAATTCAGCCAGGACGTCATGACCTGTCCGTGAATCAGCCGGTCGTCGATACGGGCCAATACGATACTCATCTGTTATTCCTCCTCTGTCAAACTCTGAATCCGGGCCCCGGCGTCAAAGATGCCGCCGCGGCCGTTGTCCACAGCCATGGCGATCAGCTGGCTGGCCGTCACGCCTTCGCGGTTCGCCAACACCGCCTGCAGAATCATCGGCAGATTGACGCCGACCACCACCTGCAGCGAATACGCACGCAAAAGCCGAATCGTCTGGTTGCACGGCGTCCCGCCGAACAAATCCAGCATCACCACCACTTCTTCATGACCGCGTTGGTGAAACTGCTCGACCTTGTCGGCGATCAGCTGACCGAACGCCTCGGGATCCTGTCCCGCGCGCAGCCCGACGCTCTCCACAAAATCATGCTTGCCGGCGATCATTTCGACCGTTTCGCGAAAAGCCTCGGCCAGATTGTGATGGGTTGCTATGAGAATGCCTGTCACGTTGTCCCTCCTTTCTTTTTATGAGGAAATGCAGATCATCGGTTGTATCTGCATTCTATCATTCCTGATTCCTGAAAACGTTTTATCCTTTACACGGTTGCTTCGTGCAAAGTCAAAATTTGTCGAGCAGCGCCGCCCGGAAGACAGCGATAAAATTTTCATAGGTACTCTCCCGCAGGATTTCATGGATCTGCTGAGGACTGGAAATCAGCGAGGATAAATACGGCCAGAGCTGAAACGCCTTGGGGTTGTTCATCTCCGTGGACACTAACAGGACGATCCGAACCTTTTGATCTTCCGTCCAGGCGACCGGCTTGTCCAGCACGGCGACGGCGATGAACGTCTGGGCGGTAATCGGATAGAGCGGATGCGGCATTGCGACCTGGCTGCCGAAATAAGTCGAGCTCAGCTTCTCCCGTTCCAATACCAGTTCCTCAAATTTCTTCGGCAGATGATACGAGCGGGACGCCATCGCGATCAGGCGCGCCACGATCTCCTGACGGTTCTTCGCTTGCCCGCGCCAGAACAAATCGCTGGAAAACCGGGACAGAATCGAATCGACGCTGTCGTAGCCGTTGATCGCCAGATTCATCTTGGCAAAATCCTTCTCGCTGGGAAACAGGCTGATCCGCACCGCAGCGCCGCGGGTGACAGTGTCTTTGGTTTCCGTGGTGAACAGCGCGTCATAAGCCCCTGGATCGATCCGGCTTAAGTCCAGCGGATTCACAAAATCCAGCTGAAGCAATTGTTTTCGGAACCATTGATCGATCTTCTGCCGCAGCAGAATCGTTTCACTCGGCTTAAGACGGCTGATGACCAGAATTTTCTTGCCTTCGGAATTCATTGTGATATTTTCCAGGCCGTAATTAAAATACAGCGTGAAATATGCGGCTTCATCTTCGCTGATGCGGACGTGGTAATGATCGTCGATCAACAGGCTGAAATAATTCGCGATGTCAAAAGCAAACGGAAAGGTCTGCTTAATTTCCGTCAGCAGGACGTTTTTTAACTGCCGGTTATTCTGCATGCGCGAAAGCAGCGGCACAAAATGAAGCGCCAGAGCGATTTTCAAATCGATGCTGCGGGTGAAGTCGACGCCGTATTCGACGTGGATTTTTTCCAGTGAATCCATGATGAAGGCGTTGATTTCCTCCGAGACGCCGGAATAGTCGTCATAGTCCCGTTTGCCGCGCAGATTTACGGCAAGATAGTTGATTTCCTCACTCAGCCGGGAAACCGGCACGCTTGTGCAGCGGCGCAGAATATCGCCCGCGATCCGCGTTTCCTTCTCTCCGCCGTTGCGTTTCGTCGTGCCGGCTTCGATAAAATAGCCCCGTTCGATCCGCTGCAGCGTCAGAAGCAAATGGAGGATCAGACTCTCCAGCAGCACTTCGCTGATCTTGTATTCATTTTCCAGAAAGATTTCAACAAGCAGTTCCTTGAGGTCTGTGATGCGTTTGAGATTAGCCTGGGTTTCGTGGGCTTCCTCCATCATGGAATAAATATCTTCCCGGGCCAAGCAGGTCCGTTTGTCCGTTTCCCGACCTTCAACCCGATAGCCGCTGCCGGAACGGTACGCCAGCTCCAGATTGTACTTGTTCAGTATTTTCCGCACGGCTTTCAAATCCAGGTACAGTGTGGAATCGGAGATGTTCAGCTGGGTCTGCAATTTCCGCTTGCGGACATAGCCTGAATGATCGAGCAGATTCAGCAGAATCGTTTTGATCCGAATCGGTTGTTCATTGAGCGCGGCGTTCTGCGATGTCTTCTGCATGCGGTCCAGCAGCGCCGCAGCCTGCGGCGGGTCATGAATAATCAGCTGGTAGCCCTTGGAGGGCAGCGACGTCAGCTCCAGGGCCGGGGAATGCTTAATTTCCAGGCGGATCGCCGCGATCTCGCTTTTGACGGTACGCACGCTGATGCCGTGGGCTGCCGCAAGCGTAGCCGCGGAATGATATTGTCCGCCATTCTCTGCCAGCCAGCGCAGAAGGCCTTGCTGACGCTGTGTCAGCACGATTGCCGCTCTGCCGCTTCCGCAGAGCGTTTGATTTTAAAAGTCCCGGTACTCTGCGGCGTTCCCGTTTGAAAACGCGGCGTCCGGCAGCGTTGAGATGGGGTGAACTGTTTCTGTTTCATAAGCTTTCTCCTTCCCAAGCTCATCTTAGCATAAGCCTTTTCCTGTTTTGTTAATTCGTGCAATCTGGTGCTTGAGCTTTTGCACGAATGACCGTGCAGGGAAATAGAACATTGAGGATCTTTGATTGAGGAAAGGATTGAAAAGGTCTTCCGTTATCGCCGAAAGACGCCTTGGCTTCGGGCTTGGATTTCATGATTTTTCAGCGAAAAAGCATAAAAAAACAGCCCTGAATCTCAGGACTGCTTCTTACCCTATTTACAGTTCAACTTTTTCCAGATCGTTATAGGCGATCTCCGTCGGCGTTTCCCGGCCGAACAGAATACACAGAACGGTTGCGGTCTGGGTGTCGTCGTTCATCGCGTCGATCGAGCCTTCGATGCCGCTGAACGGTCCGGTCAAAATCTTAACACGGTCGCCCGTCGTAAAGTTGACGCTGACCTTGCGGTCGCTCATGCCGATACGGCGCAGGATTGAATCAATTTCTTCCGGGGAAACCGGGAACGGCTTCGCTCCGCCGCCGCTGGATCCGATAAATCCGGTAACGCCCGGCGTATTTCTGACAATATACCAGGCTTCGTCCGTCATAATCATTTCCACGAACAGATAACCTGGGAACAGGTTGTGCATTTTTTCTACTTTTTTGCCGTTTTTGTATTCGATCTCCGGTTCCTCAGCGACCAGAATGCGGAACAGATAATCGGAAATGCCCATCGTGTCGACACGACGCTGCAGGTTTTCCTTGACCCGATTCTCATGACCGGCATACGTATTGACGACATACCATTCTTTCTTGGACTCTGTCATAACTTAAGCTCCGATCCCGATTAATTTGAGGAAGAAGGAAACGAAAAATTCACAGGCGACGAAGAAAACGCCGAAAAATGCGCAGAAGATCAAAACTTCCATTGAATTTCCGCCCAGTTCTTCTTTCTTCGGCCAGCGAATTCGCTTGACTTCTTTGGAGATACCGCTGAAACTAAACCATTTTAACATATCTGTATCCTCCTACTTCGTTTCTTTATGAAGTGTATGTTTTCCACATTTTTTACAAAATTTCATCAGTTCAAGACGTTGATTATGCGTCTTGGGATTCCGGTGTGTAACATAGTTGCGTGAAAGGCACTCTGTGCATGTCAGAATCACTTTTGTTTCTTTCGCCATCGAGGTCCCTCCTTACCGTGCTAATCCACTTTACCATAAAGAAAAGGGCTCGTCAAATAACCCTTAACTTAAGCGGATTATAGCACCATCCCGCCGGCTTTTCAAGCCTCTTCCGAAAATTTGCTGAGGATGTAGTCCAGTTTCTTTCGAATCCGCCCCAGCTGGTTGCCATAACTCTTCCGGGAAATATTTAAAATCGCCGCAGCGTCCTGATAAGACGTGTTATCCAGCGACAGGCACAGAATCTGCCATTCCCGCGGGGTGAAGTAGCGGCGCAGTTGTTTGACCTGCTTCGACGCTTCGTTGAGCGTGAAACGGTAGACCGGATCAAAGAACCGGTCGTTGGATACCAGCATATCCGCCCTGTAGGTCTCCCGGTCTTCGCCGACCATGATATCCAGGGAATCGCAGGCATAAAACGCGGCGTCGCTGGAGCATTGTGAGTGCCTGTATATCGTCAGCAGCCGTTTCCGCAGGCAATTCTGCAAGTAAGTCTTAAAGCTGCAGGGATAATCCTCACGGTAGCTGTCGGCGGCGCTGACCAGCATCATCCGGCTTTCCTGTTCCAGATCTTCCTTATACGCGTCGCCGGAAACAGAACAGTTCTCGAACTGTCCCAGCCGGAAAATCATCCCGCAGATCATCGGTTTGTATTTGTTCAGCAGGTTTTCCACTGCCCAGTCGTCCTGTTGACGGATCATATACAACAATTCATTGTCGGTGTACACTTCCTCAGTCATCCTTGTTCCTCCTGTTATTTCAGAGGGAAACGTTTCGCATGAATCTGATAAAGCAAGACGGCGCAGGCCACCGAAGCGTTCAGCGAGGAGATCGTGCCTTCCATCGGCAGCGTCAGCATTACATCGCATTCTTCCTTGACCAGCCGGGAAATGCCTTTGCCCTCCGAGCCGATCACCAGTGCCACCGGTGTGTCGAAAGCAGGCTGACGGTAATCCTGGGCATTGCGCATATCCGTACCGTAAACCCAGTATCCCTTTTCTTTCAACTGTTTCAGCGTCTGGGTCAGATTCGCAACCATGGCGACCGGCACCGTTTCAATCGCGCCGGTGGACACCTTGGCCACTGTCGAATTCAGCGATACCGAGCGGTTCTTGCGCAGAATCACACCGTCGGCTCCGACCGCGTCGCACGTTCGCAAGACCGCGCCGAGATTGTGCGGATCTTCCAGCTCATCCAGAATGACGATCGTTCCCAGCTTCCCGCTCGGGATGCGTTCCAGCATTTCTTCTACGCTGACCGTTTTGTAATCCTCGCAATACAGCGCGATCCCCTGGTGATGCGTATCCATGCAGCACTTATCCAGCTCCTTGCGGCTGACCCGCTGGGTTGGAATTCTGCGGTTTTTCAATAAGGTTTCCGCCTCCGGAAACTTTGCCCCTTCCGCCACGAGTGCTTTCTCAACCTTTTTCTTGCTTTTCAGGATCTGCATTACTGCGTTTTTCCCATAAATCCATTGTGCCATACTTTGACCTCCCGTTTCGTCCTGGAATTGTCCCATTTTTATTCCAAATCGTTTCATCCTCGTGAAACTGCTTCTTTATTTATACAATGGGAAACCCGGAAAAGCAATTGAATTAGCCAACAAAGCCTGGATAAAAATCAAGGCCCTGACGATTCTGTCTTACTTTTTTCGTCGGCCGCCTACCCTGCGGTTTCATGCTTTCCCTGTTCTGCCTACAGAAAACGTTCGCCCTTTTGTGTTAAAGACGAACGCTTCTTCATTCTGGTTTTTTATTGTCTTTAATCTTATGCCGTAAGTTTGGATTCCAATCCGACCGTCGGCCTGACCTGTTCCCAAATCTCGCGCAGCCGCGCCGTTTGACCGGTCAGATGCCACCAGCCGGTCAGCGCTTCAAAGCCGGTTGAAATCCGATAGATCTGCACGTCGGTGTTCTTGGGAACGCTGCCGCTTTTAAAGTTGCGGCCGCGCCGGAAGATTTCTTCCTCTTCCTCACTGAAAGCCCCGGCGGCATGCAGCTGTTCATAAAACCGCGCCTGCGCCTTGGCGCTGACAAAGTTCACGCTCAACCGCTGCAGATCCTTCGCCCGGCCATAACCCAGCTCGACCAGGTATTCCCGCACCAGCAGCGACCAGACCGCGTCGCCGATATAGGCCAGCGTACTTCCGGATAGCTCGTTAGGCTGCATTACATCAGACCTCTTTCGATCAGAATCGCCCGTTTAACGTCCGCCTGGGCAAAGTCCTTTGCGGCCTTGGCTGCGTTCCATTCCGCGAACACCTGCTTGTCGTCTTCGCTCAGCGTCACTTTCGGCAATCGGATGCCCAATACCTCCAGCATCTTTTCCAGAGCGCCGACTTCCGCGCCGACCTGATCCCATTGGATTTCACGCTGACGCAGCGCCTGATTCAGCTTCTTTACCGTTTCATAAATTTCAGCATAGCCATTCGGCGTGTTGAGATCATCGTTCATCGCGTCAATAAACCGCTTCACCGCGTCTTCATCACACCCAGTTACCGTGACATTCGCCAGCTGGCTCTTGATATACGCCTGTTTCATCGGCGTTCTGACTTTGTCCAGTTCCTTGCGGGCAGTTTCGATGGTTTCATCCGAGAAGTTCAGTTCTCCCCGGTAATGCACGCTCAGCATCAGCCAGCGCACTAAATCCGCACCCAGCTTTTCAATGACGTCCTTTGCCCAGGAAACGTTGCCCAGCGACTTCGACATTTTTTCACCGTTGATGTTGATCATCGCATTGTGCAGCCAGTAATGCGCAATGGAATTGTGGAACAACGCCTGCGACTGAGCGACTTCATTTTCATGATGCGGAAAGCGCAGATCCATCCCGCCGCCGTGAATGTCGATCTGATCGCCGAATTCCTTATGGATCATAACGACGCATTCCGTATGCCAGCCCGGCCGGCCTTCGCCCCACGGCGACTGCCATTTGATGCCCATATCCGTTTCTTTCCACAAAGCGAAGTCCAGCGGATTTTCCTTTTTTGTGTTTTCCTCGATCCGCGCCCCGACCTGCAGGTCTTCCAGATTTTGCTTGGAAAAGCTTCCGTAGGACGGCACGCTGCCGACGCGGAAATAAACATCCCCGCCGACCTGATAGGCATGGCCGGTTTTGACCAGCTCGTCAATGAAATGAATGATTTCATCCATCGTTTCCGTTACCCGCGGGGTCGCGAACAGCGGTTCTGTGTTCAGACTGTCCCGGACCTTCTGATAGGCTTCGATATAGCGGGCGGATACGACGCCTTCCGCCACGTTTTCCTCATGCGCTTTCTTAATGATCTTATCGTCGACGTCCGTGTAGTTGGACACGTATTTAACCGTGTACCCCTGCGCTTCAAATAAACGGCGCAGCGTATCGAAGACGATGATCGGCCGGGCGTTGCCGATATGGGCATGGTTATACACCGTCGGCCCGCAGACATACATGCTGACCTCATTTGGTTTCATCGGCTTGAATTCTTCAATTTTCCCCGACAGGGTGTTGTAAAGACGAATACTCATCACTTTTTCCTCCTTGGTTTCAGATTCATTTCCTTTGACTGCAGATGCTTTCCAGAATGTTTTCCACGTTGTCAGCCCGCTGGTTTTCCACAAAAAAAGCATCTCTAATTTAAAAGACGCTTCAGGCGCGGTTCCACTTTTATTGAACAGAGATGATCTGTTCCGCTCATTCTTCCGTTAACGCCGGCTGCGTCCACCCTACTGAATTTCAGGCTGGCCCTCCAAGAGGCATTCGTCCGGACGCTCCCTGGTCTTTTCACCGGCCAGACCTTCTCTTGACGGAGCTTTCACGGATTACTCGTTCTTGTCCTCGGTTTTTTGTTCTTTCTTATTCTACCACTTTTTGCTCAGAATTTCTTTCTTTTTCATCTCATATTCCGCGGAAGATAAGATTCCGTCGTCATATAACGATTTCAGCTTTTTTAATTGTTCCGCCGGATCCGAGGCTGAGTTCCATCGGGACTCGTCCGTCGTTTCCGTTACAATCTCATGTTCCGCAATACCGCCGCGCTTCAGCGCGATCACCCCGTAGAGAATACTGGCGATTCCGCCGATCAAGCCGAAGGCGGTGAAGAACAGAGCCGGATTCATGGAAGGTCCGCCGAATCCCATCCCCATTCCGTCCAGATGAAGCAGGTTTGGGACAAAAAGTCCAAATAAGATAAACGCGATACCGGCGATAATATTGCTTACCGCGCTGGAACGTGTTGTACGGATCTCTGTTTTTCTTCTCATTGCCGCGGCCTCCTGACCCTTCAGGTCTGCGTTTTTACTCTTGCTTCCAGTATATCACAATCCCGCTGAATCAGCCATGTCCGCCGTCACATCCTTTTTAGGCAGCCTGAAGGCTGCCTAAATATCAATTTCTTCCCTGCAGAG
>NZ_GG657551.1:132895-138645 GCF_000157995.1 Holdemania filiformis DSM 12042
GTGCCGCATCCCACAAAGATCCCCGGCACTTATCTATCCACCGCTTCCCTTCAATGAAGAGATAGCGAACGATGGGTATCGCTTTCTCAAGCGTCCCTACACCTATAGTATATTCCATTCTTGAGTTATTTCAAGGTTTTTTCTCAATTTGTTTTTTGCCCCGTTTATTCTAAACTGCCCGCTTCTCCGCTACGCCGTTTTGTTATCCTTGATCGCGCCCTTGCGCCATTTCAGCTGCAGCTTTTCAATAAAACCCGTTTTGTAACGCAGCGACAAATAGCCGACGAAGGACATGATAAACGCGCCCAGACAGTCGACGATCAGATCCTTCATCGTGTCCAATAACGCCGCCCGGCCGATCAGCTGCGTCCCGTTTTCCAACATGAACTTCTGCATGTTCAGACGCAGGATGCCGTCAAAGGTAAATTCATAGATTTCCCAGAAGACGCCCAGCGTCACCGCAAAGCAAAACGCGAAGACCGCGACAAAGACCGGAGAAAGGTTCATCGGGATCTTTTCCGATTTATTTAAGATCGTGACGAAGGAAAAGCCCAGCGCTCCCAGCATCCCGCCGCTGAAGGTATGCAGGATTGTATCCCAATGCGGCACATTGTAATAGAACGCCCGCACTTCCCCCAGATAGATCGCGCAGTACAGAAAAACCGCGTACAACAGAAGCATGTTGCTGGGAATATGAATCTGGATCTTGTGCTCGATAAAATCCGGCAGCCGCATCGCCACGACGCCCAGAATGCACTGCACCAGCATTAACAGATAGTCGCTCTTAACACGCACATCCTCCGCCACCGCTTCCGCCGGCGCCATGGTGATCCGAATGACCAGGAAGATGACGGACAGAATCATCGTGACAAAAACGAAGTTATAAATAAACGAATTCCAGTTGAATTTTTTCTTCATATCTTTCCCTCTTTTCAAACATAGTACTTATTTTAATCAGGACGCCCATGACTTGCAACGATTATTCTTCGTTTCGTTTTAAAATAACGGAATCTGTTCTCCCTTTACACAGATTTCATCAACTGACCGGCCTCTGCCGCACCCGGCAACGACAAAAAAATCAGAGACCAAAGCGGTAGGCTGCTCTGATTCCTGATTTCAACCTTGTGTCGTTGACAGGGATTATTCCGTTGTTTCTTCCTTACTGCGGCGACGGCTGCGTCCCGCTTTTTTCTTTTCTTCCAGCATCTTATTGAAATTGACAATGCCGGTTTTTGCGGTTTCTTCCAGTGTGTCCGTTGAAATTTCACCGCCCATGCGCAGACCCAGACATTCCATGACCATCGGCAAATTCATGCCCGTCAGCACCGTGATCTGTTCGTTCAGCACAAATGCCGACTGATTGCACGGCGTACCGCCCAACAAATCCGCGAAGACCAGCACGCCTTCGCCGGTATCGACCTCCTTGACCGCTTCCTGCAGCCGGCCGCGGAAATCCTCCGGGTCATCCTGCGTATTCAAAACGACCGCTTTCATCTGCGGAATGTTTTCACCGAAAAAGATTTCCGCCGTTTTCAACATTCCTTCGGCCAACGGTCCGTGACTGATTAACAAAATACCTTTCATAGCTACCTCCCGGCAGTCCGTTTTCTGATAAAACTGCCTGTCTCTTTCTTCTCTTGATTCTTCTTCGTTTTTTGATTTCATCCCGTGTGTTTGTATCAGATTCACACTGATGAAGGATCCGCTGCGTTATTTTCCGGCTGGATCAGTCCGCCGATCAAGCTGACTGCCTGACGGATTTGATCGCTGTCCATCTGCACGTCGAACTTACCGCCCGGCATTTCACAGGTCATTGAAGCGGGATCCGCCGTGCTGATCAAAATACCGCTGTTCCAGCTGCGGATCAGGCTGTCATCCGGTTCCTCTGCCGCCTGTACCGTGATTTCCGGCCACCCTTGTGCGCAATGCTCCCGCAGCTTCGCTTCCTTTCCTTTCAGGATAGCGCAGAGCGCTTTTTCCCGGCCCAGCTGATTCAAATAGACCAGCCTCGCCTGCGGGAAATGCTCGCGCAGCTGCTGCAAACCCAGCTCCGTTCCGGTTTCTTCCAGGAAACAGAACGCGATCGGCCGGTTTCGGTAAGTACGGGCGCATTCCAGCATCGCAAACAACGCCGCATTCTTTCCGGCATTGCCCACTGCCTGTCTGCGGCCCAGTCCGAAAGCGAACAGGAAAACCAGCGCTGCCATTAAAAACAAGTACCAGCGGCCGGCCTCCTTGGTTCCCGCGATGCACAGCAGCACGCCCATGACAGCCAGCAGTACGCTCAGCACCAGCGTCACCGTCAGATTATCCAGTTGATTTTTCCGGTTCGCCGATTGATCAAGCAGCCGCTGCCGGCCGGGAATCATCCGGGCTTCGCGCAGATTGAAATCCGCGGCCACGATCAGACGGGCATGTTCCGGATCGCCGCCGATCAGCTGTTGTCCATGAATCCCTTTTTTCCCGATCAATGTTGTGCGGTAGCCCAGCGTTCCCAACATCTCGCTTAACTGCAGCAGCGTTCGTTTCTTCTGACCTGCGCTCTTGCGCCGCGCCATCCGCTGACACATTGTCAGCAGGCGTTCCTTCATGTTATCCTGAACCTCCATCGTGTTTCTTTCCTTTCCCAGTGAGAAAAGGCCGACGCACACAGCCGGCCTTGTTCCGTTAAAACTTTACGAGATCATGAACCATTTTTTTGTTATATTCCGGTGAAATCTGATGCGTGAGCAGAACACCATGATCTTCCAGAAAACGGAACGCTTCTTTATCTTTATCGTCGACAAACAAGCAAGCTTCCGCTTTGACCTTATTTTCATTATCTTTGGCGTACATGCCGCTGATGACAATCTCCTTCATGGAATAGCCGAGTTTGACCAGTTCCACGGCGTCGAAGATCTCTTTGAAAACAACCATCACGCGGTAGTCTTCCAGCTCATCACTGGTCAATAATTCATAGGCGTCCTGCGGGGAAACCGCGTCAACCTCGGCGTTGAGCGCCGCCAATTCCAGCAGCATGACCTGGGTCGGATCGTTCGCCGTTTTTTCGTTGATCACCACAAACTCCTCGATGTTCAGCGCGCGCGCAAAGTTACTGACCTGGCCGTGCAGCATTCTTCCGTCCAGTCGATACTGAATAACTGCCATATTCTATTTCTCCTTTCAAATCGTAGTGAATTCCGCCCTGGATTACATATTGATAATTACAGAATCAGGGAAATGATCAGCGAGAAGACGAAGATCAAACCGACCAGCTTCAAAGAAGAAACGTTCTTCTTATACAGCCATGCCAGACAGATCGTCAGCGCTAACGGCGCCAGACCTGGGATGATGTTGTCCAATTCCTGCTGAATGTTCAAAACGTAATCGCCGATCTGGATCGCGCTGGTCAGCTTGAAGCCGACCCAGGAAGGAATCAGCGCACCGACCGCGGTCATGCCCAGGATCGTGGCGCTTTCCATCAGGCGGTCCAGAATTCCGGACTTGTTCATATCACGGATAACCTTCATACCATTCTTATAGGTATAGAAGAATCCAAAATAGGAAATTCCAAAGTAGTACGCGTTGCCTAAGACAAAGAACAGGATCGCGCCGAAGATCGAGCCGTTCATTGCGAAGCCGGCGGCCAGTGCGCCGATGATCGCTTCAACGGTTGCCCGCAGTGAATCACCGATGCCGGCCAGCGGTCCCATTAAGGACGCCTTGATCGTATTGACGGATTCTTCCAGCGCTGTGCGTTCCTCGCCATACGGCATATTGGCGATCTGTTCTTCCTGCGCGCAGTTCATACCGAGCGTGAAGCCCATCCATTCCGGCGTCGTGTTGTAGAACGCCATGTGGCGCTTTGCCGCAGAAATCTGATCTTCTTTGTTTGGATATAATTTTTTAAGAACCGGAGCCAGCGCCGAGAAATACTGCAGCGTCTGGAAACGTTCGTAGTTGATCGTGACCATCGGGAAGCAGGCGAATCGTAAGAAGACGCCCATCAGTTCTTTGCGTTCCAACGAAATGATCTTGTTCTCGTTAACAGGCTGTTCCATTCTGTTTTCCGTCATTAGATCGCACCTCCTTTTCTCCGTTTACCCTGCGGGCCGAAGAAGAAGACAAAGATTGCCATCGAAACGCCCAGCAGCGCGATCGCCAGCAGCGAGCCGCCGAAAACGGCGCACATTACGAAACCGACGATAAAGAACGGAATGTATTTGACTTTATACATCATCGCCAGCAGCATGCCGAAGCCTAACGCCGGAAGCATACCCGTAGCGGCTGTCAGCCATTCAGAGATCCAGACCGGCATATTTTCGTTGACCATGGTAACAAAGCTGGAACCAAAGTAAATGCACAGGAAGACCGGGATGAATTCCGTAATGAAGAACACCAGCGAGCCGACCAGCTGCAGCCGGGTCATCTTCTTGTAATCCGCCGTTTCCGCGTATTTATCCGCAATATGCATTAACGGTGTGTTGATCGTCCAAGCCGCCATCCGGCCCAGCTGACCCATAACGGAAACCGGAACCGCGATCGCAATCGCCGTTTCCATTTCGACGCCGGTAATAATGCACAGCGCCGTCGTTACCGTCGTCGCCGTCGTGGCATTGACCGGAATCGCCGCACCGACGCCCTGCACGCCCATGTAAACCAACGTCAGCGTACCGCCGATAATAATGCCCGTTCTTAAATCCCCCAAAATAAGACCGACCAAAGCGCCGCAGACGACCGGTTTGGTTGTCTGTAAGTTGACGAAGCCATAGTTTGTCCATCCAAAGAATGCACACACAACAGAAACAAATAAAGCATATCCTAGTCCAATATTCATATTGTACCTCCTCTCTAGGATTTTCCTTTATTGCCGCCCTCTCTTTTTGTTTTCCCAACCTCCTGTTCTAGTTAATTCAGCAGGCAGTCCCACCATGCCTACTTCTTGATATAATCAACAAATCGTTTTGTGATGCTCATCGGATTGGTAATCGCCGTGCCCACGACGATCACATCGGCGCCGCATTCAAACGCCTTTTTCGCTTCTTCCCGCGTCCAGATCCGGCCTTCGGCATTGATGAAGACCTCCGGGAATTCCTTGCGGATCTGTTCGATCAGATCAAAATCCGTTCCCAGAGCGTAACGATCCAGACTGTCCTCGGTATACCCGGACAACGTCGTCGAGATGATGTCCGCACCCGCTTCCACACTGTGGCGGGCGTCGTTGATCGTGGCGATGTCGGCCATGACGACCTGATCCGGATACGTTTCCTTGATCTCGCGAATCAGCTCATAGGCTTTGCGTCCGTTGCAGTTATTGCGGTCGGTGCCGTCTACGGCGATGATATCGCTGCCGATCTCCCGCAGCACTTCGACTTCTTTCATCGTCGGGGTGATATACACATCGCAGCCTTCGGTGACCACTTTCCAGATTCCGATCATGACTTTATCCGGGAAGGCTTCTTTGATCATCCGCACATTCTCCGGCCGGTTCGCCCGGAAACCCGCACAGCCGCCGATCGCCGCGGCTTTGGCCATTCTCGTCATTTCCTCCGGGGGATTAAATGGATTTTCTTCCTCGTTGGCTTGACAGGAAACGATCAGTTTTCCTCGAATCTGTTGAAAAATTTCCTCTTTTCTCATAACGGCTCCTCTCTCTTTTTCGTGTCCGCAAAGGTACACCTTTATAAAACTTATGCAAGATAGCGCAGAACAGAACAAAAACAGGTAAAAATTAAATTATTTATTCATTTTCCAAGGGATAATTCAGGGTA
>NZ_GG657551.1:138665-185303 GCF_000157995.1 Holdemania filiformis DSM 12042
TTTTATTTAGTTTTGAATTGAAAGCGCTTGCGTTCTGAGATGATGATGTTATAATAAAAACATGAAAGCGCTTTTATAAAGGTGTACCTTTATAAACGGCAGACAATTTCAGCTATTCAAGGGAGGGGATAGCTGTTTTTGTTTTCCGTGCCAAACGTTTGTCAAGGAGGAATTAAACGTGAATTATGGCTATGCGCGAGTATCTTCTCGAAGTCAGAATCTGGACCGCCAGATCGAAGAATTAAAAGCTTTTGGATTATTGGAGTCCCAGCTTTATGTAGATCAGCAGAGCGGGAAGGATTTCGACCGTCAGGCTTATCGCCAGCTGAAAGAAATTTTGCGGGCACAGGATTTATTAGTGATTAAAAGCATCGACCGGTTGGGCCGTAATTACCAGGCCATTCTGGAAGAATGGGCAGATTTAACAAAACGGCTGGAAGTTCAAATCGTCGTGCTGGATATGCCGCTTTTGGACACCCGCAGCCGTCCGGATAACCTTGTCGGCTGCTTCATCAGCGATCTGGTGCTCCAGATTCTGAGCTTTGTCGCGGAAAATGAGCGGATCAACATTAAAACCCGCCAGGCGGAAGGGATTCGGATCGCTAAGGAAAAGGGCAAGCATTTAGGCCGGCCCCGCTACATCCCACCGGAAAATTTCAGCCTCGTGGCCACCCGCTATCTGCGGCATGAATGTACGCTGCAGCAGGCTTTAGACCAGCTGCAAATCAAAAAAAGTACGTTTTATAAATACATCCGCAATCTCGATGCAGTATAATTAAATTAAGTAATGGATTGAACAGCGGACACCGTTGTGAATCATAGAAAGAGGATTGTTATGAAAACCAGAGAAAAAGGGAAAATCCCGGCACGGACTTCCTTGCTGGGCTTCGGCTGCATGCGTTTCCCCATTAACGAAGATGGGAAAATCAACCGTCCGGAAACGATGAAAATGCTCGATTACGCTTACGAGCACGGCGTAAACTATATTGATACCGCCTATCCGTATCACAACTATGAAAGCGAGGAAGTCGTCGGCCAGTGGGTCGCCACCAAGCCCCGCGACAGCTTCTACCTGGTCACCAAATCTCCGACCTGGATGTGCAAGGATATCGCCGATTTCGACCGGATCCTGGAGGAACAGCTGACCAAGCTGCAGACCTCTTACGTCGACTTTTACTTGCTGCACGCCTTAAGCCGCGAGCGGTGGGAGCATATCAAGGAAATGAACCTGCTTCCGCATCTGAAATCGGTGCTGGACAGCGGCAAGGTCCGCCGGATCGGTTTTTCGTTCCATGACGATTACGAGGTCTTTGAAGAAATCCTCAACGCTTACGACTGGGACTTCTGCCAGATTCAATTCAATTATATGGACACCGAAATTCAGGCCGGGATCCGCGGCTATGAGCTGGCAAAATCCCGGAATATTCCGATGACGATCATGGAGCCGGTCAAGGGCGGCATGTTAGCGAACGTTCCGGATGAGATCCAGGCGGAATTCCGGCGCGTTCATCCGGATTGGAGCGACGCTTCCTGGGCGCTGCGCTGGGTCGGCGGCCACGATAACGTCCAGACCGTGCTTTCCGGCATGAGCACGATGGAGCAGGTCGTCGACAACGTCAAAACATTCAGCGAAATTGAGCCGCTGAACGCGGAAGAACAAGCGACCATTGAACAGGCCCGCCAGCTGTTCCAGGCCCGGATTCAGGTGCCGTGCACCGGCTGCCGCTATTGCATGCCGTGTCCGTTCGGTCTGGATATTCCGAAAAACTTCCGGCTGTTAAACACCGCTCACGTCTACAATGTCCAGGCCGCCCAGAAGGAAGGCTACGACGCGATGGACGTCACCGCGAAAGCATCCCATTGCCAGAAATGCGGCGCCTGCAAAACGAAATGTCCGCAGCATATCGACATCCCGGCGGAAATGGAAAAAGTCGTCCGGGAATTTGAAAAATAAGCTCAGCGTTAGGGCGGAGACGTTCCGGATTCTATCCCGGATCAAGTCCGCCTTTTTCTTTTACCCGGAGTGCGTTATAATGAAAAAGGAAAAACAAGAAAGAGGAAAATACCATGAGTCTTTTAGGGATCTCTCTCTACCCGCATCTGCAGTCAGAAGCGGTGATGAAACAACAATTAAACCTGGCGGTCACGCTCGGTTACAGCCAGGTCTATACGACGATCCAATCTCCGCAGGCCTGGGACGGTCCCACGCAGCTAAAACCGCCGTTTCAATGGCTGATCAGCGAATGCCGGAAGCTGGGGCTGACGCTACACGTCGATATCAACCGCCGGATCATGGATCAGGTCCGCGCTGAACCTCACGATTTATCGCCGTTTATCCATCTGGGCATCCGGATCATCCGGCTGGATTTCGGCTTCGAGGAAGATCACGAGCTGGTCGCACAGATGACTTGCAACGAAGACGGCGTTTTGATCGAAGACAATGCTTCGATGCAGGCGGAGCCGATCAACCGGATCAAGGCGATCCAGCGCCATGGCAATCTTGAAAATTACATCGCTGTGCATAACTTCTTCCCGCATCCGGATACCGGCATGTCGTTTACCGATACGTTTAAAAACGCGAAGCTGTTTAAAGCCTGCGGGATCCGCACCGGCGTGTTCATCAATTCGCTGGATGCCGACAATCTGTTGTTTCCGTATGGCCATGGACTTTGCACTGTGGAAAACCACCGTTACAAGCCGGCTTATTTAAGCGCAGGGGAACTGACGGCGACGGGGATGTTCGATTACATCTTCTTTGGCGACGGCAATCCTTCCCGTACCGAAATGGAACAGGTTCAGGAAATTGTTCATCAGCATTGCGTTTCCGTTCCGGTCTACTTTAATTCCCGGTTGGACGACGCGCTGCGTCAGAAGCTTTTGAACGCCGTGCTGAAATCCCGCAGCGATCAGCCGGAATTCATTTTACGCGCGACACAGACCCGCGGATTAGGCCCGGTGGCAGCTCAGCCGGGACTGGACCGCGATAAGCTTTGCATTACGCTCGACAATGAATTATCCGGTAAATATGAAGGGGAATTACAGATCGCTTTGAAAAGCATGCCGGGGGTAGAATATGCCACGGTCATCGGTCAGGTTGATATGTTGGCTGAAAATCTGATTTCCCTGATCCGCTATGGCAAGGTTGCCTTCCGTTTGGTGGAAGCTGAAAAGATTCAGAATGCCACGGTAGGCCAGGAACAGACGCAGCCGGAATGATTTCCCGGGGAATGATGCTTTGTGACTCAGCAGCACAACCGCCGTCCTTCCAGATAAAATCGTTTTCCTCATTGGGAAAGCCTCAAATCTAAATAAAATAAAAAGCAGCGCTGATCATCTTGAGCTGCTTTTTTACGTGTCTTGCGAGGCTTGCGTTCTTGCTTGATCCCCGCCGCCATCTAAAAACCGCAGTCAGACAAAGGCTGCTTATCCCTTCTCCAACTGCGGTTTATCTCTTTTCATTACAGGCAATAGCGCAGCCGCAGCCGTTCCTTCCATTTCAACGACTTCCGGTTTGCGAATATTTGTTCGATCTCATCGATCAAGACTCGTTGTTCATAAGGCTGCAGCGGCAGTTCCGCATAGATCTGCTTCTCAATCAGCGCCTGTACCCGCAGCATATCGGCCGGGGCGATGCCCGGGAGTTTCTGATTTACAGCTTGGGCTGTAGCTTCTGCTTTCCAGCCTGGCTGATAATCTACCGCCAGCGCTTTCATCAGCCTGATCATCAGCGCTTGCAGCACTTTATCCCGCGCGGACTCCGTTTTCCAGCGCTGCCGCCAGGATCTCATCCGCAGCTGCCGCCGGATTTCAAGGGCAGCCAGTGCGATTAGGCCAAGATCAGCCAGAGCCAGAAACGCTTCCAGAATTCCGTGAATTGATACTGCCGCCGACACTTCCGGTTCCGCCGTCACCGGCGGCGGGTTGTCCTGCAGCTCGCCCAGATCGTCTGAATCCTCCAAGGCGGCCGTGGTCTTAATCTCCTGCGGTTGTTCCGCCAGCTGCAGCAGTGCAAACGTATCGTAATAACAACCGGGGGTCACGTCGACAGGAATCCAGCCCAAACCATCCAGATAGACTTCGCACCAGGCATGGCTGTCCTGTTCCGTCAGCTCAGCGGTTCCATCCGGGCCGATCTGTTCCTTTGTCAGCCGGTATCCTTCCGCGTAGCGGGCGGGAATCCCCATGACGCGGAAAGCCATGACCGCCGCGGAGGCATACTGCACCGCGTTGCCCGTGCGGCTCTCGCTTAAAAACCAACGAATCGGATCCGCAGAAGACGGCGCTTAAGGCGGCGTCGAAGTATAGTAAACGTGTTTTTCCAGAACATCCCGGATCCGCGTCACAGCCTCATAAATTCCCGGAGAGGTCATCGGTTCTTTTAGAAACAGTTTTCGAATCAGTAATTCTGTTTCCGGATCCACATCCAGATAGCACTGATCAACAAAGCTGCGGTATACCGCTTCGGCCTGAGCATAGCGGATCTGCGTTTCGGTTTGCGGCGCTTTGATCCATTCCGGGGCATGAAGCAGCTCGCCCGGCTGATCGCTTGACCATTCTTCAAATTCAACATGTTGAACACCGCGCAGAGCGCTGGCGCGATAACCGGCATCCAGCCAACGCCGGACCGGACCGGCAATGCTCTCAGCTTCCGCAGAATAAGGCAGATAGGGATATTTGCGGTTTGCGCCATGATTTTCCACGCGCATCCGGTTTGCTTCAAGCGCCGGTTCCGGACTCAGCATCAGCGCGGCGGCAGCTTGTGCGGCTACAGGGAAATTCTCAGCTTCCAGCCACGCCAGCATGCCTTCCTGCTTTCCCGCATAAGCGGCCTTCTGCAAAGGCAGCCAGCGGCCCGCTTCATACCGGCTTCCGGTATAACCGCGCAGATAAAAGGTTTTCAGCTGCTGCGTCGTGACGGTCAGCGCCGGCGCGTCCCCGGTTAATAACTGCGCGGCTTCCCAAAGATTACCCTGGGGCAGGGAGTCCCTGCCATACCGCAGCGTATCCAAACGGCCTGCCAGCGTCTTGCGCAGCTGCGTCATTTCCGACAGCTCCGGATCGCTCCCGCTCAGCGGCAGAAGCAGAAGACCGATCATTCCCAGCCACAGCCAGCGTTTTCCCTTTGAGGCCGCGCCCACCCAGTCAAGCCAGAGCGCCGCCAGTCCGGCAAGCAGAAGGATCAACGCCCACGCAGACATCCAGCGCACCCGCAGTCCGGGCAATACGAAAATCAAAATTCCCAGGCCGATCCACCCTGGACGCTTGCGCCCGGTCCAGATCAGAATCGCAAGGCCTGTCAGAACTCCCGTAAAAAAGACGGAATAGGATAAGCGGGTCAACGTTGGATTCGCCAGCAGGCGGCGGGCGTCTTCCTCCGCAAGATTCCAAGCCTGAATCAATCCGTTTGCGCAGGCCAGCGCCCCAGAGAACAACCATGGCAGCAGACACAGCATCAATCCCAGCCAGATCAGCGGCAAACTTTTGCGTAGCCGCGGCCGGTTGATTTTCAATAATCCTGCCTGAAGCAGAAGCAGCGCTGCGCCGCCCAGCCAGGGACCGGCAAGTTCGCTGCCAGGTCTTGCACAAAGCGCGGACAGCTGCGCGGCAAATCCGGCAAGCAGAAGAAAACCCGCGATGATTTCCATCGCTGAACAGGTTTGTTGTTCATTTTTCTTCTGACGCCGATTTTTCGTCATGCTTTTTCTCCTAAATCAACAGCTGCACCGCAGTATTGTCCAACGCGGACAGCGGCAGCTCAATCTGTTGACAGCGGCCTTTTTCCGCCATGTGAATCGTCTGTTGATCCGCTTTAACTGTGATCGCCGTCACGTCAAGCTGCGGATCCAGCAGGTTCAGCATCGGCGGGAAATCCCCGGCGGTCACATAAATCATTTTATTATATTGCTTCTGATCCCAGCGGCCCGCAAACAACCGCAGACCGTTGCCCGGATTGGCAGGCAGCCGCAAACGGATCCAGAAGGCCGCCAGCTGCGGTTCCTCCGCTGCTGACCGCACGGCCTGTTCCGCCAGCTGGGTCTCTGCCGCGAACACTGCCTGATGGCCGATGCCTTGTTCGATCAGTTTCTGACTGAGTGCTAACGCCAGCTCCACCGCCGCGGAAAGCACCGCTGCCGGCTGGTTATTCAATCCGGCGTCCAGCATTAAAATTGTATCGTAATGGCTCGTATCGCTGGCTTCCTTGACCACCATTTTATCGAGCTTGCTTGAAAGCTTCCAGTGGATCTGACGGATATCGTCCTGCGGCTGATAATCACGCAGATCGAAAACCTCGCTGGGATCATTGCCTTTGCGGTTTTCATAGGCTGTGTCGCCTTCCTGAATCCCGTGCGGCATCTTTCTGATCTTTAACTCGACCGGGACCGGCCGCGGAAATGCGGTTAAGCGCTGCTCGGGCAGCGATGGCAAAGACCGGACGCAAAGACCGAACAGATCGCTGACTTCCAGCCGCTGGCAGCGGATCGTATATTCCCCGCAACATTCCGGTATCAGCTCTATCGCCAAGTCCGTTTCCCGGTTCAGCGCAAAAACTGCCGTTTGTTCCCCTCTTTGTCCGGTCAGATGATTGTCAACCTCCAGCCGGATATGCAAATGCCCGGCCGCCAACGTCAGCGCAGGGTTCAGAGTCAGCCGATAGGCTGCCGGCGTGCCTCTGGGCACACTGCTGGCCAAACTGACTTCCGCGCGCATCCGCCGGACGTCCAAAAACAGGAGAATTTCCAAAATCAGCGGCAGGCACAGTCCGGCAAGCAAAACCCAAAACGTGAGTTTACTGCTGAAAAAGCAGGTGGCAAGCAGACAGGAAATTAAGAAAACAAAATAGCCCTGCCGGCATTTTTTCATGTTCCCAGGCCTCCGGATTTCTGCGGCGGCGCAATTTCATCCAGCACGGCTTCGAGCAGAGTCTGCGGCACAATCCCTTCAACCCGGGCCTGCGGCCGTAAAATCAAACGATGAGCGCAAACATCGTTGAACACCGCACGGACATCCTGCGGCAGCACATAATTTCGTTCCTTTAAAACGGCGTGGGCTTTCGTCATCTGCGTCAGCGCTAAAACACCGCGCGGACTGACACCCAGCTCGACTGCCGGAAGTTCGCGCGTCCGTTCGCACAAACGAATCAAATAGTGCAGCACATCGTCATGAATCCGGACAGAGGTAAGAAAATTCTGTACCTCACGGATATTCTCACGCGACGCGATTTCTGTGATTTCATCCAATGGATTCACATAGCGCCGGGCTTTTAAAATCCGCACCTGATCTTCAGTGGTCGGATAACCGATCGACAGCCGGACCATAAATCGGTCCATCTGGGATTCCGGCAGCGGCTGCGTCCCCGTTGTTCCCAACGGATTCTGCGTCGCGATGCAGATAAACGGATCCGGCAAACGATGCGTCAGCCCATCGACGGTGACGCGGTGCTCTTCCATGGCTTCCAACAGCGCGGACTGAGTCTTGGGAGAAGTCCGGTTGATTTCATCCGCAAGCAGCAAATTGCACGCCGCGGCGCCTTCGCGGTATTCAAATTGATTAGTCAGGCGGTTCAACATGCTGAAACCCGTGATATCGGAGGGCAGCGTATCCGGCGTAAACTGAACCCGCTGATAATCCAGTCCCAGCGCTTTGGAAAAAGCCAGAGCCAGCGTGGTTTTCCCCACGCCCGGGCAGTCTTCCAGCAGGATATGCCCGCCGGCATAGATCGTCATCAGCACCTTGCGGATAATTTCATCCTTGCCGGTAAAGGCTTTGGATACCTCGCGGATAATTTGTTCTGATTGTTCAATAATCATGACTGTCCCTCCTGTGTCTGCGGCAGTTCGCCGGATGACGGCTGCGCTGTTTCAGCCGGCGGCGTGTCTGCCGGAGCAGCTGGTTCTTCCTCCTCTGGAGCTGAAGCTGGTGTGGTTGTTGGCGGCGGGGAAGCCGGATCTGTTGGCGAAGGCGTGATTTCCGGTTTCTGCATGTCTTCAGCTTCATTCGAGGAAGCTTCCAACGGAACCGGTACGGTCAGGGCTGAAGCCGGACTGACGGATTGACCGCCGAACAGCTGCCACGCCCGTTGTTCCCCTTCGGCCTGTTGTTCTGCCGTCATTTCATCCAAACTGCCGTAACCCATCAGCTGCGTTCTCCATTGATCGACATAGACTTGCGTTAAGGCAGGATCTGCGAGGATCACACGAAAATCATCCGGCAGCGAATCGCCGAAATAAAACGGCATCGCATAACTCGGTACGACCAGCATCGGCGGCTGCGGACTATGGAAAACAACTTCTTTCAGCTGACGGCATTCAAAGAAAACCTCCGTGCCCAGCGCCGTCAGGCTGGCCGGCAGTTCAATGGTTTTCAATGCGGTATTGGCAAAAGCGGCTTCGCTGATCATGTCCATTACGCTGTTCTGAGCAAACTCAACGGAAGCCAGTGAGGTACAGCCGGCAAAGGCGGAGGACTCGATCTGGGTCAAAGCCGACCCCGGAAACCAGACGGCTTCTAAATTCCGGCAATCAGCGAAAGCCTGAATTCCGATATATTCCAAACTCTCCGGCAGCGTTAACGTTCCGGAAATTCCTGAATTTTCAAACGCGTTATCCATGATCCAAACCAGATCCCCCATATTGGTCAGCGTAAACGGTTCAATGCAATTTTTAAACGCAGCTTCATCGATCCCCTGCGTATGCGGAAGCAGTTCGATTTCTCCCGTCACATTCCATGTCGCCTGCAGCGCCGCCAGCAAATCAGGATCCTGAGCCGATCCGCGGCCATATAACAAAGCCGCATCCGTTATCCGCTCCAGTGAATAGCGCTGGTTTACAAAGCTGAAACTCCATGGATATTCATATTGGGAATAGGTATCCGCCGGCGCGAACCCTGCGGTTGACGGCTGGTATCCGTCAGAGAATTCCGCATTTTTGGCATTGAACGCCGCAAAATGCAGCTTTGGCGCGCCCTCCAGCGCCTGATCCTGCACGATTATCTTTTGGGTATTCAGGCTGACCAGGCCTTCCAGCTGAGGACATTCGGCAAAGGCATGCCGGCCGAGAGTATGCACGCTTTCCGGAATTTCCACCACCATCAGAGCGGGATTTCCCAAGAAGGCCCGGCTGCCGATCACGGTCACCGCCTGCGGCCAGTCGCCAGCCTGTAAAAAGGCCGGACAATTCGTCATGCTTAATAAAATCTGTTCCTGATCCACCGTCAGAATTTCATAGTCTGGTTCACTTTTCAGCGTCAGTTCTGCCGCAGTCTGCAGCAGCTCCGGCTGTTCCTGAAGCAAAGAAGCCCAGCGGCTGCGGTAACTATCCGCCTGCGCGGCGCTGACCCAGACCTGAACGGCCGTCGCATCCGCAAAGGTGTCCGGCTGAATCTCCGGTGCCTGACCCAGGCTCACGATCTGCGGAATGTTCGCAGGAATGCTGCCGGAATCCAATTGTTTCACACTGACAGGCAAAAGCAGTAAATCCACATGTTCCAGATTTTCCAAAGCGCCCGGAAGGATTTCAACAACGTTTTCAGGAATCCGGACGATCCCCTCCGCGCTTTCCAGCATCCCCAGCAGCTGCGTCCCGTCTTCTGAAAGCAGCGCTTCGCCTTCGATCCGGTAGCGGATAGCCAGTCCATCTTCGCGGACCAGCTGGTTATCGGCAAGTTTGCGCCCCCAACGGGAAAGATAATGCCACTCAGCGCCGGAAGGCACAACGATCTGCGCCTGGTGAAGCTGGCTAAGATCCATCTCCGGCGGCTGATCGGAAGTCAAAACGAGCCGCTGAACCTGATTGCCTGCGGACAGATTTACTTTTTCCACCTGTTCCCCAACCCTGACTTCCTTTATCGAAAGCGGAATCTGAAGCAGCTCCGTTTTTTCTTTATTATAGAGGTAGCCTGCCTCTGAACTTAACGCCGGATTCTCAGGATCAACCGACCAGCTCAAAGCCGGCGTCAGCTTCTGATCACTGACCTTATACACCGACTTAGGCAGGAAAACCGTATCGGGTGAAGCGGAAAGATCGACCCACTGAACGCCCTCCGGAACAACCAGCGACGGCGATGGCAACACCCATCCGGTCAGCGTCTGTACGGACTCCAGGTATGCGAACGAATCCTCATCTGGATCTCGTTTCCAATAGACTTCCAGATTTTTATCCAGTTTGACCAGCGGGAGCGGAAGCAGGACCTGCCGTCCCGGCTGATCCGGAACATATTGCGGATCCACCGCGTTTTTTCCATCGCGCGACCAGCCTAAAAACAAGCTGTCCAGCGGGCCTTCCTGTTCCATCATGGAATGATAATAGTAAATCAGATTGATCTGCGCCCCCGGACTGTACGAAGTCAGATAGTCGCCGGTCTGCAGTTCTGGACAAAAATTTTATAAGGCTGAATCGTGTAGTCAACCGTGATTGTCTGCCACGGACTTTGCGAATTTCTCCGGATCCGAAATTCAACGGAAAAGTCCTCCAAAGCAACCGGCGGATATTCGCCGATCTCAAAGTTTTCGCCGTAACCTTCAATCCGGTAGATTTCGCCGCCTTCCCGGATGTAGAAATTGGCAGCGCATAACAGCTTCCAGTCGTTTAACACAGCGCCGTAATAAATCAAACTGAGATCGCCTTCATAGACGCTGATTTCCAGTTTCTGATCACTTCCTGCCGGCAGCCCCGCCTCAGGAAACGGCAGGGTGCCCCAGAATTCGAAGATGTCCGGCGGCAGTTCAGGAACCGGATCCGGATCCACAATCGGATCGAGGTCTGGTTTTTCACTCGGCTCCGTCCCGTTCGGATGATCGCCGTCCGGCCGCACAATCACATTGCCGCTGTCCGGATCGATGATGATCTGCGCGCCCTGGCCTTCCCCGCCGATTACCAGCTGATGCGCGTCATCCGTGCCGGTTTCCTGCAGCCTGTCCTCAATTCCGGGATTTTGTTTCGGTTTCTGACGATCCTCAGCCGCGGGGTCTTGCTTTAAAAGATCATTTTCATTTTCACCGCCCGCCTGCGTGTCCAGCGGATCCTGATCGGAAAAGAGTATCGGATTCTCCTGAAATTGATCGTTCAGCGTCATCCGGGACGGATCAAATAAATTGCCGGACTGATAAAGCTTCCACAACGTCATCCCCGCCGCAATCAGCGCGAGGATTCCAACGGCACCCAGGCTCATGCGTAAAATCGCCTGCTTCTTGTCTTTCATAGAGAATCCCTCATTTTCAACGCTTCCGCCAGTGTTTTCTGCATTTCCTCAAAGTTGATCGGTTTAGAAAAATGACCGTTCATTCCCGCTTCCATTGAAGCCCGCTGATCCTCGACGAAAGCGTCGGCGGAAAGCGCGTAAATCAGAATCTGACGGGCATCCTCCCGGGGCAGAGCCCGGATTTTGCGGGCGGCGGTCCGGCCGTCCATCACCGGCATCTGGATATCCATTAATATTGCGTCGTAGGTCTGCGGAGCCTGTCCGTCAAACATCGCGACCGCCTGAGCGCCGTCATGGGCGATATCCAATGTCGCGCCGGCCATTTCAAGCATACTCTCGGCAATTTCCGCGTTGATTTCATTATCCTCAGCCATCAGGAAGTGCCGTCCCTGCAGCGAAGCGGATTCCGCGGACGTTGAAGAGGCTGCCGCGTGTTTCGGTTTCACCGTTTGATCCGCGGCCACCGGCAGATTCAGCAGCACTGTAAAATCTGTCCCCTGACCTGGCGCCGTGTCCACGACAATCTCGCCGCCCATCAGCTGCACGAGCTGATCCGTGATGGCCATGCCCAGACCCGTTCCTCCATATTTTTTCGTTACTTCCGTGCTTTCCTGTTCAAATGGATGAAACATCCGGCTGATAAATTCCGGTTCCATGCCAATTCCTGTATCATGAACCCGGATCAAAAGATCCAGCCGTCCGTGGTTGCGCTGCATCTGACGAAACGTCACGCGGATCTCGCCCTGTTCCGTAAATTTCATGGCGTTGGAGATAAAATTAATCACGACCTGGGAAATCCGCAGCTCGTCGCCGATTAAATTATGGACGTCAAAATCAAGCTGCTCCACGATAAACCGCACGCCCTTGCTTTCTATGTTTTTCTGGAACAGACTGCGCATTTTCTCCGCTAAGTCGCCAATATCAAAGACTTTTTCTTCCAACTCGATCCGTCCGGCTTCAATTCTGGACATATCAAGAATATCGTTGATCAGCGAAAGCATGTACTGAACCAATTCCTCAGCCTTGTGCAAATAAACGATCGCCGGCGCGTTTTCGTCAAGCGCATGATGCGCCAGCGTCAGCATCCCGACGATTCCATTCATCGGCGTCCGGATTTCATGGCTCATCTTGGACAGGAATGTGGTTTTAGACTGACTGGCTTTTTGCGCTTCTTCCAGCTGTGCCTCCAACGCCCGCAGACGCTGCTCATTTTCCGTCCAGTCTTCGAACAGAAATAAATCGGACTTCTGATCGGTACTGCGTTCTACCGTTAACCGCAGCCAACGGCCGGTAGCCGCTGCCCTGAATTCCTGACAAAGCCGTGTTTTCCCATCCCACTCCTTATACCGTTTATAAAATGCCCGGCTTTCCGCGGGATCGGCCAGCTCCATCAACTTCCGGATATCTCCCTGCAGCTGGGAAAACGACAGGCCGGTCAGCGTACTGAAACTACGGGACATCGCCAGCGGCATGGCATCGCTTAACCGCAGTGTCAAAAGTGCGGCCTTTGTCTTCTTTAAAAGAAGCTCATCACCCTGGATTTGGGCTGACGACTCCCTTTTGTTTTTCTTCTGAACGGCTTTCAAACGCTGCCAGAAGGAGAATAGAAAAAGCGCGGCCAGCAATTCCGCGAGAAAAAACAACCCCAGCACCAAGACCGGACCGAGCTTCGTCAACAACGTCCCCATCGTAGTCTTACCCTCTTTCGGCAAGCAAAAATGTTATCGCTTTCATTTTAGCATTATTCCTTACAAAAGTATAGAAGCAGGACAGAATCCTCCGCAATTCAACCGATCTTGAACATTTCTTATCTTCTAAGAAGCTTTCAAAATCCATTCCGCAATGAAAATTATTCTCCATTTCTGCACCGGACTGACGATCGGGAAAACTCACTCCGACGGATCAGCCTGGCGGACGTGAATTTCTATCCTTCCAAACTGCTGCGCCGGCTCCTGCACGGCCAGATCATCCAATAGAAATTCGCCGTAGGCATCACCCGCGATCACCAGTCCTTGATCTTCGATAAACTGAATCAGCCGCTCGAAGACATCCATCGCTTCCAACAGATTGCTTCGTCCATAGGCCACGGCATACAATCCAGCTGGTTTTACCGTGTTGGGCGTCGTCTTCGCTTTCAGATAGTATTGATAGACCGGACTTTCACCCGGACAGATCAGATCTTTCATCGCAATTTTTACACCCATCGGATAGCCCAGATTCACGCCTTGTTCCCCCGCGGTTTCATAGGCATAAATTTCCGCCTCATCTTCGCTGGAAGAAGCCGGTGGGAGCGGACAGAGGAAAATCGGTTCTGCCTCGCGTTGTTCCAGTGTCAATTCTCCTTCCGTATGACGCAGCCCTTCCCGGGCCATATCGGCATACAGCTTTAAGATCTCGCTGGTCTCCTGCAGCTTTTTGATTTCCGCCTGAATTTTCGCTTCCTGTTCCGCAAACAAACCCAGCATTTTTTCCGGCGTGCGTTCCGCCGAATAGTGCCGGATATCTTCCAAACCGACGCCCAGCAGGCGCAGACCGCTGATCAGATAGGCGGAGCTCAGCTGCCGGCGAGTATAATAACGATAGCCGTTTTCACCGCGGATTTCAGGCTTTAACAAGCCGATCCGGTCATAAAAGCGCAGGTTATCCCGTTTGATTCCGGTCAGCCGGGAATATTCCAAAATGGATAAATTCTTTTTCTGTCCCATAAAACCTCCTGAAAAGTTCTTCGCTGGGCTTGACATTGGAGTCACTCCAAGGTCTATTATACCCCATGTCGGATCCGTTACAAGCACTTATCCAAGGAGGTTTCCATGATTTATTTAAAACAATATTTATTTCAGCACAAAGGCAAAGTCCTTTTAACCGTGCTGCTGCTTTTGGGTCAGGTCGTCGGAACTTTGTTGATTCCGGCGCTGTTGGCCGAGCTGGTCGATCAGGGTATTCTTGCGGGCAACATCTCCGTGATCTGGAATACCGGTGTGAAAATGCTCGCTGTGACCGTCATGGCCACCGCCGCGGCGGCTTGGGGCAGCTGGGCGACCAGCGATCTCAGCGCGGCGTTCGGCCGGGAAATGCGGCTCATGGTGGTCCAGAAAAGTCAGGCGCTGGCGATTCAGCAATTTGACCAGATCGGCATCTCGTCGATGATCACCCGCACGACCTCAGATATCGCCAATTTAGAGCGGACGATCGGGATGGTCTTCCAGATGATCGTTCCCGCGCCGCTGATTGTGATCGTCTCCATTATCATGACGGTACGCGCTCATGCCGCCATGGCAGTGATTCAATTTCTCTTTATGGGTCTGCTTTTAGGCCTTGCGGCCTTTGTCCTCAAGCGTTCTGAAGCGCTCTCCCGCAGTGTCCAGGTTCGCTTGGACCGAATTAATCAAGTCGTCCGGGAAGCGGTAACCGGGGTGCGGGTAATCCGTGCTTTCGGCAATGAGAATTATGAAGAACAGCGGGCGGGCAACGCTTATCGTGATTACGCAGACACGATGATCCGGCTGAACCGGCTCTTCGCCATCGTCAATCCGATCGTCTGGCTGATGATGGGCGCACTGATGGCGTTGATCCTGGGCGTCGGCGGCGGATTGGTGCTCAGTCAGGCAATGGCCCTCGGACAGATCAGCGCCGTGTCGGAATATTCCATGATGACCATGGCTTATCTGATTATGGCCGCTTCGGTTATGACGACCCTTCCCAAAGCCAGTTCCTGTCTGAGCCGGCTGAGCGAACTGCTCGAGCTGCGGCCAGCAGTCAGCGACGGCGGACTGATTACGGCAGCCGCCCCCGCAAAGACGGAACCGGTTCTCGTCTTCGATCATGTCACTTTCGCTTATGAAGGTGCGGAAGAACCGGTGATCAGCGATCTGTCGTTCACCCTGACTTCCGGTCAGACCACCGCGGTTATCGGCAGCACGGGATCGGGGAAAAGTACCCTCGCCGATCTGATTTTGCGGCTGCATGATCTCCAGTCCGGTCAGATCCGGCTGTACGGAACGGCGTTGCCCGAGTATCCTCAGCAAGCGCTGCGCGATCACATCAGCTGTGTACCGCAGAAAGCGTTTTTGTTCAGCGGCACCCTTGCCGAGAATCTTCGCATGGGACAAAAGGACGCGTCGGAAGACCAGTTATGGAAGGCGTTGAGAATCGCTCAGGCTGAGGATTTCGTCCGCCAGCTGCCGCAAGGCTTAAACGCCCCGGTCGCTCAGGGAGGAACCAACTTCTCCGGCGGTCAAAGACAGCGGCTGGCCGTCGCCCGCGCTTTAGTGAAAGAAGCGGACATCTTTATTTTTGACGATAGTTTTTCCGCGCTGGATGGTCGGACTGACGCTGCTTTGCGGCAGGCCTTGCGCGAGCAGTTAACCCGGCCGGCAAAATTAATCATCGCGCAGCGCATCAGCACAATCCGTGATGCCGATCAAATCCTGGTCCTCGATCAGGGCCGGCTGGCCGGCTGCGGAACGCACGAGCAGTTAATGCAGAGCTGTCCGGCCTACCGCGAAATCGCGGCCAGCCAAAGTCAGCGAAAGGAGGCGTAAGCAATGACAAATAATCCACAGGACACGCTGCGGAATGAAGATCTTCCGCAAAACACCCTGGCGACACTCCGCCGCCTGCTTCATCGCTTAGGCCGGCAGAAGCGAAAACTGGCAGTCATCCTGATCTCAACGTTGTTCAGCTGCGCCGCTTACGCGCTTTTACCGCTGGCCGTCGGCCGCGGCATAGACGCGCTGGCGCAGCTCATTCAAACCGGCGTTCCCGCCGGTGAATTTTGGACCGCCGCCGTTTCGGCATTAAAGCTCCCAGTTCTGATGATCGCCGCGGCTGCTCTCACCAGCAGTCTGTTCTCCTATCTTCAGCAATTTCTGATCGCCAGCGTCGGCGAACAGCTGACCTTGTCCTTCCGCCAGGACATCAGCGCCAAGCTCAACCGGCTGCCGCTGCGGTACTATGACGCTCACAAAACCGGCGAAATTATGAGCCGGGTTACCAATGATCTGGAAAAGGTATCGGCGATCATGCAGGAAGGCCTGCCTCAGCTGATCGCGTCCCTGTTCACCATTTTGTTCGCGGTTCTCGTCATGATCAAACTGAATCTCCTTTTGTTTGGCGTCGTCTTGGTTTCACTCGCGGTCAGCATGGCGGCGACCGGGTATGTTTCTAAACTGGCGCAGCGGGCGTATGGTGAAAATCTGGCGTCCATGGGCGCTTTGACCGGGAAACTGGAAGAGCTGTACGCCGGCAACCGCGTCGTCAAAATCTTCAACCTGCAGGAAATCCTGGCTGCGGAAACAGAAGTTCAAATCGAACGTCAGTTCCGGGCTCAGCGCAACGCGCAGTTCGCTGATTTCGTCATTTATCCGGCGATTCGGGCGCTGGGTCAGCTGGGCTTTATCGCGACTGCGGTCATCGGCGGGGGTTTGGCGTTAAACGGCGTCATCACGCTGGGCACGGTGCAGGCGTTTGTGCAGTATGTCAATCAGATTGCCGAGCCGGTCACAGAAACCGCGTATGTCATCACCTCGCTCCAAGCCGCGATTGCCGGAGCGGAACGGGTATTCGCCTTGCTTGATGAGCCCGAGGAAATTCCGGATGCCGGAAAAGGTGCGGAAGCAATTACCGCCGGTCATGTTCAATTTAAGCATGTCCGCTTCGGCTATCGTCACGGATCGACCATGATCCACGATCTCAATCTGGAGGTCCGGCCAAACCAACAGGTCGCGATCGTCGGGCCGACCGGCAGCGGCAAGACAACGCTAGTCAATCTTTTGATGCGGTTCTACGAGCTGGACGGCGGCACGATTGCGATCGACGGTCAGTCCATCACGACGATGGGACGGCAGGCCCTGCGCCGGCGGATCGGCATGGTGCTGCAGGACACCTGGCTGTTTGCCGGCACGATCGCGGAGAATATCGCCTATGGAAAACGCAATGCCAGCCGGCAGGAAATCGAAGCGGCCGCCAAGGCTGCCTGCTGCGACCACTTCATCCGCACACTGCCGCAGGGCTATGACACCGTGCTTTCCGGGGAAAATCCCGGAATTTCACAAGGTCAGATGCAGCTGCTTACGATTGCCCGGGCCATGTTGACGGATCCCGCGATCTTGATTCTGGATGAAGCGACGTCCAGTGTCGATACCCGCACTGAAATGGAAATTCAAAAAGCAATGGCCCGCTTAATGCAGGATAAGACGAGCTTTGTCATTGCGCACCGGCTGTCCACCATCCAAAACGCCGATCAGATCCTGGTCGTGCGCGACGGCGATATCGTGGAACGCGGAAATCACCGGGAACTGATGGCGTTAAACGGTTTCTATACGGCGCTGGTTAACAGTCAATACGCGGAAGGGTAAAAAGACAACTGAGTTGATCCTGGTTGACCGTCTGATCGCTTCGATAGAAATTACACTTCTTTATTGTAACGCAGTGTAGGTTTTATGGTTCTTACCCTTGTGATATAAGAAACAGCGCGACTTTTCAAAGAGCCGCGCTGTTTTAGTAAAAATGAATTGATCCGTTCCGTTTATTCTTCGTTTTCCAACCCATGTCTAACGAATTGCCGAGGATTGATCCACGCCTTTAAAATAAGAATCTTATGGTTTCATTTCCACACAGCTTTTTATTTCTGTTGTAAATCCTCCAGCACTGACTGAGCGCACAATCGTCCAAACGTAATTCCAGCCGCAACCGGATCGTTTCCCATCAGCTTATTATCCGTGACCTCGCCCGCACCGTATAAGCCGGGGATCGGATTGCCTTCGGTATTCAGCACCTGAGAACGCAGATCAATGGAAACGCCGCCGCGGGTATGATGAACGCCCGGGAATACCGGCACGGCATAGAACGGGGCTGTGTCGATGCGGCTGCGCATATCCGTGCGGCCAAATTCCTCATCCTTCTGGTTGTCATAGTATCTCTGGTAATTTGTAACAGTCTGAGTCAAGGTTGCCGGATCAACCCCAATCTTCTCCGCCAGTTCTTCAATCGACTCCGCTTCAACCGCATATTTAGGATTACAGGCCAGCGACGTAGCATCCATAATCGCAAAGGCATGCGAACCAATCGCCTTTTCTGCTTCCGAAACTTCTGTATAATTCGCCATTTCATTGGCAAAACGTTTCCCGGTCGGATCCACCAGAATCCCGCCTTCGTAGCGAACGCCGCTGACTGACATCGTTGTTCCCTGATCATCATAGAACGTTGGATTCAGCGTCAGCTGATCCATATTGCTTACCGCTGCCCCGATCGCCTGCGCCATTCGGATTCCATCGCCGGTCGTTGCCGCCGTATTAGAAGTCGTGCCTCCTGCCCATTCCGGGACGTATTCCTGAAGCATCTCCTGGTTTGCCGCAAAACCGCCGCTGGCTAAGATGACCGCCTGAGCGTGAAACAGGACCTTTCCCTGTGCGTCTTCCGCTTCCACGCCGGTGATTTTTCCATCCTCAATTATCAGTGAAACTGCCGGACATTCTGTGCGCAGATCCACTCCTATTTGTTGATTCAGCGCTGTCAGCTTACTGACAAACTGAGCTGGAAATTTAGTACCTTTTTCATCAACCGCATAAATTTCCCGGCCGTTGACCCGTGTTACTTCAATTCCCAGCGTATCGACGGCCCATTCCGCCGTTGGCCCGGAATTCTCCGCAAACAATCTCGCAAAATCAGGATCTGTCCCTTCGGTTTCCATTAGAAAGTCAATCTGATCCTGCTGCGTGTAAGTGTCGCCCATCGCTTCCTGCATCTTTGTGCTGTTGGCCGCAAAGAATCCCGCCAGTGCGGTATTGCCTCCGGTCATCGCCCGTTTTTCCAACAATACGACGTCCTTGCCGCCCTGCTTAACGAAATACGCTGCCGTTAACCCCGCGCCCCCAGCGCCGATCACTACGACGTCCGTGGTTTCTTCCCGAACCTCTGTCTGGGGTGAAGAAGTCTTGGACGTGTCCGGCAACCCGTTTTTGGGTGCCGCCGTACAAGCGGACAAAGCCAGAATTAAGGCCATGCCCATTACTTTTTTAAGATTTTTCATTTCTTTCCCTCCTGCCGTTCATCTTATCATGCCTCTCGTCACTGAAAAATGGGATGGATTTTAAAAATTTTTTACAGACTTGTCAATCTGCACAATGCTTTTTATAATGAACATGATTGTTTTTTAACAAATCGGAATGTGTTTGGATTTTATCCAAAATCAGCGTTATGAATTAGACTTTTATCCAAGGAGGAAGAGAATGGAACATCCTTTACTTGATCTGCTGCTTAACGGCGCAGCCTTTTCCGAAATTATCGATAAAGCGGAACAGGTGCTCGGAAATCCAGTAGCTTTTATCGACACTGCTCAAAATGAAACAACACTCTCCGCCCATTATCCCCGCGAGGACATGGAAGACAAGGCTTATCGCAGGCAACAGATCAGCGATGAAGAGTATCAAAAAAATACAGATTATGTTACTTCCTTATCCCGCACCGGAATTCCGCAAGTGCTGGTATGGCCGCATATCCGCCGCAAACGCCTGATCTGCGGCTGTCTTGTTCAGGGCCGGCATGTCGGCGGAATCCGGCTGCCGGATATCGGCAATCGTCTGGAAGATCTGGACATGGATTTAGTCCAAAAGACCGCCGCCATGATCGGTATGGCCTATGTGCTGCATACTTCCCGAAGTGAGGATGAAAACTGCTTGTGGAATTTGTTGAATGACCGGCTGGATGCTTCCCTGGTCGATCTCCACACCCTGTTCGCCGCTTCCATCCCCACTTGGGATTCACTCTGCGTCCTGTGGTTTATCCCGGAATATTATCCAGATTACACAAGTAATCTCCCACTTTATCAACAAGCATTCGCCAAACTTTCCACATGCATGACCAACTGCGGTTCCGGTTTTGCCCTATTGGCAGATGCAGACGCCCTGCATCAGGCACAGTCAGAATTAACGCACTGGTTTCAGGAACATCGGCTCACGGCCGGTGTCGGCAGTTCTGGGAATACCCTTGCCGCCCTGCGCCGTTCCTATGATCAGGCGCGGCACAGTCTGAAATTTGCAATTCAGGCTGGAAACTACGGTTTAGCCCAGTTTAGCGACTATCAGCTGAATTATTTAATGTCCTTAATCCCAGCGGATCAAGCTGCCGCCCTGCTTAACGCTGGTCCTCTGAGCATGATTGAAACTTGCGATCAACAAAACGGAACTGAACTGTTGAAGACAGTCCGAGCTTATCTGCGCTGCGGCGGAAACATGAAAGCCGCTGCCGATCTGCTCTGTGTCCATAAGAACACGGTGTTTTATCGGATCGGAAAGCTTCGGGAGGAATTGGGAGTCGATTTGGCCAAAGCAGATACATTAAGCTTATTAAACTGTCTGTTAATTTTAAAGGACCAACAAGAAATCGCTGATCGCTATTGAGTTGAACCTGAGCTGTTCTGTTTTTGAGTTCTGGCTCTATTCTTATCCCGCAAAAAAGCCAGTTCCCCTGATTGAAGAGGATCTGGCCTTTTCTTATATTTGTGTGCCTTCTGATTTTCCAAGAACCTTACAGTTCGGAATCGCGGAGAGCCTCTGCTTCTACCTTGAGTTCTTCTTCCGTGTCTTCCAGAATGAACGGCGTTTCTTCATGCGGCAGATAGAAGCTGTAAATGGAATCTTTTAAAACCATCCAATCCGCCATCTTCACCGTCCAGATTTCATCCTCAGGTTCCACGATGCCCTTGCTGATCAAAGCGGCCAGCTCCGCATCCGAGAAACTGCCGTCCTTTTTTCCATCTTTTCTGCGCACATACCAGCGATTATTCGTTTCCATGGCTGCCCTCGCTTTCTTCGTCGCCGCCTTCGCCCTCGCCCGGGGTTGAAGTCGGTTCCGGTATTTCTGACGGAGTTGGAACCGGCGTAGGTTCCGGGGTGATCTCCGGCGTTGGCACCGGCGTCGGAGTCGGCGTTGGCGTCGGCGCGATATAATTGTAATTCGTGATCGATTCAACTGAATTCTCATACAACGTACTGTTGGAACCGGCAATGATCGTGATCGTCACCTGCTTGCCATCCTCGAAAGAACTGTTCGGCAGGGTGACGGAAGTGCCGCTGACCTTTTCATGATAGCCATTCAGATTGGTCACGCTGACTTCATAATAGTCGGCATGCTCCACCGCGTCCCAGCTAATCCGGACATTGTTGGCATCCTGACTGATCTTGACGTTGGCCACGGAAGCCAGGGTCTGCGACGGCGTCGCTGTCGGCGCAAAATAATTAAAGACCTGCGTCGAAGCTTCCGACGGCTTCAGGTTATCCTGACGGGAATACGCGATGATGCTGAAGGTTACCTGCTTGCCATCCTCGAACAAATTACCGTTTAAGGAAACGGAGGTACCGTCGATCTTGGCGGAGTATTCCTTTTTCAACGCCGCGGACACTTCATAATAATCCGCGTCTTCTACCTTATCCCAACTGATTTTGATTTGATCGCCATCCTGACTGATTTTGATATTTTTCACCGTGTCCAGCTGTTTTTCTTCTTCGCTGTTTCCGCTCATTTCGCTTTGACCGCGGCTGTTATCACCGGCGGCCACCAAAGTACCATTTTTTAACAGTCCGACGGAATGCTTCTCACCCGCGGCCACCGCAATCACATCTTTCCATTCCCCGACTTCCAGCCGTCCATATTCCTTATCGCCTTCCGCGCTCACGGTGCCGTCGCGGTTAAGGAACAGAACATGGTCTGAAGAAGCGGCTGCCATCGTGATGTTCGACGGCTTCTTTGCCGGACAGACTCCACGCTTGCCCGAAATGCAGTCAAGACTTCCGGACTGCGTGAGGATCAAAAGCGTATCGCCGCTGATCACAACGTTCTGCACGCTGCTGAGGGAAGACACGTCGGCGCTGCTGCCGGCGATCAGAACTTTGCCTTCCTGGGTAATGCCGACACTGATATCCGCGCCCGCCGCAATTTTCGCAACGTCCTTCCATTCGGAAACCTCGCATTGTTTAGCATTGTTATCGCCCGTGCAGACGACAGTTCCGTCTTTCTTTAATCCCAGCGTATGATTCTCGCCCGCGGCAATCGCGGTAATCCCGCTCCATCCCTCAACGTCGGTTTGGTTCATTCGGGAGCTGCCGGCCGCGACGACCGTGCCGTTTTTCTTCAGGCCGACGCTGTGCCGCGCTCCAGCCTTAATGGAGGTGATATTCGCCCAGCTGCCGACATCAAGCTGACCTTCATCGTTGCTTCCCTGGCCTTTCACCGTTCCGTCGGTATTCAGAACTAACGTGAACTCATCGCCCGCCGCAAGCCGATTTTCTGCGGTCATGATCGTGGTGACCTCATCCTTCTTCCCTCCGCCTAAACCGCTGAGCAACAGAATGAGAAGCAGGACAATCAAGCCGATTCCTACAGCCGCGCCGATCAGCCTCGTCTGCTGATTCTTCTTTTTGACTGGTACCGGGCTGGATTTCAGCCGGGCTGTACCGTTGCTCTGTGAAGAAGTTGGAGACTCCTTTACGGTGGTCAATGGTTTTGTCTTTTCCAGATCCTTCACCGCCGGGATGACGCGCGTCTGTCCCAGGTCAGCCGGTTCACTCTGCATCATCGTCGGCTCCGCTGCGATCTTCGGCGCAGGAATTTCCTCCTCCGGTTTCTTCATAAACGGAATATCCAGCGTTTCATGCAGATCCTTCTCTGGCAGCACCGGCACCTCGTTGCGGATCATTTCGTCCAGACTGATATTGAAACAATCCGCCAACAGGATCAAATGATCCACATCCGGAATCGCTCTCCCATTTTCCCATGCCATATAATCCAGAACCGAAACCTGCGCTTTCTCGGCCACGGTCTGTTGTGAAAACCCGTTATATTTTCTTAGCTGTGTTAATTTTTCAGGCAGCTTATTCATCGTTCAGCACTCCTTTCTCCATCCTTGCTACAAAAAGGGTCATAAAAATCCATTAATATCATCCCTGTTTTCACTCCGATTGTCAACTGTTGAGCGCCGCAAAGTCCGATTTTATCCGGGATTTCCTGTCGTTTCTGATCATTTTCTCAGCGGAAAGCACAAAAAAAGCAGCGAATCATCCGCTGCTTTTTCTCTTGGTTTTGACTTCTGCTCTTACAGTTCAGCGAAGTATTTGATTGTACGAACCATCTGGCTTGTGTAGCTGTTCTCGTTATCGTACCAAGAAACAACCTGAACCTGATATGTTTCGTCGTCAATCTTTGTAACCATGGTCTGTGTTGCATCAAACAGAGAACCATAAGTGATACCGATGATATCGCTGGAAACCAGTTCTTCTTCAGTATATCCGAAAGAAGGGTTAGAAGCTGCTTTCATCGCTGCGTTGATGCCTTCCTTGGTTACGTCTTTGCCCTTAACTACTGCAACTAACAGCGTTGTGGAGCCTGTCGGAACCGGTACACGCTGAGCGGAGCCGATCAGCTTGCCGTTCAGTTCCGGGATAACCAGACCGATTGCTTTAGCAGCGCCGGTGCTGTTTGGAACGATGTTGATCGCAGCCGCGCGAGCACGACGCAGATCGCCTTTACGCTGAGGGCCGTCCAGAGTCATCTGGTCGCCTGTGTAAGCATGAACCGTCGTCATGATACCGCTGACGATCGGAGCGTATTTGTTCAATGTGTTCGCCATTGGAGCTAAGCAGTTCGTGGTGCAGGAAGCTGCGGAAATTACTGTATCTTCCTTTGTCAGAACGCCTTCGTTAACGCCGAAGACAACTGTCGGCAGATCGTTTCCTGCAGGTGCGGAAATAACGACTTTCTTAGCGCCAGCTTCGATATGAGCGGAAGCCTTTGCCTTCGATGTATAGAAGCCTGTGCATTCCAGAACGACGTCAACGCCCAGTTCTCCCCAAGGCAGTTCTTTCGCATCAGCCTTCGCATAGATTTCGATTTCGTGTCCGTCGACAACGATCGAAGATTCCTTCGCTTCAACTGTATGTCCTGTGAAAGGGCCCTGAGCTGAATCATATTTCAACAGATGAGCTAACATTCTAGGGCTTGTCAGATCGTTGATGGCTACAACTTCATAACCGTCGGCAACAAACATCTGGCGGAAAGCAAGACGTCCGATGCGTCCAAAACCATTAATCGCAACTTTTACTGTCATTTTATAGACCTCCTTATGACACGACTTAATTATAGTGTTTAAGGCATAAAATGTCAATTGTGAATGACTTCACTTGATCGTTTTACATATTTTTTTCATCTGGGTATTGATCGGCTGAATTCTGGCATACTGTAAAAGGAAAGGAGTCTTCTCCATGACCTTAATTCCTACGATTATCGAGCAGTCCGCCCGCAGCGACCGGGCTTACGATCTGATCTCCTGTTTGTTAAAGGAACGGATCATTTTATTGACCTCGCAAATTGACGATACGGTGTCCGGCAATCTGTGCGCGCAGCTGTTATACCTGGCGTCGCGTTCTTCCCAGGATATCCAGCTGTATATCAATTCTCCCGGCGGCAGCGTCAGCGCCGGGCTGGCCATTTACGATACGATGCAGCTGATCCGCTGCGACGTATCGACGATCTGCATGGGCATGGCCGCCAGTATGGCCGCCGTCCTGTTGGCCGGGGGTACCCGCGGCAAGCGCTACGCGCTGCCTAACAGCGAAATCATGATTCACCAGCCCTTAGGCGGAGTTCAGGGACAGGCAGCCGACGTCAAAATCGCCGCCGAGCATATCCTGCAGATCCGCCAGCGCTTAAACACGCTGTTGGCGAACGACACTGGCCGCAGCCTGCGGGAAATCTCCGAAGACAGCGACCGCGACCGGTATTTCAGCGCTGAGGAAGCTAAAAATTACGGGTTGATCGACGACTTGGTGCATAAGCAGAAATAAACAATCCGTTCAAATCGGACTGATCGCCTTGTTGATTTAGTTCCCGTCAAAAGAACCGGCTCCCCTGGGACGGTTTTTTTGCTTTCCCTCCTTCCTTTTCTATCGCTTCTTCCCAATCCTCACACGGTTTATCCATTACGATAAGATAAGCTGTCCAATGCCAGACTCCAGCGCCTTCCGCCGCCTAATCAGACAATCCTCCGCTTTCTGATCAACAGCCGCCGAAAATAGACGGGCCGCTTACCCCACGCTGGTTTTTACCCTGGGGTTATGCTATCCTTATATTATTAAGTTATAGTAAAGCATGGGGTTACATCGAAAATGGGGCAGATAGATCATGGAAAAAAACACAGTCAAATTACGCGCTGCTTTTGAACAATTAGCGCAAGCTGTCTTTATCCGCCGGGATTTGACGGCGTTGAAGGAAGCGTTAAGCGAAGCACTGATCTGCAGCGGGCTTTACCCGGATATGATGGCCGGACGCGACGATCTGCTTTTATCGTTAAGCCGGTATTATAAGCAGACACTTCCGCCGAAGCAGATCCGCTGGATCAGTCTGGAAGTGTTGCGCGAACAACCGCATTTATACGCCCTGTTCGCTGCATTTGAGCTGGACTATCCCGAACGAAAGTCCGCCTGCATCCAGCTGCGGGCAACGGTAGAAGAGCAACAATCCCAGCCTGTCTATGTCCGGCTGGATCTTAATCTTCCTGTCTCGCTGGCCTTCGCCCCGCAGCTTTTTACCGCGCATCCAAGGCCGTTCACTCTGGCGGAACCGGAGATGATGGCGGAAATGGCCGGGGTCTACCTGGAAACCAACATGCCGTTGTTTTATATCAGTTCTTCCCTGCTCGCCCAGCTTGGCTTTACCTATGAAGAATTTTATGGGCACTGCCGCAATCAGCTGGATCTGATCTTGATGCCCAACGACGTCGGAACTATTAAGGCTCAATGTCAGGCCGCGTTTCAGCTGGGCAACGAATTCCAGATTCCGCTGCGGTTTGTGCGCAAGGATCGGACACCCCTGTGGCGGCAATGCCAGGGCTTCCGCTTTCTGACCGATCGGGGCCGGGTCGCGGTTCTGCTTTATTTCGCCGATATCCAGGCCGTAAAAGAAAGCCAGGCGGAACTTGAAGCCCAATTGGACCAGCTGCGCCGCCGCAGCGAAGAAATGACGATGCTGACGGACAATCTGCCCGGCGGGATCTGCCTGATCCAGCTCGACGACGCGCAGACGCTGCTTTATGGCAACCGCCGGTTTTATCAGCTGCTGCACACCACAGACGAGGAAATCCGGCAGCGTTATCAAAACGAGCTGGGCCGGATGATCCACCCTGACGACCAGGCTTCCGTGCTAAAACAGATCAAAGAGGCCTTTACCGCCGGATTCCCCGGTTTACAATATCAGCTGCGGATTCAGACGGATTCCGGACTTCTGTACCTGCTGGTTTTCGCTTCCTTCGCGCTGACCGGCAGCGTTCAGACCCTTAACTGTGTCGTGCTGGATATCACTGAGGGCAAACAGCGGGAAATGGACATTGCGATGAACGAGCAGCGCATGACAAAAGCGCTTGATCAGGTCGGCTGCGTCCTGTTCGACTATTATTTTAAAACCAATCAAATTCTTGGAACACCGCAAGCCTGCGCCCGCTATGACTTCCCGGCCGAGGCTGTCAACCCGGAATATTTTATCGATCACGGGCTGATTCTTTCCCCCTTCGGCGAATCGTTTCTCACCATGATTCACCGGCTGCGCCAGGGAGAAGAACGCGTCAGCTGCATTATTAAAAACCGCAATCATGACGGGATCGTTCACTGGTCGCAATTAACGTTGGTCACGCTGGCCGACGAATTCGGCCATGCCCGGCAGGCCGTCGGCATCATTGAAGATATCACGCTGCAGAAAGACGCGGAGCTGGCCTATGCCAAGGAGCAGCAGTACCGCAAAGCTATCGCAGCCGGGGCTTGCCTGATGATTGAAATCAATCTGTGCGACAATCTTGTGGAAAAAATCAGCGGTGACTGGAGCTTTCTGATCGACGAAGCGACGCGGACGCCTTACGATCAATTTCAGCGAAACGTTGCCCGCCAACAGATCCATCCTGACGACCGCCGGGCTTTCCTTCAGACGTTCAGCCGGGAAGCCTTGAAAGCGGCATACAATCAGGAACGCCGGGAGATTCCTCTGCAATACCGGCGTTTATCGCAGAAACGTCAGATGGTGTGGGTGGAGACGACCGCGCATATCATTCAGGATCCGGCGACGCAGCATCTGAAGGTATTATTTTTCATCCGCGATATCGATAAGGAAAAGAAACATGAGCTGATTCTGCAATATCAATCCCAGCGGGATTCGCTGACCGGCCTGTTGAACAAAGGCTCCACTGAAGCCCAGATCCAGTCAGTTCTGGAAAACGATCCGCAGGCGCTGCACGCGTTATTAGTTTTGGATATTGATGAATTTAAAAAAATTAACGACACCTTCGGCCATCTTTACGGCGATCAGGTCCTGTCCCGGATTGCCCGGCAGATCCGCGAGGTTTTCCGCGAAAACGACGTTTTAGGCCGGATCGGCGGCGATGAATTCGCAATTTTAATGAAGAATTGCAAGACGGAACAGATTGTCCGCGACAAAGCGGAACAGCTGTGTCAGAAGCTGACGACGTTGTTCGCTGACGGCGTTTCCTGCAGCATTGGTGTTTCCTTCTTCGCCAAGGATGGAACTTATTTCTATCAACTTTATCAAAATGCGGATATTGCGCTCTATCAATCCAAACGTCAGGGTAAGAATCAGGTCCAGTTTTACCTGCCGTCGATGAAACAGGAAAGCTGGACGGTCAACAGTACTGAAATTGACGAGCTGCGAACGGAAATGCCGGTCATCGCGGCGCCGGAAATGGAGGAACATCTGACCTCCCAGCTGCTTGAGGAATTGAACGACGTTATCTATGTCAGCGATCCGAAAACCTACGAATTATTATTCATCAACCGGACGATCAAAGAAGATCTCAACATCATCGACGACTATATCGGCAAAAAGTGTTATAAGGTGCTGCAAGGGCGCGATTCGCCATGTCCGTTCTGCACAAACGATAAATTAAAATTCAACGAATATTATGTCTGGGAGCATACCAACGAGCTGATGAACCGTGATTTTATCGTTAAGGATAAGCTGATCCAGTGGCAGGGCCGGACCGCGCGGATGGAATTTGCGATGGATATCGCGGAACATAATCATCTGAGCAAGGAACTGTCGATACAGCTGGAGCGCGGCAACGCCCTGCTTCGTAATGTACGCCAGATCGTAGACGCCGATTCTGTCAGTCAGGCGATTGAGGAGAGTCTGGAAGGGATCGGCCGCTACTATGCGGCTAATCGGGTTCTGCTTAGTTTTTTGGAGGAAACCAACTCCGTTTACGAATGGACATCCGTTAAGCAGACTTCCTTCAAAGAAGCCTGGAACGGCCTGGCGGAAGTTCTGCTGGAGCCGGGGTATGCCTATTTCCATACGCATGACGCGTATGTTTTAATGGATATCGACCTGTTAAAGAGTCAGAATGCCGAACTGGTGCGGGCCTTTCTGCGGCTGGGCGTGCGGTCGCTGCTCGTGGTGCCGCTGCTTTCCCAGGAAACGATCATCGGCTGCTGCGCGATTGTCAACCCGTCAGCGCAGGGACAGGACTTAAGCTTTGTCGAATCGCTGGCGGCTTTCTTAGTCAGTGAATTGCTCAAATATCAGGCGGTGGAGCAGCTGCGGTTTATGAGCTATCATGACCCGCTGACCGGACTGGGCAACCGCAACCGGTATGTCGAGCAGCTCCAGAAATGGCAACAGCATCCGCTCTCGCAGGCCGGCGTGCTGGTGTGCGATGTCAACGGCTTGAAGCAGCTTAACGAGTTGTATGGTCATCACTATGGCGATCAGGTCTTGATCGAACTGGCACGTATCCTGAATCTGCATGCCCGGCCGGATCAGTTATTCCGTTTAGGCGGCGATGAATTCATCGCCGTTTACGAAGAGATTTCCTACGCGGAATTTCAACAGCGGCTGGCCCGGCTGAAAAACGCGTTTACGATCATCGTCAACGGCGTGTCGATGGGCAGCAGCTGGAGCGGGGATGAACCGGACATCAACGCCTTGATGAATCATGCCGACCAGTTAATGTATATCGCCAAGCAGAATTATTACAAAACGACTTACAATTTGTCCAAGCATTACCGGCCGGAAACCTATCAGCAGGTCATGGAGGCACTCAAGGAAAACCGGTTTACCGTTTATATCCAGCCGAAAGCAGATTTGGAAAGCGGACGGATTCTGGGCGGGGAGGCCTTGATCCGCTATCTGCATCCGCAGCTGGGCGTTATTCCGCCGGCGCGCTTTGTCCCCGTCCTGGAAAATGAGCATTTGATCCGGATCATCGACTTATTTGTTCTTGACGAAGTTTGCCGGATGCAGCAGCGCCGTCAGCAGCAGAGCCGGGATGCGGTAGTCCTGTCTCTGAATTTTTCACGGCTCACCTTGCTGGAAGAAAATATGGCGCTGGAAGTGGAAAAAATTCTTTCGCATTACGACTTCGATCCGTCCCTGATCGAAATTGAAATCACCGAAACGGTCGGCGAAATTGAAAAGGAAACGCTGCGCACGGTCATTCAGTCGCTGAAACGGCTTCATCTGCGGATTTCCCTGGATGATTTCGGGACCAAATATACCAATTTAAGCATGCTGACGGTCGCGGATTTTGATGTGTTAAAGCTGGACCGCAGTTTGATTCAGGAGCTGGTCGCTTCCCCGCAGAATCAGATTATCGTCGCAAGCATTATTTCCATGTGCCGTCAGCTGGGCGTCAGTGTCATCGCCGAAGGGGTGGAAACCGAAGCGCAGCGGGATATGCTCCGCCAGTTGCAGTGTGGATTAGGCCAGGGCTACTTGTTCGGCAAGCCGATGCCGGTAGGGGATTTCCGCACGTTGTTCAATAAGAATGGGGAATAACTTAAATTTCCAGAGAGGGGCGGAAAAACAAGCTTCCTCACGCCCATAAAAATCAGAAAGAAAGAGAACGTCCGATTGACCATGCGGAGCGTTCTCTTTTTTCGTTATGCGATTTTCAAGTTCATAAACTCCGGATTGACCAATGAAGAACATTGCTGGTAGCCCCAAAAACTTGTACGTCCTTCTTTTAATGCAATCTTAAGCGAAGATTCTTATCCATAATTCAAGTATGCGCAGTCATGCTCTGAAAATTGATCTGAAATTAAGCAAATCTTTTCCCGACAGCTAGTCCCCACATTCCATATAGCACATCTTTCCAAGACTTACATTTTCTTTCTAAAAAAGGCGAGTCCCCTGTTCAGAGGATTCGCCATGTTGGTTTAAATTTGTTTATTTCTCGTTGGAAGCGCTGTTTCCGGCAATGCGTCCGGAAACGATGATCTCGGTGATCGCGTTGCCGCCCAGACGATTTCCTGAATGGAAGCCGCCGGTGACTTCGCCAGCCGCATACAGACCCTTGATCGCTTCGCCGCTCTCATTCAGGACACGGCGTTCGGTATCCACCAACAGACCGCCCATCGTGTGATGCGTCGAAGGCGCCATGAAACGTACCCGGATCATATCCAGATTGTACGTATCCGGCAGATAATTGCCGTCATCATCCATTTCAACCTGGCCGACAGTTCCGCGGTACGAAAGCTTCTCCACGTCCAGCGTATCGGCAACGCCCATGACATAGTTATCGTAATCCACAATCGTCTGCCGCAGTGTCTCCGCGTCGCAGCCAATCAATTTCGCAGTTTCTTCAACCGTTCTGAAAATCATCCGGCCTTCCACATCTTCAGGCACATTGTTGAATCCGCCCGTGCCCGCAGTCGTTCCCACATTGGAAATTTCAACGTAGATTCCCGGAACATATTTCAAGCCCAGCTCCTTCGCTTTCGCTTCGCTCATACCATTTTCGAAACCGCCTTCCGACAGAACGTCGCGTTCTGCGGATTCATCGACATACCGCTTACCGGTTTCCGGATTGACGTAAATGACGTTCTCGCCCGCGCCGCCAGCCAGATTTCCGTTGTCAACCCAGCCTAACGGCATCATCTGTGTCCAGCCTTCGCCGATCGTCGCCGCACCGACAGCCTGACCCATCGTCGTACCGTCACCCTTCAGGCTGGAACGATTGGTTGTGCCGATATTGTTGGCAATATATTCATCTTTCCAGTAGTCATTTGTTTTCTGAACCATCTCAATATTTGCGCCATAACCACCGGTCGCCAGGATGACACCCTTGTTGGCCATGACCGTAACCGGAGTACCGTCAAACTGTGTCGCCTTCACGCCGGTAACCCGTCCGGATTCATCCGTAATCAGTTCGTTCGCCGTCGTGCGGGTCATAATTTTATTGGCTTCGTTCGCCTTCAAGACCGTGTTGGCCGGAACAGCGAAATAAGCTCCCCATTTGCCATCATAGAACTCACCGTCAACCGTGCCGCCGTTAACGGCGTTTTCACGCTGCCACAAGCATCCGATTAAGGTGAAAGCACGGCTTTGATCGATCGAAGCTCCCTGAGCTTCCAGCCAGTCCTTAATTTCCTGGCCGCCTTCGACAAACTGGCGAACCAGCTTTTCATCGCCGTAAATCCATTCCGTATTCTCACGGTTTGGACGCAAGCCGCCATAATATGTCTGGAAGATATGCAGATTGATCGTAGAGAACAGCGTCAGCTTTGTTTCATGGACGCCCGCGTCTAACTGCGGCTGTGCCCAATCCAGATACGCCTGGATTTCTTCTTTCAACGCCTTCAGCGTCGGCAGGTATTCTTCATGAACACCGCGTACCGCGTTCAGCGCAATATCGCCCGCGACAAACGGATGTTCGTCGTCGATCGTTCCGTCAAACGGTTCTTCCGACCAATTCAGAATCGTTTTCAGCGTGTCAATCCGTCCCGCGTCATTTTTAACTTTTTCGTAGGTTTCGCCGTTGTATTCGCCGGTTGTCGCATCCGGATTGGCTGGATCCCAGACAACAGCGTCAAAGGTCGACTGGTAAGCACCGCCGGAAACTAACGTATTGCCGCCCATTTCCGCATTCTTTTCAAGAACCAGAACGGTATCGCCATTTTGAGCAGCCTGAGCCGCGGCCATCATGCCCGCTCCGCCGGCTCCGACGATGACGACATCCCAGGTTCCTGTGATTTCTTCCTGCGCCGTATGTTCTACGGTATTTTTCTTAAACGCATCCAGATCCGAAGCGCTCGCCGCTTCCGCTGCCGCGTTGACTGCGTTTTTCAAACCGATGCTCGTAAAGGTCGCCCCGCTGACAACATCAACCCCTGTGCCGTTAGCTGCCAGGATATCCTCAATCAAAATAGGATAAGCGACATCGCCGACATGCGCCGTTTCCTTCTGTTCTTTGACCTGAATGTCAGTAATCGCAGTTTCTGAGAAGGTCGCTTCAATTGAAACTTCCCCGTTGTAGCCCTGTGCTGAAGCTGTATAGCTTCCCGGCGTGAATTTGAGTTCTGATTTCTTGGTTTCTTCCTTGGTTTGCCCGCAGGCAACGCAGGAAAGAACCATGAAAAGAGAAACTAAAACAAGCCCTAGTCTCTTCATCTTTCTTCCTCCCTCGTTGATTCTTTCACAATCAACCTGTACTTACTATAAACCCCGTGGTTACCACGGGGTCAAGATCCTAAATCCAGGCTGCAGCTGAAATAATACCAGAGTTTGCCGTCTTCCTGAACGCGCGTGATCAACCGACCGACCAGTTCTTTACGAATAGGCTGATCGGTGCATTCCAGCAAAGAGGCCAATGCCGTCCTTGGGATTTGCGTTAAACTTTCACTGCGCGAAACAATCATCGCCATTTTTCCGCTGCCGCAGCTGGTCTCAGCTTCCGCATACGAAAGTCCGTTTTGCTTGGCAAAATCGGTTCGGATGCCTAATCCGACACGTGGCTCCACGATATCAGAATCTGATGTCAGCTGCTCGGGATCAATCCGGAAGGCCAGGTGCAGCAGCTCGGGAAACTGCATCCAGGTTTCAATCGTTTCCAGGACGCCCTGACGGTCCAGATTGGCAGGGGAAAACTCCAGGAAGCTCAGACTAAACAGTTGTTCCACGTTTAAATACAAAAGCTGTTCCTTCTGATGGATTGCGCGCTGAATTAAACTGCGGTAATAAAGATTACGTTCGATCTGTCGTTCCAGCAATGCTTTTTGTTTTTGCAGCTGAACCAAATTATCCTGATACCGTGCATCCTGATCCGCCAGACTTTCTGCTTCATTTTCGGGATGGAATTGATTCAGACTCGCCCCCAGCCCCCGTTCATGTCTTAGATAGAAGACCTCAACTGCATTATCAATGGAAAATTCCCGGTAGCCGTTCGCTAGCACCTTCGCTGGCTTTAAAAGCTCGAGGTCAATATAATGCCGCAGCGTTTCCAGGGTAATCCCTGAAATAGCGCAAAACTTTTTACTTGTGACCATATTTCCGCAGTTCCTCCCCCGAGAGCACCGCCGTTCACCTGCTTTCTTTATTAATTTTACGATTATCGTTTCTATCTTACCATAGAATCACCCGACGTTGCACTCTGAGAGGATTCCAGTTTTACTTCACGGGTGGGTGAAGTCCAAGATCGAAATATAGAAGAATACCTGAAAATTCTGGAAACTAAAATAAAGGCACTACGTTAAGCTGTCTCGATGGCTTAACCTAATGCCTTTGTTTTTACATTGTCTGCTTCTTATAATGATTTTTAAAAATATTATTTGAATATTGTTTTATCCAATATCACTTCAATAAAAGGAAGTAACATGCCGATGGCAGTCATGATCAATAAAATACCGCAAGCTTTGATAAAATAGATGGAAAATAGAGTCGGTGTTCCATCTTTAACCGTGAGGAAATGTTGGTACTCCCAGACTTTCTCAGGATTTTTAAAAGCATATCCGCCAAACCAGAAACAAAACGCAATGATCAATACCATAATCATCGGCAGGATCCTCCTTCGCTTCTTTCTGATTACGATCTCTGGCCACAAGACTTTTCAAGTACTAGATCACCAGCATGCGCAACATAATTCTTTTCGGCAGACTGCTTCCTGTCCTGACAGAACAGCTAGATAACCCTTGTCATTAAAGCTTGGTACTTCATTCTCTTTTATGCGTATTCGTGCATAAACAACGGCTTGCCGCTCAGCGCGAACGCTTCCTTCGGCGAAGTCACCGCGCTCCCGTACAGCCGGTTGAACAGATCGTAATCATTAATCCGCGCCATCGTGAAGCCATAGTCCTGCCATGTGACGTCCTTGATGATCTTTTCCAGATGCTCGTCCTGCGTGGTATGCAGGATAATCTCCGGTTTCAGCTGCAGCGCCAGGTTCAACAATTTAAACAACGCGACACTGTTGAGATAAATACACTCCCGCACCTCGATGCCCTGCGCGGTCTGATATAATGACGCGTAGCCCTGAATCTGTTTGTTTTGATCATAGTAGGCGATCAGCTTGCCGCCCTCGGCATTGCACTCCTCCTGCAGATGATCGAAGTCCTCTTTCGTCCGCAGATAGAAACCATCGAAGCGCCGCACATACGCCGTATACACATCGAGCAGATCCTGCGACTGCACCTTATAGGTTAAACCCTCGTTGCTGCAAAGCGGAATCTGAGAGCGATGAACCGTATACCGCCGGCGGTAATAGACCATCTCGAAGCCAAACTGCGTATACATCGACGGATTGTATGCCTGGATCAAAGTCACCAGTTCCCTGTGCTCTACCTCGTCCAGCACGTCGTTCATCAGCTCATGCATGCAGCCCCGCTTGCGGTAAGACGGAATCGTCGCCACGCCTAAAATCATCGATGTCTCTAAAATATGGCCGGCTAACATGATGGAATGCGGAATCCGCATCAGCGTCGATACGATATTTCCCGACTCTTTCAGCACCAGCGTATTCTCCGGCTTGTACAGCGTGCGGAAGAAATAATCTGTATAACCGCCGTCGTCGCCGGCAAACACCTGCTTCCAGATGCCGTACACAATCTTTTTTTCCTGCGGCAGCGCCTTGCTGATCATAGCTGATTCTCCTTTCCGCATAGCCGATACTTCTCGATCAAAAACTCCGGATGATACGCCAGCTTAGCCTGGCGGATGTTCTCATGGCCCATATCGTCCTCCCGGTTGACATACTCGGCTTCATCAAACTCATGCGTCAGCCATTCCTTCATGATCGCCTGGTATAATCCCCGAATCTCGTCGTCGGCTTTTTCAATGTTTTCCTGGCACATCCGCGCGCTTAACCAGGAGCCGATCGCAAAGGCCTTCACTTCCCCGTCGATGCGGATCAGACCGCCGCGGTAAGGAATCTGCCCGAATAATTCCAGAATCCGGAAAACGCCGCGCCGTTCCGCCTGCAGAAATTCATCCGGATCCTCGGCATGCCACTGCCGCAGAAACGCTTCGCATTCCTTCACGTTGTCCGCGTTGAACGTCTCATATTCCCAGCGTCCCGCATACTCTTTATAGAACGCGTTGAGATGATTGCGCTTCTTCTGCAGCTTCTTGCCCGCGAAGGTTTTCAGCTTCTCGCACAGGTAAACATAATCCGCGCTGTCGCGGTTTTCCTCCAGACAAGTGTTGGGAAACGTATCCGCAAACCACTGCGCCGCTTCCTTTGTAAAACAGCTCAGCACAAACGGCAGCCGATAGCGCTCAAAGATCGCCTTTGCCGCCAGAATCGCTTCCTTGAAATATTCCGGACGGCATAGCGGCATGTAAATAAACAACGTGCCTTCGTGCACGCCCAAAAGAAGCAGCCAGTTTTCATTCTGGCACTTAAACAGCGGATAGGAATCGATCCACAGAATCATGTTGACTAAGTTGTGATTGCTTTCTTCATACTGTGCCAGCGATAAATAGCGCTGGATCAGCGGGTAATCATCTACGGTAACGGGATCAAAGTCCCTTTGTATCTGACTGGCGTCCATCCTCATCCGTCCTTCTTTCAGTATATTCCGCTTCAAAAACCTCAGGCTGAGCTACCCGCTGTTCAAACGGGCTGTCCTGAGTTTGTTCGTCAATCCAAACTGAATCCTGATTCTGATCCATCGACGACCACTGGTCGTTCATTGTTTTGGTCATCTTCTTGATTTTGAACATGCCGAAGATCCCCAAGACCGCCATGATCACCAGCATTGCCAGAATAAACGGCCAGGCCATGCTGAGAAAGGCAATGATCAGCAGGATTGTAAAAATCATCGTTAAGAATCTCATGTTTATCACCGGTTTCATTATATCCTAATTGACCGCAAAAGAGAAAAGTTTTGCAACTCTAACATCAAATTTAAGAATTTCTTCAGCTTCTTCGCCGGGTATGACAGGAAGCCAGAATCCACAAGACCAGAAAACCGGAGGTCATAAAACAGAGGATGGCCAGCCCCACCTCGCCCCGCCGGCGGCTGTACTCCGTGACTGAACTGACGCTGCCGCGGGCGATCACCGGCTGCGACTGGGCGGCCTGCAGCTGGGCGGCATAGGTGTATTCCGGGTTGGAGATCGATACCGAAGCCAGCCCTTCCTCAATCAATAAGCGCTGCACCAGTTCTCCATCCGCAAACAGCCATACCGGCAGCGGCGAGGTCTGGGCGACATGATCGTCGATTTCAAACGTCAGCGTTTCCGCCTGACTCACAATTTCGCAAGCCCGGGTTTTCCCGGCGTCCGTCAGTTCGACATCAAACAGGGAAACCGGCAGTGATTGTTCGTGGAGCACAACGGTGATCTGCCCCTGATCGCAGTTCCATTCCTCCGCGGTATACGTTAAATTCCAGGATAAACCGGTCAGCTGGATCAATAAAAGAAAAAAAGCCAATGTCCTCACCTCCTTAGAAGTATGGAACACCCTGGCTTTTTTATGCGGATTCTTCAGGCTTCGTCCGGGATTTCCGAAATTGGGGGAAGCTGCTCAGCGATCTCATGAAGCTTGCCGAAGCGGTGCTTCATGCCGGATTTGGACATCGCGACCCCGGTCTGCTTTTCATATTCCGCGCTCAGCTCGTTCAGACTGGCCTCCGGGAACTGCACGCGCAACTGAGCCACAGCCTTCAGCTTCTCGTCAAGAAACCGCAGCCGGCCAGCTTTCTCGATCCGGGCGATATCCTCCAGCTGCTTCTTAGCTGCCGCCTGGCTTTTCATTTCGTTGGCAACCTCGCAGTTGTCCAGCCGCGTCAGGTTGTTGCGGAAATCGCGGTGGATACGGATATCCTCAAACTTCATCAACGCTTCATACGCGCCGGCACAGCGCAGAAAATCGGCAATCTTATCGGCCGCTTTCAGATACACGACGAACGCCGTGCGGCGGGCGATCACCTTGGCCGGCAGATCAAATTTATGCATCAGCTTCTGAATGAACAGCGCGTGAGCTTCGTCGTTGGTTACAATTTCGAGATGGTAATTGGTCTTCTGCGGGGAATTGACTGACCCCATGGCCATGAACGCCCCCGCCAGATAGGCCCGGGCGCAGCATTCTTTCTGAACGAGCTTGCGGGTCGGATGGTTCTGCAGCCCATGATCGGTGAACAGGCCCAGATCGTTGAGAATCTCAGTCGTCTTGTTCAGCACCTGCAGCCGGTAAATGTTGTTCTTTTTCAGATTCATCTTCTTGATGACCGACAGATCGGTTTCCACGGCGTAATTTTCTTTCAGCAGCTTCAGAATTCGTTTCGCCGTCGCCGCGTTTTCCGTCTTGATCATTAACGACATGCCCTGGGCGTTGATCGTTAACGACGAACACAGCTGCACCAACGCGGAAAGTTCCGCTTTCTGGCAGCAGGGTTTCAGCTCATTCTGAGCGATTTCGGATTTAACTTCAGTGGTAAACGACATACTTACTCCTTTATTTTCGCTAACAGCTGCTGCATGCAATGCCGGATCTTATCGGCGTCATGGCGGACTAAATCGTCACTGAAATCCAGCAGCGGCACCGGCGTGACCTGATAGGCATGTTCCTCCTGGACGATCCTGACCGGTCTTCCGCCTTCTTTCGCATACCGGGTTAAGATTGCGTCCGGAATCGGGTCCTGGGCGACCAGCACCTCATTAATCTTCGCACCGTGGCGGATCAGTGCGTCGACATGATCCTCCATCGTGAAATCATCGGTTTCCCCCGGCTGACTCATGGCGTTGCACAAATATACGCCGTAAGCGTCCGACTGCCGAATCGCTTCGGCAATCTCCGGAATGATCAGGTTCGGCAGGATGCTGGTAAAGATGCTGCCGATGCCATAAATGATGACATCCGCTTCGCGGATCGCCCGAACCGCCTTCTCGGAAGCCTTGACGGTTTCCTGATAAAACACCGTGTCGATCCGGTTGTTCATATTGGGAATGTTGGATTCCCCGCGCACGATCGTTCCGTCGGCCATCCGCGCAAACAGCGTGATCACCTGGGTGGTGGCGGGAATGATATCGCCGCGCACGTTGAGAATCTTGGAGAGAATTCCGATGCTTTCCAGAAAACTGCCGCAGCTCTGCGTCAGGGCGGTCAGAATCAGATTGCCGAGGTTGTGGCCCATAACGCCCTGATCCTCCTGATCGGGATCCGGATCGCCTTCAAAGCGGTACTCCATCAGATTTTTAAGCAGTGTTTCCGACTCCGCCAGCGCAATCAGCACCGCGCGGATATCGCCCATCGCGGGGATATGGAACTGACGCCGCAGCCGTCCGGTGCTGCCGCCGTCGTCCGCCACAGTGACGATCGCCGAAATTTGAATATCCTGAATGAATTTGATGCCGCGCAGGATGACCGACTGGCCATGCCCGCCGCCGATAACGACGACCTTCAGCGGGTTATTGTTCATCCAAATCCCGCTTATCGCGGTGTTCTTTATAACAGTTATATTGGATCTTATAGTGATCATACAGGAAATTCGTGATCGAAACGGAGCGGTGCTGGCCGCCGGTACAGCCAATCGCTACGGTGAAGTGATTTTTGCCTTCCTTGACATATTCGGTAAACGCGTAATCGAGGAATTCCAGCAGCCGTTTGATGAATTCCTTGGTTTCCGGTTTGTCCATGACGTAATGGTAGACCTGCGGATCGTCGCCGGAATAGGGACGCAGTTCAACTTCCCAATAGGGATTGGGGAGAAAGCGCACGTCGATCATCAGATCGGCGTCCAGCGGCACGCCATGCTTATAGCCAAACGAGATAAAGCTGATTGAAAAAACCGGCGCGCTGCTCAGCGAGAAATATTTCTCGATTTTCTGTTTCAGTTCTGAAGCTTTTAAGAAGGTGGTGTCGACGGAGAGAAACGCGGTGTCCTTGTAATTCTGAAACATCTGACGCTCAACGCTGATTGCTTCCTCCAGTGTGTTGCAGACGTTGGAGATCAGCAGCGGATGCGTGCGCCGCGTCGATTTGTAGCGGTGCAGAAGCACTTCGTTGGACGCGTCCAGAAACAGCACGCGCACATCCATATCCTCGCCTTCAAAGGCATTGAGGAACTCCGGGAAATCCTTGGCTGACGTCGCCAGCGCCAGATAGGAATAACGGGGATCCGTGCTGCTTTCAATTAAATCCACCAACAGGCTTAACAGCTGAACGGGAAACTGGTCGATACAGTGATATCCCATATCTTCTAAAACGCTGGTCGCGCTGGTTTTACCCGCGCCGGACATCCCGCTGACCAGGATTACACGTTTTTTCTTCATCTCGATCACCTCTTGTTTTGTTAGCTGTATTTTACCACAGCCCCTGGCGGTTCACAATCGTGAACACACCGATTTTTATTGGAGAAGAGTTCTTCCTTCTGTATAGTTTATTGAAAAAAAGATTTTTAATGAATGAAGTTCATCGTTTTAAAGCTTCGAAAAGAACAGCCTGAAATTCGACAGTTCTGTTTTAACCTGCGAAACTTTTTCATGAACAAAGGCATTCACGATATAGGTTTAATCTGTAACCACTCATTATAAATATGAAGAATCTCAAACCCGACTGTCGCCATGGAAGAATTTTTTTATCTTTCCAAAATTATGTTTAACCTTCGATCCGAATCTGATCCAGCAAGGCTTCGACCTGTTCTCTCCGGGCGATTCCGCGGCTGAACGCCGTTGCGGTACCGCAGGCGGCCGCCCAGCGCAGACTGTCTTCCAGCGTGCAGGCAGAATTTTCAAGCGAAGCCAGAAAGCCCGCGACCATGGAATCGCCAGCTCCAACGGTGCTGACGGTCTGCCCCGGCAGCGGATGCTGCCGATAAACGCCACCCTCCGCTGTAAAGAGAACTGAACCTTCCGCCCCCATCGACACGAGGATATGCCCCGCCCCCTGCCGCCTCAGCTCCTGAATCTGATCCGAAACAGGCGCTTGAGGATTGGCAACGAGCTGGCGCAGCTCCGCAAGATTGGGTTTGATCAGAAATGGATGAAACCGCAGCGTATCCCGCAGCAGTGCGCCCTCGGCATCCACGACGACGCGGATCGACGACGCTGGCAGCTCAGCTAAAATCTGTTCGTAAATTGATTCCGGTAATGTCGGCGGTACATTTCCGGACAGCACCAACGTATCCCCCGGCTGGATCCGGCGAATCCTGTCTAACAGCGCTTCTCTTTCCGCTGCACTGACCTCCGGTCCGCGGCCGTTGATCTCAGTTTCCACTCCCGAATTGATTTTGACGTTAATCCGCGTTTGTCCTTGCGCACAACGGATAAAATCCGCATTGACGGACTGGTCCTGAAGCTGGCGGATCAATTCCTCGCCGGTAAATCCGGCCGCAAAGCCCAGCGCCGTGGTCGGTACGCCCAGCTGCGCCAACATGAGTGACACATTGATGCCCTTGCCTCCGCCGATCAGACTCTCGGTAATACAGCGGTTCGTTTCCCCCAAATTTAACGTTTCCACAGTGCAGTAATAATCCAATGCCGGGTTTAAGGTGACAGTATAGATCATGATTTCCCTCTTTTCTTCGTGCGCTCTCCTGTTTCTTATTAGAGAAGCGCCGATCCTTGAAAAAAACCTGAGCCGGATAAGGTTCAGGTTCATGGATGCGCTTTAAGCGAAATGCAGCTCGTAGCTCATTTCCGCCACATGACTGATCGTCTGGTAGACAGAGCAGTATTTCGTCGCCAGATCAAAGGATTTCCGGACCGCGTCTTCCTTATCTGTTCCGCGAATCGTTACGGTCAGATGCACCGTCTTCAGCGTCGTCGGCACTTCCGTGCGCTTCTCGCCTTCGACCACAATTTCTGTGCCTTCAATTTCAATCCGTTTCTTTTCCAGAATGCCTAAGAACGTCGCGTACAAGCAGGACGCCAGCGCGCCGTAAAGCATATCATAAGGCGCTGCCCCGCCCGGTGTGCGGCCGATCTTGACGCTGCCCTCGTCCAGCAGCAGCTCGCCGTTGAAGCCGTTCTCAAATCGAATTGTTCTTGATGCCATCTTTTTCGTTCCTCCTTTTTTCTTTTGCTTGAATTTGCCGGAATTCCATTTCAGGTTTTCCCGCGCTGTCCTTCCTACTCTACGCTTTGACGATCACGCCGATGCGCTTACTCCTTAATCTGATGGAAAGCCTGCTGCGCAGCGATCGCGCCGTCGTTGGCCGCGGTAACCACCTGCCGCAGCGTCTTGGCCGTCACATCGCCGACGCCGTAAATACCGGCCCGGGCGGTTTCCATATTGTTGTTGACCAAAATATAACCGCGCTCGTCCAGAATCCCCAGATCCTGGGCAAATTCCGTGCACGGATCCGCGCCGATGTACGGGAATACCGCTTTGGTTTCCAGCTTCATCCGCTGACCGTCATGAACGTTTTTCAAGACGATGCCGCCGACTTTCCCCTCCTGTTCCAGAATTTCAACCGGAACATGGCTGCGGATGATGTCGATTTTCGGATTCTGTTCGATTGCCTGCTGGATGATCGGCTCCGCACGGAAGACATCCCGGCGGATCACGATGTGAACCTCGCTGGCAAACTGCGTCAGATATAACGATTCCTCGAGCGCGGAATTGCCGCCGCCGATGACCGTCACCGGCTGGTCGCGGAAGAAACTGCCGTCGCACACCGCGCAATACGATACACCCTTGCCCGTCAGCTCTTTCTCATTCGGAATGCCCAACAGCCGCTCGCGCGTTCCCGTGGCGATGATCACCGCCGGAGCCGTATAGATCTGACCGTCCGCGCAGACCACCTGCTTGATCGGACCGTCGATGATTTTCTCGACGTCGCCATAGAGATATTCCGCGCCGAAATGCGTGGAATGCTCGAACATCTGATACGCCAGATCCGCGCCGTTGATCTCCTTGATTCCCGGCCAGTTCTGAATTTCAAAGGTTTTGATCATCTTGCCGCCGGGCGCCGCTTTTTCTAACATCGCCGTTTTCAGACCTGCACGGCTGGCATACACCGCCGCGGTCATGCCGGCCGGACCCGCGCCGATAATGATTACATCATATTGTAAGTCCATGCAAGATCCTCCTTCACCAGCGCTTCCACCTGCCGCAAATCGTCAATGATCCGGTTCGGCTTCTCCTTTTCCAGCTGTTCCCGGCGTTCCAGATTGAACAGATAGCCGACGGAGAAGACGCCTGCGTTGCGCGCAGCCTGGATGTCCATCGGACTGTCACCGACATAGATCACGCTGTCGTGCCCTTCGTTGACCAGCCGGCAGGCCGTCAGAATGCCTTCGGGATCCGGCTTGCCGTTCTTCACATCGTCCTGACCGACGATCACGTCGAAATAATGATCCATGTGATTCAGCGTCAGCCCCAGCAGGACCATTTCCTTAACCTTCGTGGACACAATGCCCAGCTTATAGCCCTGCGCCTTCAAACTTTCCAGCAGCTCGACCGCTCCGTCCATCGGCTTGACCAGATCGGCGTGCGCGGCGCGGTTGTGCTCGCGGTATTCTTTGACCAGCTGCTCGGCGTCCTGCTCCGGGAAATATTGCGCAAACATCGTCTGCAGCGAAGGGCCCAGCACCGCCAGCTGTTTATCGCGGGTGAATTCTTCTTCCGTTCTGTACTTTTTAAACAGTTCGCGGTAGCTCTTTAAGATCGCCGGTTCTGTGTTCAGCAGCGTTCCATCCAGATCGAACAGAATCACCGGCTTCGGATTTTTCATGACCTTGCGGAAGACGCCGAGCATCCCCAGCAGCCCGACGACGATAAAGACGACCGAAATCACCTGCGCCATCCGCAGCCGGCCGAACATCAGACTGTCTGTACGCAGACCCTCAACGACGATCCGCACCGCCCCATACCAAAGCAGATACGCGTAGACCATATCGCCGCGCTTCGGTTTGGAATATTTCTTATAGACAAAGACAATCAGAATGAAGCCCAGGATATCGCCGACGCTTTCATAGAAAAATGTCGGTTCGCGGTAAGCACCCTGGATAAACATCTGGTTTTTAAACCATTCCGGGAAGAACCGGTAGAAGGATTCGCTGACCGTGCGGCCGAACGCCTCCTGGTTGATGAAATTGCCCCAGCGGCCGATGCCCTGCGCCAGCAGCACATTCGGCACGATCGCGTCGGCCATCCGCATGAAATTGATCTTATGCTTGCGGGCGTACCACAGGCCGAACAGCACCCCGCCGAACAAGCCGCCCTGGATTGCCAGACCGCCCTCAAACGTATAGAGAATATGGATTGGATTGGCCAGATAATATTCCAGGTTATAGAACGCGCAGTACCACAGCCGCGCGCCAATCAGGCCGCAGATCAGACAGCCGAGGAACAGATCCTCCGCGGTTTCAACTTTGTACCCCATCTTTTTGATTTCCTTGACGCAGAAAGAATACGCCAGGATCGCTCCGCAGAGGATGATCACTGCGTACCATTTAATTGACAGACTTCCGATAGCGATAAAAGTCTGCGGATCAGGAAAAAACTGCATTGTTGATTACTCCTTTTCTGTTTCCGGCGCGGCCGCATTGGCAGCGTTCTGCCGCTCGATGTAGTCGTACACCCGGTTTTCAAACGCTTTCGCGCTGTCGAAGCCCATTTCTTTCAGGCGGAAATTCGTGACCGCTGATTCGATCAGGACCGCGATTGTCCGGCCTTCTTTGACCGGCAGCACGATCTTCGGCACGTCGACCTCCAGAATGTGCATGAACTGTTCCGTTTCAATTCCCACCCGCGCGTATTCGGCGCTGGAATCAAACTTTTCCAACGACACGACCAGGTCGATCGGAGCCGAAGGCAATAACGCGCTCGCACCGAACATCTTGGCGACGTCGATGATGCCGATGCCGCGGATTTCCAGCATTCCCTGAAGCAGCTCCGGGGAATGACCGATGATGCTGTTGTGGACGCGGACCACGTCGACGCGGTCGTCCGCGACGAGAATGTGGCCCTTGCGGATCAGTTCCAGCGCGGTTTCACTCTTGCCCATGCCGCTTTCGCCGCAGATCAGCACGCCCTTGCCATAGACGCTGATCAAGACGCCGTGAATACTGTCAGACGGCGCCAGACGCTCGTCCAGGAAGCTGATCAGATCGACCATCAGCCGGGAGGTCGTCATCGCTGTGCGGAAAATCGGGAAATTCTTATATCCCGCGACTTCCAGCAGCACCGGCGGACATTCGCGGTGATGGGTGAGAATGATCGTCGGAGTATACCCGTCGGTCAGCTGCTCAAAACGCTCTCGCTGGATTTCCACGGAGAGCGTGTCGATATACGCTTGTTCTTTATCGCCGATGATGACGATCCGGCGCGGCTCGGTATGCTTGTAGAAGCCCGCCAGCTCTAAGCCCGGACGATTGACATCCGGAACGATCACCCATCGGTTTAATGATTCCTCATTGCCAGAGAGCTGTTCAAATTTGAAATAACTTTGCAGCTCGCTGATCATGACCTTGCCTTCGTATTCCATAGCCTCATCCTTTCTCAAGCATGGATTTCAGATATTGGCCGGTATAGCTCTTTTCCACCTTGACGATCTGTTCCGGCGTGCCCTTGGCGATGATCGTGCCGCCCTGGTCGCCGCCTTCCGGGCCAATATCAATGATGTAGTCGGCGCATTTAATCACATCGAGATTGTGCTCGATGACAATGACCGTATCTCCATTATCGACGATTCGCTGTAAGACCGCAAGTAATTTTTTAACGTCATGGGTATGCAGGCCGGTCGTCGGTTCATCCAGGATGAAGACGGTCTTGCCCGTCGCCTTGCGCTGCAGTTCGCTCGCCAGCTTGACACGCTGCGCTTCGCCGCCGGACAACGTCGTCGCCGGCTGCCCCAGCTTGACGTAATCCAGGCCTACGTCATGCAACGTCTGAAGCTTGGATTTAATGCGATGGATGGAGGAGAAGAAACTCGATCGCTTCCTCCACCGTCATCTCCAGCACGTCGTAGATGTTCTTCCCTTTATAGGTGACCTGCAGTGTTTCCTCGTTGTAGCGCTTGCCATGACATTCCTCGCATGGTACGTAGACGTCCGGCAGAAAGTGCATCGAAATCCGCTTTACGCCGTCACCCTGACACGCTTCGCAGCGGCCGCCGCGGACATTGAAGGAGAAGCGCCCCTTGTCATAGCCGCGCAGCTTCGCTTCCGGCGTCTGAGTGAACAGATCGCGGATATCGTCGAACACCCCGGTGTAAGTGACCGGGTTGGAACGCGGGGTGCGGCCGATCGGATCCTGCGAAATCTCAATCACCTTGTCGATGTTTTCCAAGCCCAGGATCGCTTTGTGCTTGCCCGGCTTGATGCGCGTGCGGCCGAGCGAATGCTGCACAGCTTTGCACAGGATTTCATTGACCAGCGAGGATTTGCCGCTGCCGCTGACGCCGGTGACGACGGTCAGGGTGCCTAACGGGAACTTGACGTTCACATTCTTCAGGTTGTTCTCCTGCGCGCCCTTGATTTCCAGAAACAAACCGTTGCCTTTGCGGCGCTTAGTCGGAACGTCGATCTTTTTGCGGCCGCTGAGATATTGACCGGTAATCGAGTTTTCACATTGCATGACTTCCTGCGGCGTTCCGCTGGCGATCACTTCGCCTCCATGCACGCCTGCGCCTGGCCCGATATCGACGATCCAGTCAGATTCCATCATCGTTTCCTCGTCATGCTCGACGACGATCAGCGAGTTGCCCAGATCGCGCATATTCTTCAAGGTCTTGATCAGTCTCGCGTTATCGCGCTGATGCAGCCCGATCGACGGCTCGTCCAGCACGTACAGCACACCGGTCAGCTGCGAGCCGATCTGCGTCGCCAGCCGGATCCGCTGCGCCTCGCCGCCGGACAACGGCCCGCCAGCCGGTCCAGCGTCAGATATTCCAGACCCACGTCCTTTAAGAATGTCAGCCGGCTGACAATTTCTTTAATTACCAATCTTGCGATCTCCGCCCGCATCGGATCGAGCTGCAGATTTTTCATAAAGTCCAGCGCCTGAATGACCGACATCGTCGTCCATTCATAGATGTTCTTGCCCCCCACGCGCACGCTCAGCGCCATCTCGTTCAGCCGCTTACCGCCGCACTTCGGACACGGCGACTCCGCCATAAACGAAGCATACCATTCGCGCGACATCGTCGAGGTTGTTTCGACAAAACGCCGCTCGATCAACGTCTTGACGCCTTCAATGTAATCGTTGCGGCTGAAGCGGTTGCCGGAACGGGA
>NZ_GG657551.1:185428-190680 GCF_000157995.1 Holdemania filiformis DSM 12042
CGGCTGAAGCGGTTGCCGGAACGGGAAGCGATGCTGTAAGCAATCGGTTCTTTGGAACCGTATAAAACAATTTCCAGTTCTTCCGGCGTGAAATCCTGGATCGGTTTATCCAGGTCGATATGGTAATGCCGGCACAAGGTATTGAATGTCTGCCATTCAATGTTCTCCGTATCGACAATATTTTTGTAATACACAATGCCGCCCTTGCGGATCGACTTGGTCCGGTCTGGAATCAGATAATCGACGTCTACCCGCTGGGTAATGCCCAGGCCCTTGCATTCGTCGCACGCTCCCAGCGGCGAGTTAAACGAAAATAACCGCGGTTCCAGACGCGGAACTGAGAAACCGCACTTCGGACAGGAATAATTCTGAGAGAACAACAGCTCGTTTTCCCCGGCCAAAACAACAACGATGCCATTGGCCAGCTTCACTGCCGTTTCCAGGGAATCATGCAGCCGGGAGCGGATCCCGTCATTCTTCACAATCCGGTCGACAACGACGTCGATCGAATGCTTTTTGTTTTTTTCTAACGGTTTGACGTCTTCCAGCAAAATCATCTGTCCGTCGACGCGGGCCCGCAGATAACCGTCTTTCAACAGTTTCTCAAAGACATCCTTAAACGTTCCCTTTTCGCGATGCGCCACTGGGGCCAGGATCTCCAGCCGCGTCTTTTCCGGCTGTTCCATAATCCGGTCAACCATCTGCGTAATCGTCTGGGAAACGATCGGTTCGTTATGAACCGGGCAATACGGAACGCCCACACGCGCATACAAAAGCCGCAGGTAATCGTAGATTTCCGTGACCGTGCCGACGGTCGAACGCGGGTTGTTGCTTGTGGTCTTCTGATCGATCGAAATCGACGGCGACAAGCCTTCGATCAAATCGACGTCCGGTTTTTCCACGCCGCCCAAAAACATCCGCGCATACGCGCTTAACGATTCGACATACCGCCGCTGTCCTTCCGCATAGATCGTATCAAATGCCAGCGACGTTTTCCCCGATCCGGACAAGCCCGTCATGATGACCAGCTTATCCCGCGGGATTGTCAGATCGATATTCTTAAGGTTGTTTTCACGCGCGCCTTTAATCACAATTTTATCATGTTGCATGTTCTTACACCTCGCTTCATATAGCTTTCCCAAGAGTGCTTCTATTGTACATCATTCTTTAAAAAAATGCTCGGGAATGACTACTTCCTCCTTATTATAGAGGGTGAGCGGGACTGCCGCAAGCTTTTCTTGAACTTTATTCAAGTTAAATTCATGAAATTCAATCTTCGTTGACAAAGACGTCAGCTTTTCATCACTTGTTCGTGATAGAATAGAGGAGATAAAAAAAGGAGGCTGCCATGAAAAGCGCTGAAGAAAGAAAGCAACAATCCATCGCTTTGCTGAAAGAGCAGGGCGTGCCTTATATCGAACATCTGCCGGTCATTGAAACCGCCGACAACGTCCGCCTGCGCAGCGCCGAGGAAATCGCCCGGCGTGCAATCTGCTGCCTGATCACAATCCAGCTGGCCTGCGACATCCAGAATCAACAGGATGTCGAGGATTCGCGGTTATTCATGACTGGACTTTTAGACCGCTTTGGCGTCCGGCTGTTTCTGACCGAGAAAGAAAAAGCGATCTTTGACGGCACGTCAACGGAACAGGACTGGGTCAACATGGTCTGGAAATACGAAGCCTACTGGCCGCTGATCTGGGCACTCGGTCTGGTCGATTCGCTCACCTTTCCAGATCAGATCTGCGATTGCCAGAAAGCGATCGAGGTCGTCAGCACCAAAGCGACGTTTGACGAATTCATGAAAGACGTGCAGCTGCGGCCGATTGACGATCTCCTCGACGAAGCAGATTTAATCTTCCGCTACGACTGGGCCTGTGTCGACGCGCGGATTAAAGGCGAACCGGCGCCAGCCGGCTTGAACAGTGAAGTCGTCTATGAACGGCACTGGGGACTGAACTGGCTGATCGACGCCGACGGGCAAAATGACTGGGATCACGTCAGCTGCAACACTTAGAAACAAAGAACTCTGATCCAGAAGGCAGCTTCTCTGCGGTTATCCATGGAGGACGCTGTTTTTTCGTCTTCCCTTGCTTTATCTTTCTTAGACAAACGCATTTTCATAAATAAAAAACGCGATCGCCTTCCTTTCCCGGCAGCCTGCCTGCGAAAAGAAGAAATCACGTCTTACTTGATTCTCGATTCGTTTATCGTTGATCACCCATGAAAAACAAGCCGATGACGCCCGCGCCGGTATGACTGCCGATGACCGGTCCAGTATAGCTGATCAGCGACTGTGAAATTCCAAAGCGCTCTTTTACCATCTTCGCGACCTGTTCCGCTTCTGAATCGACATCCCCTTGGCAAATCATGAAAATATCGTTCTTGTCTTTCCAGCTTCCCATTTTTTCTTCCATCAAATCAACAAGTGTTTTCAATGATTTATTCCGGCCGTGAACCTTGCCAATCACCTGCAGTGTTCCAGCGTCGTCGACGTGCAGAATTGGTTTGATATTGATCATTGAACCCACGATTGCCGCTGTTTTCGAGACCCGGCCGCCGCGGTAGAGGTGATTCAGGTCATCGACGGTGAACACATGACAAACGTTTAATTTATGCGCTTCAATCCAGGCCGCCGTTTCATCCAGCGACATGCCCTTCTGTTTCATCTGATTCGCTTTATACAAAAGCAGTCCCATTCCGGTCGAAGCACACAGTGAGTCGATCACGACGATCCGCTGGGCAAAGCCTTCCTCTTTCAGCATCTCCGCCGCAAGCTGACAGCTGTTATAGGTTCCGCTCAACGCGGATGAAAAACAAACGCATAGAATATCTTGGCCCTGCTTGGCCGCCGCACGAAATCCGTTCAGCGCCGCTTCAGGATTCACCTGCGAGGTTACCGGCATAGCTCCCTGCCGCAGCTTATCATAGAACTGCGGCATGGGCAGGCTGTCGCTCAGAGTATAGGTACGATTCTCAAGCGTATAGGTCAGCGATAAAACTGGAATTTGATTTTCGCGATAAAAAGACTCCGGCATATCCGCTGTACTGTCTGTCATCAGAATAAATTCATTCATAGGAATTTCCTCCTCTGTTATAAACTACAAGGCTGGGTGTTTTCATCTCTTTATGGAGAATAAGCAACACCTGCTACTTATTAGATGATAGAAGTATACGCCCAGTCTGGTGATGAAGCAACGGTCAGATTCCTTCACGCCGTAGCTTATGTGACCGGTTTAAAAAAAAATGTTGTTTATTTAAGGAATTATCCATCTTTTCAACCCATTCAATAAACTTTTTACACAACTCGTCATCTTTATTGACATAAGCAACACATGAGGATTATACTAAGCTCAAATCAGGTGAGAATATGGAAAAAAATTTAAACACGAAGGACAAGCGTGTCATCAAAACGCGCAAAGCAATTATTGGTGCGACAATTCAGCTCATGGGAACGAAGCGAATCGAACAGATCACAGTGAAGGAAATCGCAGATACCGCGTTGATCAACCGCAAAACGTTTTACACCCATTATGATTCGATCTACGATGTTCTCAACGATATTGAAAATGAGATTATCCAGTCGCTGATCCAAATTCTGGACAGTACGGATTTTTCCGCGGAACGGTTAAATCCATATCCCTTATTTGAAAAATTAACAGCGATGATCAGTCAGGATGCTGAATTCTTTCACTGCCTGCTTCAGTCCTCCGGGCATAGTCATTTGTTAAATAAAATCAAAGGCGTGATCAAGGATCATCTTCTGATTCAATTTGATAAATACTTTCCCAACGACCCTGTGCTGCCGCAATACGTTCTGGAATTCATTGCTTCTGGTTTGATCGCTGTTTATCAACAATGGTTTGACGCGAACGAGCCTGAACCGTCGCTGGAAGAGATATCCAGAATCACCGGCCTGCTTATTTTTGACGGGGTTAACGGCGTATTCCGGCAGAAGCAACAGGAATTGCTCGACAGTTCCAACTGATGTTCGCAGGTTTTCCAAACCAGAGAGAGCCTTCTCTCAGCTTGGAAGCCGCTTTCTCTGATTGCCTTCTAACTCTGGGCCGCTCCGCATCACCGCTTCCTAGGAACTGGAACACCCTGCCTGAAATTCATTTAAAAACCTGTTGATGCTATGCCGTGTTATGGCACTATCAACAGGTTTTCTATTAGGATATAAATGTCTTGAATTTCTTATTTATAAGGCTTGTCCAGGTTCAAATGAGGATAGCGTGGAACAATTTCCTCGTTTACCGCCTGCCCCAAAGCTTGCAGCAGTGTGCTGAAATGCTGAGGATCAAATTTATCAATCATTTCCTGTAATCGTTTAAAACCTTTTTCACCGCGCTGTTCGCGTTCTTCCGCGGTAACTGAATATTCCAATCCGCCATGTTCCTCTAATTCTGCGTAGAAGGAACCGAATCCGCCGGTACCGGAATTCAATTTATGCAAGTCCTTCTTAAACCACTGCTTTGCATTGCCTTCCCGGCGTTTCGCCAGAAAAGCTTCCCGGTCGAAGTCCGGCAGGATTGGAATAAACTCCAGCTGATTCATCGCTTTATACGCGCCATACATCAAATCCGTAAAGGTTTCCATCCGATCCTCGCCGCATTCCCAACCGTTTTCCTTTGCGATTTCCATGACGTGTCCAAGCTCCAGATGACAAATCGGATTCTGCGTTTCATGAAAGAAATCCATGCAGACCGAATTGATGGTCAGATAGGCCGGGCCATGCATGCTGAGGAAAAAGATTCGCTTAAAGCCTAGTTTATAAAAGGCATAAACAAGGGTTTTCAGATAATCATAACCCGCCTTAATCGAAATATTCACTGTGCTTTGCCCAATCGCCGTAGCTCCGGCATGAAAGAACGGCAAATTGATCACCGCCAGACCGTCAGCCTTCTCCGCCATCATGATGGCAGCGGCCTCTGCCAGGATGGATTCACAGTCCACAGGAAGCTGGCCATGAAGTTCAGTGACGCCTACGCTCATAAACAGGGTATCGCCGCCGTTTTTCAAATATTCAGTAATTTCTGCATCCGTACATTTATTGTAGATTCGAGTTCTCATCGTTTCTCCTCCTTTCTTTTCATTATATTTCTTCACCCATTGACCCGCAAGCTTGACCTCGAAGCGATCAGGAAAGAAGTTTTCCACCTCATTCCTGCCCATGGCTGTCCTTTTTCATCATAAATTTATCAATAACTCCAGCTCCGAGATAAACACGTCCTGTATTCCTTTCGAAACAC